>NZ_PNRF01000029.1 GCF_002879615.1 Billgrantia endophytica
CGACCGCGGGGTTGCCCTTCGTTGGCGATAACCGCCAGCACAGCGGCCTTCGCCGAGGCGCCTGCGGCGCCAGTCGCGACGCGAAGCGGCGCTCCAACAGGGTGGAAAAAACAGCTGTAGGAGCCAGCTTCAGCTCGCGACCGCGGGGTTGCCCTTCGTTGGCGATAACCGCCAGCACAGCGGCCTTCGCCGAGGCGTCGAACCGGGCGCTCCGACAGGGGTGGAAAAACCGCTGCAGACATTTTTCAGACCGACCGTAGTCCAAGGTCTTAATGTCCTCGCAATGGCGAACACGTTACGCTGCCTGCAACGGCAAACCTGCTTGCAGAACAGCGAGGCTTCCATGCAAGACATTCTGCTTCCCCTCGCCATGGCGACAACGTTCGGCGCTTTCACCGGGTCCCTGTTCCGGCTGACTCGACGGCCGGGCTACGAGCGTCCTTTCATGTTTCCTGTCGTGGGCCTGATCGCCGGCCTTACCGCCTACCTGATATTCCATGTCCTGGCGTCGACCACCGGAGCGCCGGCCTGGTTGCTGCCCGTGCTGGTGGTTCTTCAGGTCTGGCTGTGGCTTGGTCCTTTCGGCCCGAAATTCCGCAAGCCGGAAAATGGCGATGAAAGCCGCTAGCCCAACGAGGCAATCGATCGGGCACTCGCCACCCTGCTCCACCGCACGACGCGAGCCGTCGCGCTGACACGAAATTGCCGCGCCGGCTTGCCATCTCCTGCCAAGGTCGTCTTTGCCCGCCTTGCCGCGCCCACTAGACTGACCAGCAACAACGCATAAAAAACCCTGGATAAAGGAGTAACCCATGGCCAAGGTGCTGGTGGTAGACGATGAACCCAACATCGTACTGTCGCTGGAATTCCTGATGCAGCAGGCCGGCTTCGATGTCGTCACCGCCGAAGATGGCGAAGGCGCCCTGGCTCGAGTCGCGGATGCTCCACCCGACCTGATCCTGCTGGATATCAGCCTGCCCGGCATCAGCGGCTTCGATGTACTCGAGCAGTTGCGCAACGACCCACGGCATGCCCGGCTTCCCATCATCATGCTGACCGCCCACGGCCGGGAAGTGGAACGTGAAAAGGGGCTGGCCCTGGGTGCCGACGACTACGTCACCAAGCCGTTCTCCACCCAGGCACTGGTCGAAAAGGTCAAGTCCCTGCTGGCCGAGGATGCGTGATGATCGGGCGCAAACTGCCCAGGCGCCAGCGTCTGATCGGCCTATGGCTGCTGCTTAGCGGTATCAGTCTCCTTGGCGGGGCCATCTTCGCCGCCTGGCTGGATAGCCTGTTCCAGCCTCAAGGATTGGCTCGCCTGGTCCTGTGGCTGGGCTGCTTCTCCGGTGGCGGCACCATCTTCCTGGTGGGCCTGCTGCTCGAACGCATGCTGTTCACCCCCTTGCGACACCTGCAGGTGCAGCTCGCACGACTCGTCGCCAACCCGGATGCCCGGGAGGATTATCCCCCCGAAGGCTGGCTGCGTGGCCTCGGCCCCGACCTGATGCGGGTGCGCGAAGCCTGGCGCGGCGACCGTCAGCGCCTGGCCACCGCCCACGCCGAAGGCGCCCGAAGTGCGGCACGCATCCGCCAGGAGCTCGAAACCCTGCTGCAGGTGCTCGATACACCGCTGTTGCTCAGTGATCATCACCGACGCCTCCTGCTGTTCAACCAGGCGGCCGAGACACTGTTCGAGGATCATCCCGGCCTGGGGCTCGGAAAGCGGCTGGATACGCTGCTGCCGGTGTCGAGCCTTCAGGATGCCTTGAGCCAGTTGCCTGATAACGGTTCTCCCCGTGAGCTGCTGATTCCCTGTAACGAACGCTGGCTTCACGTCGTGTTGCGCCGGGTACCGAACAGTAATGGTGAAACCCTGCTGACCCTGACCGATGCCACGGCCGCCTGGACCAGCGAGATGGGTGCCAGGGCCGGGCTGGCGGACATGCTGCCCCCGTTGCGCCGCCACGGTGCCAGCCTGAGCAGTGCCGCCGAGGCGCTGAGCAGTGCACGACACGCGGGGCGGCTCGACGACCGTCTCCGGGATCGACTCGAGGCGGTGATCGACGAAGAGAGCCGCTTGCTGGGCCAGGGCATCGAAAGCCTCGGCACACTCATCGAGGACATGCAGCAACAGGGGGAACGCCTGGTACCGCTATGGTCCAACGACCTGTGGCAATCATTGAACGAGCGGCTCAGGGACAATTCCGTCATGGTTCTTCCCATCGGCATGCCAGCCTGGTTCAAGGGTGATGCTCCGGCGCTGCTGGCACTGCTGGAATCCCTTCTGGAACGCCTGGCGGCACACGCCGGCACCCCCTCCTTCGAAGGCGAGATGCTTCTGGGGAATCGGCGCGTCTATCTCGACCTGGTCTGGCCCGGCGTACCGCTCTCCCAGCATGAGCTGGCGGCTTGGAGCGAACAACGGCTTGACACCCTACCGTTATCGCCGCGAGTGGGTGACCTGCTCCGCCAGCACGCCAGCGATGCCTGGAGCCTGGCCGATTCGGATGGCCGGCATGCGCGCTTGCGGTTACCGCTACCCTCCGTGGAACGGGTCGGCGCGCCACGCATCCAGACCCCGCCGCGGCCGGAATTTCATGACTTCGGCATCGCCGACCTGCCGCCACCGGATACCGAACTGGCACGCTGTCCCCTGCGTGCCCTGGAGGTCGTCGCCTTCGACACCGAAACCACCGGCCTGGAGCTGCGTCGGGGCGATACGGTGATCAGCATCGGTGCCTGTCGTATCGTCAATGCACGACTGCTGGCAAGCGAGGTCTTCGATGTGCGAGTGGATCCGTGCAGGCCGATTCCCCCCGCCAGCACCACCATTCATGGCCTCACCGACAGTGACGTTGCCGGGGCGCCTCCCCTGCCGGTCATGCTGCCGCGTTTCCGCGACTATATCGGTGATGCCGTCGTACTGGCCCATAACGCCGCCTTCGACCTGCTGGCCCTGCAACCTCCCGGCGCCAGCGTCACCTTCGACATGCCCGTGCTGGATACGCTGCTGATTTCCCGGGCCCTCGATGAAAGCCTGGATGGGCATGACCTGGATACCCTGGCGGAACGCTATGATCTGTCATTCCCTCCCGGCACACGCCATACCGCGCTGGGGGATGCCAGGGTGACGGCCGAGCTGTGGCTGGCACTCCTCCCGCGGCTAGAGGCGCGTGGCATCGAGACCCTGGAGCAGGCATTGGCGCTTCAGGCCAGTGCTTTCGACAAGGAGGATGCCTGCACTTGAGCGCCCCCAGACACCATGCGCGTCTCATCGCCCTCATCGCCCTTGCGACCCTGGTCTTTTCGCCGCCGCTGGTCCTGATCTTCGATCGCCCACCCGAGGCGGGCGCCTCCTGGCTGCCGCTCTACCTGTTCGTGGTCTGGGGTCTGGTGATTGCGCTGGGAGCCTGGCTGATGGAGCACCAGCGAGAGGACGGCTGACGCAATGAGAACCGATGCGGTGGTGCTGACGGTTGCCTTCGGCTACCTGGCCCTGCTGTTCGTGATCGCTGCCTGGGGCGACCGACGTGCCGAGCAGGGCCGCTCCATCATCGGCTCGCCCACGGTTTATGCCCTGTCCATCGCCGTCTACTGTACCGCCTGGACCTTCTACGGCAGCGTCGGGCGCGCCGCCGAGTTCGGCCCCAGTTTCCTGCTGATCTACCTGGGCCCGACCCTGGCCATGCTCATGGCCCCCTTCATGATCCGCAAGATGGTGCGTATCGCCAGTACCCAGCGCATCACGTCAATCGCCGACTTCATCAGTGCGCGCTATGGCAAGAGTTCGAGTCTCGGCGCTCTCGTCGCCCTGATCGCCTTGATCGGCATTACCCCCTATATCGCCCTGCAGCTCAAGGCCATCACGCTCAGCCATGCGGTGCTGGTCAACTATCCCGAGGCCGCCGAGCTGCGTCTGGCCGAAGAGAGCTTCTGGGTCGACAAGTCATTCTGGGTGGCGCTGGTGCTGGCAGTCTTCATCATTCTCTTCGGCACCCGACACCTGGATGCCAGCGAACGCCACGAGGGCATGGTGGCCGCCATTGCCTTCGAATCGCTGGTCAAGCTGGTCGCGTTCCTCACCATTGGCGTGTTCGTGGTCTTCGTGCTGTTCAATGGCCCGGTGGATCTCTTCAGCCAGGTCGCCGATAGTCCGCAGCTGGTTGGCGCCCTGGGGCTGGATGCGGTTCCGGGTGGGGCCACGGGTTGGGTCGGCACCCTGGTGCTGGCTTTCCTTGCCTTCCTTACCCTGCCACGCCAGTTCCAGGTGCTGGTGGTCGAGAACGTGGACGAACGCCATCTCAAGCGCGCCAGCTGGCTTTTTCCGCTCTATCTGGTCGCCATCAACCTGTTCGTGATCCCCATTGCCATGGCCGGCCTGCTGCTGCCGATCGGCAATCATGATCCCGACAGCTTCGTCCTGACGCTTCCCCTTTCTGCGGGGCTGGAAGGCATCCCGCTCCTGGTTTTCATCGGCGGGCTCTCCGCGGCCACCGGCATGGTGATCGTCGAGACCATCGCCCTTTCCACCATGGTCAGCAACCAGCTGATCATGCCGCTGCTGCTGCGCTCGAAGCGCCTGCACCTGAGCTCCCAGGGGGAACTGGCGGGCTGGCTGCTGGGCATTCGCCGTATCGCCATCGTGCTGATCCTGCTGCTGGGCTACCTGTATCATGCGCTGATCGGTGACTCCTACAGCCTGGTAACCATCGGTCTGGTCTCCTTCGCCGCCGCCGCCCAGTTCGCGCCCGCCATGCTGATCGGCATGTACTGGCGGGGCGCCACCCGGGTCGGTGCCAGCCTGGGCCTCATTGCCGGCTTCCTGATCTGGGTGTACACCTTGTTGCTGCCGGGCTTCGCCCAGTCCGGTTGGCTCGACGCCGACTTCCTGACCCTGGGTCCCTGGGGCATCGAGTGGCTGCGCCCTTATGCGCTGTTCGGTCTCGAGGGTTGGGACATCTATACCCATTCACTGCTGTGGAGCCTGCTGGCCAACGTCGGCATCCTGGTCGGCGTGTCGCTGTTCACCCGCCAGACTCCCCTGGAACAGACCCAGGCGGCCCTGTTTACCAATGCCATGAACCCGGGGCTGCAGCACACGCCACTCTGGCGCGGCCAGACCACCTGCGGCGAACTGCGCAGCCTGCTCAGCCGTTACCTGGGCGCCGTCGCCACCGCCAGGATCTTGAGCGACCAGGGCAATGGCAGCCTGGCCGATGCCGACCCCGCGCCGCCATCTCTGATTGCCCGGGCGGAACAGGCCCTGTCGGGGGCGCTGGGAAGCGCCTCGGCCAGGGTGCTGATCAATTCGGTGGTACGTGGTGAAGCCCTGGACCTGGAATCGATCCTGAGTATTCTCGATACCACTTCCCAGACCCTGGAATACAATCGGCGGCTCGAGCAGAAATCCAATGAGCTGGCGCGAATCGGCGAGGAACTGCGCGCGGCCAACGAACGACTACGCGAACTGGACAGGCTCAAGGACGAGTTCGTGGCCATGGTGAGCCATGAGTTGAGGACACCTCTCACCTCGATACGTGCGTTTGCCGAGATCCTGCGCGATGGCAAGGACCTGCCGGAAGAGAAGCGCATCCATTTTCTCGAGGTGGTCGTGCTGGAAAGTCAGCGCCTCTCCCGATTGATCGAAGAGATTCTCGACCTGGCACGTCTCGAAAGCGGGCGACTCACCTTGACCCCCCAGAAGCTCGATCTGGTGGCACTCGCTCGTCATAGCGTGGATGCGGTTCATCGTCTCCAGGAAGATCGCGGCGTCACCCTGGTGGTCGATATCGATGTCGACGAGGCACCTGTCATCGGCGACCCGGACCGCCTGGAGCAGGTGATCATCAACCTGCTCGACAATGCCGGCAAGTTCGCCGATGACGACGACCCCAGGGTTCGTCTGCACCTCGCCCCCCATAAGCGACACTTCCGCCTGAGCGTCGAGGATAACGGCCCGGGTATCGCCGGGGACGAGCGCGAACGCGTCTTCGAGAAGTTTCATCAGATCAAGCGATTCAGCGGAAACGCCGGCAAGGCCAAGGGACGCCCCAGAGGTAGCGGCCTGGGACTTCCGATCAGCCGGGGCATCGTGTCACATCTTGGCGGCCGGCTATGGGTAGAGGATGCGCCCCAGCTTCAGGGTGCCTGCCTGGTGATGGAACTGCCCAGTGCCATGGACGGCCGCGAGCCAGGTTTTGTGCAAAAAGTCGGCGATTGACGACCGACGAGGCCGGCGATACGGCAGCGCGAGAAAAGTCGGGCGAAGCGATTACCGCTCCTTGCCGCCCCCCTCTTCTATCTCCGCCGTGATCACGCTGAGCCGCGCGGCGATGCGAACCAGGTGTTCCAGGTCCTCCTCCGTCATCCTGTTCAGGATATCGCGATCGTTGCCGGTAATGGCCTCCAGGATTTCCAGTGTCAGGCGCATCACCGCCTTGCGCTCCTCGGCCGCGCTGGTGTGGTGGATCAGCGGTGCGGCAAGCACGGCATAGAACTCGGGCGTCAACGCCTCTGCCGGCCGGGAAGCCCCCCGTGATGCGGCCGTTCGCCAGCGGTCGGCCACGGGGCACCTGCGCGTTCCCTCCTTGCGCCCGGGTTCCTTCCCGACCGGGCGGAGCCCGGGCGGCGTCTCATCGACCGGGCCCACGCCCGCCGCCAGCCACGCCACCGAGACACCCAGCGTATTTGCCAGTAACACCAGCTTGTCCACCCCTGGAGTCGACTGCCCTTTCAAGTATTTACTGACAAGACTTTGCGCAATGCCCGTCTGCTTCTGAATGGAGTATGGCGTCCTGTCCACCATGGCCCGCCTGAGCCGGCCGCTGAACGCATCGATGCTCCACTCCTCGACACCGGTCTTTGCATTTTCCAAGCCTTGACCCGTCATAGATGATCCAACCATTGACATGACTAAATATTTCTCTTTAACAACCACAATAGAGAAACAAAAATTGACAAAAGCTCTCTAAAGGGTTGCAATAGAGCTCTATTGAGCACTACAGTTCTCACATGAATGAAAACGAGACCTCAAAAAAACCAGCCCTGCAGGACTGGCATCGCGCCGACATCGTAGCGGCGGTGCGCAAGGCCGGGTGGACGCTTCGCAAGCTGGCAACCCATTACGGCTACAAGCACGCCACCACGCTTTCCGTGGCGCTCGACCGACGCTGGCCGAAGGGGGAGCGGATCATCGCGGAGGCGATCGGCGTCGATCCGGCCACCATCTGGCCAAGCCGCTATGTGTCTGCTGCAAAGGATAGCAGCTCGAAGCCGCAAACGTCGCGGGAAGGAGCATCCAGATATGCAAGCACTGGCAGCGTTGGTAACGTTGCATACCACGATATCCAGCAGTACGAGGCACTTCGGAAAGCAGGGTCGAAAGGGCGCCGGCGACTGAGCGGAGAGTGAGCGATGGGCTCGTCAATGATTCGCCAACGCTGGAGATCCCTAAAATGATGCGAGGTAACGAAAGCACCCTGCTTGCCTCCCAGCCAATCTTCGACCGCGGGCAACGTATTCGTGGGGTCGAACTGTTATACCGCAACGACAGGCAGCAGGGTGCCCTGGAAGTGGGAGAATACCGGGCCACCACCGAGCTGCTCTACAACCTCTGCGCCGGCATAACCCAGCAGATGGAGCATTTCCGCGCGCCGGCCTTCATCAATGTCTCCGCCGACTTCCTGCTCTCCCGCGCCTTTCTTCCCGTGCCACCGGAGAAGGTGGTCATCGAGCTGGTTGAACGCATCGAACCCACCGCCGAGATCCTCGACTGCATCGGGCACTGGCACCGCCAGGGATTTCGCTTCGCCCTGGACGACTATCAGTTCTCCCCTCACTGGGCCCCCCTGTTGCCATTCGCTTCCATCATCAAGGTGGACATATCGACCACCAGCGTGGAACGGGCAATGCGCCAGAGGGCGACGCTCCAGCACCTGGACGTGATGTGGCTGGCAGAGCGCATAGAGAACGAGAACGAACGCGATGCCTATGTAGAGGCAGGTTTCGACCTCTTTCAAGGCTACTATTTCGCCAGGCCCACGCTCATTCATGGCCAGAAACCGACGCCCTCCTCCCTGCGGTCGGCTCGCTTGATCGGCACGCTGTATCAGCCTGAGCCCGATATGGCCCACATAAGCCGCATCATCTCGAACGACCCGGAGCTTTCCTGCAAGCTGGTCAGGATAGCGAACAGCCCTTTCTACCAAGGGGCAGGCACCATCGGTTCGATCCGGGAAGCCATTGCCCGCCTGGGGCTCGACAACCTGAAGCGCTGGGTCATCCTCCTGGGCCTGCTCGAAACCAGCCGCCTGGAACATGCCAACCTGGTGCTGACACGCGCCAAGGCATGTGAACTGCTGGCGGAACGGCAGCACGGCAGCGCCAGGCAGGCGGAAGAGGGGTATCTTGCCGGGCTGCTGTCCGGCACGGATCTGCTGCTGGGCATCGAACCCGCCGATTTTCTGCAGCACATGGGCGTCAGCGACGCCATCCGCATGGGGGTGCTGCATGAAACCGGCCCGCTCGGAACGATCCTCCACCTGGTAAAGCGGGTCGAACGCCGTATCGTCCTGAAGGAAGAGCTCGCAGCGCTGAACCCGACCCTGCTGGGAATCTACCAGGAAGCCACCAACGCGGCGGCGGCGATCATGGCCCATACGCTCTAGCGCCCGCCAATACCATGACAACGCCCGCTTCCGCCCCACCCCTCGTTCCTAACGCCGTTCGTGCCACTGCCGATGATCACAAGGGCACAAGCAGCAGCGCTCACTCCCACTCCCGCCGTTCCATAACGACAAGACACCTTCCAGCTTCCCATCGCTCGGCTGCGGCCGGGGCGACCGGTCTCTTGCAGCCGGCCGCCGAGCCCGCGCCATGCCTGGGAGTCGGAAGACACCCGCATCTGCCATAGAGAGCCCAACATAGAGATCAAGACGATGAAAGCACTGTCCCGTTTGACACTGACACAGAAACTGCTCGGAGCCATCGGCATTCCCTTGCTGGTGGCGTTCATCGCACTCGGCCTGATCGTCAATACCCAGCTCAACGGTGCCATCCCACCGATGCTGGAAAGCACCAGCGCCAGGCAGGTCGAGGCCCGGGCCAGCGAAGTGGGTCGCTGGATCGAAGGCTACCGCATGTTCCTGACTGGCCTTGCCAAGGACGAACGGCTAGCCGATTCGGTGCCGGCGGAAGCACACCTGGACTGGCTGGCCAGCCGCCACCCCGGCGACGCCACCATCGAGTCTTTCTATTTCGCCGATGCCAGCGGCGATACCATGACCCATACCGGCGCCAGGGCGGATATCTCCGGTCGAGGCTACTTCCAAGCCCTCGTCACGAACGGCACCTCCGACCGGCTGCTGGCCGACCCGGTGCTCTCGCTCGTCAGCGGGCAGCCAACCGCCATCATTGCCGAAACGATCTTTGACAGCAGGGGGAACCGGATCGGGTTGCTGGGTATCACGCTGTCAATGGCCGCCGTGTCCGATATCACCTCTGCCATCAATGTCGGCGAAGGCAGCTACGGCTACATGGTCGACAGCACCGGCATGATCGTCGCCCACCCCGACCCCGATATCCGCATGGCACTGAATGTCACCGAAGCGGATCAGGCAGGCTACCAGGGCGCCAATGCACTGGGCCGGCGCATCCTGGAAGGCGAAGCCGGCATGGGCCAGGCCGTGTCCCCCCTCGAGGGCGGCGTGACCATGATATGGAGCCCGATCCCGGGGACCGACGGCTGGGCGCTGGCCGCCGCCGTGCCCAATACGATCTTTACCACCGTCACCAGCAACCTGCTCGTCTCGCTGCTGCTCGCCGGTGTCGTGACCCTGGTCGTGCTGCTGGCCATCGCTGGCCTCGCGGCCCGCAAGGCCCTGGCCCCCATCAAGCAGACTGCACACGCCATGGCGGACATTGCGCAGGGCAAGGGCGACCTGACCCGTCGCCTGACAGCCCATAGCCATGACGAAGTGGGTGAGCTGGCCATCCAGTTCAACGGCTTCGTCGAGCGCATGCAGCACACCTTGCAGGAAGTGCGCGGCAGTGCGCGTACCGTTCTGGCCGGCGCCAGCGACATGGCCGACGGCACTCAGGAGCTGTCGTCACGGACCGAGCAGGCAGCCGCCAATCTTCAGGAAACGTCGGCTTCCATGGAGGAAATCCATTCCACCGTGGCTCACACCGCCCAGGCATCCGAACAGGCCAACAGCCTGGCCACCAATGCCGCCGGGGTTGCCGAGCGTGGCAGCGACGCCATGACGGAAATGCAGGCCAAGATGGCCGCCATTGACGAATCCGCCAACAAGATCAGCAATATCATCGGCCTGATCGACTCGATCGCCTTCCAGACCAACATTCTGGCACTGAACGCTTCCGTGGAAGCGGCCCGCGCCGGTGAGCACGGCCGTGGCTTTGCGGTGGTGGCGCAAGAGGTCCGCAACCTGGCCAGCCGCTCCGCCGATGCGGCCAAGGACATTCGTGGCCTGATCGATACCTCGGTGAAACACACCCAGGAAGGCAGCCAGATCGTTCAGGGTGTGGCCAATCGAATACAGGAGCTCCGCCAGAGCGTCATTCAGGTCTCGGACGTGATCAGCGAAATCACGGCGGGCGCCCGGGAGCAGACGTCCGGCATCGAGCAGGTCAATACCGCCGTGGCGGAAATGGACATGATGACCCAGCAGAATGCATCCATGGTCAACCAGAATGCCGGCCTCGCCGCTACCATGCGGGACAATGCTCGTCGCCTGGATGAGCTGATGGCGTCCTTCGTGCTGGGAGAGGAACGTCATGATCAACCATTGATCGCGCATGAGGGGACGCGCCCCGCTCTCGCCCTGCCCGCTTCGGCTTCGGCCGGTTCGCCCTCCGAGCCGAAGCGCCTGGCGAAGCGGCAACAAGCCAGCCGCGAGCTCGAAGAGGATTGGGAAACCTTCTGAACCAGCCAGGCGGCGTGCCCAGGGACGGGAACGCTCGTCGCGCCAGCCGTGGTCAGACCGAGGCCTGTGCCAATCGGATCAGACTGCGGATGGCCTGCATGTCCTGACGGAGCAGCAGGCGCTCATCCGTATCGAGACGAGACAGGTCGATCCATCCATCGGGAATGGCACCCGCCTTGAGACTGGCTTGCTGAGCCTGCAGCAGCCTCTCCTGAAAACGCTCGAGCACGGCTGTCAGGCGTCGCGCCTGGCTGGCGGCGAGCCCCTCCTTCAGCACCAGTGCCGCCAGCCGCAGGCGCGTGTCCGGCGGACGAACACCGTGACGCAGCGACAGCAGGCGCACGGCATTGACCAGGGGCAGCACGCCCTGTCGCTTGAGGTTCAACGCATCCTCGTGGGGCGCTCCCTCACCGTCACCGGAAAGCCGGCCAAAACGATCCAGCGCAACCGGTAGTTCATCGAGCAGCGTGGCCATCTCGTCAAGGAACAACCCGGCCCGTGGCATCGACCGTTGCACATGATCGGCCAATGACCC
The DNA here is from genome assembly GCF_002879615.1 of Billgrantia endophytica. Classification (GTDB taxonomy): domain Bacteria; phylum Pseudomonadota; class Gammaproteobacteria; order Pseudomonadales; family Halomonadaceae; genus Halomonas; species Halomonas endophytica. Next base: position 11,479 of record NZ_PNRF01000029.1, read on the forward strand.
GGCCAACCCGGCATCACCATGGACGGGGTGGAAGTCGAGCAGGATATTGCTTTGCTGCACACGCTTGACCCGCCGGTCGGCCGTCCAGAGAGAGAGCTGCTCACACCATTCGGAGAGCCGCTTTCGCCACATCGGCCAGCGTGCCATGACGTGCCCGTTGCACAGCGGGATACCCGCCTCATCCAACCGGCTCGTGAAGCGCTCACCCAGGGACTGGAAGAATCCATCGATTTCGGTATGCCGGCGATCCGGGTAGTCGGCAATGATCATGGCATTGTCCTGATCCGGTGCCAGCAGGCTCTCATGGCGCGCACCGGACCCCAGCGTCAACACGCAGAATGCCGCTGGCGGGGTTCCCCAGCCCTGACCCTGCATTTCATTGAGAGAGAGCTGAATGGCACGGCGATAGAGCAGCTCGTTATGGTCGCTGATGAGTTGACTGATACGCCAGGCGGGCAGATCGAGTCGGCTCAACGCTTCCACGAGAATGGTTTGCCAGGCATGCGCCTCCGCCAGGCCGGGTTCAGGACCCAATTCAATCAACGCATCGCGCAAGGGGCTCAGCAATGACGGCAAGCTGGCGGGGTCGGGCAGGTTATCGGCGGCAAAGAGTTCACGCCAGGGCGAGGCACGGTGCAGCAGGCGCATGGCGTCTCCAGGTCAGCTTGAACCGCAGTTCACGAATACCCGAAGTGTAGCGAGACGGTACCGCCACGACACTTACGCAAAGGGAGTACGGCAGCCACGGAAATCGACGGCGCCCGGTTGGGCGCCGTCGATTGCCTGGCACGACGATCAGCGCGGCTTGAACATCTCGTCGCCGACCTGGTCGATGTAGCGCTGGGCCTTGCTCACCATCAACTGGTCGCACGCCTCGCGGCCGGGCACCAGGTCGGAACGCTCGAAGCGGTGGTCCAGGTGTCCATCGCCCCCATCCGCGGCCGGCTTGCGAATCCAGCCGCTGACCCGGTACTGGCCGCCCTGATCGGCCGGTTCGGAAACGATCTGGTAGCCCTTGTACTCGACGGCCTCGGCGGCCGGGGCACCCTTGGGCTTGTCGTCACTGCCCCTGAACAAGCCGGAGAAGAGTTTTTTCAGCATTGTCTGGTCCTGGCTCCGCCCTCCTGCAGTGGTGCCTTCCGACGTCCGAAAAGCACGCTGGAGGAGGGAACGTCAGTTCGCGACCGCGGCGATCGCTGCGGTTCAATCCTGCTGGCGGCCCTTGCCGGCGGCTATCCGCAGGCGCAGGGCGTTGAGCTTGATGAAGCCCTCGGCATCCTTCTGGTTGTAGGCCCCGGCATCGTCCTCGAAGGTGGCGATGGATTCGTCGAACAGCGACTGTTCGGACTTGCGGCCGACCACGGTGGCGCTGCCCTTGTAGAGCTTGAGGCGCACCACCCCGGATACGTTCTTCTGGGTCTCGTCGATGGCGGCCTGGAGCATACGACGCTCGGGGCTCCACCAGTAACCGTTGTAGATCACCTTGGCGTACTTGGGCATCAGCTCGTCCTTCAGGTGGGCTTCTTCCCGATCCAGGGTGATCGACTCGATGGCGCGATGGGCCTTGAGCATGATGGTGCCACCGGGCGTCTCGTAGCAGCCGCGGGACTTCATGCCCACATAGCGGTTCTCGACGATATCGAGCCGGCCGATCCCGTTGTCGCCACCCAGCGTGTTGAGGGTTTCGAGCACGTCGTGGGGCTTCATCGCCTTGCCATCGAGCGCGACGATGTCACCTTTCTCGTAGGTCAGCTCCACATAGGTGGGCTGGTCCGGCGCTGCCTCCGGCGACACGCTCCAGCGCCACATGTCCTCCTCGGCCTCGGCCCAGGGGTCCTCGAGGATGCCACCCTCGTAGGAGATGTGGAGCAGGTTGGCATCCATGGAGTACGGCGACTTCTTCTTGCTCTTGGAGAAATCGACGGGGATGTCGTGCTGCTCGCAATAGGCCATCAGCTTCTCGCGGGAGGTGAGATCCCATTCGCGCCAAGGGGCGATTACCTTGACGCCGGGCTTGAGCGCATAGGCACCCAGCTCGAAGCGCACCTGGTCGTTGCCCTTGCCTGTCGCACCATGGGAGATGGCGTCGGCGCCGGTCTCGTTGGCGATCTCGATCAGGCGACGTGCGATCAGCGGACGTGCGATGGAGGTACCCAGCAGGTATTCGCCTTCGTAGATGGTGTTGGCGCGGAACATCGGGTAGACGTAGTCGCGCACGAACTCCTCACGCAGGTCCTCGATGTAGATTTCCTTGACACCCAGGGCCTCGGCCTTGGCTCGTGCCGGCTCGACTTCCTCGCCCTGACCGATGTCGGCGGTGAAGGTCACGACCTCGCAGCTGTAGGTTTCCTGCAACCACTTGACGATGACGGATGTGTCCAGGCCGCCGGAATAGGCGAGCACGACCTTCTTGACATCGGACATTCGGGGCTCCTCTCTGGTAAGCGTCACAAGCCGCCAAGTATAGCGTGGCTGCTGCCCGACGAATACCGGCGGCGGGACGTGCGAGCGCCAAACTGCTAGACTTTCGCGAATTCGACGGACGGCCTGGCCGCGGCGGGTTGCCTGTCGGCACGGCTTCGAGCCTTACCTCAAGGAATAAGATGCTCACGATAAGGAGAGGCGCATGAGCGAGGCGATCGCCCGCGAGTTGATGGCCCAGCGATTCCGTAGTTTTCTACCCGTGGTGGTGGACCTGGAAACCGGGGGCTTCAACGCCGAACGAGATGCAATACTCGAGATCGCCGCCGTGACGCTGACCATGGACCCCGAAGGCAACCTGATGCCGGATGCCACCTATTCCTTCCATGTGCAGCCCTTCACGGGCGCCAACGTGGAACAGTCGGCGCTCGACTTCACCGGCATCAACCTCGGTGATCCGCTGCGCCAGCGCGTTGCCTTGAGCGAAGCCGAAGCCCTGGGGGAGATCTTCCGCCCGGTGCGCAAGGCGATAAAGTCCCACGGCTGCACCCGCGCCATCCTCGTGGGCCACAATGCCGCCTTCGATCACGGCTTCCTCAACTCGGCGGTCGCCCGTTGCGGCATCAAGCGCAACCCGTTCCACCCCTTTTCCAGTTTCGATACCGCCAGCCTCTCCGGTCTCGTCTACGGCCAGACGGTGTTGGCGCGTGCCTGCCGGGCCGCCGGCATCCCCTTCGACAACCAGGAAGCGCACTCGGCACGCTATGATACCGAGCGCACCGCCGAGCTGTTCTGCGCCATCGTCAATCGCTACAAGGATCTCGGTGGCTGGGGCCTGGCACAGCGGGAACAGGGGCTGGAAGAGGACTGACCCGAGCCCGCCACTCTCGGCTCAGTGTCACTACGGCGCCTTGGTGAAAAAGAAAAAGGCCCGTGAGTGTGCAACTCACGGGCCCTGATTCCAACCTGGCGGGCTTCAGGCGTCACCACCCTGCCCTTCCTGCTCCTTGGCGCGGGCCGCTGCCGCCTTGATCAGCGTTTCCAGCTCGCCACTCTGATGCATCTCGCCCACGATGTCACAGCCACCGACCAGTTCTCCCTCGACCCACAGCTGCGGGAAGGTGGGCCAGTTGGCATACTTGGGCAGCTCGGCGCGAATGTCCGGGTTGTCCAGGATATTGACGAAGGCGAAGCGCTCGCCGCAAGCCATCAGCGCCTGCACGGTCTGCGCTGAGAAGCCGCACTGGGGCAATTGGGGCGTCCCCTTCATGTAGATGAGAATAGGGTTCTCGCCGATCTGACGCTCAATGTTCTCGATAGTGGTGCTCATATGTGCTCCCCGTTGGGTCACTTGGATGCCGATGGCGCCGATGAATACCCAAGTACGACGCTCAGCCATTGCTCATGGCACACATTCTACTGATGCCGAGCACATTGCGCATCCCCCGTGGGCTGGCTAGGATGGGGGTTTTTCGCGCGGAGAGATCATCATGGCGACACGCCATTTCCTGACCCTGCTGGACCTTAGCCCGGAAGAGCTGCATTACCTGATCCAACGCGCCATCACGATCAAGAACCGCCTGCTGGCCCAGGGGCCCACCTATTCGCCGTTCACCAACCGCACCCTGGCGATGATCTTCGAGAAATCGTCGACCCGCACCCGTGTCTCTTTCGAGACCGCCATGGCGCAGTTCGGCGGTCATGCCCTGTTCCTCTCCCCGCGCGATACCCAGCTGGGACGCGGCGAACCCATCGAGGATACCGCTCGCGTGCTGTCGGAAATGGTAGACGCCGTCATGATCCGCACCTTCTCCCACGAAGGGCTGGAAGCCTTCGCCGCCGCCAGCAGCGTACCGGTGATCAATGCGCTCTCGGACGACTACCATCCCTGCCAGTTGCTGGCCGACATCATGACCTGGACGGAGCTGCGCGGCAGCGTGAAAGGCCGCACCGCCGTGTGGGTCGGTGACGGCAACAACATGTGTCACTCCTGGATCAATGCCGCGCTCCAGTTCGACTTCCAACTGCATATCTGCTGCCCGGAGGGCTATGAGCCACGCCGGGACATCATGGAAGCCGCGGGGGACCGGATAACGCTGTCCCATGATCCGCAACGGGCCATGGCCGGCGCCGACCTGGTGACAACGGATGTCTGGGCCTCCATGGGCCAGGAGAAAGAGCAGGCCAGGCGGGAAGCCGACTTCGCCGGTTTCCAGGTCAACGAAGCCCTGCTCGACCGCGCCAGGCCCGATGTTCTGTTCCTGCATTGCCTGCCGGCTCATCGCGGCGAGGAGATCAGTGAAACCCTGCTCGACGATCCTCGTGCCGTGGTCTGGCAAGAGGCGGGGAACCGTCTCCATGCCCAGAAGGCGCTGATCGAGTTCCTGCTGCTGGGGCGGATCGGTGGCTAGCCGGCGTTGGGGCCAGCCATCAACGAGCCGGAGGACTCGAGCAACTCCATGAGTTGCGCGGCTGGCAGCGGCCGGGAATAGAAATACCCCTGGTAGGCATGGCAGCCGTGGTCCGCCAGCCAGTCACGATGCGCCTGGGTTTCCACCCCTTCGGCGATGACCTCGAGACCCAGGTTGCGCCCCAGGTCGATGATCGAGGCGGAAATCACCGCATTCGCCGCATCCTCGAACAGAGTCCGCACGAATGACTGATCGATCTTGAGCTGATCCAGCGGCAGGCGATTCAGGTAGGCAAGCGATGAGTATCCGGTACCGAAATCGTCCAGGGAAAAGCGGATACCCATCGTCTTCAATCGACACATGGTGTCGCGGACGGTTTCCGGCTCCTTCATGAACAGCGTTTCGGTCAACTCCAGCTTCAATTGCCGCGGTCGTGCCCCGGTAGCGGCAAGTATCGCTTCCAGGCCGGCAACGAAATCCGGCTGCTGGAACTGCAACGGGCTGATATTGACGGCCATGGTCCAGTCGGCGGTAACGGGATCACCGGCCCAGGCTGCCAATTGCCGACAGGCGGTCTCGAGGACCCAGCCGCCGATGACAACGATCAGGTAACCCTCCTCCGCCACCGGGATGAAGTCGCTTGGCGGCACCATGCCATGTTCCGGATGTTCCCAGCGCAGCAGCGCCTCCACCCCCGTCACCTTGGCCGAGGCGTCCACCTGTACCTGATAGAAGAGGCGTAGTTGATTGCGCTTCACCGCCTGCCGCAGATCGGTTTCGAGCATGGCACGCCGGACGGCGATCGCCTGCATGTCGGGATCAAAGAAACGCAGCGTGTTACGCCCCGCCTGCTTGGCCTGATACATCGCCATCTCGGCCTGCTGGAGACACTCTTCCACACTCCGGGTGCCCCTATCCAGCAACGCGATGCCAATGCTTCCTGACAGCAGGTACCGATGGGCCCCAAGCCAGCATGGCTCTGCCAGAGACCCCAGCAGCTTATTGGCAAGGCGCTCCGCCACCTGCGAAGCTTCATCGATGGTAGCCCCCATGCCCTGCGCCAGGACGACGAATTCATCGCCACCCAGTCGAGCCACCAGATCGGTCTCGCGGCCCGTCTCCACGATCCGAGTCGCCACCAGCTGCAGCAATTCATCCCCCTTCTGATGTCCCAGGCTGTCATTGATGTGCTTGAAACCATCCAGGTCGATGAACAGCAAGGCTCCCCGCCGCTCGCGACAGCGGCCCGACTCGACCACCTGGCCTACCCGGTCGAGCAGCATGCGGCGATTCGGCAACCCTGTCAGGGGATCATAGAAAGCCAGTCGATGGGCTTCCCGCTCGGCCTCCTTGCGATGGGTCATGTCACTGAGGGTGGCGACATAGTGGCTGACGTTGCCATCGTCCCCTTTCACGGCGCTGATGGTGACCCACTGGGGATAGGTGTCGCCATTCTTGCGCCGGTTCCAGACCTCGCCCTGCCAGCTGCCCTGGGTCTGTATGCGCGACCACATGTTCCGGTAGAAACCGGCATCGTGGCGGCCGGAATTCAGCAGCCTCGGGTTCCTGCCCAGGACCTCTTTGGCGCTATAGCCGGTGATCCGTTCGAAGGTGCCGTTGACCTTGCGGATGGTTCCGGTCGCGTCGGTAATGAACATTCCAAGATGGGTCTCGAACGCCATGGCGGCAATACGGAGTTCGGCCTCGAGTGACTGGTTGATATCGCGAAGCGTCTTCTCACTCTTCTGCAGGTCGGCTTCCGTACGGGCAAGCCGCAGGTAGTGGACCAGGATCAGCAACCCCAGCAGTGAAACCGACAGCCACCCCAGGGACAACAACACCGCTCGCTGGCGACAATCGGCCAGTACATGGTCGACCTCATGGCCGAACATGGCCGCAAACGGCAAACCCTCGACCCGACCGATGCCAACGATGCGGCGGCTGCCGTCCAGCGGCGAGACGACAGTGACTGACTGGCTGCGGGGGTCACGAATGCGCTCGGCCACCTCGGGCGACTCGACTCGCATGCCCAGGGCCCTGGTTGCCGGCACGTCTGGCACACCTGGCCGCCGGGCGATGAGGCGCATGTCGTCATCAAGAAAAGCAATGCCATGCCCTTCTCCGAGCGGGATGCTCTCCAGGGCATGGGTAAAGAAGAAGAGATCCAGGCGCGCCGCTGCCACACCGATGACACGGCCCTCGGCATCGAACATACGTCGCAGGTAAAGCATGCGGTGCTCGTCCTCCCCGGGGGACCAGTACACGTCAGAACGCATCGGCTCTTGAACCTGGAGAAAACGGTGAATGAAGGCCCTTTCCTCGGGCTCCTCGCCGGGGAAGCCGGGGTTTCCCATGGAGTAGAGCGTTTGCCCGGCGGGATCGATGATGCCGATGGCATCCAGGAACGGAAGGTTCTGTCGACGCAGGGAAGCCAGGGTTTCGAAATGGATGGCAAGTCGCTCGTCTCCCTCGCCATTCAAGGAGAGGGCGTACAAGTCGGCCAGACCGCTCAGGGTGTCGTCGATACGAGCGAAGGCTCCGCTCGCCCATTCCGCTATCAGCTCGGCTTGCGCCAGGGTATTGTCACGCGCTGCGTCCAGCTCACGATGACGGTGATCCCGTAGCGTCCAGACCATCGCGGCCAGCAGGCAGAGCACCACTACGCCGTAAAGCGTCGCGGCCTTCAAGGTCGACCAGCGCTGGCGCGGTTGTTCGTCCTGGCTATCCATCGCGTCTCATCTCGTGCGGTTCTGCCAACCAATGGCGATGCAGCCGGTCAAGCCCAGCGGCATTGGCTAGAGCGAGGATCGTGATGCCATGCCCGGCTCCTGGCGCAGCAGCAGCTCCACGCGGCGATTGGAAGCACGGCCCTCTGCCGTTTCGTTGCTCTCCAGGGGACGGGTCTCGGCATAGCCCACCGCACGCAACCGCCCCGGGGCTACCCCTATCTCATCGAGGTAGCGCAGCACCGCGATGGCACGAGCCGAAGAGAGCTCCCAGTTGGAAGGAAACCTGGCGGTCGAAATGGGAATACTGTCCGTGTGGCCTTCCACGGAGATCTCGCCGTCGAAAGCGTCCAGAATCTCGCGCAGGCTGCCGACCACCTCTCTGCCCTGAGGGGTCAGCTCGGCCTGACCACTGGCAAACAACAGGTTGTCGTCGATGCGTAGCGTGATGCCTTGCTGCCCTTCGGCCACGCTGACGCCCTCGATATTGAGCCCCGCAAAGCGCGGCTGGAGGCCATCATGGCGCGGCTGGAGGCCGGGCGACAATCGCCCGGCCACGACCAGAGCCGCCACCTGGGCTTCCGGGGTTACCATCCGGCTGGCTTCACCACCGTGCTGGCTGCCAAAGGGTGCCATCCCGTTGCCGGCCAGGGATAACAGCAGCACGAACAACGTGATGAGCAACGTCAGCACATCGAGATAACTTATCAGCCACCCTTCGCTATCATCATCGTTGCCCGCTACCGGCTGCAGGGTATGACGCGTGTTGCGATCAAGCATTCTGCCCCTTCCCTGCCTCGCGGGCCGCACGGCCATTCATGACCGGATCACGAATCTCATCGTGATAATTGGCGACGAAGGAATTGAGCGTCTCCTCGATAAAGGAAGGCAGGCGGCGCTTGGTGATCAGGGAAATGCCCTCGAGCACCATGTTCATGGCAATCAAACGCTCTTCCGTGCGCCGCTCCAGCTTTACGGCAATGGGCTTGAAGACCAGGTTGGCCAGCAGAATGCCATAGAAGGTCGTCAGCAGGGCCACCGCCATGCGTGGACCAATGACATGAAGTTCGCCCGACTCCATGACTTCCAGCATGTTGACCAGCCCCACCAGTGTGCCGATCATGCCGAAGGCTGGAGCATAGGTCGCCATGGTGCGAAAGATCTGGGCCTCGGCATGCTCTCGAGCCTTCAGGCGCGCGATGCGCCAGCGCAGGAGATCGAAGATCTCGTCTTCCTTGGTATTGGCGATAACCAGTTGGATACCGGTACGCAGGAAAGGATTGCGGGCATGTTCCAGGGCTTCCTCCACCGCCCTGACGTCCCCTTTGAACCACAGCCGGGAAATATCGACCAGTTCCTTGATGTCATCGCGGGTGTAGGTGTTCTCCCGGCGAAAAACCAGACCCACCAGCCGTACGACCCTGAGCACTTCCTTGAGGGGGTAGCTGATGAAAGTCGACGCCATGGTACCGGCCAACACGATGGCAAGCCCGGGCAGATTCATGAAGCTATGTGGCGACTCGGCGGTAAAGAAAAGCACGCTGACCAACAGCACGGTGCTGGCGAACATGCCGATGATGGTTGAAGGATTCATACAGGCTCCATGGATACGGGGCGTCGAGTCAGTCTATCGGTTAGATATCGGCCGGCCGGGCAGAAACTTTAATCGTCGTCCTGGTCGGCCAGCCGGGCACGGAGACGGCTGACCGCCTGGCTGTGCAGCTGGCACACCCGGGATTCGGTGACCCCCAGGACGACTCCAATCTCCTTGAGGTTCAATTCTTCCTGGTAATAGAGGGCCATCAGCAATTTTTCCCGCTCGGGCAAGGCTTCGATGCCGTCCACCAGTTGCTGGCGCTTCTGCTGATCGATGAGCTGCTTGTAGGGTGTATCGGCAGTGGCATCGACAATGCCCGGTTCCATCCCTTCGGTGAGCAACGCCTCGAACGGCAAGAGATGGCCGCTGTTGGTGTCATTGAGCAACTGCCGGTAGGTGCTCATGTCCATATCCAGCTCGGCAGCGATTTCATGCTCTTCCGCGGGCCGCCCGAGGTGCTGGTCCAGCCGCCGAACGGCTTCGTCCACCGCTCTGGCATTGCGCCTTACACTACGTGGCAGCCAGTCACGGCTGCGTAGCTCATCGAGCATCGCGCCCCGGATACGCTGACTGGCAAAGGTGGCGAAACTCGCCCCCTGGGTCGCATCGAAGCGTCCCATGGCTTCAAGAAGCCCGACGGTGCCGGCCTGGATAAGGTCGTCCAGCTCGATACTGGCTGGTAGACGAACCTGGAGGGAAAGCGCCTGGCGCCTCACCTGCGGGAGGTACTCCTCCAGCATGTCCCCCTGATCGATCTTGCCTCGTGCTGTGTACATGCCATTCTTCTCGCTGCTGACAGCCCAATTCAAAGGGTACTGATTCGCTCAACGGGTCCCGGCTGGTTCAACGGTATCTCTTATGGTCATGATTCACGATGACCTGCAGGCCCTGCAATGTCATGACACGCTGACCGTGGCCCCGCAGCGTGAACTGAAAGTGCAGGGGCGAGTCCGCCGGCATCCCTTTCAGCGCCGCTGTCTGTCCCCGTGGACCCGGCAACGGTACGCAGCCAGCCACATGACAGAGCCAGGCATCGACTTCACCACCTGTCGGCGGCTGAAACCGCCAACTGACCTGACCGATGGCCTGACCGCGCGCAAGCTCGGGTGACGGCGGAACCAGAAGGGCCGATCGCGTCGGGCGGTCCACCATGGCCACCTGAACCGATGGCGCGGTGGCTACCCAGCTGCCGGCAGCCAGGGCCAGCGAACTCATCAAAGCCCCCATCAGAACAAGCCCGACACCGCCCCACCCTCTCGCATGCGTCTTCATCGTGCCAGCACCACCAGGTCGATGCCCATCAGGCTCGCCGCCGCGCGCAGATTGCCCAACAGCCCCTCGCGCCCCACCCTGGGTGGATGAACCACCAACAGGCGGCGCGGGCCACCCCATTCCGCTATCTGCTTGAGAACCCGATAGGCGCGGCGAAACGCCTCGAGGTCGCTGTCCACCCAAAGTGCCCAGCGCGCCTGTTGAGAAACCAGCGCCGGTATATTGGGATCATTGGCTGCCAGGGGTACGATTCGCCAGGCGGCGGGGTCGCCTACCCATTGCCTGCCCTGCCGTGACCATAGGGTGAGCAACTCGGTCACTCTCTGGCCATGACGCATGCCGCTGCCGGGCAAGCCCAGAACCATCAGCGTCACCGCATCGCCCCGGCGGGGCTCGGCAAGCCCTGGTGCCCCGGGCCGGGCGGGGCGTCTCGACGCAGGCCGGCCCTTCGAGGCCAGCTCGAGCAGCGCCTGCGCCACATGCAGCGGACAGTCAGCATCCGATGGTGCCGACATGTTCGATGCCCACTGGCGAAGGCCGGAAGCCTGATCCATCCCCATCTAGCCCTTCTCCCGTTCACCAAGACCAAGATGCCGTATGGCATCCCTGACCATAAAGAGCCGTGCAAGCGCCTCGAGCAGAGCCACATCACGGCGACGCCGCCGGCCGCCTGTCAGGCCGAGCAGTTCCGCGCGCAGGTCCATGGCCGATTCGTCATCGGCCAGATCCAGGTGTGCGGCCACCGTGGCCAGGCCGCTGGCCATCAGCAGGCGCACATCGGGCCGAACGTCCCCGAGCTCCCGAGGGTCGAGACGCTGCCAGGCACGCCGGGTCAACTGTGGCAACCCATCACTCTGCAATTGAGAGAGAAAGAGGGCCATCGCATCCTGGCCCAGCCGGGCCGGCGCCACCCAGTAGCGTTTTGCCAGGGCCCGGCCGCTCTCCATGTCTCTTACCTCACCAAACCATGCCTGTACGGCCAGGGCATCGCTGTCGCCCTTGCCGCCCCTGACCGCCAATAGCACCGGCAGCGTGGCCAATGCCAGGCGGGCCGGCGTACCACGGAAACGGCAGGTAACGTCACCCAATGACTCGGCAATGGGAGCCAGGGCCGACATCACCTGCCTTTCATTGGCATGTTCGACCCGCTGACTGCCCCGAACCTGGCTGCACCAGGTCAGTTCCTGCTGCTCCAGCCAGCGGCACGCCTCACCATCGGGCAGCCCGGTCAAGAGATGGACATTGACAGACAACTGCCGCAGCGCGGCTTCCAGTCGAGCCTGATGGCCAGCCACCTGCCGGTGCTGCAACAAGGGTAGCGCCAGCCAGGTTCCATCCGAAGCCAGGGCAATGTCCGGCATCGACCAGCACTCACCCTTCACCCGGCTGCGAACGCTCCACTGCATGCCCAGCGCCTGCCCGTTCGCGGGATAGGCGGAAAGCATGGCATCGAGCCGATGTTGCTGAACCGTTTCAGGCAACCCGAGCAAGTCCCAGACGGCCTCCAACTGCTCGAACCCCGCCAGGCGCTGTCGTAACGCCTGCAGCGTCGTCGCAAGCCGCCGCCCTTGGCCCAGCAGGTTCGGCGAGCGGCTCGGGGTTTCGACAGCCATCGTCCTCGATGCCGGCTCTCCCCTCGGCACCCGTGACTCCAGTGCCTGGCCAATCAGCGCCGTCCGATCGGCAACCGACATGTCCTCCGGCACTCGCTGACCATGGGAAACGAAAAGCAGGCGTAGCCCATGGCGCATGATGATATCCAGCACCGGTGCCAGGCGGCCGGCCTCATCCTGTTTGGTGATGATGCAATCGAGCAGTTCGCCACCGGCAGCCCGTGCGGCCTGACGATAGCGAATCACCACCTCTTCCAGGGTTTCCGGTTGGCTGGCGGCGTTGAGCAGCAAGACCAGCCGGACGGGAGACGCTCCGCCACGCAGGTGAGCCACCTGCTCGATGACACGATGATCACGCTGGCTCATGCCAACCGTATCGATGATGACCCAGGACTTGCCCTGCATGCGCTCCAGCAGGTCGGTCACCGGCTGGTCGGCGTTGAGTGCATACATGGGAACGTCCAGTAATCTGGAATAGATCCGCAGTTGCTCATGGGCACCGATACGGAAGCTGTCGGTGGTCACCAGCGCGACGGGGCGCGTGCCGTGGCGCATCACATAGCGCGCCGCCAGTTTCGCCGTGGTGGTGGTCTTGCCGATGCCGGTGGGGCCGATCAGCGCCACGATGCCGGTACGCTCCATGAAAGCGGCTTCGTCATCGAGCCCTGCCAGGCGCTTCGACAATTGACGCTGCAGCCAGGACATGGCGCGATCATCCACCGCCCCCGGACCGGCCAGTTCCTCCGGCAGGGCCGAGACGACCTCCTTGGCCAACTCCTGGCCGAAGCCAGCGTCCAGCAGCACTTCCTGCAACTGCTCACGCAGGCCGCCCGCCGGCTCTCTTCGGCTGTCGCGCTGGACCTGCTCGCGGGACAGCAACGCACGCATGTCGCGCATCTCCTCGAGCAATTTCTCGCTCATGGCCTCGAACGCGCTTGCGGCCCCTCGCCCGGAAGGTGGCGGAGAGAAAGCCGGTACGGTTGGCGGGCTGATGGTCGCGGTGCTGCTTCTGTCCGGCGTCGCCGATTCGGCCATGGCCAGAATCTCGACCCCATCGTCGACGCGACGGTTGGCCAGGATCAATGCCTCATCCCCCAGCGTTTCACGCACCTGGCGCATGGCATCACGGCTATTGGCTCCCACGAATCGCTTGATGCTCATGGTTTATCGACCTCCTGCCAGCGTCGTGACACGTAGCGTCCGATCATCGGGTATCTCCGCCTGGGACATGACCACCAGGTGGCGCAATCGACGACGCAGGAAGCGGGACAACAGCGGACGAAGCGAATGCTGCACGACCATGACCGGCGGCTCGCCGCTTGCCTCGTGCCGGCCCAAGGCCTGTTCGGCCTGGTTCATCAGGGTCTCCGCCAGACCCGGCTCCAGGGCGCCGTTGCCATTCATGGCCTGCATCAGCACCTGCTCCAGCTGCGCCTCCAGGCCTATCACATTCAAGGTGTCCTGCCCGGGGAACCATTGTTGGGTAATCGAGCGGCCAAGGGCGATCCGTACCAGAGCGGTCAGTTCGCTGGGGTCCTGCTGCTGGGGCCCGTACTCGGCCAGGGTATCCAGTATGGTGCGCATATCCCGAATCGAGACCTCCTCGTCGAGCAGGTTCTGCAGTATGCGCTGGAGCGACGTCAGGCTGAGCGCCTTGGGCACCACGTCCTCGACCAGGGATTTCTGGTCCTCGCCCAGCTTGTCGATCAGTTTCTGCACCTCCTGACGACCCAGCATTTCCGACGCATGGCGGTGCAGCAGATGGTTCAGGTGGGTCGCGATGACGGTACCGGCGTCGACCACGGTGTAGCCGTACACTTGCGCATGCTCTCGTTGCGCGGTATCGATCCAGATTGCCGGTAGACCGAAGGCGGGATCTGCCGTGACGGTGCCCTGCAGCTGACCCGTTACCTGGCCGGGATCGATGGCCAGCCACTGTCCCGGGAAGGCTTCGGCACGCCCGATCTCGGCACCCTTGAGAGAAACCACGTAGGTATTGGCACCCAGCTCGAGGTTGTCGCGGATGTGTACCACCGCGGGCAGGAAGCCCACTTCCTGCGCAAATTTCTTGCGCACACTCTTGATGCGCCCCAGCAGCTCGCCTTCCTGTCGCTGATCGACCAGGGGTATCAGCCGGTGTCCCACTTCCAGCCCCAGGGTGTCCACCAGTTGCACGTCGTCCCAGCTCGCCTCTGGCGCTTCTGGCGCAGGAGGCGGCTCCGCACTGATTTCCTGCTCGACAAGCATCTTCTCTTGCTGGCGCATCAGGAACCAGGCCAGGCCACCGAGCAAGGCGGTGAAGAACAGGAACACGAAGTTGGGCATCCCCGGGACCAGGCCCAGCATGCCTATCACGCAGGCCGCCAGGATCAGTACCTGAGGATTGACGAAGAGCTGGCTGATCATCTGCTGGCCGACGTCTTGTTCGGTATTGACTCGGGATACCGTGACACCGGCGGCGGTGGAAATCACCAGCGCCGGGATCTGCGCCACCAGACCATCACCGATGGTCATGATCGTATAGGTCCGCGCCGCGCCCCCGAAATCCATGCCGTGCTGCAGCATGCCGATCAGCAGCCCGCCAATCAGGGTAACCCCCATGATCACCAGACCGGCGATGGCATCGCCGCGGACGAACTTGCTGGCACCATCCATGGAACCGTAGAAGTCGGCCTCCTGGGCCACCTCGCCACGCCGCTTGCGGGCATCCTCCTCGCCGATCAGCCCGGCGTTGAGGTCGGCATCGATGGCCATCTGCTTGCCGGGCATGGCGTCGAGCATGAAGCGCGCGCCCACCTCGGCGATACGCCCGGCCCCCTTGGTGATGACCATGAAGTTGATGATCACCAGAATCAGGAACACCACCAGGCCCACGGCGAAATTGCCGCCGACCAGGAACTGTCCGAAGGCCTCGATGACCTTGCCCGCCGCATCGCCGCCCTGGTGTCCCTCCATCAGGATCACACGGGTCGAGGCAACGTTGAGCGACAAGCGCAACAGGGTGGTGAACAGCAGCACCGCGGGGAAGGCGGCAAAATCCAGCGGCTTCTGGGTGAACATGCTGACCAGCAGCACCATGATCGCCATGGTGATGTTGAAAGTGAAGAACAGGTCCAGCATGAACGGCGGCAGCGGCAGGATCATCATGGACAGGATCATGAGGATCAGGATCGGGCCCGCCAGCAGCTTCATCTTGACGTCGCTCATCCAGTCGCGGCGCCCAAGGAAATGGCTCAGGGACTTCATTCGCGCGCCCCGCTCGGTTCATTCCCGTCCGGTTCACCAGCGCTGGATACATCGTTGGCACCAGGCACCGCCAGCTCGGGCGGTACCGTTAGATTCTTGGGCGTTGGTGGCACCTCTCCCCCCTCTTGAGACACATGCTTGAGACGGAAGGCCCAGGCCAGCACTTCCGCTACCGCACTATACAGGTCCAATGGAATCTCGCGATCGAGATCCACATGATGATACAGGGCTCGTGCAAGGGGAGGCGCCTGCAGCAACGGCACCCCAGCCTCCTGACCGATTTCCCGGATACGTCCGGCCACCTTATCGGCCCCCTTGGCCACTACCCTCGGCGCCCCCATGCTCTTCTCGTCGTACTGCAACGCAACGGCATAGTGCGTGGGGTTGGTGATGATCACGTCCGCTTCGGGCACCTTGCTCATCATGCGTCCTCGCGCCATGGCCTGTTGCTGAGAACGGATCCGCGCTTTCACATGCGGATCACCCTCGGACTCCTTGTGCTCACGCTTGACCTCTTCCTTGGACATGCGCAGCTTCTTCGCATGGCTCCATAGCTGATAGGGCACGTCGATCAGGATCACGACCAGCAGCGTCAACACCATCAACCCGCAGGCCTGGGCAGCCAGCATCAGCGCCCGGGCCAACGCCTGGGTCGTGGGCTGGTCGAGCAGTGACAGGTACTCACCACGGTTGAAGTAGAGGAACGCCATGCCGGTGCCGCCGATCAGAACCGACTTGGCAATGGCCTTGAACAGCTCCACCAATGCCTGAACCCCGAACATGCGCTTCAAGCCCTTGAACGGATTCAGCTTCGACAGCTGGGGCTTGAGCGACTTGGCCGAGATCAGCCAGCCACCCAATAACGCCGGTGCCACGAGGGCGATCATCGTCAACAGCAGGAACAGCGGCAGCATCGTCCACAAGGTACGCTGGGCCAGGTCCAGGACATTGTTCAGCATCGGACCTGTCTCGAAGGCTTGACGTCTCTCGAAGAGGAAGGCCTGCTCCATGACCAGACCCAATTGATCGTAGAGCATCACCCCCATCGACCACATCCCCACCACGCCGCCCAACAGCAGCATGAAGGTGGTCAACTCACGGGATCGGGCAACCTGCCCCTCCTCGCGCGACTTCTCCAGTCGTCGTGGCGTGGCCTCTTCGGTCTTTTCCTGGTCACTGCTCTGGTCGGCCATGGCGTCCGGACGTTCGTGTGCACGCTGGCCATTGTGGAGGCTTCAGGGGAGAGGTAATACGCCAAAAAGCGCCGATGATCGTGGCCTTATCGACCATGACCTTCGGCAAGAACGTGTCATCGAAACAAATGGGGAAGCGACGGGCGGTCAGAAACCAAGCTGATCGAGCAGGTCGTCGACCTGATCCTGATTGGTCACTATATCGGCACCGGGCTTGACCTGGGGGCCATTGAGCAACCCCCCTTCACGACGGCGCGCATCCGTTTCCCATTGATCGTTGGCCTGCCGCTGCATGTTTTCGCGGGCCACGTTCTCCGGCACGTTGTCGATCAACACCTGCACCAGTTGATGTTCGATCTCGCGGATCACGTCCATCATCCTCTTGATGACCTGGCCCGTCAGATCCTGGAAGTCCTGGGCCATCATGATCTCGAGCAGCTCTTTCTGGGTTGCCTGCGTCTTGTCCGGCACGCCACCCAGATAGGAGCGGGTCTCCTTCACCAGCTCCCGGGCCTCATCCAGTGCCTTGGGCTCGGCAAACCACTCCGCCCAGCGCTTGTCCAGGGATGCGGCATCGTCACTGAGCGAGTCCTGGATGGGTTGCGCCCGGTCAATGGCGTTCAAGGCCCGCTCGGCAGCCTGTTCGGTCATGGTCGCCACGTAGCTGAGGCGATCCCGGGCATCGGGAATGGCTTCCGCAGCCTTTTCGATCTCCTTGTCCAGGCCCAGCTCACGCATGCTCTCGCGCAGGGTACGCGTGAGATGGCCGATACGCTGTACCAGATCATCGCCTGCGGCGCTGGACGGCTGAGCCTCAGGCTGCTCGTTTGCGCTCATCTTGTCGTCTCCTTTGCCAGCGGGCCCGCCCGCCGAATCACTTGCCCAGTTTTTCGAATATCTTGTTGAGTTTTTCTTCCAGGGTGGCGGCCGTGAACGGCTTGACCACGTAGCCACTGGCCCCAGCCTGGGCCGCGGCAATGATGTTCTCCTTCTTGGCCTCGGCAGTGACCATCAACACGGGCAACGACTTGAGTGCATCATCGGCACGGATCTGCTTGAGCATTTCCAGCCCATCGAGATTCGGCATGTTCCAGTCCGAGACCACGAACTCGAAATCACCGGAGCGGAGCTTGCTCAGCGCTTCCTGCCCGTCCTCGGCTTCATCGACGTTGGTGTAACCCAGCTCCTTGAGCAGGCTCCGAACGATCCGGCGCATGGTCGGGAAGTCATCGACCACCAGAAAGCTCATGTTCTTGTCAGCCATCAGGATTCCTCATTTATGTCATGGCAACGGTGACTGACGGCGGGCTCTCCGCCGTCGTGCTTCAGAATTCTTCCCATTCACCTTCGGCAACGGGCTCGCGCTGACCGGTGCCCCGCTGCCCCGAACGCCGTGGCTTCGGGTCTACCTCGGCCACCTGACGAGGCTGGGCCACAGCCGGCACGACGCTCTTGGCAGACGCCGGCGAGGCAGGCGCCGCCGCTGAACGAGGGGCACCGGTGGCCGGCTCGCTCCGCTGGATATCGCCAGTCAAGCGGAACACCGCAACGGCCTGCTCCAGACGATTGGCCTGCTCTTCCAGGGACGCTGCAGCGACGGTCGCCTGCTGCACCAACGAGGCATTCTGCTGGGTCACCTGGTCCATCTGGCCGACGGCCTGACTGACCTGCTCGATGCCGTCGCTCTGCTCCTGGGAAGCCGCCGATATCTCGTCCATGATGTCGGTGACCCGGCGCACCGCCTTGACCACGTCGTCCATGGTCTCCCCGGCCTGTTCGGCCAGCGTCGCACCTTCCTTCACCTGGGCCACCGAACCGTCGATCAGCTCCTTGATCTCCTTGGCGGCCGTGGCGCTGCGGCTGGCCAGATTGCGCACCTCGCCGGCCACCACCGCGAAGCCGCGCCCCTGTTCGCCGGCACGGGCCGCTTCCACGGATGCGTTGAGCGCCAGGATGTTGGTCTGGAAGGCGATGGAGTCGATCACGCTGGTGATATCACTGATCTTCTTGGAGCTGGCCGATATGCCCCCCATGGTCTGGACGACACGATCCACCACATTGCCACCACGCTCGGCGGTGGTGGAAGCGTCCAGTGCCAGCCCACTCGCCTGGCGGGCGTTGTCGGCGTTCTGACGCACGGTCGCGGTGATCTCTTCCATGCTGGCCGCGGTTTCCTGAAGCGAGGCGGCCTGCTGCTCGGTACGCGACGACAGATCGGCGTTGCCACCCGCGATTTCACGGGTGCCAATATGGATCGAGCCGCTGCTGTCACGCACCTGACCCACGATACGCACCAGACTGCGCTGCATGTCCCGCATGGCGTTGAACAGCTTGCCGATCTCGTTGCCGCTACCTTCCGGTATCCTGGCGGTCAGATCCGCCTTGGAAATGGTCTGCAGCTGCTGGACCGCCGAGTTCAAGGGGCGGATCACCGTTGCCCGCAGGCCAAAGTAGACAAGGAGCAGGACAACGGCAGCCAGCAGTAACGCACCATGCTTTATCAGCTCAAAGCGATCGGCCTGGGCCTGGAACCATGCCACCATCTCCCTGCCACTGGTGAAGCCATAGGCGACGAACTCCGCCATGCTGTCACCCAGTGCCTCACTCGGCTCGATCAGCTCGTCGCGCAGCGTGTTGAAGGCCGGCGTATCGAGCTGGTCCAGAAGAGCGTGCTGCTGGCCAACCAGGTCGATCACCGTGACGAAGGAGGCTTCCAGTTCACGGGAAATCGCCTCTGCCTGCTCCGACTTGGGAGCGGCAACGAAATTATTGAAATGCGCCTCGGCCTGACCGATGCGGTCGGCCGCGATATCGAGCTGCGCATTGGCCTCTCGCATGCGGCCCAGCATGATCTGGTTGGAAGCGACTTCCAGGCTGACCCGGGCCACGTTGAGTAGCGCATCGGCCCGATTGATCTCGTTGAGCTGTTGGACGTTGATCCGGTCCAGGTCGGTCAGGATGACGCCGGCCTGACGATCCGACAACGCCGAGAGCAGCGCCACCAGACCGATCAACACGGCGAAACAGACCAACGCCACGATCACGGATACGTGAATGCTGATGTTACGGATAAAACGAGTCATATCGGCGCTTCCTCGCGTTCAAGGACGGCAAGGCCGTCATCGTCATCATTCTACTCATCAGACCCGTTGCATTCTGTTCATCAAACCCGCTGTGCGCGGCCCGAAGCCGCCACCAGCACCATCAGTCGCTCGGGTATGACATCCAGCGAAATCACTTCACTGGCCCCACCAAGGGCGATGGCCTCGCGAGGCATGCCAAACACAACGCAGCTGGCTTCGTCCTGGGCCAGGGTAGCCGAACCCGCCTGGCGCATTTCCAGGAGCCCTGCCGCGCCATCTTTCCCCATGCCGGTCAAGAGCACTCCGATGGCGTTGCGGCCAGCCTGGGTGGCTGCCGAATGGAACAGCACGTCCACCGAGGGGCGGTGGCGATTGACCGGTGGCCCATCATCCAGACGCGCCACGTAGTTGGCGCCACTGCGGGCCAGCTTCAGATGGGCCTCGCCCGGTGCGATGTAGGCATGCCCCGGCAGAACCCGTTCTCCGTCCACTGCCTCTTTCACCGTGATGTGGCAAAGCCGATTGAGGCGTTCGGCGAAGGAACGGGTGAAACCACCGGGCATGTGCTGGGTGATCAGAATCGCCGGACTATTGGCCGGCAGCGTCTCCAGCACGGAGCGAATCGCCTCCGTTCCACCCGTGGACGCACCGATGATGATGAGTTTTTCACTGGATACCAGGGGTGCCTTGAGCGTGGCACGTGCCGGCGCGTCCTCCCGCCGGGCCTGGCGGGGTCTGGACTTGGCGGCTGCCCGAATCTTCTCGGCGATGTCGTTGGCATACTCCATCATGCCGTTGCGAATTCCCAGCGATGGCTTGGCGACGAAGTCCAGCGCGCCGAGCTCAAGGGCACGCAGTGTAATCTCCGAACCCGCCTGGGTCAGGGACGACACCATCAATACCGGCATCGGCCTCAAGCGCATCAAGCGCTCAAGGAAATCGAGGCCATCCATCCGCGGCATCTCGACGTCCAGGGTCAGGACATCGGGATTGTGGCGCTTGATGAGGTCGCGTGCGACCAGCGGGTCGGGCGCCACCGCCACCACTTCCATGTCCGGCTGCGAATTGATGATCTCGCTGAGCAGGTCGCGAATCAGCGCCGAATCATCAATGCACAGCACCTTGATCCTGTTCGATCCCAAGGCGGACCTCCTTTTGACAGGGCCAGTGGACAGGGCTATTCGTCAGAGCCCATGGCGAATATTGCAATGAGTTCAACATCGGCCCCGCCGGTAAAAACTTTAGCGAAAAGCCGGAAAACGGCGTTATAGCCGGCTTCACGGGCGATTCTCACGACGAGTGGCGGGACGAGCCCGTGATACCGTGCCTAACGGTGATCGGCCAGGGTATAGACAGTCTGGCCACGCAGGCGAAACACTTTGCTGATGTAGGAAAAGTTCTCGGAATGCCCGGCAAACAACAGCCCGTTGGGCTTGAGCAGCGGCGCAAAACGCTCGAGGATACGAGCCTGAGTCGTCTTGTCGAAGTAGATCATGATGTTACGGCAAAAAATCGCATCGAAAGGTCCTTTGATCGACCATTGCGGCGCCAACAGGTTCAGGGCCTGGAACTCCACCAGGGCAGAGACTTCCGGCCGCACCCGGGCCAACCCCTCGTGCCGCCCCTTGCCCTTGTGAAAAAAGCGCTTCACCCGGTCTTCATCGAGCTTGCGCACCTGTTCGATGGGATAAACACCGGCCCGGGCACGCTCGAGCGCTTCGGTGTCGATATCCGTTGCCACGATCCGTGCGTCGGCAGCCCTCTGGCCCAATGTCTCGAGAAGCGTCATGGCAATCGAATAGGGCTCCTCACCCGAGGAAGCCGCTGCACTCCAGACGCGTACCGGCCCGCTCGACTGACGGACATGATCCGCCAGCAGGGGGAAATGATGCATCTCCCGGAAAAACGCCGTGAGGTTGGTGGTCAGTGCATTGGTGAAGGCTTCCCACTCCCGTGCCTCGGGCTGACGTGCCAGGCGGGCCAGGTAATCGCTGAAGCGTGTCAAACCGTGATGACGCAGCCGCTTGGCCAAACGGCTATAGACCATTTCACGCTTGTGCTCAGCCAGCACGATGCCCGCACGCTGATAGATCAACTTGCGAATTTGCGTGAAGTCGTCATCGGTCAGGATCAGGTCGCGTTCCAGCTGACCGACTCCTGACCATTGCCCCGGTTCAGGCCCGGGGTCTCCACCTGACCGTGTCAAAACGTTTCCCACTCCTCGTCGGCGGTTGCCTTGCTCGCCTTGGCCGGCGGCCGCTTCCCGGGAAGCGGGTCGTGCCCCAAGGCAGGCTGGACAGGCTGCGTGCGTTCATCACGTTGCGTTCCCGCCGGCCGCTCTTCCACGAGCCGCACCTGCTCCGGCCCGGCACCACGCAGGCGGAATACACGAATGGCACGGGCCAGTTGCTCGGCCTGGTGCCGCAGGTCGCTGGCCGCACGGGCGCTCTGCTGCACGCGCTCGGCATTCTGCTGAGTGACCTGGTCCATTTCGGTGATGGCCTGATTGATCTGGCCGATGCCGCTGCTCTGTTCCTCGGAAGCCGCCGTGATCTCACCCATGATGTCGTTGACCCGGGAAGACGCCGCCACGACTTCCGCCATGGCGCTCTCGGCCTTCTGGACCTGGGCCGCCCCTTCCCTGATCTCGCCGGCCGAGCCGTCGATCAGCTGACGGATCTCCTTGGCCGCGTCCGCCGAACGTCCGGCCAGGCTGCGGACCTCTTCCGCCACCACCGCGAAGCCGCGACCCTGTTCGCCGGCACGCGCCGCCTCCACCGAGGCATTCAGTGCCAGGATGTTGGTCTGGAAGGCGATACCGTCGATGACATTGATGATGTCGGTCATCTTGTTCGAGCTGGCGGTGATGCGCTCCATGGTCTTCACCACGCCGTTCATCAGATCGCCGGTATCACGCACGCGACCGGCGTTGTCCAGCGCCAGGCCACTGGCTTGCCGGGCATTGTCGGTATTCTGCTGCACCGTGGTGGTCATCTCCTCCATGCTGGAGGCCGTCTCCTGCAGCGAGGCGGCCTGCTGCTCGGTACGGGCGGAGAGGTCCTCGTTGCCACGGGCAATGGAGCGGGATGCCGGGTTCACCACCTCGATCCCCTGCTGCACGCTGTAAGTCGTGCTGTAGAGGCTCTTGCGCATGATGTCCATCGCCCTGAGCAGGACCCCGACCTCATCACGCCGTTGATCCGGCGAACGTGCCGCCAGGTTGCCCGAGGCGACCTGCAGGGTGAA
>NZ_PNRF01000043.1 GCF_002879615.1 Billgrantia endophytica
TCCATCCGTGTTAGAGATCCTAGCATGGATTCTACACGAAAATTTTTGATCAGGTACTTACAACGGGGCGGTATCTTCTATCGGCTGATGTTCGTGCACCGCTATACCGGTAAGCAGTTCAGCCAGACCTCCCTCGGCACCATCGTCGATCACAAGCATGAAGTGCATGCCCTGTGGGATATGCTGCAGCGCTATATGGATGTCACCCAACCCATGCCAGATATCCCGCGCCTGGAGCCGTTTCGCCATCTCGACCCCACCACTGCCGAGCACGACCGGCAAACCGGTCGCAACCCGCGCTACTGGCGCGACCTGGATGTAGAGGCATGGAAGCAAGGAGAGGGTGCCGCTTTGCGCAAAGCGCAGATAGAGTACCCCTGGTCCCGGCAGCGCTGCCAACTTACCCCGCAGCTCGGCAAGGTGGAGATGGCTGCCTACCGTGAGCGGCAGGAGGCGGCAGCATGAGTGAAGCAAGCTCCCCCCACTATGGTCCCGGTGCCTACCGGGGCAATGCCATCCCGCCACTACCCGCACCGCCAAGAAAACGTGAACGGATGGGTGAGGAGCTGCTGCCCTTCGGCGACTACGCCGGTATCGACTCCTACCAGCAACTCTGCGAGGATGCTGAGTTTGTACAACATCGTGACTGGGAGGAGCCGAACTTTTACCTGAAGTGACGTCCTTGACCTATCCGGATGGCTTTATTGCGCTCACCCGAGACGACAAGCCTTATATCGAGGTGCAGCTTTGGGATATTCCACCTGGATTCAATGGCTGATTACAGTGACGGTACCCACCCGACACAAAGCCCCCGAGCCAGTCACCTGACTCGTAGCTTTCATTTTGGCCGCGTGATCACTTCGCCGCCAACGCCACCCCCACCTTCGACCGATTCGGTCGGCCGATGGTCTGTGTGATCCAGGTGCCGGTTTCTGCCAGCCTGTCGAGCTCGATACCGGTGTCGATGCCGAGGCCGTTGAGCAGGTAGACGACGTCTTCACTGGCCACGTTGCCGGAGGCGCCTTTGGCGTAGGGGCAGCCACCGAGGCCGGCGACGGAGCTGTCGACGACGCCGATGCCTTCCTCGAGCACGGCGTAGAGGTTGGCGAGTGCCTGGCCATAGGTGTCGTGGAAGTGGGCAGCGAGCTTGTCGATGGGGATCTCACGCCTCACGGCGTCGATCATGCGCTTGGCCTTGAGTGGGGTGCCGACGCCGATGGTGTCGCCCAGCGACACTTCGTAGCAGCCCATCTCGTACAGCGCCTTGGAGACTTCCGCGACCTTGGCGGGGGCGATCTCGCCCTCGTAGGGGCAGCCCAGTACGCAGGAGACGTAGCCGCGCACGCGCACGTTGGCCTGTTTGGCGCGTTCCAGCACCGGGGCGAAGCGCTCCAGGGATTCGGCCACGGAGCAGTTGATGTTCTTCTGCGAGAAGGCTTCGCTAGCCGCGCCGAATACCGCCACTTCCTCGACGCCGCATTCCAGCGCCGCTTCCAGCCCCTTGAGGTTGGGGGTGAGGGCGGCGTAGGTGACGCCTTGGCGGCGCTTGAGGCCGGTCATCACGTCGCGATGGTCGGCCATCTGCGGCACCCACTTGGGCGAGACGAAGCTGGCCGCTTCGATATAGCCGATGCCGGCGGCGCCCAGGCGGTCGATCAGTTCCAGCTTGGTGGCCGTGTCGATCAGGTTGGGTTCGTTCTGCAGCCCGTCGCGGGGGCCGACCTCGACCAGGCGCACTTGCTTGGGAAATGCCATGTTCTCTCTCCACTCGTTTCCGCTCAACTGATCCTGTTAGCGCGGCTTCTCCGTCGACAGGGCTATGCGGAGGCGCTGTGAATCCTTCCCTGGACGCTACATTTGCCATCCCTGGCAAATGACCTCCGCTTCGCCCTGTCCCCGGCGCCGCTCACCTTGGCGCTCTCAGCTTTGCTTCCAGCTTACTCTGCGGGAGCGAATTCCAGCAGCACGTCGCCTTGGCCGACGGTGTCGCCACCCTTGAAGTGGAAGCTGGCCACGTGGCCATCGGCCGGGGCGGTCATGGTGTGTTCCATCTTCATGGCTTCCATGACCATCAGCGGCATGCCTTTCTCCACCCTCTGACCGGCTTCCACCAGCAGCGCGACCACGGTGCCGTGCATGGGGGCGGTCAGGGTCGATTCGGCCTCGTGGTGGCCGTGGTCGATGGCGTCGATACGGCGCCAGAACAGCCGGGTCTCGCCGCGCGGGTCGACCATGACGACCACGTTGCCGTCGCGCCGTGCCTGCAGGCGGCGGCGGTGGCCGTTGAGGGTCACCGCCACGGCGTCGCCGGCCAGCGGCTGCAGTGAGGCGGTGAGGGTCTCGCCGCGGATGGTCAGGGTCCACAGCGCCTCGCCGCTCTCGCGGGTGCCGTCGACCACCACCACGGCGTCGGCGTCTTCGCTGTCCTGGGCATGCGCTGGATCACACAGCGCAATGCGAATGCTGTGCGGGGCGTTCAGGCGGAAGCCGTCGTGACGGTCCCAGGGGGAGTCGCTTTCGCACTCGCGGGCCAATTGGTTGAGGCCGACTAGGGCGGCGCCGGCGTACGCTTCGATGCTGTACTGCTTGGGTGCGAACAGGGTGGCATCGAAGCGCTCGATAAAGCGCGTATCGAGATCACAGGCCTTGAAGGCCGGATGGGTCGCCAGCCGCTGCAGGAAGGCGCGGTTGGTGACCACGCCCTGCACGTCCAGCGCGGCCAGCGCCCGGTTGAGGGTGGCCAGGGCCTGGTCGCGGTCGTCACCGTGGACGATCAGCTTGGCCAGCATCGGGTCGTAGTGCATCGACACGGCATCGCCGGTCTCCACGCCGCTGTCGAGCCGCACGCGGGTCGGGTCCAGGCCGGCGCCTTCCAGGTCCATGGCGAACTGGGTCAGCAGGCCGGTGGCGGGCAGGAAGTCCTGCTCGGGGTCCTCGGCGTAGAGCCGTGCCTCGAAGCTGTGGCCGGTGATGGTCAGTTCGTCCTGGGTGCAGGGCAGGGCTTCGCCCATGGCCACGTGCAGCTGCCACTCGACCAGGTCCTGGCCGGTGATCATCTCGGTGACCGGGTGCTCCACCTGCAGGCGGGTGTTCATCTCCATGAAGTAGAAGGAGCCGTCTTTGTCTAAAAGAAACTCGACGGTGCCGGCACCCACGTAGCCGATCTCCTTGGCGGCGCGTACGGCGGCGTCGCCCATTTCGCGGCGCAGTTCGGCGGTCATGCCGGGGGCGGGGGCTTCTTCCAGCACCTTCTGGTGGCGGCGCTGCACGGAGCAGTCGCGCTCGAACAGGTAGACACCGTTGCCGTGGCTGTCGCAGAACACCTGCACCTCGACGTGGCGCGGCTGGGTCAGGTACTTCTCGATCAGCATGCGCTGATCGCCGAAGGCGGCCTGGGACTCGCGGCGGCAGCCGTCCAGCGCGGCCTGGAAGCCCTCGCCGGATTCGACCACGCGCATGCCCTTGCCGCCGCCGCCGGCGCTGGCCTTGAGCAGCACCGGGTAGCCGATCTTGTCGGCCTCGCTGCGCAGCAGGGCGTCGTCCTGGTCGTCACCGTGGTAGCCGGGCACCAGTGGCACGCCGGCGTTGGCCATGCGCGCCTTGGCTGCGGACTTGTCGCCCATGGCGGCAATGGCCGAGGCGGGCGGGCCGACGAAGACGATGCCGGCCTGGTCCAGCGCTTCGACGAAGGCGCCGTTCTCGGAGAGGAAGCCGTAGCCGGGGTGAATGGCACCGGCGCCGGTGCGCTTGGCGGCTTCCACCACGGCTTCGACCTTGAGGTAGCTGTCGCGGGCGGCGGCGGGGCCCAGGCGCACGGCCTCGTCGGCTTCCCGCACGTGGCGGGCGCTGGCGTCGGCATCGGAGTAGACGGCGATGGTGCGCAGGCCCATGGCGCGAGCCGTGCGCATGACCCGGCAGGCGATCTCGCCGCGGTTGGCGACCAGCAGGGTGTCGAACGTGTGCGGTTGGCGGCTCATGAGTCTCGCTCCATGGCGGTCTTGTCGGGGGCGTTCGGGTCGGGGAGCGTCCAAGCGGGGCGGCGCTTCTCGAAGAAGCTGGCCAGGCCGTCCTGGCCTTCGGCGCTGACGCGCAGCTCGGAAATGACGCGGCAGGTATGCTCGCGGGTGGCCTTGCTGTCGGGTTCGCGGGCCACGTCGGCCAGCAGCGCCTTGGTGGCGCGCTGGGCCTGGGGCGAGCCGGCGAGCAGTATGCCGATCATGTCGTCGACGGCCTCGTCCAGGTCGTCATGGCCGACGACCTGATGGCTCAGGCCAAGGGTCAGGCTGGTGGCGGCATCCACCACTTCGGCGGAAAGGGCGAAACGGCGCATCTGGCGCGAGCCGATGGCGCGCTGTACGTAGGGGCTGATCACGGCGGGGGAGAGGCCGATCTTGACCTCGGAGAGGCAGAACCTGGCCTTCTCGGAGGCGATCACGATATCGCAGCAGGCGGCCAGGCCCACGGCACCGCCAAACGCCGAGCCCTGCACGCGGCAGAGGGTGGGGCAGGGCAGCGTGTCCAGGTCGTGCATCAGCTGCGAGAGCTTGCGCGAATCCGCCAGGTTGCTCTCGACGTCGTACTCGACCATGCGCTTCATCCAGCCCAGGTCGGCCCCGGCGGAGAAGCTCTTGCCCTCGGAGCCCAGCACCACCACGCGCACGTCGCCGTGGTGGGCGGCGTCGTGTAGCCGTTCCAGGTGGGCGTTGAGCTCGGCGATCAGGCTGTCGTCGAAGGCGTTGTGTACCTCGGGGCGATTCAGTGTCAGCCGGGCGACGCCGCGCTCGTCGATGGTCAGCTGGGAATAGGAAGTTGCCATGTTACTGCCTCATGAATTCGGGTCTGGTTAGGCTGCCCGCGGCTCTCCGTCGACAGGAAACGCGAAGACGCTGTGAATCCATCCCTGGACGCTCCATTTTTCTATCCCTGAGCTTTTTTCATCCTGAACAGGGAGCTTCGCTTGTTCCTGCCCCCGGTGCCGCTCGCGCTGGCTGCCTTTCGGGCCGCGAAGGTCGGTTACATTCTGAACACGCCGAACCTGGTCTCTTGCACTTCCGCGTTCATGGCGGCAGCGAGCGAGAGTCCCAGTACGTCGCGGGTCTGCATCGGGTCGATGACGCCGTCATCCCACAGGCGTGCGCTGGCGTAATAGGGGTGGCCCTGGTGCTCGTACTGGTCGCGGGTGGGGGCCTTGAAGGCTTCCTCGTCCTCGGCCGACCACTCGCGGCCCTCGCGCTCGTGCTGGTCGCGCTTGACCTGGGCCAGCACCCCGGCGGCCTGCTCGCCACCCATCACCGAGATGCGGGCGTTGGGCCACATGAACAAAAGATTGGGGTCGTAGGCGCGGCCGCACATGCCGTAGTTGCCGGCGCCGAAGCTGCCGCCGATCAGCACGGTGAACTTGGGCACCTTGGCGCAGGCCACGGCGGTGACCAACTTGGCGCCGTGCTTGGCGATGCCTTCGTGCTCGTACTTCGAGCCGACCATGAAGCCGGTGATGTTCTGCAGGAAGATCAGCGGTATTTTCCTCTGCGCACACAGCTCGATGAAGTGCGCACCCTTGACGGCGGATTCGGAGAACAGCACGCCGTTGTTGGCGAGGATGCCCACCGGATAGCCGTGGATATGGGCGAAGCCGGTGACCAGGGTGTCGCCGTAGTAGCGCTTGAACTCGTCGAAGTCGGAATCGTCGACGATGCGCCCGATCACCTCGCGTACGTCATAGGGTTTCTTGAGATCGGTGCCGACGATGCCGTAGAGCTCGGACGGGTCCAGGCGCGGTGGCTTGGGCGGCTGCATGGCGAGCTTGCCGCGCTTCTGCCAGTTGAGGCGTGACACGCAGCCACGCGCCAGTTGCAGGGCATGGGCATCGTTCTCGGCGTAGTGGTCGGCCACGCCGCTGACCTTGCAGTGCACGTCGGCACCGCCCAGGTCCTCGGCGCTGATGCTCTCGCCGGTGGCGGCCTTCACCAGGGGCGGGCCGCCCAGGAAGATGGTGCCCTGCTGCTTGACGATGATCGACTCGTCGGCCATGGCCGGCACGTAGGCGCCGCCGGCGGTACAGGAACCCATGACCACGGCGATCTGCGGGATGCCTTCCGCGGACAGCGTGGCCTGGTTGTAGAAGATGCGCCCGAAGTGGTCGCGGTCGGGGAAGACCTCGTCCTGGCTGGGCAGGTGAGCGCCGCCGGAGTCGACCAGGTAGATGCACGGCAGGCGGTGCTTGCGGGCGATCTCCTGGGCGCGGATGTGCTTCTTCACCGTCATCGGGAAGTAGGTGCCGCCCTTGACCGTGGCGTCGTTGGCGACGATCACGCACTCCACGCCGGAGACGCGACCGATGCCGGTGACCACGCCGGCGGCGGGAATCGGGCTGTCATAGGTGTCGTGGGCGGCCAGCGCCGAGAACTCGAGGAAGGGCGAGCCCTCGTCGAGCAGGTGGTCGATGCGGTCGCGCACGAACAGCTTGCCACGGGATTCATGACGGGTACGGGCCTTCTCGCCACCGCCCTGGCTGATGGCGGCGGTCAGCTCGCGCAGCTTCATGACCTCGTGGCGCATGGACGCCTCGTTGGCCTGGAAGGCGTCGCTGCGTGGATTGGCTTGAGTGTTCAGGATGCTCATGGAAGATCCTTGGTGTTCGTCTTCGAAGCAGGTGGTGCTTCGCGGGCGTTGCGTCTTTGGTGGTTCTGTTGCTGAATCTGCCACGTTGGCGGTGTTGTCAACCCTGGTAACACCGCCGGGAGTCCTTCGGCCTTCAGTCGCGAGCTGAAGCTGCTCCAACATTAGAAAAAATCTCTGTAGGAGCGCTGGCTCCCATCGCGTCTGGTGCCGCCAGGCGCCTCGGCGGAGGCTCCAACGTTGGCGGTGTCGCCTGCCCTGGTAACACCGCGCCGGGAGTCCTTCGGCCTCCAGTCGCGAGCTGAAGCCGCTCCAACATTAGAAAAAATCGCTGTAGGAGCGCTGGTTCCCATCGCGACCGGCGCCGCCAGGCGCCTCGGTGGAAGCCGCCGACATTACCTGGATTCGTTGAAGATCTCGCGGCCGATCAGCATCCGACGAATCTCGCTGGTGCCGGCGCCGATCTCGTACAGCTTGGCGTCACGCAGCAGGCGTCCGGTCGGGTACTCGTTGATGTAACCGTTGCCGCCGAGCAGTTGAATGGCATCGAGCGCTACCTGGGTGGCCTTTTCCGCGCAGTACAGGATCACGCCGGCGGCGTCCTTGCGGGACGTCTGGCCGCGGTCGCAGCCCGCCGCCACGGCATAGAGATAGGCGCGGCAGGCGTTCAGGGTGGTGTACATGTCGGCGATCTTGCCCTGCACCAGCTGGAATTCGCCGATGGACTGGTCGAACTGCTTACGCTCGTGGATGTAGGGCACTACGATATCGAGGGCCGCCTGCATGATGCCGATGGGACCGGCGGCGAGCACGGTGCGTTCATAGTCCAGGCCGCTCATCAGCACCTTGACGCCCTTGTTGGCCTCGCCCAGCACGTTCTCGATCGGTACCTCACAGTCCTGGAAGACCAGCTCGCAGGTGTTGGAGCCGCGCATGCCCAGCTTGTCGAGTTTCTGGGCGGTGGAGAAACCGGCCATGTCCTTCTCGATGATGAAGGCGGTGATGCCCTTGGAGCCGGCGTCCGGGTCGGTCTTGGCGTAGACCACCAGCACGTCGGCGTCGGGGCCGTTGGTGATCCACATCTTGTTGCCGTTGAGGACGTAGTGGTCGCCTTCCTTGCGGGCCCGCAGCTTCATGGAAACCACGTCGGAGCCGGCACCGGGTTCGGACATGGCCAGGGCGCCGATATGGTCGCCACTCATCAGCTTGGACAGGTAGTTCGCCTTCTGCTCGGCATTGCCGTTGATCTTCAGCTGGTTGACGCACAGGTTGGAGTGGGCGCCGTAGGAGAGGCCCACCGAGGCGCTGGCCCGGGAGATCTCTTCCATGGCAATACAGTGCGCCAGGTAACCCATGCCGGTACCGCCATCTTCTTCCGGAACGGTAATGCCCAGCAGCCCCATATCGCCGAACTTCTTCCACAAGTCGTTGGGGAATTCGTTCGTCTCGTCGATCTCGGCGGCACGCGGTGCGATCTCGTCACGGGCGAAGGCGTTGACCTGGTCGCGCAGCATGTTGAGCTCCTCGTCGAGGCCGAACTCGAGGGGCTTGTAGGGCGTGAACATGGCGTAACTCCCTTTTACTATCGGGTATATAGCGGCTGTCGGGGTGTTTGCGAGGCACACGGGGCACTCTCGCAGCGCTTCGATGGTACAAGATTAGGCTAGGTTGACGTTAACGTAAAGTGGAGGTTTTGCGGCTGCGACGAATGTCGAAGAGGGCCGTGTCTGTCGAGCCTTGCCAAGGGGGCTCGACGCGCGGGCTTCCTGCGCATGCATTAGAGGCGCCTCCGATGCCTCATTCGGCGTTGGGGAAGAAGAGCTGCTCGCCGTTGATCTCGAAGTCGGCGATGGCCTGTTGGCCCTCGTCGGAGAGCAGCCACCGATGCCATTGATCGGCCAGGTCGTGCTTGATGTGGGGGTGCCGCTCGGCGGAAAGCAGCAGGCTGCCATAGGGATTGAACAGTGCGTCGTCTCCCTCGAAAAGCAGTTCGAGGTTCTGGCGGTTGTCGAAGGCCGCCCAGGTGGCGCGGTCGGACATCGCATAGGCGTCCATGGCGGCGGCGGTGTTGAGCGTCGGTCCCATACCGCTGCCGAGTTCGCGGTACCAGGCGCCCTGGGGCGTGATGTCCGCCGCCTGCCACAGGCGCAACTCGGCGCGGTGGGTGCCGCTGTCGTCGCCGCGGGAGGCGAAGGGGGCCTCGGCCGTGGCAATGCGCTGCAGGGCGTCATCGATGGCTTCCGCTTCGCCAACGGCGGCCGGGTCGTCGCC
This sequence comes from Billgrantia endophytica, assembly GCF_002879615.1. GTDB lineage: Bacteria > Pseudomonadota > Gammaproteobacteria > Pseudomonadales > Halomonadaceae > Halomonas > Halomonas endophytica. The sequence goes on from NZ_PNRF01000043.1 coordinate 8,890, forward strand.
GGGGCCGACGATCACGAAGTCGTTGTACATGACATCGGCTCGCTCCGTTGCGTAACCCTCGGCCACGAACTGGTCCTCTCCGGCCCTGTCGTGTACCAGCAGGCTGTCCGCGTCCCCTCGGCGGGCGATCTCGAAGGCCTGGCCGGTGCCGACGGCCACCACCCTGACCTGGATGCCGGTCGCTTCGGTGAAGGTTGGCAGGATGGCACCGAAGAGCCCGGAGTTCTCCGTGGAGGTGGTGGATGCCAGGACGATATGGTCGTCGCTGGCCTTTGCCGTGGCCACCAGCCCTAGACCGATCAGGCCGATGACGGGCAGGGTCGGAGATCTTTTCATGCGATTTTCCTTGTTGTTGATCATCGAGTGGGAGTGGCTGCTCGCTACCAGATCAGTTCGCCCCGAATAAAGGCACGCGCCTCGGGGGTCCGTGGGCCCTGGAAGAAGCGCTCGGCCGGGGTGTGTTCGACCAGCCGCCCGCCGCAGAGCAGCACCACGTCGTCAGCCAGGCGGCGGGCCTGGTTCAGGTCGTGGCTGGACATCACGATGCGCGTGCCTTCGGCGTGGAAGGCATGAACCGCCTCTTCCACGGCGCGCATCGAGGCTGGGTCCAGCGCCGACGTGGGCTCATCCAGGAACAGCACCTCGGGCTTCAGCACCCAGGCGCGAGCCAGGGCGAGGCGCTGCTGTTCGCCGCCGGACAGCACCCGCGCCTGGCGCTGGGCCAGCGATATCAGGCCGAATCGCTCCAGGGTTTCCATGGCCAGCGCTCGCCGCCGTCGCCAGGGCACACGGCGGGCAGCCAGGGCATAGGTGAGATTGGCCAGCGCCGTGCGGCGCAGCATCACCGGGTGCTGGAATACCATCGCCTGGAGAAGAGGCGGCATGTCCGGCTGCGTGTGCCAGATGACGTCACCGCTGGTGGGCGCGATCAGGCCGTGGGCAAGGCGCATCAGCAGGCTCTTGCCGGCGCCGTTGGGGCCGAGCAGCAGGGTTATTCCGTGGCGGGCGAGCTGAAGGTCGATTTCGTGCAGCAGCACCGTATCCTGATGGACATACGTCAGACCCTTCAGTTTCAGCAGCGGGGCGCTCGGTGACCATATCGGCTGGCCTGACGGTACGCCCGGGTGGTAAAGGTCCGTCATCCCAGTCGCCTCCTGGCACGCTCGCCGATCACATAGGCGGTGCCGTTGACCAGAGCGACCAACCCCAGCAGTACCAGCCCGAGGCCCAGGGCCAGCGCCAGATTGCCCTTGCTGGTTTCCAGGGCAATGGCGGTGGTCATCACCCGGGTCACCCCATCGATGTTGCCGCCGACGATCAGTACGGCGCCCACTTCGGCGCTGGCGCGGCCGAAACCGGCCAGGATCACCGTCATCAGGGCGAAGCGGGCGTCCCACAGCAGTCCCGGCATGGCCCGGACCCGGCCGATGCGCAAGGAATGAAGCTGTTCGCGGTATTCTTCCCACAACGCACCGATATGGTCGCGGGTGAGGGCGGCGATGATCGGCAGTACCAGCAGGGTTTGGGCGATGATCATGGCGGTGGGGGTGAACAGCAGGCCCAGGCTGCCCAGCGGGCCGGCGCGGGAGAGCAGCAGGTAGATCATCAGCCCCGCCACGACCGGCGGCAGGCCCATGAACGCGTTGAGCAGGGTGACCGCCAGGCCACGGCCGGGAAAGTGCCACAGCGCCAGCGCGGCGCCCAGCGGCAGGCCGATCAGCGCCCCGACCAGCACGGCGGAGAGCGACACCTGCAGCGACAGGGTCACGATACCCAGCAGCACGGGATCCAGGCTCAGGATCAGGGACAGGGCCGCCTGAAAGGCATTGTCGTTTTCCGGCATTCGCGTCTCCGGCGAACGTGGCGAAGGGTCATGTTAAGTTAAGCCAAGTCAGGTCTTACAGCATTCGCGAAACGACTCGCACATGCCAGTATGGATCGATGAAACCTGCCCGCTCCCGGGGCATGGCCTCCGACCCGTTGAGGAATCCATCATGACTCGTCTGTTTCGCAAGCATTACCACCCGGCTGGAACGGCCCCCGGTACACTACGCGAACTGACGCTCGAACAGGCGGCACTGATTACGCCGGCGAGCTTTCTCCTGGCGAGTCGTGAGGCAGGGCGCTGGGGGGTGGTCCGGGACGTGTCTGCCCTGGACGTTCCCGCAGTCGAGTCGGCAGATCAACTGCATTGGTTGCACGTGCAGGGCATGCCCACGGCGGAAGAGCTTGAACGGCTCGGGGATCGGCTCGGACTGCATCCCCTGGTACAGGAAGACGTGCTCAATGGAGGGCAGCGACCCAAGGTGGAGCGTTTCGGCGATACGCTGGTCGTCATGCTGGGTGTGCCGTTCGAGGATGCCGAGAGAAGCCTGCATCTGTATCAGCTCACGCTGTTCATGGCCGGGCACTATGTGGTCAGCTTCATGCCGGATGGCCCGGATCCCTTCGCTGAGGTTCGCTGCAGGTTGAAGGAGCGGGGCGGCAAGGCGCTGGGTGAGCCGGACGACTTGCTTTATGGCTTGCTGGACGCCGCGGTGGACCACGCCTTTCCCGTCCTGGACCAAGTGGGAGAGCGCATCGAAGCGGCGGAATTCGACATACTCGATCACCCGGACAGCCAGACCCTGGAACGTCTGCATGGCCTCAAGCGTGAGCTGATTCTGCTGCGTCGCCACCTATGGCCGACTCGTGAAGTGATCAATCAGCTGCTGCGTGATCACAATGATCTCTTCACACCCGATACACGGGTCTGGATGCGAGACGTCTATGACCATACCGTACAGATCATGGATCTGGTCGAGAGCTATCGCGACATGACGGCGAGCCTGCTGGATATCTATCTCTCCAGCATGAGCCATCGGCTCAATGCCAGCATGCGCACGCTGACGATCATCGCCACCATCTTCATGCCTCTGACCTTTATCGCCGGGGTCTATGGCATGAACTTTTCCCACCCCCACAGCCCCTTCGCCATGCCGGAGCTCCACTGGTATTGGGGATATCCGCTGGTGTGGGGTGTGATGGTACTGATCGCACTGGGCATGATAGCGATGTTCCGGCGCATGAAGTGGTTCTAGCCAGCCATGGCGTCGGCCCATGTTCCGGGTGATGCCGTGGCCAGCTAGACTTTACACGAGGTCTTTTTTCTTTATATTAAAAGCTCAGGGTCGATGCCGGGTCGGGACAGACTGCCATAATTATATATTATTTAGCTACCCTCGTGCTAGAGGTACACAATGGTGCTTCACTCAAAAGGCAGGGATCGTGGCATGCTTGCCTCTTTTCTTGAAAAGCTGAGCAATTATATCGACTTTACCGAGAATGAGCGTCAGGTATTAAAGGATACGGTAAAAAGTGTGAGGCATTACGAAAAGAAGGGTGTGGATATAATAAGCATAGGGGAGCGGCCGCTGGGCGTTCATCTCATGCTAAAGGGTTGGGCGTGTCGTTACAAACTATTGGAAGACGGCTCGGAACATATCATGGCATATCTCATGCCCGGCGATATGTGTAATGTTCATACTACCCTGCTAAAGCAGATGGACCATTCCATTCGCACCATGACCGAGGCGACGGTAGCCAGTATTACCCATGAGCAGATCAACGACATCATTGACCACTACCCGCGTATTGCGCGGGCGTTGTTCTGGTCGATGTTGGTGGATGAAGGGATTTTAAGAGAGTGGCTGGTCAATTTGGGTAGCCGTTCTGCCGAGGCGAGTCTTGCACACTTGTTTTGCGAACTGCTGACACGTTCGCGTGCCGCCGGCCTCACGCAGGACAACAGTTTCTGTTTACCGTTGAGCCAGGCTGAGTTGAGCGATGCGCAGGGTAGGTCGCCAGTTCATGTCAACCGGGTCCTCAAGAAACTACGAAATGATGGTCTCATCTCTTTCCGCAATAAACGCCTCACTATTCTGGACTGGGAAAAGCTCGTCCAGTTGGCCCAGTTCGACCCCGGCTATCTGCATCTGGAACGTTATGTTGGGGATGTGGTGCCAAACTCCCGCCATGGCAAGCCCACCTGCCGTGCGGAGCGGAACAAATGACCTTTTATACCGCTCCCATGCAGGTGCCTTTCGAAACCCGCTCAGAACGAGCCGAACAGGGTGCCCGCGGTAATCAACAGCACCAGCGAGATGATGGGTATCAGCACGGCTACCACCGCGATATCCAGGTAGGCTTGGCGATGCGTCAGGCCACAGATGGAAAGTAGCGTAATCACCGCGCCATTGTGGGGCAGGGCGTCCAGCCCGCCGGTGGCGACCGCCGTGACCCGGTGCAGCAGTTCCGGCGATACGCCGGCCGCTTGCCCCATGGCCAGGTAGGTGTCACCCAGGGTGGCCAGGGCGATACTCATGCCGCCCGAGGCCGAGCCCGTTATGCCCGCCAGCAGGTTGACTGCCACGGCCAGCGAGATCAGGGGGTTGTCGCCGCCGATCGACGTCACCCACACACTGATGGCATCGAAGGCCGCCAGCGAGGCGATGACCGAACCGAAACCGACCAGGCTGGCGGTATTGAAGATCGGTAACAGTGAGGCGTTGGCGCCGCTGTCCAAGGTACTGGTGAGAGCCATCAGACGGCTGCGGTTGGTGAGTATGAGGACCATGATGGAACTCACGAGCGCCGCAATGACAGACCACACCCCGCGTACCGACTCGATGGTGGTTGCGCCATATTGCGATTCGGCAAGATAGTCCGTGTCCATGGCCGGAATGACGACGGCGGTGAACAGCAGGTTGAGGGCGATCACCAGTACGATTGGCAACAGTGCCAGCGGTAAGGAAGGCAGTCCCTTGTCGGGCTGGTGGGGGGCGACCTCGGCCAGGTCAAACCCTTCTCCCGCTGCGTGTTCGCGAAGATGCGGTGCGGCTGGCGCCTCCTCGTCGTGTTCACCGTAGCCTTCGCCCGCGGCGCGCGCCTTGCCTGTCCGATAGCTCAACCAGGCTTGCCCCAGCCCCAGCATGACCAGGCTGGTCAGGATACCCAGCCCGGGGGCGGCGAACGACGAGGTGCCGAAGAAGGGCATGGGAATGGCGTTCTGGATCGCCGGCGTGCCGGGTAGTGCCGTCATGGTGAACGTGAAGGCTCCCAGTGCGATGGTGCCGGGAATGAGACGCTTGGGCAGGCTTGCCTTGCGAAACAGCGCGGCGGCGATGGGATAGACGGCGAAGGCCACCACGAACAACGAGACGCCGCCGTAGGTCATCACCGCGCAGGAGAGCACCACCGCCAGGATGGCGCGCGCATCGCCCAGCCGCTCGACGATGGCGCTGGCCAGCACCTCCGCGCTGCCGGAGTCCTCCATCAATTTGCCGAAGACCGCTCCCAGCAGGAACAGCGGGAAGTAGCGCACGATGAAGTCACCGGCCGCACCCATGAACACCTGGGTATAGCTGGCCAGCAGGGGGGTATCGACGGAGACGAGGACCACCAGCGCGGCCAGGACCGGGGCAAGGATCAACAGGCTGAAGCCGCGGTAGGCCAGGTACATCAAGAGACCGAGTGCAACGGCAATGGCCAGGATGCCCATCAGGAGCCCTCGTCACCGCGACGTCCCGATGTCTCGTCCGGCATCGAGATCGGCCTGAACGTGTCCTGAAAGACCGTATTCAGGTCGAACGTGGAACACTCGCCAATGGCGTCGAAGTTCTCCTCCAGCCAAAAATTGGCCCAGGCACGACCCCGTTGGTGCAGTCGGGAAACGAAATCCCACTCGGCATTCAGCTTGCTGGAGGCGCTCAGCTCTTCGACCTCCTGCTCGGCATGAATCAGGTGCAGGCGCATGGAGCGATAGCTTTCCAGCTCGAGCCCCTCCGCCGCGATCAGCTGATGCAGCAGGTGGATGCTGCGCAGCTCCTTGATCAAACTCGAGTTGAAGGTGATTTCGTTGATACGGTTGATGATATCCCGCGCGCTGTCGGGCAATTTGCGACGGATGAGCGGGTTGACCTGTACCACGACCAGATCCCGGCAGCCCTGGTCATCGACCAGAGGGTAGAGCGCCGGGTTACCGCTGTAGCCGCCATCCCAGTAGGCTTCCCCGTCGATTTCCACGGCGGGAAACATGAAGGGCAGGCAGGCCGAGGCCATGACGGTATCGACGCTCAACTCCGGTTGGCGAAAGATCTTCGCTTGCCCGGTTCGCACATTGGTCGCCGTGACGAACACCTTGGCCTTGCGGCAGGCATTGACCCGCTCGAAGTCGACGAGCTTGAGAACCAGGTCGCGCAATGGATTGATGGCGAGTGGATTGAGCTTCGCCGGTGCGATCAGTTGGGTGAGGCTCTCATAGAACAGATAGGCCGGCGAGTTGTCCAGGCTGTCGTTACCGATCAGCCGATCCCAGGGGCTACGCTGAATGGGAGAAAAGCGGGCCGCATCGCTGACCGCCTTCCAGAAGGTAGCCAATGCCTCGCGGGCCCCGTCGCGCCCACCCTTGTGAAGTCCATCGGCCATTACCACGGCATTCATGGCGCCCGCACTGGTGCCGCTAACACCATCGATTTCCAGCCTGTCCTCTTCCAGCAGCCGATCCAGCACGCCCCAGGTCAAGGCTCCGTGGGAGCCTCCGCCCTGTAGTGCCAGATCGATGCGCTTCCTTTCGCCCTTTGCCATACGGTCTCCTTGGGTAGAACCATGAATGCTGCAACGCAGTATAGCTTAACTGTCAGTCTCGATCTCCCGATTCTGCAGGCAAGCGTGCGCCTGCCGGGAACGGGTCGACGTGGGGGAACTCACCATGAACCGAACTCTGCCAGGCTTCGTTACAGGGTATTGCTGATGTATCGCTGGCCCTGGATCATCTGCCGGATGGCACCAGGCAGTTCATCCGGGTCGCCCTTGAGGATATAGCCCTGCGCACCGGCGGCGAGTGCCTGATCGACATAGCGCCGTTCGCCATGGCCGGAAAGGATGGCGCACTGCAGGCCCGGGTGGCGCTCCTTCAACCGGGAGATGAGATCCAGGCCAGTGATCCCCGTCAAGGACAGGTCTATGAGCACAAGATCCGGTGTGATCTGCTCGAGTCTTTCGAGCGCGACTTCTCCCGACTCGGCGGTTTCGCAGACTTCCAGATCCTCTTCCTGATTGATGTACTCGCGTAGCATTTCACGCATGAAGGCGTGATCTTCAACCACAAATACCTTGGCCATGGCGTCCATGCCCTCTCTCTAAAGTGAACTGAAGTGAATGCGCGATGCGGGAACCGCTCAATGCTTCCGCAACCATTCCGGTCGAGCGGGAACTCTAATGACTATAGAGGTTCCCGAGCGCGGCACCGTATCGATTTCCATGGAACCTCCCAGCAAGCGTAGACGTTCACGGCTGCTGACGAGTCCGAAGCCCGGGTGTTCATCCTGGCCAGCCTCCATGAGAGCCAGGTCGAAACCTTCTCCCGCATCGCTCACCTGGATGATGATCTCCTCTTCCGTCTGGTCCAGCTCAACGGCGGCCTTGTCCACGTGGGAGTGTTTCTTCACGTTGAAGAGCAGTTCCCGCACGATCTGAAACAGAAGAACGCGCAGATCCTCGTCGGGCATGTGCGGAGGGTGATGAATCGTCATGCCCACATCCAGCTCATGCATTTGCTGCATCTGGCGCTGGAGCCACTCGAGCGCCTCGGCCAAACCCTCCGTCTTCAGGATGGGAGGGCTGAGATCGACGGTGAGCTGGCGAGTCGTCTCGATGGCCTGCTTGATCCAGAGGCGCGTGCCTTCAACGACATCCGTCAACTCGTGCTGCCCGGTTGCCGCCAGCCTCTCCTGAATCAAGCACAGCTTTATCTGCAGGCCGTAGAGCAGCTGTTGCAGGTCGTCATGCAGCACCTGGGACACCCTGCGTCGCTCCTCCTGCTCGGCCATGGTCAATTTCCACGCCAGGTCGCTGACCTGTGCGGTGCGTTCACGGACGCGCGCTTCCAGCGTCTCGTTGAGTTCCGTCAGTGCCTGTTCAGCAAGCTTCTGCTCGTTGATGTCGATATTCATGCCCACCCAGCCGCGGATGGTGTCATCCGTGTTGCGCAGTGCGTTGGCTCGTACCGCCGTCCATCGGTACTGTCCGCTCTTGGCATGATAGATCTGGAGTTTGATCTGAAGGGGCCTTCCCGTGTCGACCGCTTGCTGCCAGGTTGCCAAGGCTTCCGCTCGGGAGTCTGGGCTCACGGCGTTGGCCCAGCCGTGGCCTTTCAGTTGTTCGTAGGTTTGTCCCGTGTAGGCCTGCCAGGAAGAGCAATGTTTGGTGAACTCTCCCTTGGCATCGGTTTGCCAGACGATCTGCGCCGATGCGTCGACGAGTACCCTGAAACGCTCCTCGCTTTCGCGCAGCTCGACCTCGAAGCGCTTGTGCTCGGTGATATCGATAAAGGTGATGACGACGCCGTCGATGTGATCGGTGGAGTTTCGATACGGGCGCACCCGGGTGAGGAACCAGTTGCCTTCGATATCCTGCACTTCCCGGTCGAGCGGGCTCGGTTTCTCGAGGACGCGCCGCGCGTCGCTGGTCAACTGATCGTAGCCAAGGCGGTGGGCGAGCTCCGAGAGGGGGCGGCCCCGGTCCGCCGGACGGATGTTGAATAGTGCCCCGACCAGTGGCGTGAAGCGCAGGATGCGAAGGTCGACATCGAGACAGATAGTGGTGATCTCGGTGGCGGCAAGGAGGTTCTGCATATCGCTCGAGAACTGATCGAGCTCCTCGATCCTGTGGCGATTCTCCCGACTGGCGGTGGCAAACCCTTCGTTCATTGATTGGAGCTCTGCCATTGTCGAGCGTAGCGCTTCATTGGCCGACTGCAATTCCTCGTTTGCCGCTCTCATCGCCTCCTGGCTCGACTCGTGTTCTTCGAAGATCACCAGGGTGAGACCCTGGTCCTCCCATTCCTCGGGAGGGCGTGCATGGATGACGATATTGCATGGTTCTCCCTCGAGGTCGATGGCAATGGGCGTCGAGCGAATCGGTCGGGCTTCCTGCTCGGCAGCGACCAGGACCGCACGCAGCCCGAGGCGAAGCTCCTCACGAACCAGCTTGAAAACGCTGGCAGCAGCCCCCTCGCCCGGGTGCCCCAGGAAGCGGCCGGCATGCTTGGAGAAGTGCACGACCTTGTGCTCGGGGGACACCAGGATGCTGGGTGGTGCGTAGCGCTCGACCCTTCTTAGATGAAGCGTTTCATACGAGAGGGACACGGGGGCTCCGTTTTTGGTTTTCTTCTTCACCCGGGTGGCATGCGGGCAGCCGGCCTGGCAAGGCGGCCAGGATTGGACTAAAGTCTAAGATGTTAGACAATAGTCGTAATTCACCCACACGAGAGAGCGTGACTTGCCTCGGCAAGCCGCCACCCAATGCCATGATGACATTACGCTTCGCCACGATCTGGGACCACCCCCTGCCGCGTATCCAGGCCAAGGCCAGGGCGACAGAGCCGCTCACGACAGAGCGCTTCCTGACCATCTGGGACGACCCCGCTCCCGCCGTCGAAAGCACCAAGCGCAAGCGATCCGCCAGGCGCCTGCCTGCCTTCTATATCTAGACTAGATCTTGACTGGCGCAAGGTCCTGTCCGGCAGCCGTGCGGCATCGAACGCATGGATGGCGGATAGCCAAGCCTAGAATAGCCCGAGCTGGCGGTCGATGAGGCCAGCGAAGTCATCCCCCACGAAAGGCAGGATGGCGTCCGCAACAGGCTGGAGCTGACGGGTGAGGTAGTGGTCGGTGTCGATCGTCGAGCGCTGTGCCTCCAGTGGCTCCGGTCCCGCTACCGTCATCACGTAGCGGATCCACCCACCGTTCTGGTATTGGCGCTGCCTGCCCATCCTGGCGTTGTAGTCGTCGGCGAGCCTGGCGGCGCGCACATGGGGCGGCACGTTCCTGCGGTAGTCCTCCAGCCGGCGGCGCAATCGCTTGCGGTAGACCAGCTTCTCGTCGAATTCGCCGGCCAGGGTGCGGCGCACATAGTCGCGCACATACTCACGATGGGGCTGGCCGGTGAATATGCGCCGATAGAGTTCCTGCTGGAAGTCCTTCGCCAGGGGCGTCCAGTCGGTACGCACCGTCTCGAGTCCCTTGAACACCATCCGATCGCTGCCATCCGCATTCGACACCAGGCCGGCGTAACGCTTCTTGCTGCCGGCCTCGGCGCCGCGAATGGTGGGCATGAGAAAGCGGCGGTAGTGGGTCTCGAACTGCAGCTCCAACAGGCTTTCCAGGCCGAATTCACTCTTCAGGTATTCACGCCACCAGTGGTTGACGTGTTTCGCCAGCCGTCGTCCGATGCGTGCCGCCTCCTGCTCGTCATGGGCACGGCCCAGCCACACGAAGATCGAGTCGGTATCGCCATAGATGACCGTATGGCCTTCGGTCTCGATCAGCTCGCGGGTACGACGCATGATCTCGTGGCCACGACGGGTAATCGACGATGCCAGGCGCGAATCGAAGAAGCGGCAGCCCCTGGAGCCCAGCACACCGTAGAAGGCATTCATGATGATCTTCAGCGCCTGGGAGAGTGGCTGATTCCCGATGCGTTTGGCTGCCTCGCGTCCTTCCCACACCTGCGCCACGATGGCCGGCAGCGCATGCCGGGTACGCGAGAAGTGAGCCCCGTTGAATCCTGGTACCGTGCCTGCATTGTCCGGGTTGCCCTTCCCCTCATCCAGGCCTTCCACCAGCCCCACCGGGTCGATCAGGAAGGTGCGAATGATCGAGGGGTAGAGGCTCTTGTAATCGAGTACCAGAACCGAGTCGTAGAGGCCGGGTCGGGAATCCATCACGAAACCGCCAGGGCTCTCGTCCGGCCGACCCTCGCCCAGGTTGGGCGCGACGAACCCCAGGCGGTGCATCCTTGGCAGGTAGAGATGGGTGAAGGCGGCAACCGAGCCGCCGCTGCGGTCGACGGGTAGTCCAGTGACGGCAGCTCGTTCCAGCAGGAACGCCAGCAGGTCGGTACTGGCGAAGATGCGCGTCACCAGTTCGCAGTCCTTGAGGTTGTAGCGTGCCAGTGCCGGTTTGTCCTCGGCGAACATGCGGAGGATGCCATCCAGGCGCTGATAGGGGTTGTCGATGGCCTTGCCTTCGCCAAGCAGTGTCTGGGCGACGTTTTCGAGGCTGAATGAGGGGAAGCTCCAGGTCGCCGAGCGCAGTGCCTCGATTCCGTCGATGAGCAGTCTTCCGGCCGCGGCGGCGAAGTAGTGGTTGTTCTTGTACCCATGGGCGCGCCACTCCATTTCACTGCCACCGCGTCCCAGCCGCAGCGGCACCTGAAGGCGCTGGGCATGTTCGTGCAACAGGCGCAGGTCGAACTGCACCAGGTTCCAGCCGATGATGACGTCCGGATCGTGCTCGGCGAGCCACTGATTCAACCGTTCCAGCAACTGGGCACGTGAATCGCAGTAGTCGAGCCGAAAATCGAGCGGCTGGTCGTCCGAGCCGTTCGGTGGCCCCAACATGTAGACCTGACGCTGTCCGCAGCCTTCCAGGGCGATGGAGTAGAGTTCGCCTCGTCCGCTGGTCTCGATATCCAGGGAGACCAGCCTGAGACGGGGGCGATAGTCCGGCGCCGGCTTCAGCTGCGCCTCGATCAGCATGCCGCTTGCATCGGGCGTGCCCTGGTACCAGACCGGAGCCGTGATGTAGCGCTCCATCAGATAGCGCTCGGGCGGGCGGATGTCCGATTCGTAGACTTCCACCCCCGACTCACGCAGGCGCCTGTCGTACTGCATCAACTGACGATGTTGCCGACAGTAGAGCCCGAGGACCGGGCGGTGATGAAAATCGCATAGCGCGAGCTCACGCAGGGAAACATGACGCTCATCTTGCAGCAGTGCCTCGACCTGGGCCCGTTGCTCCGCTGGTACGAATGCCACCGATGGCTGAGCCGGCAGTCGGACGAGCCGAGGGCCCTCGTCGGTCGCCAGCCAGAACTCGACCTGGGTGCCCATGGGGGTGTCGCGCCAATGGCGAGTGAGCACGAATCCTTGCCGTGAAGCCACCGCTATACCTCAATTACCAGGTCCAGGGCCCACGCGCGGCTGTTTGGCATCAGCAGAGCCGCATGCCCAGAAGCAGCATGCTGGCATCGGCCATCTGCCAGCCCCACCAGACGAGGGACAAGGCACCGGCGACGAGCGCGGCGGCGGTCAGCTTGAACAGGCGTCTCTGGACGTGGCTCATGCCTGGACCTCCTTCGGGGCGGGGCGGTTGACCGGGGCCTCGCTGATGAACCAGTGCAGCAGCGCGGCGATCACCGAGAGCAGGATGGCGATCTTCCATACCACATCATAGTGGCCGGTGAGGTCGTAGAGGTAGCCGCCCATCCAGACGCCCATGAACGAACCGAGCTGATGGAACAGGAAGACGATGCCACCGAGCATGGAAAGATGGCGCACACCGAATACCGAGGCGACGATGCCGTTGGTCAGCGGCACGGTGGATAGCCACAGCAGCCCCATGGCGATGCCGAACAGGTAGGCGCTGGCGGGGCTCAGGGGCAGGAAGACGAAGGCGGTGATCACCGCGCCGCGGGTGAGGTAGAGCCAGCTCAACAGCCGCGGCTTGGAGTAGAGGCCGCCGAGCCAGCCGGCGGCGTAGGTGCCGAAGATGTTGAACAGCCCGACCAGCGCCAGCACGGTGCTGCCCACCTGCACGGCCAGCCCGTTGTCGAACAGGTAGCCCGGCAGGTGCACGCCGATGAAGACCACCTGGAAACCGCAGACGAAGAAGCCCAGGCAGAGCAGCCAGAAGCCGCGGTGGCCGGCGGCCTCATCGAGCGCCGCGCCAAGGGATAGGTCGCTGCTCAGGCGCGCGGAGGGCCTGTCTCGCAGCATGCCTCCCAAGGGCACCATCAGGGCGGCCAGCGCACCCATGGCCAGCAGCGCCGCCGACCAGCCCAGCCAGCCCAACAGGCCGAGGGTGCCCGGCAGCATGGCGAACTGGCCGAAGGAGCCGGCGGCGCTGACGATGCCCATGGCCATGCTGCGCTTTTCCGGCGCGACGGCACGGCCCACGGCGCCAAGGATCACCGAGAAGGTGGTGCCGGACAGCCCCAGTCCGATCAGCAGCCCGGCGGAAAGCGACATGCCGAGTGCCGATTCCGAGAGCCCCATGAAGGTCAGGCCCAGCGCGTAGAGAAGGCCCCCGATCGCCACGACCCGCGCGGCACCGAAGCGGTCAGCCAGCGCCCCGGTGAAAGGTTGCGCGAGGCCCCAGATCAGATTCTGCAGCGCCAGGGCGAAGGCAAATACCTCGCGCCCCCAGCCAAGGTCGGTGCTCATCGGTTCCAGGAAAAGCCCGAAGCCATGGCGCAGGCCCATGGCCAGGGAGATGACCAGGCTGCCGAGCAGAATGATCAGCAGAGAGTGGCGACGTAGGGCGTCCATGGGGAGGGCTACCTGTTTGCAAACTAATGAAACAGCACTATCGCGCTTCTTGTCGTTCCTTGCCAGTTTCTCCCCCCATTACCGGCCCCTGTTCATCGTGCCGGTCGGCTGCTGGGCTCCCGGCCAGGCGCACGGTTTCGCATTGTTTCGCGGCGGAGTAATCTAGGAGGCTGCCCTGATGAAACGGACCACAAGAAACCGTCATGTCCCTTTTCGATCTGCGTGCCTGCACTCTCGGGCATGAACATATTGCACACGCCCATGCGCATCATCAGCTGATCCTGGCGACCTGCGGTGTCACCGAGCTGGAGATCGAGGGCCATGGGGACCGTGTCACGGGTGGCCGTGGCTGCCTGATCCCCTATGCCCATCATCACGAATACGAAGGGGATGGCGAGAATCGGACGCTGGTCCTGAACCTCCCTCTCGGCGCCCTGGGCACATTACGTGACGGCGAGGACATGGAGCGACTGTTCGATCGCCCCCGCTTCTTCCCCGTACCCGCCCGCCTGAATCAGCTGGCCGGCACGCTGATGGTGCAACTGGAACAGTATCCGGCACTGCATAGCGAGATTGCGGCACTATTGCTGAGGGCCCTCTATCTTCACCTCGAGGACCGGACAGCGGCAGCCGATCCCGGCTTTCCATTCGCGCGCCGCGCCAATGAGCGGCTCGACCTGGCCCGCCTGAACGCCTGGATCGACCGGCATCTCGCCGATGACATCCGCGTCGAGCAGCTGGCCGCCCTGTGTGCCCTGAGTCCTGGCCATTTCCACGCCTGCTTTCGTGAACTGACCGGGACGACACCGCTGGCCCATGTCCAGGGCCGTCGGCTCGACCATGCCAGGGCCCTGATCCGTCATGGCAGCCTGAGCCTGGGGCATATCGCAGCGCTGATAGGGTTTCGCGACCAGGGCAGCTTTTCCAGGGCCTACCGGCGCCATTTCGACCTGGCGCCCTCCATGGAGCGGCAACGTGCTCTGGCCATATGCCGAGTTGCGGGCAAGTCTTCCTGAGTGACGGGCAAGCAGCCCACCTCGTCACGTTCTAGTCTGATGGGTAGGGTAATTGCCGCCGACCTGCCATCAGTCTCGGGGGGTAATTGCCGTGTTCCAACGATTGAACCTGCTGAGTCCAAGGAAAACTGGCCGATGAAGCTCTTCTACCATCCTGACCAGGAGCGTCATGCCCCCGGAACTTTTCTGTTGCGGGGCCGGCCGGCACCGTCGCCGGAGGGGCCGGTGCGTGCCGAGCTGCTGAGCCAGGGAGTAGTGGCGTCGGGCTTCTCGTTGAGTGAACCCGACGTCGTCGACAGCCCCTTGCTGCGCAGTCGGCTGGCCAAGGTGCACACTCACCGCTACCTGGAGTTCCTCGAGACCATCCATGGTCGCTGGCGCGAGCTGCCGGGGGCCGCCGAGCTGGTATCACCGAACGTTCACCCCACCGGAGGCGGCCACCATTACCCGCGTCATCCGGTGGGACAGGCCGGGTGGCACCTGCACGACATGGCTTGCCCCATCGGCGCGGAGAGCTTCCGTGGGATCCTTGCCAGCGCCGCGACGGCCCAAGCCGCCGCGGAAGCGGTGCTGGGCGGTCATGGCACTGCCTATGCACTCTGCCGCCCCCCCGGCCACCATGCCGGGCCGGACCGGGCGGGCGGCTTCTGTTTCCTGAACAACTCGGCGCTTGCCGCCACCGTCCTGCGAGAATACTTCGCACGGGTCGCCATCATCGATGTCGACCTGCATCACGGCAACGGTACCCAGGACATCTTCTACTACCGCGGCGACGTCTGGACCGGTTCGCTGCATGTCGATCCCGGCGACTTCTATCCGTTCTTCTGGGGAGGAGCCGGCGAAGAGGGCATGGGCGAAGGCCTGGGCACCAACGTCAACCTGCCCCTGCCGCTTGGCAGCGATGGTGCCGCCTTCCATGGTGCCCTGGATGAATTGCTTGAAAGGCTGGACGACTTTTCCCCCCAGGCGGTGGTGGTGGCGCTGGGGCTGGATGCCCACCGCGACGACCCACTGGCCGGCATGGCCCTGGAAACCTCGGATTTCACGGTCATCGGCAGGCGACTGGCCCGGCTCTCGCTGCCCACGGTGCTGGTGCAGGAGGGCGGCTATCCCACCGAGCATCTCGGCGCCAACCTGACGGCCTTCATGGATGGCTTTACGGCGGGCTGACCTGTCGGCCCGATGCCCCATCACCCTACGACGTAAATATCAAACATTTGACATCAAACCTCAGACGACAGAGACCTAGCCATGACCATCAGCCATCACGAAAGCAATGAACGAATGAGCCAGATCACCATTCACAACGGCACCGTCTACCTGGCCGGCCAGGTGCCCGCCGATACCAGCGCCGACATGAAAGGCCAGACCGAGCAGGTGCTGGCGCGTATCGATGAGCTGCTGACCCGGGCCGGCACCTCCAAGGAGAACCTGCTCTCCGCCCAGATCTGGGTCACCAGCATGGATGAATTCGCCCAGATGAATGCCGCCTGGGATGCCTGGGTCGTGCCTGGCCGTCCGCCCGCGAGGGCCGCCCTGGAAGCCAAGCTGGCCAAGCCGGAGTGGAAGGTCGAGATCATGGTGGTGGCGGCACTGCCGGGGGCCTGACATGCGCATGATCTCCGCTGACGAAGTGGCCGCTGCGCTGCCCTGGCCGGCATTGGTGGAGCGGCTGGCGATCACGTTTCGCGAAGGGGTGGAGTCGCCGCCACGCCACCATCACGCCATGCATCGACCGGATGGTGAAGCCACCATGCTGCTGATGCCTGCCTGGGAACGGGCCGGCTACATCGGCGTGAAGATGGTCAATGTCTTTCCCCAGAACGCCGCTCACGGCCTGCCCGCGATTGCGGGCGTCTACCTTCTCAGCGAAGGCGCCCACGGCCGACCGCTTGCCTGCCTGGATGGCAGCGAGCTGACCCGTCGACGCACGGCCGCCGCCTCCGCGCTGGCGGCCCGCGAGCTGGCTCGGGAAGACAGCGAAACGCTACTGGTGGTGGGAACCGGCAAGCTGGCGCCCATGGTGATCGAGGCTCATGCCGCCGTGCGTCCCATCAAGCACGTGCGTATCTGGGGCCGCAACGCCGAGAAGGCGCAGCGTCTCGCGAGGGAATACGCGGATCGTTTCGACACGCTGGCGGTAACGGACCTGGAGCAGGCCGCTCGCGAAGCCGACCTGATCAGCTGTGTGACCCTTTCCAGTGAGCCGCTGATTCGTGGCGAATGGCTGACACCGGGCACACACCTGGATCTTGTCGGCGCCTTTCGCCCGACCATGCGGGAAAGCGATGGGGAATGCCTGCGTCGTGGCGAAGTGTTCGTCGATACCTACGCCGGAGCAAGGGGCGAGGCGGGTGACCTGCTGCAGGCCATCGACGAAGGGGCGTTCGCCTTCGACGACATCCGCGCCGAGCTGGGGGAACTGATGACAGGCGAGAAGCACGGACGCTCCTCGGCCGAGGCCATTACAGTGTTCAAGTCGGTGGGGGCGTCGCTGGAAGATCTCGGCGCCGCCATCGAAGTATGGGAGCAGTTGGAGTCTCGCTCATGACCGCGGGAAAGGGCACCGGCTTCTTCTGGCACGAGCGCTGCTTCTGGCACGACCCGGGAGCCATCGGGGTGTTTTCGGCGCTTGGGGAGTTCCTGCAGCCGCAGCCGGCTTCGGAGAGCCCCGAGAGCAAGCGGCGGCTGAAGAACCTGTTGGAAGTCTCTGGCCTGATTGACGAACTCGACGTGCGCAAGCCGCCGCCAGCCAGTCGCGAGGACCTGGCCCGTTTTCATACCGGCCGCTATCTCGATGAACTGGAAGAGGGTGACCGCGTTCGTGGCGGCGACGGCGGCGACTGCGCGCCCTACCTGCCGGGAAGCCTGGCCGCGGCGCGGCAGTCGGCTGGCCTGGCCATTGCGGCGGTGGGGGCGGTGGCGACCGGTGAGCTGGCCAACGCCTATGCCCTGTGTCGCCCTCCGGGGCATCACGCCGAGGCTGACCGCGGCCGGGGTTTCTGCCTGCTGGGCAACATTCCCGTGGCCGTCATGCGTGCGCGTGCCTTGGGCCAGGCCAAGCGCGTGGCCATTCTCGACTGGGACGTGCATCACGGCAACGGCCAGCAGTCGGCCTTCTACGATGACCCGGACGTCCTGACGGTCTCGATTCATCAGGCCGGAAACTACCCCCTCGACAGCGGTTATTTCGAGGAACTGGGAGAAGGGGCGGGGCACGGCGCCAATCTCAACCTGCCGATGCCGCCGGGGTGTGGCATTGGCGCCTACCGTTACGCGATGCAGGAACTGGTGGTGCCCGCCATGGGGGCCTTTGCCCCGGACCTGATCGTGGTGGCCTGTGGCTACGACGCCTGCGGCAAGGACCCACTGGGCAAGATGATGCTCAATAGCGCGGCCTTCGCCGCCATGACCCAGCAGTTGCGCGCCCTGGCCGACCGTATCAGCCAGGGACGGCTGGTGATGATCCATGAAGGAGGGTACTCGGAGGGCTACGCGCCCCTGTGTGGCCATGCCGTCATACAGGCGCTGTCTGGCAGCCGCATCTCGGTGCCCGACCCCCAGAATGACGAAATCGCCGGCTGGGCCTACCAGTCCCTGCAGCCGCATCAGCGCACCTTGATCGACGGCTGGCGGGAAGGCTGGCTTCGCGCGGCACCGCTCTGACTCCCAAGGAAACATCGCATGACTCCGCTTTATGATCGCGACGGCTGGATCTGGCATGACGGCGAGTGGCTACCCTGGAGAGAGGCCCGCACCCACCTGCTGACCCACACGTTGCACTACGGGATGGGTTGCTTCGAGGGCGTGCGTGCCTACCACGGGGCCCGGGGGACTCACCTGTTTCGTGTGGCCGAACACACGCGTCGCTTGTTGGACAGCGTTCATGCATTGGACATGGACGTGCCGTTTGACGCAGGGGAACTGATCGAGGCGCAGCGCCAGTGCCTGACGCGCAATGACCTGAGCAATGCCTATCTGAAGCCGACGGTCTACTTCGGTGCCGAAGGGCTTGGATTGCGGGCCAAAGGGCTCACTACCCATGTCATGATCGCCGCCTGGGACCTGGGCGACTACGTCTCCCCGGAAGCCGCCTCGATCGGATTGCGGGCATTGACCTCGTCCTGGTCGCGGCACCACGTCAACATCAGCCTGTGCCGCGCCAAGACCAACGGTCACTACGTCAACTCCATGCTGGCACTCAACACCGCGGTGAAGGCGGGATTCGACGAAACGATCATGCTCGACCCGGAAGGCTATGTCGCCGAAGCCTCGGCGGCCAATGTCTTCCTGCTGCGCGATGGCGTGCTCCACACGCCGGAGATCACCTCCTGCCTGCAGGGGATCACCCGCGACAGCGTGATTCGCCTGGCCAGGGAGGTGCTGGGCATCGAGGTTCGTGAGCGGCGCATTACCCGCGATGAACTCTATACCGCCGACGAAGCCTTCGTGACCGGTACCGCCGCCGAGATCCTGCCGCTGCGGGAGCTGGATGGCCGGCATATCGGTGGGCGAGCCGGTGCGCCGAGACCGGACCGGCCCATCCACGAAGACTCCGTGACGGCTGCGCTGCAGGCTCTGTACCGGCGGGTGACCCGTGCGGACCTGGGCGATGACCTTGGCGACCTGAGCGCCTGGCTGACCCCCGCCTGAACCGAGGCGGAACGAAACCACAAGGCGTTGACGGATTTCCATGCCCGACATGCTAGCCTTGCCACAACCTGGACAAGATGGACCGACATGGCATTGGCGATCGCATGGAACTCGTTTTTTACCTTACTGACGGTGGTCATGGCCTGGGGAACGGCCGCACTCTGGTATCGGCTGGGCCTTGCGTCGCCGTGGCGTCAGCTTGTCGTGGGCCTATGGGGAGTGTTGATCCTGGGCCTGGTGACGCTGGCGCTGCAGGGGTTTCGAGGGGCGGCACTGGCCGGGCAGTCGCTGGCGTTGCTCGTACTGCTGACCTGGTGGTTTCGTCTCACGCCGACCCATGATCGCCCCTGGGCCGACGATGTGAACTATCTGGCCACCGGGGAAGTCACGGGCAGCCGATTGACCCTGCACCATGTGCGCGATTTCGACTGGCGCACCCGAGACGATGCCACGGTACGGTGGGAGACGCGTTCCTACGACCTCGACCGGCTCGATTCCGTCGACATGATCGTGTCGAGCTGGGGGCGGCCCGGCGTGGCGCACGTCATGGTCTCCTTCGGCTTTGGTGGAGAAGACTTCGTGGTTTTCTCGGTGGAGGTGCGACGCCTCAGGGGAGAACGGTTCTCCGAGATCGGCGGCTTCTTTCGCCAGTATGAATTGGCGATCGTCGCCACGGACGAGCGTGATGCGGTGCGCCTTCGCAGCAATGTCCGCGGCGAGCAGGTATCGCTGTTCCGCATTGCCATGCCGCGACAGAGCATGCGCTCGCTGCTGCTGGCCTATGTGGAGGAGGCCAACCAGTTGGCCAAGGCCCCCCGCTTCTACAATACGATCACCGCCAACTGCACCACTCTGGTCTTCGCCATGGTACGCGGTATCGGGGCCGGCCTGCCGCTCGATTACCGCTTGCTGGTCACCGGCCGCCTGCCCAGCTATGCGTTCAAGGTGGGTGGGCTGTGGCCGGGGTACTCCCTTGCTGAACTGGAGATCCAGGGACGCATCGACCAGCAGGCCCGTGACGCCCATGATGTCCCGGGCTTCTCGCGGCGCATTCGCCAAGGCGTGCCCGGCTGGGAGGAGAGGGGCGCGTCGTCGGGCCCGACCCCGCCCATATGAAAAGAAACGCCACGGGTATCATCCCGTGGCGCATGGCCTCCTTGGGCATCGTCTCGATGCCGTGCTCTCCCTGTCAGGCATCCTGCCCTCACGCATCCGTGTCGCATGGCTCGACAGTGTCCCTTGTCTGTCGCCCCCGAGGGGACACAGCCTTTATCACCTACCCGGATGACAACTGCGCGACGATGACGTAAAGGGCTCGTGACATTGGCCTCCCACAAGACTAGTCGTCAGGTGACGAGGGTTCCAGTGCACTGAGCAGGCCACGCAGCAGTGACAGCTCCTTGCGGCTCGGCCGGGCACGGGCAAACAGCGCCTGCAACTGGGCTTCGGTGCGGGCATGGGGTTGGGTCAGGAAGCCGCTTTGCCGCATGACCCGACTCAAATGATCATGGAAGTGGCCGAGCTGTTCCCGGGTGGGTTGTCGCTCCCCGGCAGGACGAGGCTGCTGGAAATGGTTCTCGGGAAGCCGTCGCCAGGCCCTGAAGGTTTCGTAGGCCAACACCTGCACCGCCTGGGAAAGGTTGAGGATGCCATAGTCGGGATTGGCGGGAATGCTGACCTGATGGCTGCAGCAACGGATCTCGTCGTTGGTCAGCCCGAAGCGCTCGCGACCGAAAACCAGCGCCACGGGATCCGTGGTCGCGTTCTGTACCAGTTCCCGGGCCAATGCATCGGGTTCATCGTAGTGGGGCAAAGGAAGGCTGCGTAGCCGTGCGCTGGCGCCCACCACCTGTACGCAGTCTTCAACCGCCTCGGCCAGCGACGTCGCCACTCTGGCATTGTCGATCAGATCCTCGGCGCCTGCCGCCAGTCGGGAGGCTTCCGGGTCGGGAAAGCAGCGGGGGTTGACCAGCACCAGGTCGGACAGGCCCATGGTCTTCATGGCCCGTGCCGAGGCTCCGATGTTGCCGGGGTGGAAAGTCTGGACGAGGACGATACGGATATTGGCGAGCATGGGCGGGTCACGCGGTTCGGAAAAGCGCGATGGTACCAAAAACAAGCCCCGCACGATGGCGGGGCTTGCTCAGTCTTGCAGACCGGAAAGGCCTGAAGGGGGGACTGGCTTACATCATTCCACCCATGCCGCCCATTCCACCCATGCCGCCCATGTCCGGACCGGAATCCTTCTCTTCCGGATCGTCGGCGATCATGCACTCGGTGGTGATCATCAGGCCAGCCACGGAACCGGCGGACTGCAGGGCAGTACGGGTCACCTTGGCCGGGTCCAGCACACCCATCTCGAACAGGTCGCCGTACTCGCCGGTCTGGGCGTTGTAGCCGAAATTGCCTTCGCCTGCCTTGACCTCGTTGAGGATCACGGAGGCTTCCTGGCCGGCGTTGGTCACGATCTGACGCAGCGGCGACTCCATGGCACGCAAGGCGATGGCGATACCGTGGGTCTGGTCTTCGTTATCGCCCTTGAGGTCCTTGATCTTGGTCAGAACGCGGACCAGAGCGGTGCCACCGCCAGGGACGACGCCTTCCTCGACAGCGGCGCGAGTGGAGTGCAGGGCGTCCTCGACGCGGGCCTTCTTCTCCTTCATTTCGACTTCGGTTGCGGCACCGACGCGGATGACGGCGACACCGCCAGCCAGCTTGGCGACACGTTCCTGAAGCTTCTCACGATCGTAGTCGGAAGAGGTGTCTTCGATCTGGGCACGGATCTGGTTGACGCGTGCTTCGATGTCACCCTCGTTACCGGCACCATCGATGATGGTGGTGTTTTCCTTGGACATGGTGATGCGCTTGGCGCTGCCCAGGTGATCCAGGTTGGCCTGTTCGAGGGTCAGACCGACTTCCTCGGAGATCACGGTGCCGTTGGTCAGGATCGCGATATCCTGCAGCATGGCCTTGCGACGATCTCCGAAGCCCGGCGCCTTGGCGGCGGCGACCTTGACGATGCCGCGCATGGTGTTGACCACCAGGGTGGCCAGTGCCTCGCCTTCGATGTCCTCGGCGATGATCGCCAGCGGCTTGCCGGCCTTGGCGACGGACTCCAGCACCGGCAGCAGTTCGCGGATGTTGGAGATCTTCTTGTCGACCAGCAGCAGGTACGGATCTTCCAGTTCCACCGTCATGGTGTCCTGGTTGGTCACGAAGTAGGGCGACAGGTAGCCACGGTCGAACTGCATGCCTTCGACGACTTCCAGCTCGTCTTCGAAGCCGCGGCCTTCATCGACGGTGATGACGCCTTCCTTGCCGACCTTCTCCATGGCTTCGGCGATGATCTCACCGATACGCGCGTCGCCGTTGGCGGAGATGGTGCCGACCTGGGCAATGGCCTTGGAGTCGGTGCAGGGCACGGCCAGGGCTTCGATTTCCTTGACCGCGGCGATCACGGCCTGGTCGATGCCGCGCTTGAGGTCCATTGGGTTCATGCCCGCGGTCACGCCTTTCATGCCCTCGGTCACGATGGACTGGGCCAGCACGGTGGCGGTGGTGGTTCCGTCACCGGCCACATCGGAAGTCTTGGAGGCGACTTCCTTGACCATCTGCGCACCCATGTTCTCGAACTTGTCCTTGAGTTCGATTTCCTTGGCCACGGAAACGCCGTCCTTGGTCACGGTGGGCGAGCCGAAGGATTTTTCCAGGACCACGTTGCGGCCCTTCGGACCCAGGGTGGCTTTTACGGCATTGGCCAGGACGTCAACGCCACGGGCCATGCGCTTGCGGGCGTCATCAGAGAACTTGACTTGTTTCGCTGTCATTTTTCGCTACTTCCTGTGAATTCGTGAACGTCGTATGGGAACGGAGGGTAAGAGCGGAGCGGCTCAGCCCTCGACCACGGCAAGAATGTCGGATTCGCTCATGATCAGAACTTCCTCACCTTCGATCTTTTGCTTCTCGACACCGAAGCCCTCTTTGAAGATCACGGTATCGCCGACCTTGACGTCCAGCGGGCGCACGTCACCGCTGTCGAGAATCCGGCCGTTACCGACGGCGAGTATTTCGCCACGAGTCGGCTTTTCCTGGGCATTGCCCGGAAGCACGATGCCGCCAGCGGTTTTCTGCTCTTCTTCAACGCGACGGATGACGACGCGATCGTGCAAGGGACGGATGTTCATTGCTCACGTTCTCCTGATGGTTTGTTGTGCCATGACTCGGCCATGGCGGTTCATCTTCATCCTTCCAGAATCCTGGAAGGCGGAGGCGAGGGACGCCTTCCTTGTCGAAGGTGCCGAGCGTCGCTCGACACCGAAACCTGATGCTGGACGTGAAATGGGGCCGGGCAAATCCCTTTCAAGGGGCAGCGCGAAAATTTTTTGCGTGAACGAGCCATGCCAACTCAGCAGGTTAGCGTCTCGGCTCATCGCGACTGATGAAGTCTCCCTCCAGCGGGCGATCCTCGCCGCGTCGCCCCTGCTGGCTTGCGCCGCCCTCGCCAGGGTGTTCTCCACTAGCCTGCTGCCAGTCGTCACGGGTGTGCCGGGTGGTGCCGGCACGATACGCCATGCCCTGAATGCGTAGATTGGCCAAGGCCATGAGTCTGGCCAGCACGCGTCGTGCTCCGGGAATCACACACATGACGCCCAGTACATCGGAAAGAAAGCCAGGCGCGAGCAACAGTATGCCGCCGAAGATCATGGCTGCCCCGGTCAACAGTTCATTGGAGGGCATCTCGCCTTGCTCCATGCGCCGTCGTGCGCGGGCCAGGGCGGCCGTGCCCTCCCGTCGGATGAGATAAAGCCCGACGAACCCCGTGGCCAGGACCAGTACCAGGCTGGGCAGCAGCCCGATGCGACTGCCGACGGAAAAGAGGGTGATGGCGTCGAGCAGGATAAAGAGAATCAGGAAGAGCAGAAAGGGCATGGGGGCTCCGGGCGTATCGAGTGCCGTCAGTGATGGGGGCGGAAATGACGGAATTCAAGCCACTGGGAGAGTCGGTTTGGCAACGCGGGGGCAACCCCTTCTATGCTGCATCGCACAATGCGGGTAGACTGGTCAGGGAAGCTGAACTCAAGATATCCGCTGTTTCTGCCGACAACATCAGTGAGAGATGTGATCGATGACGGTGCAGTGGCCGTTGCAACGACTGTTTTCTGGGGAAAGCCAATGAAACTGGACAAGACCGTTATTGCCATTACCGGTGGGGCCCGCGGCCTTGGCTTCGCCATGGCGCGCCGTCTGGGCAAGCAGGGCGCGACCCTGGCTTTGATGGACAGGGACGCCGACACGCTGGATCAGGCGGTTTCGGCCCTGTACACGGATGGCGTCAAGGCTGGCGCCTTCGTGGTGAATGTGGCCGACGAGAACTCGGTGAAGCAGGCCTTCGGCGATATCGCTGCCTCGCAGGGGCCGGTCAGCGGCCTCGTCAACAATGCCGGCATCCTGCGTGACGCTCTCCTGGTCAAGGCCAGGGACGGCAAGGTCGAGAAAACCATGTCGCTGGAGAGCTGGCAGCAGGTCATCGATGTGAACCTGACCGGGGTGTTCCTGTGCGGTCGTGAGGCGGCGGCGCAAATGGTCGAGGCGGGTCATGGGGGTGTGATCGTCAATATTTCGAGCATTTCCCGGGCCGGTAACATGGGACAAAGCAACTATGCGGCGGCCAAGGCAGCGGTGGTATCGTTGACCACTACCTGGGCGAAGGAGCTGGCGCGCTACGACATCCGGGTCGGTGCCGTGGCACCGGGGTTCATCGAGACGGACATGACCGCCTCCATGCGCCAGGATATGCTCGACAAGCTGACGGCGGGCGTCCCGCTGAAGCGATTGGGTGACCCGGACCACATTGCCCAGAGCGTGTCGTTCATCTTCGAGAACAACTACTTCACCGGCCGCGTTATCGAGTGTGACGGTGGCCTGCGCCTGTAGGGCAAGCGCCCCGGCCGGGCATCAGGTTGCAGTGGATAAAGCCGGCGGTGCCGCCGGCTTCTACGTTTCGTGGTCCTCGGCAATCGATGGCAATCGATGCTTGCCAGTCGCTCAAGCCATCGACCATTCAGAATTCCACCTGGTCGCGGAAGGCCTCGACGGTAGCCGGCCCGATGCCGCTGACCCGGGTGAGGTCATCGAGGTTTTCGAAATGACCGTTGGCTTCACGCTCTTCGATGATCGCCTGTGCACGGCTGGGCCCGATGCCCGGCAGCTCCGCCAGCAGTTCCGCATCGGCGCTGTTGACGTTGATCGGAGCCAGTTCCTGGGCCATGGCCGCCGAGGACATGGCCAGCAGGATGCACAGAATCAGACCCACCGCAGCCCCTTGAATATTTCCCTTCATGCGATTTGCTCCTCGCTGTTCTCGTTGACACCCAACTGGTGACCCGTACAAAGCTAATGGCCTCGAGAGGTCTCCGGGATAGTCATATGCCTTTTTTCTACGTAAGAAAAAACCGATTATAGAGGGAGATATTTCCTCATCGAGGTGTGAGACGAGAGCTGCCCGCCATGACGCCGGCCAGGTGGCGGTGCCATGATCGGGCGGCAGGGGAGGTGCCGGCACTGAGCGTGCGGGCTAGAGTGGGCGTGCGGGCTAGAGTGGGATAGTGGCTACGTCATCGGTGCGTGCGGCCAGTATGAAGTCGTTCTTGTGCAATCCCTTCATTTCATGGGACCACCAGGTCACGGTGACCTTGCCCCACTCGGTCAACAGGGCGGGGTGATGCCCCGCCTCTTCGGCGATTTCGCCAACGCGGTTGGTGAATGCCAGCGCCTGGCGAAAATTACGGAACGTGAAGACCCGCTCGAGCTGCCTGATGCCATCGCGCTCGGCGATCTTCCATTCCGGGATATCCCGATGGAAGGTGGTGAGTTCCTGCTCGGTCACATGGGGGGCATCCCAGCGACAGGCTTCGCACTGCTGTTCGGAAAGTCGGCTCATGGAATTCTCCTCGTTGTCTTGGGGTCTTGTGACAGGGGTTGTGTTCCGGCGCGACAGGCGTCGGTCAGGCCTTCGCCCTGGCGCTCCCGGGTACCGGTTCGAAAAGCGGGTCGCGAAGCCCCCTTTCCGCGGCCTGCCGCATCATGCCCATGATGTCCTGCCGGGAAAGGTCGTGCAGGCTCGAGAGATCGTCAAGCACGTAGTAGAGCGGCTGCAGGATGTCGATCCGATAGGGCGTGCGCAGCGCCTCGACCGGGTCGAATGGCACGTGTATCGGCGTGTCGGACAGGGCGTGCAGGGTTTCCCTGGGCGAGGAAATGATGCCCCCACCGTAGATGCGACGCCCCTCGGGCGTATCCACCAGCCCGAACTCGACGGTCATCCAGTAGAGCCGTGCCAGGTAGACCCGCTCCCTGGGTGAGGCCGCCAGGCCGAGCCGTCCATAGGTGGCGGTGAACTCGGCGAAGGCGGGGTTGGTGAGCATGGGGCAATGGCCGAAGATCTCGTGAAAGATGTCCGGCTCTTTCAGGTAATCCAGTTCTTCCGGCGTGCGGATGAAGGTAGCGACCGGAAAGCGCCGGCTGGCCAGCAGGGCAAAGAAGGTATCGAAGGGGATCAGCGCCGGAACCTGGGCGGTCTGCCAGCCGGTGGTGGCCTTCAGCACCCGATCGATATCGGCGAGTTGAGGAACCCTGTCCTCCGGCAGAGCCAGCCGTTCGAGGCCATCCAGGTACTCCTGGCAGACGCGTCCTTCCATCATGCCGAGCTGGCGCTGCATCAAGGTCTGCCAGGTGGCATTGTCCTGATCCGACCAGGTGATGCAGCCGCAGTCGTCGGGCAGGCGGGCGCGGTAGCCGGTCTTGCTGGCGACATCACTGAGATGGGCGTTGGATGTCATGGGGTCTCCCGGGTCGGTTGTGGTTGTGAGGTGAACCTTGGAGTTGTCCCGAGTCTAGGACTCCCATGGGTGGGAAGGGGCCGCTTCGCAGCCGGCAGAAGGGGTGGGGGAGCCAATGGGGCGTAAACCAAACGTTACGACTCGTGGTTCGGCCAGGGCCGTAAAAGGAAATCCAGCGGCTGACCGCATTGTCGCTGCCCGAGTGTCACGTTATCTTGACACCACAGTCACGACGGCGTGACGTGATTTTTTACCGACGCGTCCTTTTCGGCCTCCTTGATCGATTACCCGACCGAGTACCCCTGATGAGATTGAGGTTCCACTGCCAGAATCGCATCGGCATCCTGCGCGATATCGTCTCTCACTTCGTCGATTACGGTCTCAACGTGGCGCGGGGCGAGGTGGGCGGCGAACACGGCAACGCCATCTACCTGCATGTGCCCAATCTGCTCCATGCCCAGCTGACCACGCTCAAGCCGGCGCTGGAAGCGGTTCCCGGCGTCTTCGGGGTACGCCGGGTCAGCCTGATGCCCAGCGAGCGCCGTCATCTGGAACTCGATGCGTTGTTGTCGTCGCTCTCCGATCCGGTGATGTCCATCGACATGGAGGGACACATCGTGGCGGCCAACCGCGCCGCCGGGCAACTGCTCGGGGTTCGTATCGACGAGGTGCCCGGCCTGTCGCTGAATCGCTATCTACCCGATCTCGACCTGCCGGCGCTCGTCCGGCGCAACAATGCACGAGTCAACGGCCTGCGCATCAAGCTGCGCGATGCCACTTTCCTGGCCGATATCGCACCGTTGCACCGTGAGCACCTCGACGACGTCGCCTCGCTGGCCGGGGCGGTGGTGACCCTGCACAGCGCCGACCGTATCGGCGAGCGCATCTACCAGGTGCAGCGTCAGGAGCTGCGTGGTTTCGATGCGCTGTTCCAGGCCAGCCCCCGACTGGCGTCGCTGATTCGCGAGGCCCGGCGCATGGCTCCATTGGAGGCGCCACTGCTGATCCAGGGCGAGACCGGCACCGGCAAGGAACTGCTGGCTCGTGCCTGTCATCTGGCCAGTTCCCGCGGGCAGTCTCCCTTCATGGCGCTCAACTGTGCCGGCCTGCCCGAATCCATGGCCGAGACCGAGCTGTTCGGTTACGCCCCCGGCGCCTTCGAGGGTGCGCGACCCGAAGGCAAGCTGGGATTGCTGGAACTGACGGCCGGAGGGACCATCTTTCTCGATGAAGTGGGTGAGATGAGCCCGCGGCTGCAGGTCAAGCTGTTGCGCTTCCTGCAGGATGGCGGTTTTCGCCGGGTGGGTAGCGACGAGGAGACCTACCTGAACGTGCGGGTGGTCTGCGCCACCCAGCAGGACCTGCCGCGGCTCTGCGCCGATGGCCACTTCCGCCAGGATCTGTATCACCGGCTCAACGTACTCTCCCTGGCGGTGCCACCGTTACGCGACTGCCTGGACGGCATCGAGGCGATGGCCGAACATTTCATTGACCGGGCCGCCCGGCAGATCGGCTGTCACGTGCCGTCTCTGTCGCCGGCGGCTCTGGCACGGCTTTCCGCCTACCACTGGCCGGGAAACGTTCGCCAACTGGAAAACGTGCTGTTCCAGGCGGTGTCGTTGTGCGAGGGCGACAGCGTCGAGCCCTCGCACCTGCGCCTGCCGGACGTGGGCGAAGCGCCGGGGTTTACCGGAGTCGATGTGGACGGCACCCTGGCCGATATCCTTGGTGAAGTGGAGCGCCGGGTGCTGGCGACACTCTACCCCCACCATCCCTCCAGTCGTCAGTTGGCCAAGCGCCTTGGGGTATCCCACACCACCATCGCCAACAAGCTGAGGCGACACGGCATCGGCAATGGCTAGCGCCGGGTTGCAGGGGCGTCGGCGAGCCCTGAACGGGCAACCCGCTCGCGCACGTCGGCGTAGCGGTGGGCCTCCAGAGCGGCGAAGCCAGCCAGCCGTCGCGCCTTTGATCGGGTGAGCAGGGGGCCGGTGAGGCCGCACAGGAAACGCGTGATCACATCGGGCGTGACGGGGTGGCCGTTGCCGCTGGCGTCCAGCCGCTGGACCAGTTCACCGCCCAACCGCTCGATGACGTGAAGCTCCAGCGGCTTCGGGGGCTCGGGCGCCGGCAGCCGGGCCGGTCTCCCATGACAGGCCGAGCAGTGGCCGCAGCGGGCGGGAGCCCGGTCGTCACCGAACCAGTCGGCGAGGCGCCGGCTCAGGCAGCTCCCGCTCTCGAACAACGCCAGCATGGCGTGTAGCCGCTCGATCTCGGCCTGCTCCTTGTCGCGAAAGTAGCCGTGTAGCTCGTCGGTCAGGTCCGCCGGGTCGATGTCCTGGCGCAGCACGTCATAGACTTCGGTCATCTGCTTGCTCTCGAGGATCATCCAGCCCTGGGCGACGAAGTAGTCCAGGGCGGTGATGACCCGGGTGCGGTCGGTGTTCAGGCCACGCTCGGCACCCAGGCGGGCGAGCGTCTCGAAGTCCAGGGTGTGCCAGGTGCGGGCGCGCCGTGAGGCATCCAGGATGGCCTGCACGAAGGCGCGCCGCTCACCCTCGAAACGTGCCGCCAGCACTTCCGGCCCGTCGTGCAGGCGGAAGCGGTACTCGGCGAAGTAGCTGTAGCGTGGTGCGATGATGCCGCGCAGTTCCAGTTGAACCAGCAGGGTCTTGAGCGGCAGGGGGCGGATGTTGCTGTGCTGCGAGAGGACGTTGAGCATCAACTCCCACTGGCCGACGCCACTCCCCATGGCGGCCCCGAGCGCTTCATCGATCACCAGGCGGATGCCGTAGTGTTCCGGCGTATCGCCATAGACGAAATTCTCGAGCACGTTGAGGTGGTCGCGCCCGGCCAGCATCAGGCAGTCGGAAGGATGTCCGTCGCGGCCGGCCCGGCCGATCTCCTGGCTGTAGTTCTCGATGGACTTGGGCAGATCGAAGTGCACCACGTTGCGGATATCGGCCTTGTCGATGCCCATGCCGAAGGCAATGGTGGCGACGATGCAGGGCGTCTGCCCGGCCATGAAGTCGCGCTGGATGCGCTCACGCACCTCGCCCTCCAGCCCGGCATGATAGGCGGTGGCAACGATCCCCGCCTTGCTCAGGTAGGCGGCCAGGCGTTCGGCGGTCTGTTGCAGCGTGACGTAGACGATGGTGGGCGCCGAAGGTTGGGTCGGATGCCGCGACCGCAGCCACTCGACCAGGCGGCGGGGGCGGTCCTGGTCCGGCACCGGGGCCACCTCCAGATGCAGATTGGGGCGGTAGAAGCCGGTAGCGGTCACGTCACCTTCGGCGATGTCGAAGCGCGAGCGCATGTCGGCGATCACCCGGGGCGTTGCCGTGGCGGTCAGGAGCAGTGCCTGGGGGATGCCGAACTCATGGCGATAGCTGGGCAGCTTGAGATAGTCGGGCCGGAAATTGTGGCCCCACTCGGAGATACAGTGGGCCTCGTCCACCACCATCAGCGAGATCGGCACCCGGCGAATGAAGGCGCGGAAGCGCTCGTTCTTGAGTCGCTCCACCGAGATCATCAGGATACGGATCTCGCCGCGCTTGACCCCCTCCATGACGGCTGCCGTTTCTTCGCGGCTCTGGCCCGAGTCGATGCTGGCGGCGGCGATCCCATGGCGCTCGAGGAACGCCAGTTGGTCCTGCATCAGTGCCAGCAGGGGCGAGATCACCAGCGTCAGATGGGGCAGGTGCAGGGCGGGCAACTGATAACAGAGCGACTTGCCGGAGCCGGTAGGGAAGATCGCCGCCGCCGAACGGCCAGCCGTCACCGCCTCGATCACCGGACGCTGGCCGGGTCGAAAGTCGTCATAGCCGAAGACCTGCTGTAACGTCTTCTCGATCATGCACGGCACTCCTTCCCGGTAACGGCGGTGGCTTGTGTCGGATGCGCTGACGATGATGGCCAGGCGACCCCGGACATTCTCGCATATCGTCGGCGTCGACGGCTGTCCCTTCGCGCACGGCATGTGCGTCGAAACCACCGCGTGAAACGAGATGTGACGAGGCATGTCATGACCCGGCCGGCCTGGCTTGGCATAATGCCCCTTTTGCCCGCAGGAAAGACACATGACCGCCTGGAGCAAGCTGCTTGTCGCGACTACGCGGCTGATCGACCTGCATGACAGCGCCCACGAGCCAGGATCGCCCTTCGTTCAGGTCAGCCAGGAACAGCGTCGCGGCCTGCGTGACGGCTACTGGCTAGACCTCGGCTGCCTGCTGCTCGACTATCTGCTCGACGTGGATTTCGCCACCAACAGCGCCTTCGTCTCCCAGACGCGCTGCCTCGACCACCTGCGCGATACCTACCCCGGGATGCCCCACGATGACCTGACGTTCGTCATCAACTTGCTCTCGACCCCCAGCGAGCTTCACGTCAGGCAGCCGTTCCCGGACCCGGGTGCGGGAGAGGCGCTTGCGCCGGGCGGCGATGGCGGGTTGCGCTCCCGGCGCAGTACCAAGCGTACCGCGCTGATCGAGAAACAGGGCCAGACAGGCCAGGTGCGTCTGACCCCCAGTGGCCGACAGGCGGTGACGCTGGCGAGCCAGGTCGAGGACCTGCTCTATTCCGAGTACGATGCCGCCAAGGTGCTGGCGGCGCTGGCCCGCGGCGACTTCGCGCGGATTCCCGACATCACCAACCAGATCCTGCTGGCGATTCGCGCCCTGACCCAGGAACTGCGCCGGGTGCGCGA
The DNA here is from genome assembly GCF_002879615.1 of Billgrantia endophytica. GTDB lineage: Bacteria > Pseudomonadota > Gammaproteobacteria > Pseudomonadales > Halomonadaceae > Halomonas > Halomonas endophytica. The sequence continues at coordinate 40,471 of NZ_PNRF01000043.1, forward strand.
GAACCCCACCCGGGAGGGCAAGCTCAGCGCGCTGCTCGACAATGAACGCCACTATCACAATGCGCTTTCCAGCATCCAGCAGACCCTGCTCGATGCACGTACCCAACTGACGACCCCCAAGCTCATGGAGCGCTTCGATGGCTGGTGCGAGAAGCATGCGGAGGAGTGGGACCTGCGCGTGCTCTCCAGCGCCATCGGCCGGGTGCTCACCGCCATCGAGAACCTGTCGCGGCGCCTCTCGGAACTGCTTGCCGACATCGCCGAGGGGCGCATCCAGTCCATGGGGGTGATCGACTTCCAGGACCTGGCCCGCGAGTTGCTGACGGCACCTTCGGCGCCACGCCTGCAGGGTGCCATGGTGAAGCGGATGATGCCGCTGCACACCCAGGCCGTCTTCCCGCGGCCGGCCCCGCTGGTGCCGCTATTGGAAAGCCGCCGTGCCGAGACCAGCCATGTCGCCCTGGTGTTCGATGAGCAGCAGGACGCCGCCCCGGAGGATCCGCTGCTGGCGCGCTTTCTCGAGGCCCGGGGGCCGGCGCTGCGCGAGCGTATCCAGGCGGCACCGCTGTCGTTGCCCGAGGCGCTGGAAGAGGGCTGGCACCGCTTCGAGGAGGGCGATTGCCTGGCCCAGCTGCTCAATACCTTCGTCGACACCGAATTGCTCGATCGCCGTCTCACGGTGGGCATCGAGGGGAGGCCCTTCGAGCTGCTGCTGGCCGATGGCCGGCGTATCGACGGTGCCGTGACCCCCTCGCTTGGCTATTTCCAGGCGCCGCTCTCCATGGCGCCCGAAGCCGCGCTAGGCACACCGCTCTCCATGGCGCCCGAAGCCGCGCCGACGTTGCCCCCCAATGCGCCCGGCGATGAACACAGCGCTACCACTCGAATCGATCAGGACGAGCCCGTATGAACATGACCGAAATGGGCGAGGTGGTCGCCTACCTGCTTCGCTACCGTAGCGCCGAGCGACTGCCCGGTGGCGGCCGCAAGCGTCGTGCCGCCCGCGAGGGGCAGCTCTCCGAGCGCGACGTCTGTGCACTGATCGACGATGCCAGCGACCTCGAACGCGAAGGGTTGCGCGACTTCCTCGCCGGCCAGGGGCTGCGGCTCAAGGTCTTCGAGACCGGTGACTACCCTGGCATCGCCCCGGGTTCGCGCTATTACGCCCTGCTGCCTGACCCGGAGCTGGAACAGCCACCGCTCTATACCCGCGAGCCGGTATTCGAGGCGCTCAAGCTGCGCCAGGAGAGCCGCGCCGAACTGGCCCAGTGGTACCTGCAGCTGTGGCTGCTGATGCATACCCTGCTCTACACCCGATACAACAGGGCGCTCTCCGACGTCAGCCGTTACCAGGAGGCGACCTTCAGCGGTGCCGAACTGGTCGAGCTGATGCGTGAGCAACTCGAGTCGCTGCGTGCCCTTGGTGAAGCGGCCCCGGAGGCGAGCCGCGGGCTGCTCGAGGAGCGCGGCGAGGACATCACCCGCCGGGTGCGGGCCTTCATCGAACTCCATGCCCAGGCCGGCCTGCTCGAAACCCCGCGTGACACGGGCGATTCGCGGGCCGTGGACCCCGATGTCGAAAGCGTCGGCGACGTCTGGCAGCAGACCCTGCTCGGAGCGCTGGAAAGCGAGCAGATCGGTATCCATCAACTGGGCCATCTGCAGGCCCTGGCCAGGGGGCTGGCGGGAGAGCAGGGTGACGGCGGGGAGAGTGCCGGGCAAGAGAATGGAATCGAGAGCGAGAGTCACGGCGAGGAGACAACGGCATGAGCGTGATCAACCGTATCGAGATCGCCAACCTGCTCAACAAGCACGGTGACGTCGCCTCGCCCTGGGACGCCAAGATGCGCCATCTGCTGCTCGATCTGCGCGGCCAGTCAAGCGCCATCAGCATGGAGAACGGCTTCGGCAAGACCACCCTGGCCGAAGCATTGATCGGCCTGCTCTCCCGTGACCGCAGCCTGCTGGCCCGTACCCGGCGCAAGTGCTCTCCCGCGGCGGTGTCGGGCGAAGGGCGCAGCTGGAGCCACCTGCGGGTGGAGTTCCGTTCGCGCAGCGGCGGTGCCCGCCAGGACGACATGCTGGCCGCGGCCGGCGAGGAAGTCGCCGGCGAAACCTTCGTGTTCGGCTTCTATGGTTACAGTGACGGCAGCGGCCTCTCCTTCTATCACTATGCCGGCCGGCTCGAGGACATCCCGGTGCATCACCTGACCCGGGATGGCAAGCTCGCCCTGTACGCCAACAGCGACATCAAGTCGGCCATGAGCCAGCGTGGCGTTCGCCTGACCCATAATCGCGAGGAGTGGCTGGAGGCGGTGGGTGCCCACGTCTCGCGGCGCGAGCTCGCCCAACTCGCCGCCTTCCAGAAGGAGGGCGGCGCCGACAAGAGCCAGATCTTCAACGCCATCAAGCCCCGGCCGGGCGAGAAGGCCGACCAGGCGTTCTTCTTCGAGGTGTTGGCGCCGGAGATCCTTTCCGGGGCGACCCGCGGCGAAACCGACGAGAGCGAGGAACTGATCGAGGAGGTCATCCTCAATTCCGGCACCAATATCACCGAGCTGCGCCATCGCCTCGAGGAGGCCGAAAATGACCAGCGCCGGACCAGCGACAAGGTGACGCGGCTGGGTGTGCTCAAGGGGCAGGGCGAGGGGCTGCGCGACGCCCGCGATCAACTGGCCGAACTGGACCAGGGACTGGCTGCCAGCGAAGCGCTGCTGGGTGGCCAGGCCCTGACCGGACTGCCGGGTCTACCGTGCCGATCGGATGTCACCGCTGGGGACATGAACGAACACGGTTTTGCCTGGGCGGTGGGAGATACCGGCCGCCCGCGGGTCTCCACCTGGCTGTTGGCGCGGCTTTCGGGCCTCACCGAGCGGGCCGTGAAGCAGGCGCTCTCGGAGCGGGGCGCGCGGGTCGATGCCCATCGACGGCTGGTTCACCTCCCCGAGGCCGAGTGGCCGGCGGGGCGCGAGGTGGGGCATGTCGCCTTTCAAGCCGCCCGGGAATGGCTCGCCGAAAGCCTCGCCTTCAGCGATGACAGTGCCCGCCACCGGGCGCTGACGGCGCTGGACGAAGGGGCCGAGGCGTTCGAATCCCTGGATGGCAACCGTTTCCGCGAGGAGGTCATTGCCGACGACCTCTATCACGAAGAGCTTGGCCGCGATCTGGTGGCCCTGGACGAGCGCCGCGACGGCCTGGAGCAGGAGCGCGAGCGGCTTGAATCCCAGCAGCGGGATTTCGTCGACAACCAGAGCTTCTATACGCAGGCGCTGGCCGAAGGTCTGTACAGCGAGGCGGAGCTGGAGACGCCCGAGGCGACTGCGGAAACCGCCAAGGCAGAGGCCAATGCGGGCCGCCAGGCGCTGAATGCGCACCTGGGGCGTGTCGGTGAACTCAAGCAGGTGGCCGCCTGGCACCAGGACTTCCGGCAGCGGCAACCGGGGCGCGCACCTGGTGAGCTCTTGCAGGAGAAGCAGGAGCGGGAGTCCGAACTGGCCGAGGCGCTGGAAACCCTGACCCACCAGCGAGACGACAGCACGGCGGCCTTCGAGCAGGCGCGCGGTGAACGCGAGCGCCTGAATGGCGAACGCGAGCGTCTGGCCGGTGAGCAGGGCCTGTTGGCCCGGGGACGAGCGCCCTGGCGTGCCTTCGTCGACGGCTGGCCCGACGAGGCGGTCGGCGGTTTCTGGGCCCGCCGCAAGACCGCCCTGGCCGAGCTCGACACCCGCTGCCGCGAGGCCGGACAGCGTCGACAGGATGCCGAGCGAACCCTGGCGCGGCTCGCTCCTTTGGCCCAGGCATCACGGCGCTATCGGGAATTGCATGGTGACGATGACCCGGTGCACTTGCGCCAGCGCCTGTGTGACCGTGAGCGCGCCCTGGCCGACGAGCAGCATCGCCTGGATGCCGAGGAAACCCGTCTGCGCGAGCTGCACCGTGCGCGACTTGCGTTTGGCGAACGATACGATGGCGCGCCTGACAAGTGGCTGGGCGATGCCCGGCGTCGCTACCCGCGCCTGCTGCGGGAGGCGGAAACGCTGGAAGCCGATATCGAGGCTCTGGAGCGCTACCTGGTGAGCCTGGCCGGCGATCCCCTGGAACGGCGCGCGGCCGAGGCGGAGGCACACCGTCGGCTCGACGATGCCGGCATCGACTGGCAGCCGCTGCACGACGTACTCAACCGGGTCGATTCACCGCTGGAGAGCCGCCGTGAATGGCTGGCCCAGGCGGCCGGGCTGCTGTTCGCCCCGGTGGTGGCCGGTGGCGAAGCGGCACAGGATGCAGCCGCCGTGCTCATCGAAGCCGGGCTGGCGGTGCCGGTCTTCGGAGCCGAACGGCTCGCCTCGCTGCTGGCCAGCGGTGAGCCGCCGCTGGGCGCGGTGCAGGGCATCGAAACCCTGGCGGTCAAGGCCGCCCTGGACCCGAGCTATCTGGACGCCTTGCGTGAAGCCACCGAGAAGCGTCTTGCCGCCGACCGCGAACGGCAGCAGGCCCTGGCGGCCGAGTGTGCCCGGCTCGATCCACACGGCGAGGTCTTTGCGCTCGCGTTGCAGGCCCATGTTGCCGATGAGGCGGGTGTCGAAGCCGCCCTGGAAACGCTCGATACGGCTCGCGTTGAGTTGCGCGCGCGCCAGGCCGAACTGGCGCCGCGACTGACCGACGCCGCGCTGACCTCGATAGACGACTATCAGCGTTACCTGCAGGAGGGCGGTGACCTCGCGCTGGAGGAGGCCGCCGAAGCCAGGCTCGAGGCGGAGGCGGCACTGGCCGGGCTGACCCCCGAGCGTGAACGGGCCGCCCGGGAGATCGAGGCCCACGGTTCCACCTGGCTGGCTGCCGAACAGTTCGCCGATGCGGGCGGTGTCGAGCGGCTGCAGATCCTCGATGCACGGCTGGCCGAGCTGGAGCAACGCCTGGAGGAAACCGCCGAACGACTGGAAACAGCCGGCGAGCGGAAAGAGGAACTGACCCGTCGCCACGGCGACGTGGAGGCGCAGTTGCGTGGCGTGTTTGGCGACGGGGAGCGCGAGCGCCTGCGCGCATTGAATGCCTTCGAGGAGGCGGGGGGCGTGGCCTTCATGGCCACTGCCACCGACGTACAAGCCGAACTCGAGATGGCCTTGGCTCGCGCCAGCCGGCGTGCCGACTTCGACTTCACCAGGATTCGCGCCTATCTCGAGGTGCGCGACGCCGGCGGCGGCAGCCAGAAGCTCGAACGCGAGATAGCCCGGGTCAAGCGTGAGCTCGGCGGGACCCGCGAGGCGCGCAAGGCCAAGACCGTCGAGCGCGATGAGGTGGAGGCGCGGCTGGGCGAACAGCGCCGTGCTCTGGAGTGGGTCGATCAGCTTGCCGTCGACTGGCTGCGTGCGCTGCGTGAACTGCCGGAGGGCTGGGCGCGTCGGCTGGTGGCGCTGCAGGATCCACAGCGTGCCGGTCAATGGCAGCTGGAGGATGCCGAACACGAGGCACGCAATGCGGCGCTTGAGACCTGGCGTGCCATGGCGGGGGGATCGGCCGAGCTCGATGCCGTTGTCCTGGAAGCCTGCCAGCAGACCCTGCTGGATGCGCTTGGCGAGCTCAACCTGGGGGAGCGGGCACGCAACCGGGAGCGTCAGGCCAAACTGGTGGAGGCGAGCGAACGGCGGCTGGCGGAGTCCCTCGAGGAAGCGGCCCACAGCCGGCTCTTCAGCGACACCGAACGTGCCCGGCTGGCGATGCTCAAGGGCGCCAGTGGTGCGGCGCTGAACGATCTGGTCGCGTTGCATGAGCAGCTCGGTGGCCAGTTGGACGATCATCGCCAGCGGGTCGACCGGCTGCACGCATCCCGCGAACAGATCGAGGGCACCCTGGTGGAGCGGCTCAGTTCGATCATCAGCGACGCCGCCGGTAACCTGGACATTCTCAAGCGGGTGGCCAGGAGCAGCGGCGAGGGCGGCGCCTTCTTCGAGGTCAAGGCGGTGTTGATCGGCCCCGACCAGCTGCGTGAGCTGATCACCACCCTGCTGGCCGATATCGACGAGCATCAGGCCGCCATGCGCCGGCGCGCCGAGCGTGACGGTGGCGTGGTCGACGGCGAGTCGCGGCGCCGCGACGAGGACCTGCTGCGCCAGATCCGGAGGCGCATCTATCGCGGTCTCTTCCACGACGTCTCGATCCGTCTCAAGCACGACGCCATCCGCCCCCATGGCCGGCTCTTCTCGCTCAACGAGGAAATGTCGGAAGGGCAGCGCGAGGCGGTATCGCTGATGTGGCTGGTCAAACTCTCGGAATTCGCCATCGAGCGCGAGCTGCGCGAACTGCCGGGCCATCACAAGCGCCGCGCGCGAAGCAGCCGCGAGAGCGTGATCCTGCTCGACGGGCTATTCTCCAAGCTGTCGCATCGCCGGCTGATCCAGGATTCACTCGAGTCGCTGCGCAACACCCGCGGGCGTTTCCAGATGATCGGGCTGATCCACAACCCCAACTACGAGAACGACCCCGAGATATTTCCCACCTACCTGGTGGGCAGCGTCATCGGCGGAGCCCAGGGACAGGGCGGCCACGTGATGGTACGCGACGGGCGGGCAACCCCGCCCGAGGCGATGGGGCGCAGCCAGGGCGAGGCGAGCCTGTTCGGAATTCATGTGACGGAGCCGGTGGCTTGACCATGCACCGGTGGTGACGTGATCGAGCATCATTCCACTAGCAGAGGAGCATTATCCATGCACGTCATCATCGATCTTTGTGTGGTGCCACTGGGCGTGGGGGTGTCGGTCTCGCCGCAGATCGCGGCCTGCCAGCGGGTGATCCAGGCGTCGGGTCTCGAGCATCACATGCACGCCTACGGCACCAACATCGAGGGCTCCTGGGACGAGGTGATGGCGGTGGTCAAGCGCTGCCATGAGGTGGTGCACGAGATGGGGGCGCCGCGCATCACGACCACCATCAAGCTGGGTACCCGAACCGATCGCGAACAGTCCATGAGCGACAAGGTGGAAAGCGTCGAGTCGCGGCTGCGTGACTCGCCTTGAACACGAGGTGACACGATGCAGATGCCACACAATCGTTTCAAGCGCCGGCTGTTGGCCGGAGAGCGCCAGACCGGGCTATGGCTCGGCCTGGCCAATGCCTATACCGCCGAGATGGCCGCCACCGCGGGCTTCGACTGGCTGCTGCTGGATGGCGAACACTCACCCAACGACCTGAATAGCCTGTTGGCCCAGCTGCGGGCCGTTGCGCCTTATGCATCCCATCCCATTGTCAGGCCGCCGACCGGCGACCCGGTGCTGATCAAGCAGTATCTGGATATCGGCGTGCAGACCCTGCTGATCCCCATGGTCGAGAGCGCGGCCCAGGCCGCCGAGCTGGTGGCTGCGACGCGCTACCCGCCGCGAGGCATCCGCGGGGTCGGCCATGTGCTGGCCCGTGCGGCCCGCTGGGGGCAGGTGGAGGACTACCTGGCTCGAGCGGATGAGGAGATGTGTCTGCTGGTGCAGGTCGAGACCCGGGCCGGGCTCGACAATCTCGATGCGATCGCAGCCACCGAGGGCGTCGACGGCGTCTTCATCGGCCCGGCGGACCTTTCCGCCGCCATGGGGCACCTGGGCGACCCGGGCCATCCCGCTGTGCGCACGGCCATCGGCGATGCCATCGGACGGATCAATGCCGCCGGCAAGGCTGCCGGCATCGTCACCGTGGATGAGGAGGAGGCCGGGGAATACCTCGAGACCGGCTGCCACTTCGTTGGTGTCGGCATTGACAGCCTGCTGCTGATGCGGGCGATGCAGGGGCTGGCGACACGGTTTCGTACGGTCTGATTTCCCTGTGTTCGTCGAGGCTGTAGATGAAGGGGGTCAACACCGGGCAAGATGCTGCATCAGTTGACGGATGCCGAAGGTCCAGGGCGGCAGGCGGTCGCTGCGCCCGACACCGTTGACCAGGGCGCCCAGGCTGGGCGTGGCGATCGTCACGCGGTCGCCCGGGTGATGGGTGAAACCCTGGCCTCGAGCGTCGCGGTCCTTGATCGGCGAGAACATGGTGCCGAGAAACAGCATGAATCCGTCGGGGTACTGGTGATGGTCGCCGATGGTTTGTCCCACCAGGTCCAGCGGGTCACGGCTGATCTCGCGCATGTCGCTGGCATCTTCCAGGCGGAAATCGTCATCGGCTCCCTCGATACGCAGCGATACCTGGCACTGCCGTACGCTGTCCAGTGTGAACCGCTCGTCGAACAGGCGAATGAAAGGGCCAATGGAGCAGGAGGCGTTATTGTCCTTGGCCTTGCCCAGCAACAGGGCGCTCCGGCCCTCCACGTCACGCAGGTTGACATCGTTGCCGAGGGTGGCGCCCTTGACGTTCCCCCGGCTGTCCACCGCCAGCACGATCTCCGGCTCGGGGTTGTTCCATCGCGATGCCGGATGCAGGCCCACATCGGCACCGAAGCCCACCGATGACAGCGGCTGCGCCTTGGTGAAGACTTCCGCGTCCGGGCCGATGCCCACCTCCATGTATTGGGACCAGGCACCGCGGGCCTGGAGTGCCTCCTTCAGCGCCACGGCATCATCGGAACCGGGTTTGATCCGCGACAGGTCCCGGCCGATCAGTGCCTGCAGTTCGTCACGCAACTGACCGGCACGCTGGGGGTCGCCACCGGCCTGCTCCTCGATCACCCGTTCCAGCAGGCTGACCGCGAAAGTGACGCCACAGGCCTTGATCGCCTGAACGTCGCAGGGGGCCAGCAGGTAAGGCGTCGTCGGCGGGCTGGCGAGCGAGTTGGCCAGTAGCGTCTCGACCGGGCCCAGGGTGGGACCCCCTGCGCGGATCAGCTCGGCGAGGTCATCTCGTTCGAGCAGGTCCGCCATGGTGGGGCCGGCCCGGGTCAGGTCGAAGACCTCGCCGTCACGTACCCCGACCAGAGCCGGCCCTGGTCGGGGCGAGTCGAGCCAGGCACGGCCCACCAGCAGTGCATCCGGAAGGTCCACGGGGAGAAGGTCGATCGGCGAAAGGGGAATCATGGTGCCTCCAGGCGACGGAAACGGCGGCTGGCGCCCGGCCAGCAATCACCTATCCTGCTATTGAAATCGTGTTGTATGACAGGTATGCCATCGTCACTATAGCCTAAGGTTGGCGACCTAGTGATAGCCAGGGGGAAAGGGCATGTTCGATGAATTGAAAGGCAAGCGGGTACTGGTGACCGGTGCGAGTCGCGGCATCGGTGCCGCAGTGGCCGGCAGGCTCGGCACCCTGGGTTGCCGCGTGGCGGTCCACTATCACGCCAGTGAATCGGCTGCGGAAGCGGTATGCCGGACGATCCGGGAGGCTGGCGGCGACGCCTTCCCGATCAAGGGAGACGTCAGCCGCTCGAAGGAGGCGGCCGACATCGTCGACCGGTCCGCCGAGCAGCTGGGCGGGCTGGATCTGTTGATCAACAACGCGGGTGACATGCTGGGCCGGGTGAGTCTGGCCGATATGCATGATGACCAGTACGACAGGGTAATGGACCTCAATGCCCGTTCGGTGGTGATGGCCAGTCGTGCGGCGTTGCCTCATTTTCGCCAGGCCGGCGCCGGCAATATCATTCACACCACATCGATTGCCGCCCGCAACGGTGGTGGCTTGGGAGGCGGGCTCTACGGGGCGGCCAAGGGGTTCGTCAGCACTCTGACCCGCAACATGGCCAAGGAACTGGCGGGAGAGCGCATCCGCGTCAATGCGGTGGCGCCGGGAACGATTGCCACCGATTTCCATGGGCGCCATTCCAATGAAGCTCACCTGGCGGCGGCCCGGGTATCGATCCCCATGGGCAGGCTGGGCACCGCCGAGGAGTGTGTCGGCGCCTACCTGTTCCTGGCCACGGATGCGCTCAGCGGCTATGTGACCGGACAGGTGATCGAGGTCAACGGCGGGCAGTTGATGCCATGAACCGGTAATACATCGTCATCAACAGGGCGGGCGGCTTTGGTACGGCCGATACGCTGGCGAGGCTGCACGCCTGTCTACGGCCGAATGGGTCGAAACACCGGCGCGGGGACGATCGGGCCGCCATTGTGTGAAAAAGACTGGCCGACGTTGCATGGCAGACGATCAGCAGCTAGGTTTTAGCCAGGTGGTATGATACGTATACAACAAGACAGCACAGCAGGTCAGCGACAAGACAAGATATCCATCTCACCACCATCCCTACCCACACGAAGAACAACACCCAACAGGTCGTGAGGAAAACAAGATGAGTTACAAGAGCCAACGCCATCTCAAGCCGAGCCACATGGTGACTGCCGTCCTTATCGCCACTGGGATCGGCTTTGCCGGTACCGTGCAGGCTTCCCAGAACCTGCGTTTCGCCCACGTCTACGAGACCTCCGAGCCGTTCCACCAATGGGCGCTATGGGCCGCCGAGGAGATCAACGAGCGCACCGACGGCCGCTACTCGATCAACGTGCACCCGGCCTCGTCGCTGGGCAACGAGGAGGCCATCAACGAGGGCCTGACGCTGGGCACCGTGGATATCATTTACACCGGCGCACAGTTTGCCGGCCACGCCTACGGGCCGATAGGCATCGCCGGTGCGCCCTATATGTTCCGTGACTTCGACCACTGGCAGGCATATGCCGAGAGCGACCTGTTCGAGGAGATCGCCGCCGGCTTCGAGGAGGCCACCGGCAATGTACCCATCGCCCTCAACTATTATGGGGAGCGGCACGTCACTGCCAATGAACCGATCAACGTGCCCGAGGACATGGAGAGGCTGCGCATCCGCGTGCCGGGGGCGCCACTGTACATGATGTTCCCGAGGGCGGCCGGGGCCAATCCGACGCCGATTGCCTTCGATGAGACCTACCTGGCGCTGCAGCAGGGCGTGGTGGATGCCCAGGAGAACCCGCTGCCGGCAATTCGCGCCATGGCATTCCATGAAGTGCAGGAATACATCAACCTCACCGGCCACGTCACCGACTCGCTGATCACTATCGTCAGCGGGTCGCTCTGGGATCAACTCTCCGAAGAGGACCGTGAGATATTCCGTGAGGTGTTCCAGGAGGCCGCGGAGAACAATACCGCTGATATCGTTCAGGCCGAAGAGGAGCTGGTGGCGTGGTTCGAGGAGCAGGGCAACACCGTCAATGAAGTGGACCGTGAACCATTCCGTGAGATCACCGTGCCCTACCACCTCGGCGACGATGCCAACTGGGACGAAGAAACCTACGAGCGTCTGCAGGCCATCGGTCAGTGACGAGATCGCACCACGTAGGCCTGTGCTGCTCCACGCCGGGTGGCGCAGGCCGGGAGGATTGCCATGTCTCGCAAGCCCGACAAGCTCGACGCTGCCGTCGATCCGATGGCCGACTTCGAAGCGGCCTTCGATAGCGAGGCGTTTTGCTTCGGCGACTATGCGGTCGAGGACTACGCGGTACTGGTGGTGTTCTGGGCCCTGATCCTGGTCGTTTCCCTACAGTTCTTCACCCGCTATGTCCTTGGCGACTCGACCACCTGGACCGAGGAAGTCGCCCGTTACCTGCTGATCGTGATTGGCTTCGTCGGCAGTGCGATGGCGGTGCGCAAGGGGACTCACATCGTGGTGGAGTTCTTCTATCGCTACATGCCGGATTGGCTGGCTCGGCTGTTCGCCGGTCTGGCGGACCTGGTCAGTGTGGGGTTCTATCTGGCCATGGCTTGGGTGACCTATAAGCTGGCCGGCCGCACGGCCAGCATGATGGTCTCGGTCGATCTGCCCAAGAGTCTCGTCTACTACATCGTTTGCGCCGCCTTCGTGATGATGGCGCTGCGTGGTATCCAGCGGATCGTGATCCGCGCCCGCCTGGCACGACAAGAATCATGAGGTGCGCTTGAATGTCTCGACTCTCGATGTTGCGCTGGCGGGCCCCGGTCGTCACGCCGCTGCTGTCGGCACTGGCCTTGCTCGGTTGTGTGGTCCTGGCCCTTACCGGATACCACCTTTCGTTTCTGTTCTTCTCGCTGTTCACCATGCTGGTGCTGGGGGTGCCCATCGCCATCAGCCTGGCCGGCTCGTGCCTCATGTTCGTGCTGATCAGTGGCCAGGTGCCCGACATCGTCGTGGCCCACCGCATGATCAATGGCCTCGACAGCTTCCCACTGCTGGCGATTCCCTTCTTCATCTTCGCCGGCAGCCTGATGAACAACGCCGGTATCACCGGGCGGATCTTCGATTTCGCCAAGGCGGTGATGGGGTGGATGCGTGGCGGTCTCGGCCACGTCAATGTCGGCGCCAGCGTGGTATTCGCCGGCATGTCCGGGGCCGCCGTGGCCGATGCCGGTGGCCTGGGTACCGTCGAGATCAAGGCGATGAGGGATGCCGGCTATGACGATGAGTTCGCGCTGGGGATCACCGCGGCGTCGTCGACCATCGGGCCGATCATCCCCCCCAGCCTGCCGATGGTGATCTATGGCGTGATGGCCTCGGCCTCGGTGGGGCAGCTATTCGCCGCGGGGCTGGTTCCCGGGCTGTTGATGGCGCTCATACTGATGCTGATGATCTTCATCATTTCCCGCAGGCGAGGCTATACCGCCGATGCCATCTTCTCGTGGCGGGTGCTGGGATACACCTTCAAGCGCGCCATCCTGTCGTTGATGACGCCGATGATCATCATCGGTGGCATCATCACCGGTGCCTTCACGCCCACCGAATCGGCGGTGGCGGCGGTGGTCTATGCGTTGTTCCTGGGGGTGGTGTTCTATCGTACGCTTCGCTGGCGCCAGCTGCTCAAGGTCAGCATGGAGACCATCGAGACCACCGCGGTGATCATGTTCATCGTGGCGGCGGCATCGATCTTCGCCTGGATCCTGACGAGCAACCAGGTCACCCAGAACCTCGTGGCGCTATTGGGGCCCTTCGCCGACAGCAAGCTGGCCGTGCTGATGTTCAGTAATCTGGTGCTGCTCATCGTCGGCTGCTTCATGGAGACCATCGCCGCCATCACCATTCTGGTACCGGTGCTGCTGCCGATGGCCATCGCCGTGGGGGTCGATCCGGTGCACTTCGGGGTGATCATGGTACTCAACCTGATGATCGGCCTGCTGACACCGCCGGTGGGCATGGTGCTCTACGTGCTGACGCGGGTCGCCAACGTCAGCTTCGAGCAATGCATGCGCGGGACCATTCCGTTCCTGATCCCGCTGTTCCTCTGTCTGATGCTGGTGACCTTCATACCGTCGCTGTCATTGTGGCTGCCGACCCTGGTCTACCGCTAGCAAGGCGGCGATGGCTGGCGTTCCATTCGTTCGCCAGCACGATTTCGAGCCCTGGAGAGAGCACTCCATGCATGATACACAGCAGGATTTTCGCGTCGCCGCCGAGGACCTCGGCCGCTTCATGCGTGAGGCGCTCACCGCTGCCGGCGCCGACCAGGCATCGGCGGTCGCCGTGATCCGGGCGCTGATCACCGCCTCCCGCATGGGCACCGACAGCCATGGCCTGAGGCTGCTGCCGCATTATCTCAAGGCGCTCGAGGGTGGGCGAATCAAGGGGGCTCCGCAAATGGTCTTCCACCGGCGCCTGGCCGCCACCGGCTTTCTGGACGCCGATGGCGGCCTCGGCCATCTTGCCGGTTACACCGCCATGGAGCATGCCACGACCATGGCCGAGGAGATTGGCCTGGGAGCCGTTGCGGTGGGCAACTCCTCGCACTTCGGAGCCGCGGGCTGCTACGCCCTGGCTGCCGCCGAGCGTGGCTACATCGGCATGGCCTTCTGCAATTCCGACCCTTTCGTGCTGCTGCACCAGGGGGCAACGCCTTTTCATGGCACCAACCCGATCGCCTTCGCGGCGCCGGTGACGGACGGTTCTCCCTACCTGCTCGACATGGCGACGAGTTCGATTCCGTGGAACCGTGTGCAGCAGTTCGGTGCCATTGGCCGCGAGTTGCCCGACCAGGTGGCCGCCGACGCGGCGGGGCGGGTCACGCGGACGCCCGCCGAGGTCGCGGCGTTGCTTCCACTGGGTGGCAGCGACTTCGGCTTCAAGGGTGCCGGGCTAGGCGGCATGGTGGAGATCTTGAGTTCCACCCTCTCGGGAATGCGGCACGGCTTCCGGCTGTTGCCTATGGGCGGGCCGGACATGTCGACACCGCGCGGGGTCGGTCACTTCTTCCTCGCGATGAAGCCCGACGCCTTCGTCGAGGAAGGGACGTTTGCGCGTTGTCTCGCCGATTATCTGGCCGACTTGCGTGCCCGGCCTGCCACTGCCAATGCCCGGGTGCTCGCCCCCGGGGATCGCGAGTGGCGCTGCCAGGCGAGACGCGACGTCGAGGGCATTCCGCTCGATTCGGCGAACCAGTCCGCCTATGACGAACTTGCCAGGCACTACGGGGTGGCGCGGCTATCGCCACTCGCTTGAACGAAAGTCTCGAGAAATGCAGTAAAATGGCGGCGAATTCGAGGTTACCAGGAGAAAGTGGCCATGAGCAGATACCGGGTCGAGCGCAAGACGCTATCCGAACAGGTTGCCGAACAGCTCGAGGCGGAGATCCTCGAAGGGCGGCTCGGCGAGAACGATCAGCTACCTTCCGAGCGGGAACTGATGGAACAGTTCGGCGTAGGGCGGCCGGCGGTGCGCGAGGCACTGTTTTATCTGCAGCAGCTCGGGCTGATCGCCATCAACAGCGGTACCCGCGCCCGGGTCATTCGCCCCACCGCCGAGGCGGTGATGGCCAGGCTCTCCGGGGTGACCCGGCAACTGCTCTCCAAGCCCGATGGCCAGCAGTACTTCCAGGAAGCCCGCGCGATGTTCGAGATCTCGCTGGCACGCTACGCCGCTCGCCATGCCAGTGAAGAGGACCTCCAGCACTTGCGCGACGCGCTTCGGGACAACCGCGCTGCGGTCGGCGATGAGGCGCGTTTCAAGCGCTCCGACAACGATTTCCATGGCGTACTAGCGAGCATCGGCCGCAACCCGATCTTCGATGCCATCCATGTGGCGCTCTCTGAATGGCTCGATGACCGACGTGCGCAGGTTCTTCAGCAGAAGGATGAGGACAAGGCGGCTCTGGCGGCCCATATCGAAATCGTCGAAGCCATCGAGTCCCGGGATCCCGATGCCGCCGAGGCGGCCATGCGGCGTCACCTGGACCGCCACTACGGCACCTACATGCGGCTCAAGAAACGCCTGGCTCCCGTGGCGAAGTGATCGTCGACCGGACAGCGTGGCATCGGCGATTCACAGCGAGACACCGCGTTTCCAGGGTATGAAGTCGTACTGGGCCAGGCTGACCGCACGGGGTGGATGGCGCCCCGACGCCGTGTCGATGCACATTTCCAGGAGTCGGTCGGCCATCTCGTCGATCCATGCCTCGCCGCGAATGATCGGACCGGCGTCGAAGTCGATGACATCGCTCATACGCTGTGCCAGCTCGCTGTTGCTGGCGATCTTCAGTACCGGGGCGACCGGGTTGCCGGTGGGTGTGCCGAGCCCTGTGGTGAACAGGATCAGATTGGCACCGGAGCCTGCCAGGGCGGTGGTCGATTCCACGTCGTTGCCCGGGGTGCAGAGGAGGTTCAAACCCTTGCGGACGTGAGGCTCGGTATAATCGAGCACGTCGACGATTGGGCTGTCTCCCCCTTTCTTGGCCGCGCCGGCGGACTTCATGGCGTCGGTGATCAGTCCGTCGCGGATGTTTCCCGGCGAGGGATTCATCGAGAAGTCGGCTCCGACCCTGGCGGCGTGATTCTGGTAGGCCGTCATCAGTGTCCGGAACCGCTCGGCCACCGCATCGTCGGTGCAGCGGGCGATCAGTTCGTGCTCCACGCCACACAGTTCCGGGAATTCGCTGAGGATTCCGCTGCCGCCCAGCGCCACCAGTCGGTCGATCACCGCCCCGACCAGCGGGTTGGCGGAGAGGCCGGAAAAGCCGTCGGAGCCACCACACTCCACGCCGATCGTGAGCGCCGAGAGCGGGGCCGGCGTGCGCTCTACCCGGTTGGCCTCGGCCAGGCCGTCGAAGATGGTGATCAACGCCTCGCGAATCAGCGCCTCCTCGCTGGTGCTGGCCTGCTGTTCCAGGTAGTGCACCGGGCGCAGGCCACGAGGGTCCCGCTTGGCCACCGCACGGCGGAGCATTTCGATCTGCGCCTTCTGGCAGCCCAGGCTCAGCACCGTGGCGCCGGCCACGTTGGGGTGGCAGATATAGCCCGCGAGCAGTCGGCAGAGCGCCTGGGCGTCGTCATCGGTGCCGCCGCAGCCCAGGGTATGGGTGAGAAAGCGCACGCCGTCGACATTGGGGAACAGCCTTTCGCGGGTCGGTATGGGATCTTCCGTTGCCGAGGCGCCGTTCAGTAGTTCGCGGGCCATGCGTTTGTAGTCGCGATACGGGTCTTCCCCAAGGGCATCGGCCACGCTCTGGCGAAGCACCTCGATATTACGGTTCTCACAGAATACCAGCGGCACCACCAGCCACACGTTGGCGGTGCCCACCCGGCCGTCCGGGCGGTGGTAGCCATCGAAGGTGGCGTTCCGAAACCACGAGACATCCGGTGCCTGCCAGTTGCCGCGCCGGGCCTGGGGAGCGGTGGTGGCGGTGCTGTGCTCGGTATTCCCGGTGGTGATGGCCGCTCCCCGGGCAATCGGCCGGGTGGCGCGGCCCACGGTGACGCCGTACATGATCACGGTGTCGCCGGGTTGAAGGGCCTCGAGGGTGAACTTGTGCTTGTGATGGATGGCCTCGGCAAGCATGAAGCGTTGGCCATTGTCGTCGATCTCGCTGCCGGCGGGCAGGTCCTTCAGGGCCACGCGCACGTTGTCGGCGGCATGGACGCGAAGGCTCTCCAGGTGGCCAGTGTCACTGGCAATGTTCTGGCTCATGGCTTGGGCTCCGATTCAGTGCGGCGGGTCGGTGATAACGGTCTGGTGCTGCTCCCCGAGACCTTCGATACCCAGGCGCATGCGCTGGCCGGGCTTGAGGTAGACCGGCGGTTGCTGCCCCATGCCGACCCCCGGCGGGGTACCGGTGGAGATCACGTCGCCAGGCTGCAGGCTCATGAAACGGCTCAGGTAGCTGATCAGGAAGGGGACCCGGTAGACCATGGTGCGAGTGTTGCCGTCCTGGTAGCGGTGACCGTCCACTTCCAGCCACATGTCGAGCCGGTGGGGATCGGGCACCTCGTCCGGGGTGACCAGCCAGGGCCCCATGGGGCCGAAGGTGTCGCAGCCCTTGCCCTTGTCCCAGGTGCCGCTGCGTTCGAGCTGGAACTCGCGTTCGGAGACATCGTTGATCACGCAGTAGCCGGCGACATGCTCCATGGCCTCGGCCTCGTCGATATAACGGCCGCCCTTGCCGATCACCACGCCCAGTTCCACTTCCCAGTCGGTCTTCTGCGAATCCCGGGGGAGGATCACATCATCGTCGGGGCCGCAGATGGCGCTGGTCCACTTGCTGAAGACCACCGGCTCCGGGGGCACCTGGGCACCGGTTTCGGCAGCATGGTCGGAGTAGTTGAGCCCGATACAGATGAACTTGCCGACACGGCCGACGCAGGGGCCGAGGCGTGTCTCGGAGGGAACGGCGGGCAGACGTGAAACGTCGAGGTTCGCCAGGGTAATGAGCGTGTCGAGGCCGAGGTGCCGGCCGTCGATATCGGTCACGTGAGCCGACAGGTCGCGAATCACTCCCTCATCGTCCAGCAGGCCGGGTTTCTCTTGGCCCTGGGGGCCGAAGCGCAGCAATTTCATGTCGTAAGGACTCCTTGGTCTTGTCGGTCGTGCGCGAAGGGTGGGGGTCGGCTCCAGCGCAGGACGTCATCAGTTGAGCCAGCCTCCGTCGATGATCTGTACCGTACCGGTGGTATAGCCGGATTCGTCGGCGGCCAGATAGGTGGCCAGCGCGGCGATCTCCTCCGGGGTGCCCAGTCGACCCAGCGGCTGGCGGGCGATGAACTCGGCGTAGACGTCTCGCTCCTCGCGCTGCTGCAATCTTGCCTGGTCCTGGATGCGCTGGCGCAACGAAGGGGATTCGACGGTGCCGGGGCAGATGGCGTTGCAGCGGATACCCTGGCCGATGTAATCGGCCGCGACCGACTTGGTCAGGCCGATCACCGCGGCCTTGGAGGTGCCGTAGGCAAAGCGGTTGGGCACGCCCTTTAGACTGGAGGCCACCGAGGCCATGTTGATGATGCTGCCGCCATTGGGGAGCATGCCGGGCAATACGGCACGGATCACCCGGTACATGGCGGTGACATTCATGGCGAGCGAGAACTCCCAGTCAGCCTCGTCGCACGCCAGCAGCGCCCCACTGGCCACATGGCCGGCGCAGTTGAACAGGACGTCCAGTGGAGGCAAGGCATCTGCCAGCGCGCTCACGGCATCGGCATCGAGCACGTCGAGCCGTCGTATCTCGATGCCTTTCACGCCATCCAGTTCGAACAGTTTGTCGGCATCGATATCGGTGGCGATCACCGACGCCCCTTCCGCGGCGAAACGCAGGGCGGTCGCACGGCCGATGCCCTGGCCGGCGGCGGTAATCAGCGCCTTCTTGTTGTGTAATCGCATGGCGTTTCCATGACCGGCCGCCGGTCGCTGGCAAGCAAGACCTTGTTCGTCACGTCCGATTCGACACGGATGGCCCGGCTTGCTGGTATGATAGGATACTAGCCTGATAGCCATTCAAGTATGGCGGAGTTCATCGCAGTTGCCAACACAGGCCGCCCTCATGTCGTTCGCGACTGCCGTTCAGGCGTCGCGCTTTCCATCCATGAGCCGGCTGATACCCAGCGGATTGTCATCTCGCAGCGCCTCGGGCAAAAGGCCTTGGGGCAGGTTCTGGTAGCACACCGGGCGCAGGAAGCGCTGGATGGCGGCGCTTCCCACCGATGTGGTGCGAGAATCCGATGTCGCCGGAAAGGGCCCGCCGTGGACCATGGCGTGGCACACCTCGACCCCGGTGGGCCAGCCGTTGACGAGCACCCGTCCTGCACGGCGCTCCAGCGTGGGAAGCAGGGCTCTGGCCGCCTCGATGTCGCCATCGTCAAGCTGCAAGGTGACGGTGAGCTGTCCTTCCAGCCGTTCAGCGACCCGGTGCATCTCATCGCTATCGGTACATTCGATCACCAGCGAGGTGGAGCCGAAGACCTCCTCCTGCAGCACGGGTTCGGCGAGGAAGTCGGTGGCACTCGTGACGAACAGGCCCGACTGGCACCGGTTGGGCGTCTCTCCCACCTGACCACGAGCCACTTCACGTACCCTGGCGTGTGCCGATAGCGCACCGATGCCATTCTCGTAGGCGCTGTGGATACCGGGGGTCAGCATGACCTGGGCGGCGCTGGCTGCCACGGCCTTGCCCGCGGCCTCGACGAAGGTGTCCAGGTGCGGTCCCTTCACTCCGACCACCAGGCCCGGGTTGGTGCAGAATTGACCCGCGCCCATGTTGAGCGAGCCGACGAAGCCTTCCGCGAGGGCCTGGCCTCGGGCCTCCAGGGCCCGGGGCAGCAGGAACACCGGATTGATGCTACTCATTTCGGCGTAGACCGGGATCGGTTCGGGGCGCATCCGGGCGGTCGTCATCAGCGCCGTGCCGCCGCGCCGCGAGCCGGTGAAGCCCACCGCCTTGATGCGCGCATCGGAGACCAGTGCCTGTCCGATCTCGTTACCCGCACCGAACAACAGCGAGAAGACACCCTCGGGCAGCTGACACTTGGCGACGGCGGCCTGCACCGCGCGTCCCACCTGTTCGGAGGTGCCGGGGTGTGCCGAGTGGGCCTTGACCACCACCGGGCAGCCGGCGGCCAGGGCGGAAGCGGTGTCGCCGCCGGCCACCGAGAAGGCCAGCGGGAAATTGCTGGCGCCGAAAACGGCGACCGGACCCAGGGCGATATGACGCTGGCGCAGGTCGACTCGGGGCATCGGCTGACGCTCTGGAAGGGCCGGGTCGATGCGGACGTCCAGCCACTCACCGGCCCGCACCACGCTGGCGAAAAGGCGCAGCTGGCCGCAGGTACGGCCGCGCTCACCCTCGATGCGGGCCTGGGGCAGGCCAGTCTCCGCCATGGCGCGCTGAATCAGCGACTCGCCAGTGGCTTCGATCTCGCTGGCGATGGTTTCGAGGAAGGCCGCCCGCGCCTCCAGCGCTGTTTCCCGGTAGCTATCGAAAGCGGCCCATGCCAGCTCGCAGGCCAGCTCGACCTCGGCCTGGCCGGCTCCGGCGTATGCCGGTTCCAGCGGCTCGCCGGTGGCGGGATCGATACCACGAATCTTGCCTGCCTTACCGGAAACAGTCTGTTGTCCGATCAATGATTTGCCTTCCAGAGTCATGAGGGGGCTCCTGTTCTTCCGGGGAGGCCAGGGAGTCTGGCCGGGGCGTGAAAGTTGATGTAGCGGCATAAGCGTGCTACCTATCATGTCATCATACAACCCCGCGCCATTTCTCGCCGCCTCTCCACGGCTGCCTCGAGCCGTCAGGACTTGCCCCATGAAACAACGACAACGGATGACTCCCGATCAGCTGCGTTCGCGCTGGTGGTTCGACAATCCCGAACACCCGGGCACCACGGCGCTGTGCCTGGAGCGCTACATGAATTACGGCATCACGCTGGAAGAACTGGCCGACGGAAGGCCGATCATCGGGGTCTGCCAGTCGGGCTCCGACCTGACCCCCTGCAACCGGCATCACATCGAACTGATCAAGCGGGTCAAGGATGGCATTCGCGCCATGGGCGGCGTGCCCTTCGAGTTTCCCATGCACCCAATCCATGAGAACGCCCGTCGCCCCACCGCGGCCCTGGACCGCAACCTGGCCTATCTGGGCCTGGTGGAGGTACTACACGGCTATCCGCTGGATGGGGTGGTGTTGACCACGGGCTGCGACAAGACCACACCGGCGGCACTGATGGCGGCGGCCACGGTGAATATCCCGGCCATCGTGCTGTCGGGTGGGCCGATGTTGAACGGCTGGCGGGGTCATGAGCGCGTCGGCTCGGGCACCATCATCTGGGAGCTGCGCAAGCGCTTGGCCGCGGGGGACATCGACTATGCCGAGTTCCTTGCACGGACCACCGACTCGGCGCCATCGATAGGCCACTGCAATACCATGGGTACCGCTTCGACCATGAACGCCATGGCCGAGGTGCTGGGCATGAGTCTGCCGGGTTCGTCGCTGATTCCAGCGCCTTACAAGGAGCGCTCGCTCGTCGCCTATCAGACCGGTGAGCGTATCGTCGGGATGGTATGGGAAGACCTGCGTCCGCTGGAGATACTGACCCGTGAAGCGTTCGAAAATGCGGTCACGGTATGCTCGGCACTGGGCGGTTCCTCCAATGCTCCGATTCACGTCAACGCCATCGCCCGTCATGCCGGTGTCGAACTGACCAATGACGACTGGCAGCGCCTGGGCCACGAGATTCCGCTATTGGCCAATGTCATGCCGGCAGGCGCCTACCTGTGCGAGGAGTTCTACCGGGCTGGCGGAGTGCCGGCGGTGGTTCATGAACTTCTGGGGGCAGGGCGGTTCCATGGCGACGCCCTGACGGTCAATGGCCGCACCATGGCCAAGAGCATCGCGGGGCAGGAGACCCTGGATACCGACGTGATCCGCCGCTATGCCAAGCCGCTGGTGGAGCATGCGGGGTTTATCAACCTCAAGGGGAATCTCTTCGAGTCGGCACTGATGAAGACCAGCGTGATCTCGCGCGAGTTTCGCCAGCGTTTTCTGGCCGACCCGGCAGACCTCGACGCCTTCCAGGGTCGGGTGGTGGTATTCGACGGTTCCGAAGACTATCACGCCAGGATCGACGACCCTGATCTGGCCATCGACGAGCGCACCATACTGGTGATGCGCGGTGCCGGGCCCGTGGGCCATCCCGGAGGAGCCGAAGTGGTCAATATGCAACCCCCCGAAGCCTTGATCCGACGCGGCATCGAGGCGCTACCGTGTCTGGGCGACGGTCGCCAGTCGGGCACGTCGGGCTCGCCATCGATCCTCAACGCCTCGCCGGAAGCCGCCACCGGCGGCGGTCTGGCCCTGCTGGAGACCGGAGACCGGCTGCGCATCGACCTCAAGCGTGGCGAAGTGCGACTGTTGATCGACGACAGCGAACTCGATGCCCGGCGTGAGCGCCTGGAGGCGGCGGGTGGCTATCGCTACCCGGCGCATCAGACGCCCTGGCAGGAGATCCAGAGGAACCTGGTCGAACCGCTCGACCGGGGCATGACGCTGGCGCCGGCGACCAGGTATCGCGACGTGGCCCGGCGGAGCCAGCCACGGGACAACCATTGAGCGCCTGCGGGTTCATCCTGCTCGATCGGCGAGACGGGCTCAGCGGGCCAACCAGCCGCCATCGACTGCCAGTGCATGGCCATTGACGTAGCCGGCAGCCGGTGAGCAGAGAAAGATCACGGCACCGGCGAGATCCTCCGGTTTGCCCCAGCGCCCGGCGGGAATGCGTGCGAGTATCTCGGCGCTGCGGACTTCGTCGTCACGCAGGGCCCGGGTGTTGTCGGTCACCATATAGCCGGGCGCGATGGCATTGACGGTAATGCCATGTGCCGCCCACTCGTTGGCAAGCAGCCGGGTCAGGCCGAGCAGGCCGCTCTTGCTGGCGGTATAAGAGGGCACGCGGATTCCGCCCTGGAACGAGAGCACCGAAGCGATGTTGACGATCCTGCCCGGAGCCTTGCGTTCGATCAGATGCCGCGCCACCTGCCGGGCCAGAAAGAAGGCTGCCTTCAGGTTGACGTCGACCACCGAATCCCAATCCTCCTCGGTGAACGTCAGAGCTGGGGCACGGCGTATCATTCCGGCATTGTTGACCAGGATGTCCAGTTTGCCGGTCCGGGCCAGCGCCCGCTCGACGATCGTCGTGGCGCTGTCACGACCGAGTTCCGCATCCACGTCGAAGAATCGCCTGCCCAAGGCCTCGATCCTGTCGCGTGTCTCGGTGGCGGGGGTACGGTTGACCCCGACCACGTCAGCGCCCGCTTCGGCCAGCGCCACTGCCATGGCATGCCCGAGCCCCTTGTTGCAGCCAGTGACCATGGCTACCTGACCTTCCAGGGAAAAACGTGTCATGCAAGGCTCCTCTCGATCGGGTGAGCGGCCGGTTGTCCATGGTGTGTAAAGCATGCGTTACGCGTTGTCAGGGAATCTCTCCACATCGAGGCCGCCCGTCTCTGGTCTATCCGACGTGTAAGGCCGGCTTTACGCGGGGGGACCATTTGAGAGTAGCGGGGGGAGACGGGGGTAGCCATGAGGGCGTTCCCGTGATGCTCGGCGGGCACTAGTCTGAGGGCACAAGGCACTGGGGGCGCCATTTGCGTGCCCACACCAGCCAGTGCCCACGACAAGAACGGCAACACATCCCTGGAGAACTCCATGAACGCACCCGCCAAGACCGTTGCTCCCATCAGCCAATCCAACCCTGTCGGCACCAATGGCTTCGAGTTCGTCGAATACAGTGCCCCCACCGCCCAGGGCATCGAGGAACTGCGTGCGCTGTTCAAGCGGATGGGCTTCACCGAGACCCGCAAGCACCGCTCCAAGGAGGTTTTCCTGTTTCAGCAGGAGAACGTCAACTTCGTGCTCAACGCCGAGCCGGGAAGCCACGCCGCCGAATTCGCCCGTGTGCATGGCCCCTGTGCCTGTGCCATGGCATGGAAGGTAGCCGATGCCAGGCAGGCCTTCGACTACGCCGTGGCCAATGGTGCCGAGCCCATGGAGAACCCGGTCGGTCCGGGTGAAGCGGGGATTCCCGCAGTGAAGGGGATCGGTGGCTCGCTGCTCTACTTCGTCGACCACAAGGTCGATGGCGAAG
The DNA here is from genome assembly GCF_002879615.1 of Billgrantia endophytica. GTDB lineage: Bacteria > Pseudomonadota > Gammaproteobacteria > Pseudomonadales > Halomonadaceae > Halomonas > Halomonas endophytica. The sequence goes on from NZ_PNRF01000043.1 coordinate 64,213, forward strand.
GCCGTACCCTCTATGACATCGACTTCGAATCCATTCCCGGCCGTTCGCCCAGGGACAACAGCGTGGGCCTCGATGTGCTCGACCACCTGACGCACAATGTCGACCGTGGGCAGATGGACGTTTGGGCCGACTTTTACACCAGCATTGCCAACTTCCGCGAGGTTCGCTACTTCGACATCGCCGGCAAGAAGACCGGTCTCTTCTCCCGGGCGATGACCGCGCCCTGTGGCAAGATGCACATCCCGATCAACGAGTCGGCCGACGACGACTCCCAGATCGCCGAATTCCTGCGGGAATACAACGGCGAGGGCATCCAGCACCTGGCCATGGCGACCGACGATATCTACGCCACCGTGCAGGCACTGAAGGCCAATGGCGTCACCTTCCTGAGCACACCGGATACCTATTACGAGAGGATCGACGACCGGGTGCCGAACCATGAGGAAAACGTCGAGGATCTGCGCGAGCTGAGCCTGCTGATCGATGGCGGCCCCGAGCAGGGCGTGCTGCTGCAGATCTTCACCGAAACGGTCATTGGCCCGATCTTCTTCGAGATCATCCAGCGCAAGGGCAACGACGGCTTCGGCGAGGGCAACTTCAAGGCCCTGTTCGAATCCATCGAGGAGGACCAGATCCGTCGTGGCGTACTCAAGGACGATTGATCGGCCAGAAGCCCCCCGCTCGAGGCGGGGGCTGTCGTTCGGCGTCAAGGCCAGGCTTTCAGACTGGTTGTTCGAAACCAAACAAGAAATATCGTTGCAGTGGCCAGAGTAGACCGGGCATATTACCGTGCGATGGATAAAGTCGCTCTCCCTGGTGATACATGACAACTGATCAACAACCTCGCGTTCAGTGGCTGGGCCGCTGGGGCTTCGTGCTGGCGGCTACCGGTTCGGCGGTCGGCCTGGGCAACATCTGGAAATTCCCCTACATCACGGGTGAACACGGCGGCGGCGCTTTCGTGCTGGTCTACCTTGCCTGCATTCTGGCGGTCGGCGTCCCGGTGATGATGACCGAGATCGCCCTCGGCCGGCGTGGACGTGGCAGCCCCGTCGACGCGGTGCGCCGGGTGGTAATGGAATCCGGCCGCTCGTCGGCCTGGTCATTGCTGGGTTGGATGGCCATGCTGTGCGGCTTCATGATCCTCTCGTTCTACGTGGTGGTGGCCGGCTGGTCGGTTTCCTATCTGTGGAAGTTGCTGACCGGAAGCCTGGCCGGATCCGGTGTCGACGACATGGTGGCCATCTTCGTCGCCAACAACGAGAACCCGCTCAACCTGGGCTTCTGGAGCACCCTGGTGACCCTTGCGACCATGCTGATCGTGGGCAAGGGGGTGCAGGCGGGAATCGAGCGCAGCGTCAGCTGGATGATGCCCGGCATGGTGCTGATGCTGCTGATGCTGATCGGCTACGGGGTCTTCTCCGGTGGCTTCGGGGAGGCCTGGCATTTCCTGTTCTCGTTCAATGCCGGCAGTCTTTCCAGCGACGGTATGCTGGTCGCGCTGGGACACGCCTTCTTCACCCTGTCGCTGGCTTCCGGTGCCATCCTGACCTATGGCAGCTACCTGCCGGCGCGTACCTCCATCGCCCGCACCACCTTCAGCGTGGCGATTGCCGATACCCTGGTGGCGCTGATGGCGGGCCTGGCGATTTTCCCGATCATCTTTGCCAACGGCATGGATCCGGGCGAAGGGCCGGGGCTGATCTTCATGAGTCTGCCGCTGGCCTTCCAGGCCATGCCGATGGGGACGCTGTTCGGCATCCTGTTCTTCGTGATGCTCTCCATGGCGGCGCTGACGTCTTCCATCTCCATGGTGGAGGCAACGGTTTCCTGGCTGTGCGACAACAAGGGGCTCTCGCGCCGTGCGGCTGCCTGGGGCACGGGGATCGTGCTGTGGTCGATCAGCACCCTGGCGATGCTGTCGTTCAACCTGGGAGCCGACTGGACGCTGGCCGGTCGACACGTCTTCGACTGGCTCGACTACCTGACCTCCCGCTGGATGATGCCCCTGGGTGGCCTGGGCATGGTGCTGCTGGCCGGCTTCGTGCTGAAAAGCGAGACCTTCCGTAGCGAGCTGGGGCTCGCGCCGCGCTGGCATGCGTTGTGGTTGTTCATGGTTCGCTATGTCAGCCCGCTGGGCATCCTGGTGATCTTCGTCGATGCGTTGGGTATCGCCCACGTCGAATTCGGCGCTCACTGGCCGTGGCTGCTGGCGGTACTGGTCGCCATGACCCTGATCGGCGAACTGGCCAGCCCGCGGCTTCGGCAGGCCCTGGCAGGCTGAACCCGTGGCGCAAGCCCATTGCTCGACTCCGATGGGCTTGCCCGTAGCCGGCGTTATCGCTAGTGTCGAATCGGATCAGGGCATGGGCGTGATCAGGGAGTCACTATCGATGGGCATTCGTCATGCCGCCGGGCTGTGCACGCGTCCTTCGGGCGCGGTACTGCTGCGTGGATTATTGCTGTTGACCGTTGTGGGCCTGCTGGCCGGTTGCGCCGGCAGGGATACACAGCAGACTGCCCGGGCCACCGCTCCGGCGGGGTGGGAGGGGGAAGAGGGCCAGGCGTCCTTCTATGCCGACCGCTACCAGGGAAGGCGCACTGCCAGCGGTGAGCGTTTCGACCAGCAGGCGCTTACCGCCGCGCACCGTACACTGCCTTTCGGCACGGAAGTCCGGGTCACGCGTCTGGACAACGGGCGGGAGGCCGTGGTGCGCGTGAATGATCGTGGACCTTTCGTTCGCGGTCGGATCATCGATCTTTCCCGGCGTGCCGCCGAAGAGCTCGATATGGTGCGCAGCGGCACGGCACCGGTGCGGCTGACCCCAGTGCGCTGATCGGCAGGATCGGGCGGGGCGGTGCCCCTTGTCTGGCAGCCATGCGACAATGCCATGACCGTCGCCAGTGAGACATGCCATGGCATCCCGCCATTCCCGTTCTGCCGCTGAAATACAGCGCCTGAAGCCGCCTCGACATCGTCGTGGATGGCTGAAAGGCAGTTTCCGCCTGCAGGTGATGCTGCTGGTGGGCGTGCTCCTGGCTGCCATGCTGCTGGCCCAGGGGGCCTACCTCAACCATCGCAAGGCCGAGATCATCAGTGACCAGATGGGCCAGCGTGCCCTGGCGGTAGCGCTGAGCGTGGCCAGTATCCCGGAACTGATCGCGGCGTTCGATGCGCCCGACCCCATGGCTACCATTCAGCCCATTGCCGAACGCATCCGCCGGGAGACCGGCGCTCGCTACGTCGTCGTGGGCAACACCGACAGCCTGCGCTATTCCCACCCGTTGCCCGAGCGTCTCGGCAAGCCGATGGTGGGCGGCGACAACGACCGGGCATTGCTGCACGGCGAATCCTATGTTTCCGAGGCGACAGGCTCGCTGGGCGATGCCGTGCGCGGCAAGACGCCGGTGTTCGATGGTGACGGCAACATCGTCGGCATCGTGTCGGTGGGCTTCATGCTCGATCGGGTCGCCCTGGACGTCGGAGAGCACACCAGCCTGGGGTGGTGGCTGGTGGGGCTGATGATCCTGCTTGGCTTCGCCGGGGCCTACGGTCTCTCGCGGCACCTCAAGAAGGTCATCCTGGGGCTCGAGCCCTATGAGATCGCGCGGCTGGCGATGGAGAAGGAGGCCATCCTGCAGTCGATCCATGAGGGGATACTGGCGGTGAATCGAGACGGCCAGATCACGCTGGTCAACCAGCAGGCGCGGCGTTTCCTGGGGCTGCCGCCGGCCCATGAAGTGCTGGGCCAGCCGATCCAGGACATCGTGCCCAACTCCCGCCTGCTGGAGGTGCTGGAACGTGGCGAGCAGCAGTTCGACCAGGACATGTGGCTGGGCGACCACCCGGTCGTGGTCAACCGGGTGCCGGTCAATCACGAAGGGGAGATCGAGGGAGCGGTGGCGACGTTTCGCAGTCGCCGCGAGATCGTCGAGCTTTCCAATGCCCTGAACGCGGCAAGCCGGGACGTGGACATGTTGCGTGCCCAGGCCCACGAGTTCTCCAACAAGCTCTACACCATCTCGGGCCTGCTTCAGCTCGGTCGTATCGACGAAGCCCTGGCGTTGATCCATCAGGAGAGCGAGCGGCAACAGGCCCAGATGACGTTCCTGATGAAGCACGTCGGCGATCCGGTGATCAGCGGTACGCTGCTCGGCAAGTTGACCCGGGCCCGCGAGCTGGGCGTCAGCCTGGAGATCGATGACCAGAGCTCACTGGCGGCGCCCCTGACCACGACGGGCCAGGAAGTGCTGATGACGGTCATCGGCAACCTGCTCGACAATGCCTGCCACGCGGCGCTGCAAAGCGACCGGCGCAACGAGGCGGAACCGCGGGTGAGGCTCTTCTTCACCGACCTGGGCGAACAACTGCTGGTCGAGGCAGAAGACAATGGGCCCGGGGTGCCGCCCGAGCACGTGGAAGCGATTTTTGAAGAGGGCTTCTCCACCAAGCCGGGCAAGCATCGAGGTATCGGCCTGGCGTTGGTCGGTCGGCTCTGCCGCGAGCATGGGGGGACCATTACCCTCGAAGAGAGCGAGCTGGGTGGCGCCTGTTTCACCGTGGCACTGGGCCGCTCGCTGTGTCGGGCCCTTGAAGAACCACAATAGCCACAAGACGATACCGCATGCATCGCGGGGGGAGGGGAGATGCAAGACCCGGGCTGTCTGCCTTTGGATTACGGAATCCTGATCGTCGAGGATGATTTTCGCATTGCCGAGATACACCGCGCCTTCATCGAGCGGAGTGAAGGCTTTCGCGTGATGGGCATGGCCAGAAGCGGTGCCGAGGCATGGGAACTGATGACGCGCCATGCCGACGCGATCCAGCTCGTGTTGCTGGATGCCTACCTGCCCGATGTCGAAGGCCTCGAACTGCTCTGGAGGCTGCGCCGAGACTTCCTTCACGTGGATATCGTCATGGTGACCGCCGCCCGGGAGGTGGAAACCATCGCCGAAGCGCTGCGTGGTGGAGTGTTCGATTACCTGATCAAGCCCGCCGAGGCCTCGCGCATGGCCCAGATGCTGACACGTTTTCGGCGCGAACGTGCCGCCCTGGCGGCACGTAGCGAGATGAGCCAGGAGGAACTGGACCATGCACTGGCAAGGCTGCGTCCGGAGGGCGTGTCGAGCGGCGGCATACGCACACTGCCCAAAGGGATCGACCGGCTGACGCTGCGGGCCGTGGTGGGGGCCCTGGAAAATGCCGACGCCCCGCTGGCTGCCATGCAGGTGGCGAGGGCCATGGGGGCAAGCCGTTCAACGGCGAGGCGTTATCTGGAGTTTCTGGTTTCTGTGCAGGTGGTAGGCGCTGAGCTGGGCTATGGTGATGTGGGTAGGCCCGAACGACGCTACCGGCTGTTGGGAGATGCCTCTCTCTGGTGCGAGGAGAGCTGACTCCCTGATGGACACTTGGCGAAGTGTCCAGGGCGTGGACAGAATGGACAAAATGCCCATAACGGACAATTTGTCTTTTATGTTCAGAAGCTTGTCGATACGAGCAGGGCTCTTTTAAGGTTCGGCGCGTGTCATCACAATAACACCCGAATATCGGAGAACGCCATGACTGCCAAGAACTCCCTCAAGCGCCTGACGCTGCTGGCCCTGCCGCTGGCTGCCGTTGCCGCCTCCACCGCCCATGCCGATGAATGGGCGCCGACCCGCTCCATCGAATACATTGCTCCGGCCAACCCCGGAGGCGGCTGGGATACGCTGGTCCGCACGACCGCCCGCGTCATTCAGGAAGAGGGGCTGGCCGAGCGGAACTTCGCTGCCATCAACGTCCCGGGTGGTGGTGGCGCAGTGGCCTGGGCACAAATCGCTCGCGACAGTGGCAATCCGCACAAGCTGTTCGCCGCCAGCCCGCCCATCATTCTGGTGCCACTGGCCGGCACCTCGCGCTACGACCATAGCGACTTCACGCCTATCGCGCGCCTGATCACCGACTACTCCATCGTGCTGGTGTCGGCGGATTCCGACTACGAGTCGCTCACCGACCTGGTCGAAGCCATTCGCGACAACCCCGGCCTCAGCGTTGGCGGCGGTAGTGCCCCGGGGTCGATGGATCATATCGCCATGGCTGGAATGGCCTCGGCGGCAGGTCTCAACGCTTCCGATATCAACTACGTGCCGTTTTCGGGCGGTGGCGAAGCGATGACCAACCTGATGGGGGGCCATGTCGAGGCGGTGATCACCGGTGCCGGCGAGGCTTCGGGCCAGCTTGAAGAAGGCAGCGATATCCGCGCTATCGGAGTCTCCGCCCCCGAGCGCATGGGCGGTGTGTTGGCCGACGTGCCGACCTATCAGGAGCAGGGCATCGACTACACCTTCGACATCTGGCGTGGCGTGATGGGTGCCCCCGACATGCCCGCCGAGGCGGTCGCCTACTATGAAGACCTGTTCGCGCAGATGCTCGAGACCGATGGCTGGGCGTCCGCTCGCGACCAGTTGGGCTGGATCGACGCTTACCAGGGCAGTGAAGAGTTCGGCGCCTTCCTCGACGAACAGAAGGAACAGTTCAGCGAAGTACTCAGCGAGCTGGGATTGCGGGGGGAATAACGCCAATACATCGGCGCTGTACGACAGGCATGGGCTTCGCATTGCGGGGCCCATGCTCCCCTGAATGCGACACTTGAGCTCTGGAACATTCGTTCCACGGCTTCGGGCGAATCCTGATGACACGACTCAATAGCAACCAGATACTGGGGCTGATCATTGCCCTGCTGGCGGTAGGCTATCTCGCGATGGCCTTCCAGATACCCGACTTCCCCCTGCCTCGGCCGATCGACTCGGACCTGTTCCCCAAGGTGCTGGGCTTCACTCTGTTCGGTCTGGCAGTGATGCTGTTCCTGGAAAAGCCCAAGGACCGGGACATACCCGACGAGATCGGTCCAGAGGAGCGGGCCAAGCCATTATTGCTGCGTCCCTGGTCCCGGGTCGTCATCACCTCGCTGGCTATCGTGGCCTATGCCCTGCTGCTCGTGCCGGTTGGCTTCGTGTTGACCTCGCTGGCGCTCTCCTTCGGCCTGGCCTGGTACTTCGGTTATCGCCGCCATGGCGTCAACCTGGCGACCTCGCTGGGGGTCGTGCTGTTGCTTTATCTGGCCATGACCCGTGGTATGGACGTTTATCTGCCACAGGGCATCTTGCCGTTCTGACCTGCCGCGACCGTGTCTGGCGCGTTCATCTTCGATCGCCAGCGAGAGAGATACTATGGATGCCTTCAATAACCTGATGTACGGCTTCGGCATAGCGCTCGAGCCGACCAATATCGCCTACGTCTTTATCGGGGTCTTTGCAGGAACCATCATCGGCATGCTGCCGGGACTGGGCCCGATCAGCGCCTTGGCACTGATGATACCCGTGACCTTCGCCATGGAACCCTCTTCGGGACTGATTCTGATGGCGGGTGTTTATTATGGTGCCATCTTCGGCGGCTCGACCTCGTCGATCCTGCTCAATGCACCGGGCGTGGCCGGAACGGTGGCCACTGCCTTCGATGGTTATCCCATGGCTCGCAAGGGGTTGGCGGGCAAGGCGTTGGCCATAGCGGCCTATGCCTCCTTCATCGGTGGCACCATTTCCGTCGTTTTCCTGATGCTGGTAGCACCGGTGCTGGGCAGGGTCGCGGTGAGTTTCGGCCCGGCAGAGTATTTTGCATTGATGGTGCTGGGCTTGACCGCCGTGGTCACGCTCTCCGACAAGTCGCTGGTCAAGGGCCTGATTGCCGCGGTGGTCGGCGTGATGATCTCGATCATGGGAATCGACCTGCAGACCGGCACCGAACGTTATACCTTCGGTACCACCCACCTGCTCGATGGCATCGACTTCCTGGTGGTGGCCTTGGGGGTTTTCGCCCTTGCCGAGGTCTTCTACATGCTGTTGCGCGGGGGGGGAGGCAAGGAGCAGCCGCGCAACGCTATCGGCTCGCTCAGGCTTTCCAGGAGTGAGATCAAGGAGATCGCTGGTCCTGTCGGCCGCAGCTCGGTCCTGGGGTTCTTCGTCGGCGTACTGCCGGGGGCGGGTGCCACCGTGGCATCGTTCCTTGGCTACAGTATGGAAAAACGCATCGCCAAGGATGGAGACACCTTCGGCAAGGGCAATATCAAGGGCCTGGCAGCGCCCGAAACGGCCAATAATGCGGCCTGTACCGGCTCCTTCGTGCCGCTCTTGATCCTGGGGGTACCCGGGTCGGGCACCACTGCCGTATTGCTTGGCGCACTGCTGGTGATGGGCGTCTCCCCGGGCCCGATGATGCTGGAGCAGCGCCCGGACGTCTTCTGGGGAGTCATCGCCAGCATGTACATCGGTAACATCATGCTGCTGGTGCTCAATCTGCCGCTGATTCCGCTGATTGCCAAGATCCTCGACATGCCGCGTCCGCTGCTGCTGTCGTTGATCCTGATCTTCTGCATGATCGGGGTGTACGGCACGAGCTTCAGCGTGTTCGACCTGCTGCTGCTGCTGGGTTTCGGCCTGCTGGGGCTCGGCATGCGGCTGTTCGGTTTCCCGGCGGCCCCGCTGATCCTCGCGTTGATCCTCGGCAACATCATGGAAGAATCCATGCGACGGGCGCTGCAGATATCCGGTGGTGATTGGTCGATCTTCATCGACAAGCCGATCTCGCTGGCCTTGCTGATCATTGCCGTGCTGTCGCTCTGTCTGCCGCTGGTCAAGAAGGTCATCTTGCAGGCCCGCCAGACGCGCGGCTGACCGCGTTATCGGCAGGTTGCCTGCCGCAGGGGCGCTGGTGCACACCCGCGCCCCTTTTTGTTCCTGGCGCACCTTGATTGTGCATGAGGCCAGCGGTTCCGGCGCATCGGATTGCACCGGGGCGGTGCGGTCACGGAAGGCTGAGTCGAGTGATACAAGCGCTCAACTCACCGAAAAATAATGGGAAAGAGGCTTTTTGGCCCGTGTGGCGCATCCCTTGCAAATGCTGATGGCTGAGACGCGTATCGAGCTGGTCGCCCCGGCCGGCGATACCACTGCCATCACAATGAAACCTTCCACGAAAAAGAAGGTGCAAGGAGTTGCATGTGAACGCTTCCCGACGCAAGGTCCCGTCCCGTTTCCTTTCACGGCCTCACGCTTCCAGGTCCCCCTCTTCACGCCGGCTGATGGCTGCACTGCTGTCTGCCACCGCTTTCGGCATCAGTGCCCAGGCGCTGGCCGACGACCCGATCAAGGTCGGTATCCTGCACTCGCTGTCGGGAACCATGGCGATCAGCGAATCGACGCTCAAGGACACCGTGGAAATGCTGATAGAGCAGCAGAACGAGCAGGGTGGTCTGCTCGGTCGCCAGCTCGAAGCCGTGGTGGTAGACCCCGCTTCCAACTGGCCGCTGTTCGCCGAGCGTGCCCGTGAACTGCTGTCGCAACACGAAGTCGACGTGGTCTTCGGTACCTGGACCTCGGTGTCGCGCAAGGCGGTTCTGCCGGTGTTCGAGGAGCTCAACGGCCTGCTGTTCTATCCGGTGCAGTACGAGGGGGAGGAGTCGTCCGAAAACGTCTTCTACACCGGCGCCGCGCCCAATCAGCAAGCGATTCCCGCCGTGGAATATCTGATCAACGAGGTGGGCATCGAGCGCTTCGTGCTGGCTGGCACCGACTACGTCTACCCGCGCACCACCAACCGCATCCTCGAGACCTTCCTCAAGGAAGAGCATGGCATCGCCGACGAGGACATCATGATCAACTACACGCCGTTCGGACATTCCGACTGGCAGAACATCGTGTCCGACATCCGCCGCTTCGGCAGCGAAGGCAAGCCGACCGCGGTGGTCTCGACCGTCAACGGCGACGCCAACGTGCCGTTCTATCGCGAGCTGGCCAACCAGGGCGTCGATGCCGCCGACATTCCGGTCATCGCCTTCTCGGTGGGTGAGCAGGAGCTTTCCGGCATCGATACCGGTCCGCTGGTCGGCCACCTGGCCGCGTGGAACTACTTCATGAGCGTCGATACCGACATCAACTATGACTTCATCGACGCCTGGATCGACTACACCGGCGATGAGGAAGCGGTGACCAACGACCCCATGGAAGCCCATTTCATCGGTTTCAACATGTGGGCCGAGGCGGTACGCAAGGCCGGTACCACCGACCCCGACGCGATCAAGGACGCGATCATCGGCGTGACCGTCCCCAACCTCACCGGTGGCTTTGCTGCGATGATGCCCAACCACCACATCACCAAGCCGGTGCTGATCGGCGAGGTCCAGGACAACGGCCAGTTCGACATCGTGTGGGAGACGCCGTCCACCGTGGCTGGCGATGCCTGGTCCGACTTCCTGCCCGGCTCGCGCGACCTGATGGCCGACTGGCAGGCGCCGATGCGCTGCGGCAACTTCAACGTCTCTACCGGGCGCTGCGGTGGCAGCACGGCGGCCGAGGAGGCCGAAGCCGCGCTGGCTGAATAAGCTCTCCTGATTGTCCCGCCGCGCCCAAGCGGCGGGATTCAGGCACGCCATCTCGTCCCTACCAGAGGAAAAGCCCGATGAGGAATTTTCCGTTGCCCCGGCCAGCGTCGGCCGAGGCAGGCCTCGGCGACGCCCACCGCCGGGCATGGCGTCGGCCCCTGACGCTGCTCGCCGGCCTGTTTGTCCTGCTGGGCACCTTGATCACCATGCCCACGGTACAGGCGCAGGATGCCGTCGCCATCGAACTGCTCGAAGCGCTGGACGTGTCGTCCTATCCCGCCAAGGGCGAGGCGATCACGGCGATCGCCGAAAGCGAGGACGAGCGTGCCCGCGATTGGCTGTCGGCACTGCTCGAGGGTCGCCTGCAACGCACCGACGAGGGGCGATTCGTCATCGTGCTCGACAACAGCGGGCGTGACTGGCCGGTCGCCGACGCCCTGAGTGGCGAGGCGCTGGGCACGATGTCGCGTCGAGATCTCGACCGCATCGGGATCAACAACGCCCTGCGCAACCAGCTGCGCAGCGTCATCGCGGTGGTCGATCTCTATGCGTCTGACGTGGGCTTGCGCCGCGCGTCCGCCGAGCGCCTGCTGGGTGAGGTGGACGCCGACCTGGCCGAGCCGCTGGCCGGCCTGATCGAACAGGAGGAAGATGCCCGCGTCAGGCAGCGCTTGACCCAGGCCCTGGCCATCCATCGCCTGGAGCAGGGCGACATTCTCGCCATCGAACACCTCGACGGCAGCCTGCACCCCCGCGTGCGGGTGGCGCTGGCTCGCGCGACGGCGGACAGTGACAACACCGAACTGGCCGACGCGGCCCAGACGGCGCTCAACAACATCGAACAGACACTGCGCCTCAATCGCGCCGCCGAAACCCTGTACTTCGGGCTCTCCATGGGGTCGGTGCTGATGCTGGCGGCCATCGGTCTGGCGATCACCTTCGGTGTGATGGGCGTGATCAACATGGCACATGGCGAATTGATCATGCTCGGTGCCTACAGCACCTGGATGATGCAGCAACTGTTTCCCGGACAGCCGGGGCTGGCGCTGCTGCTGTCGATCCCGGTCGGTTTCCTGGTCGCGGCGCTGGCCGGCATCGCCATCGAGCGTAGCGTCATCCAGTTTCTCAAGGGGCGGCCGCTGGAAACGCTGCTGGCCACCTTCGGTGTCAGCCTGATCCTGCAGCAACTGGTGCGCACCGCCATTTCACCGCTGAATCGTACCGTGGTCACTCCGGAATGGATGAGCGGTTCGCTGGTGATCAACGATGCCTTGTCGCTGACCCTGAATCGTATGTACGTGCTCGGCTTCTCGCTGCTGGTGTTCGCCGGCCTGCTGCTGATCATGCGCCGCACGCGGCTCGGACTGGAAGTGCGTGCGGTGACCCAGAACCGCGCGATGGCGCGTTCGATGGGCATTCGTGCCACCCGTGTCGACATCCTCACGTTTGCGCTGGGTTCCGGGGTGGCGGGGCTTGCCGGCGTGGCGCTGTCCCAGCTCACCAACGTCGGCCCCAACCTGGGGCAGAACTACATCATCGACTCGTTCATGGTCGTGGTGTTCGGCGGAGTGGGCAATCTGTGGGGCACCCTGGTGGCGGGCCTGTCCCTGGGGGTGATCAACCAGGTGCTGGAACCCTGGGCCGGGGCCGTGCTGGCCAAGATCATCGTGCTCGTCTTCATCATTCTGTTCATCCAGAAGCGCCCCCGCGGACTCTTTCCGCAGAAGGGCCGGGCGGCGGAGGGCTAACGCATGCAATGGCTTGGACGACCTTTCACCGAGCGTTCGACACTGATCTTCCTGGGCGTGCTGTTCAGCGCCCTGGTGCTGGTCACCGTGCTGCACGTGGCGGTACCCCAGGGGCATCCGCTGTACGTCTCGGCCTACACCGTGAACCTGCTGGGCAAGTATCTGGCCTATGCGCTGCTCGCCGTGGCGGTGGACCTGGTATGGGGCTATCTGGGCATCCTCAGTCTCGGGCATGGCGCGTTCTTCGCCCTGGGCGGCTATGCCATGGGCATGTACCTGATGCGGCAGATCGGCGACCGTGGGGTCTACGGGCACCCGGTGCTGCCGGACTTCATGGTGTTCCTCAACTGGGACTCGCTACCGTGGTACTGGCAGGGGTTCGACATGGCCTGGTTCGCCTTCCTGATGGTGCTGCTGGCGCCTGGCCTGCTGGCGCTGGTGTTCGGCTTCCTGGCATTTCGTTCGCGGGTCACCGGGGTCTATCTGTCGATCATCACCCAGGCGCTGACCTTCGCGCTGATGCTGGCTTTCTTCCGTAACGAGATGGGCTTCGGCGGCAACACCGGCTTGACCGACTTCCGTGACATGCTCGGCTTCGATCTACGTAGCAGCGATACCCGCCTGGGGCTATTCATCGCCACCGGCGTGGCATTGGCATTGGGTTACGTGCTATGCCGGGCGATCGTCACCAGCAAGCTGGGACGGGTGTGTGTGGCGACCCGCGACGCCGAGGCGCGTACGCGCTTTCTCGGTTATCGGGTCGAGCGTTTCCAGCTGTTCGTGTTCGTGGTCTCGGCAATGCTGGCCGGGCTTGCCGGTGCGCTTTACGTGCCCCAGGTCGGCATCATCAACCCCAGCGAGTTCGCGCCGCTGTTTTCCATCGAGATCGTGCTGTGGGTCGCCCTCGGCGGACGCGCCACGCTCTATGGTGCGGTGATCGGCGCGTTGCTGGTCAATTACGCCAAGACGGTATTCACCGGGGTGATGCCCGATGCCTGGCTGTTCGCACTGGGCGGGTTGTTCGTGCTGGTGACCGTGTTCCTGCCCAAGGGGGTCGCCGGAGTGTTGGCCTATCGCATCAGGCGTCGTCGACGGGACGGCGACCTCTCTGGCGGCAAGGAGGCTATGGCATGAGCCTCTTGAAATCCTTTTCCCGGCGCGACAAGGTCTTCGATTTCCTGGTTCCGGCGGAGTCGCCGGTGGACGTCCGGCACGGGCCGATCCTCTATCTGGAAGACGTCAGCGTCAGCTTCGACGGTTTCCGGGCGATCGATGCCCTGAACCTGACCATCGACGATGGCGAGTTGCGTTGCATCATCGGCCCCAACGGGGCCGGCAAGACCACCATGATGGACATCATCACCGGCAAGACCCGGCCGGATAGCGGCAAGGTATGGTTCGGCGCCAGGCACAACCTGCTGACCATGAACGAGCCGGAAATTGCCAGCCTCGGCATCGGGAGAAAATTCCAGAAGCCGACCGTCTTCGAGGCGCTGACGGTCTTCGAAAATCTGGAGCTGGCCATGTCGGCGGACAAGCGCATCCTGCCGACCCTGACCGCGGGAATGACGCCCGCGATTCGGGAGCGCATCGGGGAGGTACTGGAAACCACGGGCCTCACCGGGTTGATCCACCGCCCGGCTGGCATTCTGTCCCATGGGCAGAAGCAGTGGTTGGAGATCGGCATGCTGCTGATGCAGCGTCCGCGCCTGCTGCTCGTGGATGAGCCGGTGGCCGGCATGACCGAACAGGAGATGGAGCGGACCGCCGAACTCCTGACCAGCCTCGCCGGGAAGCAGTCGGTGGTGGTGGTGGAGCACGACATGGGATTCGTGCGCTCCATTGCCCGCAAGGTGACGGTGCTGCACCAGGGCAGCGTACTGGCCGAAGGCAGCATGGATCAGATATCCAGCGACCCGAAGGTGGTCGAGGTCTACCTGGGAGCCGATGTCGACGAGGAGGTGGTCCGATGCTGACCATCGACAAGCTCAATCACTACTACGGCGAAAGCCATACCCTATGGGATCTCGACCTGGAAGTGCCGGTGGGGCAGTGTACCTGCGTGATAGGCCGCAACGGGGTCGGCAAGACCACCCTGATGAAGGCCATCATGGGGGAAGAGCCGGTTGTCAGTGGGAGTATCCGTTATGCCGACGGGGTGGAACTGACTCGAAAGCGGATAGAGGAACGCCCCCGGCTGGGCATCGGATACGTACCCCAGGGGCGTCAGATCTTTCCGCTGCTGAGCGTGGAGGAGAACCTGCGCACAGGGCTCGCGGCCCGTCGCGATGGGAAGCGCAGCATCCCGGAACGAGTGTTCGAGCTGTTCCCGGTGCTCGCCGAGATGAGGCACCGTCGTGGCGGAGACCTGTCGGGTGGCCAGCAGCAGCAACTGGCCATCGGCCGGGCCCTGGTGATCGAGCCCAGACTGTTGATCCTCGATGAACCCGGGGAGGGTATCCAGCCCAATATCGTGTCGCTGATAGGTGGCGTGATTCGTAAATTGATCGCTGACGATGGCCTGACGGTACTGCTGGTGGAGCAGAAACTGCCCTTCGCCCGCAAGTACGCCGACCGGTTCGCGATAATGGACCGCGGCCGGCCGGTGGCCAAGGGGGTTATCGACGAGCTGTCGGATGCGCTGATAAGGGAACACCTGACAGTGTGACGTTCGCCATGGAAGATAGCGCATGTCCCGTGCTGGGCATGTGTGCACCAATATGGTTCCTGTACGTTTCTTGCGGTGCATATATGGTGCAAGGGTGGTTTTATGCGCACCAAAATGGTGTGCTAGTGGTATGCGCAGGAAACCCCGTTCCCGACTCAAGTCTCGGTAATTAAAGACATAGTCTTGTCGCTCACCATTCTGGTACAGGCATTGCTCTGTCATTGGTGACCCCAAGCACAAGGCTGGACGATGACGGCTTACCTGACCGCCATGGATACCGAACGAGGCCAAGGCTCCGGACATCGTTTCGATGCGGATCGGCATTGGGCGGCGTCACTGGAGCTGGGCTTCGATGACCACGCGGGTGTCACGCGCTTGAGCAGGGCGCGACATCAGGGACCGTTACGTGTCCAGCGGCCCTTCTATCCGGAGGGCAGACAGGGTGTCTGCCATCTCTATCTGTTGCATCCGCCGGGTGGCCTGGTCAGCGGCGACGCACTCACCATTTCCGCCCAGGTGGGGGAGCGCGCTCACGCCCTGTTGACCACTCCGGCGGCCAACAAGCTCTACAAGGCCGACAGTCACGGCGTGGCCTGGTCACAGCAGACCCGTCTCGATGTTGCAGATGACGCCGTTCTCGAATGGTTGCCCCAGGAGACCATCGCCTTCGATGGTTCGCGGGGCACGCAGGCGATGCGTATCGACCTGGCCGGTTCCGCGCGCTGCCTCGGTTGGGAGGTCATGGCCCTGGGACGGCCCGCCAGCGAGCTGCCTTATGTCTCGGGACGTATCGAGCAGCGCTTTTCCCTGGTTCGGGACGGCAAGCCGCTGTGGCTGGAGCGGCAACCCTTGGATCCGCTTCACCCGCGCTTTGCCGGGCGCTGGGGCCAGGGCGGTGCCACGGTGCAGGCCACGCTATGGGCCATAGGGCTATCCGATGAGCGCGCGGCGGTCGATGCACTGCGTGACGCTCTCGAGGCGAGCCCGCGCTGGGCGGTAACGGTTCGCCACGGCGTCCTGCTGCTGCGTTACCTGGGCGCCTCACGGAACGAGGCCTGGTCTCTCTGCCAGGGTGCCTGGGAATGCCTGCGCCCCTTGCTGGTCGGACGCAAGGCACATGTGCCGAGGATATGGTTGACGTGAACGATCCATCGCGGCTGAAGCCGCTCCTACGGGGGCGGTGAAAAGTGTGCGTAAGGAGCACCTTCAGGCCCGAAATAACGATGCCAGTGACCGATAACCGAAGAGGGAATTCTTATGGAACTGACCCCAAGAGACAAGGACAAGCTGCTGTTGTTCTCTGCGGCACAGCTGGCCGAGCGCCGCCGCGCTCGCGGGCTCAAGCTCAACTATCCCGAAGCGGTCGCGTTGATCAGTTTCGAGATCATGGAGGGCGCGCGTGACGGTCGTACGGTGGCCGAGCTGATGAGTGACGGGCGCGAGATACTGAGGCGTGACGATGTCATGGAAGGGGTGGCTGAGATGGTCGATGAGGTGCAGGTGGAGGCCACCTTCCCCGACGGCACCAAGTTAGTCACGGTACATAGCCCCATTGTTTGAGGAGGCCATGATGATTCCTGGCGAATACCAGCTCAAGAGTGGCGAGATCGAGCTCTGCGAAGGCCGCGAGCGGATCACCGTCGAGGTCGCCAATACCGGTGACCGGCCGATCCAGATCGGCTCGCACTACCACTTCGCCGAGGCCAATCCGGCGCTGACCTTCGATCGCGACAGGACGCGGGGCTTCCGTCTCGATGTGGCTGCCGGCACGGCGATCCGATTCGAGCCGGGGCAGAAACGCGAGGTGACGCTGATTCCCTTTGCCGGGACCCGTGAGATCTATGGCTTTCGCGGCGAGGTGATGGGCTCGCTGGAACTCTCCAAGGCGCCGCTCTCTACCGCGCCCGAAGCCGCGCGAACCACGCGAACCGATGAGCGGACTACGGATGGAGGCGAGTGATGAAGCCGATCAACACGATCAGCCGGCAGGCCTATGCCGACATGTACGGTCCGACGGTGGGCGACCGGGTGCGTCTTGGCGATACCGAGCTTTGGATCGAGGTCGAGGACGATGCGACCCACTACGGTGACGAGGTCAAGTTCGGTGGCGGCAAGGTGATCCGCGATGGCATGGGGCAGAGCCAGCGCCATGACGACTCGGTCATGGATACCGTCATCACCAACGCCCTGATCCTCGACTGGTGGGGTATCGTCAAGGCCGATGTGGGGCTGAAGGGCGGTCGCATTGCCGCCATCGGCAAGGCAGGCAACCCCGATACCCAGCCTGACGTCGAGATCGTCATCGGTCCTGGCACCGAGATCATCGCCGGCGAAGGCATGATCCTCACCGCCGGCGGCATCGATGCCCATATTCACTTCATCTGTCCCCAGCAGGTGGAGGAGGCGCTCATGAGCGGCATCACCACCATGCTGGGGGGCGGCACGGGGCCTGCCACCGGTTCCAAGGCCACGACCTGCACGCCCGGGCCCTGGCACATCGGCAAGATGCTTCAGGCGGTGGATGAAATGCCCATGAACATCGGGCTCCTCGGCAAGGGCAACGCCAGCCTGCCCGGGGCGCTGGAAGCCCAGCTCGTTGCCGGTGCCATGGGGCTCAAGCTGCATGAGGACTGGGGCACGACCCCGGCCTCCATCGACAACTGCCTGAACGTTGCCGATCACTATGACGTCCAGGTGGCCATCCATACCGATACGCTCAACGAGTCGGGTTTTGTCGAGGATACCCTGGCGGCTTTCAAGGAACGTGGTATCCACACCTACCACACCGAGGGGGCGGGGGGCGGCCACGCGCCCGATATCCTCACCGCCTGCTCCCGATCCTATGTGCTGCCGTCGTCGACCAATCCGACGCGGCCCTACACGGTCAACACCATCGACGAACACCTCGACATGCTGATGGTGTGCCACCACCTGGACCCGAACATACCGGAGGACGTGGCTTTCGCCGACTCGCGCATCCGTCGCGAGACCATCGCCGCCGAGGACATCCTTCATGACATGGGCGTGATCTCCATGATCTCCTCGGATTCCCAGGCCATGGGGAGAGTGGGCGAGGTGGTATGCCGAACCTGGCAGACCGCCCACAAGATGAAGGTCCAGCGCGGCCTGCTGCCCGAGGACGAGGCGCTGGGTGCCGACAACTTCCGTGTCAAACGCTATATCGCCAAGTACACCATCAACCCGGCCATTACCCATGGGATCGCCCATGAGGTGGGCTCCATCGAACTGGGCAAGCTGGCCGACCTGGTGCTATGGAATCCGGCCTGCTTCGGCGTCAAGCCGGCGCTCATCATCAAGGGGGGCATGATTGCCGCTGCGCCCATGGGCGACCCCAATGCCTCGATCCCGACGCCACAGCCGGTGCACTACCGTCTCATGTTCGGTGCCCTGGGCAAGGCGGCCAGCGCGACTCGACTGAGCTTCGTCAGCCAGGCGGCCATCGAGAGCGGTATCAAGGAGCGGCTCGGGCTTGCCAGTCCACTCGCCGCTTGCAGGAACGTGCGTGGCATACGCAAGGGTGACATGAAGCTCAACGACGCCTGTCCCGAGCTCACCGTCGATCCTCAGACCTACGAGGTGCGTGCCGACGGGGTGCTGCTGACCTGTGAGCCGGCGACCGAACTGCCGCTGGCACAGCGCTACCACCTGTTCTGATGGATGGGAGATTGCCATGTTGAAATTGACCGAACGTCTGGGGCCCATCGCGGCTGGCCAGGCAGCCGATACCGTGACGCTGCCCTATGAGCTGCGAATCCGCGGACGGTTGAAGGCCGAAAGCGATAGCGGGCGGGCACTGGGACTCTTCCTGGATCGAGGCCCGGTACTGCGCAACGGAGAGGGCCTGCGTGCCGAAGGCGGAGAGGTGGTGCGTGTCCTGGCGGCAGTGGAGCCGGTGGTCACCGCACGGATCGCGGCGGGCCTGCCGCTGGCCCGACTCGCCTATCACCTGGGCAATCGCCATGTGCAGCTGGCTCTGGGCGAGGATGACCGGGGTGGTTTCGTGCGTTTCCCTCCGGATCATGTGCTGGAGGAGTTGGCCGAGCTTCTGGGCGCGTCCCTGGAACACCATGAGGCCCTCTTCGACCCGGAACCCGGCGCCTATCAGCAGCTGGGCGGGCATGGTCATGACCATGCGCACTGAAACAGGTGACGCCGGGCAGGGCGACCTGGCATTGCTGGGACTGCTGCAACTGGTCAGTCCGGCGCTGCCCATCGGCGCCTTCGCGTTTTCCCAGGGTCTCGAAAGTGCCTTCGAGCTGGGCTGGGTGGGGGATGAGGAGAGCCTCGGCGACTGGCTCCAGGGCGTGCTCGACGATGGTTTGACCCGCTGCGAGCTGCCGGTGCTGGCACGTCTTCAGGCGGCCTGGGCGAGCGGCGACAGCGAGGCCCTGGACGAGTGGAATGGCTGGCTGGCCGCTAACCGCGAAACCGACGAACTCGCCGCCGAGGATTCCCGGCTCGGCGCTTCCCTGGCGCGGCTGCTGGGCAGCCTGGAACTGCTGCCGGACGAGGCGGTTCTGCCCCGGAGCGCAGGCTATGTGACGCTCTTTGCCTGGGCGGCCCATGCCCGCGGAGTGCCGGTGCGACAGACCCTGATCGGCTTCGCCTGGGCCTGGCTCGAGAACCAGCTGGCGGCCGCCTGCAAGGCGTTACCCCTCGGGCATACCGCCGCCCAGCGGCTGATCGAACGGCTGCGCCCGGCGTTGGTGGCCGCGGTGGATGAAGCGCTCGAACTGAATGACGATGAGCTTGGCCCGGCGCTGCCCGGCCTGGCATTGGCCAGTGCGCTGCACGAAACACAATATTCGCGCCTGTTCCGGAGCTGATGGTGATGACTGCTTGGTGCCAGCCAGCCTGCTGCGCTCACCACGCCACGCGCTCGAAACCTGGCTCTTCGGCCGGACTCCCGCGGTCGGAAAGACGGCACATCCCTGTGCCGACTTTCCTCGATCTTCATTCCTGAAGATCGCCCGCGTCGTCTCGGCCATCGCGCCAGCGATCGCGTGAGGTGGCTTCGGCAGCAACTGATCTGGCGCCGTTTGAACAGACAGTGCCGCCCAGGCGGCCAAGGAGATGAACATGACACATTGCCTGCGCGTTGGCGTCGGCGGCCCGGTGGGCTCCGGCAAGACGGCGCTGCTCAAGCAGCTCTGCCTGGCACTGCGGGACCACTACGATATCGCTGTGGTCACCAATGACATCTATACCCGTGAGGATGCCGACTTCCTGCTCAAGCACGAGGCGCTGGCGGCGGACCGGATTCTCGGCGTAGAGACCGGTGGCTGCCCCCATACCGCGATCCGCGAGGACGCCTCCATGAATCTGGCTGCCATCGACGATCTTCAGGCACGCCATCCGAACCTCGAACTCGTCCTGGTGGAGTCCGGTGGAGACAATCTCTCGGCTACGTTCAGCCCGGAGCTCTCCGACCTGACGCTCTACGTCATCGACGTTTCCGCCGGTGACAAGATCCCCCGGAAGGGTGGACCCGGTATCACCAAGTCGGATCTGCTGATCATCAACAAGATCGACATTGCCGAGCAGGTCCATGCCTCGCTCGAGGTGATGGCGCGTGATTCGAAGAAGATGCGCGGTGAACGTCCCTTCGTCTTCACCAATCTCTACGATGGCGTCGGTGTCGAAACGATCATTCGTTTCATCCTCGACCGCGGCATGCTGCCGGAACGTCGGCCCCAGGCCGGGGCCATTGCGAGTTGACCCCTTGATTCACCCCTCTTGTCGGCAAGGAGATCGCCACCATGAAATCTGCATTTTCCATCGCTTCCCGGGCGGCCTTGGCCGCGGCGCCACTGCTGCTGCTGATGGCCGGAGTGGCCATGGCTCACCCGGGCCATCATCATCCCGAGAACGGCTTCGCGGCGGGTGTGACGCACCCGTTGCTGGGGATAGACCACCTGCTGGCCATGCTGGCCATCGGTATCTGGAGCTTGCGGCAGCCACGGAGCTTGAGCATGGGCACGCCGTTGCTGGCCGCCGGGGGGATGCTGCTGGGCGCGGGCCTCGCCTGGGGAGGGCTGGCGCTGCCTGGCGTCGAGTTCGGGATCGCCATGTCAGTGCTGCTGGCCGGTGTGCTGATCGCCGCTCTGGTCAAGGTGCCTGCCGCCGTGGGAGCCGGCGTCGTGGTGCTGTTCATGCTCTTCCATGGTCATGCCCACGGCAACGAGATGCCACATGGCGCCTCCATGCTCGCTTACCTGGCCGGTTTCACCCTGGCTACCCTGACGATCACCTTGGCGGGTCGCCTGGCGGGCGCCTGGCTGATGGCCCGCGAGAGCCGGTTGCTTCGCGGCCTGGGCGTAGCCATCGCGGCGGCCGGAGCCTTCTTCGCCATGGGCTGACCGAGCCCCGGGCCGCGGCTTGACACGATCGGGTGCAAGGATCAGCTTGGAAGAGTTCCTGGCACAGGGAGAGAGGGATGGACAAGCTGTTGTTGGCCGTCAAGATCGGGATTGCGGTACTGGTACTCATTCTGGTCTTGCAGAACATCGTGATGGTGGAAGCCCGCTTCCTGATCTGGAGTGTCAGGCTACCCATGGCACTGCTCCTGCTGGTGATCTATCTCCTGGGTATGGTCACCGGCAAGAGCTTGCTGGCGTTGCTCTGGCGCCTGCGCGATTCGCGCACCTCTCGCAGGGGGCGCTAGTTGTTCCGTCAATCCACATGGGTGATGGCCTGGTGTCGCGGGTCCACGTACCACGGCAGGCCGCGCCGGGCGTTGTACTCCAGCTCGGCGATGACCTGTGCGCCCAGCAGCAGGATAATGGCCCCCACTTCCAGGGTAAGCAGTACTACGATGAGCGTGGCCAGTGACCCGTAGACGACATTCACGAAAGAAAGATTGAGAAAATAGAACACCAGCAGTAACCGCACTCCTTCCCACAGCAGCGCCGCCACGAAACCTCCGACCACCGCACGCCTCAGTGCGATGGTGACCACCGGCAGCACCTTGTAGATAGCGCTGAACAGCAGGAAGACACCGATAAAACTGAACAGGTTGAGCAGTGGTTCGGAGAGGCCGGCGAAGGGCATGCTACGGCCGAGAATGGCCAGCCATAGGGTATTGACCGCTTCCGCCAGCGTGGCTATCAGGGTCAGGGCCAGCAGGCCGGTGCCCAGCACCACCATGAAGGCGTACGGCAGCAGTACCGACACCCAGACGCTGCGACCCTTGTGGGCGTCCGGGGCGTGAAAGATGATCGCCAGGGCATCCTCGAGCATGCGGAAGGCGAACGAGCTGAATACCAGCAGAACCAGAATGCCGAAGACGCCGATCACGTCACGTGAGTCGAGCAGGGCGCGTACCGCATCCATCAGCACTTCGGCATGGGCAGGGGCCAGGTGAATGACCTGCACCCCGAGCACCTCGAGCAGGATCTGCTCATCCACCACCCGGGTCAGCAGTACCGTGAAGAGAGCGAACAGGGGAACGATGGAGAGCAGGATATTGTAGCCTACCCCGCCGGCCAGCAGGATGCCTCGGTTGCGCAGAAAGGCGGCTAGCACGCGCCACAGGAAGCCCCCTACACGAGGGAGCAGGACGAAGGCGACGTTCCGTGTAGTGCGTACTCGAGACATGGCGCTTTGCCATCCTTGTGCCCATTGTATCGTGATGTACGGTTGGTGGCCTGCCTGGCATCAAGGTGTCGCGACAGGTGGCCTTGGAGATGGGTCTTGAAGCCGGGCCTTGCGTGTTGCCGCGAACGCCGCTGCAGCGTCACTCCTGTTGCAATGAGGGGATTTGACCACGCAAAAGTCAACAACCGTCGTGTCCTGGTTGTCGAAAGAGGCGGGAGGCGCGGCACGCTTCGCTGGCTTGATCCGGCAGGTTCGCTACACTGGATGCTAACGGCGGCATGATCGTGAGGGTCATGTCCTCATCCTGAAACCGGCTGGCAAGGAGAGCTGAGTGCGAAACATCATCTATATCATCGGTCTGATCGTGGTGGTCCTGTTTATCCTGTCCATGCTCGGTTTGCGCTGAACATTCCTGACCCGGCAATTCAGAGGGAGCCCCCGAGCGGCCGGATGCTGTTGACTGCATCCGGCCGCGGCGTGTTTCCGGGCCAGGAAACGCGCTCGACTGCCGATCGTCCACCGTTATTCATCACCTGTCTCGCCGCTCAGCAGGGTATCCACCATGCGGTTGAGCCTGTGTTGGAAGTGGCCGCCGGGGGAGGGAGGCATGGGATCGGCGGTGATGACGATGGTCAGCTTCCTGCCGGGAATCACGTACAGCGCCTGACCACCGAAGCCGCGGCCATAATAGGCCTGCTCTCCGGCTAGCGTGGTAATGAACCAGCCATATCCGTAGCCGTCGTTGGTCCAGCGGGAAATCCCTCTGGGTTCCCAGGATGTCTCGACCCATCCCTCCGGCAAGATGCGAGCCCCGTTGCTGGTGCCATCGTTGCGGTAGAGCTCTCCGATCTGCACCAGTGCCCGTGGCGAGAGCTGCATGTCGTTGCCGCCGAAGTAGATCCCCTGTGGGTCGCGAGGCCAGGCGGGGATGGTGATGTCGAGCGGCTCGCCGAGCAGCCGCCTGGCCAGGTCGAGGGTGCTTTCACCGCTGGCCTCCGTCAGGGCGGCGGAAAGAAGATGGCTCGACCCGGTGGAATAGAGCATTTGCCCGCCGGGCAGATCGACGAAAGGCCTGTGGAGGGCATCTTCGACCCAGTTCGGGCTTGCCACCCAGGCCCCATAGTTCTGCCCTGACGTGCGCTCGAGCCCGGCCTGCTGCGACAGGAGATGACCCACGGTAATGTCGCTCACCCGGGGGTCGACACCCTCTGGCACTCGTGGGCCCAGCAGTTCCCTTATCGACTGCTCGACATCGGCCACGATGCCTTGCTCGATCGCCGCGCCAACCAGAGCGGCCAGCACCGTCTTGGAGAGCGACTTTATGTTGGCCGGCTGGTCCAGCCCGGGACCGCCGAAGGCGCGTTCGAAGATGATGTCCCCATCCTCGGCTACCACCAGGGCATGCAGGCGAGAGATCTCGCCGGCTTCGGCCTCCAGCCGATCGAGATCGCCTGGTTGCAAGCCTGTGCTGGCAGCGCCATCCTCGGCCAGAACATGGCAACTCATCAGCCAGGCCAGCATAATGAGCAGCAGAGCAACGTATCGGTTGCAGGGGCGCCGGCGTGTTGGCAGGTTTTGCATTCGCTGTCCTCCGTGTGGTCAGCTCGGTCGTACGCTTGAAGTCCCAATGCGCAAGGCGCGTCCTACTCTCCATACAGAGTCATCATGGCCAAATTCGAAGTGATCGGCACTGCCGGTATTCCCGGCAAGGGAAGCGAGCTGCGGCTACTGCGGCGCAATGACGAGTTCTCCATCCGTATTGCCGGAAGCCCCGGTGAGCTGATGAACACCCGGCTGCATGGTTCCGAGGATGCCCTGGCCGAGTTGGCCTGTGAGCGTGTTGCCGGCCGTGCCGAGGTACGCGTGCTGATTGGTGGCCTTGGCATGGGGTTCACGCTGGCGGCGGCGCTTCGCTCGCTGGGCGGTCACGCCGAGGTGGTGGTGGCCGAGCTGGTTCCCGGCGTAGTGGAGTGGAACCGGGGGCCGCTGGGTGCGGCCGCGGGCAACCCGCTCGACGACCCACGCACGCGAGTTCGCCTGGGAGATGTCGGTGAGCTTCTGCGTCGTGAGCCGGGCGGCTTCGATGCTATCATGCTCGATGTGGATAACGGCCCCGAGGGGCTGACGCGTCGCGAGAATGACTGGCTCTATTCGCCGGAAGGGCTGTCTGCCGCCCAGGAAGCGCTTCGCCCCGATGGTGTGCTGGCGATCTGGTCGGCGGGTCAGGACCCGGCCTTCAGCGAGCGTCTGCGGCGAGTCGGCTTTCTGGTCGAGGAGGTCACGGTGCGTGCCCATCGTCCGGGCAAGGGGGCCAAGCACAGAATATGGCTGGCATTCTGACATGCGTTTCACCCTGACAAGACGACGTGGCCTGATCGTGATCCTCTCGGTACTGCTGCTGACGGGTTGCGTCGGTCGGGTGGTGCCGCCGACAAGCCTGTCGGAGCCGGTCGAGATCCATCTGATCGACCATGGCCGACATGCCAGCCTGGTGCTGCCGCATCACCAAGGCGGCATGGTCCGTTACAGCTATGGTGAGTGGAGCTGGTACGTGGAAGGCCGGCGACATCTTCTGGCTGGTATGATGGCGTTGCTGTGGCCAACCAGGAGCGGCCTTGGGCGTGGTGTACACGACGACGTCTCCTCGCCCCGTGAATTCTCCCGCCTGGCCCCCGAGGGTCTGATGCACGTCTATACCCTCGAGGCCGAGAGCGAGCGGGTGGAAGCGCTGCAGCGAAAGCTGGATGCCTATTTCGACCGGGAGGAAGGTGACCCGGTATATGTCGAGGAGTTCGGCCTCGAGTTCGTTCCCCATCCACGCGCATACTGGCTGGCCCACCAGTCCAACCTGGCCGTGGCCAGATGGCTCAGGCAGCTCGGGTTCGAGGTGGAAGGCTCCGCCTGGCTTTCCAACTGGCGTATCGAGTCGTCGCGGTAAGCGCCGTGAACGGTGCCTGGCTGGTAGCAGGCGTCACCCCTATTCTTACATTGACCCATGATTCGTATCACAGGTCGGCACAAGGCAGGCAAATGCTGGAACTCTCTCGCCAGGTCGTCATCCCCGACCATGACATCGACATGCAGGCGGTCCGTGCCCAGGGAGCCGGCGGCCAGAACGTCAACAAGGTCTCCACGGCCATCCACCTGCGCTTTGACATCCGTGCCTCCAGTCTGCCCGGGGAGCTCAAGGAAAAGCTGCTGGCGCTCAATGACCAGCGCATTACCCGCGATGGCGTCGTGATCATCAAGGCACAATCCCATCGCACCCAGGAGCGCAACCGTAACGAGGCACTGGCTCGCCTCAAGGCGCTGATCAAGAGCGCGATGTATGCACCGAAGAAACGTATCGCCACCCGGCCGAGCAAGGGCGCCAAGCAGCGCCGCATCGACAGCAAGAAAAAGCGGGGCCAGCACAAGGCATTGCGCGGCAAGGTCGAGGATCGCACATGACCATCCGGGATACGGTTTCCGACAGCGCCGGTGGCTCCGATGACCCGGCGGAGCGCCTTTCCAAGCGCCTGGCACGCCAGCATCCGTGTTCGCGCCGTGAAGCCGAGCTGTACATTGCCGGCGGCTGGGTGTCCGTCGATGGTCAAGTGATCGAGGAGCCGCAGTTCAAGGTCGGCCGACAGCGTGTTGAACTGGCGCCCAACGCCAGGGCCGAGGAGATCCCCCCGGCCACCCTGTTGCTCAATTGCCCTCCGGACCATGGTGTCGCTGACGCGTCGGGTCTGGCGCGGGCCTTGATCAACGTGGAGGCCCACTGGGACGAGGATCCGTCCGGATCGAGCCCGCTCAAGGCGCACTTTCGCGGCCTGACGCCGATGATGCCCCTGGGGCGGGGGGCGGGAGGCCTGCTGGTCTTCACCCAGGATCGCCGTGTGGAGCGACGGTTGAGCGAGAACCTCTCGCGGCTCGAACAAGAAGTGCTGATCGACGTGCGCGGCACGCTCGATGACGAGCAACTGGATACGCTGCGCCATGGCGCTGCCGTTCCCGGGCGGCGGCTGGCACCCTGCAAGGTCAGCTGGCAGAGCGAGAATCGCCTTCGCTTCGCCGTGAAGGGCATGATACCGGGTCAACTGGAGGCCATGTGCCGGGCGGTGGGGCTGGAGGTGGTGTCGGTGAAGCGGTTGCGGATCGGTGGGGTCTCCCTGGGGCGTGTGCCGGTGGGCCTGTGGCGTTATCTCGGAAACCGTGAGCGATTCTGAGCCAATTCGCCGCTCACATTGCACTCTCGTGATGGCTCTGTATGCTGAAGTTGATGTAACCAAGCCGCACGGCCCGTGCCGACCGATTCGCAGCCTGAGACAGAGAGGAAACGTCACATGTCGGAGACCTCACAACAATCATTGATTAAGGACAATCGCGTCAAGGCCCTGGTGGCCGTGGCGATTCTTGGCGTGATCTGGGCCATTTTCGCTCATAACAACGCCAGCTCCCACAAGGAACGGAGTGAAGCCCTCGAAGAGCAGCTGACGGCGCTTGAGGGAGAGCATCAGGATCTGGTCGGCCAGCTCAGTGAGCGTGACCAGGCCGGCGAGGATATCGACGCTCTGCAGGCACGACTGGCCGAGCTCGAAGAGGAACGCCAGTCCAGTGAAGCGGCCCTGGCCGACGAACAGGCGGCGGCGCGTGGCGACATCGAGCGCCTGGAAGCCGAGGTGGCCGAAACGGAAGCCCGCCTTGGCGAGCTTCAGGAAGCGCGTTCCTCGCTGGAATCCGATATCGAGGCGTCTCGGACCGAACAGGGTGAGATGGAGGAGGCGGCAGCGGCCCTGCGGGAGGACTACGAGGCCATCGACCAGGCCCGCACCGATGCCGAGGGCGCGCGTCAGGAAGCCGAGCAGGCTCGCCAGCAGGCCGAGGCAGCTCGCCAGGAAGCCGAGCAGGAGCGTCAGGAAGCCGAGGAGGCTCGCCAGCAGGCCGAGGCCGCGCGGGAGCAGGCCGAATCCGACCTGACTGAGCTGCGTGAGGAGTCCGCCGCCGCCGAGGAGCGCCTGGACACGCTCAATGAGGGGATCAGCGAGCGAGAAGCCACCCTCGAAGCGCTAGAGAACGATATCGAGGCATTGGAGGCATGGCGCAGCGAGGTCGAGCGTGAAGTAGGCGAGATCCGCGAGGCGCGCGAAGAGGCGGTGGCGGAACTCGATGACGCCCGCTCGGAGCGTGATGACCTGGTGGTGGCGATCGAGATCGGGCGTGAGGAAGTGGAGGATATCGAAGCCGCCATCGAACGGCGTGAAGAGCAACTGACGCGGCTGGAGGCCCAGTTGGCCAACTGGCGTGACGAGCTCTCCGATCTCGAAAGCCGCACGACCGGCGGCCAGGCAGCCCCCGAGGCTGACGACCAGAGCGGGGCCGAATCGGAAGAGGAAGCCGAAGCCGAGGAAAGCTGACGCTGAAGGGCACCGGTGACAGCCGTCGACCCGGCAGGACATGACACACGGCGGGCCTGGCTCGCCGTGTGTCCTCCTGTAGGGTGGGACGCCACTGCCGGCACGTTATACTGGCAGAAATCCGGTTAACGGGTTACGTCTACGCATCGGTACGATACGCATCAGTACAAGGAGTCAATCGTGATCGAAGGGGTCAAGCATATAGTTGCCGTTGCATCCGGCAAGGGTGGGGTAGGCAAGTCCACCGTGACCGTCAACCTGGCACTGGCCATGGCAGCCGAGGGGTATCGTGTCGGTATCCTGGATGCCGATATCTACGGCCCCAGCCAGGCCCAGATGCTGGGTGTCGCGGAGGGTACGCGCCCCCAGGCCGCTGGTGAGAACCGCTTCAAGCCCTTGGAAGCGCACGGCCTGCAGGCCATGTCGATGGCCTTCATGGTGGATACCCGCGAACCCATGGTCTGGCGTGGCCCCATGGTGGCCGGGGCGTTCCAGCAACTGCTCACCCAGACTGCCTGGGACGACCTGGACGTGCTGTTCATCGACATGCCGCCGGGCACCGGTGACATTCAACTGACCCTGGCGCAGAAGGTCCCGGTGAACGGTGCGGTCATCGTCACCACGCCACAGGACATCGCCCTGCTCGATGCCCGCAAGGGGATCGAGATGTTTCGCAAGGTGAATGTGCCGGTGCTCGGGGTGGTGGAGAACATGAGCCTCCATATCTGCTCCAACTGCGGCCATGGAGAGCCGATCTTCGGCGAAGGGGGCGGCGAGCGCATCGCCGAGGAGTATGAGACCCGTGTCCTGGGGCGCCTGCCGCTGACGATGGCGATTCGCGAACAGGTCGACAGTGGCCGACCGACCGTGGTGGCCGAGCCGGATGGAGACGTCACGGCCACCTTCCGCTCCATGGCTCGACAGATAGCGGAACAGGTCCAGGGGCAACAAACCGAAGGACCGAGCATCTCCTTCAGTGACTGAGTGCGACGGGCATTCGTGACGCCTGCCGCATGGGCCGCTATGATGGCGGCCCGGTTTCATGTTTCGATACACCATCAGGACGACCCATGAGTATCAAATCCGACAGTTGGATCCGCCGCATGTCCGAGCGGGAAGGCATGATCGAACCCTTCGAGGCTGATCAGGTTCGCTATGTGAACGACCAACGGGTGATCTCGTACGGGACGTCCAGCTATGGCTACGATGTACGTTGTGCTGACGAGTTCAAGGTGTTCACCAATATCCACTCGGCGATCGTCGACCCCAAGGCCTTCGATGAGAAGAGCTTCGTCGATATCAAGGGGGATGTCTGCGTCATTCCGCCCAACTCGTTCGCCCTGGCACGCACCGTGGAGTATTTCCGCATTCCGCGTAGCGTACTGACGATTTGCCTGGGCAAGTCCACCTACGCCCGTTGTGGCATCATCGTCAACGTGACGCCGCTGGAGCCGGAATGGGAAGGGCACGTCACCCTGGAATTTTCCAATACCACCAACCTGCCGGCCAAGATCTACGCCAACGAAGGCGTGGCGCAGATGCTGTTCCTCGAATCCGACGAGGTGTGTGAAGTGTCCTACAAGGACCGAGGTGGCAAGTACATGGGCCAGCGGGGCGTAACGCTGCCGAGGACCTGAGGCGCGAAGCAACCCCGCGGTCGTGAGTTGAAGCTGCGCCGACAGCTGTTTGTCTCTTCTGGGGTGGAGAATATCGCTGTTGGAGCGCTCGGTTCGACGCCTCGACTCCGCATCGCGACTGGCGCCCTGCTTTTTCCACCCTGTTGGAGCGCCGCTTTGCGTCGCGACTGGCGCCGTCAGGCGCCCCGGCGGAGCTTCCAACGCCGGTAACCCCGCGCAGGTACCGATCTGTCAGTCTTCGTCCCGTTCCTCTTCATCCAGTTCCTCGGCGGCATCGGCATGCGACAGCCGCAGCCCCTGGGGTGGCAGGGGAGTGCCATCCAGGGTGGCGCCTTCGCCATCGAACCGTAGCCGACCCTCCAGGAACCACTTCACGGCAATGGGGTAGATCAAGTGCTCCCGGGTATGCACCTTCTCCCTGAGGCTCTCTTCGGTCTCGCCTTCGGTGACGGCGACGGCGGCCTGGACGATCACCGGTCCGCCATCCAGCTCTTCCGTGACGAAGTGGACGCTACAGCCGTGCTCGGTGACGCCATCGGCCAGCGCCAGGGCATGGGTGTTCAACCCCCGGTAGGCGGGTAGCAGGGAGGGGTGGACGTTGAGCATGCGTCCCAGGTAGCGCTGCACGAAGCGTGGCGTCAGGATGCGCATGAAGCCGGCCAGCACGATCAGGTCCGGCTGGTGACGCTCGATCACCTTGATCAGGGCGCCATCATAGGCATCTCGGCTGTCGTATTCGCCGTGGGGCAGCACCACGGCGTCGATGCCGGCGTCGCGGGCTCTCACTAGCCCATGGGCATTCGCTACGTTGGATATCACCGCAACGATGTCGCCCCCCAACTCGCCGTGATGCTGGGCATCGATCAGGGCCTGCAGGTTGCTGCCGCTACCGGAAATCAGCACGACCACCCGCCGAACCTCGCTGGGTTCGGGGGTGAAGTCGTTCAGCGTATCGCTCTGTGGTGAATCGTGCGTGAAGTTCGGATCACTCATGCCTTGAGGTTCTCCAGACGGACCGGCTCTTCCTTGTTCCGGCGTACCTCGATCTCACCGATGCGATAGACGGTTTCGCCCAGGGCCTGCAGGTGCGCGCGGGCCTTGTCGGCCTGGTTGGCCGGTACGACGATCACCATGCCGATGCCGCAGTTGAGCACCCTGTGCATCTCATGCTCGTCGACGTTGCCCTGTTCCTGCAGCCAGTCGAAGATGGCAGGGCGGGTCCAACTGGCCACATCGATGCGGGCGCCTAGCGATTCGGGCAGCACGCGGGGAACGTTTTCCAGCAGGCCACCTCCCGTGATGTGCGACAGGGCATGTACGGGAACGTCGCTCTCCTTGATCAGAGACAACAGCGGCTTGACGTAGATGCGGGTCGGCACCAGCAGGGCATCGCCGAGAAGCTGCCCGTCGATGGCGGTATCCAGCGATGCACCGCTCACCTCGAGGATCTTGCGGATCAACGAGTAGCCGTTGGAGTGAGGCCCCGAAGAGGCGATGCCCAGCAGCACATCACCTTCGGCAACCTTGCTGCCATCGAGAATCTCGTCCTTCTCCACCACGCCGACGCAGAACCCGGCAAGGTCGTAGTCGCTGCCTTCGTACATGCCGGGCATTTCCGCGGTCTCGCCACCCACCAGGGCGCAGCCGGAGCGCTCGCATCCCTCGCCAATGCCGGTGACCACATCCGCGGCGATGTCGACATCCAGCTTGCCCGTGGCATAGTAGTCGAGGAAGAACAGCGGCTCGGCGCCGGCGACAACGAGGTCGTTGACGCACATGGCCACCAGATCGATGCCGATGGTGTCATGCTTGCCGAGATCCATGGCCAGGCGAAGCTTGGTACCGACACCGTCGGTACCGGACACCAGCACTGGCTCGCGGTAACCGGTGGGCAGCTGGCAGAGAGCCCCGAAGCCGCCGAGACCGCCCATGACCTCCGGCCGAGTGGTGCGCTTCGCGACGCCCTTGATGCGTTCGACCAGGCTGTTGCCGGCGTCGATATCGACCCCTGCGTCCTTGTAGCTGAGCGGTGCCTGGGACGGCTGGTCGGAAGTGGAATCGGTCATGGCCTGTCCTGTATAAAAAGTCGCTGTTAATGAATCGCTGTCGAGATACCATCGACTTGGCGCGTCGATACCCGGGAACGGGCCGACGAACAGTGGGCAAGATCGGGCCCGAATTGTAGCATTACGGCGCACGGCTCGCATCGCCGTGGTCGGCCAAACTCAGGGAGTGTGCGATGCGCAGAGAGTGGGGGATTCCGATAGCGGCGGTTGTCGTGATATGGCTGCTGTTCCAGCTGGAAACGATGCTGATGCCGTTTATCGCCGGCATGATCCTGGCGTACCTGGCCGATCCGCTGGCCAATCGAGTCCAGCACTGGGGCCTGTCGCGGACGCTGGCGGTCTGTGTCGTCTTCCTGCTGCTGTCGCTGGGTCTGGGGCTGGCACTGCTGGTGCTGATTCCCCTGGCGGTCCAGCAGGTAAGGCAGTTCGGGCAGGTGGTGCCCGGCATCTTCGAGTGGGTGGAAACGGTGTTGGCGCCCCAGGTTCGGGGCTGGACCGGGCTGGATGTCGCGGCGGACCTCGGCGACGTGCAGGAAACACTAGTGGAGCACTGGCAGGATGCCGGTGGCTATCTGGCCCAGTTCCTGGGCCAGATAGGACGCTCGGGCATGGCGTTCGTTACCTGGGCAACCTATGTGGCATTGATTCCCGTGGTGACCTTTTACCTGCTTCTGGACTGGGGGCGGCTGCTGGAGAACCTGCGCAACCTGGTGCCACGCCAGTGGGAGCCCGAGGCGGTGCGCCTGGTTTCCCGCTGTGACGATGTCCTGTCGGCCTTCCTGCGCGGTCAACTGCTGGTCATGCTGACCCTCGGGGCCATTTACTCCATCGGGCTGACGTTGATGGGCATTCGCTTCGGACTATTGATCGGCATGGTGGCGGGGCTGGCCAGCATCGTACCCTTCCTGGGGTTCATCGTCGGTATCGGTGTGGCGCTGATCGTGGCCTTCTTCCAATTCGGGACCTGGCTGGCACTGCTCGGCGTCGTGGCCGTGTTCACGTTCGGGCAGATCATTGAAAGCACGGTGCTGCAGCCGAAGTTGCTGGGAGACAAGATCGGTCTGCATCCCGTTGCCGTGATTTTTTCCGTGCTGGCAGGGGGGACGCTCTTCGGTTTCACCGGGGTCTTGCTGGCGCTGCCGGCAGCGGCGGTGATCATGGTACTCTTGCGTGAACTGAAGGATCGTTACAAGCGCAGTAGCTTGTACGATACCAGTCTACGCAAGAGACACGATGAGGATTCTCCATGAGCCGAGCACCGGCCCAGCTACCGCTGGGAGTGGGGCTGCGTGACGATGCCACGTTCGCCAGCTTTTTGCCGGGCAGTAACGCCACGCTCATGGATCGCTTGTCTCATCAGCTGGACGAGGGGGGAGAGCCTTTTCTCTACCTGTGGGGGGCGCCCGGCACCGGACGCACCCATCTGCTGCAGGCGGCCTGTCATGCCGCTTCCGACAGGGACATGCGGGCCTTGTACCTGCCATTGGAAGAACTGGGTCATTTTCCGCCTCTGATGCTCGAGGAGGTCGAACGGTTGGACCTGGTGGCCATTGATGATGTCGATGCGGTAGTGGGGCGGAAGCGCTGGGAGGAGGGACTGTTCCACGCGTTCAACCGGCTGAGGGATGCCGGCAGGCACTTGATCATGGCGGCTGGCGTTTCGCCGCGTCAGCTGCCGACCAAGTTGCCGGACCTGGCCTCCCGCCTCACCTGGGGGGTCACCTTTCAC
Source organism: Billgrantia endophytica (assembly GCF_002879615.1). GTDB lineage: Bacteria > Pseudomonadota > Gammaproteobacteria > Pseudomonadales > Halomonadaceae > Halomonas > Halomonas endophytica. The sequence goes on from NZ_PNRF01000043.1 coordinate 97,492, forward strand.
TTGCAGGGTCTCGACGATGAAGAACGTCTCCAGGCGCTGCAGCTACGTGCCCGGATACGGGGAATGCAGTTGCCCGGTGACGTGGCACGCTACATTCTGCACCGTGGACCGCGCGGGCTTGGCGAGCTCTGCGAGGCGTTGGCTGTACTCGATAGCGCCTCTCTCTCCGCCCAGCGCAGGCTGACCATACCTTTCGTCAAGCAGGCGCTGGGCTGGTAGTTCCGCCCGAGAGCGCTAACGGTGGTCATTGGCTCAGGTTGACCTCCTGTCTCTGACCGCTGCGTAGCGATATCTGCCGGATGATGACCTGTCGCTCTCCATTGGCAGGATTGACCACACTCCCCGAGACGTAGAACTCGCCGGCAGGCAGCCCCTGCATCGTGAAGTTGCCGTTGTCGTCGGTGCGGGCGGTATGGGTGTACTCCCTTGCCCGAGGGTCGGCGGGCTCCACGGCACGCCCTGCCAGGGCCTGCTCGGCCGCCTCGGCAGAATAGGTGGTCACGGGTGCCATCGACACCGTTTCTCCCGCTCCAGCCACGCCATTCAATGCCAGCCGCCCGCTGATGGCGGCAGAGCCAGACGTTTCCAGAGCCGCATACTCGGACTCCGGGAATGCCACCTGGCGTGCCACGCGACCCGGCGTGACGGGGGAATCGACGTCGGGATCGCGTGTCTCACCGACATCGATGACTTCGATACGCTCGGGAGAGGGCGCCGGTTCCCACATCTGGCAGCCTGCCAGGGTCAGGCTGAGAACGGCCACTGGTATCCAGGCTTTCATGTGTTGCATCCTCGTGATGTTGCCCGTGCGCTACGAGAATAAACGATGCACGACGGGTTGAGACACCCCCCGGCAAGGGAAACGTGGCAGAGAGACCGAAACGTAAAAGACCCGTCGATCGGGGATCGACGGGTCTTGTCGTCATGCCGGCCCGGGGCCGGCCACCAGAGCGTTACTTGGCAGCTTTGGTGGTGGTTTCCTGAGCCTGCTTGACGTTGGACTCGGCCAGCTTCTGGCTCTTCTGCACGAAGTCCTGCTGCAGGGAGACCACTTTCTCGGCATCGCCCTTCAGGCGCTCGGTCAGGTCCTTGGCGACCTGCTGCTGGCCTTCCATGTAGGTGCGCAGACCTTCGGCATCCTTGACGTTCATCAGGTCGCGGATCTGGGCCAGACCGGTTTCGGTGTAAGCCTTGGTAGCGTCCAGTTGAGCATTGACCAGCTTTTCGGTGTAATCCACGCTCAGCGCCGCATAGGCACGGGCCGGGCCAAAGAACATGGCTTCGAACTGCTTGGTATCGAATTGCTTGGGGTCAAAGCTGAAAGTGTTGGTCATGATAGGAACCTCCGGGGTTCTTGAACTGATAGACGAACGGGGAGATCCCGCCCTGCTGCACCGCACAATAGCAAAGCGATTTGTGCGGTGCAATATGGTTTTGGCTCATTTTTGTAAGCCCCGGTTCAGTCGTACTAATACTGCTGGTACTGCACGGACCCAACTGGCCAGCGGGGCGCATGTCGAGTAGGACCTACCTTGCCAATCCGGCAGGAGCGAAGTCCAGAGAACCAGGCGGTACGTTGCCTGGAAGCTCTATTCGGTTACGGCCGTTGCGCTTGGCCTGCAGAAGCAGGCTATCGGCACATGCTATCAGCTCTTCCAGAGTCTGGCTGCCTGAAGCCAGGGTGGCGATGCCGATGCTCACCGTCGTCGGAGTGGCATGCTTGAGCGTGGCGCGGAGCCGTTCGGCCATCTCCCATGCCCCTGTGGCGGTGGTCTCCGGCATCAGGAGAATGAACTCATCTCCGCCATAGCGCCCAACCAGGTCGCAGTCACGCACCGTGGCCATGATGGTGCCCGCCACGTCTCGCAAGGCCTGGTCGCCCGCGATGTGTCCAACCCCATCATTGATGGTCTTGAAGTTATCGACATCGAGCATCATCAGGCTAAGCGGTTGCCCGTAGCGCTGTGCCCGTTTGAGTTCGGTATCGGCCAGCGTCATCATGTGTCGGCGGTTATAGGCGCCGGTGAGATCATCATGAGTCGCCAGGTGGGTCAGTTGCCGGTTGGCTGCCAACAGTTCCGCGGTACGCTCGACCACGCGGCGCTCGAGTTCCTGGCTGGGTGCTTCTTGGCCAAGGTGGCCGGGATGTTGTTCACCGAGCTCCTTGGCCATGCCAAACAGGTGGGTCATCACGCCGTCCGAATTGGGTATCGGCACCATCAATATCTGCCAGCGCCCGTGTCGGTACAGACCGTCCCTGTCCAGAAACACGCCGGTTTCCTCATAGCGGACCGGAATACCTTCCTCGACGCACCGGACACAGTGGGCGATGACGTCTTTGGCCAGTTGTGCCGGAAGCAACTGATCGATTCGTCGACCGACACACGACAGGCCATCGCCCAGCATGGACGGTTGGGCGGGGTTGAGCGCCTCGATGACGAATTCCCTGGGGCCATCGGCCCGCAGGATGAACATGTGCTCGGGAAAATGCTCCCACAAGTGACTGATGAACAGCTTTCCAACGTTGTTGACCAACCGGCTCAGAATGTCCGAGCCAAGCCAGGGTGATGTTTGCATGGGTCCCCCCCCTGTAGCGATGACTTGCCCGATACCACTCGTTTTTCTATGTCGTGAGGCGAAGCCTTGTCATCGGCTTTCCGTAATCCATTGCGCGTCGCAGCACTCACCTTAGGCCGGGACGACCGTTCATGCAGTATGGTTTTCTTCATTCCATTGAGCCTTTGCTTCTGAAGCAGGCGCGCATCAAAGCATGGTTGTCCTCATTTGCCTGCCAACCTGCTCCATGCCGCCCTGGCCCTCTCCTATACTGCAAGGGGCCATTCCTGACAGCGGTAGGTAGTTGCCATGGCGTTCAAGAGCAGGATGCTACGCAAGGCCAGCCAGGACGGAGTCGACTGCCGGACATGTCACCTGGGTTCGCTGTGCCTGCCCAAGGAACTCTCCCGGGATGAGGTCGCCGAGTTCAACGGGCTCATGTGTCCCAGGCCGACGCTCGGCAAGCAGGAGCGGTTGGCTGTCCAGGGCACGCCATTCGCAAGCCTGTTCGCAGTCCGTTCCGGGAGCCTCAAGCAGGTCACCACGACGGAGAGCAATGAGCGCCTGGTAACGGCCTTCTTCCTGCCGGGCGAACTGGTAGGCCTCGATGCCATTGCCGCTGGCGCATACCAGGGCACCATCGTTGCGCTGGAATCCACCTCCGTGTGTGAATTGCCCTATAGCCCGCTGGATGACCTGTGTGGCCGGGTCCCCAGCCTGCGTCGTCAACTGCAGCAGACCCTGAGCCAGGAGATCCACGGTGAGCGGTTCAAGCTACACAGGCTTCTGCACCGTACCGCCGAGGTACGGCTTGCCTGTTTTCTCCTGGCGATTTCCGATCGGTTTCGCCTGCGCGGCTATTCCCCCCACACGTTTCACCTGGCAATGTCCCGTGCCGACATCGGTAGCTACCTGGGCCTCACGCCGGAAACCGTGGGCCGTACCTTGCTGGCCTATCAACGCCAGGCCCTACTTGCCATACAGGGACGGGAATTCCAGCTACTCGATCTGGGGCGCATGAACCGCTTGGCCGAGGCCAATGGCCGCCGCTATCGGAAAGTCTGACGGTCATGACGTCGCCTGCCAAAGCAATGGCCTGGCGAAGCGACCCGGGCCTGGCGGGGCCTGGGTCATGACTCGGTTCCTCACTTCTCACTGCAACGCGACAGGCCCGAAACCAGCGGGCTCGATGTCCAGAGCTCCGGTCGTGTCGCGCCAGAATCCGCGTCGAGTCGCCATTGCTCCTGGCTTTCCAGGAGAATGTGGTATTCCGTCCCTTTTTCCATGGCGAACGCCCGCAAGGGCTCATACAGTTCGGGGGTGGGAGTGGTCTCCAGTAGCCATTCCAGGAACAACCGCGATTCTCTGGCGCCCTCCAGGGCCTGCTCGAACATCTGCTCTCCCATGGCATGGTCAATCACGAAGAAGTGCTGCCGTGTCTTCGCGAAGCGGGGGGGCATGTTGGGGCTCTGTTTCGGCAGGCAGTCAACCAACTCCAGCCGCTCGGCAGCAGCCGATAGTGTCTGCAGGCGACGTTCGCACTCTTCCCCAAGCGTCGTCATGAGACTGCTGACATGAGAGGCGGTTGGTAGAAAGCTGAGGGCAAGCTGCCGGTAGCGGTGAAGCTCTCCGGTCTCGTGAGCATGGGCCAGGGTGAGTTGTTCTTGCGGCAAGAGCACGAGAGCTGACGAATCTTCCATGATGGTACTTCCCCCTGTCGTGATACTTGTAAGGCCGGTTGACGGGCCGGTGACAATTGCCCCTGCATCCTAGGTAGTGCGAGGGCGTGCTGCCACGATAGTTATCAGTTTCTGGCGCAACGAAGCAAAGAAAACATTGTTCAACTTGATACCTGTCAGGATCTCGCCCTTCAGCGTCCGCCGAAAAGGAACCTTGCATGAAACCCGACAGGGAACCAAGGTGACCACAGGCTCTCGACAAGCAAAGGAGACGGCAATGAGCGAGCATCGCATCGAGCGTGACAGCATGGGTGAGCTGAAGGTACCCGGCAACGCCCTCTATGGCGCCCAGACCCAGAGGGCGGTCAATAATTTTCCCGTTTCGGGCCAGTCGATGCCGACAGCCTTCATTCACGCCATTGCGCGCATAAAACTGGCGGCGGCGAGGGTCAACCGAGATCTCGGGTTGCTGGAGGGCGACCGCGCGGAAGCCATTGTCGAGGCGGCCCAGTCGATCATCGACGGTCATCATGACGACCAGTTTCCGATCGATGTCTTTCAAACCGGGTCGGGCACCTCGAGCAACATGAACGTCAATGAAGTCATTGCCCATCTGGCGAGCCGCGAGGGGACGGCGGTGGGACCCAATGATCATGTCAACATGGGGCAGTCCAGCAATGACGTGATACCGACAGCCATTCACCTCTCGGCCGCCATCGGAACAACGACGTCGCTGCGCCCGGCGCTGGTCCATCTACGGAACACCATCGACAGGCGGGCGCAAGAGCTCGATGGGGTGGTGAAGACAGGGCGTACCCACCTGATGGATGCCATGCCGCTGCGGCTCGGTCAGGAGCTGGGAGGGTGGTCGAGCCAGGTAGGCCAGGCCATCGAGCGCCTGGACAGCGCCATGCTGCGCTTGTGCCGATTGGCCCAGGGCGGTACCGCGGTCGGCACCGGCATCAATGCCCACCCCGAGTTTGCCCGGCGAATGGCGCAGGAATTGAGCCACCAGACCGGGCTTGCTCTGTCGCCCAATGACAGCTTCTTCGCCAGCCTGGCTTCCCAGGATGCGGCGGTGGAACTCTCCGGTCAGCTCAAGGGGCTGGCCTGCGTCGTGATGAAGATCGCCAATGACCTGCGCTGGATGAATTCCGGCCCCTTGGCCGGGCTCGGTGAAATCGAATTGGAAGCCCTGCAGCCTGGCAGTTCGATCATGCCGGGTAAGGTCAACCCCGTCATTCCCGAGTCGGCGGCGCAGGCGGCGGCCCAGGTCATCGGAATGGATGCCGCCGTGACCGTGGCGGGGCAGAGCGGCAACTTCCAACTGAACGTGATGCTCCCGCTGGTCGCCTACAACCTGCTTTCCTCGATCACGCTGATGAGCCAGACATCACGCTTGCTGGCTGATCGCGCCATCGCCACGTTCACGGTGCGCGGGGACAACCTGGCCGAGCCATTGGCGCGCAATCCCATTCTGGTCACCGCACTCAACGCGGTGATCGGCTACGACGCGGCGGCAGCCATTGCGAAGCAAGCCTACAAGGCGGGGCGTCCTGTCATCGACGTGGCCGAAGAGCAGACCGACCTGAGCCGCGAAGAGCTGGAACGTCTACTCGATCCAATGAGCCTGACCCAGGGCGGCATCCCTGGCTAAGGGTGGGCCCGGCTGTCGGAAGGCTGGCAAACGCGGCCGTCTGTCAGGCGGCCAGTACCTGTCGATGGCTATCGACATGGGCCGTCAGGTGTTCCATTTGCCGGGGCGTCAGGCGCAGGCCGAGCTTGGTGCGCCGCCACAGGATGTCCTCGACGTTGACGGCCCACTCATGAGCGATGAGATAGTCGACCTCGGCAGCGGTCAGGCCGGCACCGAACGCTTCCCCAAGGTCTGCTTCACAGGTGGTATCTCTCAGGAAGCGCAGGCATAGCGTGCCGTAACTACGGGTAAAGCGCCGTGCACGGTCGGCGCCTAACCAGGGATAGTCATTCAGCAGTCGCTGGGTGAAGGCCGCCTGGTCCCCGATATCCCCACCGGGCAAGGACGCCCCTGCCGTCCAGGGGCTCCCCATGGTGGGCAGCGAGGGTCCCAGCAGTTTCAGCGCCGCTTCGGCCAGCTTGCGATACGTGGTGATCTTGCCGCCGAATACCGAGAGCAGGGGGGCACCCTGGTCATCCATCTCCAGCGTATAGTCGCGCGTCATCGCTGAAGGGTCGGGGGACTCGTCGTCGCACAGAGGGCGCACGCCCGAGAAGGTGGTAATCACGTCGTCTCGGCTCAACTGCTGGCGGAAATGGTCATTGACCACCCCGAGCAGGTAATCGATTTCCTCTCCCGTGGTCGTGACCTGGCCAGGGTCGCCTTCATAGCGGCGGTCGGTGGTGCCCACCAGGCTGAAGTCGTCCTCGTAGGGAAGCACGAAGACGATCCGGCGGTCGCCGTTCTGCAGGATATACGCCCTGTCATCGGTGTTGAGCCTGGGAACGATCAGGTGGCTCCCCTGGATCATGCGAATCGAATAGCGCGAGGGGCGGTTGGCCTGCTCACGAATCACCTTTTCCACCCATGGGCCGGTCGCGTTGACCAGGGTACGGGAATAGCGCTGGAAGCGATCACCCGTACGGACATTCTCCAGCTCGATGCACCAGCGCCCCTGCTCCTGGCGTACGCCCGTGCAGCGCGTCCGTACCAGCACTTCGGCGCCACCTTCTCGTGCCTGGAGGGCATTGAGCACCACCAGCCGGGCGTCATCGACCCAGCAGTCGGAATACTCGAAACCGCGCACGATTTCCGATTTCAAGGGGATGTCGACATCGAAGCGCACTCCCTTGGAACCGGGTAGCTGCTTGCGCTTCCCCAGATGATCGTAAAGGAACAGGCCGGCGCGAATCACCCAGGCGGGGCGCAGATGTGAACGGTGCGGCAGGATGAAGCGCAGCGGCCAGATGATGTGAGGCGCTTTCTTCAGCAGGATTTCCCGTTCCCGCAACGCTTCCCCCACCAGCCGAAATTCGCGGTGCTCCAGGTAGCGCAGGCCGCCATGAATCAGCTTGCTGCTGGCGGAAGAGGTGGCACCGGCGAGGTCCGCCTGCTCGCATAGCGCGACGGAAAGCCCGCGGCCGGCGGCATCGTTGGCGATGCCGGTGCCATTGATGCCTCCGCCGATGATGAAGATATCGAGGAGATCGCGAGAAGTGTCCGTCATGGGGATGGGCTCCGGTCAGCCGGCGCAGTCGTACGCCAGTCAATCTCATCATGTTTGAAAGCGAACATAGATGAATCGAAACCGAACATCAAGTGTTGAAAACGCAGGCGTCGGGCCAATATGGCGCCGGCATGACCGGGCAGGTGTTGTTGACTGCTGGATCGAACGGGGAGGCGAGGGCCGGGTCAGGCAATGTGCAGCGCCACGTCATGGGCCTGCATCAGGTGCACGATCGCTTCCGGAGGCTGCCTGTCGGTAAAGAGGGCATCCAACTGGGCGATATTGCCCTGGCGTACGACCGGGTTGCGATGGAATTTCGAATGATCGGCCGTCAGGTACACCTGCCGCGAATTCCGTATGATAGCCTGGGCGACCCGCACTTCCTGGTAGTCGAACTCGAGCAGGGAACCGTCCTCGTCGATACCACTGATGCCGATGATGCCGTAATCGACCTTGAACTGGTTGATGAAATCGATAGTGGCTTCGCCAATGATGCCGCCATCGCGGGAACGTACCTGGCCCCCGGCAATGATGACGTTGAAGTTCTCCCTGTGCTGGAGAATGGCCGCCACATTCAGGTTGTTGGTGATGACTTCCAGCCCTTGGTGCTCGAGCAGCGCTTCCGCCACGACCTCGTTGCTGGTGCCGATGTTGATGAACAGCGAGGCATGATCGGGAATGTGGCTGGCTACCAGGATCGCGATTCGGCGCTTGGCTTCGAGATTCAGGTTCTTGCGGGTACTGTAGGCCGTATTGACCGTGCTCGATTCGAGGCCGGCACCGCCATGAACCCGGCGAATCAACCCCTCGCCAGCCAGGGCATTGAGGTCGCGCCGGACTGTCTGGGGGGTAACGGCGAAGTGCTCCGTGAGCTGCTCGATGCTGGCATACCCCTGGCGGCGCACCAGGTCGACGATGGCATCCTGACGTTGCTGCTGGTTCATGTCGGCTCCCTTTTCGATCGCACGATTGTAAGCCATCCGGCATGGCATCGGCAGGTGGCGGTTCTGCACATGCGCCAAAAGTCGTAGAGCATTGCGAACACACTGCAGTACTCTTGATGATCATAAACGAACATACAATGACAGGACGTATCATGGCCGACTACCTGCTTGCCATTGACCAGGGCACAACCAGTTCCCGTGCCATTCTTTTCGACCGCGGCGGCCGTGTGGTCCAGGTGGCGCAGCAGGAGTTTCCGCAGCAATTTCCCCATGACGGCTGGATCGAGCACGATCCGGAGGCCATCTGGGAAACCGTTCTGGCAACCAGCCGAGAGGTGATAGCGCAGGCCGGCGTGACGCTGGAAACCATTGGCGGCATCGGCATCACCAATCAACGCGAGACCACGCTGCTATGGGATCGGGCCACCGGGGAGCCGCTCTACAACGCCATCGTCTGGCAGGATCGTCGCACGGCCGACAGTTGCCAGGCGCTGCGGGAGCAAGGGTGTGGCGACATGGTCCAGTCCCGCACGGGGCTGCTCATCGACCCCTATTTTTCGGCCACCAAGCTGACCTGGCTGCTGAATAACGTCGAGGGCGCCCGCGAGCGTGCCGGGCGTGGCGAGCTGGCCTTCGGTACCGTCGACACCTTCCTGCTTTGGCGTCTCACGGGGGGGAAGGTGCATGCCACGGACGCCACCAATGCCTCCCGTACCATGCTGTTCAATATTCACGGCCAGCAGTGGGATCCAGACCTGCTCGAACTCTTCGACATTCCCGAGGGCCTGTTACCCGAGGTGCGCGATTGCAGCGCCGATTTCGGCTATGCCGAGGCGCACTGGCTGGGAGGCGAGCTCCCCATAGCCGGCGTAGTGGGGGACCAGCAGGCGGCTCTGGTTGGCCAGGCCTGCTTCGAGCCCGGCATGGGCAAGAGCACCTACGGCACCGGCTGCTTCATGATCGTCAATACCGGCGACAAGGCCGCCACCTCACGCAATCGGCTGCTGACCACCGTGGCCTATCGGCTCCACGGCAAGACCACCTATGCCATGGAGGGCAGCATCTTCGTGGCCGGTGCCGCCGTGCAGTGGCTGCGCGATGGCCTCAGGCTGTTTGACGATGCGGCCGAGACCGAGGCGCTGGCCAGGCAGACCCGGGATGGCCATCACGTCTATCTCGTGCCGGCCTTTACCGGTCTCGGCGCCCCGCACTGGGACCCGAAGGCGCGGGGCGCCATCTTCGGTCTGACCCGGGATACCGGCATAGGAGAAATCGTGGCGGCCGGGCTCCAGGCGGTCTGCTACCAGACTCGCGACCTGCAGACCTGCATGCGGGACGATATGGACGCCACACCGGGCAAGCTGAGAGTGGACGGAGGCATGGTGAAGAACAGCTGGCTGGTGCAGTTCCTTGCCGACATGCTGGGGGTCCAGGTCGACCGTCCTACCATTCTCGAGACGACGGCACTGGGCGCCGCCTATATGGCAGGGCTCCACCTTGGCTGGTATCGCGACCTCGACGAAATCGCAGAGCTGTGGCGCTGCGAGAAGAGCTTTCTACCCGAAATGCCGGAAGCGGAGCGCGAGCGGCTCTATCAGGGCTGGCTGGAAGCGGTCGAGCGGGTGAAAAGCGAACCCTGAACGCTTGCAAAATCCAGCGATATCGGTAAGATGTGCATCCGTTGCCGAGGCACTTATGTGCCTGCTGGACGAAGGACCATAGCTCAGTTGGTTAGAGCGCCACGTTGACATCGTGGAGGTCGGCGGTTCAAATCCGCCTGGTCCTACCAGTTTCCCGGCAAGCATCTATTCAGGACCATAGCTCAGTTGGTTAGAGCGCCACGTTGACATCGTGGAGGTCAGCGGTTCAAATCCGCTTGGTCCTACCAAGTTTCCAATGCCCCCGCAGCCCTTCGGGGGCGTCGATCAGACAGACGACACCACCGACATTTCTGCCGCTTGCCGCACGGGCTAGCCCAAAAAGGCAAAAAGCCCGACCCTTGCGGGCCGGGCTGATCATTGCTTCCCTGTCTTGCTCTCCACGAACGTCCTGTTCGTGCATCCTTGGCTCATCGAGCCACTCAGGCTCGGCAGGCTTCCTTATCATACTCATACATAATGACAGCTATAGTACAGATTGTACATAACCTGGGTTATGAAATTATGCAAGTGATTGCATCGAAGCGCGGGGGTACGGACTATAGTCGCTACAGGAGAGGACTGCCAGGAATGGCATGCGTCGCGCACGAAAGGGCCCGGCCGAGCGGCTGGGCCCTTGTCCCGTTACTCGGCACCATCCGTGGTGCCACCTCTACCATGCCCTGCGTCCCTCTTTGTGTCGAACTGAGATTTGTACGCATTTATTATTACGTCTCGAAATAATGCGGGGCCGGGTGGTGGCTGGGAGCCGTCAGCTGGACGCTGTCCATGTCACGGCTTGTGCCTCATCCACGACCCTTTGCAGATTCCTCCTGGGTAGCCACGTAAGCGCGGAAACCACGGGTGTACCGGAACCAGCCGCCCTCCTTCTTCCTTCTTGTATTGTTCGCGAATCGGCTTGGGGCAGCCCACTCCCGGCGATGGTCGATGGAGGGCGTCAGGGCAGCGTGGACGTCGTCCTGCGTTGTGTCTCGCGGGTGCGGGCTGCCGCGCGACAGACGCCCTGGCCGAAGGGCATCGGGTTGCAGGCCGGCTTCCCCTGGCTCGGGCGGTTGAATAATGGTGAAGGCATAACTAGGTTTCGGAGTAGGGACAACCCGGTAAGTCGATCAGGAGGATTGAACGATGCGCGTGATTGCCGATGTGAACATTACCCCGCTGGGAGCGGGTGCTTCGCTGTCATCCCATGTCGCGGCCTGCGAGGAGATCATCGAGGAGGCGGGGCTCAAGTACCATTTGCATGCGCATGGTACCAACCTCGAAGGCTCGTGGGAGGAGGTGATGAGGGTGATTCAGCGCTGTCATGACGTCCTGCACGAGAGAGGCGCACCCCGCGTCGACAGCTCGATTCGGGTTGCCACGGCGACGGACAAGGACCAGAGCCTGGAAGAGCGTGTGAACAAGGTCGAGAAGCGGATGCGCTGAGGCATTGCGATGGTCCGCCTGCCCGATACGCAAGGGCCGACGCAAGCGCCGGCCCTTTCTCTTGCGGGTCACTCCCAGCCGGGAACGGCACCGCCCTCGAACAGCTCCTGTGCCATGGCGGCGACCTCTTCGCTCTGGTAGGCGGAAACCAGCTGCTGGATCTCTTCGCGTTCCTCGTCGCCGCTGCGCACGGCGATCAGGTTGACGTAGGGGGATTCCGGGCCTTCCTGCACCAGGGCATCGTCCAGGCTCAGGCCGGCGGGCTGGGCAAAGGTATTGTTGATGAACGCCAGGTCCACGTCAGGCAGAACCCGTGGCAGCTGCGCCGCCTCGATCTCGCGGAAGCGGAAGCCATGCGGATTCTCGACCACGTTGACCGGGGTGGCCTCGAGGTTCTCGGGGTCGTCCAGCTCGATCAGTCCGGCGTTGTGCATCAGGATCATGGCGCGGCCGCCGTTGGTGGGATCGTTGGGCAGTGCGATGATGGCACGCTCCGGCAGATCGTCGATATCGGTGTGCTTCTCCGAGTAGGCGCCGATCGGGTAGACGAAGGTGTAGCCGGCAACCGTCAGGTCGTAACCCCGATCTTCCACCATGCTGCGCAGGTAGGGTTCGTGCTGGAAGGCATTGGCATCGAGACTGCCATCGGCCAGCGCGGCATTGGGAGAAACGTAGTCGGTAAATTCGATGATCTCCACGGTGAGATCGTAGCGCTCCTTGGCAAGCTGCACGGCCACTTCCATTACCTCGGACTCGGGGCCGGACATGGTGCCGACCTTGATCGAGCGGGTCTCGGCAGTGCCATCGTCATTGCCGCAGCCGGCAAGCAGGGCGGTGCCGGCGAGGGCGGCGGCGCCCAGTAGACGGGTCAAGGTCACTTGCATGAGGTCTTTCTCCTTTGTGTGCTTCTTTTTACTTGCGGTCGGATTTGCGTACCAGATAGTCCCCCAGGCTCTGGAAGCCCTGGACCATGACGACCAGGATCGCCACGGTGATCAGCATGATGGTGGGGTTGAAGCGGTTGTAGCCATAGCGAATGCCCAGGTCGCCCAACCCGCCACCGCCCACGGCTCCCGCCATGGCCGAGTAGCTGACCAGGGTGACGACAGTGATGGTCAATCCGGTGATGATGCCGCCTCGGGCTTCCGGCAACAGTACCTTGGCGATGATCTGCCCGGGAGTGGCCCCCATGGACTGGGCCGCTTCGACCAGGCCTGGTGGAATCTCGTTGAGCGCTCCTTCCACCAGGCGTGCCACGAAGGGGATCGCCGCAATGGTCAACGGCACGATGGCCGCGTTGGTGCCGATTGACGTGCCCACGATCATGCGTGTGAACGGGATGATGGCAACCATCAGGATGATGAAGGGAACCGAGCGGCCGATATTGGTGACGATACCCAATACCTGGTTGAGGGCGGGGCGGGCGAGTATCTGCCGTGGCCGAGTGACATACAGCATGACGCCGAGCGGTACGCCGAGCAGTGCCGAAAGGATTCCGGACACACCTACCATGTAGAGCGTATCGAGGGTGGCCTGAAGGATCAGGTCAATCATCGCGCTGGACATGGCCGAGCACCTCCACGTGAAGATCATGGGCTTCGAGATAGTCGATGGCCTGGCGGGTCTTTTCCGCCGGCCCCAGTAGTTCGGCGATCATCAGCCCCAGGGTTCGCTCCTGAATCGATTCCACCTTGGCCTGCAGGATGCTGACATCCACTTCGCACTCCCGGGCCAGTCGGGAAATCAACGGGGTGGAAACGGCGTCGCCGGAAAAGGCCAGGCGAACGACCGGGTGGGTGTTCGCGCCGGCCTTGGCTTCCAGGCGTTCCACCAGTGCCTTGGGCGGCTCCAATTGAAGAAAGTCGTTGAGGAACTCCCGTCCCAGCCGGGTGCGCGGCGCGGTAAAGAAGTCGCCAACATCGGCTTCCTCTACCAGCTCTCCCCCCGAGATCAGGCTGACGCGATGGCAGATCGACTTCACCACTTCCATTTCATGGGTGATCAGCAGGATGGTCAGGCCGAGCTGCTGGTTGATGTCGCGCAGCAGTTCCAGGATCGAACCGGTCGTCTGGGGGTCCAGAGCCGATGTCGCTTCGTCGCAGAGCAGCACCCGGGGCTTGCTCGCCAGGGCGCGGGCAATGGCCACACGCTGTTTCTGGCCCCCCGATAGCTGCGCCGGATACTGGCGGGTCTTGTCCGCCAGCCCGGTGAGGTCGAGTAGCGGCATCACCCGCTCACGGATCTCGGCACGCTTCATGCCCATCAGTTCCAGGGGCAGGGCGACGTTATCGAACACGTTGCGAGAGGTCAGCAGGTTGAAGTGCTGGAAGATCATGCCGATGCGATGACGGGCCTGGTTCAGGTCGGAAGACGAAAGGCGTGTCATTTCCTGGCCATCGACGACCACGCTGCCGCTGCTGGGCCGCTCGAGCAGGTTCACGCAACGAATCAGCGTGGATTTTCCAGCTCCCGATAGGCCTATCACACCGTGGATGCTGCCCTGGGGCACGTGGAGATCGACATTCTTCAGCGCTACGATGACGTTGGCGTCAGCCTTGGGCCGGTCCATGCCGCCATCGTCCGGTAGGCCACTGCTGGCCGTCGAGCCGGCTTTCAGGCTGGGCGTGGCCTCCTCGGCGAGACGGCTCTTGCGCTGGTCTTTGCGCCGGTTCCTGAGATGGTAGGTCTTTGAGACGTTGCGTAAAGTGATCATCGGGCTTCCGCTCATCGGGCCGTTCCATTGCGGACAGGCAGCGGGCGCCGGAGATAAAAAAGGCCACCCTGACGGGTGGCCATCAACGCTGGACACACCCTTTTAGCTGCACTTCACGCCGAGGGGCTCCTTATGGGAGTCATCGTCGTGGGCGCCCGCAATCCGGGTACAAATCGGCGCCTTGAATGTGGCCGCCAATGCTAAGACCAAAGGCGAATTCTGTCAATGCCAGTGGTACATGTTTGGGGGAGATGGCTCGTGGGATGGGAAATATTCCTGTAAATACCTATATCGACATTGGATCGTTCTGATTCATGGCGGTCGGTTTGAAATCATTGTGGATAGACGTGCGCTCCTCGAGTTCCTACACTGCCAACCTTACTTTGTCCATCCCGCTGCGGTGGGAGCTGCATGAGGAGTTACCATGTTTACAGGCATCGTTCAAGGCACGGCGGAAGTCGTCGCCATCAGGGAAGCCGAAGCCTTTCGCACCCATGTGGTGATATTGCCCGATGCGCTGCGGGCAGGGCTCGAGACGGGAGCGTCGGTCGCCCATAACGGTGTCTGCCTGACCGTGACGGCCATCGAAGGCGATCGGGTCAGCTTCGATCTGATGCGTGAAACCCTGAAGGTGAGCAACCTGGGTGTGCTTGGCGTAGGCGATCGGGTCAATGTGGAGCGGGCCGCACGGTTTGGCGATGAAATCGGCGGCCACGCCATGTCCGGCCACGTCATGGCCATGGCGGAGCTGGTGGAACTGGATGAGGCGCCCAACAATCGCCGGCTGTGGTTCGAAGTCCCCCATGGGCTGGGCCGTTTCCTGTTCGACAAGGGCTATATTGGTGTTGATGGTATCAGCCTGACCATCGGTGAAGCGCGCCGTGCCGATAGTGCCCATGGCCCACGCTTTTGCGTCGATCTGATCCCCGAGACCCTGAAACGCACCATCCTGGTGGATCGGGTGCCAGGTGACAGGGTCAACATCGAAATCGACCCCCAGACACAGGCCATCGTTGAAACCGTGGAGCGCGTGCTGGCATCCCGCGAGCCCTGAATCGGGCGTTCAACTGACCGTTTCGTCAAGTTTGCGTTGGCTGGAACGCTGGCACATGGCCTGTAGTTTGCTTATACAGAGCGAACCGTGCTGCATCACGATTCCCGGGGCGCGTCTCGCATCGCGGACAACCTTTGGGTACCATGTGCGGCTTTTCTCGCCCCCTGGTCAACAACAACGGCCCAAGTTCGCAGGATGCCATCATGCTGAAACGCCTGATAGACGATCATTTCAAGCTGGCTGAACACAATACCAACGTCAAGACCGAGGTCATTGCCGGGATCACCACCTTCCTGACCATGGCCTACATTATCTTCGTCAATCCCAGCATCCTCTCCGAAGCGGGCATGGACTCCGGCGCGGTGTTCGTCGCCACCTGTCTGGCAGCCGCCTTCGGCTGTCTGATCATGGGGATCTGGGCCAACTACCCCATTGCCCAGGCGCCCGGCATGGGCCTCAACGCCTTCTTCACCTATGGCGTGGTGCTGGGGATGGGATACACCTGGGAGGCGGCGCTGGGCGCGGTCTTCCTCTCCGGTTTCTGCTTCTTCCTGCTCAGCATCTTCAAGATACGCGAGTGGATCATCCACTCCATCCCGCTGTCGCTGCGGCTGGGGATTGCCGCCGGCATCGGCCTGTTCCTGGCGATGATTGCCCTCAAGAACGCCGGTATCGTGGTTGCCAACCCGGCCACCTACGTGGCGCTGGGCGACCTCTCCCAGCCCGCCGCCATTTACGCGCTGCTGGGGTTCTTTGCCATTACCGCCATGGCCTACCTGAAGATCACCGGCGCCGTGATGATCGGTATCCTGGGCGTCACCGTGCTGGCCATCGCGCTGGGCCACAACGAGTACGGCGGTCTGATGTCCATGCCGCCATCCATTGCGCCGACCTTCATGGCACTGGACCTGATGGGGGCGCTGGACATTGCCATGCTCAGCGTCATCTTCGCTTTCCTGTTCGTCGACCTGTTCGACACCTCCGGGACCCTGGTGGGCGTGGCCCATCGTGGCAAGCTGCTCGACAAGGACGGCAAGCTGCCGCGTCTCGGCCGTGCCATGCTATCCGATAGCAGTGCCTCCATGGCCGGTGCCGTGCTGGGCACTTCGACCACCACCAGCTATATCGAGTCCACGGCGGGCATCGCGGCGGGTGGCCGCACCGGCCTGACCGCCGTGGTGGTGGCCGGCCTGTTCCTGATCAGCCTCTTTTTCGCCCCCCTGGCAGGCTCCATTCCCGCCTATGCCACCGCCGGCGCGCTGCTCTACGTGGCGGTGCTGATGGCAGGCAGCCTGGCCCACGCCAACTGGGAAGATCCCACCGAGGCGGCACCGGTGCTGATTGCCGCGCTGGCCATGCCGCTGACGTTCTCGATCGCGGAGGGGATTGCCCTGGGCTTCATCAGCTATGTGGCCATCAAGGCGCTTTCCGGGCGTTTCCGCGACCTCAATCCGGCCGTGGTCATCCTGGCGATCCTGTTCGTCCTGAAATTCCTGTTCCTTGACTGATCACCCATCTCACCGAGACCCGCGATGAGTATCTATGGCGACTACATCAAGTCCGTGATCCGAACCGTCCCCGACTGGCCCCAGTCGGGTATCAACTTCCGTGACATTACGCCGCTGCTGCAGAACAGCTCGGCGTTTCGCAAGCTGATCGACAGCTTCGTGCATCGCTACCAGGACATGGAGCTCGATGCCATCGCCGCGATCGATGCCCGAGGCTTCATCATCGGTGCACCGGTGGCCTACGAGCTGGGCTGCAGCTTCGTGCCGGTGCGCAAGAAAGGTAAGCTGCCGTTCAGGACCATCAGCGAGACCTATACCCTCGAATACGGCAAGAGCGAGGTCGAGCTGCACTCCGACGCGTTCCAGCAGGGCGATCGAATCCTGATCATGGACGATCTGATCGCCACCGGTGGTACCATGCTGGCAGCCGCCAGGCTGATCACTCGCTCGGGCGGGCAGGTGGTGGAGACCGCCACTATCATCGACCTGCCGGAGATCGGCGGGTCGCGCAAGATTCGTGAAGCCGGCTTCGGGGTCTTCGCGGTCTGCTCCTTCAATGAAGACGAGTGAGGCAGGTTCATGAGCAGCAGTCGGTATCATCAACACTTCACCGTTTCCTGGGATCAATTGCACCGCGACGTGCGCGAACTCTGCCATCGCCTGGTCGAGCGAGACTTCAAGGGCATCGTCGCCATCACGCGGGGCGGCCTGATACCCGCCGCATTGATCGCCCGTGAGCTCAACGTACGGCTGATCGATACCATCTGTATCAGCAGCTACGACAATAGGGAGCAGGGAAGACTCGACATCCTGAAGGGTGTCGACCATGACGGGGAGGGCTGGCTGCTGGTCGATGACCTGGTGGATACCGGCAAGACCGCCCGCAAGGTTCGAGAAATGTTGCCCCAGGCGCATTTCGTTACCATCTACGCCAAGCCGGAAGGGCGTCCGCTGGTCGACCAGTACCTCACCGAAGTGGCACAGGACTGCTGGATCCAGTTTCCCTGGGACATGGGCATTGCCTATGTCGAACCACTCGTCGACCAGGTAAAGCGATAAATCATGAATCCACTTCCCGAAAGCTGGTGGCAATGGCTGGGCGATGAATTCCAGGCGCCGTACATGCAATCCCTGCGTGACTTCCTGGCCGCCGAGAAAGCTGCCAGGAAGATCATCTACCCGCATTCCTCCAACTGGTTCCGGGCCTTCGAGCTGACCCCGCTGGACCGGGTCAAGGTCGTGATCCTGGGGCAGGACCCTTATCACGGCCCCGGCCAGGCCCATGGGCTATGCTTTTCCGTCCGTCCGGGCGTGGCGGTGCCGCCGTCGCTGGTCAATATCTACAAGGAGCTGGCCGGCGACGTCGGCTTCCGGCCGGTCATGCATGGCAACCTCGAACAATGGGCGGAGCAGGGTGTGCTGCTGCTCAACACGTCGCTGACGGTGGAGCAGGGCAATGCCGGCTCCCATCGCGGCAAGGGCTGGGAAATCTTCACCGACCGTGCCATCGCCACGGTCAGCGAACACGCCGAGCCGACCGTCTTCCTGCTGTGGGGCAGCCATGCCCGGCAGAAGAAGGCCCTGGTGAATACCAGCCGTCACCTGGTACTCGAATCCCCGCATCCCTCGCCCCTCTCGGCCCATCGGGGTTTCTTCGGGAACCACCACTTCTCCCGGGCCAATGCGTTCCTGGAGCAGAATGGTCGCCAGCCCATTGACTGGCAATTACCGGAGACGCCGAACCCTACGCCTTAACCTCAACGATGGATGCGAGTAGAATGCCTCGCAATTTATCGATGCCGTCCATCCAGCGAAGACCGCCACCGTCCATCCCGCCGCCGAAGAGGTCCTCCATGAGCGTTCATGCCATCAACCATCCGCTGGTCCAGCACAAGCTGGGACTGATGCGCGAAGCCGGTATCAGCACCAAGAGCTTTCGTGAACTGGCAGGCGAGTTGGCCAAGCTGCTCACCTACGAGGCGACCCAGGATCTGGAGCTCGAGACACAGGATATCGACGGCTGGAGCGGCAAGCCCATCCCGGTCAAGCTGCTCAAGGGCAAGAAGGTCACCATCGTGCCGATCCTGCGGGCAGGCCTTGGCATGCTGGACGGCGTCACCGACCTGGTTCCCAGCGCCCGGATCAGCGTGGTAGGGCTGTACCGTGACGAAGAGACGCTGGAGCCGGTTCCCTATTTTGCCAAGTTCGCCGGTGATCTCGATGAGCGCCTGGCCCTGGTCATCGACCCGATGCTGGCCACCGGGGGCACCATGGTGGCGACCCTCGACATGCTGCGCGAGCGTGGCTGTCGGCACATGAAAGTGATCGTGCTGGTGGCGGCTCCCGAAGGCATCAAGCGAGTCCAGGACGCCTATCCGGATATCGAGATCTACACGGCGGGTATCGATGACCACCTCGACGAGAATGGATACATCGTCCCCGGGTTGGGCGACGCCGGGGACAAGATCTTCGGTACCCGCTGATTTTCGGCCAAAACGGCACAGCTGAAACATGCCCCTGAGATTGCGATCCAGGGGCGTTTTTCTGGGCAGGACGCCTTCGATCAAAAACGTACATCAAGAAGGAAGAGACATTCATGAGTGAACAAGCGGCGGCCTCGCAGACGCCGGCCGATTCCCTGCCCAGGATTCTGTTGACCGGCGCCCAGATGCTCTTCGTGGCCTTCGGTGCCCTGGTCCTGGTGCCGTTGCTCACCGGACTCGACCCCAGCGTGGCGCTCTTTACCGCCGGTATCGGCACCTTGATCTTCCACAGTGTCACACGGGTGACCGTACCGGTCTTCCTGGCATCCTCATTCGCCTTCATCGCCCCCATCCAGGGTTCGGTTGCGAGCTTCGGCGTTTCGGCGACTCTGGGTGGCCTGATGGCCGCCGGCATGGTCTACGTCATCATTTCCCAGGCGGTTCGGCTCAAGGGAACCGCCTGGCTGCATCGGCTGCTGCCGCCGGTCGTGGTGGGCCCGGTGATCATGGTGATCGGCCTGGCCCTGGCACCGGTGGCGGTGAGCATGGCCACCGGCGAGACAAGCGACCACATCGACTACGGGCCAGCCATTTTTCTTTCCATGGTGAGCCTGCTGGTCACTCTCGTGCTCGCGGTCTTCGGTCGTGGCCTGCTGCGTCTGGTTCCGATCATGGGGGGCATCGTGACGGGTTACGCGCTGGCCTTGCTGATGGGGGTCGTGGAATTTTCGCCGGTGCGCGATGCCGCCTGGCTGGCGATGCCGAGCTTCACGGCACCCAGCTTCCACTGGGCCGCCATCCTGTTCATGATCCCCGTGGCCATTGCCCCGGCGGTGGAGCACATCGGTGACATGGTCGCCATCGGCTCCGTGACACGCAAGAACTACCTGGAAAAACCCGGGCTGCACCGCACCCTGCTGGGGGACGGCCTGGCGACCTCCGCTGCGGCGCTGTTCGGCGGGCCACCCAACACCACCTATTCCGAAGTAACGGGGGCAGTGACCCTGACGCGGGCATTCAACCCGAAGATCATGGTGGTAGCGGCCTGTATCGCCATTCTGCTGGCCTTCGTCGCCAAGCTTGGAGCCTTGCTTCAGACCATCCCTGGTCCCGTCATGGGGGGCATCATGACCCTGCTGTTCGGCTCCATCGCCGTGGTGGGCATGAACATCCTGGTACGGGCCGGCCATTCGCTGACCGCACCACGCAACCTGGTCGTGGTGTCGCTGATCCTGGTGTTCGGCATTGGAGGCATGCAATTCGGCGGTGGCCAGTTCACCCTGCAGGGTGTCAGCCTCGCCGCCCTGGTGGGCATACTGCTGAACTGGGTGCTACCGGGTGCCGAAGAGAACGAATGAGGTGATTGATACCTGCCGTAACAGCTGTCGGAGCACCGCGCCATAGCGGCTATCGCCAGCATTGGAGCGGTCACGAGCTGAAGCTGGTTCCTACAGCTGTGTATCTCCCCTTGGTGGAAAATATCGCTGTTGGAGCGCTGCTCCGCGTCGCGACTGGCGGCGGTAGGCGCCTCGGCAGTGTCGCGAAGGCACGAGCCCCCCCTGTCGCGAGCTAAAGCTGGCTCCTACAGCTGTGTATCTCCCCCTTGGTGGAAAATATCGCTGTTGGAGCGCCGCTCCGCATCGCGACTGGCGCCGCAGGCGCCTCGGCTGTGTCGCGAAGGCACGAGAATCCCCCTGTCGCGAGCTGAAGCTGGCTCCTACAGCTGTGTATCTCCCCTTGGTGGAAAATATCGCTGTTGGAGCGCCGCTTCGCGTCGCGACTGGCGCCGGTAGGCGCCTCGGCAGTGTCGCGAAGGCACGAGCCCCCCTGTCGCGAGCTAAAGCTGGCTCCTACAGCTGTGTATCTCCCCTTGGTGGAAAATATCGCTGTTGGAGCGCCG
>NZ_PNRF01000046.1 GCF_002879615.1 Billgrantia endophytica
GCCCAGCCCGAGCAGCCGAAGGCCGATGCGCCCAAGCCGGCCGAGAAGGCCGAGAAGCCCGCCGACGCGCCCAAGCCGGAAGCCCAGCCCGAGCAGCCGAAGGCCGACGTGCCCAAGCCGGCCGGAGAAGAGGCCCCGAAGGACGAAACACCGGCACAACGCCGCCGTCGTGCTCATAACGATCCGCGCGAAATCCGCCGTCGCGAGCAGGAAACCAAGGCCCAGGATAGCCAGCAAGGCTGAGGCTTCCCCGCCTGGCACAACGAAACGCCCGCGCAATGCGGGCGTTTCGTTCATGGCCATGTGCGAGTTCTTGCGTGATCAGCCAGCCAGACGCGGCTCGCGCTCGAGGTCGACACCGAATCGCTCGGCCACCTGGCCGGCAACGCTTTCGGCAAAGGCCAGCAGCTCGGCGGCGCTGCCGCCACCGAAGTGGACCAGCACCAGAGCCTGGCGCTCATGCACACCGAAGTGGCCCTGACGCCACCCCTTGAGGCCACAGCGGTCGATCAGCCAACCCGCGGCCAGTTTGACGCGACCATCAGGCTGCGGGAAGTGTGGCAACTGCGGATAATCCCTCAATAGCCGCTCGGCCGCCTCAAGGCTGACCAGGGGGTTCTTGAAGAAACTACCGGCGTTTCCGAGTAGCGCCGGGTCAGGCAGTTTCGCTCGGCGAATGGTGCAAACCGCCTCGGCCACCTGCAAGGCAGTCGGATGGGCATCGACATGCGTGGCAAGGTCGCCGTAGTCGAGACGCGGGCGCGAAATGCGTGAAAGACGCATCACCAGGCGCGTGATCACCACTCGCCCATCCAGCTCGCGCTTGAAGACGCTGTCGCGATAGCCGAACGCGCATGCCCGTGACGGCAGGACGGCCTCGCGACCATCCTCCACATGGAGCAGATGCACCGCTTCCAGCGTCTCGCAGAGCTCCACGCCGTAGGCACCGATGTTCTGGATTGGCGCCGCGCCACAGGACCCAGGGATCAATGCCAGGTTTTCGATGCCCCAGAGCCCACGGCGGGCAAGCTCCATCACCAGGGTGTGCCAGTTGACCCCGGCACCGGCATGTACGAGCACCCGCCCCTTGGACTCTTCCAGCCGCCACTCATCCAGGATGGGCCGTACCACCAGCCCCTTCAACCACTCGGGAAGGATCAGGTTGCTGCCCTCGCCCAACACCGTCAGGGGCCACTCCTGCTTCCCGGCCATCCACAGAAGCTCCTGCAACGCTTCGACGCTGGTTGGCGCTGCAAAACGCTCGGCCACGCAGGGCAACCCCAAGGTGTTGAATCGGCTCAGGTCATGATGCGACTGCATCTCGGTACTCAATCCACTACGCCTCGATCCGCCGACGGATAGCCTCGACCAGGCCCTTCGAAGCCGCGTCGACCAGGTCCAGCACCTCCTCGAAGCCCTGCTCACCCCCGTAGAAGGGGTCCGGTACCTCACGGCCATCATGACCGGCAAAATCCAGGAACAGCCCGACATGGGCCGGGGACTCGGCAGGACACCGCTCATGCAGGGCCGACAGGTTGTCGTGATCCATCGCCAGCAGGTAGTCGAAGCGATGGAAATCCTCTTCCGCCAACTGGCGTGCTCTCAGGCTTCCCAGGTCGATGCCGCGTCGCATCGCCGCCTCTCTGGTACGCGGATCCGGCGCCTTGCCCACGTGCCAGGCGGCAATGCCACAGGAGTCGACCTCCACCCGCCTGGACAGGTCGGCTGCTTCCAATGCCTGGCGAAAGACACCCTCGGCAGTGGGCGAACGGCAAATATTGCCGAGGCAGACAAACAGCACACGCATGGGGGTTCTCCTCACTTGCTCCGGGCCAGCAATGCCCGGACTCGCTCAAGATCATCGAGCGTATCCACGCCCGCCGGGTTGGGCTCTACCGCGAGTGCCACCTGAATGGCATGCCCATGGTGCAGGGCACGCAGCTGCTCGAGCTGCTCGAGCCGCTCGAGGGGAGATGGCGACCAGTTGCGATATTCGGCAAGGAAACCGGCGCGATAGGCATAAAGCCCGATATGGCGCAGCCAGGCATCGGTTTCCAGCCGCTCGGGGCGAGAGGCGAAGGCGTCACGATCCCAGGGAATGGGTGCCCGGGAAAAATAGAGCGCTCGGCCGGAGGCCGCGCGCACCACCTTGACCACGTTGGGGTTGAACAGCGTAGCCACATCACCGATCGGCTCTGCAAGGGTGGCGATGGATGCCTCGGGGTCATCGAACAGCCGTGCCGCCACCTGATCGATCAGCCGGGGCGGAATCAGCGGTTCGTCCCCCTGGACATTGACCAGCACGGCATGGTCGGCAAGGCCAAGCGATTCCGCCACCTCGGCCAACCGGTCGGTGCCGGAGGGATGGTCGGCGCGGGTCATGACCACCTCGGCCCCGAAAGGAACGAGGGCATCATGGATGCGCCGATCATCGGTCGCCACCACCACTCGGCCGGCCCTGCTCTCACAGGCACGTCGCCAGACATGGGCAATCATGGGCTCACCGGCGATATCGAGCAGTGGCTTTCCCGGCAGGCGCGACGCGCCAAAACGAGCAGGAATCACCGCAATGAACGCATGCGCCACCGCTTCCATCAAGCCTCTCCCGTGCGTCCGGGCGAGATCGGCAGTTTCTCGTCCACATCAAGGTGACGCGCCTCTTCGGGCAACATGACGGGGATGCCGTCACGCACCGGGTAAGCCAGACCATCATAGTGACAACGCAGCTCCCGGGCGCCACGGTCATACTTGAGTTTACCCTTGCAAAGCGGGCAGACCAGCATCGCCAGCAGTTCCTCGTCCATCTTGCACCTCCGCAGAAAGGAATGACCGCCGCCAACCGTCGGCAACGGTAGTATGGTTTATCGCAGTGTCGCCAGCCTCGCCTCCAGCCACGCCTCGAAACCGGGCTCGGGCTCGGCCTCCACTTCCAGCACCCAGCTGTCAGGCGGTGCTATGGCCTGGCATTTTTCGGCATCTTTCGCCGTCATCACCACCGGCCGACCATCGTCGAACGCCAGGTCCGCTGCCGTAAAGTGGTAATGATCCGCAAAACCGTGGGGGATCACCTCGATTCCCAGGTCGGCCAGGGTAGCGAAGAAGCGGCCTGGATTGCCGATACCAGCGACCGCATGAACCGGGCCGGAAAAAGGCAAGGGCGTCAGTGCGCAGCGCGCCCCGTCAGCCAGAGAACGCCATTCTCGTGACACGAGCCTGAACACCCAGGCTCCCTGGGGCGGGGCGAAGATCGGGTCGCCGTTCATCAGTACCGCATCCGCGTCGTCCAACCGCCCCAGAGGCTCGCGCAACGGGCCCGCAGGCAGGCAGCGTCCGTTGCCGAAACCACGCCGCCCGTCCACTACGATCAGTTCGATATCACGGCCCAGCGCCAGGTGCTGCAGCCCATCATCACTGATCACGATGTCGCAGCCCGCTTCGATCAGCGCACGAGCGCCACGCGGACGATCCGGATCCACCACCACTGGCAGGCCAGTCTGGCGCGCCAGCATGCGGGGCTCGTCACCACAGCGCTCCACCTCGGTGTCGCCGGCCACGCGCAGCGGGTATTCATTGCCCGCATTACCGCCGTAACCCCGGGAGACGATTCCCGGATGCCAGCCTCGACTGACCAGGTAGCGGCCCAGCCAGGCCACAAGCGGCGACTTGCCCGTCCCTCCCAGGGTCACGTTGCCCACTACGATCACCGGCACCTCTGCCTGCCAGATGGCGCGTCGTCCCGTCCGGTAGGCAAAGGCTCGACGCGCTACCGCCTTGCAATAGAGGAATTCCAGCGGACGCAGTAGCCTGAGCCAGGTGGCATCACCGTAGACCGCTTTCAGCCAGCGCTCTCCCAGCCCCATCGTTACGGGGCCTCCTGAAACTGAAGGCGATGCAATGCCGCATAGGCGCCGTTACGGGCCAGCAGTTCACCATGAGAGCCCTGCTCCACTACCCTCCCCTGTTCCATGACCAGGATACGATCGGCGCGCTCGATGGTAGAGAGGCGATGGGCGATGACCAGGGTCGTTCGCCCTTCGCACACGACCTCCAGCGCCTTCTGAATGTAGCGCTCCGATTCCGTATCCAGGGCCGACGTTGCCTCATCGAGGATCAGCAGTGGCGCATCCTTGAAGATGGCCCTGGCAATGGCCAGGCGCTGGCGTTGCCCACCGGAGAGCATGATGCCGTTATCGCCCACTATCGTGTCATAGCCCTGCGCAAGTGGCTCGATGAACTCATGGGCGTAGGCGGCCCGCGCCGCCGCCTCGATAACCGTCCGGTCCGCATCCGGCATGCCGTAGGCGATATTGTCCGCAATACTGGCGTTGAAAAGGGTCACTTGCTGCGAAACCAGCGCGATCTGGCGGCGTAACGGAGCCAGGCGATACTCATCGATGGGGATGCCGTCGATCACCACGCGCCCTTCCGTGGGGCGGTAGAAACGGGGCAATAGTCCCACCAGCGTCGACTTGCCGCTGCCCGAGCGCCCTACGATGGCCACCATTTCCCCGGGCTGCACCGTCACATCGATCCCCTTCAGCACTTCGGGCTTGTCGTCACCGTAGCGGAAACGTACCCCCTGCAACTCCACCCGGCCTTCGAGCCGCCCCGGCTCCCGGGTGCCTTCGTCCGGCTCAGTGGGCACTTCCAGCAGCCCGAACAGCTCGCCCGCCGCCGCGATACCCTTCTGGATCTCGCTATTGATCTCGGTGAGCTGGCGAACCGGCTTGGCCATCAGCGAAGCCGCCGTGATGAAGGCGACGAACTCGCCCGGGGTCATGTCGTCCAGTAGTGCCGGCGACATGGCCAGCCAGACGAGAACGGCCAGTGACAGCGCAACCAGGAGTTGGATGACCGGCGTGCTGATGGCCTTGGTCAGCGCCTCCTTCATGCTCTGCTGGCGGTTGTAGTCACTGGCCTTGGCGAAGCGGGCCTTTTCGTAATCCTCGGCCCCGTGGGTGCGCACCACCCGATAGCCGGTCAATGCCTCCGAGGCCACGTGGGTCACGTCCCCCATGGAGTATTGGATACGCTGGGAGATGCGCCGGAAGCGCTTGCTGGCATAGCTGACCACACCCGCGATCAGGGGGGTCACGGTCAGAAACAACAGTGTCAGCATCCAGTTGGTCCACATCAGGTAGCCCAGCAGGCCGAGGACGAAAAGACCTTCCCGCAGGACGATGGTGACCGCCTTGGTAGCCGCTCCGGTAACCTGTTCGACGTGGTAAGTGACCCGGGATATCAGGTGACCACTGGAATGGGCGTCGAAAAACCGTCCCGGCAAGTGCAACATATGGTTGAAGACGTTGCAGCGCAGTGCATGCACCACGTTGCGCGCCACATTGCTCATGAAATAGGTGCCAAGGAAAGTACCCAGTCCCCGCGCGGCGAACATGCCAACCACGAACAGGGGCAGGAAGAGGCGAAAGGCGGCGTCCGGATTCTGGATGCCGTCGATCAGGCGCTTCATCATTTCCGCCAGTGCAGTACTCGAAGCGGCGTAGATGGCATAGCCGACGATTGCCAGCATGAAGGAGACCCAATGGGGTTTCACATAGCTCAGCAAGCGCTTGTAGAGATTCCAGCCGGAGTATTGAGTCACGGTGTCTCCGAATGCGTGGGTGCAGCTTGTGTCTGACGGGTGGCGATACGTACCCGATGGATGCTCTGCCTGTTCGCTTGATCCAGTACCCGCACCACATCGGCATGCATGGCTCGAGCATCGGCTTCCACGACCAGTCCATGCAGGCGCGCCTGTTCGGCCTCGCCTGCCAGTGCCTCACCCAGTTCGGCTGGGTCCAGTTCACGCTCACCGAGCCGATAGCCACCCTGCTCGGTTACCACCAGGGTCACCGGCGAGAACTCCATGTCGGCACCTGTCGTGCCCTCCGGCAACTCCAGTTCCAGGGCCTGGCGGGTCTCGAAAGTGGTGGAAACCATGAAGAAGATCAGCAACAGGAAAACCACATCGATCAGGGGAGTGAGGTTGACCTCCACAGGGTCTCGGCGTCGGCGCAAGAACCTCACGTCCGCTTGACCTCCGGCGCGATCCGCCCATCGGCCCCGATGCGTTCGCCCTCCTGCTGATCGTTGAAGCGCAGATCACCCGGGTAGTGGGCAAGGAATTCCACGACCTGACTGGCCTGCTCTTCCATCCGCACGGTGATGTCCTCGACACGACGCTGAAAGTAGCGATGGAACATCAGGGCGGGAATTGCCACGGTAAGGCCGGCTGCCGTGGTCATCAAGGCACGGGAGATACCGCCGGCCAGGTCGGCGGTACGGCCCGCGCCGTCACCGGCCACGATGACCGAGAAGACCTCGATCATGCCCATCACGGTGCCCAGCAGTCCTATCAACGGCGTAATGGCAGCGATGGTGCCCAGCGGGCTGAGGAAACGCTCCATGTCATGTATCACTGCCGTGCCGGCCTCTTGCAGCCGTGCCCGTACCTGCTCATGCCCCAGGCGGGCATTGCGCAGCCCGGTGGCCAGTACGCCGCCCAGCGGCGAGTGTCCTTCAAGCCAATGGAGGTTGACCTGCCCTCGAGTCATCAGGGTACAGACTTCCTGGCCCAGGCCATAGGGGGCGATCCGCTTGGCGCGCAGGGTCCAGAGCCGTTCGATGATGATCACCGTTGCCAGCAACGAACAGCCCAGCAGGGGGATCATCAGCCAGCCTCCGGCGATGAGCGCATCCATCATGTCCATTCGTTCCTCTCCTTACGCGGCCCCCACGGCAGCGATCAGTGGGGCGATTCTACCGCATGGCACCCGCCTTCGACACCGCCGCGGAGCCAGGGTTTGGCCCGGATCGT
The DNA here is from genome assembly GCF_002879615.1 of Billgrantia endophytica. Classification (GTDB taxonomy): domain Bacteria; phylum Pseudomonadota; class Gammaproteobacteria; order Pseudomonadales; family Halomonadaceae; genus Halomonas; species Halomonas endophytica. The sequence continues at coordinate 6,818 of NZ_PNRF01000046.1, forward strand.
ATGGAGCGGCCCCTTGCCAATCTCTCCCAACCAGGCCGTCACGGCACCGTCGAGGGCCGTGCTCCATTGACAGCTGCCGGCCCGCCGAAAGCGCCGGATCACCTCGTCATGGGGGTGCGCGAACGAATTGTGGTGGCCGGCACTATAGATCACATGCCGGGGCAGTAATGACTGGACCAGCTGCGGTCCGGAACTGGTGCGGCTGCCATGATGGCCCGCCACCAGTATCGTCACCGGTCGTTGAACGTCCTGCAGGAAGGCGCGCTCCACCTCGCGCCCGACATCGCCTGTTATCAATAACCGTTCGCCGCCGGCCGTGACCTCCAATACACAGGAGCGGTCGTTGCTGGAAAGTTCAGTGGCCTGCTCGGGCGGCCACAGCACTCGATACAGCACGCCGTCCCGCTCCCAGTGCTGCCCTCGCAAGCAGGGAGCGAAGGGCACGTCGATCTCGCTACCGGGAGGAGCCAGGAATTCGCCGACATGATGCGCCTCAGCCAGCAACGGAACACCGCCGGCATGGTCGAGATCATCATGGCTGACCAATACGGTATCGAAATGCTGGCCTGCCGGCCATAGCGCCGCCAGTGGGGCAAAACCCGAGGAAAACCGCGGCCCCGTGTCATACAGCAGGCGATAGCTGGCGCTACGCAACTCCACCAGTTGCCCCTGGCCGACATCCTGTACTCGCACCCGAAGTGTGCCGGGCTCCATGTCCGAGCCCGTCACTCCCAGCATGGCTGGCAACAGCAGCAGGCTCCCACCCGTGCGTAGTACCACCGCAATGCCCGGCAGAGCCCACAGCAACGCCAGGAGCGCAAGCATCAGAGCCAGGGGCACCACGACGTCCGGGGAGGGCCACCAAAGCGGTAAGCGAATCACCGCGAACTCGAGCATGCCGATAAGGATCAGCACGATCCACTCGAAGAGCCACCAGCATAAGGCGGACAATGGGGCCAACGGCGAGAACAGCCAGCCCAGCAGCCCCAGGGGCACGAGCAACGAGCTGACCATGGGCACCGCCACCAGGTTGACCAACGGTGCGGAGGGCGCCAAACGGGCAAACGCTATCAGCACGGCCGCCGCCATCAGCGGCGCCAGCAGCATCTGGGTACGCACCAGCGCCCAACCCCAGCCTCGTATTCCCCGTGGCCTGACCCGGCCCTGCCAGATCAGGATCAACAGCGCCACGGCAATGAAGGAGAGCCAAAGACCAGGGCGCCATGCCGACAGGGGGTCGATCAGCACCACGATCCCCAATGCCAGCCACCAACCCTGCCACGAGCCTGGCGCATGCCGCCCACTGGCCACCCAGAGCCCGATCAAGGTCATGATCATGGCGCGCATGGCCGGCGGCTGAAGTCCGGCCAGCCAGGCATAGCCAACGGCGGCAGCGCCGGCCAGCCACCAGGGCCAGACCGCCAGGCGCCAGCGCCCCGGCGCCACCAGCCGGGCGACACCACGAGCCACCAGCAGGGAAAAGGCGGCTACCAACCCGACATGCAAACCGGAAATGACCACCAGGTGGGTCGTGCCACTGGCATTGAGCAGATCCCAATCCTCCCGTGTCAGGCGCTCTCCGGCCCCCAGTGTCAGAGCGGCCAGCCAGCGTGCCGCCTCCGGTGACAGATGTCGCTCATCGAGATGCTCGAGCGCCAGCTGACGCACGGACCCCCCCGCTTCCTGCAACCGTCTGGCTGAAGGGTCGCTGCGCACATAACCCGTGGCCTGGATGCCTTCCCGCCACAGCCAGGCGCCATAGTCGAAGGTGTCCGGATTGGCGAACCCGGCAGGCGGACGCAGACGAACAGCCATCGCCCAACGCTCGCCCGGCGCCATTGGCGGCGCCTGGAAATAACTGAGACGAACCCGGCGAAGCGTGTCGCAGGGTAGCCTGGCCTCCTCCACGGCGCGGCACTCGTCGACGCTGACCAGCAGCCGGGCCTGCCGCCCTTCATCCTCGACGGACTCGAGACGCCCTTCGATCAGGAGGTCGGTTCCCAATAGCCCGAGTGGGAGTACCGCTCCCCTGGCCATCAATACCTGACCCGCCGCCAGGGCCATGACAAGGGCCAACGCCACCCCCCGCCAGCTTCCCCGCGCCAGCAGCAAGAGCGTGCCCAGCGCCCAGAGTTCCACCAGGCCAGAGGGCGCCAGCCAGCCCAGCCCCGTCCCGGACAACACCGTCACTGCCAACGGTATCGCCATCCCCGTCCGCCCCACCTTGCCCCCTTCTTTTTCTTTGCCCTTTCCCTGTTTCCTTTCTCCAGGACTTCCCCACTTCCCTTTTCGCCACCCGGTTTCCTTGCGCCCCCGCTTCCCCCTCCCTGGCGGCCTGCGGCATTCGCCCCATATTCCTTCCCCAGTGGCATAGCGAGGCACCCGTCATCCATGGATAATAGCCGGGTCACGAAGCAGCGAGCCCAATCGACATGCCGCGCCGATTCCTGCAGCGCTACATGCCCAACCCCGAAACGCTCAGGCGTCAGCGCTCGCTGCGCTTCATGAGCCAGTTTATCGGCGATCCTGGTCTTTGGGCCCTGTCCCGCCGCACCGTGGCCAATGCCTTTTCCGTGGGGCTGTTCAGCGCCATGCTGCCGATCCCCTTCCAGATGGTCGTGGCCGCATGCGGTGCCTATTTGCTACGCTGCAATTTACCGCTTTCCGTCGGCCTGGTGTGGATTACCAACCCCTTGACCATGCCCTTGATCTTCTATGGCAACTACCGCCTGGGGGCATGGCTGATGAACACGCCGGTTCGAGAGGCACCAACCCGCATCTCGACACGATGGATTGCCGAGCGAATGGCCGATATCTTGCCTGCCCTGGCTCTCGGCTCGGTGGTCGTGGCCATCGTGGCCGCCGTTCTCGGGAACGTGGCGATTCGACTGGTCTGGCGCTGGCATATTTCGCGCAGCTGGAAGCAGCGCGCGATGAAGCGCCGGCTGCAACGGCTGGAGCTGGAAGACTGAGCCCTGGCCTTGGCCAGGGCTCGATCGAGTGAGACAGAGTGAGACAGAGTGAGACAGCATCGGTGAGGCAGGGTCAATCGCGCCAGTGGCCGTCGTGATCCCGTGGCAATGATCGAGTTACAGTCAGCTCGACGACTGTTCGGTCAGGCGCCCGCCGTCGAGCTTGAGAACACGATCCTGATGGGCAGCCAGGGACAGATCGTGGGTCACCACCACGAAGGCACACGCCGTCGTACGTGCCAACTCGTCCATCAGTGCCAGGATACTCGCCGCCGTGGTCTGGTCCAGGTTGCCGGTGGGTTCATCCATGAGCACCAGACTGGGGTCGGTCACCAGAGCGCGGGCGATGGCCACCCGCTGACGCTCGCCGCCAGAGAGTTCGCCCGGTTTATGGTCGCCACGCTCCGCAATTCCCACCTTGACCAGCAGTTCACGAGCCCGCGCCTCGGCCTGCTTCTTGCGCAAACCCCGTACGATCAACGGCAATGCCGCATTTTCCAGGGCGGTGAACTCGGCGAGCAGATGATGGAACTGGTAGACGAAGCCGATATGACGGTTCCGAAAGCGGCCCAGCGCCGCCTCGCCCAGGTCCAGCAGTGACTCGCCGGCAATACGGACCTCGCCCCGGGTAGGCCGGTCGAGCCCCCCCAGCAGATTGAGCAGCGTCGTCTTGCCAGAGCCTGAACTGCCGACGACAGCGACACGCTCTCCGGCACGAACCTGCAGGGCCAGGCCATCCAGCACCGTGACGTCCCGGGGCCCTTCGTGATAGATCCGGGTCAGGTCGTGACATTCCAGCATCACCCTGTCGCTGATAGTCGCCGTCTGGCTCATGGAGCTCTCCTCATTCGCGGTAGCCGGATCATTCATAGCGCAACACCTCGGCGGGCTGGACACGGGCCGCTCGCCACGCGGGGTAGATGGTCGACAGGAAGGTAAGACCGAAGGCAGCCGCAATGATGTCGCGCACATCGGACCAGTGCAGACGCGAGGGCAGGTCACTGATGAAGTAGACCCCAGCATCCAGGAACTGGATGCCGAGCACCGATTCCACCCAGCCGATCAGGTCCGAGATGGTCAGCGCAAGCAGTACGCCGAGCCCGACGCCCACGGCGATACCGATCACCCCGATGGCCATCCCCTGGACCATGAAGATCCCCATGATGGAACGTGGCGTGGCGCCGATGGTGCGCAGTATGGCGATGTCGGCATGCTTGTCGGTCACCACCATCACCAGGGTAGAGACGATATTGAAGGCCGCCACGGCGATGATGACCGTCAACAGCAGCGCAATCATGCGCTTCTCCATCTGGATGGCCTGGAACAGGTTGCCATGGGAGAAGGTCCAGTCACTGCCCCGGTAACCCGACCCCAGCTCATTGATGATGGCGCGGGTTTCATTGGCGGCAACGAAGAGATCGTCCAGTTCCAGGCGCAGCCCCCCGACGGCATCACCCATGCGGGCCAGGGTCTGCATGTCCTCGATGTTGGCGTAGGCCAGGTTGGCATCCAGGTCGGCGCCGACGCTGAAGATGCCACTTACCGTGAAGCGCTTGAGTCGTGGGAAGACACCGGCCGGAGTAATGGAGGCCTCCGGCACCAGCAGCGTGACGCGATCCCCGACACCCACGCCCAGGTGGCGGGCCAGCAGTGAGCCCAGTACGATATTCCATTCACCGGGCGCCAGGTCTTCCAGGTTACCCTGGCGCATGTGACGGCCGATGATGGAGACGCGGTCCTCCCATTCGGGGTGGATTCCGTTGACCATGGCGCCCTCGTTGCGCCCCCCGACCGAGAACATGCCCTGCTGCTCCACGAACGGCGCTGCGCCAATCACCCGTTCCCGCTGCATCAGTTCACCGGCCAGTGATTCCCACTCCACCATGCCGGTGCGGGACTCGATCTTGGCGTGGGGGACCATGCCCAGGATGCGGGTGCGCAGCTCATGGTCGAAGCCGTTCATCACCGAGAGTACGAGAATGAGCACTGCCACGCCAAGCATCAGCCCAAGCATGGATGTCAGCGAAATGAAAGAGATGAAGTGGTTGCGGCGCTTCGCGCGCACATAGCGCAACCCGATCAACAATGGCAAGCGGTCAAGCATGGTGGGCGTTCCTTATCAGCGGGGGGTCATGGTACGGTTTTTTGCCGCTCACTGCATCGGGTACGGAATGATTCCCCGTTGCTTGCAACATTGCCGGCCTGGGCCTACATTTCGCCGTCCTGGCGCCGTGTCGCCATCCCTTCAGACGCAACCACGAGGCTGCTCCCATGGCCAACCGCCTGCTCCCGGAATGGCATCGTCAGGACGCTGTCCAGCTCACCTGGCCGAGCCCCACCAGTGATTGGGCGTTCCTGATAGAACGTATCGAAGCCACCATGGAAGCCATGGTGGTCGCCATTTCGCGCTACCAGAACGTCTTGATCAGCGTGCCCAACACCGCTACCCGCAATCACCTGAAACGCCGATTCGCCTATCTCGGCGTTCCCGCCGAGCGGCTGCAACTGGTAGTCGCCCCAACGGACGATACCTGGGCGCGTGACCATGGCCCCATCGCCGTGACCCGCGATGACGAACTCCTGCTGCTGGACTTTGTCTTTACCGGTTGGGGAGGCAAGTTCGAAGCGGCACGGGACAACGCCTTGACGCAGAAACTGGTGGAGGCCGATATTTTCGCCTGCCCGGTCGAACCGCGCGACATGGTACTGGAAGGCGGCGCCATCGAGACCGATGGTGAAGGCACGCTATTGACCACGGAGGCCTGCCTGCTCAATCCAAACCGCAACCCGCAACTCGACCGCAGCGCTGTCGAGGCCGCGCTGAAAGCGGACTTCGGGGTATCGCGAGTGCTATGGCTGACCAGTGGCCACCTGGAAGGCGACGATACGGACAGCCATGTGGATACCCTGGCCCGCTTCTGCGACAAGGATACCATTGCCTATGTACGCTGCGATGACGAGTCGGACCCCCACTACCCGGCCCTGGCCGCCATGGAGGTCGAGCTGAAGACGTTCCGCCGTGCCGACGGCGAACCCTACCGCCTGGTTCCATTGCCCTGGCCAAGCCCTTGCTTCGACCCGATAGACGGCCATCGATTGCCAGCCACCTATGCCAATTTCCTGATCATCAACGATGCCGTGCTGGTCCCGGTCTACGGCGATGCCGCCGATACCCGGGCGCTGGTGGCATTGGCCGGGGCCTTCCCCGAACGGGACATCGTGCCCATCGACTGCCTGAGTGTGATTCGCCAGCACGGCAGTCTCCACTGCCTGACCATGCAGCTTCCCTCCGGCAGTCTGAAAATCGCCGGTCAGCCAACCCAAGGAGAGACCTCATGACCCACACCCTGAAGGTCGGCCTGGTCCAGCAGCCCGCCTGGCCCGACAAGGCCAGGAGCCTGGACGAGAGCGAGGCCGGCATACGTGAGCTGGCCGCCGCCGGAGCCGAATTGGTGATGCTGCAGGAACTTCACGCCACGCACTATTTCTGTCAGTACGAGGACACTGAGCTGTTCGACCTGGCCGAACCGCTTGACGGCCCCACCGGTACACGCCTGGCGGGGCTGGCGGCCGAGCTCGGCATCGTGCTGGTCGGCTCGCTGTTCGAGCGCCGCGCCCCCGGGCTCTACCACAACACCGCCGTGGTCTATGATGGCGGTCGGGGCCAGGTGGGCTTCTACCGCAAGATGCATATCCCCGACGATCCGGGCTTCTACGAGAAGTTCTATTTTGTCCCAGGCGACGTGGACGAGAACCGCCAACAGGGCTTTCAGCCCATCGACACATCGGTGGGTCGCCTCGGCCTACTGGTATGCTGGGATCAATGGTATCCCGAAGCGGCGCGCCTGATGGCACTGGCCGGAGCCGAGCTGTTGCTGTACCCCACCGCCATCGGCTGGAGCCCGACCGACGACGCTGCCGAAAAGGCACGCCAAAAAGACGCCTGGACACTGATCCAGCGCAGCCACGGCGTCGCCAACGGATTGCCGGTAATCGTGGCCAACCGGGTCGGCCACGAGCCGGATCATTCCGGGGTGAGCCCGGGTATCGACTTCTGGGGCGGAAGCTTCATCTGCGGCCCTCAAGGCGAGTTGCTCGCCCATGCCGGCCAGGAAGCCGAACGGCTTCTGGTGACCCTGGACATGAGCCGTGGCGAGGCCGTGCGGCGCATCTGGCCCTATCTCAGGGATCGCCGCATCGACGCCTACGGCGACCTGACGCGGCGCTATAGAGATTGAACAACCCGTTCGGCGGGAAGAGCATTCACTGGATGCTCTTCTTCCGCCTCACCCATGGCGAATGCCCTTCGCTGCGACCGGCTCCCGGCGCCGCTCGCTCTATGCGGGCATGAACTCAGGCGTCCGGCGCTTTCCAGAAGTCGCGAATCGAGGCGATACCCTGGGCGCCCACGGCACGGGCGTGATTGGCGTCATGGCGCGTCATGCCTCCCAGCGCAAAGACCGGCATGGCGGCAAGCTCGACCAATTGCTGGAAGTCGTGCCAGCCCATGGGGGCCACTTCCGGATGCGACGGGGTGGTACGCAATGGGGAGAGCGTGACGAAATCGCAGCCAATGCGCGAGGCCTGAGCCAGCTGCTTCCGGTCATGGGTCGAAGCCGCCATCCACTTGGTCTCGGAGATGGGGCGACGATCCAGGGCCATGAGTCGTTCACTGGTCAGATGAATGCCATCGGCATCGACCTGCTCCAGCACCGAAGGGTCTCCGTTGAGCAGCAGCCGCGCGCCGTGCTCTCGGCACAGCGCAAGGGCACGTTCCGCACGGGCCAGGTAGGCAGCCTCATCCAGCGACTTGGCCCGCAGCTGGACCAGGCGTACCTCGTCCTCGACCAGGGCCCGAGTCAGGCAGGCATCGAACCGGTCTTCATCCTCCTCTTCATCGGCCGTGATCAGGTACTCGGTAGGCAGCATGACCGCCTGGAGGATCGGCAGATTGGCCGCCGGAAACGGATAATTGACCAGTTCGTCCAGCGGCACCCAGCGTACCGCCTGTCCTTCACGCCCGAAAGGCTCACCCGAGAATTCATGTACCTGCCAGACATCCAGCAGGATGTGCTTGTCGGAGTATTCGTGATGGATGCGAATCAGCGGCTGGGCACGCTTGATCTCGACACCCAGCTCTTCATGAAGCTCACGCTTGAGCCCCTCCAACCCGGTCTCGTAGGGTGCCAGCTTGCCACCTGGAAACTCCCACAGGCCGCCATGGTCGACGTTGGACGGTCGACGAGCGATCAATGCCTTATCGCCATCACTGCTGATGATAGCGGCCGCTGCCACGTGCACCCTTCTTTTCACCATTACGCTCATTTACCCTTTACCCACTTGACCCGTACCGTCCACCCGACACGGGGTTGGTTCGTCTGCCGCCACCGCCCTCAGCTGCGGTAGTCAGCGTTGATGCTGACATAATCGTGGGACAGGTCGGAGGTCCATACCGTCGCGCTCTCGGCGCCACGCCCCAAGTCGATGCGGATGGTGATCTCTTCCTCTTTCATGATGCGACTGCCCGCCTCCTCGGTGTAACCGGCAGCGCGGCCGCCATGTTCCACCAGGCGTATGTCCCCCAGGTCGATGACGACCCGGTTGACGTCGAAGTCCTTCACCGGGGCACGCCCTACCGCAGCCAGTATACGGCCCCAGTTGGCATCGGAGGCGAACAACGCCGTCTTGACCAACGGTGAATGGGCCACGGTAAAGGCAACGTCCAGTGCTTCCTCCCGGCTTGCCGCAGCGTTGACCTGCAGGGTCACGAACTTGGTGGCACCTTCGCCGTCACGAATGATTGCCTGGGCCAATTCGGTCATGACCCGCTGCAGGCCGTTACGGAAAATGGCGACCTGCTCCTCGCTTGCCACGTCAGCGCCGCGGCCCGTTGCTATCAGTACGCAGGCGTCGTTGGTGGATGTATCGCCATCCACGGTAATGCAGTTGAAGGAGCGATCCACCGTTTCGTGCAGCAGCGATTCCAGCAGTGGCTGTTCGATAGCGGCATCGGTGGCCACGAAGGCCAGCATGGTGGCCATGTTGGGCTTGATCATGCCCGAGCCCTTGCCGATGCCGTTGATGGTGACCGTTTCATTCCCCATCTGCAGGGACACGCTGGCCCCCTTGGGACGGGTATCGGTCGTCAAGATGCCTTCGCCAGCCTGCAACCAGGCCTCGGCACCGTCGTTCAGAGACTCAAGCGCAGCCGGCAGTCCACCAAGCAGCCGCTGCATGGGCAACGGCTCGCCGATTACCCCGGTGGAAAACGGCAGGACACTGTCCTCGGCCACCCCGGTAAGGCGGGCCAGCTCACCACAGGTGTTCCGGGCATCCCGCAAGCCCACCTCACCCGTGCCGGCATTGGCGTTCCCGGTATTGATCACCAGGAAGCGAGCGGCCCCGTTGTGTTCGATGCAAGCGGCCAGATGGGCCTTTGCCACCGTGACCGGCGCTGCGCAGAAGGCGTTTCGGGTGAAACTACCCGCCACCCGCGCTCCCTGGGGAATTTCGATCACCACCAGATCACGCCGTCCAGGCGTCTTGATACCTGCCTTGGCGGAACCCAGGCGCAGTCCGTCTATCACCGGCATTGCCGGAAAGGGTGTTTCGCCCACTGCCATCGTGTCGTCTCCTGTCCTGGTCAGCTCAGTTGCCCGCAGCACTGCTTGTACTTCTTGCCCGAGCCACAAGGACAAGGATCATTGCGACCGACCTTGGGCCCTTCGCGGCGCATCGGTCGACCATCGGTTCCCGGCAGGGGTGCCTGGGCGCTCTGCTTGCCTTCCGCGGCTTCCGGGTCGTCGTGACGGCTGTCCGCCGCGGCCTTTTCACGCTCCAATGCCTCGCGGCGCTGACGCTCCAGCTCGTCGACCTCTTCCGGGCGACGCACCTGGACATGGCTCGTGACCCGGGTAATGTCCGACTTGATATTGGTCAGCAGGGTCTGGAACAGTTCGAAGGCTTCACGCTTGTATTCCTGCTTGGGGTTCTTCTGGGCATAGCCACGCAGGTGAATGCCCCGGCGCAGATGATCCATCGCCTGGAGGTGCTCCTTCCAGCGCGTATCCAGTACCTGCAGCATGATCTGTTTCTCGAAACGACGCATCAACTCGGCGCCAGCCGTTTCGATCTTGTCCTCGTAGACCTTGCGGTGCATCTCCTGGAGCCGTTCACGCAGTTGCTCCTCATGGAAGCGGTCGTCCTGCTCGGCCCATTCCACAACCGGCGCATCGAGGTTGAATTCGACCTTCAGGTGCTCCTCGAGTCCCGGCAGGTCCCACTGCTCAGGCAGACTCTGGGACGGCACGAACTCGTTTATCGTCATATCCAGCACTTCTTCACGAATCCCCACCACGTTCAGGGAAACGTCTTCCGCAGCGAGAATCTCGTTGCGCTGCTCGTAGATGACCCGGCGCTGATCGTTGGCCACGTCGTCGTACTCCAGCAGCTGCTTGCGCACGTCGAAGTTGCGACTCTCGACCTTCTTCTGGGCCCGTTCCACCGCATTGGAGACCATCTTGTGCTCGATGGCCTCGCCACGCTCGAGCCCCAGGGCCTTCATCATGCGCTGGACCCGGTCGGAGCCGAACAGGCGCATCAGGCTGTCTTCCATCGAGAGGAAGAAACGAGTCGAACCCGGGTCGCCCTGGCGGCCTGCACGCCCCCTCAGCTGGTTGTCGATACGCCGGGATTCATGGCGCTCGGAGCCGATGACATGCAGACCGCCGGCGGCAAGCACCGCCTCGTGACGTGTCTTCCACTCGGCTTTCAGCTGTTCGATCTGCGCCTCGCTGGGGTTGTCCAGCTTGGCCACTTCGGCCTCCCAGTTGCCGCCAAGCATGATGTCGGTACCACGACCGGCCATGTTGGTCGCAATGGTCACTGCCCCGGGACGACCCGCCTGGGCAATGATCTCGGCTTCGCTCTGGTGTTGCTTGGCGTTGAGGACATTGAAGGCGAGGCCTTCCTGCTGCATCAGGTTCGCCAGGTATTCCGAGGTTTCGATGGAGGCCGTACCGACCAAGACCGGTCGGCCGGCCTCGGTCTCGGCCTTGACGTCCTTGATGATCGCCTCGAACTTCTCTTCGGCGGAGAGATAGACCAGATCATTCAGATCACGGCGAACCAGGGGCCGATTGGTGGGGATCACCACCACGTCAAGACCGTAAATCTGGCGGAACTCGAAGGCCTCGGTGTCGGCCGTACCGGTCATGCCGGCCAGCTTGTCGTATAAGCGGAAGTAGTTCTGGAAAGTGGTCGATGCCAGCGTCTGGCTCTCGCGCTGCACGGGCACCCCTTCCTTGGCCTCCACGGCCTGGTGCAAGCCCTCGGACCAGCGACGGCCGGGCATGGTCCGCCCGGTATGTTCGTCGACGATCACCACCTGGTTCTCTGCGACGATATAGTCGACGTCACGATGGTAGAGATGCCGTGCGCGCAGGGCCGAGTGCATGTGCTGCAGCAGATTGAGGTTCTGCGCGGCGTACAGCGAGTCGCCCTCGCCCAGCAGCCCCTCTGCTCGCATCAACTCCTCGACCTTGTTGTGGCCGCTTTCGGTGATTTCCACCTGCTTGTGCTTTTCCTCGAGCAGGAAGTCGCCGCTGACGGGAGCCTCCGGGTCTTCCGACACCTCGCCCTTGACCAGTTGCCCCGCCAGCCGGTCGACCACCTTGTAGAGCTCAGTGTTCTCGTCCACGGCACCGGAAATGATCAGGGGGGTGCGCGCCTCGTCGATGAGAATGGAGTCCACCTCATCAATGATGGCGTAGTGCAGGCCACGCTGGACCTTGTCCTCCAGGGAGAAGGCCATGTTGTCGCGCAGGTAGTCGAAACCGTACTCGTTGTTGGTACCGTAAGTGATGTCGCAGGCATAGGCCGCGCGCTTCTCCTCGGAGGTCTGGCCGGCATAGATGGTACCTATCGACAGCCCCAGGAATTCATACAGCGGTCGCATCCACTCGGCATCGCGACGCGCCAGGTAGTCGTTCACCGTCACGACGTGAACGCCCTTTCCCGACAGGGCATTGAGATAGACCGCCAGGGTGGCCACCAGGGTCTTGCCCTCCCCGGTCTTCATTTCGGCGATGCGCCCGCGGTGCAGGGTCATACCACCGACCATCTGCACGTCGAAGTGGCGCATGCCCATGACGCGCTTGCTGGCTTCACGCACCGTGGCGAACGCTTCGGGCAACAGGCTATCGAGGGTTTCACCCTTGGCCAGCCGCTCGCGGAGCTCATCGGTTCGCGCCTTCAGGGTGGCATCATCAAGCGACTCGTATTCGGCTTCGCGCGCGCCAACCTGGCCAACCTGGCGGTGCATGCGCTTGACTTCACGGTCGTTCTTGGAACCGACGACCTTGCGTAACAATAAGTTGATCATGAAGCGTCCAATATCTGCGGGTAACAATCGACCGGCAGCAATGCGGTACAGGAGTCACCCATTCCCACCGGCAAGCATCGATAGCATCAGAAAAGTAGCCGTGCCGCGGGCGGGCCACGGCGGGTCAGGACGTCATGGGCGGCAGCCCAGCGCGGACGGGATGTCACGGCTACCCGGCGCGGGCCAGAACGGGCCGACAGGGCCAGCGGTTGGCGTGGAGGCCAGTGGGGCAATGCTCGCCGGCGCGCCACATAGCGGCAGCGGGCGCGCATCAATGTCGGAGCGAGGATGCAGGTCTGCACGACTCGCTCAGCAAACCGCAGCGTCTCCGCCTGGCTCAGCCCAGCCGGCAGCAGGCAGCTGACCAACAAGCCGGCCAGCCACCAGCGCGAACACAGGCGGCGACGCGATGCCCCACCCTGCCTGGGCGAGGTAGCGAGGCCTGGAGGCTGAACGGTGGTCATGCTGTAGACGATCTCCCGAGCATGCTAGGCTTTGGCGACATCACGGGCGTAGCAGCAGGACAGCTGCCGCGGTCGCAATCGGCAACCTGCAGAAGGCCTTCTGCCCCCGGGAATAAGCCCATGAGTATAAAGGTTAAGCGTTCACGCGCACAGCCCATGTCTCGACTGCTGAGCGGTGGCGGTGAGCTGGCCCCGCTGATGCGCACGGCGAAGCTGATCGCCCGCGCCCAGCAGCACCTGCGGGACCACCTGCCGGAAGAGGTGCGCGAGCACGTCCATGTCGGGGGTTTTCGCGAAGGGAAGCTGACGATTATCACCGACCGCGCCGTCTGGCTGACCTGGCTGCGCTATGAACGGGCGCGCCTGCTGGAATTGCTGCACCAGATGCCGGAATTCGCCGCCGTGACCGGGTTCAACCTCAAGGTACGCCCGGTGCGTCCTCTCAAGGTGCCGGATCGTCACGTCCGCAATCTGCCGGCACCGGCCGCCGACGAAATCGCCGCCTGCGCCGCCGGCACCGAGGACCCGCGACTCAAGCGCGCCCTGGAGCGGCTCGCATCGCACGCCCAGCCCCGCGAATGACACTGGACCAGCTTGCGCGAGTGCCGGACTGCGCCGGCCGACTCATTCCAACCGATAAACGACGCCGCCAACGTCGACTTCCTGGATATCGGCAAAGTCTACCGTCACGCCCTGGATATCACCCGGCGCCCCATCGTGTTCGGCGAGGGTCGTCTCGGGAATGACCTTGACCCCGGTGGCACCGACATGCTGCACACGGGCCGAAAAGCGCTTGCCGTCACGCTCTATCACCATTCGCTCACCAAACATGCAACGTCCCACCTGCTCGAGCAGCTCGGTATAATCCACATGCTGAACGGTCATCTCTCTACTCTCCCTGTATCGCTTGATCGGTCGTTCTACCTTTCCGACAATGTCCTTTCCCATGAATTCCACGGGCGTTACTAGCGTAGCCCTTCAAACCGGCCCCTTCTAACCGGCGCTCTTTCCGTCGCCCACTTTTGACAGCCAACCTTCCACCAGCGCTCGCCGCTCTCCTGGGTGGGACTTCCCTCTGCGCGAGGCTATCCTGTAGCCGAGGGCGGAACAGGCGTCGTGGCCAATGGCTGAATCGAACCCGACGCTGGTTCATCCGCCCCCGGATCTCGGCAGGCCAAGACACGTGAACTCCAGGAAATGCCTCATGTCACTCAGCAAGACCCAATCCAGCTTCTATCGTCGCCTTTACCTCGCGCACCTGATCAGGACAGGCATCACCAGCGTGCCGGCCATCACCGCCACCACCGGGATGCCAAGGCGAACCGCCCAGGACACCCTGTCGGCCCTGGAAGAGCTGGATATTCACTGTGAGTTCGAACGCGACGAGGGCGAGCGCCACAATATCGGCCGCTACGTCATTCGTGACTGGGGGCCCATCGACCCGGAGTGGGTGTCTACCCATGCCGACCGAATCCGCGAGGCTCTCGGCTACCCCGCCATGCCATGAGCCGTCGTTTTCCGGCCTGTACAGCACCCTTGCCACGGCGTCATGTCGCGCTGCTTCTCGCAGTCGTGCTGCTGGTACTGGCGACCGGTTGCGCCAGCCGTGCCAACCTGCAGATACCTGGACCAGGCGCTGAAGAAGCCAGCTTTTCCTCCTATCAGGTGGTAGCGGATGATGGCTACCGGCTGCCCCTTCGCCACTGGCCCGCCAAGGGCGAACCCACCACGGTGGTATTGGCAGTGCACGGTTTCAATGACCATGCCGGCAGCTTCGGGGTGCTGGCCGGCGCCCTGTCGTCACAAGGTATCGAAGTCTATGCCTACGACCAGCGCGGGTTCGGCACTACCGAACAGCGCCGGCTTTGGCCTGACCACCAGCGGCTCAGCGATGACGTCACCATGGTCGCCAAGCTGCTTCGTGACCGTCATCCCGACACGCCGCTACACCTGGTCGGCAAGAGCATGGGAGCCGCAATCGTCATCCTTGCCCTGACCGGCGATACCCCACCACCGGTCGACGGTAGCGTTCTGATCGCTCCCGCGATATGGGGGAAAGAGATCATGCCCTGGTACCAGCGCCTGGGCTTGTGGGTAGGCGTTCGCCTGATGCCCCAGGTCTCCTTTTCCGCACGAACCACACGCCGGCTCGGCATAGAGCCGACGGATGATGAGGAGATCATGCGTCAACTGGCCCGGGATCCCCTCCTTCTGCGCAGCGCCCGTATCGATACGCTGGACGGCTTGACCCAGACCATGGGCCTCGCCCTGGAGGCGTCAGGCTCCCTCCCCGGCCCAACGCTGATTCTCTACGGTGATGACGATCAGGTCATTCCCGCAGGAGCGCTCTGCACCCTGCTCGAACGCTTGCCGGACCCGGCCACAGGCGCCGGCTGGCGAATGGCCCTCTATCCCGGGGGTTTCCATATGCTGACCCGCTACACCCGGCGGGAGCGTACCGAGGAGGATATTGCCGCCTGGCTGGTAGACCCGGCAGCCCCCCTCCCCTCCAGCAAGGAAGTGACACGCGACAAGGCCCGGAAGGCGCTGTGCAATGGTTGAAGGAAGCGCGAAAAAAAGCGGCGGGCAAGGCCCGCCGCGAACCACCGGTCAGACAACTGACCGAGAGAGATGCCTGGTCCGATCAGATTTCGAAGCCGAGGCCGAAGTCTTCGGAAGAGAGAGCCATCAGCGGCGCCGCGCCGGCCTGGATCATGGCGGCGTGGGCCCGGGTGCGCGGCAGCAGCCGCTGGAAGTAGAATCGCGCGGTATTGATCTTGGCTTCATAGAAAGCGGCCTCGTCGGTACCTGCCGCCAGGGCCGCCTTGGCCTGCTTCACCGCGCGGGCAAAGAGGTAGGCCAGGGTGACGTAGCCGGAGTACATCAGGTAATCGACGCTGGCCGCACCGACTTCCTCACGATCCTGCATGGCCTTCATGCCCACACCCATCGTCAGCTCGCCCCATTCGGCGTTGAGCTTGGCCAGCGGCCCGGTGAATTCGGCCAGTTCGCCATCCTCTTCCGCCTGACAGAACTTGTGGATCCGCTTGGTGAAGACCTTCAGTGTCTCGCCCTGGCTCATCAGCACCTTGCGACCCAGCAGGTCGAGGGCCTGGATGCCGGTCGTCCCTTCATAGAGGCGCGTGATGCGGGCATCGCGCACCAGTTGCTCCATGCCCCACTCCTTGATGAAGCCATGGCCACCAAAAATCTGGACGCCTTCGTTGGTGGATTCGAAGCCCACCTCGGTGAGGAATGCCTTGACGATGGGCGTCAGCAGGCCCAGCAAGACGTCGGCCTGCTCGCGCTCGGCCGCATCCCGACCATGCTCGACGAGATCCAGCATCTGGGCGGTATAGAGCACCAGCATGCGACCGCCTTCCGCGAAGGCTTTCTGGGTCAGCAACATGCGACGCACGTCAGGATGGACGATGATCGGATCAGCGGGCTTCTCGGGCGCCTTGGGGCCGGATAGCGCACGCATCTGCAGGCGGTCCCTGGCGTAGGCGAGCGAATTCTGGAAGCTCGCCTCGGTCAGGCCCAGCCCTTGGATGCCGACGCCCAGGCGAGCGGCGTTCATCATGGTGAACATGCAGGCCAGACCCTTGTTCGGCGGCCCCACCAGATAGCCCCGTGAACTATCGAAGTTCATCACGCAGGTGGCGTTGCCGTGGATACCCATCTTGTGCTCGAGAGAGCCGCAGGAGACGCCGTTCCGCTCACCCGGGTTGCCATCGGTATCGGGCAGGAACTTCGGCACCACGAACAGGGAGATACCCTTGGAACCCTCGGGTGCATCCGGCAGCTTCGCCAGGACCAGATGAACGATGTTCTCGGCCAGGTCATGGTCCCCGGCAGAAATGAATATCTTGGTGCCCATGATGTCATAGGCGCCATCGGCCGTGGGTACGGCGCGGGTCTTGATCAGGCCCAGGTCGGTACCACAGTGCGGTTCGGTCAGGCACATCGTACCGGTCCACACGCCTTCGACCAGCTTGGTCAGGTAGGTGGCCTGCTGCTCTTCGGTGCCATGGTGGCGCAGTGCATCGGCAGCGCCATGGGAGAGCCCCGGATACATGCCCCAGGCCAGGTTGGTGGAGCAGACCATTTCATTGAGCACCATGGCCAAGGAGTGCGGCAGGCCCTGGCCGCCATGCTCAGGCGCTGCGGCCAGGCTCGGCCAACCACCCTCTACGTACTGCTCGTAGGCGGCCTTGAAACCCTTGGGCGCCTTGACCTCCCCGCCTTCGAGCAGGCACCCCTCCTGATCACCACTCTGGTTGAGCGGCAACAGCACCTCACGGGCGAAACGCGCGCCCTCTTCAAGAATGGCGGCAACCACGTCGGGCGAGGCTTCCTCACCGCCCGGCAGGCGGGCATAGTGGGCGGGGTAGTCCAGCATCTCGTCCATCACGAAGCGCAGGTCGCGCAGGGGGGCCTGATAGTCGGGCATCTCGATCTCCTGAAGTCGGTCGAATGAAAACGGCGACGGCAGCTTTCAAACATGTGTTTGAAACTAGCCTGCAAGAGACCCGGAGTCAAGCGCTTGTTTAATACCCGTTGCCGGGCCCTGCCAAAGGCGATGCGACGTATGCTTCAGGCCTGCCGCCCCGGCTGTCAATGCATCCGTATGCCGCCATCGAGGCGAATCACCTCGCCGTTCAGCATTGCGTTGGTGATGATCTGCTCCGCCAGACGAGCGAACTCATCCGGCTCACCCAGGCGCTTGGGGAATGGCACCGAGGCAGCCAGCGCCCTGGCGGCTTCATCGGGAATCTCGCTCATCATCGGTGTCTGGAAGACCCCGGGCGCAATGGACATGACACGGATGCCGTGACGCGACAGCTCCCGGGCCGCCGGCAGGCTCATGCCCACCACGCCGGCCTTCGAGGCGCTATAGGCGCACTGCCCCACCTGCCCGTCGAAGGCGGCAACCGAAGCGGTGTTGACGATCACGCCCCGTTCGCCATCCTCGCCAGGCTCGTTCCTGGCCATGGCGGCTGCAGCGAGTCGCATGACATTGAACGTGCCCACCAGGTTGATCTCCACGGTTCGCGCATAGGCGTCCAGGTCCGCGGGATTGCCCTCCCGGTCGACCAGCTTGGCCACGCTGACGATACCGGCACAGTGCACCACGCCGGCAAGGCCTCCCTCATCGCCCAACGCTACGGCAGCATCCACCGCCGCCTGCATGTCCTCGGCCGAGGTCACGTCGCCGCGCAGTGCGCGGGCGGCCTCGCCAAGCTTCTCGGCATGGGCCTCGACGGCATCGCTGAGGTCGCACAGCACCACCCGGCCGCCACCGGCAACGAGGCGCTCGGCGGTGGCCGCCCCCAGTCCGGAAGCAGCGCCGGTGATCAGAAAAGTACGGTTCTTCACTTGCATATCAAATTCCCGAGTTTGAATGGCTGAGGTGCTCGAGGCTGCTCCGACGACAGGACCAAGAGGGGCGCTGTAAACCCATCCCTGGGCGCTACTGATGCCATCCCTGGCATAAGCCCCCCCTATGCCCTGCCCCCGGTGTCTCTCGCTTCAGGTACCTGTACTGCAACTGTCATTGCGCAGCACCGGTTTCGGCCTTCTCGGCGGCGTCGGCCCGCAGCTTGAAGCGCTGTATCTTGCCGCTGGGCGTCTTGGGCAGGATATCGACGAATTCGATCACCCGAGGAAACGCATGGGTGGACAGCCTCTCGCGCACTTGCTGGCGAATCTCGTCGGCCAACCGGTCGCTGGGCTCGAAACCATCACGCAGCACGATATAGGACTTGATGATTTCACCTCGAATCTCGTCGGGCTGGCCGACCGCCGCGGACTCCGCCACCGCCGGGTGGGTCATCACGGTGTTTTCCACGTCGGTGGGCCCAACCCGGTAGCCGGCGGTGGTGATGATGTCGTCATCACGCCCGGCAAACTGGAAGGAGCCATCCTCGTTGCGAATGACCACGTCACCGGTCAGGTAATAGCCGTTGGCAAACGGGTGTTTCTCCTGCCAGGTATAGCCGGCAAAGAAATGCGCGGGAGAGCGCTCGATATCCACCGCCAGCACGCCCGGCTCGCCCGTGGGCAGCTCGTTGTATTCGGCATCGAGTATGGCCAGGCGATAGCCCGGCATCGGCACGCCCATGGCACCCACGTGCTTGGGATGTTCCAGGGCATGGTGATTACAGCAGGTCATGCCGGTTTCGGTCTGGCCATAATGGTCCATGACCGGACAGCCCAGCGAGCGCTCGACCCAGGTCACGACTTCGGTATTGAGCGGCTCGCCGGCGGAGCTGGCCACCCGCAGCTCGAGTGTCTCGTGGGCGCTGTCGAACAGGCCGGAAGCCTTCATCAGGCGATAGGCCGTGGGCGCCGCGGCGAAATTGGTGATGCGGTGACGCTTCATGAAGTCGAGCGCCCCATCGGCACTGAAGCCCGCCTCGCAGAAGTGCGTGGTCACGCCCAGCAGCAGCGGTCCGGCAATGGCGTAGTAGAGCCCGTAGGCCCAGCCGGGATCGGCCATGTTCCAGAAACGGTCGCTCTCACGCAGGTCGATGGCCAGCTCCATGTAGAGCGCAAAGGCCGGCATGCCGGAAAGCGGCACCGCGACCCCCTTCGGCTTGCCCACGGTGCCGGAGGTGAACATCTGCAGGAACGGGGCCTCGGGCGACAACCGCGGCGGTTTGCCGGTCATCGGTGCACAGGTCATGGCCTCGGCCCAATCCAGGTCGTCGCCATGTTCGCCACTCGGGCCACCCACGGCCAATACCGGCGGGCATTGCGAAAGGCCATCGAACTTGAAGCGATTGCCATGGTCGGTGATGACCAGCCTGGTATCGGCACGTCCCAGGCGGTAGTCGACGGCATCGGGGCCGAAGGCGGTGAACAGCGGCTGATAGACCGCCCCGATACGCCAGGTGGCCAGCACCGCGACCAGCAGCTCGGGCGAGCGCGGCAGCATGCAGGCGATACGGTCACCCTCACCCAGCCCCCGGGTCGAAAGCCACCCGGCAAGCCTGGCGCTCTCGGCATCCAGTTCGGCATAGGTCATGCGATTCACCGTGCCATCGGCGGCTTCGTGAACCAGCGCCTCGATATCGCCCTTTCCGGCCCTCAGGTGCTGGCCACAGCAGGATTCAAAGGCATTGAACTTGCCATCGCGATGGTCGTCGAGCCTGGCGATGGCCTCATCGATGGAGAACCGTTCGAGAAAGTCGGCATACGCGGGAAGGGTCTGGGTGCTCATGTACTGGCCTCTGGGCTTGTTGTCATAGCAATCGTGTGACGCGGTATCGTTGCTGTCAGAGCTGTCTTGCCACTCTTCTGAATAGATGCAGTTGACGTAAGCGTCAACCTAGCAAGCGCTTGGTACACGCTAGAAGCAAAGCCGCCGCAGAGCAACCCCCGGGCCGGCCTGAGGGGCTATACCTTGGTCGACCTCTTATCGGCCAGCGTGAGAGGAAGGGGTAATCATGGCTATCAATTCATGGGCCAGGTCCTCGGGCTTGCGGGGGCCCTCGGGGTCGTACCAGCGTACCGTCCAGTTGAGCGCGCCCATGACGAAGCGTGAGACCAGGAAACGATCGCCGTGGATCAGGCCGGCATCCAGCGCCTCGTCGATGACCTGCTCCCACAGCGCCTCGTAGGCGTCGCGCAAATGGCTGAGGTGATCACGAGCCGCCGCACCCAGCCGCCGCCATTCATACAGGGCGACCACATGGGCGTTGCGGTCGGTCAACAGGGTTTCGAGATGGGCGCACGCCATGGCGTGCAGCCGTGCCTCGGCGGTGTCGCCACATTCCTCGAGAGCGTGACGGGCAATGGTGAGCGCATTCTGGGTACCCTCCTCGATGACCGCTGCCAGAATTTCCTGCTTGTCGCGGAAATGATGAAACAGGCTACCGGACTTGATGCCCATCTCCTGGGCCAGCATGCGTACCGTTGTCCGATCGAAGCCCTCCTGAACGAACAGTTGGGCGGCCAACCGGGTCAACTCCTTGCGACGTGGGGACTCGTTAACGACATTCATCGGGTTTACACTAGCGCTTGCTTGGTTGACCTTGAGAAAAGCACAGGCCCGCCGACAGGTCAACGCGCCAAGATCCACACTCGCCCAACCATTCCGTCAGACCGCCGGACCACTTCGGGAGATATGCATATGAGCAGCCCCACCGATATCGTCTTTCTCTCCGCAGCGCGTACCCCAATGGGTGGCATGCTGGGGAGCCTGTCCAGCATGACCGCCCCCGAGCTGGCCGCCACCGCCATTCGTGCCGCCATCGAGCGTGCCGGCATCCAGCCCTCCGTCATCGACGAGGGCATCATGGGCTGCGTGCTGCCCGGCGGGGTCAAGCAAGGCCCGGCCCGTCAGGCGATGCGCCAGGGCGGCATCCCGGATGGTATTGGCGCCACCACCATCAACAAGCTGTGCGGTTCGGGCATGAAGGCCACGATGCTGGCTCACGACCTGATCCGTGCCGGTAGCGGCGACGTGATCCTCGCTGGCGGCATGGAATCCATGTCCAATGCTCCGCACGTGCTGACCAAGGCGCGCACCGGTTACCGCCTGGGCCATGGTGAACTCAAGGACCACATGTTCCTCGATGGCCTGGAGGATGCCGAGACCGGCAAGCTGATGGGTGTCTTCGCCCAGGATGTCGCCAGCTCCCGTGACTACAGTCGCGAGCGGCTGGATGACTTCGCCATTGCCTCGCTGGAGCGGGCCATGGAAGCCACCAATGCCGGCCACCTGGACGCCGAGATGGCCCCGGTCACCGTCACCAGCCGCCAGGGCGAAACCGTGGTCGCGCATGACGAGCAGCCCTTCCAGGCCAAGCTCGACAAGATCCGCGGTCTGCGTCCGGCCTTCGCCAAGGACGGCACCATCACCGCCGCCAACTCCAGCTCCATCTCCGACGGCGCCTCGGCGCTGATCCTGTCGAGTCAGGCGGCGGCGGACAAGCATGGCATCAAGCCACTGGCGCGGATGCTGGGCCACAGCACCCACTCCCGGCACCCCAGCGAATTCACCATCGCCCCGGTGGGCGCCATCGACAAGCTGATGAAGACGCTCGGCTGGGGCGTGGCCGATGTCGACCTGTTCGAGATCAACGAAGCCTTCGCCGTGGTCACTCTGCTGGCCATGGACGGGCTCGACATCCCCCATGACAAGGTCAACGTCTTCGGCGGCGCCTGCGCCCAGGGCCACCCCATCGGCTCCACCGGCTCACGCATCATTGCCACCTTGATCCACGCCCTGCGCACCAAAGGCGGCAAGCGCGGCATCGCCAGCCTGTGCATCGGCGGCGGCGAGGCCACCGCGGTGGCGATCGAGCTGATCGACTGAGGCATCGGCCTGGGGGTCACTCACCCGGGCAAGACGAACAGGAGCCAGTTGGCCGAAGCCTCCAGCTCCTGCTTCGTTCCGTATGATCGCCCTGGCGCGGTTGCTCACGGGCGCGGCGTCGACAGGCGGTCCAGCCTGAGCCGCTCGCGGGAATCGAATAGCCTTCGGCTGCCCACCGCCACCGCCGCCAGGGTACCGAAGCCGGTACCCAGGGTGATGCTGAGCATCACCAGAATCTGGTACTTCACCGCCAGGGCCGGGGAGGTGCCAGCCAGTATCTGGCCGGTCATCATGCCCGGCAGGCTGACGACTCCGGCAGCGGCCATGGCGTTGATCATCGGCATCAGGCCGCTGCGCATCGCCTCGCGGCGGATGTCACCGATCGCCAACTGCCAGGGCTCGCCGAGCATCAGTCGGTTCTCGATCACCGCCCGCTGCCGCCAGGCGGTATCGGTGAGCCGATCCAGCGCCAGGGCCACCCCGGTCATGGTGTTGCCGAGCATCATCCCCAGCAGGGGAATCGCATACTGTGGCCGATACCAGGGCTCCGGGCCGATGATCACCGTCAACGCCAGCACGGTGACGGTGAACGACGACAGGAACATCGACAGGGTGCCGATGCCGAAGGTCCAGCCGCCCAGCAAGCGGCGCTTCTGCCGCGCCATCACCTCACGCCCGGCGATCAACAGCATGGCCAACGCCATCAACGCAACCCAGACGAGGCGTTCGGCGGCGAACAGCGCTTCCAGCACAAGGCCGATCAGAGACAGTTGGACGACGGTTCGCAGGGCGGCGACCAACAGGCTACGGCTCATGCCCAGTTGCATCACGGCGGTGCACCCGGCCAGAACGACGACCATTGAGGCCGCGAGCGCCAACTGCCACCAGGAGAGTTCGATCACGTTCATGCCATCGCCTCCTCCACCAGCCGGCTGCCGTCGATACGCAGATGACGATCCGCGACCCGTGCGATTTGCCCCTTGTCATGGGCCACCCAGAGCACCGGCCGGCCAAGGATACGCACCTTCGTCAGCAACCAGGTCTCGACCCGTTGGGTGGTGGCTTCGTCGAGGTTGGCGGTGGGCTCGTCCAGCAGCAGGACAGCGGGCTGACGACCGAGGCCGCGCAGCAGCGCCAGCCGCTGCTTTTCTCCCGACGAGAGCCGGCCGACCTGCCACGACATCACCTCAGGCTCGAGGCCGAGCGACTCGAGATCGTCGTCGTCAATCCGCTCGGGAAAGTGCTCGTCCACCCGGTCGGCCCACCACTGGCTTTCCGCGGGAACCAGCATCACCTGACGCCGCCAGCGATGGGCTGGCGTATCCGACTGGGCCTGGCCACCCAGCCATACCTCTCCCTCATGGGGCTCGAGGTCGGCAACGGCTCTCAGCAGGCGGCTCTTGCCCGAGCCACTGGCGCCGGATAAACAGACGATCTCACCGGGACCGACGGCAAGGCCCACCTCGGCCAGCTCGCCGATGGCAACGCGGTCGAGCCGCAGACACTTGCGAGACAAGGGCGCCTCCCCGCTATGTGGAAAAGAGTTACAGTGGCGCGGACTCGAAAGGCTGGCAGGTCGACACCATTCCACCTCTCGATTGTATATATATGGAAATCCATATATATTGGATCACCAGGCCTAGGTTACGCCACCGATTCTATCTTCAATCACTTCCTTCTTACCCTTCGGATAACGAAATGACGTCACATCAGGACACCCAAGCGCCTTCGCCAACCGAAGGCATGGGCCTGTTCGAACGCTATCTCTCCGTGTGGGTGGCACTGGCCATCGTGGCCGGTGTGCTGCTAGGCCAGGTTTCCCCGGCGGTGCCCGAAACCCTCTCGCGCTTCGAAGTCGCCCAGGTATCGATACCGGTGGCGATCCTGATCTGGGCGATGATTTTCCCGATGATGGCGCAGATCGACTTCGCCGCCGTGCTCGGCGTGCGCCGCCAGCCCAAGGGACTCGTCATCACTACCACGGTGAACTGGCTGATCAAGCCCTTCACCATGTTCGCCATCGCCTGGTTCTTCCTGATGGTGCTGTTCCGCCCGCTGATTCCCGAACCGCTGGCAAGCCAGTATCTGGCCGGGGCGATCCTGCTCGGTGCCGCACCCTGCACCGCCATGGTCTTCGTGTGGAGCTACCTGACCCGAGGAGATGCCGCCTATACCCTGGTGCAGGTGGCGCTCAACGATTTGATCATGCTGTTCGCCTTCGCCCCCATCGTCGTGCTCCTGCTTGGCATCTCCAACATCCAGGTGCCCTGGGATACCGTGGCACTCTCGGTCTTTCTCTACATCGTCATCCCTCTCGCGGCCGGCTACCTGACGAGGCGTACCCTGATCGCCCGGCGCGGTATCGAGTGGTATGACAACGTCTTCATGAAGCGGGTCGGACCGATCACTCCCATCGGCCTTATCATCACCTTGGTGCTGCTGTTCGCCTTTCAGGGCGATGTCATACTCAACAACCCGCTGCACATCGTGCTGATCGCCATTCCGCTGATTATCCAGACCGTGCTGATCTTCTTCATTGCCTATGGCTGGGCCAAGGCCTGGAAGGTACCGCACAACGTGGCCGCTCCCGGCGCCATGATCGGCGCCAGCAACTTCTTCGAGCTGGCGGTGGCCGCTGCCATCGCGCTGTTCGGCCTGCAGTCCGGCGCGGCGCTGGCCACCGTGGTGGGGGTGCTGGTGGAGGTACCGCTGATGCTGGCCCTGGTGCGCATCGCCAACAAGACCCGCCACCATTTCCCGGCCCCCAGCGAGGCCAGGGGTTGAATCATGGCCATTGAGTGCAGGAGCGACTAGCCGAAACTCCCGCTTGCCTTGTCGCCCCGCTGGGGCGACGATCCGGCAATGAACAAGAACTCCTTTTGGCAACGCCATCCCCTGGCCATCATCGTCTTGGCCCAGCTATGCGGCACGTCACTCTGGTTCAGCGTCAACGGCGTTGGACTGTCTCTCTCGCATGATCTCGGTTTCTCCGAGGTCGACCTGGGGCGGCTGACGCTCGCCGTACAGGCGGGCTTCATCTGCGGCACCCTGTTCATCGCCACTACCGGGCTGGCCGACCGTTTCCACGCCAGCCGCATCTTTGCGGCCTCGTGTCTGTTGGGGGCGCTGATCAACGCCGGCTTCATACTGACTGCAGCACACTTGCCCCTGGCGTTGCTGCTGCGCTTCGCCACCGGGCTGTGCCTGGCCGGCATCTACCCACTGGGCATGAAGCTGGTGATCGGCTGGACACCCAAGCACACCGGGGCCGCGCTCTCCTGGCTGGTAGGCATGCTGACCCTGGGCACTGCCCTGCCACATCTCTTGCGGGGGAGCACCCTGGGCATGCCATGGGAGTGGCCGCTGCTTGGCGCCTCGATGCTCGCGTTGCTGGGTGGCGCCATGGTCCACGCCTTGGGTGACGGCCCCCACCTACCGCCGCCGGCTGGCAGGGTACGCCTGGCCGAAGGCCTGGCAGCCCTGGGAGAGGGGCGTTTTCGCGCCGTGGCCGGCGGTTATTTCGGCCACTGCTGGGAGCTCTACGCCTTCTGGATGCTCACGCCGTTCCTGGTCTATCGCGAAATCGAACGGCTGGCGGCCTCCACCGATCTGGTGGCCTGGCTCTCGTTCGGCATCATTGCGCTAGGGCTGGTGGGCTGTGTCGGCGGCGGCCTGGTGAGTCGGCGCCTGGGCAGCCTATGGGTGGCGCGCTGGGCGCTGATGGCTTCCGGCGCGATCTGCCTGGCCTACCCACTGCTGGCCTGGGCGCCGCCCGGTTTATTGCTGATCTTACTGGCCTTCTGGGGGCTGACGGTGATTGCCGACTCTCCGCAGTTCTCCGCCTTGGCCGCCGAGACGGCACCGCGTGAACGCGTCGGCTCGACCCTGGCAGTGATGAACGCAGTGGGCTTTGCCCTGACGATTCCCGCCATTTCGCTGACGACTTCGCTCTGGGCAATGCAGGGAACCTGGGTGCTGTGGTGGCTACTGCCGGGGCCGATTCTTGGGCTGTGGGCGTTACGCAGGCTAGCCAATCCGGTGCCCGCACCGCTACGACAGGAATGAGACCAGCGGCAGCCAGCTACCGTTCAGCAGAGTACGGCACGCCGCTCCGGACGATTGCCCATGCCTTGCAGACGCGCTTGCAGGGTATCCAGGCGAGAGGCCTCGCCAGCTTCTGCGGCATCGAGTGTGGCCACTACCCAAGAAGCCAGACCATCGGCCAGTCGATAGTATACCCACTGGCCATCGCGGCGATCCTGCAACAGCCCATATTCACGCAGCTGGGCCAGGTGCCGCGACACCTTGGGTTGGGATTGCCCGAGGGCATGGGTCATCTCGCAAACGCAAAGTTCCGTTTCGCGACGGATCAATAATGTCACGGTCAGGCGCGTCTCATCGCCAAGACACTTGAACAGACGGGATGCCTCAATCATGGGTAAGGCTTTCCTTGATGCCATCAAGACAAGAACAGATTCTCATGATACCGAAACCATGGCTCGGATGGGCAGTGGCACCATCCTGGCCGGATGGAAGCGCGCCATCAGATCAACAGGCCCAGTGCCGCCAGGGTACACAGCGACAGCGATGCCCCCTGCAAGACGTGCCGGTCGAGTCGATGGGCGATACGATCGGCCAATGCATTTCCCACGAGTACCGCCGGCAGGAGCGTGACCGCCAGCACCAGGTGCCAGGTCCCCACCTGACCCGCGATCGCCAAGGTAGCCAGCGTCAGCAATGACGTGATGATGAAGAAGGCGGACAGGTTACCGCGCAGGCGGTCCGGCGAAAGCCCATGCAACAGTAGAACCAAGGGCGGCCCCCCGATGGCGGCCACGGTGCCGAAGATGCCTGACAGTACCCCCGCGCCAAACAGGGTGGCGCGGTTGACCGGCAGGCGGCATCGACACAAGGTCACTGCCACGGCAAACAGTACGCTGGCGGCTATCAGCTTCTCCAGCACCACCATGGGGGCGGTCAGCAGCAGCCACAGGCCCAACCCGTTACCGGGCAGCCGTCCCACCAGTGCCATGCCTATCTCGCCGATACGTACCTCATGACGATAGTGGCGCACCATCAACAGTGACACCATGAACCCGAACAGCACCAGGATGACCGGCACCAGACGCGGCTCCAGCATCAGCAGCAGCGGCGCTCCTATCACTGCCAGTCCGAAACCGGTGGCTCGCTGCACGAAAGCACCCAGCATCAATACCAGCGCACAACCCAGCCACACCACCAGGTCCATGTCGATCCATGCCAACAGCGCGTCAGGCATGGACCGGATTGCCCGACAGGCGACGCAGCCCCAGGTTGCCGATCAGCGATGCCGCCAACATGGTCAGTACCATGGGCCACAGGCTGGCAATCTCCAGGGCCCCCACCATCACCCCGGCCAAGGCGGCGGACCCGAACTTGATGCCACCCATCAATGCCGTTGCCGTCGCACTCATATGCCCGAAATGATCGAGCAACGCCGACATGGCATTGGGGGTGATCAGGCCGATCATGCCGGCATACACCATCACCGTTACCACCACCACCGGCAACGAGGCGAGCCCCGCCGCCGCCGCCAGTGCCAGTGAAGCGGCAGCAACCAGTTGAACGGTAAGGCCAAGATGGAGATTCTGCTGGGGCGAACGCCGGTCCAGCAGATGAATATTCAGCCGATTGGAGAGCGCGATCATTATCACGTTCGCCCCGAAGACCACCGGGTACATGGCTGGCGAGAGACCGAAGTATTCCAGATAGATAAAGGGTGATGCGGTTATGAACGCGAACAGGCCGCCAAACGAAGCGGCCACGGCACAGATATACCCCATTCCTTCCCGATGGCGCAGCACGCTCGCATAGTTGGCCAGGACCTGACGCAACGAGGCTGCCGGAAGGCTTGGATCGCGGGTCTCCGGCAGCCGGGTGCCCATCAGCCACAGCAGGAAGGCCGCATAGACAGCCAGGAAAACGAAGATCAGCCACCAGTCGGCGAGATAGAGCAGCCCGCTTCCCACGACCGGCGCCACCAACGGTGCCAGCATCATGATCATGACCATGGTCGACATGACGCTCGCCGCCTCGCGGCCACTGAAGCAGTCACGCACGATGGCTGCCGAATTGACCACGCAGGCCCCCCCACCCAGTGCCTGAACGAAGCGCCAGACAAGCAGCTCGGGCAAGGAGCCGATGGTGGTGATCATGAGGCTGGCAAGCAGGAACACGACGAGGCCGCCCAGCAGGACCGGCTTGCGCCCCAACCGGTCGGACAGGGGCCCGAAAAGCAGTTGACCGATGGCGAAACCGGCCAGGAAGACACTGATCGACAGCTCGGTATGGTGGATGCTGGCGCCGATGCTGTCAGCGAGTGCGGACATGGCCGGCAGATAGGCATCGATGGCGAAGGGCGCCAGCGCCGTATTGGCCGCCACCAGCAGCGCCACACGTCTAGGGTTGAGGTTCAAGGAGGCTCCGATGATTTGGAATGGCACGAAAAAGCTAGGCCGCTAATGATAGCCCAAGTGGGGTCAGCTTGCCGTGGCGCTCCGATGAAGTCTGTCACCGGTCCCGGCCTCTTGATAAAGTGATCCTATCCTCACTGCCCAGGAGTCCCACCCCATGTCAGATGATCTGCTTGCACAACTCAAGGAAATGAGCACCGTGGTGGCAGACACCGGCGATATCGAAACCATTCGTCGCTACTCTCCCCAGGACGCAACGACCAATCCCTCGCTCATCCTTCAGGCGGCCCAACAGGAGGGCTGGCGCTCGCGACTGGCGGACATAGCCCGACAATCGACTGACATCGACGATGCCCTGGACGCCGTGGCCGTGGAGATCGGCAGCGAAATAGCCGGGCTGGTTCCGGGCTACGTCTCCACCGAAATCAGTGCCCGGCTCTCTTTCGATGCCGATGCCAGCCTGGCCAGAGGGCGCTCACTGATCGAGCGCTACGCACGACATGGCATCACGTCCGACCGCATCCTGATCAAGGTCGCGGCAACCTGGGAAGGCATCCGCGCCGCCCGGCAGTTGGAGCGGGAAGGCATTCGCACCAACCTTACCTTGCTGTTCAGCTTCGCCCAGGCCCAGGCCTGCGCCGATGCCGGGGTAACACTCGTCTCGCCCTTCGTTGGCCGCATCCTCGATTGGCACAAGGCGCAGGCGCCCGATACCGACTTCTCTGGCGACAAGGACCCCGGCGTCAGGTCGGTCAGGCGCATCTATGAACACTTCAAGGGCCATGGCTACCGCACCATTGTCATGGGGGCCAGCTTCCGCAACATTGGGGAGATCCAGTCACTGGCGGGCTGCGATCGCCTGACCATCTCCCCTGCCCTGCTTGGCGAGCTGTCGGAAACCCATGGCAGGCTGGAGCGGCGCCTGATGCCGATCGATGCCGAGACGTCGGCTCCGGAACCCCAGGATGAAGCGGAGTTCCGCTGGGCGATGAACGAGGATGCCATGGCCACCGAGAAGCTGGCCGAAGGGATACGCAAGTTTACGGCCGACCAGCGCAAGCTCGAGAAGCTGCTCGGTGAATTGAGACAGGACGTGAGCCAAGCCAACTGAATCCGGGCGTAAGCTCAATGATGCTGCGAGGCCGCTTCCTGGGCCTCGAGCATCTCCACGAGAGGCTGGAACTGTTCACGGTTGTGTTCGTTCATGCGCATCAGTATGCGATGAGCCTCGAGGATACGTTGGCGGGTCGCTTCGATATCTGCCGGGATCTCGGGTAGGTCGCACAACGCGCAAGCCTCGGTGATGGGCGCTTCGAGCAGGGTAAAGAACTGTGCAAACCCCATGACTTCCAGCATTCGCTGGACATCGGGGTGATGGACCACGATGGTCGGCTTGTGCTCGATCTTGTCCTTGACGGCCATGGCCACCTTGGCCAGGAAACCAAGGGCGGTGGAATCCACGTTGGTGGCCTCGCGCAGATCGACAATCAGGGATTGCAGCCCAGGCGTCTCGGCAAGTTGCTGAGCCTGGGTATCCAGCGTGGCACAGAGCGTCAGCCGCACGTCGCCGCAAAGCTTCAGTACGAAAACGCCTGATTCGAACGCCGCTTTGACACGGCCTTCATTCGTGATCATCGCCAAATCCACTCAACATCATGATGGTCAGGTCGTCGGGCAGTTCCTCGCCGCTGTGCTCCCCTTCCGTGACGATATCCCGGGGGGCGTTCAAGGCCAGGCTGTCTCGAAGTCGCTCCAGCGTCGCACAGGTCAGAACACGTTGCTCGAGCTCCCTGAGCCGCATGTCGAGCGTATCGCCCGGCAGGCACTCCAATACTCCATCCGAACACAACCATAACCTGAAGTTCGACGGCAACCTATACTTCAAACGTGGATACTCCACATTTCGAAACAACCCCACCGGCATGCCTTCCCCGGGAAGCTCCATGACTTTCCCGTCAGCCACCAGCAGAGGCTTGGGCAACTGAGCGCCCAGCGAATAGTGAAGCCAGTGATCGCGATGGTCAATGACCGCAACGAACAGAGTGGCATGCTTGCCGATTCCGGTATCCAGCAATTCCTGGTTCAAGGCCGTCAGCCATTGGGCTGGAAGCTGGTCGGGGTTCTTGCCATCCCATTCGCTCAGCCAGCGATTGCAGAGGTACTTGAGCAGCACCGTAACGAACGCCGACGAGGCGCCGTGACCCGACACATCGGCAAAGTACAAGAGCGTGTAGCGGTCGTCAAAACGCTGGAAATCGAGGAAATCGCCGGACAGGTAGAGCGAAGGCACCAACCAGTAGTCACAGGTCACCCCGCCCAGTGTCTGGGGATGGGGCGGCAGCAGCTTGCGCTGGATCTGACCGCCCGCCTGCTGATCAAGCCGCAACAGGGCAAGGTGGGTCTCCAGGCTCTCATTGAGCTCTTCCAGATGCTCGTTGAGCTCGGCCAGGTGTTCCCGATCACGGGTTCGCTCATCTTCCAGGCATCGCAGCTCAATGGCCTTGCGGATCATACGCCTCAGCAGCTGACCATGCAGCATGGGCTCGACGACGTAATCCACCAGGCCTACATCCACGGCTGTCAACAGGTCCGCATCGAGCCGCGAGTCACTGACCACCACCGTGGGCAGGCGCTCGGTCAAGCTGGACCATTCCAGACTCGGCACCGCTCGTGCATGGGCGACAATCAATGACGTGCCTGTCGGCAGATCTTCCAGCCTTTCGGCGGCCAGGACCGCCAAGCCATCACGGGCGATGGTATCGGCCAAGGCATCGCGATACGCGCCAGGCTCATCGAGTACGCCAATCAACGGCTTGGATGCATCCATGGGATCAGGCCTCAATCGGCGAAATCAGAATCGTCGAAATCCGTGTCGTCGAAATCGAAATCGTAGTCATCGCTGGTAAACGGGTCGTCGCCCAGTTCCCCATCGCTGACTTCGAAGCGTCGTCTCTGGAGGTAGGCATCACGAATGAAGACGTAGCGATCCCCTCGAATGAGCTCTTCCTGGTCCAGGAAACCGGCACGAATATCCACGATGCGTAGCGCCGTCAACCCGTAGCGTACCTTGTCGTCTTCTACATGAGTAAGGGGGTAAGTATAGGCGTCAAGTGGCAATCCGGCCGTATCGCGCACCGTGCTGGGCCCCAGGAAGGGCAGCACCAGATAGGGCCCTTCGGTGAGCCCCCAGACACCCAGTGTCTGGCCGAAATCCTCGTCGCGACCGGTGATCTCCATATGGGTCGCGAAATCCCAGAGACCGCCGATTCCGACCGTGGTATTGATCAGGAAGCGCGAGGTGGCAATGCCGGCATTACCGGGCTTGCCCTGCAGCAGACTGTTGATGACCGTACGTATCTCGCCCAGGTTGGAGAAGAAGTTCCCCACCCCGGTCTGTACCGGCTGTGGCGTGACGGTTCGATAGCCTCGAGACACCGGCTTCAGCACCGCTCGGTCCACCACCTCGTTGAAGGCGAACACCTGGCGATTGAAACCCTCCCAGGGATCATCCGGGTGGCGGTCCTCGACCGGGATATTACCGGCACAACCCGCCAGCATGGCGACTGCCATAAAGGCGCCCAGGATTCGGCTGATGGAGCCGGTTCGCTCATAGGCCATCGAAAGTGTCTCCCCTCACCGTCACGGTTTGTGGTTGCTTCATTGACGACGCACCACCACGCAGCCGGCACTGTATCCCGCTCCGAAGGAGCAGACCACCCCTAGCGCATCCGGAGCCAGGTCGTGATGATGCAGGTGAAACGCAATGATCGAGCCCGCAGAGCTGGTATTCGCATAGCGATCGAGGATGATCGGCGCCTGCTCTGCCCCAGGCTCACGTCCCAGTACCCGGCGGGCGATCAGGTCATTCATATGGCGATTGGCCTGGTGCAGCCACATGCGCGAGAGATCCTCGCCAGCCAGTTCGAGACTGGCCAGGTGGTCGGTGATCAACGCCGCCACCATGGGGCAGACCTCCTTGAACACGCGCCGCCCCTCCTGGACGAACAGCTTGTCCACCGACTGCGGGTCGCTGTCGGTGACCCGATTGAGGAAGCCGGCATTGTTGCGAATCGCGTTGGAGAAGCGCGTGACCAGGCGCGTACCGAGAATCTCGAAACGCCTCTCCGCCGTCGCGACCCCGGCATTCTCCAGCACGACGGCCGTGCAGGCATCGCCAAAGATGAAGTGGCTGTCGCGGTCCCGGAAATTGAGATGCGCCGAGCAGATCTCCGGACTGACCACCAGCGCGCGCGTCACGCTTCCGGAGCGAATGGCATTGGTGGCCATTTCGATGGCAAAGGTTGCCGAGGAGCAGGCCACGTTCATGTCGAAGGCATAGCCCGCGGCCCCCAGTGCCGCCTGCAACTCCACGGATACCGCCGGGTAGGGGCGCTCCAGGTTGGAACAGGCGACGATGACCATCTCGATATCGGCGGCCTCGACATTCGCGGTCGCAAGCGCCTGGCGGGCCGCGGCAAGCCCCATCTCGCACTGGATGGAGTGTTCGTCATTGCCACGCCGGGGCAGGTGTGGGCGCATGCGGCCGGGGTCGAGAATCCCCTCGGCATCCATGACATAGCGGCTGTGAATGCCCGAAGCCTTGACAATGAATTCGGTGCTGGAATGGGCCAGCGGTGCCATGTCGCCTGCCTCGATGGCCGAGGCATGGCGGGCATTCTCCGCATCGACCCAGGTATTGAATGCCGCTACCAGGGCGTCATTGTCGATGGCGTGTTCCGGTGTGAAGAGTCCTGTACCGGTGATCACGACGTCTGTCATGGTGCTCTCCTTACGTGCGGCCGTCGGCCGCTTGTTCTCCGCCGGACATCGACTGGGCCGCTATCCGGTTCTTCATGGTCGGTTCATGTCCCGCAGCATGCTCGGCCCCACCTGTCGACTCAGCCTGGCCCGATCAGTTCGTTCCAGCGCCGCTCCAGCCGCTTGGTCGAAACGGGCATGAGGGTTCCGAGCTGCTGGGCAAACAGCGAGACCCGCAGCTCTTCTATCCACCAGCCAAATTCGACCAGTTCGGGATCCTCATGCCCTCCACGCCGCTGGCTTTCTCGTCGTGCCGCCAGGCGCGCCTCGAAATCCTGGACCTGCTGCATGTGCATCTGGTCGCGCATGCGCTCGCGCGGCGCCTTCTCCAGACGTATCACTGCCGCCTCCATGTAGCGCGGGTACTGGTCGAGCCATTCACCAGCTTCGCCGACGAACCCCGGATGTACCAGGCGCTGCATCTGATTCTTGATATCACTGTACACCAGCGCCAATGCCAGGCTGAGATTCCCCTTCAAGGCCTTGGTGACCACCAGGTGCCCTTCGAGAGCCGACCGCAGGGTAGCCACCATGGCCTCGCCCCGTGGAACGAGAGACTCGGCATGGCTGGCGATACGAGCCTCCAGCGCGCCGCGTGAACGAGGGAGCGGCGTCGTGGCCAGCACTTGGGTAAAGACGGCTTCCGTCACATCCTCGACGAGCTGACGCCGGCTTCCCACCTTGGCAAAGAGCAGCGCGCAGGCATCGAGCCCGCCGAGCCGCTCGATGGCCCTTACCTGGTTCGGCAAACGCGCCATGGCAAGCCGCGCCACCCCGCGCCGGTGAGCCTGAGTCGCCTTGCCGGGATGGTCGAAAAGCTCGACGCGAAAGGCATCGTCCTTCGGCACCAGCGCCGGATAGGCCTCGACACGTATCCCGGCCTGTGTCGTCACCCTGGACTCCGGTAACGGCGTCTCGGGCAGGTCGCCCACCGTCGCCTCGGAGCCGGCTTCAGCGGCCAGCGCCCGGGCGCCCTCCCCCGCGGCTGCCTCGAAGCGGCGCTCGAGTTCCCGGGCATCCCGCCCCTGGCCGAGCTCACGGCCCTGGTGGTCCACCACTTTCAGGTTCATCACCAGATGCGGCTCAAGCTGATCGCTTCGCCAGTCGTCAGGGTGGAGGCGAACCCCCGTCTTGCGGCGAAGGAACTCACCCAGTGCCTTCGTCAGCGGCACGTCATCCGGTGCCAGTGACTCGAGGGCCGCATCGACCCAATCGGGTATCGGCACCACCTGGCGTCGAATCGCCTTTGGCAGCGACTTGAGCAGTGCGATGCACTTGTCCCGCAACAGGCCTGGCACCAGCCACTCCAGTCGCGCCAGCGACAGCTGTGGCAGCATGGCCGCCGGCACCGTCAGGGTGACACCGTCATCGGGAGCGCCTGGCTCGAAGCGATAGCTCAGCGGATAGCGCACCCCATTGAGCACCAGCTCATCCGGGTACTGAGCCTGGGTGACATCATCGGCTTCCCGGGCCAACAATGCCGCACGGTCGAACTTGAGAATGGCAGGATCGTCACGCTCGGCACTCCTGCGCCAGTGTTCGAATCCCTTGCCGTTGTGGATGTCCGCGGGAAGGCGTGTCTCATAGAAGTCATGGAGCGTTTCTTCATCGACCAGAATATCTCGTTTGCGCGCCCGGTCCTCCAGGTCCTCGACTTCCTCGACCAGGGCGCGATTGTAGTCGAAGAACTCACCCTTGGTGCGAAACTCCCCCTCGACCAGGGCCCGGCGAATGAATAGCTCACGGGACTCCTGCGGTGCAATCGGCCCGTAATGAACCTTGCGCCCGGCGACGATGGGAAGCCCGAAGAGGGTGACCTGCTCATTGGCCACCACCTGGGCTCGCTTCATCTCCCAGCGGGGTTCGCTGTAGGTGCGCTTGACCAGATGCCCGGCCAGCGGCTCGATCCACTGCGGTTCGACCTTCGCCACCGTTCGTGCGAAGAGCTTGGTCGTTTCCACCAGTTCGAAGGCCATCAGCCACTTGGGTGATCTTTTCGCCAGCCCCGAGCCCGGATGAATGAAGAACTTGCGGTTGCGTGCACCCAGGTACTCCCGGTTCTCGGTGAGCAGCCCGAGATGAGACAGCAGCCCGGGCAGCAGCGCCTTGTGCAGTTGCACGGCACTCTCGCGACGCGCCCTCTCCTGGCCTGAGTCACTTTCGCCATCGCCCTTGGGAAGCGACACGGGCGGCGGCACGTCGATATCCATGTCACGCAGCAACTGGCGCAGCTGACGGAAGGTATCGTGCCACTCACGCAGACGCAGGTAATTCAGGTAGTGGTCCCGACACCAGCGGCGCAGGCGGTTGCCGGACAGCTCATCACGCGCGGCCTCGAAACCATTCCACAGATTGAGCAGCGCCACGAAATCGGAGTCCGGATCCTGCCAGCGACGGTGAGCCTGGTCGGCGGCCTCGCGCTTGTCGGCCGGCCGATCGCGAGGATCCTGAACCGCCAGCGCGGAAACCACGATCAGCACCTCGCGTAGCCCTCCCTGTTCCGCCCCGGCCAGCACCATCCGCGCCAGCCGCGGGTCGATGGGGAGCCGGGCGAGTTTTCGCCCCATCGGCGTCAGGCGGTTGGACGAATCCACCGCGCCCAGTTCGAACAGCAGCCGGAAGCCGTCCTTGATGAAACGCGCATCGGGCGGGTCGACGAAAGGAAAGGCTTCGATATCGCCCAACTTCAGCGACAACATCGAGAGAATCACCGAAGCCAGGTTGGTGCGCCGGATCTCCGGGTCGGTGAACTCGGGTCGTGACAGGAAGTCTTCCTCGTCGTAGAGCCGGATGCACACGCCCTCCGCCACGCGGCCACAGCGCCCCTTGCGCTGGTCGGCGCTGGCCCGGCTGATCGGTTCGACCGGCAGGCGCTGAATCTTCGACCTGTAGCTGTAGCGGCTGATGCGCACCAGCCCCGGGTCGACGACGTAGCGGACACCGGGCACGGTGAGGGAGGTTTCGGCCACATTGGTGGCCAGCACGATGCGCCGCCCGGCATGAGGGGTGAAGACCCGGTTCTGCTCGGCGTTGGAGAGCCTGGCATAGAGCGGCAGGATATCGGTGCCCTTGAGGTCGGCCCGGCGCAGGGTATCTGCGGCCTCGCGGATCTCCCGCTCCCCCGGCAGGAAGACAAGGATGTCGCGCGGCCCATGAAACCAGCGCTTTTCGCGCTCGATACTCTCGATCTCCTCAACGGCCTGGAGGATACCTTCCTGCAGGGTGCGGTCGGCCTCGTCGTCGGCCTCACGAACCAGCGGGCGATAGCGAACCTCCACCGGATAGGTTCGTCCCGAGACTTCGACCACGGGCGCCGGCCGCGGCTCGCCGTCACGTTCCGGCTGGGCGAAATGCTCGGCGAAACGCGCCACATCGATGGTCGCGGAAGTGATGATGAGCTTGAGGTCGGGACGACGCGACAGGAGTCGTTTCAAATAGCCGAGGAGGAAGTCGATATTGAGGCTGCGCTCATGGGCCTCATCGATAATGATCGCCTCGTAGCGCATCAGGTCCGGGTCGTTTCGCGTTTCCGCCAGCAGGATACCGTCGGTCATCAGCTTGATCAGCGTGGCATCGGTGGTCTGGTCGGTGAAGCGAACCTGGTAGCCGACCTGTTCCCCCAGCGGTACCGCCATCTCCTCGGCCAGGCGCGTCGCCACCGAGCGCGCCGCGAGCCGCCGTGGCTGGGTATGGCCAATCAGGCCACGACGCCCCAGCCCCAGCTCGAGGCAGAGCTTGGGGAGCTGGGTCGTCTTGCCGGAGCCCGTTTCACCAGCCACCACGATCACCTGGCTGTCGCCCAGCGCGGAGAGGATATCCTTTCGCCGTTCCGCCACCGGCAGCGAAGGGGGATATTCCAGCGTGACCGGCAGTTCGGCACGCCTGGCCACCAGGCCAGCCGAACGTTCGATATCCCGGGCAATCTCGGCCAGCCCGCGATCCACCGGCTTCCCCTCCTTCACCCGGTGGGCGAGCCCACCCAGGCGACGTGCAAGGGCGGCACGATCACGCAGCATGACCTCTCCGAGCGCCTGGCGCAGGCGCTCGAGTTCGGCAGAATCGCGGGGGGCGGCGCTGGAATCTGAACGTGTTGCGGTGGTCACGACATCCTCACGCAAATGGAAAAAACCTGCCCGCTCCGTACAAGACGGAACGGGCAGGTCATTGTAACGCCGGCAACGAGGCCACGGCTAATGCGGGACCGCGTTGCCCCGTGGCGTTGCGCTCGTCAACCGCGCAAGAAGCAACCTCTCAGCCGAGCCTCACGACTGCTCGGTACCGGACGGCTCCTCATCGCGCAGCTGTCGACGCAGCACCTTGCCAACATTGGTTTTCGGCAGTTCATCGCGGAATTCGACGAATCTTGGCACCTTGTAGGCGGCCAGCTCCTTCTTGCACCACTCACGCAGGGTCTTTTCGTCCAGGCTGTCGTCCTTGGCCACCACGAACAGCTTGACCGCCTCACCGCTGCTCTCGTCCGGTACGCCAACGGCAGCCGATTCCACGATACCGGGGTGTGTTGCCACGACATCCTCGATCTCGTTGGGATAGACGTTGAAGCCGGAAACCAGAATCATGTCCTTCTTGCGGTCGACGATCTTGATATAGCCGTCATCCTGCAGCACGGCGATATCGCCGGTGTGGAACCAGCCATCCTCGGTCAGCACCTTGGCGGTTTCTTCATCAAGGTTCCAGTAGCCCTTCATGACCTGAGGGCCTTTGACACACAATTCACCCGGCTCACCGAGAGGCTGGGTGTTGCCGTCCGCATCGACGGTCTTCACCGATGTGCCGGCCACCGGCTTGCCGATTGTCCCCAGTTGAACGGCATCCACGGGATTGAAGCTGACGATGGGCGACGTTTCGGTCAGGCCATAACCCTCGGCAATGGTGCAGCCGGTGATCTCTTCCCAGCGCTGGGCTGCCGCCTTGGTCAGAGCCATGCCACCGGAAATGGTCAGATGCAGCTTCGAGAAATCGAGACTACGGAAGTCGTCGCGATTGCACAGGGCATTGAACAGGGTATTCAACCCGATGAAGCCGGTAAACGGGACCCCTTTCAGCTCCTTGACGAAGTTATCCAGGTCGCGGGGGTTGGTGATGAGAATGGAGTGATTGCCGGTTTCCATCAGGAACAGGCAGTTCACGGTGAACGTGTAGATGTGATAGACCGGCAGGGGGGCGATGACGACTTCCTTGCCCTCCTCGAGCCCTGGGCCGATCGCCTGGCGAGCCTGGAGCATGTTGGCCACCAGATTGCAGTGCGTCAGCATGGTCCCCTTGGGCATGCCCGTGGTGCCACCGGTATATTGCAGCGCCGCGATGTCATCCATTTCGCGCTCCACCTCACGATGGTTGCGCGCGGCCCCATCCTTCATGGCCTTGCGGAATGAAATCGCCATGGGCAGCGAATAGGCCGGCACCATTTTCTTGACGTACTTGACCACGGCATTGATCAGGAAGCGCTTGGGGAAGCCATACAGGTCGCCCAACTCGGTGACCAGCACATGCTCGATATCGGCACGATCCAGCACCTTCTCGAGCTTATCGGCCATATTGGCCAGGATCAGGATCGCACGGGCGCCGGAATCCTTGAACTGATGTGCCATCTCCCGCTCGGTATACAGCGGGTTGGTGTTGACCACCACCAGCCCTGCCCGCATGGCTCCGAACACCGCGACCGGAAATTGCAGGACGTTGGGCAACTGGATGGCGATACGATCGCCGGGTTGCAGGCCGGTTTCGTGCTGCAGCCAAGCCGCAAAGTCACCGGAAAGGCGATCCAGCTCGGCAAAGGTGAGGGTCTGTCCCATGCAGGTGAAAGCAGGGTTATCAGCAAACCGCTTGACCGCCACATGAAACACATCCATGAGCGATCGATATTCCTCCATGCCCTTGAGCTCGGGTCCATTCAAGGTCTGGGCGTTGGCGTGCTCAGTCATCAGCTAATCTCCGCAGCATGATCGACGTCGGTTGCTCATCATCGAGCTCGACAGTTTTTTTATTGTGGGCAGTCCCCTACGATATACCAGGCACCGCGCCACTGTAAAACGATCGATTTAAACAGCCGTTCATAGATACGGACATCCGTTCCCTGGTGGCGGACTGCTTCTTCCAAAGCTGGGCAAGAAACGACGAAAAGGCAAGTTCGGACCTTCCACGCCGCATGGGGGCCAACGCTCACGCTTCGTCAAGAAAGCGGGCCTGGATCTTGCCGTGCTGCCATACCAACAGCTCACCCGGCACCATGCGCACCCAATCTTCATTACTGGTCAACGGCTCGGTCGCCACCACCGAAACGATATCATCCGGAGTCGTATGTTCCGCGAAGTTCACGGTCAACTCGGCATCGGAGAGCTCCGCCTTGCCGAACGGTGCCCGCCGGGTGATGTGGGCCAGCTTCGTTGAACAATAGGTGTAGAGGTACTCCCCATCGGCCAGCAGCAGATTGAAGACGCCCATGCCGCGCAACTGCTCGCACAGGAGATGGAGGAGACGCCAGAACCCCTCCCTCTGCTCTTCCTCCTGCGACGGGGCTGCGGGAAAACGGCTGCGTAATTCACCCAGTAGCCAGCAGAAGGCATGCTCGCTGTCGGTATCACCCACCGAACGATAGTAGCTCAGCGGCAGAGCCTGCCAGCCTTCAAGCTGGCCGTTGTGGGCATAGCACCAGGTACGCCCCCACATTTCCCGGGTGAAGGGATGGGTGTTGGCCAGGCGCACTTCACCGACGTTGGCCTGGCGAATATGGCTGAGGGCGATATGGGACTTGATCGGATAGTCGCAGATCAGTCTAGCGATCGGTGATCGAACCGAAGGGTGGGGGTCCCGGAAATCACGGTAACCACCGGCTTCGTAGAAGGCGATTCCCCAGCCATCACGATGCGGGCCGGTGCCCCCGCCGCGGTGCAGGAAGCCTGTAAAGCTGAAGCAGATGTCGGTGGGCACGTTAGCGCTCATGCCCAACAGCTCACACATGGGGCTCCTCCCGTTGAGCGGTCCGCGGCTGGCGGTGGCGCCGGCTCCAGGCGACAGCCAGCAGGCACAGCACGACCACGAGGCCTACCCCCCAGAGTAGTGGATCGCGTTCGCTGTCCTTGAACCGCCGGTCAATGACAGGCCGCCAGTCGTCCCACCGCTCCTGCGCCAATTGCGGTAGCTTGTCGACCAGCGCCACGAAGCGTTCGACCACCCCCGTCACCGTTGGCGAAGAGTGGCTCTCCCGAATGGGGGACAGCTCTTCATGGAAACGCTCGATATCCAGCGTCGACTGCAATTCGGCCCGGTCGATGCCCGTCGGTCCTTCCGGGAACAACATGAGTTGCGGCAGGCGAAGCTCGCGGGTCTGGCCATTCAGGGTGGCCTGGCCGCGCAATAGCAACGGTTGGCTGAGATCGCGGTCCAGCTCAGGCAACGCCAGCTCCCAGCGCCGTTCATCCAGCGGCCGGGCCTCGAGCCGTTCCCCTTGCAACTGCCCGTGCAGGCGGGTGTTGTCATGATCCAGGGCAGGATGCTCGGCCGCCAGCAGGACACGCTCGCCCGCCTCGTCATGGAGAGCCGTGACCGCGGGCATCACGTTCACCGCCTGGGAGCGCTGCCGTCGAAACCCCTGCCCTTCGGCTCGCAACACAAGCTGGGCAGTGCCCGTCAGGGCCGGCGCCGGCAGCGTCCCGACAAAACGCCCTTCCTGGGGTGTCAATATGGCTGCCGACTGGGTTGCCCCCGATTCGTCACGCAGCTCGGCGGTAATTCGAAGATGGCCCGGAAGCGCCTCTTCCTCCAGCATCGCGCCATCCCTGGCAAGCCAGGCTTCGACCGGCACGTCGAAGCCCAGATAGAGCGTTCCCGGCAAGCCAGCGCTCTGCAGCGTCAGCGGCGAGGAAATCGTAATCCGGCTTTCACGCCCCACATCGCCTTCCACTTGCCACTGGCCGGGCATCGGGTCCGGCACCTGGATCAGGTCATAGCGGGGTTCGCTTCGCCAGCGGGCGCCATCCGGTGGATCCTCCACGGTAAAGCGCCTGCCATCCGGTGCAATCAGCGTCGGTGCACCCTCTTCGCGAAACAGCAGCGCGGTAAATCCCTTCAGCCCGGGTTCGATCAAAAAGCGCGAGTCGGTCAGGGGTACTCGATCGGCCGGATAGACACGATCGACAATATTGAGAAAGGCGCCCAACAGGGCGTCGGGGGAAGCCACGAGGGCGGAAAGGCCGCCCGTCTGCCGGGCGAGGCGCTCCACCAGGTCCAGGTCGGCCTCATCGGAAAAGGCAATCGCGTGAATGGCGACACCGTCATTGGCCAGTCGAGGTCCCATGTCCTCCAGAAGGGTTCGGCGCGAGCCGCGATCGATCTGCGGCTTACTGCCACGCCAGGGAGGCAGGTCGATCATGCCGTCGGTCAACAGCACGAGATGACGCCAGCCGTCGGCCTCGGGCTCCGCCGCTGCGCGTATGGCGGCCTCGATGTCGGTGAACTGTTCATAGTCCACCAGCTTCGACGTCATGCCCATGGCCCGCTCGCGCCATTCGTCGTTGACCGGACTCAGCGGCAGCGGGTTGGCCACCCTCTCGCCAAAGGTCCAGACCCCAGCCGACGCACCGCCGGGCAGCAACTCGACCAACAGCTCAAGCGCATCGGCAGCCAGCTGTTCCGGATCGTTATGCCGCATGCTGCCGGATACGTCGATGATCACCCTGATATCGGGGTGTTCTGCCGCCAAAGGGGTAGCGTAGAGGCTACCCGACAGCAACGCAGGTCCCACCAACCCTGCCAGCCAATGCCATCTACTCTGTACCCTGCCCATGGGGCTCCCTAGCCGATATTCGGCTCCCGGCGTTCTCGCGGTTCGCGGGATTTCCCAGCGCCGCGGCCATTCCGCCTGTCGTTTTTTTCATTCTTTTCCCCATACCCTGCGCCCGGACGAAGCATCCGCCACTGCAGCAAGCCGACTGCCAGCCCCAGCCCCCCTCCAGCGGCCACAAGAAGCGCCGATGACGTGAATACCGAGCTGTTCCGCTCGAGAATGGCGACCGTCGCCACCACTACCGCCGGCGCCATGCCAGTATAAAATTCACCCTCTTCGACCAGTGGCAACCTGAAGCGCGTTGGTACCCAGAGAACACCCGCCACCGCCCAGGCAATGGGCAACCGCAGCACGCGCGGCAGGAAAGCCAGTCCCAGGTAGCCGGCCACGAGGACCAACAGCGACAAACCCAGATAGGTCAGCCATAGTAGGGGCATTGAATCGGTAGTGAACATTGATACCTCTGGTAACGTGACGGCCCGCTGATAGACGGACCGATCAGGACGGAAATCATCTATAGTATGGTACACGCGACCCAATGAAAGCACAGCTGCCACGCCACGCGCTCGATTCGTCATCTTCCAACCAATCCCGATCACCCGTCGCCCGCTTCCGACGTGCCGATGACCCCGAATGGCACTGGCTGGAAGATCGTGAGGACCCGGACGTCAGCGCTTTCCTGGAGGCTGCGAACAGGGAGTCGCGCGACTGGATGGCACCACTCGACAGCCTTGCCGAGCGCCTCTATCACGGTCACCTGGCGCGACGGGAACTGAGCGTGCTCGGCCTGCGCACACCATTGGATCATTATACCTACTGGAGCGAAACCGCGGCAGCCGCCGATTATCCGGTATGGTGGCGTCATCCCAACGGTAATGCAGAGGCGGCAACGCCCTTTCTCGACCTGCAGGCCCGTGCCGAAAGGCAACCGTTTCTCGAACTGGGCGACATGGCACTGTCACCGGACGAAGAGTGGCTGGCCTGGACCGAAGACATCAGCGGCGACGAGCGCTATACGCTCTATCTCATGCGCCTTGCGGATGGCGACCCCGTGGTGCTGCTCGAGGATATCGCGCCGGAGCTCAGTTGGGCGGAAGACAATCGCACCCTGTTCTTTACCCGCTTCGATGCCACCCTGCGCCCGGATAGTGTCTGGCGACTGCCGGTCATGACCGATGGTACCGGCCGACCCGCGGCTGGCGAGCCGACACGGGTGCTGGAGGAGCGGGATGCCGAGTTCTGGGTCGGGCTGGGCAAGACACGTTCGCGGGAGTGGCTGGTACTCGAGACCGCTTCCAAGGATACCAGCGAATGCTACCTGATCCCCGCCAAGGCGCCGGATCAGCCGCCACACTGCTTTCGCCCACGCGAGAAGGGTGTGGAATATGCCCTGGACCACCGTCCGGGCCATTTCTATATCCTGCATAACCGCGAGGCCCCCCACTTCTGCCTCGCCATGGTGGATGAAGCCACCCCAGAGGCAGGGTGGCAGCCACTGATCGCTCACCGGGACGACGATACCCTGGAGGGCGTGGACGCCTTCTCCTGGGGGCTGGTGGTCACCGAGCGCGACCACCACGAGGCCCAGGTGCATATCCGTGTCGTGGAATTCGATGCGGGACATGCCATCGAGCGCGACGAACGCTTGCCACTACCCGAAGCCCCCTGCAGCCTGGCACTGGGTGACATGCCCCATTTCGACAGCCGCCGCCTGCGTCTGCGCGAAGAGTCCTTCGTCCTGCCGGTGCGCTGGCTCGAGCATGATCTGGATAGTGGCGAACGCCGGCTGCTCAAGACCCAGCCGGTCCACGGCGACCTGCAGCCTGACGACCTCTGTTGCGAGCGACTATGGGCGCGGGGACACGATGGTGCACGCATCCCCGTTTCGGTGGTCATGCGTGCCGACCTGA
Source organism: Billgrantia endophytica (assembly GCF_002879615.1). Classification (GTDB taxonomy): domain Bacteria; phylum Pseudomonadota; class Gammaproteobacteria; order Pseudomonadales; family Halomonadaceae; genus Halomonas; species Halomonas endophytica. Next base: position 50,944 of record NZ_PNRF01000046.1, read on the forward strand.
CTGGCCACCCGCTCCCTACCCTGCTCTATGGCTATGGCGCCTACGGCGAGGTGCTCGACCCCTGGTTTTCCGTCGCCCGCCTCGAGCTGCTGAGCCGTGGCGTGGCTTTCGCCGTCGCCCATGTACGGGGTGGAGGCGACCGGGGAGAACCCTGGTACCTGGCGGGCAAGCTGGAGCACAAGGAAAACAGTTTTCGCGACTTCCTGGCGGCCCGAGACGCCCTGGTCGACCAGGGTTTCAGCGATGGTGGACGCATTGCCGCCTATGGCGCCAGCGCCGGGGGCCTGCTGGTAGGCGCCAGCCTGAACCTTGAACCCGAGGCGTTCTGTGCCGCCGTACTGGACGTTCCCTTCATCGACGTGCTGCGCACCATGGAGAATCCCGACCTGCCGCTGACGACCGCGGAGTACACCGAATGGGGCAACCCGGAGGACCCGGACGTTCGAAACAGGATTCTCGGCTATTCGCCACTCGACAACCTGACTGCCCAACCCTATCCCCCCTTGTTCCTGCAAGGAGGCTGGAATGACTCACGCGTGCCCTATTGGGAGCCTGCCAAGCTCTATGCCCGCCTGACCGAGCTCGGCTCCGCTCGCGGCCCCGTGCTGCTGCGGACGGACATGGAAGCCGGCCACGGTGGCGCCTCGGGCAGGTTCAAGGCCTGGCATGACAGTGCTCGCCAGGACGCGTTCATCCTGTGGGCGCTGGGAGTGGAAGAAAGGGCCATCGAGAAACCATAGCAAGACGGTATGCCACCGGCATGGAGGGAGCCTGAGGCATGGAGAGACAGGAGCATGGTGAGCCGCAGTGAACCATGCCATACCGGGCTCAGCCATCGATCGGCAGGATCGCGATGATATGGTCCTCCAACTGCTCGTCGGGGACATCCTTGTGGGATACCGCAAAGCTGCGCACGCTGACGCCCTTGCGATGAACCCGTTCCGGGTCGCCGGAAACGAGGGGGTGCCAGGCAGCCAGCTTGCGCCCTTCCGCCACACGGCGATAGGCACACGAACGGGGCAGCCAGCGGAATTCCTCGATGCGCGCCGGGGTCAGCCGGGTACAGTCCGGCACGCGTGACAGGCGATTCTCATAGTCGCTGCAACGACAGCTACGTATGTCGAGCAGCTCGCAGGCGACACCAAGAACGGCCAGCTCACCGGTTTCGTCGTCCTGGTACTTGAGCAGGCAGCACTGGCCGCACCCATCGCACAGGGCTTCCCACTCTTCGGTGGTCAGCTCATCCAGGGGGTACTGCTCCCAGAAACGCTCTCGCATCGACTCTCCCTGGCGCTGCCTCGACCACATGCGGCTTGGACGCGACATAATCCGCCGTTTCAGTAACGCGCATCCGGGGGGGTGCGATAGAGATCCATCAGATACTCCTCCTTCGCGGGCGGCATCTGAAAGTAATACCCCTTGTCACGGATGGACTCGATGACGTCTGCCGCCTTGGCCCGGGCCATTGTCCGCTCCGGTGTCAGAATCAGCGTCATTGTCGGCACCGGCTTGCCGAAACGCTCGAGGAGCGCGTCGGGCACATCGGCCAGGCCGCGGCGCTTGTCCACATAGAGGTACATTTCCTCCTTTCGTGGACTCCTGAATATCTCGCACAACAGCTTGTTGCCCCGCATGCGGTCATCGTTCATTCTGCATTCACCTCGGAAAGTGCCGTTGCCAGGCCGGTAGAGAGAAGATCACCGCGCCATCCGGTCGGCAAGGGGAGAGACTCGCCCTCCAGGTCGGCAGCCACCAGCGCTTCCAGATCACGCCGACGCAGCAGGACTTCCGGGGCCAGGCCCAAGCGCTCGGCCACCTCGTTGACGACTCTCTTGAGCGCCTTGAGACGACGCTTGAAGGCCGGCTCCATTGGCGACGACAACACCGGGGGCAGGCTCGATTCCTCTACCTGCTTCGCCTGTTTCACCATGGCCAGCAGGGTATCGCCATCCCGCTTGATCAGGCTCGGCTTGATCTCGTCGACTTCCGCCAACAGGAAGCGGTTTTCCGGCATACGCTCCGCAATACCGAAAAGCACCCTGTCGCTCACCAACCAGCCCCGCGGCAGGTTACGCCGGCGCGCCTCTCCCTCCCGCCATGTGGTGAGCAGTCGATAGGCCTCCGTCTGGCGTGGCGACAGGCGCCATAGCTGGCGATGGCGGCGATACCACTGCCCATCCGTTTCATTGCTGCGCAGCGCCTGGGCCACCAGCTCACCGCAGTCCTCTTCGAGCCACGCCATGCGACCCAGCCGCTCCAGGGCCTCCCGTTGACATTCCCAAACCTTCAGCAGGAAGACGACATCCAGTGCCGCATAGAGGCACTGGGAATCGCTCAGCGGGCGAACCAGCCAGTCTGAACGGGTCTCATCCTTGGGCAGGGTCTCACCTGTCCAGTACTGGACAAGGCGCTGATAGCCCATTGCCGCGTCCTCTCCCAGCAGGGATTGGGCGATCTGGGTATCCACCAGGGGTGCCACCGGGCCGTCGGCCCAGTGAGCCAGCACTTCCAGATCCTCGCTACTGGCATGCAGCAGCTTGAGAGGCCCCTCCCCAAGCAGCCGGCGGAAGGCGTCGGTGCACTCGACGGCCAGCGGGTCGACCAGCCACGCGGGACCGCCCGCCGAGAACTGGATCAGCGCCGGCACCGGGTGAAAGGTCTTCTCGCGGAAGAACTCGGTATCCAGAGCAATGACGGCGGCATCCGCCACCTCGGCGCAGGCGGCATCCAGTGCCTCCGGCGTATCGATCCAGCGAATATCGGGGGTCAGGGACATGCAGGCTTCCAGCTGAATGTGGAGATGGGGATAATCAGTCGCCGCGAAATGGCAAACGACCATTGAAGGCACGGCTGAGCGTGCCACCGTCGACATATTCCAGTTCGCCGCCCATGGGCACGCCATAGGCGAGGCGTGACAGCGTCACGCCGTGCATCGCCAGTTGGGCAGCGATATAGTGGGCCGTCGCCTCTCCCTCCACCGTGGGGTTGGTGGCCAGGATGATCTCCTCGACCCCTCCCTCGGCCACCCGCGCATCGAGCTGATCCAGGCCGATATCCTCCGGCCCGATGCCATCCAGAGGCGAGAGATGTCCATGGAGCACGAAGTAGCGACCCTGGAACCCTCCAGCCTCCTCGATGGCCAACTGGTCGGCGGGCGATTCCACCACGCAGAGCAGGGCGTCGTCGCGGCGACGACTGGTACAGATACCGCAGAGCTCCTCTTCGGTGAGCGTGCGGCAGCGCCGGCAGTAGCCGACTTGTTCCAACGCCACGCTCAATACCTCGGCGAGTCGCCGGCCGCCATCGCGGTCACGCTCGAGGAGGTGCATGGCCATGCGCTGGGCTGTCTTGGGGCCGACCCCGGGCAATACCCGCAGTGACTCCATCAACCTTTCGACCAGTGGCGAAAAACTCATTGGCAGCCCGCTTCAACAGTCTTAGAACGGCATCTTGAAACCCGGCGGCAAATTCAGCCCCGCCGTCGCTTCTTCCATCTTGGCCCGTGAGCTGACTTCCACCTTGCGTACGGCATCGTTCACCGCGGCGGCCAGCAGATCTTCGAGCAGTTCCTTGTCCTCTTCCATGACGCTGGGATCGATATCGACCTTGCTGACGTCATGGCGGCCGTTCATCGTCACCTTGACCATGCCGGCGCCAGCTTCACCGGTGACTTCGGCCTTGGCGACTTCCTCCTGGGCACGCTGCATCTTTTCCTGCATTTCCTGGGCCTGCTTCATCAAGTTGCCCATTCCGCCTTTCATCATGGTCTTTCCCTCTCGAGTGGCAAATGTCACAGTGCTGTCAGGCACGGGGCGCCGTGTCTGCCGGCTTGACGCTGGATTCGATCAGCCGCGCACCAAAGGTCTGCTGCAGCTGGCGTACATGGGGGTCCCGCTCCAGTGCCTCGACCGCCCGGGCATGATGCGCAGCGGCAATCCGGTCGGCGCGCTGCCGGGGCGTTTCCACCTCCTTCGGCAACGGCCCCGCCTCGATCACCAGCCGCCGGTCTACCCCGATGCTCTCCAGGGCCTCCTTGACGCGGCGAACGTGGATTTCCGCGTTCATGGCGTCCTGGGACGGGTCGAGGCGCAAGAGCAATCGACGGCCATCGTCAGCTTCGACCACACAATGCGCCGCCAGGTTGCGCGTCAATCCACCGAGGCCGAGAGAATCGAAACACGTCAGCCAGTCCACGTGCTCGAAGCGTCCTATTCGAGGGGCCGCCTCGGCGGGCTCGGAAGCGACCGCTTCCGGCACGGCTTCGGCCTGCGGGGCATGGTCCTCGACAGGTTCGGCCTCGACTTCCCGATGCCCGGGCATGGGCCTGGCCTCCTCCACCACGTCTTGGTCAATCGTCTGTGCGCTGGCAGCTCGTGTGCTGGCAACTTCCCGGGCTGGTTCGATAGCAGTACCGGACTCGATGACGCGGGGTGACTCGGTGTGGCCCGCGGTTTCCCACGTCTCCCCGGCATCCCGGCCCACCGGCTCGCCTGACGGTTCTTCGGCAGGGCCGGGTAACGTCGCTTCGGGCAGTTCCTCCCAGGGAGGCGGAGGCCCATCCTCAGCGCGGGGCTCGGGCCCGGCATGCCTGGATTCAGGCGCCGGGCTCGGCTCGACCCGACCTGCCGGAGGACGGTTTTCGTCCCTGCCGGCATCGCCACGCAACGGCAACGGCGTCCTGGCCGGCTGCGGCACCCCCTGGGGACGAAACGCCAGCATGCGCAACAGCGTCATTTCCAGGGCGGTACGCAGGTCGGGGGCGTGTTCCATGTCACCGCGCCCCTGAATGCCGATCTGGTAATAGAGCTGAATGTCCTCGGCGGTGAAACGCGCCGCGAGCGCCAGCAGGGCATCACGGTCGCCATGCCCGTTGTCGACCGCACCAGGCACCATCTGCGCCACCGCCAGGCGATGCAGCACACCGGTGATGTCATCCAGAACCGCCGCAAAGTCAGGCCCCTGCTCGGCCAGTTGCGAGACTTCCTGCAAGACCCGGGCGGCGTCCACGTCCGCCAGGGCTCTGACCAGCGCCAGCACATGGCGATGGTCGAGCGTGCCGAGCATGGCCGCCACGTCGGTGTGATTCACCCGCCCCTGACCAAAGGCGATGGCCTGGTCGGTCAGGCTCATGGCGTCACGCATGGACCCATCGGCAGCCTTGCCGAGCAACCACAGCGCGCTCTCCTCGAAGCCCACCCGCTCGGCCTCGAGGACTTTCGCCAGATGCTCGACGATGCGCTCCGGCGGCATGTTTTTCAAGGTGAACTGCAGGCAGCGGGACAGCACCGTGGGCGGCAGTTTCTGGGGATCGGTCGTTGCCAGCAGAAACTTCACATGCGGAGGCGGCTCTTCCAGGGTCTTGAGCAGCGCATTGAAGCTGCTGGTGGAGAGCATGTGCACCTCATCGATGAGGTATACCTTGTAGCGCCCCCGGGTCGGTGCGTACTGCACGTTGTCGAGCAGTTCCCGGGTGTCTTCCACCTTGGTGCGCGACGCCGCATCCACCTCGATCAGGTCGACGAAGCGCCCCTCGTCGATGGCACGGCAGCTATCGCACTCACCGCAGGGGGTAGAGGTCACCGCCTCGTCACCATGGCCATTGGCCGTACAGTTCAGGCACTTGGCGAGGATCCTTGCCAGGGTGGTCTTGCCGACCCCTCGCGTGCCGGTGAAGAGATAGGCATGGTGAAGACGCCCCTGATCCAGGGCATTGACCAGGGCACGCTGGACGTGCTCCTGGCCGACCAGTTCATGGAAAGTGCGCGGCCGCCACTTGCGGGCCAGAACCTGATAGCTCATGCAGCGCGGAATCCTTGCAGCTGGGCTGGCTGGCAGCCGATCAGAATGTGTCAGCACTGCCGAGCGAACAACCGGGCAGTGCCGACCACGAAAGCAAACGACCATTCTACCGACTGTGGGCATCGTCGCAAAGCGCCGCTACTGTCATCGCCTACCGCAACGGCGCCCCAGCGAGGCCAAGGTGCGCTGACGCTACCACCCGGCCGCCTTCGGCTGCCCGCATCGAGAGGATCACGCCTTGGCGAAGCAGCAGGCAGGCTGTGGTAGCATGTGTTGAGTATTTTCGACACCAGACAGCTGGAGCCACCATGCCAACCCCTCGCTGCGACTCCTACTATTCGGCCACCATCCATCAGGAGTCCGACTATCCCGGGCTGACGGGAGAGCATCGGGTCGATGTCGCCATCATCGGCGGAGGCTTCACTGGCGTGGCCACGGCCGTGGAGCTGACCGAACGGGGTTATCGGGTCGCCATCGTCGAGGCCAACAAGATCGGCTGGGGAGCCAGCGGCCGTAATGGCGGCCAGGTCACCGGCAGCCTGTCGGGTGAGGCAGCCATGCGCAAGCAGATGCGCCAACGGCTGGGTGAAGGCGCCGATGACTTCGTCTGGGACCTGCGGTGGCGTGGCCAGCGCCTCATCCGCCAGCGGGTCGAGCGGTATGGCATCGTCTGTGACCTCAAGCGGGGTCATCTACAGGCGGCCTGGAAACCTTCCCACATGAAGGCGCTGCACGCCGACTACGATGCCTGCCAGGCACGGGGAATGGAAAGCGATGTCGAACTGCTCGATGCGGGACGCGTCCGCGAGTATCTACCGACCGATTGCTACCACGGTGGCTTGCTCAACCGCTACAACCTGCACCTGCACCCGCTCAACCTGTGCCTCGGCGAGGCGCGTGCCGCCGCCGACGGGGGAGCGCTGATCTTCGAACACTCACCGGTAGAGCATATCGACCATGGACCGAACCCGGCGGTGATGACCGCCATGGGCGTGGTTCACGCCGACCGCGTGCTGCTGGCCGGTAATGCCTACCATCGCCTGGAACGCCGCCGGCTAGGGGGCAAGCTGTTTCCGGCCTCGCTGGGAATCGTTGCCACCGAACCGCTGGGGGAACTGGCCAATGCCATCAACCCCCATGACCTGGCCGTCTATGACTGCCGTTTCGTACTCGACTACTATCGCCTGACCGCCGACGGGCGCCTGCTCTTCGGAGGCGGCGCCAACTACTCCGGCAAGGACTCTTCGGATATCGCCGCGGAGCTGCGACCACGCCTGGAAGCCACCTTCCCCCGGCTCAAGGGGGTGAGGGTGGATTTCGCCTGGCAGGGCATGGCCGGCATCGTGGTCAACCGAATCCCGATGCTCGGTCAGCTCTCCGACAACGTCTACTACGCACAGGGCTACTCCGGCCACGGCATCGCGACCTCGCACATCGTCGGCGAGATCATGGCCAAGGCCATCGCCGGCCACATGGAGGAGTTCGATACCTTCGCCGCCTGCCGTCATATCAAGGTGCCGTTCGGCGAGAGGCTGGGCAACCCGCTGCTCGCCGCCGGCATGTGGTACTACCAACTGCTGGAAAAGCTGCGCTGAGGAGCGCCCAGACGCCTCAGGCGCCTTCGAAACCCGTACCCGGTGACATGGGATAATTGACACTGCAGCCAGCGCCACCGGCGTAGTCCGCCAGCAGCCCCCGGCCCCGCTCGCGAATGAAATCCAGCACCTTGGCGCGCTTCCAGTCGTCGCGATAGACCAGTCCGAAGCTGAACTCCATGGTGGGGGTAAAGGGGCGCATGACCACACCATCCCGATGCGACAGCTGATCGCGGGCGGTGATTGGATTCATCACCGTGAGTCCGACGTGGTTGGCCACCAGTGCGGCAATGGTACCGATATTGGCTTCGGTCTTGCCGGCGATCTGGATGTTGTGGCGCGTCGTCAGCTCCAGCAGCGGATTGGTGCTGATACTGGGCTGGTTACTGATCACCAGGTGCTGGTCGCGGAGGTCGGCCACGTCGATGACCTCGCGCTGGCTCAATGGGTGGCCCGCCGGCAGCAGGCAAAGCGCTCGGGTGGTCAGCCACGACTCCACCTGCAGCAGACGGGAAGCGACCGGCAAGGTCACGAAGCCGATATCGGCATGACTCGACTCCACGGCGAGCTGCACCTCATGGCTCGACATCATGTCCAGGCTGATACTGAACCGTCGATTCTCCTCCAGCAGTGCCGCGACGAGGCGCGGCACGAAGCCGAACGACAGGCCGGGAATGGCGGCGATCCTGAGCCGGGAGGTCCCGAACTCCTTGAGCGCCAGCACGCTGTGACGCAGCTCCTCGATATTGCCCATCAACCGCAGGATCTCGTCATAGAGTTCCCTGGCTTCCGGCGTCACGATCAGCCGGTTCTTTTCCCTCAGGAAAAGCTGCATGCCCAGGTTCCGCTCGAGCTGGGCCAGCGACCGACTCACCCCCGATTGCGTGATGCCCAGCGTTCGCGCCGCCTGCGACGCCGTTCCGACCTCGTACAGGGTCTTGAAAACCGCCAATGCCTTGAGCGAGTGAATGTTGACGTCAGCCATGATCAAAACTCATCGAATTCGATAAAAACATCATATATTGAAATATCTTGCCTCCGCTACCTAGACTGTTGACATACCTGACCAAACACAAAAAACGGAATCATGCGATGACCACCTCTCCGCTGTTCTACCAGGCCGGGCCCGCCCTGCCGGAAGTCAGCCATGCCGACGGGGTCTACCTGTGGGACGAGCACGGCAATGAATACCTGGATGGCTGCTCAGGCGCCATCGCCTGCAACCTGGGCCACGGTCGCACCGACATCCGCGATGCCATGGTGGCCCAGCTCGACCGGGTCGCCTTCACGTATCGCACCCAGTTCGAGAATGCCCCCGCCGTGGCCCTGGCCGAGGCCCTGGTCGAACTCACCGATGGGGCGCTGGAAAAGGTGTTCTTCGTCTCCAGCGGCTCCGAGGCGGTGGAATCCGCGCTCAAGCTTGCCCGCCAGTACTTCGTCGCTACCGGCCAGCCACAGCGCCGCCGCTTCGTCTCTCTTCGCCCTTCCTACCACGGCAGCACCCTCGGCGCGCTCGGGGTCACCGGCTACCAGCCGCTGGAAGCTCCCTTCGCCGATATCACCAGCGCCTCGCTCAAGGTGCCAGGCCCCGACTTCTATCGCCACACGGATGCCGACGACGCCAGCCACGTGGAACGCGTGCTGGCCGAAACCCGTGCCGCCATCGAGGCAGCCGACCCCGGCGCCATCATCGCCTTCGTGCTGGAACCCGTGGGCGGCGCCAGCACCGGCGCGCGGATGCTCGACCGCCGCTACCTCGAAGGCATCCGTGCCCTGTGCGACGAGTTCGGCTGCCTGCTGATCCTCGATGAAGTGCTCACCGGCATTGGCCGGACCGGCACCTGGTTCGCCTACCAGCACTACGGCGTCACGCCCGATCTGCTGACCACCGCCAAGGGGCTGGGCGCCGGCTATTACCCGGTGGGGGCGGTTCTCGCCCGTGAGCACATCGTGAATGCGGTGATGGAGTCGGGCGGTTTCCAGCACGGCCACACTTACGCAGGCAATCCGCTGGCCTGCGCCACCGGCCTGGCGGTGCTCGAGGCGATTCGCCGTGAGCGGTTACTGGCCAACGTGGCCGAACGTGGCAGGCGGCTCGAGGCCGGGCTCAAGGCACTGCAGGCCCGCTTCCCCTGGATGGGCGACGTGCGCGGCCTGGGCCTGCTTTGGGGGGTGGAACTGGTCGCCGACCCGCGGACCAGGACCCCCTTTCCCGCCGCGGAGAATCAGTTCGCCCGAATGACCGCGCTCGCCAAGGAGGAGGGGCTGTTGATCTACCCTCGTCGAACGCTCGATGGGCTTGCGGGCGACCACTTCCTGGTGACACCGCCGCTGACCATCGATGCGCAGGACCTGGAAATACTGCTCGCACGACTCGAGCGGGCGCTGACCCGCCTCGACGCCGAGGTCACGGCACCGGGCGCCACCCGAGAGCGGCTCGGCACCGCCTCCATGTCGCCCTGACGATATCCCAACAGCCCCTGGCCGAGCCAGAATGACAACAGGCTATTTCCCACATGACGCTTCTCAACAACAAGTTCCAGGCCGTCGAAGAGGCCGTTGCCCGTATTCCCGACGGGGCCTCGATCATGGTCGGCGGCTTCGGTTCACCGGGCACGCCCTTCGCCCTGATCGACGAGTTGCTGGCCCAGGGTCAGCGCGGCCTCACCCTGATCAAGAATGACGCCAACGAGCCGGGCATCGGCATCAGCCGACTGATCGAAGCCGGCCGCGTCAACCGCTTGATCACCTCCCATATCGGCCTCAATCGCCTCGCCATCGAGGCAATGAACCGGGAAGAGCTTTCGGTGGAGATGCATCCCCAGGGACTGCTGGCAGAGAAGATTCGCAGTGCGGGAGCAGGCCACTACGGCTTCCTGACCGATATCGGCCTGGGCACCGAGATCGCCGGCAAGCGCCGCGAGATCGAGTGCGAGGACCGGACCTGGGCCATCGAGCCCGCCCTGTACGCCGACTTCGCCCTGGTTCATGCCGAACAGGCCGACCGCTACGGCAACCTGATCTATCGCGGCACCGCCAGCAATTTCAATCCACTGATGGCCATGGCGGCGGAACACGTCATCGCCCAGGCCTATCGGGTCGCGGAGCCCGGTTCGCTGGCCCTGGAAAGCATCCACACCCCCTGCGCCTTCATCAGCCAGGTGGTCCAGATAACCGAAGCCACCAGCGAGCAGGGGAGGCGCCACCATGCCGTCTGATCAGGAACGTATCCTTGTTCGCGCCGCCGGTGAAGTGATCCCCGGCCAAATCGTCAATCTCGGCATCGGGCTGCCGACCCGCCTGTCCCACTACCTGTCGGAAGAGATGGGGGTCCTGGTGCATTCCGAGAACGGCGTGCTGGGTTGCCGCCCACGCACCACGGGCGAAGCCCCCGACTTCGACATGATCGACTCCGGCGGGGCCTATATCGCCACCCGCCCAGGTGCCAGCGTGTTCGACAGTGCCATGTCGTTCGCCATGATCCGCCGCAGCCGGGTGGACATCACGTTCATGGGCGCCTTCGAGGTGGACGAGCTCGGCAACCTGGCCAACTGGAAGATTCCCGGAAAGTTCTCACCGGGCATCGGCGGTGCCATGGAGCTGGCCCAGAAGGTGAAGAAGCTGGTCATCCTCTGCTCGCACAACGACAAGCACGGCAACCCGAAGATCCTGTCCCGCTGTCGCCTGCCACTGACGGCGCCCGCCTGTGTGTCTCGCATCATCACCGACAAGGCGGTGATGGACGTGACCCCGGAAGGCCTGGCTGTCGTGGATATCGCCGAGGGGCTTGGCGTGGTGGAGCTGCGTGCCGCCACCGAAGCGGAGCTGATCATCGACGAATCGCAGTTGGGGAGGTTCTGATGCTCAACACCACCGAACGACGCATCGTGGAGCGCTGCGACGCGCTGATGGAAGACACCCTGGCGCTGACCCGCGACCTGGTGAAGGGATACAGCGTGCTGGGCCAGGAGCACGGCGCACTGGACACCATGGAAGCCTGGCTCGAGCGGCTCGGCATGCCGGTAACGCGGGTGCCGCTGGATGCCCCCGGCTTCGAGGCGCATCCGCACCGGGCGCCGACGACCTGGAGCAACGCAGGACGCTACAACGTCCTCTCGCGCCTCAACCCGGACGCCGGCGGCCCACACCTGGTACTCAACGGCCACCTCGACGTGGTGCCGGCCGAGCCCACCGATATGTGGAGCCGGCCGCCCTGGGAGCCCTGGGAACAGGATGGCTGGCTCTATGGTCGCGGTGCCGGCGACATGAAGGCCGGCATCGCCGCCATGGTCATGGCCGTCAAGGCCGTGAAGGAGGCCGGCGTCGCCATCGATTTTCCGCTGACCGTACAGACCGTGATCGAGGAGGAGTGCACCGGCAATGGTGCCCTGGCCTGCCTGCATCAGGGCTTCAGTGGGGATTTCGTGCTGATCCCCGAGCCCTTCGGGGCCCGGATCTACAGCGGCCAGGTTGGCGTACTGTGGTTTCGCCTGCGCATCAATGGCGTGCCGGCTCATGTCCTGGACACCCGCGCCGGCAGCAACGCCATCGAAACCCTTCAGCAATACCTGCCCGCCTTCAAGACGCTGGAGGCAGAGATGAACGCCCTGCCCCGCCCCGAACCCTATGACTCGCTCGACCACCCCTTCAACCTGAGCATCGGCAAGATCGAGGGCGGCAACTGGGCTTCCAGCGTGCCGGCCCACGCCATTCTCGAGGGTCGGGTGGGATTCCCGCCCGGCATGACCCCCGGCTCGGTGATGGCACGCGTGCAGGCAGTGGTGGCGGATCGACATGCCGAGCTCGGCGGCGTGGACCCGTTGCCCGGCGTGGCCTTCCACGGCTTTCGCTCCGAAGGTCATCTCGTCGACCTGGAGGCACCAGGCGTGAAGCTGCTGAGCCGCTGCCATGAGGACCTGCTCGGCAGCCCGCCCGCCCACTATCTCTCGACCTGTACCACCGACCTGCGCGCCTTCCATGTCTCCGGGGCGATCAACGGCACCTGCTATGGACCGGTGGCAGAGCGCATCCACGGCGTCGACGAGCGGGTGAATATCGACTCCATCCGCCACGTGCTCACCACCTATGCCCTGTTCATCAGCCGCTGGGGCGCTGCCGGGAGGGCCTGCGCATGAAAGACGTCTACCTGGTCGACTACGCCCGCACTGCCTTCACCCGGGCCCACCCGCGCAGGCCGGAGGTGGATGGCTGGGCCGATACGCGCGGCGACGTGCTGCTCGGCAAGGTCATCGATGGCCTGCTCGAACGCGGTCATGTCGATGGCCAGGCGGTGGAGGATCTCAGCGTCGGCTGTGCCCTGCCGGTCAAGGAGCAATGGAGCTTCGGTGGCCGCTATCCCCTGTGGTTGTCGGAACGGCTGGGGCGCGACTGCGCATCGCGACAGATCGACCAGCAGTGTGGATCGGGGCTGGCAGCCCTGCGGAGTACCGCCCGGGAGATCCAGGCGGGCGCCGTGGAAGTCGGCATCGCCGGCGGCTACGAGAACATGAGTCGCGTCCCCATGGGGCCGGCCCTGTTCCAGGAAGGCGTACTGACCACCCCTGGCGTCTTGCAGGACGCCAGCCGGCTGGACCTTGAAGTGGCACTGAACATGGGGCTGACCGCCGAACGCCTGGCCGACCTTGCCGGTATCGATCGCGAGGCGATGGATCGTTTCGCCCTCGAATCCCACCGGCGTGCCACCCGGGCCGAGGACCAGGGCCGCTTCGATGGCGAGCGCCTGGCATTGACCAACCTGGCCGGAGAAACGATCGGGCAGGATGCCAATATCCGCGCCGACACCAGCCTTGAACGACTGGCGGGGCTCGACCCGGTCTTTCGACAGGACGGCCGCGTCACCGCCGGCAACAGTTCTCCGCTGACCTCCGGTGCCGCCGCGACACTGCTGATGTCCCAGGCGGCGCTGACCCGGCATGGTGTCACCCCGCTGGCTCGGGTGGTGGGCTTCGCCGACTGTGGCGTCGACCCCGGGCAGATGGGTGCGGGCGCGGCCGCCGCCATGGAAGGTGCCCTGGCACGCGCCGGCCTGAGGGCCGAGCAGATCGATGTGTGGGAGATCAACGAAGCGTTCGCCGCCGTGCCGCTACACGCGATGCGCAAGCTCGGAATCGACCCGGCCCGCCTCAACGTATGGGGCGGCGCCCTGGCGCTGGGTCATCCCCTCGGCGCCACCGGCATCCGCCTGGCCGGCACCCTGGCCCGCATTCTCCAGGCCCACGGGGGCCGTTACGGCGGTGCATCGGCCTGCATCGGAGGCGGCCAGGGTATCGCCATGATCATCGAACGCTGCTGACGCCTCTCTCGATCCGCTGCGCCGAGCCTCCCAACCGCTCGTATACCAACAACACCGGGACCCAAACCAATGACGTCGTTTCTGAATGACTTGATCTCCACGTTTCCCGCCTTTATCAGGGCGGCCTGGATGACCTTGCAGATAACGGGGATCTCGCTGGCACTGGCACTGGTGATCGGCCTGGTCTTCGCGCTGATGAAGGTCTCCGGCATCAAGGCCTTGAGTGTCATCTACAGCGGCTACGTGGGCATCATTCGCGGCACGCCCCTGATCGTGCAGATCATGTGGCTCTACTTCGGGATCACCCAGATCGTGGTGCTCTCGGCCTTCTGGGCCGGCACCATTGCGCTGGCGATCCACAGTGGCGCCTATATCGCCGAGATCTTTCGCGGCTGTATCCAGTCCGTCGACCGCGGCCAGATGGAAGCCGCCGAATCGCTGGGCATGAAGCGCGGCCTGGCCATGCGCCGGATCATCCTGCCCCAGGCCTTCAAGCGCGCCATTCCCCCCATGGGCAACCAGTTCATCATCGGGCTCAAGGACTCCTCCCTGGTGGCCTTCATCGGCATCACCGAGATCTTCAGCCTCTCCATGGACAACGCCGCCGTCACCTTCAAGCAGCTCGAGTTCTATACCATCGCCGGCCTCTACTACCTGGCCATGGTCGCGCTCTTCACTTACCTCCTCAGCCGTCTCGAGGACCGACTGGATACCGCCAAATGATCAGCGTCAGCAACCTGCACAAGTATTTCGGCAAGCTCCATGTGCTCAAGGGCGTGGATCTCGAGGTCAAGGCCCGGGAAGTCGTGGTGATGATCGGCGCCAGTGGTTCCGGCAAGAGCACCCTGCTGCGCTGCCTCAATTTCCTGGAGATGAAGGATGAAGGAACCATCACCTTCGACGGCCGGGAGATCGATCCGACGACCACACCGCTCAACACGGTGCGCGAAAACGTCGGCATGGTGTTCCAGCACTTCAATCTTTTCCCGCACATGACGGTGCTCGAGAACGTCATCGAGGCGCCGGTACACGTGAAGCGCACTCCCAAGGCCCAGGCCATAGAGCAGGCCAAGCGGCTGCTCGACAAGGTGGGGCTCGCCGACAAGGGCGACGTCTACCCCGAAAAGCTCTCCGGCGGCCAGAAACAGCGCGTGGCCATCGCCAGGGCACTGGCCATGGAACCCTCGGTGATGCTCTTCGACGAACCCACCTCCGCCCTGGACCCGGAGCTGGTCGGCGAGGTACTGGAAGTGATGAAGGGGCTCGCCGCCGACGGCATGACCATGGTGGTCGTCACCCATGAGATGGGGTTCGCCCGCGAGGTCGCCGACCGGGTGGTGTTCCTTGACGACGGCACCATCGCCGAACAGGGCGACCCCGAAACCTTCTTCAGCAACCCGCAACATCCCAAGGCGAAGCAGTTCCTCAGTCGCGTGCTGTGACCCCGAAAGCCTTCGTCGCTGAAGCCGAAGGCAATCGCGAAGACGAAGACCCACCCAACCAAGAGGCAAACACAATGAACAAGACGATACGCAGCCTACTCGCCGCTACCGGCACCCTTGCCGTGGTCACCACGGCAACGCTGATGCCCGTGGCCGCCGCCCAGGCCGAGCAGGAGACCTTCAGCTATGCCATGACCGGGCTCTACCCGCCGTTCAGCTATCGTGAAAACGGCGAACTGACCGGCTTCGACGTGGAGATCGGCCGTGCCCTTGCCGAAGAGATGGGCATGGAGGCCGAAGCGGTCGGCAACCCCTGGCAGACCTTGATCGCCGCCCTGCGCTCCGACCGCTTCGACGCCGTGATCGGCAGCATGGCGATCACCGAGGAGCGGCAGCAGCAGGTGGACTTCACCGACCCCTACTACAGCTCCGGCGCCCAGGTCTTCATCAGTGCCGACGATGAGGAGCTGACTTCCGTCGACGACCTGCGCGGCAAGACGATCGGCGTGCTGGTGGCCAGCAGCTTTGCCGATGCCGCCAAGGAGTACAGCGACGATCTCACCACCTATACCGATGACGTGACCGCCCTGCGCGACCTGACCGTTCGCGGCCGGGTGGATGCCGTGATCACCGACCAGCTCGTCGGCGAGAATGCCATCATGAAGGCCAATCTGGCGGTGAAGCCGCTGGGCGAGCCCATCTACGTGGACGACATCGGCATTGCGGTGAACAAGGGCAACGAGGAGATGCTCGAGCGTCTCAACCAGGCCCTGGCCGCGATCAAGGAAAACGGCCGCTACGCCGAGATCAGCGAACAGTATTTCGGGCGTGATATCTCGCAGTAAGGATCAGGGAGTACGCAAACGCAGCGGGGAGGCAATGGCCTCCCCGCTTTCGTCATGCGCTCCGCTTCCCGCGACCTCTTCTCCAGCCTCAGCGGCCTGCTTATGAACGTCGCGCCCACCCGTCGATGAAGCGCTGCATGATATCAAGCGTTTCCTTGCTCACATGGTGCTCCATGCCCTCGGCATCGATTCGCGCTGTGCGATCGCTGACACCCAAAGAACGAAGGAAATTCAACACGATGCCATGCCGAAGCCGAGACTCTTCGGCCATGGCCTTGCCGGCATCGGTCAGAAACAGCGAGCGATAGGGCTTGCTGATCACCAGGCCCTGGTTATTGAGGCGGCGAACCATCTTGGCCACGGTCGCCTGGCTGACTCCCATGCGCATGGCAATGTCGGTGGATCGCGCTTCGCCCTGGTGTGTCAGCAAATCTCCGATCAGCTCGACGTAATCCTCCACAAGCTCGGTTTCATGGGCATCTCGAACGGCTGCATATTGCTGGGAATGCTGCTCGCAGGGAGGCAACGCATCAGGTATGCCGGGGCGGGCGGCAGAAGAGTCTTCAGGAAAATCGGTCATCCGTCGAATATAGCCAACCCGCACCCTCACTACAACTGAATGCCAGCTCGCTGACGAAAAGAGTGGCTCGAAAAGTTAGCCTTGGCTAAACTACTTGCATACAGCTTATCCCTGTTCCATTGTTTATCAAACGTCACTCATCTCACTGGCAAACCCGTCACAGGAAAGGGTCTATGAAGAAACTCGAACAGATTCTTGCTATCAGCCTGTTGCCGCTGATCTGGCCGATAAGTGCCCAGGCGGAGGATGCGCTCTTGAAGGTGTCCGTCACCTTCTCGATTCTAGGCGATCTGGTCACGGCAGTAGCGGGTGAGGATGCCAGCGTCAGCGTACTGACCCCAGCTGGTGCGGAAGTGCACGAGTGGGAGCTGATACCCAGTAATTTCATGGCCCTCGAGAAGGCGGATGCCGTGTTCTATAACGGTTACAATCTCGAGCAGTGGGTCGGCCAGATCATGGCTACCGTGCGAGAAGGGGTACCCGTGGTGGCGCTGGCCAAGGCCTCCGGCTACCCGACACAGCCGATCGTGACCGGCGATTTTGCCGGCGACCCTGACCCACACCTGTGGATGGATCCCCGCGCGGCCGCAGCCTATGCCCATGCCATCGCCGATACACTCGGCGAAGCCGACCCCGACCCCGACGCCGCGGAGCGTTATCGCGCCCGCGCCGAGTCGCTAGCCGAATCGCTCCATGCGTTGCATGCCGAACTGGAGGACATTCTCTCCACCATACCCGACGACCAGCGCTTGCTGATCACCAGCGAGGCAGCCTTCTCCTACTTTGCCGATGCCTACGGGTTCGAGCACGACGGTATATGGGGCACGAATTCCGAGGAGGAGGGAGCGCCTCGACAGCTCATGCGTATCGTAGAACTGGTTCAAGAGAGGCAACCCGACGCCATCTTCTGGGAAAGCACCATCTCCGATCGTCATGTCAGCGGCGTTGCCCGTGATACCAACGTCGCCACGGCCGGTCCACTTTACGTGGACTCTCTGAGCGAAGCCGGCGGCGTGGCTCCGGACTATCCCAGCATGATGCGCCACAACGCCACACTGCTAAGCGACACCCTGGGGGGCCCCCGGTGATCAGGAGTGACTGTCCGGCAATAGAGGCCCGTGGTCTCTATGCCGCCTATCAGGACCAGCCGGTGCTGAGCGATGTATCGTTGTCATTGCCACAGGGCGAGTGGACCGCCATCATCGGCCCCAACGGCGCGGGCAAGTCCACGCTGTTCAATCTGTTGATCGGTAACCTCGTCCCGCTTCGAGGCGAACTCAGGGTGTTCAATGAGCCCGTTGCCCTCCATCGCCGAGCCGGACACATCGCTTATATGGCGCAGCGCGAGAACATGGAGTGGGATTTCCCCATTTCCGTTCGGGAAACGGTAATGACCGGTCGCTTCGGCCTCATGCGCGCCGACCCTCTATGGCGCCGGCTGCTCCCCCGGCGATGGTGGCACCCCAGCCATATGGCGGCCATCGATGCGGCTCTCGAAGCCGTCGACATGACCGCCTTCGCCAAGCGGCCGATAGGCGCACTCTCCGGCGGACAGAAGAAGCGTGTGCTCCTGGCGCGGGCCCTGGCCCAGCAGGCCAGGATTCTACTGCTGGACGAACCCCTGGCAGGCGTCGACTCGCCAAGCGAATCCCTGATTCTCGACGTGCTGGACCGTGAACGGCAGTCGGGACGCACCGTGGTCATGGTGACCCATGACCTGCCCAGCACACGTCGCTACGCCGACCAGGTCCTGTTGATCAACCGCGTCGTAGTGGGAGCCGGGTCCCCTGCCGACATGCTGGACAATGCCATGCTGGCGCGCCTGGCGCTGGGCTAGGCCCCTCATGCCTTGAAGGAGGTACACGATGTCGCTCGAAGGTTGGAGCCATGCTGTGGTCGATACATTGATCGCTCTGCTGATGATGGTCGTCAGCTGGTTGCCGGAAACCCTGGCAGCTCCCTTTGACTATCACTTCATGCAGCGAGCCCTGCTGACATCCGTGCTGGTGGGCGCTATCTGCGGCATGCTGTCATGCTATGTCGTGCTCAAGCGCTGGTCGTTGCTTGGCGATGCCATTTCCCACGCGGTATTGCCCGGCGTAGCCGTCGCCTACCTCCTGGGCTGGCCCTTCTTCATAGGCGCATTCATTACAGGCGCACTGACCTCGCTGGGCATAGGCGCCATCGAACGTCATACACGAATCAAGTCGGATGCGGCCATGGGGCTGATGTTCACAGGCGCCTTCGCCCTGGGGATCGTCATCATCAGCAAAATCGCCACCAATACCCATCTGATGCACATCCTGTTCGGCAATGTCCTGGGCGTTCAGCAAACGGCCCTGCTACTGACGCTGACGGCCGGCCTGGTCGCGCTGCTGAGCATATGGCTGGCGTATCGCCCGCTGCTTCTCTACACCTTCGATCCTCAACAGGCCCAGGCCCTGGGATTCCACACCGGCGCGATTCACTACGGACTGATCCTGCTGCTGACACTGACCATCGTTGCCAGCCTCGAGACCGTGGGCATCATTCTGGTGGTGGCGATGCTGATAACACCGGGCGCCACGGCGCATCTGCTCACCGACCGTTTCCCGGTCATGATGGCAATTTCGGTAACCGTAGGGGTGGTGTCAGCGATAGTGGGGCTGTGGCTTTCAGTAACCCTGGACGTGGCCTCCGGGGGCACCATCGTACTGGTCGCCACCAGTTTCTTCTTCCTTGCCTTGCTGGCAGCGCCGCGTCATGGGCTGGTGATACGTCAACTGAAGCGATGGATGGCCGGTCAGGCGCAGTCGGCGGCGCCTTCCCCGAACATATCGAAAAGCAGCTCGCGCCCCATGGCGGTGAGCACGAAACGCCCGGAATCATTATAGGTAGCGGCTTCGCTGCGCTCCAGGACCCGCTGGCAGGTTGACCAGTCGCTCGATCCACTGCTGAGTTCACGAATGGCGCGGCTGTCGAGGCCACGGTGCGAAACCGTCACGGATTCCAGGACGTGTCCGTGATGAAAAAGCAGCACGGCCATGTTCGAGATGCACTGGCGAAGGCTTCGCTGCAGGCCAGTCGCGGGGGATGTGTCGATCGTCATGTTCTGCATCTTCCTCTCGCAAGAGTTTGCTGCAATGCATTATACCACCAAGGTCTACCTATACCAAGGTCTTATACGGAACGATGACGCCGTGCGCCGCACAGTTAGTACTACAGCCGTAACTTTCATGATGATCGAGCTTCATCATCCGTATGTACTGATGGCGACAATGGCATTGCCAGGCGCGATACTGATGCCGTCGCCGCCAATTCGACCAGTGCAGCACGTGCGACAGGGCCTGTTTCCCCTGCTCGAACCCGTGATGCATCATTCGTCGGAGTTCAAGTAAGGGCCAGGCGATACGCGTCGTGGCGTTTTTTCCTGGGGTGGGCCTGTCGGATGGCAACCAGCAAGGCGTGTGCCAGCAGGGCCAGGGCGATGTGGCGATGCCAATTGCCCCAACGGCGGACTTTATCGTCATCCAGCCCACATTCACCCTTGGCTATCTGGAAACCTTGCTCGATTTTCCAACGCTGACCGGCAACCCACGCCAAGCTATGAATCGACGCCTGTTCCCGCTGGGCAAAGACCGCATAGCAGACCAACTCGTTCGGCCGTGAGCTGCTGCGTCGGATCAGCTCCGGCTTGCTGGCAAACGTCACCTCATCGAGGGCCGGCACGCCGGCAACGATTGCGATCCTCGGTCTAGAACTTGGGCAAGTATAAGACGCGATCCAGGAAGGCCATGCTCGGCAGGACTGGCATAGAAGAAGAAAGATCCCAATCTGGCTGTTTTCGATACACCCGGCCGTGCCACTGTACTGGTGCTGTACGCCGGTGGAGTGCTGGCCTTTCTTGATGAAACCGGTCTCATCCAGTACCAGCACGCTATCAGGATTAGCCAGTGTATAGATGACCCATTGGCGAAGAATATCCCGCGCCACACCGGCATTCCAGCGTGCCCGATTCATCAGGTACTGAACCCCGTCAGGGGAGCGTTACACGCTTATGGATGGAAACTAACTACCCCGCCAGGCGCAGCCAAAGCGGCAAAGTAATCATGGCCAATATAGTTTGTTTTGTGATCAATACTGCCATCATTTCCGCATCTCCTCCCAACTGACGCGCGAGAATGTAGGAAGTAGTAGCAGTGGGAAGGGCAGAGAAAAGTAGCGCTACGTCGCGGCTCACCGGGTCAAGCTCCAACACCACAGCCAGCACCAGTACCAGAGCAGGCATTAGCACCAGCTTTACGATGTTGGTGGCCCAGACAGCGCAATCGATTCGTAGCAGTGCCATAGGTCGCAGCGCCACTCCCACCGCTACCAAGCCCAACGGCAATGCCGCACGACCTAACAGTTCGACCATCGCCTCACTCCATCCAGGAAGCCCGATGCCGCTAACACTGAGGGCAATCCCCAGAAGGCTGGCGATGATCAAAGGATTGCGAAGCAATGCCAACAGGCTCCTACTGAAGCTAGCACCACCCAAGGTGCCAGATGCGATAAAACATGCTACGCACATAACGTTGACCGTCGGCACCATGATTGCCACGGCGACCGCTGCCACTGTTACCCCGGGAGCACCGTGCAAGGCCGCAGCGCCTGCCACACCAACATAAGTGTTCATGCGCAATGCTCCCTGGAACACAGAGGTGAAAGCATCCGCCCCCATGCGTAGCCAACCCTGAAGGGTCCAGAGTAGCGCACCAAATACTCCCATAACCCCCAACAGCACAATCGCCAAACGGCCCACAGGTACCTGGCTGACGTCAGCGGTGGCCAGCGTAGCCACCAGCATGGCGGGGAATAACAAGAAGTAAATCAGGCGTTCCATCTCTGGCCAAAAATCAGCTATTGGTTGCCATAGCCGGCCGAGAAGTGCTCCCAGCAAGATCAGCAGGAACAAAGGCCCTAGTGCATCCACCACTCCCGTCATTTCGTTCTCCTGGATCTGGTCAAGCACGGCAATATCTTCTGATTCAAAGGGGCTCTGAGCGACTGAAGCGTTCAAATCGTTCCAAGTCATCGTCTCAGCTGTCATTATCTGACCACCGGCACAGGCTTGTTTTACCTGACAGCCGGGTTATCCGGCTGCCAGGTAGTATTCAATACACGCTTACTCCTCAGCATAATCTTCGCAGAGACCAGATTTCCTAAGGTAAATAACATGAACACATTCTCCTAGTTCTTGGCCAACCCCTTGTAGATATCTTCCCGGTAGCCAATCGCTTGTTGATGATATGAAGCGGGTCTCTACCTAGGAGTGCGTAGAGTATGTCGAACAAAACATTAGTTGCCTTTCTTGGTGAAGGGTGCAGCCGTAACGATGATAGTATCGACAATGGTACCTTCGCGCATAAACAGGCTCCTTTTGGCCAGACTGGCGTTGATCTCTTCGAATATCCACAGAATCAGTGCCTGGCACCAGAGCATCTATCTGCTCTAGGAATCGCTCTCGTAGATGGTCTTGTTCTTGTTCTGATGCCCGACTAGGGAAAACGATATCTGTTTCATAAGGGGACTCGAATCGGGAAGTAATGTGATGACACCAATTTGAATCCCGCCGGTAGCACTCAGACTTCCTCGGCGGAATTTATGCAGCGTTCCTTTGAGCCGTCCCGTAACAGGCTATCAGCAAAAAGAAAAAACTTAATTGCCAACAGCAGCGGAAAAGCTTCAGAGGCACCAGAGCTAGAGTTATGGTTTCGACTCAGCACGACCACATTTCATGGGCTATCAGTTATTGATGCCACACTTTGCCGAGCAAAAAAATCATCTACGTAGCCAGTCGTGACACCACCCTGTTTAAATTTAAAATCACGCAGTATATTGCTCAAGAAAGCCGAGTTATTATGCAAACCTTCCACAACCACCTCTTCCAACGCCCGGGAAAGATTAGCGATGGCTTCCTCGCGGTCCGCTCCATGGGCTATTATTTTGGCCATCAGCGGATCGTAGTACGGCGTGACTTGATCGCCGCTACGTACTCCGGTATCTATCCGTAAGAATTCGCCCAGCATTGGCCAAACCAGTGTTTTAATATTTCCAGGAGCGGGGAGGAAGTTTTTTTCTGGGCGCTCAGCATAAAGTCGACATTCGATTGCGTGCCCCGCCATGTGGATTAAACCCTGAGCAATGACTGGAAGTTCTCCAAGGGCTTGACGTAGTTGCCATTCCACTAAGTCCACACCAGTGACCATCTCAGTGGCTGGATGCTCTACTTGTATTCGAGTATTCATTTCCAGAAAATAAGCGGACTGTCGGTGACGATCATAGATGAATTCCACTGTCCCTGCTCCGCTATATTGCTGATGACGGACCAGCGCAAGCGCAGCTTGGTACAGTTTGTTGCGGACCTTTTCGGGTATATTGGGGGCTGGGGCCTCTTCAATGATTTTCTGAAAGCGACGCTGTACCGAGCAATCCCGGTCATACAGGTGAAGCCCTTCGCCGTTGCCAAAACCGAACACCTGCACCTCTACGTGCCTAGCCTCAGCCACGTAGCGCTCCAAATAAATACTAGAGTCACCGAATGCCTTGGACGACATGGATTGCGTTGCCTCAACGACTGCCTCGATATCATCGGGAGCATCAACACGGCGCATGCCGATGCCGCCGCCGCCAGCGGCAGCCTTGACCAACAGAGGGTAGCCTACTTGTTCGGCGGCTTCATGAAGGCCATCCATATCTCCTTGCCGGAAGCGCCGACTGCCTGGCAATACTGGCACTCCGGCGGAAATAGCGATTTCCCGGGCGCGCTCCTTATCACCCATAGCATCAATGGCATTCGGGGCGGGCCCTACCCAGAGCAACCCCTCATCCCTAACTCGCCGGGCAAAGTTGCCGCTCTCGGAGAGAAAGCCGTACCCTGGGTGTATCACGGTGGCGCCAGTCTCGCGAGCTGCAGCGAAAATGGCTTCAGCATCTAGGTAACTCTTCGCAGCCTGAGCTGGGCCGATCGCCACCGCCTGATCGGCCATTTCCACATGGCGGGCATCTTTATCAGCATCAGAATAAACGGCTACTGTCGATAAACTGAGTCGCTGGCAAGTGTCGATAATACGACAGGCAATTTCGCCGCGATTTGCAATTAGAATTTTATGGTTCATAACGTCCATCAATATACTCCAGAATCGATAGTGTTTAGGTAATCACCTTATTGAGGGCGGTGAGAAAAAGCACACCTATCAATGCAAAGAACAAGTTGAGTAGCGTATTGCTGCTCAGGATAAGACTGCTGCGCTCCACTCGATACATGCCAGACGCCACGATCACGATAAGCGTTGCGGGGCCAATCATTGAACTGCAAGCCCAGCCCAGTAACACCGCTCCGCAGAGCACAATATCTGTCAGCCAAGTTTCCGCACTGCCAAAGACAGCCAGCATGATTGAAGCCGCCACAATGGGGTGCCCGCCGATAACTACAGTGATTAGCATCCCGGCAACGATGATCATAACCAACAGCAGCACTGCAGTTTCGGGCCCGAAGAGACCTTGAACCAAGAGCTCAACGGTAGTGCTCCCGCGCATCACCGTACCCAGCGCAAAGGCCCAGGCTACAATGGATATTTCGGTGCCCAGTCTATCCAGGCGCTCGCGAGTATGCCGAAGAGCTTGCTGACGCACGTCCGGTGCCTGGGCAACTAGTATTCCAGCCACGAGAGGTAATAGTGTGAGGCTCGCCGCCTCCAGCGTGGAAAGGGCTGAAAAGGTACGGACCAACACAACCACCACCGCAACGGTGACTACCCAAGGGATGATCGCTCGTAGCGCATAGATGCTGCGCCCTACGAGGACAAATTTGTTAGGCATACGCAAAAAGGTTAATGCCATGATAATGCCAATGCTGCCAAGGATGAAACCAACTAAGATCGGCTGCCACAACGGCACATGGGGCATGAATTCCGATACCACTGCCATCGCCACAAAAACCGGCGACCAGAGCATCGATAATGAGATGCCGAACATCGTCACCGAGGCTGCGGTCCGCCGACGCGCAGCGTCAGCATCCTGTGGCAGGACCGGCGAGAGTACTGCCAAGGCGCCCACAGTGAGCGCACTGCCAAGCATGTGCGCGCCGACCAGCATCATCCCGGCCTGGCAATTTGGACCAATACGTTCGAGGCGCTCCCTGTAGTCAATTAGACGACGATCCCCAGCCATGGCATTACGTAGCAAGAAAACGGTAGGGATGAAAGCGGCAAACACTAGCGAGGCCTGGACTCCTTTTACGGCCAGGTGCCAAGCTTCGTCGGCTACCACCAGTCCTACGATGCCCAGCAGTAGGACGGAGGTGAGCACACGATTCCCGGCTCCAGCGATCATGAAGGCGAGAAGAAGATAGAGGACGAATAGCCACCCTGAGGCATTGTTAAGCCAAAGCTGATCAATCAGCATGCGCAGCAGCTCAAGGGGCCAAAGCAGCAGTAACACGAGCCCCATCATTCGAGCCAGCGATGGTCTTGCGGACCTCTGAGTGGCAACGGTCTCAAGCTTGGCTGACATGATCATCTTCCTAACATTCACTTATCCCGATTGCCTGCCTGGGGCAAGGTGAAGATAGGTGACGCGATGAGGCACCAATCACCCCGGTGCCTTGTGGCTGGCTTCAATACTGGCTAAGGCTGCACGCCATAGCGAGCACGCGGCCCAAGCTCTGTTCTCAGTCGGGCATCGGCCAGGTTGATAAAGTCACAAAGCACCGGGCGGGTCTCCCTGGGATCAATAATTTCTTCGACGGCAAAGGCTTCCGCCGACCGGAATGGCGAGGCATAAGGCTTAAGTTCCGCCTCGATCTCCTTCTCCCGGGCGGCCGGATCCGGAGCGGACATGATGTCACGACGGAACGCAGCGGCTACCCCGCCTTCCACCGGCAGCGACCCCCATTCCGCACTAGGCCATGCCAACTTGAGATCGATGTCGTTCTTGTTGCAGGTAGCCATGCCGGCCATGCCGTAGCATTTGCGGATTACCAGAGTGAGCGTTGGTACCTTGAGGTTACCGGCGGAGTATACCGCACGCATACCCTCCCGTAGTGTGCCCGACTGCTCCGCCTTCTCGCCTACCATGAAGCCGGGCAAGTCGACGAGGAAAATCAGAGGAATGTGGAAGGTGTCGCAGAGTTCCATGAAGTGGATTTGCTTGCGAGCAGCCTTATCGTCCAACGCGCCGCTATAAACCATAGGGTTATTAGCTACTATCCCCACGGGACGGCCATCCAGACGGGCAAACAAAGTGATGACGGCCTTCGCATGAGTAGGCTGTATTTCGAACTCCGAGCCTTTGTCTATAACCATTTCGATAAGTCGGTACATATTGTAGGCTTGGGTTCGCTTCGCAGGAATGATCGAAGCAAGCTCCTCATCGCAACGATTGACCGGGTCATCAGTGGGGGCCACCGGTGGCATTTCCCACACATTGGAAGGCATGAAGCTAAGAAAGCGCCGCATCTGTCTCAAAGCATCCTCTTCAGACTCTGCAGCATTGTGTATGGTGCCAGCCTGATCCACCGCGACTCTGGCACCGCCTAGCATTTCTTTGTCAACAATGCGTCCAAGTGATCGTTTTACGACAGGCGGACCGGCAGCGAAGATTTGACTAGTCTCGCGGACCATCACTGAAAAGTGGGAAAGGATCGCACGGCCAGCCGGCCCACCTGCTGCGGTGCCCAAGACAGCGGACGCCACAGGTACGGTGCCCAACAACGAAACAGAGCGCTCAAAGCCATGCACACCGGGGAACACGCTATGCCCACGACGCTGAATAGACGTCACGCTGCCACCGGCCCCATCAATCAAATTCAGCAGTGGTATGCGATAGTGGTAAGCAAGGTCTTCGACAAAACCACCCTGTCCGCCCTTGCGGCGTAGGCTGCCGAAAGTCGTACCGCCGCGCACCGTGAAATCTTCACCTCCGACAGCAACAGGTCGACCATCAACATGGGCCATCCCAGCGATATAAGGCGCTGGGGTGACCGAGATTAGGCGATTATTCTCATCGTACTTGCCACTGCCTGCCAGAGTGCCGATCTCACGGAAGCTATTAGCGTCGGTAA
Organism: Billgrantia endophytica; assembly: GCF_002879615.1. Lineage (GTDB taxonomy): Bacteria > Pseudomonadota > Gammaproteobacteria > Pseudomonadales > Halomonadaceae > Halomonas > Halomonas endophytica. The sequence continues at coordinate 77,602 of NZ_PNRF01000046.1, forward strand.
GCAGTGTTATGCGCTCTCGTACCGTTAACCGCCCTGCTTTATGCTGGCGTTCAATAGCTTCTCCGCCCCCCATGGCCTGAGCCTGCTGTCGGCGGAACTTTAGCTCCTCGATCCCACCTTCAATCTCCGGCCAACCCTGCTCTACAGCATAGGAGAATTTTTTTTTCTCTCCCGTCGGTTCAGACGTCACTCGATTACGCATAGCAGGTCCCCCTCCTCCACGGATTCTCCCTCGGCTACTAGCAGCTCCTTGATAGTGCCCGCCATAGTCGCCTCTACGGGAATTTCCATCTTCATCGACTCTAAAATCATGACCACGTCTCCTTCCTCGACGCAATCACCGACATGCCTTTCGATTTTCCATAGAGTTCCCGTTATTTCTGAAATCAGTTGTTGTGTCATTTTCATTTTCCTCGTCAGTAACTTCATTACAATGGATAATCAGAATGTGGTGGGCCAGGCTGACAACTGGTGTTTACCTATACCTCCTGACAAGTGCATGGTATGGAACTCAAGCGTCTTGATGAGGTGACGACGGGTATCGGCCGGCCGTATCACTGACTGTACTGAGTACATCTCCGCCAGACCCCAAACACTATTGTCCCGCTCCATCTGCTTACGGAGCTGTTGTTGCTCTTCTTCTGATGGATTCCTGCCCCAGGTGACCACCTGAACCGAATAAGCCGGATCCATGAAGCTCACCTCGGCGGTGGGCCAGGCGACAACTTCATCGGAATTGCGGCCCCCTCCCATGTTCAGGTAGGCCTGGCCGTAGCTCTTGCGCATAATCACCGACAGCTTGGGCACGGTGCACATCTGCAGTGCTGTCATGAAGTTCATGATCTTGCCAGGGGCCTTCATCCGCTCGCCCTCGATCCCGATCACGAACCCCGGAGTGTCCACCATCATCACAATCGGAATGTTGAATGAATCACAGAGCACTAGAAAACGGGTGATTTTTTCGCATCCAGCTACGTCCATGGCGCCGGCTTTGTACATGGGGTTGTTTGCCACGATACCGACGGTCCCGCCATCGAGGCGGGCAAGCCCGGTAACGACGGTACGGCCAAACCGGGGCTTCAGCTCAAAGAAACTGTCCTGGTCAACCATTGACCTGATGATTTTGCGCACGTCGTAGACCCTGCGGCGGCTCTCCGGCAGAATATCCTGCACCTGTGCGGCGGCCTCGTCAGAGCCTTCAGGGACAAGCGCCCGGGGAGGCGGTTCATTCTTGTGCGAAGGTAGATAGGAAAGAAACTTCCGGATCAGATCCAGTGCCTCTTCGTCGGTCTCTGCCACCCGATCGATGAGTCCCGTCACCTCATCATGGAGCTTCCAGCCACCAAGATCCTCAGGGTCGACTTTCTGGCCGATGGCGACCGAGGCAAGGCTCGCACTCGCCACGGCCAGCACCGAGCCCTTGCGCATAACGGTAAAATCCGACAGGCAGGCATACCAGGCGGATGATCCGTAACACTGGCCCAGGATAGCCGTCGCCCAAGGCGACTCCCGGTGACGTACATACTGCGTAGGATCATTGCCGAGCAAGGCCCCCATTCCACGCGACCCCATATTATCCGGCATTCGCGCACCAGAGGACTCGCCGAAGAAGACCAGCGGAAAGCCGCGCTCCGTCGCCACCCGCTTTACATGGCTAATCTTCTTCATATTGGTGAGGCTACTAGAAGCCCCCTTTACGGTGAAATCGTTAGAGGCAATGCCGGCCGGGCGGCCATCCACTCGTGCGAAGCCCACCAGCTTCCCGTCCCCAGGGGTACGCTCACGGTCCGCCTCTACCACAGATGAGACACCCAGCAAACCACTTTCCATAAAGCTACCGGGATCGACGAAGTAGTCGATACGTTCTCGGGCGTTGAGTATGCTCGCCTCGCGACGGCGCTGCAGTTTCTCCTCACCGCCCATCGAATATGCACGCTCCTCACGCTCTTTGAGTTCAGCCATTTTTTTCTCAAGTGACATGCCTGGGGCTCCTGTATGTTATTGGTGAACCGACCAGCTAGGAGCGCAGCACTTCGCCCCCGATGTTTTGTTTAAAAGGTCATCTAGTCGCTGGACTCTATACCGTGAATGACATCTTCCGCTGCCAGTGCCTTGATCGCCGTCTGATCAAGCCCCAGCTCATTAGTGAGAATCTCGACCGAGTCCTGGCCAATGTCTCGGCCGGCCCAGCGCACTGATCCTGGGGTGCGCGATAGCTTCGGCACCACATTAGCCATGGCGACAGGACCCAGCACTGGATCTTTCGGACTAATGATCATCTGCCGGGCGCGATAGTGGGGATCGGCGAAGATATCGCGCATGTTGAAGATTCGCGACGCTGGTACTGATGCCTCGTCGAGGACTGCTTCGAGCTCATCCACAGTAAGTGTCTCGGTCCAGGCTGCAATTACGGTGTCGATATCATTCTCGTACTCCGAACGAGCCGTCGGCGTGGCAAAACGCGGATCCTCCAGCAGCTCCGGCTGCTTCATGGCTTTGACTAAACGCTTGTAAACAGATTGAGAGCCGGCTGTGATATGGACATAACGGCCATCCTGCGTCGGGTAGAGTGAGTTCGGCGTATGGTTAGGCAGGCGGGGGCCGGCCCGCTCAGCAACATGGCCAATCTGATGGAAGGCGGGGATATGAGGCTCCATGAAGCTGAAGGCGGCCTCATAGAGCGCGGCATCAACAACTTGTCCGTACCCGGTACGATTACGCTCTACCAAGGCCATGGAGGCGGCAAAAGCGGCATAGAGCCCGGTAATGTAGTCCGTCACCGAAACAGCCACCCTGGCTGGTGGTCGATCAGGGTCTCCGGTAATTTCCCTTAGGCCACTTACTGCTTCGCAGACTACGCCGTATCCAGGCCGCTGGCTGTAGGGTCCGTCCTGACCGTAGCCGCTGATCCGCACCAGGATGAGTCCTTGGTTCACCGCGCTTAGTTCATCATAATCAAGCCCCCAACGTTCCAAGGTGCCTGGTCTAAAATTCTCTACCACGATATCCGCCCGCTCGCAGAGCTGGCGGACCAGCTCTCTGCCACGCTCCTTTCTCAAGTCGATAGAGACTATCCGTTTGTTGCGTAGAATCGAGGCACCATAGAGTGAGCGACCCTGGTGGCGCTTACCCATGCTACGAACTGCATCACCTTCCTTTTGCTCCACCTTGATTACATCGGCACCGAAGTCCCCGAGCAAACGGGCACAAAATGGTCCAGCAACAGTGGAGCCAAGCTCAATTACCCGGTAACCGGAAAGCGGCCCCACACCATTTCCCGATTGAGCCGCAACTTGTCCTCCGCTTGACATCACCCACCTCCCTAACTCTTTGCTCGACACAAAATCAAGGCTACACTTTTACCGACATAAATGTAAACAAAAATTCCGCCAAAAAAAATCAACCCTGAAAAAGCCTTCAGTCCCCTCTCGGCCAGGGTGGAGCGCGGTATCGCCACCCGGTACGGGCGAAGATCTACTCTTGACGGTACAGCAGCAGGTACTCGGCATACTTGGCGATCATCACCTAAGCCAACAGGCCCTCGGTGGCGATGTCCTTGTTTGTAGCGCGTCAACCGTCTCTCTGAGCGACACGGGATGGCTGGTCTTGAGTGTCGCGCGCATCGACGGTCGTCCGCGTGAGAGCTTGTTCTCCATCGCCGTTCGGTGCCGATAGCTGTCGACGTTGAGTTCGAAGAGGGTGGCGTGGTGAATCAGGCGCTCGAGCCGTCGCCGCGCGCACTCAGCGAACTCGTCTTCAGCCAAGGGGGCCAGCGCTGGCCAATCCTCCTGATCGGCTTGGTCGGCGAAGCACGACCACACTGCCTTGATGGTGGGCAAGCGCAGGTCATTGAGCATCTGGGTAAGCCGTGTGGCATCCGTCATCGTGGACGCACTCGTGCCACACCTCTGACCGTCGGGCGGTTCATCAGCTCGTCATAGATCACCAGCGACGCCAGTCGCACTTCGACGTGGGGGAGCTCGCTTATCGAGGGACCGAAGCGCTTACGTGGCACGTCGAGTTTCGGTAACTCGCCAGCCTCGAGCAGTCCCTCCAGGTGCTGAGCGAGTGCCGCTTCACAGCCCCACTCGTGGGCCAAGGCCAGCTAAGTCGACCATGCAGCGGCAGGCCAAGCGGGCCTCCTCTCCCACGAGAAAAGTGTCGATGATAGGCCTCTCGCGGGAACAATTGGTTGCGATAGGCCAGGTTCAATAGCACCATCAGCATGCGCCGCAGGGCATGAATGACGTGATGGCAGCCACACGAGAGTGCTCGCTCTCAGCGAGCCGGTACTGCATGCCGACGAAATCCCGGTGCCGATGCTGGCCCCGGGCAAGAAGACGACCCACCGCGCCTACCTGTGGGCCTACGCCACCACCCCCTACGCCGGATTGGAGGCGGTGATCTACGACTTCACCGAAGGGCGCGACGGCCAGCATGCCCGAACCTTCCTCGGTGAGTGGCAGGGCAAGCTGATCTGTGATGATTACAGCGACTACAAACAGAGCTTCGCCAAGGGTGTCACCGAGATCGGCTGCATGGCCGTCGCAAGTTCGTCGACTTTTCGTACAAAACCTTGTGTCTCTCCGGGCTTGTTGATTAGCTACCAGCAGGCCCTGGCATCAGGGTGAGCATCCACAAAGCCTGAGGCGTCACAGCCTGGAACCTAGATTATGCCCCCTGATGCCCTCTATCTCGATAGCTTGAATGGTATCCAAGCCCCTCCCGAACCGGAGTGAGGCTGCACGAACAAGGGAAGGCGACGAGATCATGGCAGTAATTGGTATCGACGTCAGCAAGAAGAAGCTCGATTGTGCCTGGCTGCGCGATGTATCAACCGGCAAGGTTAAGACACGGGTATTTACTAACCACAGGCAGGGTTTTCCCCGCTTGCTGGAATGGCTTGAGCACCAGACCGGCGAACCGCGTGAACGGCTTCACATCCTGATGGAAGCT
>NZ_PNRF01000021.1 GCF_002879615.1 Billgrantia endophytica
CGGCGCCAGTCGCGATGCGGAGCAGCGCTCCAACAAGGTAGAAAAAAACAGCTGTTGGAGCCAGCGTTAGCTCGCGACCGCGGGGTCGCCCGGGCAGGTGATCGTCGCCACACGGCGACCTCCGCCGAGGCGCCTGCGGCGCCAGTCGCGATGCGGAGCAGCGCTCCCACAGGGTGGAAAAACAGCTGTTGGAGCCAGCGTTAGCTCGCGACCACGGAGTTGCCCGGGCAGGTGATCATCGCCACACGGCGACCTCCGCCGAGGCGCCTGCGGCGCCAGTCGCGACGCAAAACGGCGCTCCCACAGGGTGGAAAAAACCGATGTCGCGATGCGGCACAGGCGCAGAAGACCGTGCAGCGGGCAATCGTTGCCGGCTGAGGGTTCAGCCCAGGATGAAGATCACGCAGGCGGCGGTGAGGCCACCCATCACGCCGTTGAATACACGCCATGCCCGTGGCGTGTGCAGCCAGCGGCCGATGGCCGTGCCGAACCCCGCCCACAGGGCGATGCACGGCAGCGCCACCAGTTCGGCGAAGCCCGCCAGCATCAGCGCATTCATGACCGTGTCGCCCCCCTGGGGCAGGAAGCCCGCCATCAACGCCAGCCCCATGACCCAGGCCTTCGGGTTGGCGAACTGGAAGGCCGCCGCCTGCCAGACGTTCAGCGGCCGCCCTTCACCACGCCGGCGCAGGTCGGGCGGCGGTGCCGTGGCGATACGCCAGGCCAGATAGAGCAGGTAGCCGCTGCCCACGATGCGCAGGACCGTCTGGACGGCGGGATAGCGTTCGAAGACCAGCCCGAGCCCCAGGGCGATACCGGCAAACAGCAGGAAGCAGCCGCCCAGGATGCCGAAAATGTGCGGCAGTGTGCGCAGGAAGCCGTAGTTGGCGCCCGAGGCCGTGAGCATCACGTTGTTCGGTCCGGGCGTGATGGTCATGGAGATCATGTAGAGGGCCGCCGGCCCGAGAAATGCGAAAGCTTCCATGTTATTGCACCCATACAATTACAGTGACTTTGGTTGGCCTTGCGTATTTTCTACAGCATAATGGGCACAACAACGGCATCAAAGGGTTTTATTGTCACCATGACAATCTGGCAACCACAGCTGGTGGACACGGGGCCTCGCTACCGCGGAATCGCCGATGCCATTGCCCGGGCGATACAGGCAGGTGAACTGGCGCCCGGCCAGCGCCTTCCCCCACAGCGACGACTGGCCGACCAGCTCGGCGTGACCGTGGGCACGGTGACCCGCGGCTATGCCGAGGCCGAACGCCAGGGCTGGGTCACCGCCCGGGTCGGCAGCGGCACCTATGTGCGCAACGGCGAGGCTTCCCCACGCAGCGACTTTATTTCCAGCCGCCCCCACGAGGACGACACGATCGATCTCAGCCTGAGCCTGCCGCCACCGCATCCGCTGCGCGCAGCAGCCCTGGGCCGGGCCCTGCAGGGTATCGCCACGGATATCGATGTGCTTCAGAGCGTCGTGGAATTTCAGTCCGAACGTGGCATACCCGCCCATCGCGAGCAGCTGGCCGCCTGGATGACCGGCCTGGGCATGCCTGTCGACGCCGACGAGCTATTGATCACCCAGGGCGGACAGCACGGCATCAGCCTGGCACTGCAGGCCCTGACACGGCCGGGCGAGCGCATCGCCGCCGACGTGCTCACCTACCCGGGGCTGATAGACGCCGCCCAGCAGGCGCACCTGAAGGTAGTGGGCGTGCCCATGGACGACGAAGGCATGGACATGGAAGCCTTGGCACGGCTCTGCGTTCAGCAGCCACCGCGGCTGATCTATCTCACGCCGGACCAGAACAATCCCACCGGCGTGATGCTTGGCGAGAGTCGCCGCGAACGACTGGCCGGGCTGGCCCGTCAGTACGATATCTGGATTCTGGAAGACGGCGTACAGTACCTGCCCGAGGCCGAGCGCGGCACCCCCCTCCACCGGCTGGCGCCGGAGCGAACCCTGTTCGTCTTCAGCACCGCCAAGGTACTGGCCGGTGGGCTGCGGATCGGCACCCTGGCGGCTCCGCCCACGTTACGGGATCGCCTGGGTGCGGCGCTGCGCGCCCAGAGCTGGATGGTGCCTTCGCTGATGGTCGAGACGGTGTGCCGTTGGGTGGCGAGCGATGACGACACGACGCTGCTCGCCTGGCAGACGAAGGAGCTGGGTGAGCGTCAGCGTCTGGCCCGGGAAAAGCTGGCCGGCTTCACCATCGGCGGCCGCCCTCATGGCGCCAACCTATGGCTGCCGCTGCCGGAAGGACTACGCAGCGCGGTACTGCAGGAAGCACTGGCACGACGCAACGTGCTGGTCACCAGCGCCGAACCCTTCTGCGTGGGCAGCGAGCCTGCGCCTCAGGCACTGCGCCTGTGCCTCAGTGCCGCGCCCTCGCAAGAGGCGCTGGCCCAGGCGCTGGATATCCTCGTCGAACTGTTGAACGAGCCCCCTGCCGCGCCCTGGCGCATGGTGTGAGTGCGCTGCCGCACCTCTCATGACAGGCGCGATTGCATGACCTCATCGAGGCCGGCCAGCTCGGCGGCCGTGTAGCGAGCAATCATGCGCTCCTCGTCGGTGGGGATCACCCACAGCCCCACCCTGCTGTCCGCCGCCGCGATGTCGGTGGCGTGGGCATCGTTGGCGGTGGGAGCGAGGCGTGCGCCCAGCCACTCGCAGCCTCGCGCCACGGCGGCACGCACCGGAGCCGCCCGCTCGCCGATGCCGGCGGTGAATACCAGATGGTCCAGCCCGCCGAGGGCGGCGGCCATGCTGCCGATCTCGCATACGATGCGGTAAACGAACAGCTCGATGGCCTCGGCCGCCTCGGGCGCCTCGCTCTGCAGCAGTTCGCGCATGTCGCCGCTGATGCCGGAGACACCCAACAGGCCGGACTCCTTGTAGAGCAGCCGCTGCACGGCTTCCGGCGGCATGCCCTCCTGCAGGATCAGATGCAGCACCAGCCCCGGGTCGAGGCTGCCGCTTCGGGTGCCCATCATCAACCCCTCCACGGCAGTAAATCCCATGGTGGAAGCAACGCTTCGACCATCACGGATGGCGCAGAGGCTGGCACCGTTGCCCAGGTGGGCGACGATCACCCGCCCCGCCGTCGCCTCGCCTCGATGCGCCGGCAGGATCCACCCGTTCAAGGTACGGTTGATGTAGTCGTAGGAGAGCCCATGGAAACCGTAACGAATGACTCCGGCATCGCGGTATCGCCGCGGCAGGGGGAAGGTCCGTGCGACATCCGGCTGTTGGGCATGAAAGGCCGTGTCGAAGCAGGCCACCTGGGGCAGGTCGGGCCGCAGTGCCGCCAGGGCGCGGACCGGCGCCAGTCCGTAGGACTGGTGCAGCGGGGCCAGCGGCACCAGTGCCTCGAGGGCCTCCAGGACGGTGCCGTCCAGGCGCACCGGCTCGACATGGTCGCGACCGCCGTGAACGATGCGATGCCCCACGGCGCTGATATCACCGAGATCGGGATGCGCTTCGAACCAGGCCAACAGCCGCGATAGCGCCGTGTCGTGGTCCAGGTCCTCGGGCACCTCGCCCAGCTCGGGGCCGACAGACGCAACGTCCAGCGTCCTGCCCTCCCCATCCTTCAGGGTGAGTCGGCCCTGGCTGCCAAGCCCGGCGAAGTGGCCGCGATAGCGGAGCTGGAGGTCCACCGGTTCGGCACCCGGCGAGACGTCGAACAGTGCGAACTTGAGGCTGGACGAGCCGCTGTTGATGACCAGTATCTCACCCATCATGCCTTCGCCTTCTTCCGGTACTCGGCGACCAGCAGCGCCAGGGCACAGGAGGCCATGCGCGTGATCGCGTCATCGGCACGGCTGGTCAGTACGATGGGTACCCGGGCCCCCACCACCAGGCCGGCTCCGGTGGCATCGGCCAGGTAGGTCAGCTGTTTCATCAGCATGTTGGCGGATTCGAGATCCGGGGCCACCAGGATATCGGCCCGCCCCGCCACCGGAGAGACGATGTCCTTGGCGGCGGCGGCCGCCTCGGAAACGGCATTGTCGAAGGCCAGGGGGCCGTCGATCGTACCGCCGCGGATCTGCCCCCTTTCGGCCATCTTGCACAGCGCCGCGGCTTCCACGGTGGAGGCGATCTTGGGGTTGACGGTTTCGACGGCCGAGAGAATCGCCACCCTGGGATTGTCGTTACCCACGGCATGGGCCAGGTCGATGGCGTTCTGCACGATGTCCCGCTTGTCGGACAGCGTGGGGTAGATGTTGATGGCCGCATCGGTAATGAACAAGGGACGTGGGTACGTCGGCACATCGAATGCCATGACGTGGCTGATGCAGCGTTCGGTGCGCAGCCCACCGTCGCGCTTGACCACCTCATGAAGCAGTTCGTCGGTATGCAGCGCTCCCTTCATGATCGAGGCGACACGGCCGGCCCGGGTCATGGCCACCGCCTCGGCGGCGGCGGCATGGCTATGGGGTACATCAACCAGGGGGAAATCGCCGATATCGATGCCGGCCTCCTCGGCGGCGGCACGAACCTTGGCTTCCGGCCCCACCAGCACAGGCCGGATGAGCCCGTGCTGTGCCGCCTCCCAGGCACCGCATATCGATACCTCGTCCACCGGATGGACCACCGCCATGTCCACCGGCTCGGGAAGGTCGGCGGCGGTGAGCAGCTCGTGCAACCTGGCCCGTTCGGCCAACCGTACCCGGGGAAGCACGGCACGAGGGCGGCTGATCTTCTCGGTGGGTGCCTGTACTTCGGCCTCGCCCTCGATCACCGTCCGGCCGTCCTGATTGACACACAGGCAATCGAAGGTGATGCGTTTGCGAGCCTGGTCCTTGTCGCGCACCTTGACGCTGACCCTGAGCACGTCGCCAAGCCTGACCGGCATGCGAAAGCGCAGTGTCTGGCCCAGATAGATCGTGCCGGCACCTGGCAGCTCGGTGCCCAGCACCGTGGAAATCAATGCCCCACCCCACATGCCATGGGCGACGATCTCCTGAAACCGCGTGCTCTTGGCGAAATCATCATCGAGATGCGCCGGGTTGATATCGCCCGACATGATCGCGAACAGCTTGATGTCGTCCAGCGTCAGGCGCTTCGCTATCGAGGCGCTGTCGCCGATCTGGATCTCATCGAAGGTGCGGTTCTCGATGTTGTCGTGTTCATTCCTGTCCATGGGACCTTGTTCTCCTGCCGACATGCCTTGGGAACAAGGCGGTATCTGTGCCCAGAATACTGCGATGCAGCATTTCATTGCAGTCAGCATCGACCAATACTTGACGAACATCAACGTTATCGCCGATCTTCGCCAGCCCAGGCAGACCGCACTATAGTGGTTCAGGCTGGTTATCCAGCCATCGACACTCAGCAAGCAGGGACGCCGCCAATGCCCACTTATCATAACGACCCCACCCTGGCCGTGCCGGTGTTTCCGGGCAGCCATATCGTGCTCGACGATCGCCATGTCTTCCTGTCGGGACTGACGGTAACGGATATCCAGGGCGGAGAAGCGGTCCTGGGCGATATCGCAGAGGAAACCCGCTGGATCATGCGACGCCTGGCGCACATGCTGGAATACGTGGACGCAACGCTGGCCGACACGCTCCGGGTGGAGGTCCACCTGACCAACCTGGACACGATCCATACCATGGATGCCGCCTACGCGGAGTTCTTCGACGCCCAGCGGTACCCGGCAAGGACCTGCACCGAGTCGCCCCGGCTCAGCGGCGGCTCCAATGTGGAAATCACGCTGGTTGCCCGACGTCGGCCCGAGAAGGAAAGTTCCGGGACGGAGAGCTGACATCGGCACTGCGGCAAGGGATTCGGGGCGTTAGAGCGTCATCCCGGGCTCGATGCTGTAGCCGAGGTCGATCACTGTTGCCTTCACTGCCCCGCCTCGGACACGCGCCAGCAGTTCCTTGGCCGCCCGCTCGCCGATAGCCTGCCGGGGTGTCACCACACTGGCCAGGCGGGGTGACATCACCTGTCCGACGTCATGGCCATGAAAACCCGCTATGGCCAACTGCTCCGGCACCTCGATCCCGCGCCGCAGGCACTCGAAATAGGCGCCGACGGCCACGTCGTCGTTGGTGCAAAAGATGCCGTCAGCCGACGGATAATCGGTCACGATCTCCTCCAGCAGAGCGGCCCCCACACTGTAGGACGAACGCTGGCTACGCTGCAGGGTCACAGGGGTCAGACCCTGTTCCTCCATGGCCTGTCGATAGCCCTGCTCACGCTGGCGAGTCCTCTCGTCCAAGCGAACGGCAAGGTAGATCACATGGCGTCGGCCGCGTCTGATCATTTCGCTGACCATGTCGTAGGCGGCGCGTACGTTGTTGAAACCCACCGCCTGATTCAACGGCGGTGTGAGGGAGTCCATGATTTCGATGGTGGGAATACCCGCGGTCTCCAGCATCCGGCAGGTGCGCGGCGTATGCCGACTGTCGGACAGGATCACGCCATCGACGTTATAGGAGAGCAGGGACGCCAAGCTGCGCTCTTCAAGCTCCGGGCTGTAGCCGTAATGGGACAGCATCAGGTGATAGCCGGCCGGCTCGGTGACGGCCTCGATACCGACAAGGACATCGGCGAATACCTGGTTGGTCAACGAGGGAACCAATACCCCGATCGAATGACTGGTAGCCCGAGAGAGCAGGTCCGGCGCCCGGTTGGGGATATAGCCGACCTGTTCGGCCACCGTGAAGATTCGCTCCCGCAGTTCCTCGGAGACAGTGGCCGGGTCGCGCAGGCAACGGCTCACGGTCATCTTGGTCGCACCGACCCGGTCGGCGATATCCTGGAGTGTGGGGCGTTTTTTCTTCACGGGGGATCGCAATACCTGTGTCGTGACGGAGAGGGACGAGTCCGGCAACGGGCCACGGCCAGGCCAGTGGCCGAGGCACTCGGTCGACGGCGCCACACCATAACCGACATCGCGCCCCGAATCATGTCTCGCCGCTGGCGGAGCGGCAGTGCTGGAGGAAAGCCTCGACCAGCGCCTCCGGTGACTGCCCGATGTCCAGGGTCACCGCCTCGTTCGCCCCCGGCGGCTCCAGGGCGGTGAACTGGCTGTCGAGCATGGCATCGCCCTTGAAGAAGTGCCCTTCCCGCTGGCCGAGCCGCTGGCGCATCTGATCGCGGTCGCCGCTCAGGAACAGGAACGCCAGCGCCGGATCGCCCCGGCGCAGAGTGTCGCGGTAGCGCCGCTTGAGAGCCGAACAGCCGACCACCACGGCCACATCCCGCGCCCGGTGGTCAGCCAGGAAATCCGCCAGGGTTTCCAGCCATTCGCAGCGATCCTCGTCGTCGAGCGGGATACCACGCGCCATCTTGGCGATGCTGGCCGGCGAGTGGTAATCGTCGCCATCGATGAAGGCCACGCCGAGGCGATCGGCCAGCAGGCGGCCGACATGGGTCTTCCCCGAGCCCGACACGCCCATCACCACGATTCGTTGCGGAGTCGTCACATCCAGCCCCTTGCTCAGTTGCCACGCACGGCGGCCAGGTCGGGCAGCCAGGTGACGATGCCCGGGAAGGCGAGCAGGATGAGCACCACCACCAGCAGCGCCGCGTAGTAGGGCAGCATCGCCTTGACCAGCGACTCCATCGACACCTTGCCCACCCCACAGCCGACGTACAGGCAGGTGCCCACCGGCGGCGTCAGCAGGCCGATACCGAGGAGGAAGGACATCAGCACCCCGAAGTAGACCGGGTCGACGCCCACCGAGGTGACGATCGGCGTCAACATGGGCGCCATGATCACCATTGCCGGGGTCAGGTCCATCACGAAGCCCACCAGCAGCAGCAGACCGGCGACGATCAGCAGCAGCAGGAATGGCTCCTGGGTGATCGCCTGCACCTGACCCACCAGGGTCTGCGGCACCATGTTGATGGTCAGGAACCAGGCGATCACCGTGGCAAAGGCCAGCAGCAACAGTACCATGCCGGTCAGACGCGCGGTGCGGATCAGCATCCCCCACAGGTCGCGCAGGCCGATCTCGCGATAGACCACGAGTGAAATGACCAGCGAGTAGAGCAGTGCGGCGACCGCCGCTTCGGTGGCGGTGAACAACCCGCCGATGATACCGCCGATCACGATCACCGGCAGCACCAGGGCCAGCCAAGCCGACTTGAAGGCCTGCCACAGCAGGTCGAGCCGGAACTTTCGGGTCTGCCCGGCGGGTTCGATGCTGGCCATGATGAAGGTGGTGACCATCAGGCAGAAGCCGATCAGCAGCCCCGGTACGATACCGGCGATAAACAGCCGGCTGATCGAGGTCTCGGTGACGATTCCGAACAGGATCAGCGGGATCGACGGCGGAATGATGATGCCGATCACCGACGACACCGTGTTGATGGCGGTGGCATGGGGCGCCGTGTAGCCCTGCTGTGTCATCGCCGGAATCATCATCGAGCCGGTAGCGGCGGTGTCGGCGACGGCCGAGCCGCTGATGCCGCCGAAGAACATCGAGCCGGTGATCGCCACCTGGCCGAGGCCACCGCGAATGAAACCGACCAGCGCACCGGCCAGGTTCATCAGCCGCCGGGCGATGCCGCCGGTGCTCATCACCTCGCCGACCAGGATAAAGAAGGGAATCGCCAGCAGCGGGAAGCTGTTGACCCCGCGAACCGACTGCTCGATCAGGATCGACAGCGAGATGTCGGACATCACTGCCATGACCACGGCGGCCACGCCGAGGCCAAAGGCGATGGGCAGGCCGATGGCGATGGAGGCAAACAGGATGCCCAGGAATATCCATAGCATGGCCTAGGCCCTCCGGAGGATGATGGTGAGGCTCTGCCAGGCACGCCACAGTGCCACCATGGCAATGAAGGACGCGCAGACCACCAGCGAGACATTGATCAGGTTCCACGGCACGCCGAGGATCGCGGTGCGTCCGGTGGAGCGGGACAGCACCAGGTAGCCGCCCCAGATCATCACCCCCATCAGGCCACTGATGATCAGGTGCTGTAGCAGGAAGAGCCCGTGAGCGGCCCGAGGCTTGAGCCGACGCACCAGAAAATCCACGGCGATGTGCTCGTAGCGGGCGAAGGCCGCCGCGGCACCAATGAAGATCATCCAGATGAACAACATGCGCCCCACTTCGTCGGCCCAAGGAAGCGAGCGGTTGAACAGCGAACGCCCGACGACATTGGTCGAGACCGACAGGACCAGGGCAATCAGAATGATGGCGATCAGCTGCTCCATGGCGACGGTCAGCCAGCGGAACAGTACCGGCCCCTTGCGCGCCTCGAAATCGAGCTCCAGCGGTTCGCGGTTGGGATCATCCTGGTAGACCGAGGTGTCGGGTAGGGAGAGGGGCCCTGGGGACGGGCCAGGCGTTGGCGTTGACATGAGACACTCCAGCGCCAGGACAAGGGGCCGCCAGGCCCTCTGCCACTGGACGGTTCGACGTCAGGAGGAGGAAGGAATCAATCGTTGGCGGTCGCTTCGGCGATACTCTGGATCTCGCTGATCAGCTCCTCGCCGATACGCGGTGCCCACGTCTCGTAGACAGGCTGCACTGCCTCCTGGAAGGCGGCGATCTGGTCGTCGTCGAGACGGGTGATCTGCATGCCGCGCGCCTCGAGCTGATCGCGGGACCAGTCGTCATACTCTGCGGACAGCTGGATCTCGTACTGGGCCGACTGGCGGGCGGCTTGCTGGATCAGCTCCTGGTAAGCCGGGTCAAGGCGGTCCCAGGTGCGCTGGGACATCATCATGATGAACGGCGTATAGACGTGGCGGGTTTCGGTGCCGTAGTCCTGCACTTCATGGAAGTTGGAGGTGAGGATCGTACTCCAGGGGTTCTCCTGGCCGTCGACCACGCCCTGCTCCATCGCCGAAAACAGCTCGCCGAATGCCATCGGCGTGGGGTTGGCGCCCATCGCCTCCCAGATCGCCAGGTGTACCGGGTTCTCCATGGTACGTACGCTCAGGCCGCGAACGTCGAGGCCGGCGACATCGTCGGGCGACTCCACCGGACGGGCGCTGTTGGAAAGCTGACGATAGCCGTTCTCGGAGAAGGTCAGCGCCTTGATCCCGCTGCCCTCGAAGGCGTCGAGCATGTCCTGGGCCATGTCGCTCTGCATCACGGCGATGGCCGCCTCGCGGGTCGGCAGCAAGAACGGCAGGTCGAAGGCCGCCAGCTCGGAAACATAGGTGGTGGCCGCCGAGCTCGATGGATAGGTCATGTCCAGGGTCCCGGTCTGCAGCATCTCCATCATCTGCACGTCATCGCCCAACTGGCTGTTGGGAAAGACGTTGATGGTGATGCGACCCTCGGTGCGCTGTTCGAGGATGTCGGCGAAATACTGACTCGAGATGTACTGGGGCGAGCTTTCGGCCAGGCCGAGGCCCATGCGGATGGTGTGGCTGCCGTGGTCGGCGATCACCTCGCCGTCGATAGCTGGCGGGTCGGACAGGTCGGGCGACTGGGCCTGGGCGGTGAGGCCGAAGCCAAGGGTCAGGGTGGCCGCGCCGGCCAGGGTAAGCCAGGTGACTGTCATGGCGAAATCTCCAATATCGTTTGTCATTGTTAGATGATCGAACGTCTGGTTTGTTACCGGTAACATTCGATGATGGAAGGCTAGTCACGGGCTATTGCGCTGTCAACGAATACGGGGTGAGGAAGCATTAGACCTTCGTAGCACCCACCATACCTTGCATTGCCGACTAGATACCATCTCTCCTAACCAGTCGCAAACCACCTAATGGGTTGTTTGTGACTGGTTAGGAGAGATGGTATCTAGTGCCTTGCGAACACACCGGCTTCGCGCATGGCGCGGCCGATGCCGGCCATTACCGACTCGGAGCGGACCACATTGCTTTCCCCCCGGACACAGGCCACGACCACGACCTTGCGCAACGCATCGCCCTGTCCATGAGAGGCAATGCCGGCATCGCAGGTCCGCCGATGCTGGGTTCCGGTCTTGTGGGCGAAACGCACGTCGGAGCCGAAGCCGGACTTGAGACGCCGGTCACCACTCGTGGTACGCGTCATGATCGACAGGAGTTCGGCTGAGGCCGCCGCGCCCAGCGCCCTGCCCTCGCCCAGTTCGGCGAGCAGGTCGCCGAAGCTGTCGAGACGGCCGCTGTTGAGATCGCTGGCATAGTACGCGTCGAAAGCGGCTTCCAGCGTCGGCAACCGCAACGCTTCCGGCGCGAGCCCCAGGCGCCGGATGAACCAGTCCAGGCGCTCTGCATCATTGCCATGCTTGCGCAATTCGATGAAGTCGCGCCCGGTGAGAGCAAAGGCGTCCGGATGCAAACCCGCGTAAACGTGGCGGCGGACGTCCTCCAGGGTGGTGATCGGCCCGAGGCCGCGGCTGTCGGCAACCAGCGAGCGGGCACGCCGGTTGACGGCATCGAGGCCGACATGGCGTATCAGCATGTCGCTGGCCGTGTTGTCGCTGACGATCAGCATGGGTTCCAGCAGTTGGCGCAGCCTCGGTTCACTGCCAGGCGGAGCCCAGTTGGTGGGCCCGGCACCGTCGACATAATCGCTTTCAAGCAGGACCAGCCGATCATCGAGCGACGCTTCTCCCGCCTCGACCCGGGCCATCAGCTCGATGGCCACCGGCACCTTGATCAGAGAGGCCAGATACCAGCTTTCACCGTCACGCCAGCCATACCGGGCGCCACCCTCGCCCAGCTCGCGGACGTGAAGACCGATCTCGCCGTTGAATCCGGCCTCGAGCAGGGCCAGCCTGGCTTCGAGCCGCTCCGCCCAGGCGGGTTTCTGGACGCCGCCCGGCGCGAGCCGGTCCACCCAGGTGGGTTCGGCCATGGCGTTGACCGAAAACGCCACCGCGAGCAGCGCCATGGCAGCCGGGCGGCAGAAAGAGGTGAGGGTAAAACGCATCACGCTCGCTCCCGAATCCAGCGAATCATGGCAATCCAGCCCGCGGTGGCCAGGATGATGGCCAGCCCGATACCCAACACCTGGGGGTAGGTGTAAGCCTGCCAGGCATCGAGCAGAAAGCGGAAGACGAGGAAGATCACCACGATATGAAAGATGAATGCCTTGAGGGCGTCGGAGCCGATGGTCGTGACGGGCCGGAGCCAGGCCGCCGCCCGCTCGCCACCGAGCAGGCACAGCGCCAGGATCACGAGGGCGCCGCCCACGCTGAACAGCATGAAGGGAAGCTCCGGCGGGTGCTTGCCTTCATTCCAGGCCGCCGACATCAAGGCTGCATCGATCATCGGCAACGACACCGCCAGGAAACCGACCAGCAACATGGCGCCGAAGGCAACGAGGCCCAGCACCAGCCGGCGGCGATGGGAAGCGTCCCAGTAGGTTCGCAGCACGCCCTCCCCGATCAACAGTCCGAGCATCACCAGTGGTAGCCGTGACAGCTGGCCCCAGGTGTAATGGTCGGCATCCTCGACCAGAAGCGCCTTGAGGGGTTCGATACCCCAGAAATGGAAATGACGCTCCAGCCAGCCCGCCATGACGGCAATGATGATCGGCAGTGCCAGACGCAGCCATAGCGGCATTCGACGCCATAGCGGCAATACCCAGGGCAACCACAGCAGGGCGATGGCATAGAAGCCCAGTATCTCGACCCAGATGGCGAAGCGCTGATAAAGCAACGTGTCGAGGATGTCGCCTGGCGCGTAGATCGGCAGCATTTCGACAACGGTCAGTGCCTTGTACCAGAACATCACCTCCAGCCCGCGAAGCATCAGCTTCAGGCGCCGTCGCGGCCAGTCCGGTGAATCGGTCTTCGGCAGGAAGGCCACGGCGAGAGCGATCCCGAACACGACAATGAACAGTGACGAGGAAAACTTGGTGATGAGATGGATAGGCACCATGCCCCAATCGGGCACCTGGCCTATGCCCAGCAAGCCACTGACCGTATGGCTGAGAATCATCAGGGCGATGGCGATGCCCCGGGCCAGGTCGATAGCCTCGATTCGACCCTGAGTCGGCGGCAGTATCGGCCGGGCGCTGATACCTTCCCTGAAAGCCTTCCCTTGCATGCGCCCGATGTCCTCTCGTCCGTTCAATCGGCGGCGTTCAACGGATCAACGCTCTCCAGCGTGAGTCGACGTCCTTCGGTAACAGAGTACTCGAAATTCCCGATGACCCGCACCATGTCGCCCAGATGGGGAGCGATCTCCTCCCGGGGAAAGACCTCGACGCGGTTGAGATCCTCATCCTCGATCCAGTAGTGGAGTGGGTCGTCGAAATGGCGGACCACACCCTCGGTGGCCACCAGGGCGCCATCATGGGCCGCCGGGTTCGCGGCCAGTACCGATAGTGTCACTTCCGTTGCCGCATCACCATTGCCGCCGCAGGCCGTCAGGCCCAGCAGACAGAAGCCGGCGAACAGTACCCAGCGTCTGCCACTGGTTGGCCGCTGATGTAGGGGCTGCATACCTGTCTCCACGGTTGGTCCGGCCGTCGGCCAGGATTGCCTGCAGCCAGGGGCTTCCCCGGCCGCCAGCTTCTCTCGGTCGGTAAGGATCAGCGCATCGTGTCAGTCCAGACGAGAGCCGGATCTTAGCATAGGCTCGCTGGCGTCATGAATCACGCTCAAGCCAGGTCTTCAAAAATCATTGCAAATAATTTGCGCATCACATATTTTTGCGCAAAGATATTTCCATTCCGCGGGATGTTGGTCATCGGCTACGCCTGTGGTTTCGGCAATGATCTCAACAACGGGCGTCCACGTCGTTTTCAACAACGACCGCCAAAGAACAGACAGTTCAACAACAACACCAAGAGGAACTCACCATGAAACAGCTGACCATCTGCACCGCTCTGGGCCTTTCCCTGGCCATGGCCTCCACGGCCGCCGCCGACAAGCTGATCGTCGCCACCGACACCGCTTTCGTGCCTTTCGAATTCATGAAGGATGGCGAATACGTCGGATTCGATATCGATATGTGGGACACCATTGCCCAGGAGAATGGCTGGGACTATGAGCTGCGCCCCATGGACTTCTCGGGGATCATTCCCGCCCTGCAGACGAACCAGGTGGATGTGGCCCTGGCCGGCATCACCATTCGCCCGGACAGGGAAGAGGTCATCGATTTTTCGGACGGCTACTACGACAGTGGCTTTACCCTGATGGTCCCGGCAGACAGCGATATCGAGAGCATCGAGGATCTGGCCGGCAAGACGCTGGCACTGAGGATGGGCACCTCCGCGGCCGACTATGCCAAGGAGCATTTCACCGAAACCGAGCTGAGGACCCTGCCCAATATCGACAATGCCTACCTGGAGCTGCGCACCGGCCGTGTCGATGCCGCCATGCACGACACCCCGAACGTGCTCTACTACATCGCCACCGCGGGAGAAGGCGAGGTCAAGGCCGTGGGCGAGCAGATGATGGCCCATGAGTATGGCATCGGTTTCCCCAAGGGCAGCCCTCTGGTCGATGACGTCAATGTAGCCTTGAACACCCTGCGAGAGGACGGTCGCTACGATGAGATCTACGCGAAGTGGTTCGGCACAGCCCCGGGCAATTGAGCCGATGCGAGCCACTCTCACGCCTCTCCCCTGCGACTGCCGAGGTTCCGGATGAATACTGATTGGTCCGTCATCGCCAACTTCATGCCGCAGTTGCTGAGCGGCGCCAGGATGACGATCTACATCACCCTCGTGGGGCTCTGCGGCGGCATGGTGGTTGGCACCATTGCCGGCCTCATGCGGACCTATGGCAACTGGCTGCTCAATTGCACCGCCATGATCTATATCGAGGTGATTCGTGGCACGCCTATCGTGGTGCAGGTCATGTTCCTGTACTTCGCGCTGCCCGTTCTCGCCAGCATCCGCATCGACCCGCTGACGGCCGCCATGATCGCCATCGTGGTCAATGCGGGAGCCTATATCGCCGAGATCGTCAGAGGGTCGCTGCAGTCGATCAGCCGAGGGCTGGCGGAAGCCGGGCTGGCGCTGGGGCTGCCGCGTTGGAAAGTCCTGGTGTATATCGTGGGGCCACTGGCCTTCCGCCGCCTCATCCCTCCATTGGGCAACCAGTTCATCATCAGCCTCAAGGATACCTCGCTGTTCATCGTGATCGGTGTCAGCGAGCTGACCCGAACCGGCCAGGAGATCATGGCGGCCAACTTCCGCGCCGTTGAAATCTGGTCTGCGATTGCGGTCATGTACCTGATCATGACGGGTACGCTCACGCTGTTGCTGCGGCTCATCGAGAGAAGGATGAAGATTCTATGAGCATCATCGAGTTCAAGTGCGTCTCGAAGCACTTCGGTGCGCTCAAGGTACTTGATGAGGTCGATCTCGACATCGACCAGGGTGAAGTGGTGGTACTGATCGGCCCTTCGGGGTCGGGAAAGTCCACCCTGCTTCGCTGCATCAACGGGCTCGAGACGATCACCGGCGGCGACCTTCGGGTTGACAGGATAAGCGTCCTGGCCGGCAACGCCATGCTGCGCGAGATTCGCCAGGAGGCCGGCATGGTATTCCAGCAGTTCAATCTCTTTCCGCAATTGACCGCGCTGGACAACGTTGCCTTCGGCCCCAGACATGTGCGCGGCCAGTCGACCCGCGAGGCCAGGGCGCAGGCCTTGGCACTGCTCAAGAAGGTCGGCCTCGAGGAACGGGCCCATCACTACCCCAATGAGCTATCCGGCGGTCAGCAACAGCGTGTCGCCATTGCCCGGGCACTGGCCGTCAAGCCCAAGGTGATGCTGTTCGATGAGCCGACGTCAGCGCTCGACCCCGAACTCAAGCAGGAAGTTCTCAATGTGATGCGCGATCTGGCCGAAGAGGGAATGACCATGGTGGTCGTCACCCATGAGATGTCGTTCGCCAAACAGGTCGGGTCACGACTGATCTTCATGGAGAACGGCAAGATTTCGGTAGATGGCAACCCACGCGAAATACTCGCCAACTCCGCCAACAACCCACGGCTTCAGGATTTTCTCCGCCATGTCCACTGAATACTCGACGGCGTCCCAGGGTGCCACTGGGCTAGCCTGGTTGACCGCGCGGGGCAACCCTTTCGAGATTGGGTTCACCCTGGGTCGCCACGGCCGTCGGGCGGTGCACGGCAAGCTGATGGACAGCCAGCTGTGGGAGACCATCACCGGACCTGGCTACGCCATGCAGGTGGAACGGATGCTCGACACCACCCGCCGGCAGCTGCCCTGGGTACTCGAAGAGATTCGGGGGCTGGCCCAAGGTCTGGCGCTGCCGCTGCGTGACGTATTCGCCTGGAACTGTCGGGGCGACCTGCTGGCCTCTTGTCCGGATGGCTGTACCACGGTCATTCTCCCCGGCGATGAGCCCTGCATCGCACACAACGAAGACGGCCTCCCCCTCTTCGACGGTGATGCCTTCCTCGCCAACGTCAGACCGGATGATCAGCCAGCTTTCCTGGCACTCTGCTACCCCGGCTCCATTCCGGGGCATACCTTCGCCCTGACCCAGAACGGCATCGTCCAGACGGTGAACAACCTGCGCCTGGACAATGTCATTCCCGAGATACCGCGCATGGTGCTGGGCCGTGACATGCTGTCCCGAACGTCTCTCGACAACATCGTCGACTTCCTGAGCCAGGCGCCCGCCAGCGGCGGGTTTCACTTCACCCTGGCCCAACACGGCATCCCATCGCTGTACTCGGTCGAGATCGGTGGCCGACGAACCTCCTCCATCCACATCGAAACCCCATCGGTGCATGCCAACCATGCGCTACACCATGACTGTCGAAACGGAAACCAGATCGTGACCCGCTCGTCACGCGATCGCCAGCGGCGCGGTAGCGAGCTGATCGCCGCTGGGGTGAGGGATCCCCTTGCCATTCTGAAGGATACCGGGGGAGACGGCCTGCCCATCTATCGGCGTGAAGCGGACGATCCCGATCACGAGAATACACTTGCGACCGGGATTTTCCGCCTGCTTAATGACCGCATTGAATGGGAAGTTCACACCCCCCGGGACCGCGGACCGATACATGGCACCGACCAATCACTCTTCGCCTGAACACCACGAAGCGCCTCGCACTCTCGAGGAGCTTCGCACCCTTTCCATCGCAATTTCCCGCGGCGAGACCTCGCTGCACCTCGGCCCCAAGGCTCAGGGAGTGCTGTCGCAGCTGATCGAGCTCAGCGGCGATCAATCGTTGCTCTCGATTTCCTCACTGGCCAGGCGCCTGGAGGTGAATCCCTCCACCATATCCCGCCTGGCACGGGCACTGGGCTATGAACGCTTCGGCGAGTTGCAGAGCCTGCTGCTGAGTTCGCGACTCACCCCGACCCGTTCTTTCTACCGCCAGCACGCCACGGCGGCCCTGGCCGCCGACAAGCAGGATCTCCATTCCCAGGCGCGCCAGCTATGCGGGGAGCACCAGCACAACATCGAACGCTTCCTCCAGGGCCTCAGCAACGACGACCTGGAGACCTTCGCCGACACCGTCATGGGCGCAAGACGTGTGCGCCTGCATGGCGTACGCCAGTTCCATGCCTTCTCGAGCTTCCTGGCCTATGGCCTGGGCATGATACGGTCTGACGTCGGCATGCTCAGCGATGACAGCCCGGGGGTGGCCGAAGGACTCGCCGCCATGTCGGCAGGCGATGTCCTGATCGCCGCCAGTTGCAAGCCCTACACGCGGCACGTGATCGAAGTCTGCAAGGCAGCACACGGCAACGGCATTCGCACCATCGTGATCACCGACTTCTCGAGCTCACCCCTGGTACGCCATTCCGACATCGTCATTCTTGCCCCCCATGAGTCGAGCTTCATCTCCAACAGCATGGTGGCATTTCTCGCGGCGGTGGAGTGTCTGGTCAACGCCTGCGCCACGGTAGCCGGCGATGCCGCGGCACAGGCACTGTCGAGACGTGACCAGCTCATCGACGAGTTGGGCATCGAGATGAGCTGAGGTTGGCATCCCGGCGCGTTGAGCGGCATCATGGGCACCCCGAACCGGCTTCATCCATTCACGACCGAGAACGTCCAACAGTCCATGAGAATCCTGATTCGCTATTTCTTTCGCGGCGTGCGCCTGGTGCTGTCGCCGATCCTGCTGCTCTCCGAGAAACTGAGCACGCCGCAGTCGATGTCCCGTTCGGCCGAGGACCAGGCCGGCGTCGACAAGGCCTGCACCCGGTTGGCGCTCTATCAGTTCCAGAGCTGTCCTTTCTGCATCAAGGTGCGCAAGGAGATCGCTCGGCTGGGCCTGAGTATCGAACTGCGCGACGCCCGCAATGACCCGGAACATCGCCAGGCACTCGAAGCTGGCGGCGGCCGTATCAAGGTGCCTTGCCTGAGGATCACGGCGGATGACGGCAGCCATGAATGGCTCTACGAATCCGACGCCATCAATGCCTGGCTACATCGTCGCTTCGGCGAGGTGGAGCGTCAGGCGGCCTGAGCGGCCTCTACGCTGGCCAACAGCTGGTTGGCCAGCAGCAGCGCTTCCCGCTCCTCGAGATAGGGCAACGTCAACCCGCCATTGGCCAGGGCGAGATGGAGGGTGACGACACCTCGCCGACGCTGTAGCCAGCTCCACTGTACGCTGATTGCGATCAGGTGGGTCAACGGGAAGATACTGGTGCGCTGCCCCCAAAGCCCTTGTCGAATTCGCAAATACGCCCCTTCTCTTGCCCAGCCCGTAGCCATCCAGCGCAGCTGCGCCACCCCGGCCGCAACCAGCGGCAGGCTTGCGACCATGCCGCCCCAGAGCATCGGCGACAGGCCGGCCGGGCCCAACAGACCGACGAGCAGCAACAGTGCTGCCGTCAGCCCCACGCCTAGCCGCAGAAACACCACTCGCCAATAGAGCCTGGAAACCCTGGCCAGGGGAGCTTCCATGCGACACCCGGGCCATAGCGTGGCAGTCAGCTCCTTGCCCTGGTTCGCCGCCAGGCCTGGCACCAGGAAGCGGCGCGACTCGGCCGCCCCACCGCCGCCCATGGCGCCAAACTGATGACATATCAGATAACCACGGCCGAGCAGGCGA
Source organism: Billgrantia endophytica (assembly GCF_002879615.1). GTDB lineage: Bacteria > Pseudomonadota > Gammaproteobacteria > Pseudomonadales > Halomonadaceae > Halomonas > Halomonas endophytica. Next base: position 18,917 of record NZ_PNRF01000021.1, read on the forward strand.
CCGAGCCCGGTCTGCACCCACTCCACCACCTGCAGCCGGGATAACGTGAGTGCCTGCTCCTGCCGGGTGAAGAGTCCGCTGGCCTGCACCTGGCGCCCATCCCCTTCGCGCAGCACGTAGCCATGAAAGCGCCACCAGGCCGCCAACACGGCCAGGAGAGCCAGTAGTATCACCAGGGCCAGGACACCGGCCCCAATGGCCAGGGCCGGTGAGGGAGGCAGCCATCCCCTCAGGTCGAGATGCGGCAAGTGGTCGTGAACCCAGCGTTCCAGCGGGCGGGCCAGGGGCGACAGCATCGCGGCAATGACATAGATCGAGCGACTGGTCAGTCCGTGCAGGATCAAGGCGCCGGGGGTAATGGCGAAGCGTATGACGGGCGCCCGCACGTTCGCGGCGTCGACGCTTTCGTCGGATGACTCCGCATCGGGCGGCGCTTCCTGTCTTCCCTTGAGCCCTTGTCCAAGTGCCTCGGCCAGTTCCCGGTGAATGCCCGGCAGCGAAATGCTCGACGACTCCCCCGCCAGCGTCTCCACTTCCCACTGAACCACGCCGAAAGGCCGCATGTAGGCCGGTTGATGCACGGCGATGTGCTGGACATGACGAGCCGCCACCTTGAATTCCCGGTGCTCGAACAAGCCCTTCTGGATGATCAGCACATCACCGTCCAGCCGAAAGCGGAAGCGACGGTAATAAAGCAGGCTCGCCAGGGCCGCGACCAGCAGTAGTGTCAGACCACCCAATGCGGTCTCACGCAGCCCGACCCGCTCGATCATCGCGAGACCCGCGCCAGCGCCAGCCAGCAAGGGCATATGTTGTCGTACCAGGGAGACGCTGGTCGTCACCAGCAGCAATCCGATGGCCCAGGGCGAGAGTCGTTGCCAACCCTGCAGAGAGAGGGCTTCCGGTACCGATCGGTCGTGCTGGCGGCTCATGGCGTCAGGGACTCCGGCTGCCGCGTCGTTCCCTCCAGGCGCGCCAGCAGATGCTGCTTGACCGCTTCGGCACGCGCCGCCGACAGCCCTTCGAGCATCAGGTCGGCGCCCCGTCCACCGGCGGTGAAACAGGCCAGACGTACCAGCCCGAACGCCCGCTCGACGGGATTGCTCAGTGTCTCGACATGCTGGAGGCGAGCCAAGGGCAACACCTGGGTCCGCTGCACCAGCCAACCCCGCCGATAGAGTACATCGTGCTCACGCAGGCCATAGGCGCGGCGGCGCGCCTCGACCCAGCCCAGGGCGATGGCAACGACCCCCAGCCCCGCCACCCCGGCGGCCGCCCAGGACTGCCACTGGGCCAGTTCCTCGTGCTGTACCGGAAAGAGTCCTGTCAACATGACGAGGAACACCCAGCGCCCCGCTCGCTGAAGCGCCTGGCAAGGAGCCAGGCGACGGGACACCGGTGTGAGAGGAGCGTGCTCCAAGGCCGGCAGGTCATCGGGATCGAGGGAGAGATTGGTGAACGACACGGCAACTCCAGATGAAAAAAACACATGGCATGTGATCCAGCACTGCCCGCCTTGGGTGTAGACGCTATGCTGATGGCAGGAAGGATAGCAATAGCAGCGAAGGGAGACGTGGTAACCGTCAATTGTCGGCCCATGTGGCCGAGGGAGAACGTGTCATGGCCATCCCGATGACGATCCGGGAATACCTGAGAGCCTGCGATATCGACTACGAGGAGGTCAAGCATCCACATGAAGTGAGCACCAGCCGTATCGCCGAGAAGGCCCATGTCACCGGCGAACAGCTCGCCAAGGCGATCATGCTCCACGGGGATTCCGGCTACCGTGTCGCCGTTCTGCCGAGCACCTGCGATGCCGACCTGGAAAGCCTCTCGCAGCTCTTCAACGAGAAGGTCGAGCTAGCCTCGGAAGACGAGATCACCAGCCGCTTCAACGATTGCGACCCAGGAGCCATAACGCCGGTCGGCCAGGCCTACGGCCTGCAGGTCTATGTCGACGACATGCTGCGCCATCAGCCGGACATCTATTTCGATGCCGGCGACCACGAAACGCTGCTGCATATGAGCGGCAGCGAATTCGCCCGTCTGATGGCCGACAGTCCGCACGGCCAGTTCAGCCGCCACCATTGAACCCAACACAGGCCGCGGTCTTCGGATCGCGGCCTGGGTGGGCCCGCACCGCCGGTGCCACACGCGGCGCAAGGGAACCGCCTCATCGACGCGCCATCGTCTCGAGCGCCTTGGCCAGTGCCTCCGTCAGCCTCGCCATGGTCTCGTAATCCAGCCGCTCTGGTGTGTCATTGGGGCCGTGATAGTAGGGATTACGGAAATTGGCGGTGTCGGTGAGCATGACGGCCGGATAGCCCATCTCCCAGAAGGCCCAGTGATCCGAGCGCCGGATGTCTCTTATCAGTTCCGGCGCCGCCAGCCCTTCCGACGGCACATGAGCATGCTCACGAAATGCCCCGATGGCCTGTCGTACCAGTTGCCGGGAACGCATGTTACCGATGAAGGCCACGAAATCGCCCCGGTCCGGATAGAAATGGCCAAGCAAGGGTGGATGGTACTGGCTGCCGGGCGCATCGGAGTAATAGCCCAGCATCTCAAGCGACATCATGCCGACGATGTTCGCGTCCTCCGCCCGAGCCTGGCGGGCATAGCGCAGGCTGCCCATGGCGTCGCTGCCGAAGAAAGGTATCTCCTCATTGGCAAAGGCAACCAGTCGCAGCGAACGGTCGAGTTCGGCATCACGGAGCAGTCTGGCCAGCTCGATCAGTACGGCCACGCCGGACGCATTGTCATCGGCGCCGGGACTGCCACGCACCGTATCATAGTGCGCACCGACGACCAGTATCTCCTCCTCCAGGCCATTGCCGGGCAGCCGGACTTCGATATTGTCGAACACCTGGCTCCCGGTGGGCACGGGATGTCGCAATGGCTCGTGGCCGGCCTCCCGGAAGGCCGCTTCGATGGCATCGGCTGCGGCATGCATCCGATCGGCCATCCAGTAGTGGCGCTCGCCGATTTCCTCGGCCAGCACCCGTACATGACCGTGCAGTCGGTCACGCAACACCTGCCCCTCTTCATCCAGGGGCGGCGGCGTGCCCTCATGACTGCTTCCCGGCATATGCAGCACTAACCAGTAGCCGGCTCCTCCCGCCATCGATGCCAGAAACAGCAATCCCGCCAGTATCCCGCTGCCCCGGGGGCCTGCACGCCGTTTCATGGCCACTTCCCGGCACAGGGCGCTTCAAGCCCATGCCTGGAAACACTCAACGAATGCAGCGTCAAGTCCTTCATTCCACTCTCCCTGTTGTATGAATCGCCTTTCCTGGCTCCTGCGCATCGGAACGGCCGCTACATCGATTCGATCCCGATACGATTACGGCCATCACGCTTGGCATCGAGTAGTTGGTGGTCGGCCCGCTGGGTCAATTCGCCGAGGTGTATATCGCCCGGTTGATATTGGGCCACCCCCAGGCTGATCGTGGTCTGGGTCGAGGCTTGCACCGCATGGCGAAGTCGCTCTGCCGTCGCCAACGCCTCCTCCAGTCGGGTATCGGGAAGCACGATCACGAACTCGTCGCCACCATAGCGACCCAGCAAGTCACTGTCGCGCAATTCGGCACGCAACGTATCGGCCACACGCCTGAGCACGGCGTCACCAGCGGCATGGCCCAGCGCATCGTTGACCTGCTTGAACTCATCCAGGTCGATCATCAGCATGCACAAGGGTGCCCCACTGCGATCCACGCGCCTGAGCTCACTCTCGGCAAGACTTTCCAGATGACGGCGGTTGTAGGCACTCGTGAGGAAATCGCGGGTGGCGAGTTCCTCGAGCCGGGCGTTGAGCGACTGCAGCTCGTCATTGGCCGCACGCAACTCAGCCGTGCGCTCGGCCACCCGGGCCTCGAGCCGCTGGTTCTGCCGCTCCAGGGCCTCCCGGGCCAGCTGCAGCTCGGTCAGATCCTGCGAGATGCCAAAGAGATGCGTGACGCGATGGCTGTGGTGATGGATCGGAACCAGCAGCGTCAGCCAATGGCCGAAGCACTCGACCCCCTCCGGATCAAAATAGGTGGCGCTTTCCTGATAGCGCATCGGCATGTCGCTGACGACACATTCGTGGTAGCGGGCCCAGATGGCGTCGGCCGTATCCCGGGGCAGGAAGTCGTGCAGGCGCCGGCCCTCGCAGGCCGCACCCAGGGTGGCTTTCTGGGCCGGATTGACAGCCTCCATGATGAAGTCGTCTTCGCTTTCCACACGAACAAGGAACATGTTCTCGGGAAAGTGATTCCATAGCTCACGGATCAGTTCGATATCCGATAGACCGGCGAAGAGAGTCACGCTTAGCGGGGTGTCGGGGGATTGCGGTTGCTCTTGCTCCATGCCCACTCCAGTCGCAGCATCAGCGCCGCCTTTCTTGGAATGATACTACCGCAGCGGCTTCGGGACTCTCATGCTCTATGCCGAGGCGCTTCAACGCGTCTCTTCAACGTTGAACAGAGAAAGCAGGCGCCTAGAATTCGATCCGGGAAGCTTCGATATCAAACGTCACCGCGATATCGACCCCTTCCTCGAGACTGGGCTCCTCCCCCAGGGTAGCCTGCAACGCCAGCGTGCCCTCAACGCGGCCGACCACTCGGGCGGTATTGCCGTCCACATCGAAGGACTCGAGTAACAGCCGGACATCCGCCTCTTCGGAGGTGTAGAGTGGCGGCATTGCCGAGGTACCGATCAAGTACAGGACATCGTAGTCTGTCACTTCCCCATCCATCAGCGTCATGCTGATGGAGAGCGAATCCCGGCTGTTCCAGCTATCCGGATCCACGAATCCCACAACATCGATGGTATGCATGCCACCGAGGTCGGTGAAGGTAGCCGTCGAGTCTCCCTCATGGCGCAGGATGAACCACTCGCGCTCCTTACCATCCAGTACGCCCTCCAACCGTTCCGCCAGTGCCGGGGCACTCCAGAGACAAGCCGCCGCCATACTCAGGGCGGGTAGTTTCCATCCCCTCATCATGTTCACTCCCGCCTCGGTGTAGTCGTACCGGTCAGATCCAGGCTCCCGACCGGGAGCAGGACTACCGCTTGCCACCCAGAAGCATCAGAAACAAGCCTGCTACAGCCGCTGCACCGCCACCAATGAAATACCAGGTCGTTTCTTCGGTGAAGCGCCCGGTAACGGTCTCGTGCGCCTGTTCCAGCAGGGTTTCCGAGGCCTGCCAGCCGAAATACAGGGCAATCAAGCCACCCACCAACAATGCGATACCGAGAATACGAAACGTGCCCATGATGTTGCCCCCTGCTTGTCGGTGCGACATGCGCCGATCATTCCTTTCAACCTAGCAGCCTATCAAAAAGCCGCGCTCGGCGTTGCATCTCTGTTCCGGATGCCAGATCAGCCAGGAGATGTCTTGACAGCTCAGGCCATGCCAGCCGCTTCAGGCCGGCCCATAGGCTCACCTGGTTGGCAGTCAATACGATGCGGCACGCCTCCCTGTTCAGGGCCTCCAGCAGTCGGAGGGTGTTCACCGCGGTGTCGGGCACCAGCAGAGGAACCTTCGAGCCTTGCTGCTCGCGGCAGAATTGACGCACCTCTTCCGCGATATCCGCCTGGTGAGAATCGGCCGCATAGGGACAGTCGAGCACCCTTACGCGCTCGACTGTCACACCGCCATCGTGCAAGAACGCCACCAGTTGCCTTGTCACATCGTCAGGATAGGGGCTGAGCAGATCCACTCGACGCTGACCGAGCGCCGCCAGCGCTTCATGAAAGGCCAGCGCGGTACTGGTGACCGGCACGCCCAGGGTAGCTTCCAGGTCGCGGGACTGCGCTCTGGCCCATTCCAGCCCGCCGATGAAACTCCCACTGGTGCACGCCCATACCACCGCCTGTGCGCCGCCCTCTCGCACCAGCGCTCTTCCCACCGGCGATAGCCGATCGACGGCGCCGAGAGCCGTCAACGCCTCCCGCTCATGATGCCCGTCGCTCGGAATCTTCCCGACCTCGATCCGTGGAAGGTCTTGCTCGCCGGGTACCGTTCCCTGGCCAAGTTCGTACCATTCGTAGTCCGTAGGGCCGTCATCGGGCAAGAGAATGCCCAGACATGCATTGGGTCTCATCGTCGTACTCCCTCCATTCCAGGCCGGATGGTATCGTCATTGCCTGATATGTCGCTCAACCTAGTTCTCCTGGAGCCACTATGTCCACGAAACATTCGACCGCGCGCAGCGTGCTGGTAACCGGCTGTTCCAGCGGGATCGGCCATGCCGCGGCACACGCACTGGTGCAGCGGGGGTGGCGGGTTTTCGCCACCGCCAGGCGACGGGAAGATCTCGATCGGCTGCGTGGCGAGGGGCTGGAGGCATTACCGCTGGAGCTGATGTCCAGCGAGTCGATCGCAGCCTGCGTGGATGAGGTACTGGACCGCACCGGTGGATGCCTCGATGCGCTCTTCAACAATGCCGCCTACGGCCAGCCCGGCGCGGTGGAAGACCTTACCCGCGAGGCGCTGCGTACGCAGTTGGAAACCAACGTGCTCGGCACCCACGAACTCACCGCCCGGGTCATCCCGGCCATGCGCAGGCAGGGCGGCGGGCGCATCGTGCAGAACAGCTCGGTGCTCGGCTTGGCCGCCCTGCCCTATCGCGGCGCCTACGTATGCTCGAAATTCGCCCTGGAAGGGCTCACCGACACCCTGCGCCAGGAACTGCAGGGCACCGGCATTCACGTCAGCTTGATCGAACCCGGCCCCATCAACACCCGTTTCCGCGAGAATGCCTACCGTGCCTTTCTCGCCAATATCGATACCCGCCACAGCTACCACGCCGAGACCTACCGCGCCGTCGAGTCACGGCTGGCCGGCCAGTCCCCTGCCGGCGGTGCCTTCTCGCTGGGCCCGGATGCCGTGGTCGGCAAGCTGGTGCATGCACTGGAAAGTCGGCGCCCCAGGGCACGCTACTACGTGACCGTTCCCACCCACCTCTTCGGCGTGCTCAGGCGATTGCTCTCCACCCGAGCCATGGATCGGGTGCTGCTGCGCTCGACCCGTGACGAGCGGCAGGGACCGGCACGGGGATAGAGGGCACGTCGAGGTGCTGCGGCACTGGCCCAACATGTTATCCTTGCCGCACCTTAAATCGGCATCCATGCCAACCTTTCAGGAGCGCAACATGGCCAAGGCGACCGCACGTCATATTCTGGTGAGCAGCGAAGAGCAGTGTCAGGCCCTCAAGGCCGAGATCGAGGGTGGTCGCGATTTCGCCGAGGTGGCCCGCGAGCACTCGTCCTGCCCTTCCGGCGGCCGCGGCGGCGATCTGGGCAGCTTTGGCCCTGGCCAGATGGTTCGCGAGTTTGACGAAGTGGTATTCTCGGGCGAGCTGAACAAGGTTCATGGCCCGGTGAAGACCCAGTTCGGTTATCATCTGCTGGAAATCACCAGCCGCAGCTGAGCCCCGCGGTGACAAGGAAAAGCCGCACGTGCCCGCCACGGCGGCTTTTCTCGTTCCCGGCCCTGTGCCAGGTGCCATCTCGCGTTAGGATGGAGCCTGATGGCTCGTTCTCTAACGTCAACAGGGACGACGCATGACGATTTCATTCAACCATTCGCCAACAGCCGCGCCGGAAGAGGCTCCCCCTCTCGATAGTGGCAGCGGTATCGGCTCGCCCATGATTCAGGTGGAGTCGCTTTCCAAGGTCTTCCAGGGAGGCTTTCAGGCGCTGAAGGACGTCAGCCTGGAAATCCGGCGTGGCGAGGTCTTCGCCCTTCTTGGCCCCAATGGGGCGGGAAAGACGACCTTGATCAGCGTGATCTGCGGCCTCGTGAACGCCACCACGGGCCGCGTGCTGGTCGATGGCCATGACAATGTGGCGAACTACCGCCAGGCCCGCTCGCTGATCGGCCTGGTACCCCAGGAACTGACCAACGAGGCCTTCACCACGGTGTGGGACACGGTGAGCTTCAGCCGCGGGCTGTTCGGCAAGCCTCGCGATCCCGCGCACATCGAAAAGGTGTTGCGCGCCCTGACGCTGTGGGAGAAACGGGACAATCGCCTGCTCGAACTCTCCGGCGGCATGAAGCGACGGGTGCTGATTGCCAAGGCGCTGGCCCACCAGCCCAAGGTGCTGTTTCTCGATGAACCCACCGCGGGCGTCGACGTGGAACTGCGCCGTGAAATGTGGGACGTGGTGCGCCAGCTGCGCGACCATGGGGTGACGATCATTCTGACCACGCACTATATCGAGGAAGCCGAGGAGATGGCCGACCGCATCGGGGTGATTCGCCGGGGCGAACTGGTCCTGGTGGAGGAAAAAGGTGCCCTGATGCGCCAACTGGGTCGCAAGGAGCTGACCCTGCACCTGGACAATCCGCTGACCGAGGTACCCGCCGCGCTGGCCGGCCACGAGTTGACCCTGGACGATGAGGGACATGCACTGGTCTACACCTATGATGTCACACGGCAGGACGAAGGAACGGGAATCACCGGCCTTCTCGCCGACCTGGAAGCCACCGGCATCAGGGTAAAGGACCTGCATACCCGGCAGAGTTCACTGGAAGAGATCTTTGTCAGCCTCGTCAGGGAGAACGCATGAACCTGCAGTCCGTGAAGACGATCTACCTGGCCGAGATGTCTCGCAGCCTGCGCACCGTGTTGCAGAGCATCGTATCGCCGGTAGTGTCCACGTCGCTCTACTTCGTAGTGTTCGGTGCCGCCATCGGATCGCGTATCAGTGAAGTCGATGGCGTCAGCTACGGCGCTTTCATCGTGCCGGGCTTGATCATGCTGATGCTGCTGACACAGAGCGTCTCCACCGCCTCGTTCGGCATCTTCTTTCCCCGTTTTTCCGGTTCGATCTACGAGATCCTCTCGGCTCCGATCTCCTATTTCGAGATCGTGCTGGGCTACGTGGGAGCGGCGGCCACCAAGTCGCTGATTCTGGGTCTGATCGTCTTGGGTACGGCACGGCTGTTCGTTCCCTTTACCATCCAGCACCCGTTGATCATGCTGTTGTTCCTGACCCTGACGGCCCTGACGTTCAGCCTGCTCGGCTTCATCATCGGTATCTGGGCCGATGGCTTCGAGAAGCTGCAACTGGTGCCCCTGCTGGTCGTGACGCCGTTGACCTTTCTCGGTGGTACCTTCTACTCCATCGACATGCTGCCGCCCGTCTGGCAGGCGGTGACCCTGCTCAACCCGGTGGTCTATCTGGTCAGCGGTTTTCGCTGGAGCTTCTATGGCACCGGTGACGTCAGCATCTGGGCAAGCCTGCTGGTGATCGCCCTTTTTCTGGTCGTCTCGCTGGCAGTGGTCAACTGGATCTTCAAGAGCGGCTATCGGCTAAAACCCTGAGCCGGTGAACAAGCCACCGGAGCAGCGCCGGATCACATGGTGGCGATGTCCTGCGGATAGACGAGCCAATGCCCATTGCCGGCTTGAACTCGGGCCCGTGGCAGGTATCATCGCTTGCCTGTCCTTCTACCGGATTTCCCATGCCGATACTGCATAGCATCATTCACCGCATCGACAAGGCATCCGGCGACCAGCCGGCAGTGCTCAAGCCGGCCTCGGACGAGACGTCACCTTCTGATGCACAGGAAGGCCTGCTGTCCCGCTTCAATGACGCCTACCATGCCAAGCCCAAGGCCTGGGGCCATTTCGGCGATACGACAGACAGTGACGATTCACAAGAGGAAAAGGAAGGCGCCCCGGCTTCCCTCTTCGCTCGTGAGCTGATCGACTATCTCGACGGCCGGCGTGACTTCCCCGACGTCACGCGGGGTGTAGCCGAACGGATCGTCGGGCTGGTCAACGCACACCTGTCGGTGACGGGCCACCTGCTGTTTGTCGACTTCCAGCATGGCGATACCCGCTATCTCAGCCTGGCACTCCTGCACCACAGGGAAGGGTACGGCATCGACGGGAGCCTCGACGTGGTGCCGGCACATCAGCTCAACCTGGCCCAGATGAGCCTGGCGGCACGCATCAACCTGAGCCAGTGGCGCAGCGATACGCCGTCCAGGCAGTATCTCTCATGGACACGTGACCGCGGCGGCAAGAAGCTGGCGGAAGAGTTCGCCACCCTCCTGGGTGCCACCGAGGGGGTGGATGCCACCGGCGAGACCCGAACCCTGCTGAAAGCCTTCAGCGATTACGTGGAGCAAGAGGATTACCCGGAGGAGCAGAGCCGCGAGAAGACCGACACGCTGCTGGACTACGCCAGCGAACAGGCCCGCCGGGGCGAGCCCATGACCCTGGAAGCACTGTCGGAACTGCTCGACGAACAGCAGCCGAAGGCCTTCTACGACCATATCCGCAACGCCGACTACGGTCTTTCCCCAGAGATACCCCCCGACAAGCGCACCCTCAGCCAGTTCCGCCGCTTTACCGGCCGGGCCAGCGGCGTCTCGATCAGCTTCGATTCCCACTTGCTCGGCTCCAGCATCGAGTATGACGAGGACCAGGACCGGCTGATCATCAAGAAGGTGCCCAGCGGCCTACGGGACCAGATCAAGCAGCGCCAGAACTGACATCTACTCGGTGCGGGCGGCTGTCTCCGCCGTCTCAAGCCATTCACGAAACGTCTGCTGGCCGCGATGCATCAGGTCGGCGCCGAAACGTCGGGCCTGTTCGCGGACCTCGACGGGATCGACCCCCGCCAGCGCCAGCTCGGCGGTGTGGCCCACCAGCCACTGCTCGATCCTCAATGGGTCGGCTTCCAGGTGAAACTGTAGCCCCAGAACGGTATCGCCCGCGGCGAAGGCCTGATGCGCGCATGAATGGCTGTAGGCCAGGCGCGTGGCGCCAGGTGGCGTTTCGAACATGTCGCCATGCCAATGCAGTACGGTATCCGGGTTGCCGATATGGCGCAGCGGGCTCTCCTGCCCTTCGCGGGTCAGGCCGACATCCGCATAGCCGATCTCCTTCTCCGCCATGGGAAAGACCCGGCCGCCCAGCGCCCGGGCGATCAGCTGGGCGCCGAGGCAGATGCCGAGCAGCGGCCGGCCGGAATCGAGCCGTCGCCGTATGGCATCCAGCTCGGCACTGAGAAAGGGGTACAGCGCCTCGTCGTTGGCACCGATGGGAGCGCCCAGCACCACCATCAGTTCGGGGGTCTCCACCTCCAGAGCCTCGAGGGCATCGGAACCCAGCACGGAAGGGTCCAGGTAGCGGATTCGATAGCCCAACTCGTCGAGAACCGGCTCGAAGACACCCAGGTCCTCGAAGGCGACATGGCGAATGGCGACAACACTTTTCATCTTGGTGGAGCTCCGTTTCAAGGGCGCGCATCCGGCCAGGTGACACCTGCCTGAATGGCGATCACCTGGTCCGGCACGAACAGGGACGGCTCGAACTCTCCGGGATAGCCACCAGGGTTGGCGATGACCCGCGTGCCCTGGCAGGTCAGATCCACGGGCTCGTGAACATGGCCGTGGATCCAGAGTGTCATGGGTCCCATCAGGGATTCCAGGTGCGACGCAAAGGCGGGTGACAGGGCGTCCCCCTGATAGCAAGGTGGAATGCAGCCGGCAAGCGGCGCATGGTGGCTGACGACGACCGTGGGCCCGGCAAAGGGCGTCTCCAGTTCGGACGTAAGCCAGGCAAGTGCCTGCCGATGCAGCTCCCGGCTGGACTGCGGGGTGAGGACCTCTCCCTCGGGCTGCTCGATGATATGAAAGTCCGGCATCATCATTCGAGCCTTGAGCTCCGTCTGCTCGGCGCTGTGCTCAGGCTCGCCGTCATACAGCGCAAAGTCGGTCCACAGCGTCGTACCCAGAAACCTCACGCCGCCATGCACCAGTACATCGTTGTCGAGCAGGTGAATTCCCAGCCTCTGTGCCTCGTCACGCATTTCGCGGCGCAGCGTGGGCATGCTCGCCCCGTAGAACTCATGGTTGCCGGGAACGTAGAGAACCGGCAGGCCCTTGAAACGTTCGGCGGCCCAGGCGAGCCCCTGCAGATGCTGGTGGATGTCGCCGGCCAGGATCACCAGATCCGCCTCGACATCGGGGATGTCACGCCCCTCGTCAAAGTGCTCCAGATGCAGATCCGAAAGAATCCTCACGCGCACGCCGTCTCTCCTTGTTCCGCCCGACCATTCCCACCTGACCTGGGCCCTGTCGGATAGCAAACCACAGGAATGCCATCGATATAAAGTACTACCCTTGCAACCCGATGATACGCAACGAGACCTGAACCCGGGCCCGCGCACGGAGAATGATGCTGGGCGGCAAGTTCCGTTTGCCCCTTTGCCGGTTTCCCGACTAGCTTGAGGTCGAGTTGTCATGCGCAGTGATACCGATCTATCACAATCCGGCAAAGGGACCTTAGCCATGCAGGACAAGGAAGAAACGAATCGGCAGAAACCGGCCAACCAGCAAAAACCGATTGTGGTGATCACGGGTGCCTCCGGGGGCATCGGCACCGCCCTCACGCGCAGCCTCAAACGCGACTATCGCATCATCGGGCTGGACAAGACCAAGGGCGAAGAGGCCGACGACAGCTACGAATTCGATCTTACCTCGGTCGATTCCATCAAGGAGGCCCTGGACACGCTGGCCGACCGATACGGCAGGGATATCGCCGCGGTCGTGCATCTTGCGGCCTACTTCGATTTTACCGGGGAAGCATCCCCCCTCTACGACAAGGTCAACGTCCAGGGCACCCGCAACCTGTTGACGGCGCTGCAGGACATGAACGTGGAGCGGTTCATCTACTCCAGCACCATGCTGGTCCACGAGCCGCAGGTCCCTGGGAAGCGGGTGAACGAGGATACGCCCATCGCCCCGACCTGGGCCTACCCGAAATCGAAGGCCGAAACGGAAGCCGTCATTCGCGAACATGCCGGGGACATGCCCTATACCCTGCTGCGGCTTGCCGGCATGTACGACGAAACCACCTGTGTACCCACCCTGTCCCATCAGATCGCGCGCATCTACGAACACACGCTGAAAAGTCATCTCTACTCCGGCAATACCGGTGCCGGTCAGGCCTGTGTGCACAAGGAAGACATGATCGATGCCTTCCGCCGCACCATCGACAGGCGCCATGACCTGCCCCGGGAGAACGAGATCCTGATCGGCGAGGAGCACTGCGTCAGCTACGAAGCCCTACAGAACCGGCTCGGCGAGCTGATTCACGGCGAGGACCACTGGAAGACGATTTCGGTACCCAAACCGATCGCCAAGACCGGTGCGCTTGTCGAGGAGAAGAGCGAGCCGCTGATACCGGACGATTTCGACAAGGGCGAAAAGCCCTTCATCCGGCCGTTCATGATCGACATGGCCGACGATCACTACGAACTGGATATCCGGCGCGCTCGCCAGCAGTTGGGGTGGGCGCCACGTTTCGAAGTGTTCGAGACGCTCGAGGACATCGTGGGCCACCTGCTCGAGGACCCCCACGCCTGGTACGAAGCCAACGGCATCACCCCCCCGGACTGGATCGCGGAGGCCGACGAGAAGGGCCGGAACGCCGAACGGGTGCTGGAGCAGTATCAGGAACGGTTCCAGCGTCAGCATTACCAGAACCTGTGGGCCCATTTCGCGAACATGGCACTCGGTGCCTGGCTGGTCACCTCCCCTGCGATCCTCGGATATACCACCAGCGGCATGATCTACAGCGAGATCGTGTCGGGGCTTCTGTTGATGATGTTCGCGGCCATTTCACTTTCCTGGAAGAACAGCTGGGCCCGCTGGGTATGTGCCGTGGTGGGGTTATGGCTTCTGTTCGCGCCGCTGCTGTTCTGGACCGAAAGCGCGGCGGCGTACCTCAACGGCACGATAACGGGGATGCTGGCCATCGGCTTGTCCGCGGTGGTGCGACCGGCGCCCGGGGTGTCCCCGGCAGCGGCGATGATTGGCCCGACGACCCCGCCAGGGTGGAACAACAACCCGTCGAGCTGGTTCCAGCGGATGCCGATCATCATCCTGGCCTTCGTCGGCTTCTTCATATCCCGATATCTCGCCGCCTATCAGCTGGGGCATATCGACACCGTCTGGGACCCCTTCTTCAGCGGTACCCGCGAAGGGCTCAACGGCACCGAAGACATCATCACCTCCGAGGCATCCGAGGCCTGGCCGGTTCCCGATGCCGGCCTGGGCGGCATGGTCTACATGCTGGAAATCCTCATCGGACTGATCGGCACCTCGCAGCGCTGGCGCACCATGCCCTGGGTGGTCGCCTCCTTTGGCGTGCTGATCGTACCGCTGGGCGTGGTGTCGGTTACGTTCATCATCATCCAGCCCATCGTCATCGGCACCTGGTGCACCCTGTGCCTGATCCAGGCCGGCGCCATGCTGCTGCAGATCGCCTATGCCTTCAACGAGTTCGTTGCCACGGGTGAATTCCTCAAGCGCCGTCATCGTGCCGGAGCCCCGGTGCTGAAGATCTTCTTCACCGGTGATACCGACGAGGGCGAGAGCGAACCGGTCGATGAAAACTTCCAGCGCAGCCCCATGGCCATCCTGGGAGATGCGCTGCGTACCGGCGTGAATCTTCCCTGGAACCTGGCACTTTGCCTTCTGATCGGTGCCTGGCTGATGCTCACCCGGGTCACGCTCGGCGCCGAGGGAGCCATGGCCAATTGGGATCATGTGATCGGCGCCTTGATCATTACCGTGGCGGTCATTGCCCTGGCGGAATCGGCCCGGCCGATCCGTTGGCTGCTGATTCCACTGGCCGCGGTCCTGCTTTTCACGCCCTTCCTGCATGGCGTCGGCATCGTGGCAACCATCAGCAGCCTTCTGTGCGGGGCCGCCGTCATGGCGCTGAGCCTGCGCCGGGGACCGATTCAGGGTCGCTACGGCAGCTGGAGCAAGCTGCTGGCATAAGGCCGGCCAGGCAGAACGCTACAGGCGTTCCACCTGTTGGGCTACCATGCAGAATTCCCCTGACGCCGGTGGCGCCGCAGCACCGGCTGTCCTCACCCGCCTGGAATTCGCCATGACGCCACGCCCCGATCCTCGGGTTCTGCTCCGACTACTGAGTCTGCTGCGCCCCCATCAGGCTCGTCTTGTGCTGGCCGCCCTGGCCCTGCTGGTGGCTTCCGGCAGCGTATTGCTACTTGGTCAAGGGCTCCGCCTGGTGATCGATCAGGGGTTTCTGGCCGCCGATCGCGGCCAGCTCAACCAAACGCTGGCCCTCATGTCCGTGGTGGTTGCCGTGCTGGCGGGTGCTTCAGCGCTGCGCTACTACCTGGTCAGCTGGATCGGCGAGCGGCTGGCGGCCGACCTGCGCCAACAGGTATTCGATCATCTGCTCGATCTCGAGCCCGGCTTCTTCGAGAGCGCCACCCATCAGAGCCGGAGCGCCGGCGAGATCACGTCACGGCTGACCGCCGATACCAGCGTCCTGCAGACCCTGTTCGGCTCGTCGATCTCGATGGCGCTGCGCAACGTGGTCATGCTGATCGGTGCGATGGGCCTGATGCTGGTGACCCAGCCATGGCTCTCGGCACTGGTGTTGCTGGGTATCCCCGCCACGGTGCTGCCGGTCCTGTGGTTCGGCCGCCGGGTACGCCGACTGTCGCGCCACAGCCAGGACAGGGTTGCCGAACTCGGCCGCTACGCCGGCGAAGCACTGGCCGGCATTCGCACCGTGCAGGCCTTCACCCACGAGACGATAGATCGCCGGGACTACGGCTCGCGTGTCGAGCAGGCCTTTGTCGCCGCCGTGGACCGTACCCGCCAGCGTGCCTGGCTGACCGGCATCGCCATGCTGGCGATCTTTGTCGCCGTGGGACTCATGCTATGGCAGGGTGGGCAGGCCGTGCTCTCTGGCGCCATGACCGCCGGCGAACTGTCGGCCTTTGTCTTCTATGCCGTACTGGCTGCCGGTGCGGTGGCAACACTCGCCGAGGTGGCCGGCGACGTGCAGCGCGCGGCCGGTGCCGCCGAGCGACTGCTGGAACTGCTCGACGCCCAGCCGACGATACGACCGCCCGCTCGGCCCAGGCCACTGCCCGTTCCGCTCCGGGGCGAAATCCGGCTGGAGGGTGTCGACTTCGCCTATCCGGGGCGCGGCAAAGCGGCGCTGCACGAGCTCGACGTATGGATTCGCCCCGGTGAACGGGTTGCACTGGTCGGGCCTTCCGGCGCCGGCAAGAGCACGCTGCTTTCCCTGCTGCTGCGCTTCCATGATCCCGACGGTGGCAGGCTATGCCTGGATGGCATCGACCTGCGTGAGCTGGATCCACACGAGCTTCGCGCCGCCATGGGGCTGGTGTCACAGGACCCCGTCCTGTTCACCGGCACCGTCGCCGAGAACCTGCGCTATGGCAAGCCGGACGCCACTCCCGCGGAGCTCCATGGCGCTGCCGGGGATGCCAATGCCCTCTCCTTCATCGAGGCCATGCCCCAGGGGTTCGATACGCCCCTGGGACCAGGCGGGGTGCAGCTCTCGGGCGGTCAGCGCCAGCGCCTGGCGATCGCACGGGCACTTTTGAAGAATCCCAGGGTACTGCTGCTCGATGAAGCCACCAGCGCGCTGGATGCCGAGAGTGAACGATTGGTCCAGCAGGCACTGGATCGGCTGATGGCGGACCGGACCAGCCTGGTCATTGCCCACCGCCTGGCCACCGTCAGCGCTGCCGACCGGTTACTGGTACTGGATGAAGGGAGACTGGTGGCGTCCGGCCGCCATGCCGAACTGCTCGACAGCAGCCCGCTCTACCGTCACCTGGCGGAACTGCAATTCGTGCAGCATTGAGTCGTTGAAGAACACTTTTCGCCCTGACGCAATGAAAAATCTCATTGGATACAAAAACATTTCTTTGCATCGGGAAACCATTGCCCGCTTGATGGTTCCCGCTTGATGATCCTACGTTTATACACGATGGCACACGCCAGCAGTGCCGGAAAGCCGGTAAATGGACGTACGACATGCAGTAGGCAAGCAGAAAGGAGATGTGACGATGGCACAGCAAAATCAGAACCCAGGCAACTTCGCCAACGACCCGAAGAAGGCCTCCGAAGCCGGCCAGAAAGGTGGCCAGCACAGCGGCGGCAACTTCGCCAATGACCCGCAGAAGGCTTCCGAAGCCGGCCAGAAAGGTGGCCAGCACAGCGGCGGCAACTTCGCCAATGACCCGCAGAAGGCTTCCGAAGCCGGCCAGAAAGGTGGACAGCACAGCGGCGGCAACTTCGCCAATGATCCGCAGAAGGCTTCCGAGGCTGGCCAGAAAGGTGGACAGCACAGCGGCGGCAATTTCGCCAATGACCCGCAGAAGGCTTCCGAAGCCGGTCAGAAAGGCGGCAGGAGTCAGGGTCGCTGACAAGGCAAGGAGCGTGTATGTCCAGCCCTATCGATGACAAGGATTTTGACCTGATCAGCACGCTGTACCATGCCACACAAGGTGCACACCGCAGCGATGGCTATGCCAGGGATGCAGAGTCAAGATCCGATAGCGAAGTTCAGGAATTCTTCAAGAAAGCATCTCAGCAATATAGCAATCTCGCAGACGAAGCGAGACAGTTGATCAAGCAGCGATTGTAGACGACAAGTGCAAGTCCCGGGGCTGCCAAGGCTTGGCTTGGCAGCCCTTTTTGTTCGTTTTTACCTTAAAGTTATCAACCTTCATTTTCTTGTCATCGATACCCTTGATCGGCGTTACGCCATGGCCGGGTCATTCTCATCAATGCTACAGACTTTCGATATGATCGACCATGCGTTGACGCATGGCTTCATCCGGCAACCTGCCAAGTGCTCCGCCCATGTTGTCGATCATGTGCCGCGCACGACTGGTGGCAGGGGTGGCCACGGTCACGGCGGGATGCGAGATGACGAACTTGAGGAAAAACTGCGCCCATGAGTGGGCGTCGAACTCGTCCGCCCACTCCGGCACGTCATGGCCACTGACACGCTCCCACAACCGGGTACGGCCAAATGGCGCGTAGACCAGCACGCCGATACCGCGATCCTGGGCCATGGGGAGAATGCGCTCCTCCATGAAACGGTTGTCGATGGCATAGTCGATGCCAATGAAGTCCACCGGCTCGTTACCCACGATCTCCTCGAGCTGTTCATACTGCTGCTCGAACGTGGTGGTCACCCCGATATAGCGCACCCGCTCTTCTTCACGCAGTTCGTTCAGAATCCCCAGTTGTGTCGGCACATCGCCCAGGTTATGCACCTGGATCAGGTCCAGCGGCGCCTTGCCGATTCGTTCAAACGAGGTCTTGATCTGGGCCCGGGCCTCGTCCGGGTCCGCACTGCCGCCGCCCCGCCCGGCGACGTTCAACTTGGTCGCCCAGAAGATATCCTCGGTAATGCCAAGCTCACTGGCGATCTGCCCGGCCACCTCTTCCGATGCGCCGTAGCCGGGTGCGGTATCGAAAACGCGGCCTCGCTTCTCGAACATTGCCACGAACACCTCGCGCAGCGCCTCGACATCCTCGCTGCGAGCCACCTCAGCGAAGGTAGCGGAACTTCCCAGCCCCACCGCCGGTAGCCGTTCACCCGACGAGGGGATGGCCCGGGTAATCAGCTCCAACTGGCGATCCTCGGCCCATAGCAGGCCAGGCTTCACCGACAGGGCCGCACCCGCAGCCAGACTCAGCTTCAAGTAGTCTCGACGTGAAATCATGGATCACTCCTCTATCGGCTAATGGCCGGCTTGGATTCGGAAGCCGGTGGAGATGGCGCGGCAATGCGCTGCTGCGTACGGCCCAACCAGAGCGCCAGGGCCGCCCATACCAGCGCCAGGGGCAAGGCCACGCTGGCCACCGCGGCCAGGCCCATGCCAAGCCGGCCCAGCAGGCCCTCCACCTGGGCTCCCACCACGTCGCCACCTCGGTAAACGAAGGTATCGATGAAGGCCTTCGACTTGTACTTGTCCTCACGGCTGGTGACCGTATAGAGCGTTTCCCGCGCCGGCCGCATCAAGGCACGCTGCACCGCGCGGAACGCCGCCTCGAAGGTGATCAATGCCGCCAGCGAACCGACAATGGCCAGGCCGATGAAACCCAGCGCGGCCGTCAACGGCAGCAGTGCCAGGGTGAGGGAGACGCCGACCCGCTTCATCAGGTGTCCGGCGACCAGCGCCTGCATCAACAGCGTTGCCACCTGTGTGATCAGATCGATATGGGCGAACATGGTGGTGCGCAGGTCCAGGTCGTCGCCCAACGCCGCCACCATCTGCAGCCGCGTGAAGTAGAGAAAGGTCGCCATGATGGCCAGGATCACCACGTAAACGGCTATGCCGAGCAGGTATCGTGAACGAAACACCGCCCGCAAGCCCTCCCAGGCACTCCCGCCAATCAACTCCCGTTCGTCCACGGCAGGCGGTTCATCGGGAGAACCCTCGCGCCAGGTCTTGTCCGGCTGCGACCGGGCGATGCCCCAGGCCGCGCACAATGCCAGCATGAGGAACCCGGTAGAGACCAGCAACAGCGCCGGCGTGCCCAGGGGGGCCGCCAGCCGTGACGCCAGCCAGGGGCCGAAAATCGCCCCGCAGGTGCCTCCCACTGCAATCAGGCCGAAAAAGCGCTTGCCCTGGGAGAGCGAGAAGCGGTCGGCCATCAGCGCCCAGAACACCATGGTGATGAACAGATTGAAGACACTGAACCAGACATAGAAGACCTGCCCGGTCGTCACGCCGATGACCTCGGGCGTCAGCGTCATTATCAGGTAAAAGATCAGCAGGCTGCAGCCAAAGAAGGAATACGTGGCGGTAATGAATGTCAGCCGTGGCAAACGGCTGACCAGCAAGCCGAACAAGGGGTTGATCAACAGCGTAACGACCGCAGTGCCCATGAACAGCCAACGCACCGCCTCGATACCGCCGCGCAGGCCCAGCGCCTCGCGGGCGGGACGCAGCAGCATCAGCGAGGTGAGTACACAAAAAAAGAACAGTACCGCCAACGCAACCGGCAGTATTTCGTCTCGACGAACATTGAACAATCGCTGGGAAAGAGCCTTCATGGGAAACCTGAACCTGTCGACGCTCCCTTGACCTTAGCACTCCCGCCGCCACACTTCCCTGTCTCTGCAAAGGCCATGGTTTGCCCAGACTACAACGAAAGTCGCGTTGCCGATATCGCCATTGCGTCCGATGCTGTGCATACCATGAAGGGTCGTTGCCGATTCGTGGCCATAAAAAAGGCCCCCCGAAGGGGACCAGGTTGGAGCACGCCAGCTCACTCGGTATATCGCCAGCTCTGTGGCGACGTTGCTCAGGAAGGCAGGGCCTCCCTGCTGCATTGTTCACTTGACAAATATAATGCGATTACCGCGCCAACTATAACTCTTTTTAAGAAAAAACATAGCCTTACAAGAAAAACAATCTCAAAGGCTTTGTTGGATTCAGCACGCCGGCTCTCTCCCTTGCACCAACCAGGACCCATTTTGGCACTTCACGCGCCATATTGATGCAGTGCAGTATGGCCCCAGGTGAACCGCCACCCGGCCTTACAGCATCTCCCGAACCACATCGAGCACCCTGCCATCCACCGTTCGCTGCAGCTTGTCCTCGATCTCGCTACACAGCGATTCGACCTGCAGGGACGAGGTACCGGTCACCACGAAGGACCACTCGCTGGCTTCCAGCCGGTCATGATCGGCACTTTCACAGACCGCCACGGACGGGTTGCGCCCGAAGCGCTCGTGCAATCCGCCCATACGCTGTCGCTTCTCCTTCAACGAGGCACAGCCAGGCAGGGAAACCTTCATGGTCAATACCGCGATGTGCATCGAATCCTCTCCTGTCGACCGAATGCCTTGCCGCTGCCGGTATCGTGCGCGATGCTTGTCCGCAGCCATACCGCCAGCTTCAAGCCCGTCTGCAGGTCGAGAAACGCCACCGCGCCATGCTCGAACTCCTGTCCGACGATGCCTTCGGTAGCCAGCCCGAGCCCATCGCGGTAGAAGCGCACGGCACGTTCCAGATCGTCGACGCCCAGTGTGATGACGCTGAGGTAGGGTTGTATGGGAACCTCTTGATTCGTTCGGGTCCAGGTGATCGGATCGGGTATCTTGTCGTTGGCAGTATAAGCCTGCATATACTGCCAACGACAACTGGCACTTCCCCTTTCTGCTTGCTGCGCTGGAGGCACTTCTCATGATCCAACCACGACTCGGCTTCATCGGCATCGGCCTGATGGGCGGCCCCATGACCCGCCGCCTGCTGGGAGCCGGCTTCGAGGTCACGGTATGGAACCGTTCCCGGGAAAAGGCCGAGGCGTTGGTCGAGGCCGGTGCCCATGTGGCAAGCTCCATCGCCGAGCTGGTCGAAGGTGTCGATGTGGTGATGCTGTGCCTGGCCAATACCGCCGTGGTGGAAGACGTGGTGTTCGGCGAAAGGGGCGTGGCGGCCAGTGGACGTACCGGGCAGTTGTTGATCGACCTTTCCAGTAGCGATCCGGCCGCAACGCGGGACTTCGCCGAGTGGCTGAAGGGAGAGTGCGGCATGCGCTGGGTCGACTCGCCGGTTTCCGGCGGCGTGGCGGGGGCCGAGGCCGGCAGCCTGGCGATCATGTGTGGCGGCGAGGCAGCGGATATCGAGGCGATACGTCCCCTGCTGGCACCGCTCTCGGCACGGGTAACACACATGGGACCGGTTGGCAGCGGCCAGGTCACCAAGGTGTGCAACCAGATGATCGTCGGCTGCCAGGTGGCGGTGATCGCCGAGATGGTGGCGCTGGCGGAATCGAGCGGCGTGGATGCCTCGCGGCTCGCCGACGCGCTGGCCGGCGGCTTCGCCGACTCCAGACCGTTCCAGATTCTCACCCCGCGCATGGCGACGAGCAACTTCGCCGACCCGCCCTGGCATCTGCGCACCCTGCTCAAGGATCTCGACATGGCAGTGGCCCAGAGCCAGCGCGCCGGCAGTGCCACGCCCATGAGCGGCCTGGCCGCCCAACTGATGCGCACCCATGTCAGCCATGGCCATGCCGAGCACGACCCGGCAACGCTGGTAGAGACCTATCGACGGAAGCAGTGACCGGTCACTACGCGATAGGAATCAGCTAACCGGCAGTCCCGCCGCTTTCCACTTGGGATATCCTTCTTCAAAGCACCGGACCTGATAGCCGAGTTGACGCAGGCGCCGCGCGACCTCGTGGGAGAGCACGCAGTGTTCTCAAGGAGCCAGTCCATGTCGACACAACCTCGCGAAAAGACCAACGTGGCCATTCTGGTCACCGGCCAGACCCTGTTCATGATCGCCGCCATCACGGTAATGACCCTGAGCGGGGTGGTGGGCCAGCAGTTGAGCCCCGACCCTGGCCTGGCCACGCTGCCCATCGCCCTGATGATGGTGGGCACGGTGATCTCCACGCTGCCCGCTTCACTGTTCATGAAACGCGTGGGCAGGAGGCTGGGCTTCATCACCGGGGCCGTCGTGGGCGGCGTGGGTGGCGGCCTGCTGAGCTTCGCCGCCATTGCTGCGGGTTCGTTCTGGCTGTTCTGTGCCGGCAATCTGCTGCTTGGGCTCTACCAGGGCTTCGCTATGTACTACCGCTTCGCCGCCGCCGACGTGGCCAGCCCCTCCTTTCGCAGCCGCGCCATCTCATTTGTCATGGCCGGCGGCGTGGTCGCTGCTTTCCTGGGGCCGTGGAACGCCAGCGCCACGCTGGGCTGGGTCGCTGGCGTACCCTCGGGCGGCCCCTATCTGATCATTGCCCTGTTGGCCCTGGTGGCCATCGGGCTGCTGACTCAACTGCGCGTGCCGGCCAGCGGCGAGCCGCAACCCGGCGACGTTTCCCGCCCCATGGTGGCCATCGCCGCACAGCCGGCCTTCCTGGTGGCGGTGCTGGCCGGCGCCGTGGGGTACGCCATCATGGTGCTGGTGATGACAGCCACGCCGCTGGCCATGCGCTCGGCGGGTTTCGAAATGAGCCAGGTCGCCTTCATCATGCAATGGCATGTGCTGGGCATGTTCGCCCCGTCGTTCGTCACCGGCAGCCTTATCGCCCGCTTCGGCGTGGACCGCATCCTGCTGGCAGGGGCGGCGATTCTCACCGCGGCCATGCTGCTCTCCAACCTGGGTCAGGCCATCGGCCACTTCTGGGTGGCCCTGGTACTGCTTGGGGTCGGCTGGAACTTCCTCTTCATCGGCGGCAGTGCCCTGCTCTCCACCGTCCATTCCGAAACGGAACGGGGCAAGGTGCAGGGCATCAACGACCTGATCATCTTTTCACTGGTCGCCGTCGGCTCGCTGATGTCGGGTCAACTGTTCCACCGGCTGGGCTGGGAAACCCTCAACCTGGTCATGCTGCCCCTTATCGTGCTGGTCGCGCTGTCGGTACTGGGCTGGTCGCTGGGACGACGTCTCGCCAGACAACGCAGCCTCGACTGAGCGCTTGTTCACCTTGCGTGGCATGTCATCATCGGCGGGCGGTGCCTGCCGGAGGTACATGCCTGCTCGGGTTCCTACCTACCGGGGTTTGTTCATGCCCTCGCCCTTCCGTACACTTGTTTGACTTCCCCTCTACCCCACTTGACGCTGAGGCAGGACCATGGCTTTCGATTCGACTTCCACCTATGTGGCCACCGATGCCCTCAAGCAGGCGGTGAATGCCGCCGTGACCCTCCAGCGCCCGCTGCTGATCAAGGGCGAACCGGGCACCGGCAAGACCCTGCTGGCCGAGGAGCTGGCAGCCTCATTGGGCACCCGCCTGATCACCTGGCACATCAAGTCCACCACCAAGGCGGCCCAGGGGCTCTACGAGTATGACGCGGTGAGCCGGCTGCGCGATTCCCAGCTGGGTGTCGAAGGCGTGCACGAGGTGCGCAACTACATCAAGCCCGGCAAGCTGTGGGAGGCTTTCACCGCCGAGGAACGGGTAGTGCTGCTGATCGACGAGATCGACAAGGCGGACATCGAATTCCCCAACGACCTGCTCCAGGAGCTGGATCGCATGGAATTCCATGTCTATGAGACCGGCGAGACCGTCGCCGCCAAGCAGCGTCCGATCATCGTGATCACGTCCAACAACGAGAAGGAGCTGCCCGACGCCTTCCTGCGTCGCTGCTTCTTCCACTACATCGAGTTCCCCGACCGCGACACCATGCAGAAGATCGTCGATGTCCACTTCCCCAAGATCGCGCCGAAGCTGGTCGGCGAGGCCCTGGAGGTTTTCTTCGACCTGCGCCAGGCGCCGGGGCTGAAGAAGAAGCCCTCCACCTCGGAGCTGGTGGACTGGCTGAAGCTGCTGATGGCCGACGACCTGGCCCGGGAGGCGCTCTACCACCGTGACCCGGTGAAGGCGATCCCGCCGCTGGCCGGTGCCCTGGTGAAGAACGAGCAGGATACCCAGTTGCTGGAGCGACTGGCCTTCATGCTGCGTCGCCAAGGCAATCAGAGGCGCTGAGCCATGTTCATCGGCCTGTTCGAGACCCTGAAGCGCGCCGGCGTACCGGTATCGCTGCGCGAGCTGCTCGACCTGCATGCGGTGGTGGAGCATGGCGTCGTGTTTGCCGACATGGAAGCGTTCTACCAGGTGGCGCGCACCGTGATGGTCAAGGATGAGCGGCACTTCGACCGCTTCGATCGCGCCTTCGCCGCCTGGTTCGAGGGGCTCGAGAATCTCGATGCCGCCATCGAGGCGCTGATTCCCGACGACTGGCTGCGTCGCGAGTTCGAGAAGCAGCTTTCCGAGGAGGAGAAAGCCCGGATCGAGTCCCTGGGCGGGCTCGAGAAGCTGATCGAGACCTTCAAGAAACGCCTCGAGGAGCAGAAGGAGCGCCATGCCGGGGGCAACAAGTGGATCGGCACCGGCGGCACCAGTCCCTTCGGCGCCTATGGCTACAACCCCGAGGGCATCCGCATCGGCCAGGATGGCTCGCGCCACCGTCGGGCGATCAAGGTGTGGGATGAGCGGCGCTTTCGCGACTACGACGACTCGCTGGAGCTCGGCACCCGCAACATCAAGATGGCGCTTCGCCGACTGCGCAAGTTCGCCCGCCAGGGCGCCGCGGAGGAGCTCGACGTGGATGGCACCATCCGTGAGACCGCCCGCGACGCCGGCCTGCTCAACGTGCAGATGCGCCCGGAGCGCCACAACGCGGTGAAGGTGCTGCTGTTCCTCGACGTGGGCGGCTCCATGGACGACCACATCCGTGTCTGCGAAGAGCTGTTCTCCGCCGCCCGCTCGGAATTCAAGCACCTGGAGCACTACTACTTCCACAACTGCGTGTACGAAGGTGTCTGGCGCAACAACCATCGCCGCACAAGCGAGCGCATTCCCACCATGGACGTGTTGCATACTTACGGCAGTGACTATCAGGTCGTGATCGTCGGCGATGCCGCCATGTCACCCTATGAAGTGACTCACCCTGGTGGCAGCGTGGAGCACTTCAACGACGAGGCCGGCGGCGTGTGGCTCAAGCGACTGGCCGCCAAGTTCCCTCGGCTGGCCTGGCTCAACCCCATGCCGCCCCGGGCCTGGGAGTATACCCACTCCACCCAACTGATCCGCCAGTTGATCGACGACCGCATGTACCCGATGACGCTGGAAGGGCTGGAAAACGCCATGCGCGAGCTGGCTCGCTGAGCACTAATAGCCCCGCAGGGCGATAATGTACAAATATAGCCCTCAAGGGTTATTTAGTTGCCGAATAGCCTTTTTCGGCTATGATGAAGTCGACCCTCCCTGGAGCGCTTGCCATGACCCAGCGAATCGCCGTGCTGACCGGCGATGTGATCGACTCACTCAAGGTCGAGGATCGTCAGCGGCTCTATGCACTGCTGGACCAAACCCTGGCCGGACTGGCCTCCCGGCATGGCGGACGCAGCGAACGCTTCCGCGGCGATGGCTTCCAGTTGGCCCTGCCCAGGGCCACAGCCGCCATGGAGGTGGCTATCGCCCTGCGTGCGGCACTGATCGAGCACTCCGAGGCCGACCAGCGCTGGGACGCCCGCATTGCGGTGGCGGTGGGCCCGGCAAGCTGGCCGGGAAACGGCCGGCTCGCGGCGGCCGATAGCGAGCCCTTCGTGCGCTCCGGCCACGACCTGGATGCCTTGAGCGAGGGCAGCTCGCACCTGTCGCTGGCACTGCTCGACGAAACGGACGATGGTAGCCTGGCCCTGCTGACGCGCTACCTGGATGACATGGTGGCAAGCTGGTCGCGCTACTCGGCCGAGGTGGTCAGGCTCAGTCTGGAGAGCGAGACCTCCCAACAGGCCATGGCCGATCACCTGGGCATACGCCAGCCCAGCGTGCACAAGCGCCTGCGCGCCGCCCGCTGGCCACTGCTGGCCGATACCCTGACCTACCTGAACGAGCGGCTGGCGGAAAAGGATAAACGCCGATGAACCCCCACGATCTCTCACTGCTGATGGGGCTGGTGCTGGCTCACCTGGCCGGCGACTTCCTGCTGCAGCCGCGCCACTGGGTCGACGAGCGGGTGCGTCGCCTGCACCGCTCGCACCACCTGCTCTACCACGTGCTGGTTCACGCCGGCTTGACCGCCCTGGTGTTGATGGTTGCATCTTGGCTGCTGCCGGGTTCCCCCGGTCCGCCGGGAGTGCTCGCCGGGGCTGCGGCGGTGGCCGCCAGCCACTGGCTGATCGACCTGGGCAAGGCGAAGCTGCCCGCCGGCCGGCTGCGCTGGTTCCTGCTCGACCAGTTGCTGCACCTGCTGGTGCTGTGCATGCTGTGGCTGGCCTGGCTCGGCAGCCTGG
This sequence comes from Billgrantia endophytica, assembly GCF_002879615.1. GTDB lineage: Bacteria > Pseudomonadota > Gammaproteobacteria > Pseudomonadales > Halomonadaceae > Halomonas > Halomonas endophytica. Next base: position 45,501 of record NZ_PNRF01000021.1, read on the forward strand.
CACCACTCGAGGCGCTCGGCGCCTGGCTGCTCACGCCGACGGTGCTGGGCGTGGCCACCGCCTATCTGATCGTGACGCGGCCCTTCTCGTTCGCCATCGCCATGGTGATGAAGCGTTGGAGCAGCCAGCTCGAGGATACCGGCACCCTGGCCCGGGCCGGTGCACGCATCGGCATACTCGAACGCCTGCTGGTGCTCTCGCTTGTACTGCTCGACCAACTGACGGCGGTGGGCTTTCTGCTGACCGCCAAGTCGGTGCTGCGCTACGGCGACCTGCGGGAATCGAAGGATCGCAAGCTGACCGAGTATGTGTTGCTGGGCACCCTGGTGAGCGTGGCATCGACGCTGGTGCTGGGCCTGACGCTCAGACTGCTGCTGGAGCGTTGAGGCATGCGCTATCCCATTGCAGCCCTCCTGCCTCTCGCCCTGCTGCTGGGCGCCTGCGCGGGCCCCGAGCACCTGGAGCGACGTGATGGCTACGTGGTGGACCACTTCCACGTCTCGCATTCTCATAACAGCAGGGTGCGCCACCTGGTAGTGCACTACACCGACGTGGACGAGGCCGAGTCTCTGGCAACCCTGACCGGACCCCATGTCAGTGCCCACTACGTGCTGCCGCTACCGGCTCACCAACGGGCCGGCGAGCCGCTGGTCTATCAACTGGTGGACGAGTCGCGCCGGGCCTGGCATGCCGGCGCCAGCGCCTGGAAGAACCGCACCAACATCAACGACACCTCCATCGGGATCGAGATCGTCAATACCGGACCCGATCGCCCCTACGCCGAGGTGAAGCAAGCGCTGGAAAGCGACTCGGAAAACGTATCCGGGATCCATTGGGCACCCTACCCCGACGCACAGATCGAGGCGCTGATCGCCCTGTCACGGGATATCATCGAGCGCCACGCTATTCATCCCACCGACGTGGTGGCCCACTCGGACATCGCTCCGACGCGCAAGATCGACCCGGGCCCGGCATTTCCCTGGTACGCGCTATACGAAGCGGGTATCGGGGTATGGCCAGAGGACGAGACAACGGCTCGCTACCGCGACCGCTTCGACCATGCGCCCCCCGGGCTTGCCACCTTGCAGCAAGCACTCCAGGCCTGGGGCTATCCGCTGGCGGCAAGCGGCGAGCTGGATACGCAGACTCGCGCCGTATTGCGCGCCTTCCAGATGCGCTTTCGTCCCGACGACTACCGCGGCCAGGCGGATGCCGAAACCGCCGCGATCCTATGGGCGTTGCTGGAACGATACCAGCCCGAGGCCCTACGCCGCCTGAGTGACCGAAAGGCTTATCGCGGATAGTGAACCATATCGTGGAACAGCGCCCTGCTCTCACTCAGGTTGCGGTAGGCGTGGGGCTGATCGGCAGCAAAACGTAGCCCCTGCCCCGCTTTCATGTGCTGCCAGCAGCCTTGCAAGCCAATCTCCAGTTCACCTTCCACCACCACGACATGCTCGATCACCCCAGACGCGTGGGGGTCCGATTCGCTGATCGTCCCCGGTGCCAGTTCGACGACGAGCAGTTCGAACCCCAACCGCTCATCCACGGGAAACAGCGTCGCAAAGCGCATACCCGAAGCATCCCCGTCCAGGCTCGTCACATCCGCCTGGCGCAGCGAAGTCCCATCGTTCTGGCCCACACCCGGCGGCTCGACCAATGCCGAAAAGGAGACCTCGAAGCCACTGGCGATCTTCCATAGCGTGGCTACCGTCGGGCTCGACTCGCCACGCTCGATCTGACCCAGCATGGCCTTGCTGACGCCGGTCTCCGCCGCACTGCGATCCAGGCTCCAGCCACGCTGTTGGCGCAGGGATTTCAGGGTGGTGGCGATCTGCCGGGCGATGTCATGCATGCGGCTTCTCCCATGGTGAATGAATGCTTTCCATGCGGAATCCTGACCGTGGATGGCTCATTGTACGTTATAACGCACAGTGGTATCGTACCCGTGCGCTATAACGCACACCAACCACGCAGAGCGATCATCGCCATACGCCCCCGTGTCGACGCCCCCACGGGAATTCCGAGCCGCCGGGAGCCGAGATGTCCGAAACGCCCACCCCCACAACCAGACACCGCTCCCTATGGCGCGACCTGAGCCTATCGACTGCCACCGCTGGCCTCGTGGCAGTATTGATCGGCTACAGCAGTTCCGCGGTAATCATCTTCCAGGCCGCCGAGGCCGCCGGTGCCACGCCGGCGCAGATCGGCTCCTGGCTGTGGGCACTGGGCATCGGCATGGGCGTGACATCACTGGGCCTGTCGTTGCGCTACCGCATGCCGGTGCTCACCGCCTGGTCGACACCCGGCGCCGCGCTGTTGGCCACCAGCCTGCCGGGCGTACCCATGGAAGAAGCCATCGGCGCCTTTCTCTTCTCGGCGGCACTGATCACCCTGTGCGGAGTTACCGGTCTGTTCGGCACGCTGGTCAAGCGCATTCCGCCCACGCTGGCCGCCGCCTTGCTGGCCGGAGTGCTGCTGCGCTTCGGGATGGATCTGTTCGTGGCCCTGGAGCGCCAGTGGCTGCTGCCGCTGGCCATGCTGGTCGCCTATACGCTCAGCCGGCGCCTGGTACCGCGCCATGCGATCGCCGTGGTACTGCTGGTGGGAATCGCCATTGCCGCGGGGCAGGGGCACTTCAGCCTGGACAGCGTTCGATTGGTGCCCACCGTGCCGATGTTCACTGCGCCTGAATTCGCGCTGTCGACGCTGATCGGGGTGGGGATACCGCTGTTCGTGGTGACCATGACGACCCAGAACCTGCCCGGTATCACGGTGCTGCGTGCCGCCGGCTATCAGGCGCCCAGCTCACCCCTGATCGGCTGGACCGGGGCCGCCACCCTGGCCTTGGCGCCCTTCGGCGGCTACGCACTCAACCTGGCAGCGATCAGTGCCGCCGTGTGCATGGGCCGCGAGGCGCACGAAGACCCCGCACGGCGCTACACCGCCGGGGTTGCCGCCGGGGTCGGCTATCTGGTGATGGGCGTGTTCGGTGCCACCGTCACGGCGCTGTTCGCCGCCTTTCCCGCCGAGCTGATCATGGCGCTGGCAGGCCTGGCTCTGCTCGGCACCATCGGCAACGGCCTGGCCGGCGCCATGGAAGATGCCGGCCAGCGCGATGCCGCGCTCGTGACCTTCCTGTTCACCGCCTCGGGCATCAGCCTGCTGGGGATCGGCTCGGCCTTCTGGGGCCTGGTGGCCGGCATGGCAATGCTGTGGGTCGGCGGCGCAGCGCGCCGCCAGACAGGCAGCCGCTAGATACCATCTCTCCTAACCAGTCACAAACAACCCATTAGGTGGTTTGCGACCGATATTCGGTTTGGGTCTTGAGGATGCCATAGGCGATGTGGATTAGCTTCCGCATCGCCGCCCCCAAGGCCGCCATTGTGCTCTTGCCGTTTCCTGTCAGCCGCCGGTAGAGCGCCGAGATATCTGGGTTTCGCCTCAGCCCTACGACGGCCGCCATGTACAGGCTCTGGCGCAGCTTCGGGTTGCCAGCTTTCGAAAGACGGGGCCGCATGCGCACGGAACTACCCGACTCCCAACTAACGGGCACAAGTCCCGCAAAAGCAGCAGCCTGCCGAGCGCTCTGGAACGCGCGGCTACGTAGCATCGCCAACAACCTGAGTGACACGGCGGGACCAACCCCCGGGATCGTTTGCAACAAGACCCGGTCCCGCTTTAAGCCAGGGTGCTGATCGAGATGATCATCGATCTGTTGCTGGAGGCGATCCCGCTCGCGCGTCAATGCCAGCAGGATGTCATCAATCGAGCGGAGAATATCGGTTGCCATGATGAACTCGGCTTTTTCCCGCCGGTTTCGCTCACGGTGAATGTCTTTGTCCATTGCATCGAGTCGCGCCGCCAGCGCCTTGAGCTTGCGCACTTCCTCAGGCTCTGGCTGCCAGCATTCAGGCTGTTGAGTTGCGCCATACCGTGCCAACACCACGCTGTCCTTCTTGTCCGTTTTGCCGCGTACCCCCAGGCTACGAGAGAAGTCACGTACCTGCGCAGGA
>NZ_PNRF01000037.1 GCF_002879615.1 Billgrantia endophytica
GATAATCGCCAACGCAGCGGCCTCCGCCGGGCGCCTGCGGCGCCGGTCGCGACGCAGAGCGGCGCTCCAACAGGGTGGGGGAAACAAGGCTGTGGGAGGACGATTTATCGCACGACCGCGGTGTTGCCCCGCCTTGGCGATAGTTGCCAGCGCAGCAGCGCTTCGGTAGTCGCTATGTTCGAACATGAAAAAACACCCCGACGAGTCGTTTCGTCGAGGCGTTTTTGTCGGTGATCGGGAGAGATCAGCCCAGCAGGTGTTCGACGGCGGCGCGTTCTTCACGCAGTTCGTCTTCGGTGGCTTTCATGCGGCCGCGGCTGAAGTCGTCCACGTCGAGTCCCTGAACGATCTCGTAGTCGCCGTTCTGGCACCGCACCGGGTAGGAGTAGATGATGCCCTTCTCGATGCCGTAGCTGCCATCGGAGGGAATCGCCATGCTGACGACGCCGTTGGCGCCCAGCGCCCAGTCGCGCATGTGGTCGATGGCGGAAGAGGCGGCAGACGCAGCGGAAGAGGCGCCACGCGCCTTGATGATGGCGGCACCGCGCTGCTGCACGTCGGGGATGAAGGTGTTCTCGTACCAGTCGCGCTCGACCAGATCGAAAGCGGCCTTGCCGTCCACCTTGCAGTGGGCCAGGTCCGGATACTGGGTCGCGCTGTGGTTGCCCCAGATGATCATGTTCTCGACGTCGGTGACACGCTTGCCGGTCTTCTGGGCCAGTTGGGTCAGGGCGCGGTTGTGATCCAGGCGCGTCATGGCGGTAAACTGACGCGGGTTCAGGTCCGGCGCATTGCAGGATGCGATGAGGGCGTTGGTGTTGGCGGGGTTGCCCACCACCAGGACACGCACGTTGCGGCTGGCGTTGTCGTTCAGGGCCTTGCCCTGCACGGAGAAGATCGCGGCGTTGGCTTCGAGCAGGTCCTTGCGCTCCATGCCGGGGCCACGCGGACGGGCGCCGACCAGCAGGGCGAAGTCGGCGTCCTTGAACGCGACATTGGGGTCGTCGGTGGCGACGATGTCCTGCACCAGCGGGAAGGCGCAATCGTTCACTTCCATGACGACGCCGTTCAGCGCGTCCATGGCCGGCGTGATCTCGAGCAGCTGGAGAATGACGGGCTGATCCGGGCCCAGCATGTCGCCTGCCGCGATACGGAAGATAAGGGAGTAGCTGATCTGGCCAGCACCGCCGGTAATGGCAATACGTACGGGATCTTTCATCATTGCTCCTTCGGATTGGTCGCCGTGAGGATGAGCCGGATGGCATGACAGCCATCCCCGGCTCGGATTCGGAACGCGTGAATGGTATGCCTGCGGTGCACAAAACTCAATCCGACCTCCGGCTAGGCAGCCTGCCTGGCCGCGGCCGGGGTCCGTCCATGGGGGCTGTCAGGCGTGAAAGGGTGTTTTTTTGGTTTCCATGACGAAACAAATCGATAGAAATTGGCCCAAGACCCGGTTTTCACAGTAGATTGGTGCTGGCCGATCGGTCTCTACGCCTGCGCGATGCCGTGCTCGTTCGCAGTTCAGGTCAAAGTTCACGTCAACCCATGGAAGGCCGCATGCCAAGACGTCCCCCTCTTTCCTACCTGCTGGCCGCCGCCCTGCTGCTGGCACTCTTGCTGTGGCTGGCATTAGGCGACCTGCAGCGTTTCCAGACGTCGGCGCCACCAGGCGACCCCGCGCCGGAGGATACGCCGACCCGCGTCGAATACCGGCTCATCCAGGCGGTGCCGCATACGCCGCGGCTGGTGGCTCAGGGCCAGCTGGAGGCCGTCCGGGAGGTGGAGCTCCGCAGCCGCCAGGCCGGGCGGGTGTCCGAGCTTCCGATCACGCAGGGAACCAGCGTGGAGGCCGGCGATGCCTTGTTGAGGCTGGCACCGGATGCCCTGGAGGCACAGCTGTCCAGGGCCGAGGATCAATTGACCCTGGCACGAGCCGAACTGGCCGGTGCCGAGGGCCTGCGCCAGCGCGAGCTGATTTCGCAGCCCGAGCTCTTGCGCCTGCAGAGCAGCGTCAGCATGGCCGCCGCCGATGTGGCCGAGCTGCGCCATACCCTGGATGAGACGCGGCCCATCGCTCCCTTCGATGGCGTGCTCGACCGCCTGGACGTGGAGCTGGGCGAGGTACTGCAGATTGGCGAGGTCTACGGCCGGCTGGTCGATGACCGTCAGCTCATCGCCAGCGCCTGGGTTTCCCAGCGCGATGCCCTGGCGCTCGACCCCGGCCTGCCCGTCGAGGTGCGCCTGCTGGATGGCTCTGTCCTTCCCGGCGAGCTGACCCATGTGGCCAGCCGCGCCGACGATGCGACCCGTTCCTATTACGTCGAAGCCGCCCTCGACAATCCGGAGCGCCGCCGGGTCGCCGGCGCCAGTGCCACCCTGACCATTACCCTGGCCGAGCGCGATGTCCACCGCTTCTCTTCCGCGCTGCTGGAGCTGGACAACGAGGGCAGGCTGAAAGTGAAGCATCTGGACGACGACGACAGGGTGGTGAGTTCTCCTGTCAGCCTGGTGGAGGCCGACACCCGGGAAGTGCACGTGACCGGCCTGCCCGAGACGATTCGCCTGATCACCCTCGGCGGCGGGTTCGTCGTGGAGGGTGACCGTGTCATGGCGGTACCTCTCGAGCAGGACGAGGCGGCACGGGAGACTCCCTGACCATGCGCACTCTGATCGAAGCCGCCATGGACCGGTCGCGCACCACGCTACTGGTGCTCGTCTCGCTGCTGCTGGCGGGACTGGCCTCCTGGCAGGCGATACCCAAGGAAGCCAACCCGGACATTGCGATCCCGATCATTTACGTCGCTCTGTCACTGGAGGGGGTCAGCCCGGAGGATGGCGAACGACTGCTGGTTCGACCCATGGAGCAGGAGTTGCGCACCATCCAGGGGGTCAGAAAGATGACGGCTCTGTCGAGCGAAGGCCACGCTGCCGTGACCCTGGAGTTCGATGCCGGTTTCGATCCCCGGCAGGCGCTGGCCGACGTGCGCGAGAAGGTCGATATCGCCAGCGCCGAACTGCCCGAAGAAGCGGATGAACCCCGGGTGTTCGAGGTCAACGTGGGCCTGTTTCCGGTGCTGTCGCTTGGCATTTCCGGCCCCCTGGAAGAAGTCCAGCGCCTCGCCATCGCCCGCCAGCTCCAGGATGCCATGGAGGGTATCCCCGAGGTCCTCGAAGTGGATATCGGTGGCGAGCGTGAAGAGATGCTGGAGATCGTTCTCGACCCCCTGGTGCTGGACAGTTATGGCGTCGATTTCGATGACCTGTTCAGCCTGATCAGCCGCAATAACCGGCTGGTGGCGGCGGGCAGCCTGGATACCGGTGCCGGCCGCGCCCCGATCAAGGTGCCGGGTGTGATCGAGTCGCTGGAAGATGTCATGGGCATGCCGGTCAAGGTCGATGGCGACCGGGTCGTGACCTTTGCGGATGTCGCCTGGATTCACCCCAGCTTCAAGGACCCCGATGGGTTTGCGCGCATCGACGACGAGCCCGCCATGGTACTGGAAATCGCCAAGCGCGCCGGGGCCAACCTGATCGCCACCATCGCGAGCGTTCGCGGCATACTGGATGAGGCCGCGCCATTGCTACCCGACGAGCTCACCATTACGACCATCATGGATCAGTCCGAAACCGTCGAGGAGATGCTATCGGAACTGCTCAACAACGTCGTGACCGCCGTGGTGCTGGTGTTGGTGGTCATACTGGCCGTCATGGGACTGCGCTCGGCGCTATTGGTGGGGCTGACCATTCCGGGGGCCTTTCTCACCGGCATCCTGCTGATCTGGGCGGTCGGCTACACGCTCAACATCGTGGTGCTGTTCTCTCTGATCCTGGTCGGCGGCATGCTGGTGGACGGCGCCATCGTGGTCAGCGAGCTGGCCGACCGCAACCTGCGCGAAGGGCAGTCTCCACGCGACGCCTGGGTCAATGCGGCTTCACGAATGAGCTGGCCGGTGATCGCCGCCACCGCCACCACCATTGCCGTGTTCATACCGCTGCTGTTCTGGCCCGGCGTGGTAGGCGAATTCATGAAATATCTACCCGCCACGGTGATCCTGTGCCTGCTGGCCTCGCTTGCCATGGCGCTGATCTTCCTGCCCACCCTGGGCGGCCTGTTCAGTGCCCGCACGACCCGGCCCAGCCGTGGCGATGAACTGATCACGGGCGGCGGGCGTCTCTACCGTGCCGTGCTGGCCCGCCTGCTGGCCTGGCCAGGCATGACACTGCTGCTCACTCTGCTGCTGATGGCGGTGATCTTCACCGGCTACGGGCGCTTCAATCACGGCGTGGAATTCTTCCCGGCCGTCGAGCCGGATACGGCCCAGGTCATCGTCCGCGCCCGGGGGGACTATTCCACCATGGAGAAGGATGCCATCGTGCGCCGCGTAGAGGCACGCCTGGCAGGCATGAGCGAGGTGCAGGCGCTCTATGCCCGCTCCTATGGCATTCCCGATGAGCAGGTCGGCAACGACGTGATCGGCGTGGTGCAGTTCCAGTTGATCGACTGGCAGCAGCGCCGGCCCGCCCGACTCATCATGGCCGAAATGGCGGAACGCACGGCAGACCTGCCCGGCGTGGTCATGGAGTTTCGTGAACAGCAGGAGGGGCCCGGCGCCGGCAAGCCCATCGTGCTGGAGATCAGCGCCCAGGACCCGGCCGACGGGGATGCCGCCGTTACCCTCATTCGCAGTGCCATGGAACGCCTTGGTGGCTTCCGCGACATCGAGGACAACCGCAGCCTGCCCGGTATCGAGTGGCGCATGCAGGTGGACCGCGAGGCCGCCGCGCGCCTGGGCACCGATGTGGCGGCCGTAGGCAGTGCCGTGCAACTCATCACCACCGGCCTGCAGGTCGCCAGCTATCGGCCGGCCCATGCCCCCGATGAAGTGGACATCCGCGTTCGCCTGCCCCAGACCTGGCGAACCCTGGACCAGTTGGACCGACTGACGCTGAACACGACTCGAGGCCAGGTGCCTGTTTCGCACTTTGCCAGCCTGGAACCGGCACCCAAGGTGGGTACCCTGCATCGTATCGATGGGCTCAGGGCCATCACCCTGGAGGCGGACGTGGCCGCCGGCTACCGACCCGACGAGCGGCTGAGGGCATTGCTGGAATCGGTGCAAGCACTGCCCGATGGCGTTCAGGTCAACGTGGCCGGAGAGCAGGAGGATCAGGAAGAAGCCAGCCGATTCCTGATCACGGCGTTCTTCGTGGCGATCGGCCTGATGGCCCTCATCCTGGTGACCCAGTTCAACAGCCTCTATCAGGCGGCCCTGGTGATGTCGGCCATCGTGTTCTCGACGGCCGGTGTCCTGATGGGCCTGCTCGTCAACGGCCAGCCCTTCGGTATCGTCATGGTGGGGATGGGTATCATCGCCCTGGCGGGCATCGTGGTGAACAACAATATCGTGCTGATCGACACCTACAATCAATTGCGCCGCGAAGGTCTGAGCCCCGGAGAGGCAGCCCTCGAGGCAGGCGGCCTGCGCCTGCGACCGGTGCTGCTTACCGCTATCACCACGGTGCTGGGGCTGATGCCGATGGTGCAGGGAATCAACGTCAACCTGTTCGCCCCCAGCCTGGGGATCGGCGCTCCCTCGACCCAGTGGTGGACCCAGCTTTCCAGCGCCATCGCCGGCGGCCTGGCATTCGCCACCGGGCTGACGCTACTGCTGACCCCCTGCATGCTGGTGCTGGGTAAAGACAGGCGCGCCGGGGAGCCTGTGGGTGAAGCCACACATCGCGGCGCGCCTGCCTCACGGAACGGTGACGAGGAGTCCGGCCGATGAGCCATGCGCCTCCTGCCGGGCGCATCGGCGAGGTCTTCGGTGCCTTTCTGCTGCTGGGCCTGACCTCCTTCGGCGGCCCCATTGCCCACCTCGGCTACTTTCGCACCGAGTTCGTGGAGCGGCGGCGCTGGCTCACCGAACACGCGTATGCCGACCTGGTGGCGCTGTGCCAGTTCCTGCCTGGGCCCGCCAGTAGCCAGGTGGGTTTCGCCCTGGGGCTGATGCGCGCCGGTCCCTGGGGCGCAGCGGCGGCCTGGGCGGCCTTCACCCTGCCCTCGGCCATCGTGCTGGTGCTGTTCGCCTTGGGGGCTGCCGTGCTTGATGGCCCCGTCAGCCAGGGTGTCATCCACGGCCTCAAGGTGACGGCGGTGGCCATCGTCGCCCACGCCGTGTGGGGCATGGCGCGCAGCCTGTGCCCCGACCGGCAACGCGCCGGCATCGCCCTGGCCGCAGTATTCACCGTGGTACTGGTCAGCGGTCCGTTGGGGCAAGTAGCCGCCATCGTGATCGGCGCCCTGGCCGGTATGGCGCTGTGTCGGGCCCATGCCGAGGCCGGCGTGCACGAGCTGCCGCTGCCCGTCTCCACCCGCGCCGGTCACTTGGCGGGGCTCGCCTTCGTCGTCCTGCTGACCGGCCTGCCGTTACTCGCCTGGGTCAGCCCCTCCGCAACCCTGGCGGTCATGGATGCCTTCTATCGCGCCGGCGCCCTGGTATTCGGCGGTGGGCATGTCGTGCTGCCGCTGCTGGAGGCCGAGGTGGTGCAATCCGGCTGGGTGGGTGCGGACGAGTTCCTGACAGGCTATGGCGCCGCCCAGGCCGTGCCGGGGCCGTTGTTCACCTTTGCCTCCTATCTGGGCGCGGTGATGGCGCCGCTCGGCGGCAGCCTGTTCGGTGCCACCCTGGCGCTGGTGATGGTCTTCCTGCCCGGGATGCTGCTGCTGCTGGCAGTACTGCCCCACTGGAACCGATTCCGCCGCTGGGACAGCGCGCAGGCACTGATGCGCGGTGCCAATGCGGCAGTGGTGGGCATTCTGGGCGCCGCCCTCTATCAGCCGGTCTGGACCGGCGCCATTCTCGGCCCCCGCGAGTTCGCCCTGGCGCTGACCGGGTTTCTCCTGCTCAGCGTCTGGAAACTGCCCGCCTGGGCGGTGGTCGTCATTCTTGCCGGTGGCGGCCTTCTCATCGCCTAAAAAGAATGCCCCGGGGCTTATACCCTCGGGGCGTTCCAGGTTCCGCGATACGCGAGCCCCTTCACGGGGCGTTGGTAGCGGCGGCCTTTGGTGTATGGGCGGCGTGCAACCGGGCAATCAACTGGTCTTCCAGGGCGAAACGTTCGGTCAGCCCCTTGGCCAGGCGGTCGAGCCAGGCAGGCAGGCGTGGCAGGAAGTGCTGGCAGCGTACCGGCGTGGAGTAGTCGGCATCGAAGGAGAGCACCAGTTCCGTGGACATGTCCAGGCGCTCGAGCAGCTTTGCGGCGATGATCAGCGCATCGTGATCCTCGAAGGCATTCGCTTCCTCGCGCAGTTGAGGGTATATCTCGAAGTGACCGGCGCTGATGTAATCCATCAACAGCTCGCTGAAGCGATCGATCTGCATCTTGCTTACCGCTTCGAGCTCTGCATCACAGGCCTCCTTGAGCTCGACAAAGCTCACCAGCAGCTCGCGACGCTCATCAAGCCATCGGTCGATCAGCTGGTGTACGCCACCCCAGCGCTCCCGAGCACTCTTGCAGTCTTCCAGCATGTTCGCCTCCTTCCCTAGTGAAGCCGGGGCCCTGCCAGGCCCGAAACCACAGACTCGCCCTTGCCGAGCGCGGTGTCAATCCTACCGACGACGGGAATGCCCATGCTCTAAACCTAAATCTTTCAATCTTGAAACTTTATGCTTGAACTAACTGTCTCGCGTGCCTAGTCTTCAAGACAGCCAATAACAAACAACATGACCAGTGGATGATCACGACCCATGAGAATCGCCTGCCTGGGCGGAGGCCCCGCCGGCCTCTACTTCGCCATCAGCATGAAGCTGCACGACCCGTCCCACGAGATCGTGGTGGTCGAACGCAACCGCGCCGACGATACCTTCGGCTGGGGGGTGGTGCTGTCGGACGAGACCCTGGACAACCTGGCACGCAACGACGCCGTGAGCGCCGAGCGCATTCGCGAGCACTTCGCCTATTGGGACGACATCGCGGTGATCCATGACGGCACCAAGACGGTCTCCACCGGCCACGGCTTCTGCGGCATCGGCCGTCAACGGCTTCTGATCCTGCTGCAGGAGCGCGCCCGGGAGCTCGGCATCGAGCTGCGCTTCGAAACCGATATCGCCACCGAGGCCATCGACGGCTTCCGCCGCGAGTTCGATCTGGTGCTGGCGGCCGACGGGCTCAACTCGCGGACGCGCCAGGCCTTTGCCGAGGCGTTCAAGCCGGACATCGACGTGCGTGACTGCAAGTTCGTCTGGCTGGGCACCCGCCAGACCTTCAACGACGCCTTCACCTTCCTCTTCGAGAAGACCGAGCACGGCTGGGTGTGGGCCCACGCCTACCAGTTCGACAAGGAGACCGCGACGTTCATCGTCGAATGCAGCGAGGCCACCTGGCGGGCCTTCGGCTTCGGCGAGATGAGCCAGCGGGAGTCGATTGCCGTCTGCGAGCGGATCTTCGCCCGCCACCTGGGCGGTCATTCGCTGATGACCAACGCCCACCATATCCGCGGTTCCGCCTGGATCAACTTTCCGCGGGTGCTGTGCGAGCGCTGGAGCTTCGAGAACGTGGTGCTGATGGGCGATGCCGCGGCCACCGCGCACTTCTCCATCGGTTCCGGTACCAAGCTGGCACTGGAGAGCGCCATCGCCCTGGCCGATTACCTGCATAGCGAGCCCGACATGGCCGCCGCCTTCGCCCGCTACGAGGAGGAGCGGCGCACCGAGGTGCTGCGCCTGCAGTCGGCGGCACGCAACTCCACCGAGTGGTTCGAGCAGGTGGAACGCTATCTGGACCTCGACCCGGTGCAGTTCAATTACTCGCTGTTGACCCGTTCCCAGCGCATCAGCCACGAGAACCTGCGCCTGCGCGACCCCGAGTGGCTGGGCAGCGCCGAGCGCTGGTTCCAGCGGCAGGCGGGTGTCCCGGACAGTGACCGCGCGCCCATGTTCGCCCCGTTCAGGTTACGCGACATGACCCTGGCCAACCGCATCGTGGTCTCCCCCATGGCCCAGTACAGGGCCGTGGACGGCTGCCCCACCGACTGGCACTTCGTGCACTACGCCGAGCGGGCCAAGGGCGGTGCCGGTCTGGTCCATGTCGAGATGACCTGCGTCAGCCCCGAGGGCCGCATCACGCCAGGGTGCCCGGGCTTCTACGCCCCTGAACACGAGGCCGCCTGGCGGCGCCTGTGCGACTTCGTGCACGCCGAAACCCCGGCGAAGCTGTGCGCCCAGATCGGTCATTCCGGCCCCAAGGGCTCGACCCAGCTGGGCTGGCGGGAGATGGACGCGCCGCTGCCGGAAAACAACTGGCCGCTGCTGGCCGCATCGGCAGTGCCCTGGTCGGAGCGCAACCAGGTGCCGAAGGCGATGGATCGCGGCGACATGGACCGGGTGCGCGACGAGTTCGTCGAGGCCGCCAGGATGGCGGATCGCGCCGGCTTCGACATGGTCGAGGTCCACGCCGCCCACGGTTATCTGCTGTCGTCCTTCATTACCCCGCTGACCAATCATCGCGATGACGAGTACGGCGGCTCGCTGGAGAACCGCCTGCGCTACCCGCTGGAGGTGATCCGCGCGGTGCGCGCGGCCTGGCCCGCCCACAAGCCGCTCTCGGTACGCATTTCGGCCAGCGACTGGGTGGAAGGGGAAGGCGTGACTCCGGACGAGGCGGTGGCGATCGCCCGCCTGCTGCAGGCCGCCGACGTGGACATCGTCGACGTTTCCGCCGGCCAGACATCGACCCGTGCCCGGCCGGTCTATGGCCGTATGTTCCAGACGCCCTTCTCCGACCGCATCCGCAACGAAACCGGCATGGCGACCATGGCGGTGGGCAACATCTACCAGGCCGATCATGTCAACTCGATCCTGATGGCGGGTCGTGCCGACCTGGTATGCCTGGCACGCCCGCACCTGGCCGACCCCTACTGGACGCTGCACGCCGCGGCCGGGCTGGGCGACAGCCAGTGCGACTGGCCGCTGCCCTACGGCCCCGGCCGCGACCAGCTCCAGCGCCTGGCCGAACGCGGCGAAGGGTGGGTGTAGCATGGACGACCTGAACGCCAAGCAAGTGGTCATCACCGGCGGTGGCAGTGGCATCGGCGCCGACATGGCGCTGGCCTTCGCCGGGGCGGGCGCCGAGGTGACCATCACCGGACGCCGCGCCGCGCCGCTCGAGGCCATGGCCGCCCGCCATGCGAACCTCCACGCCGCCGTGGTGGACGTCACCGACGAAGCGGCCATGGCGGCTCTGTTCGAGCGCCTCGGCGAGGTGGACATCGTCATCGCCAATGCCGGGGCGGCCGAGAGCGCGCCCCTGGTCCGTACCGGGCTCGACCAGTGGCAGCGCATGCTGGACGTGAACCTCACCGGGGCGTTCCTGACCCTGCGCGAAGGGCTCAGGCACCTGGCCGACGGCGGCCGCCTGATCGCCGTGGCTTCCACCGCGGGCCTCAAGGGTTATGCCTACGTGGCCCCCTACTGCGCCGCCAAGCACGGCGTGGTCGGCCTGGTTCGCGCCCTGGCCCAGGAGACCGTCGGGCGCGACATCACCGTCAACGCCCTGTGCCCCGGCTTCACCGACACCCCCCTGCTCGAGGCAAGCGTCGAGACCATCGTGGCCAGAACCGGCCAGTCGGCAGAGCGGGCGCGCGCCCATTTCCAGTCCACCAACCCCGGCGGCCGCCTGATCCAGCCGGCCGAGGTCACCGCCACCGCGCTGTGGCTGTGCGGGCCGCACAGCGGCGCCATCAACGGCCAGGCGATCTCGATTTCAGGAGGCGAGACATGACGGCCCCGTTTGCGCAACAGGAAGCCTTGAGCAAGGAGCGCCTGCGCCTGTGGCTGCGCATGCTGCGGGTGACCCGCCAGGTGGAGGCGGCACTGCGCGAACGACTGCGCGTCGAGTACGACTCCACCCTGCCCCGCTTTGACGTCATGTCCGCCCTGCAGCGCGCCCCGGACGGCCTGAAGATGAACGAGCTGTCGCGCTCGCTGCGGGTGTCCAACGGCAACGTCACCGGCATCGTCGACCGGCTGGTGGAAGACGGCAGCGTCGAGCGAATCGCCATCGAGGGCGACCGCCGCGCCACCCGGGTACGCCTGACACCGGCCGGCCGTGACGCGTTCACCACCATGGCGGTGGCGCATGAGGGTTGGGTCAACGCCCTGCTCGACGGCGTTACCGAAGAGGATGCCCACCATATCGGCGAGCTGCTGCACCGCTTGCCAGCCGAGACGGGAGAACGACAATGAAACTGGCCGACCTGACGCCGCGACACTTTCTCTGGCGCATGGAGGGAGATGTCGCCGTCATCCAGTTGAACCGCCCCGAGCGCAAGAACCCGCTCACCTTCGACAGCTACGCGGAGCTGCGCGACACCTTCCGCGACCTGGTCTATGCCGAGGACGTGAAAGCGGTGGTGTTCGCCGCCAACGGCGATGACTTCTGCTCCGGCGGCGACGTGCACGAGATCATCGCCCCGCTGGTCGATAGCGACATGAAGGAGCTGCTGGCCTTCACCCGCATGACCGGTGACCTGGTCAAGGCGATGATCCACTGCGGAAGGCCGGTGATCGCCGCCGTGGACGGTATCTGTGTCGGCGCCGGCGCGATCATTGCCATGGCCTCGGATATCCGCTTCGCCACTCCCCGGGCCAGCACCGCCTTCCTGTTCACCCGGGTGGGGCTCGCCGGCTGCGACATGGGGGCCTGCGCCATGCTGCCCCGTATCATCGGCCAGGGCCGCGCCGCTGACCTGCTCTACAGCGGCCGCAGCATGAGCGCCGAGGAGGGCCACCAGTGGGGCTTCTACAATCGCCTCGTCGAGCCGGAAGCGCTGGAGGCCGAGGCGCTGGCCTATGCCACCCGACTGGCCAAGGGCCCGACTTTCGCCCACGGCATCACCAAGACCCAGCTCAACCAGGAGTGGTCGATGAGCCTGGAACAGGCCATCGAATCCGAGGCCCAGGCCCAGGCGATCTGCATGCAGACCCGCGACTTCGAGCGCGCCTATCGCGCCTTCGCCGCCAGACAGAAGCCGGTCTTCGGGGGGGATTGATGAGCGACACGAGCTTTCTGAACTGGCCCTTCTTCGAGCCGCGCCATCGCGAGCTGGCCGAACGGCTGGAGCGCTGGTGCCAGGCCGAGCTGCCGCGGGACCACGCCGACGTCGATGCCACTTGCATTCGCCTGGTGCGCGATCTCGGCCAGGCCGGTTTTCTCGATGGCACCGCCGGCGACGCCATCGACGTGCGCAGCCTGTGCCTGATCCGCGAGACGCTGGCCCGCCACGACGGCCTGGCGGATTTCGCCTTCGCCATGCAGGGGCTGGGCACCGGCGCCATCAGCCTGTTCGGCTCGCCGGCACAGCGCGAATGGCTGGAGAAGACCCGTCGCGGCGAGGCCCTTTCCGCCTTCGCCCTTTCCGAACCCCGTTCCGGCTCCGACGTGGCCCAGCTCGACACCACGGCCGAGCTCGACGGAGACACGTATCGCCTCGACGGCGAGAAGACATGGATTTCCAACGGCGGCATCGCCGATCTCTACACGGTCTTCGCCCGCACCGGCGAAGGGCCCGGTGCCAAGGGGCTCTCGGCGTTCCTGGTACCGGCCGACACGCCGGGGCTCGAGATTTGCGAGCGGCTGGAGACGATCTCGCCGCACCCCCTGGCACGGCTCGGCTTCAATGACATGCGGCTGCCGAGGAGTGCGGTGATCGGCCAGCCCGGCCAGGGCTTTCGCATCGCCATGTCGGTGCTCGACGTCTTCCGTTCCACCGTGGGCGCCGCCGCCCTGGGCTTCGCCCGCCGGGCACTGGACGAGTCGCTTGCGCGCGCCCGTGGCCGCGAGCTGTTCGGCGCCCAACTGGCCGACCTGCAGATGGTCCAGGGACACCTGGCCGACATGGCGCTGGACGTGGATGCTTCCGCGCTGCTGGTCTACCGCGCCGCCTGGACCAAGGACCAGGGCGCCGAACGCGTCACCCGCGAGGCGGCCATGGCCAAACTGTTCGCCACCGACCGCGCCCAGCGGGTCATCGACAAGGCGGTGCAGCTTCACGGCGGCGACGGTGTGCGCAAGGGGCATATCGTCGAGAGTCTCTATCGCGAGATTCGCGCCCTGCGCATCTACGAGGGCGCTTCCGACGTACAGAAAGTCATCATTGCCCGCAGCTGCTTGGCACAACAGGACACCGCCCGAGACGAACAAAACGATAAGGGGAAGCGCTGAACAAATCGGCGAGCGAGATGAAGCGCAAGGCGCACGGAGCACAGGAGCCGGAGCCTATGGGGTTATAGGTGAGGATTCCGACGCTTCGGCACCGCGCAACGCAGCGATTCGCTCGCGCAGGCATTTGTGCAGTGTTTCCCAAGACACGCCAGACACCGTATCCCCCTGTCGACGCCCCAGGGCGCCGAACAACAAAAACACGATGTACGGAGAATGGTCATGAACACACCATCGGCCCATGGCGACAGCTTCGCTCGGGACAACCTGCCCCCCGGGGCGCGGTTTCCCGACCTGTTGCTTGCGGGCTTCGACTACCCCGAGCGGCTCAATGCCGCCGTGGCGCTCTGCGACCGGCAGGTCGAACAGGGCCACGGCGACCGTGTCGCCCTGATCGGCAACGGCCGGCAACGCACCTACTGTGAGTTGGCCGGATGGACCAATCGCCTGGCCCACGCCCTGGTCGAGGACCTGGGCGTGCGACCGGGCAATCGGGTGCTGATCCGCTCGGCCAACAACCCGGCCATGGTGGCCTGCTGGCTGGCCGCCACCAAGGCCGGCGCCGTGGTGGTCAACACCATGCCAATGCTGCGCGCCGGCGAGTTGGGCCAGATCGTCGACAAGGCCGAGGTGTCGCTGGCCCTGTGCGACTCGCGCCTGCTCGAGGAACTCGAGGCCTGCGCCTCGAACAGTGCATTCCTTCAGCGGGTCGTCGCCTTCGACGGCACCGCCAACCACGACGCCGAGCTCGATCGCCTGGCGCTGGACAAGGCCGACGACTTCGCTGCCGTGGATACCGCCGCCGACGACGTGGCACTGCTGGGCTTCACATCCGGCACCACCGGTGAGCCCAAGGCCACCATGCACTACCATCGCGACCTGCTGATCATCGCCGATGGCTATGCCAGGGAGGTGCTGCAGGTGACGCCGGACGATGTCTTCGTCGGCTCGCCGCCGCTGGCCTTCACCTTCGGCCTGGGGGGCCTTGCGATCTTCCCGCTGCGCTTCGGCGCCACGGCGGTGCTGCTGGAACGCGCCTCGCCCCCCAACATGCTGGAGATCATCCGGGAGCATCGCGCCACGGTGGTCTTCACCGCCCCCACCGCCTACCGCACCATGCTCGCCTCCCTGGAGAGCGGGCGCGAACTGGAGAGCCTGCGGGTGGCGGTATCGGCCGGCGAGACATTGCCCCCGCCGATCTATCACGACTGGATCCAGCGCACCGGCACTCCCATCCTGGATGGAATCGGCGCCACCGAGATGCTGCACATCTTCCTCTCCAACCGACTGGACGACCACCGCCCCGGCTGTACCGGCCTGCCGGTGGCAGGCTACGAGGCCCGCATCGTCGATGCCGGCATGCGTGAGCTGCCCCGAGGCGAGGTCGGCCGCCTGGCGGTGAGGGGTCCCACCGGCTGCCGCTATCTGGCCGACTCACGCCAGCGTGACTATGTCCGCGATGGCTGGAACATTACCGGGGATGCCTTCTATCAGGATGCCGAGGGCTATTTTCATTTTGCCGCTCGCAACGACGATATGATCGTATCCGCCGGCTACAATATCGCCGGTCCCGAAGTCGAGGCCGCGCTGCTGGCCAACGAGATGGTGCGGGAGTGCGCGGTGATCGGTGCACCGAATGGCGAGCGTGGGCAGATCGTCGAAGCCTTCGTGGTACTGTCTCCCGAGATCGAACCGGACGAGGGCTGTGTCCAGCGTCTGCAGGATTTCGTCAAGCAGACCATCGCGCCTTACAAGTATCCCCGTTCGATCCGTTTCGTCGAGACGTTGCCGAAGACGGCTACCGGAAAGATTCAGCGCTTCCAGTTGCGTCAGGCGCACTATCCCGACAACCCGGTGCCATGACGGCGCTCCGCAACATCCACAATACCAACAACGCAGAGAGGGTAACCCCCATGAAGACATTCGCAAGCGTCGGCCTCGGCCTGCTGCTCTCCTCCAGCCTGATGGCGGCCCATGCCGACGAGGTGAAGATCGGCATGATCACCACCCTGTCCGGCGGCGGCTCCCATCTCGGCGTGGATGTTCGCGATGGTTTCAGGCTGGCCATCGAGCAGGCCGGCCGCGATGACATCGAACTGCTGGTACAGGACGACGCCAATCGTCCCGATCTGGCCAGAAGCCTCTCCAACGAGTTCATGCAGCGCGACAACGTCGATATCCTCACCGGCCTGATCTGGTCCAATCTGGCCATGGCGGTGGTGCCCGCCGCCGTGCGCCAGGGCACCTTCTACATCTCGCCCAACGCCGGCCCCTCCGACCTGGCCGGGCGCATGTGCCACGAGAACTATTTCAACGTCGCCTACCAGAACGACAACCTGCACGGCGCGATGGGCGCCTACATGCGCGAGCAGGGCTACGAGCGGCCGATCCTGCTGGCCCCCAACTACCCCGCCGGCACCGATGCCCTGGCCGGTTTCAAGCACCTTTACGAGGGCGAGGTGGTCGACGAGATCTACACCCAGATGGGCCAGACCGACTACGCCGCCGAGATCACCCAGATCCGCGCCAGCAATGCCGACAGCCTGTTCTTCTTCCTGCCCGGCGGCATGGGTATCTCCTTCATGAACCAGTGGGACAATTCCGGCGTCGATCTGCCGGTGTTCGGCGCGGCCTTCTCCTTCGACGAAACCATCATCAAGGCGGTGGGCAGCGCGGCGATCGGTGCCATGAACACGTCGCTGTGGGCCTACGACCTCGACAACGAGGCCAACCACAGGTTCGTCAGTGGCTTCCAGGAGGCCTACGACCGGATGCCGACCCTCTATGCCGCTCAGGGCTATGACACGGCCTTGCTGATTTTCAGCGCCCTGGACAAGGCGCACCCGAGTGACCAGGATGCCTTCCGCGAGGCATTGCGCGAGGCCGACTTCGACTCGGTGCGTGGCAAGTTCCGCTTCGGCCCCAATCACCATCCCATCCAGGACATCCATGTCCGCGAGGTGGTCGAGGGTGACGACGGCCAGCCCACCAACCGCCTGGTCGGCCTGGCCGTCGAGGACATCCAGGACGTCTACGCCGTCGACTGCCAGATGTAAAACATAAGGAAGCTTGCCGTGTCCGTTACCTTGTTTATCGAGCAGCTCATCAACGGCCTGCAGTTGGGCACCATGCTGTTCCTGATGGCCAGCGGGCTGACGCTGGTATTCGGCGTGATGGGGCTGATCAACCTGGCCCACGGCTCCTTCTACATGGTCGGCGCTTATGCCACTGCCCTGGCCACCGCCGCCACCGGCTCCTTCTTCACCGGCCTGGTGGCCGGTGTACTGGTTGCCGCCGCGGTGGGTGCGCTGGTCGAGCTGATCGTCATCCGACGTCTCTACCACCGTCCCCATCTCGATCAGGTCCTGGCCACCTTCGCGCTGATCCTGATCTTCTCCGAGGGCACTCGCTGGCTGTTCGGCTCCTCGCCGCTGTGGCTCAGCCCACCACAGTCCCTGACGGGCTTCGTCACCCTGCCCGGCGGCGCCCGCTATCCGCTCTACCGGCTGGTGATCATCGGTGTGGGCATCGCCGTGGCCATCGGTCTCTACCTGCTGATCTCGCGCACCCGGCTGGGCATGCGTATCCGCGCCGGCGAGAGCGACCGCGAGATGATCGGCGCGCTGGGCGTCAACATCGCCCGCCTCTATACCCTGGTGTTCGCCATGGGAGCGGCGCTGGCCGGCCTGGCCGGGGCGATGGTCGGCGCCCTGCAGTCGGTGCAGGTGGGCATGGGGGAGCCGGTATTGATCCTGGCCTTCGTGGTCATCGTCATCGGCGGCATCGGCTCGATCAAGGGCGCCCTGTTCGGCGCCGTCCTGGTCGGTGTCGTGGACACCCTGGGACGCGTCTTCCTGCCGGCCCTGTTCCGCAATTTCATGAGTCCCTCCGAAGCCGCCGGGGTGGGGGCCGCGCTGGCCGCCATGCTGATCTACATTCTCATGGCCGTCATTCTCGCGTTCAAGCCGAAGGGGTTGTTTGCCGCCAATGGATAAACTCAAGACAGGTATCATCGCGCCTCCCGGCCTGCCGGCGATGCCGGCCAGGTGGTTCGATCGCAAGGGCCTGGTTCAGATCGGCCTGCTGGCCCTGCTGCTGCTGGCGCCACTCGCCGCCTATCTGCTGGGCCATATCTACTATATCAACCTGGCCTCGCGCATTACCGTGATCGCCATGGCCGCCGTGGGGCTCAACCTGGCGATCGGCTATGGCGGCATGGTGAGTTTCGGCCATGCCGCCTACTTCGGCCTGGGTGGCTACGTGGCCGGCATCAGCGCCTATCACGCCTTCGATTTCACGCCGTTCATGAGCTGGCCGGTCGCCATCCCGGGCAGCGACAGCATGCTGGTGATCTGGCTGGCCGCCATTCTGCTTTGCGGCCTGCTGGCGCTGGCCATCGGCGCCATCTCGCTGCGCACCACGGGGGTCTACTTCATCATGATCACCCTGGCCTTCGCGCAGATGATGTACTACTTCGCCAACTCCTGGCCCTCCTATGGCGGCGAGGATGGCCTGCCGATCTATCTGCGCAATACGCTGCCCCTGGTCGATACCAACCAGCCCCTGGTCTTCTTCCTGATCTGCTTCGCCGGGCTGTTGCTGTCGATGGCGATCACCTCGCGACTGATGAAGTCGCGCTTCGGTGCGGCCCTGACCATGGCGCGACTCAACGATACGCGCCTGGCGACCGCCGGGATTTCCCCCTACCCCATTCGACTGATGGCCTTCGTCATCTCGGCCATGATCACGGGCCTGGCCGGCGCGCTGTATGCCGACCTCAACGGCTTCATCAGCCCCACCATGCTCAGCTGGCACTTTTCGGGGGAGCTGATGGTAATCGTCATCCTTGGTGGGGTTGGCCGACTCTATGGCCCGCTGGCCGGAGCCATCCTGTTCGTGATGATGGAGACGCTGCTGGGTGGGCTGACCGAATACTGGAAGCTGTTCCTCGGCCTGATGCTGCTGTGCGTGGTGCTGTTCGCCAAGCATGGGGTGATGGGGTGGCTGGCCGGGAGAGAGCGTAATGAGTGAGAGCGTGCTGTCCCTGACCCGCCTGTACAAGCGCTTCGGCGCCCTGCAGGCCACCCACGACGTCTCCCTCGATCTGCAGCCGGGCGAGATCCACGCGCTGATCGGCCCCAACGGCGCCGGCAAGTCGACCCTGATCGGCCAGATCGCCGGCAGCCTGCGCCCGGACGAGGGCAGCGTGCACCTGGCCGGCAAGGAGATCACGGCATTGAATGTCTCCCAGCGGGCCCGCCTGGGACTGGGCCGCAGCTTTCAGATCTCGTCGCTGGCCGAGCCGCTGTCGGTGATGCGCAACGTGATGATCGGCGTCCAGGCCCTGCAGGGTCACAGCTTCCGTTTCTGGACACCGGTGAGCCGCGACGAGAGCCTGCAGGCTCCCGCCCGCGAGGCGCTGGAGCGCATGCGGCTTGGCCACCGCGCCTGGACGCCGGTGTCGGAACTCTCCCATGGCGAACGCCGTCAGG
The DNA here is from genome assembly GCF_002879615.1 of Billgrantia endophytica. GTDB lineage: Bacteria > Pseudomonadota > Gammaproteobacteria > Pseudomonadales > Halomonadaceae > Halomonas > Halomonas endophytica. Next base: position 18,714 of record NZ_PNRF01000037.1, read on the forward strand.
TCGAGGTCGCCTGTGCCCTGGCACTCAAGCCCCGTGTCCTGCTGCTGGACGAACCCATGGCGGGCCTCGGCCCGGAGGGCACGGCGCAGCTCACCGAGCTGCTCGAGGCGCTCAAGCAGGAGGTGCCGATCCTGTTGATCGAGCATGACATGGAGGCGGTGTTCCGGCTTGCCGACCGTATCTCGGTACTGGTGGCCGGCAGCATCATCGCCCAGGGCGATAGCGCCACGATTCGCCGAGACCCCCACGTCCGCGAAGCCTACCTGGGAGATTGAGATGCTCACCGTCACCAATATCGAAACCTTCTACGGCCCTTCCCAGGCGTTGTTCGGCGTGAACCTCGCCGTGGAGGCGGGGGAACTGGTCGCCCTGATGGGCCGTAACGGCATGGGCAAGACCACCACCATCCGTTCGATCTTCGGGCTGACACCGGCCCGCAGCGGCAGCATCGAGTTCGAGGCGAAGGACCTGCGTCGCCTGCCCGCCTACCGTATCGCCCAGGCCGGGCTGGGGCTGGTTCCCGAAGGGCGCCGCTGTTTTCCCAATCTCTCGGTGCGCGAGAACCTGGTGGTGACCTCCGGCCCCGGCTACTGGAGCCTGGCAAGGGTGGAAGAACTCTTCCCACGGCTCGCCGAGCGGCGCTATCAGATGGCAAGCACCCTGTCGGGCGGGGAACAGCAGATGCTGGCCATCGGGCGGGCGCTGATGACCAATCCGCGCCTGCTGGTGCTCGATGAAGCCACCGAAGGCCTCGCCCCGGTCATCCGTCGGGAGATCTGGTCGGCCATACGCCTGCTCAAGGAGCAGGGCCAGTCCACCCTGATCGTGGACAAGTCCCTCTCCGAGCTGCTGCCCATCGCCGATCGCTGCACCATCCTCGAGAAGGGGCGTACGGTATGGAACGGCCAGCCCGATGCCCTCGACGATGCCATTCGCGACCGCTATCTCGGCGTGTGACAGGAGAGCACCATGACCTTCACGACCCGGCGGAAAGTCCGCTTCCAGCACTGCGACCCGGCCGGCATCGTCTTCTACCCGCGCTACTTCGAGATGATCAACTCGGTGGTGGAGGACTGGTTCGCCGAGGTGGTGGAGCACGACTTCAACCGGCTCCACGTCGAGTCGGGCACCGGGGTGCCCACCGCTTCCATCGAGACCCGGTTCCACGCTCCGAGCCGGCTGGGAGAGGTGCTGGAGTTCCGCCTCACCCCCCTCGCCACGGGTCGCACCAGCCTCAAGCTGCGGGTCACCGCCTACCGCGGCGACGAACGACGCCTGACCAGCGACTCCACCCTCGTTTTCGTCGACCTGGCCAGCGGAAGACCGCTTCCCTGGCCCGATGCCATGCGTCGGCACTTTGCCATGGACAGCCAATAAGGATACCTATAATGAGTGACGCCTCCGTACACCAGCTCCTCCACCCCTCCCACTGGAAAACCGCCGTGGGGTATGCCAACGGCACGCTCGCCTCCGGGCGCACCGTCTATGTCGGCGGACAGATCGGCTGGAATGCCGGCCAGGTGTTCGAGAGCGACGATTTCGTCGCCCAGGTGCATCAGGCCCTGATCAACATCGTCGAGGTGCTCGATGAAGCCGGTGCCGGCCCCGAGCACCTGGTGCGTCTGACCTGGTACGTGACCGACAAGCAGGAATACCTGGCGCGGCTCAAGGAAGTGGGCGCCGCCTACCGCGAGGTGCTGGGCAAGCACTTCCCGGCCATGACCATGGTGCAGGTCGCCGACCTGATAGAGGACCGCGCCAAGGTGGAGATCGAGGCCACTGCCGTACTGCCGGAGGGCTGAGCCCGCTCCCCGTTCCAGAACCGCCCCGGGGAATGCCGGGGCGAATCGTATCGGGCCGGTGTAACGGCAAGGCGGCGGGAACGCTGTCAGGCCGGCCGCCGGTGCCAGGCGCCGATCCGCTCCGCGACGTGTCCGCCCGGGCGGTAGTGATCGAGAAGGGAGAAGTGGTCGTCGTCGGGCAGCAGTTCGGACGTGACCTCCATCCCCTGGGCCTCCAGGTGCCTGGCGTGGGCCAGCATCTGCCGCTCGAATTCGCTGGACTCCTTGCCACCCGCCACCAGGTGCACCGGCGCCGGAACATGGGTGCGCCGAAAAAGCGGGCTGTAGGCGGCCACGTCGCGCCCGGTGAGCTGAAGCTTGGGCTGCAGCCACGACCAGGGAAAAGGCCCCAGGTCGTACAGGCCGCTGAGACACAGCGCGCCGCGGATCAGGTCGTTGGGCAGGCCGAACACACCTTCCCAGTCGGTGGCGAGCAGCATGGCGCAGAGATGCCCACCGGCCGAGTGCCCCGAGACGCTCAGCTGGCCGGCATCGACACCCAGCCGCTCGCCATTGCGATGGACCCAGGCCACTGCCGCCTGGCTCTGCCTGACCACTTCGCTGAACGGCACCGAGGGACAGAGCGCATAGTTGACCACCGCCACTGTGACCCCCGCCCGCACCAGACCATCGACGACGAAGCCGAACTCCTTGTGGCTCAACGAGCGCCAGTAGCCGCCGTGAAAGAACAGGTGCACCGGTGTCTTCGTACCCTCGGCATGGAAGACGTCCATGCACTCGGCAAGCGAGGGGCCGAACGGCTGGTCGAGGGTGACCCGATACCGGGCGCGCGACGCTTCGCTGCGTGCGCGCCAATCGGTGACGAGCGCCATCGGGTCACGCTCGCGCAAGGGATCGTATTGGCGATCGATCGCTTCCTGGGTGGCGAAGTCACGATAGAGCATGGTGGTGTCCCTATTGTTGGATCAGGCCGGACGGCGTTCGCGGAAGGCTCCCAGCAGCATGCCCAGCGGCGCCAACGCCAGTATGACGAAGCCGATCAGCGTCCAGCCGGGCAGCGAGATGCCCAGCAGCAGGAAGTCGATCTCGGCACATTCGCCGGAGCCCGATAACACCATGGCCAGCACGTCACGCAGCGGCAGGATATCCATCATGTAGTCGAGGCCGGGCCCACAGCTTGGCACCTGGTCCGGCGGTAGGGACTGGAGCCACAGGTGGCGCCAGGCCACCGCGATCCCGCCGATGACCGCTGCCAACGCCAGCCCGCCGTATAGCGCGGCTCCCGCCCTTCCGAGCGGGTCATGGATCGCCGCGACGATGAATACCGCCGCCGCCGCCAGTACGGCCACCCGCTGGAAGATGCACAGTGGACACGGCTCCAGGCCGCCGATGTGCTCCAGGCCCAGCGCCACCAGCATCATCAGCACGCAGAAGGCCAGGCCGCCCAGGCTCCATTGACGTACGCTCACCCGTTGCAATCCCGACGTCACGACGCCTCTCCCCGGCTTGCCGCGGCGGTGGCACGAGGCTCCCGGGCGCGGTCGAAATAGTGAGCGAGGAAGTCATCGAAGCTGTCCACGTCGGTGGCCTCGATGTCCTTCTGCTGCTGATGGGAGGTTTCGACCAGTTGATCGAAAAGCACCTCGCGGGCATGATCCATGGGTTCGCTTCGCAGCCGTTCGGCCTGCTCCCGGGCAATGGCGAGCATGGAATCGACGAAACCTTCGCCGGTCTCTTCCAGCCGACGCATCAGCTTGCCGGAAGGCGTCAGAGACGGATCGCCGAGGCTAGGCGCCAACGCCGCCAGGGCCTCCACATGGGGCGTGCTCTCCTCGAGACGATCGAGCAGCGAGGCCACCTGCGCCATTTCGGCGAAGATCTCGCCCCCCCAGTCGGCCACGGAGCGCAGCCGCCCGTCATGCTCCAGCCGCAGCTCGGGATCACGCCCCCGGTCCACCACGCGCTTGCGGTTGTCATCCAGCCGGTCGCACTCGTCGTCGCTGATCCATCCACTCTCGGCGAGCAGGCACCACATCAGGAAGGTATCGAGGAAGCGAATGCGCGACTCGTCGATTCCCAGTGTCAGCAGGGGGTCGAGATCGAGACAGCGAACCTCGATGTACTCCACCCCTCGTGCCTCGAGGGCCTGGCTGGGGGTCTCGTTGTGGCGGGCGACCCGCTTGGGGCGGATGTCGCTGTAGTACTCGTTTTCGATCTGCAGGATATTGGCATTGAGCTGACGCCAGCCGCCATTCTCCCTGACACCCAGCGCCTCATAGGGCGGCCACGGCGTCGAGATGGCGTGCCGCAGCGTACCGACGTAATTGGACAGCGAGTTGAAACAGATCTTGAGCTGCGCCTGGACCTTGTTCTGGTAGCCCAGGTCCGACATGCGCAGGCTGGTGGCGTAGCGGGAAACCAGCGTGTCGTGCCCATGCGCCTGCAGGTTGTCGGGAATGCCGCCGTCCGGCAGGAAGCTGCGGTCCAGCGCCGGGGAAGCGCCGAACAGGTAAAGCAGCAGCCAGCTGTGGCGGCGAAAGTTTCGGATCAGCCCGAAGTAGCGGCTGGAGCGGTATTCGCTCATCGGGGTATCCGTGGCCCCGTCCCGCTCACGCAGCAGCGTCCACAGCTCGTCCGGCAGCGAAACGTTGTAGTGGATACCGGCGATGGCCTGCATGATACGGCCATAGCGCACGTCCAGGCCCTTGCGGTAAACGTGCTTCATGATGCCCACATTGGAGCGGCCATAGTCGGCGATGGTCACGCTATCGTTACCATCGAGCCGTGGCGGCATGCTGGCCGGCCAGACCAGTTCGTCTTCCAGGTGACGATAGCTGAAGCGATGCAGGTCGGCCAGGAACGCCATGGCGTCGCTCGGACGACTGTAGACCGGCGTGATGTACTCCAGCAACGCTTCGGAATAGTCGGTGGTGATATGGGGGTGGGTCATCTTGGAACCCAGCGCCCATGGATGGGGCGTGGCGGCGATGCGTCCATCCCTATCAACGCGCAGTCCTTCCTTTTCGATGCCTCGGCGCAGACGGCCGAAACGACCCTCGGCAGCCAGCGTGGAAAGGTGCGCAACGGTAGCAGAAAATGAATCAGACAAGGCATGGACCCCGTGTCTCGGAAGCCTGCGGCAGGATTCCCGGTCGAAGCGTGCCGGCCGCGGGAAGCGGCCGACAATGGTCAATCGCGTATTGTCGAGAGTATGGCGTCACTGGAGCAGGGTTCAAGATTTCCCCTTCTTCGCCTTGAGCAGCGCCGCACCCAGCGCACCCAACTGTCCGCCGGGCTGGCCCTGACTGGCTGCGGCACTCTTGCGCGGTGGTTTTTCCTGGCCGCGGTGGCGCTCGACACTTCCGCCACGCCTCGGCTTGCCGCCCCTCTCGTCGCCCGAATCACCAGGCTGGTCGTCGAGGCGCATGGTGAGCCCGATGCGCGCGCGCTCCAGGTCCACGCTCATGACCTTGACCTTGACGATGTCGCCGGCCTTGACCACCGAGCGCGGGTCATCGACGAACTTGTCGGACAGGGCCGAAATGTGGACCAGGCCGTCCTGATGGACGCCAATGTCGACGAAGGCGCCGAAGTGGGTGACGTTGGTGACGCTGCCCTCCAGGATCATGCCCGGCTCCAGGTCCTTGAGGGTTTCCACGCCTTCACGGAACTCGGCGGCCTTGAACTCGGGCCTCGGGTCGCGACCCGGCTTGTCGAGTTCCTTGAGGATATCGCTGATGGTCGGTACCCCGAAGCGCTCGTCGGCGAATTCGGCCGGCTTCACTGCCTTCAGGGTGGCGCTGTCGCCGATCAGGCTGGCCAGCGGGCGACCGCTGCGGCTGGCGATGCGCTCCACCAGCGGGTAGGCCTCCGGATGGACCGCGCTGGCATCGAGCGGGTTGTCGCCATTCATGATGCGCAGGAAGCCCGCGCACTGCTCGAATGTCTTGGCCCCCAGACGGCTGACGTCCAGCAGTTGCCTGCGGCTGACGAAGGCGCCCTCTGCATTGCGCTTGGCGACGATGTTCTCGGCCAGTGCCGCATTGAGGCCCGCGACGCGGGACAGCAAGGCGCTGGATGCCGTGTTGAGATCCACCCCCACGGCGTTCACGCAGTCCTCGATCACGGCTTCCAGGCTGCGTGAAAGCTGCAGCTGGGAAACATCGTGCTGGTACTGGCCCACGCCAATGGACTTGGGCTCGATCTTGACCAGCTCGGCCAGCGGGTCTTGCAGGCGACGGGCGATGGAAACAGCACCGCGAATGGTGACGTCCAGGTCGGGAAATTCCCGCGAGGCGTATTCCGACGCCGAGTAGACCGAGGCCCCGGCCTCGCTGACCATCACCTTGGCCAACGGCCGTTTGCCCGACCCCTTTCGCGCGGAACACAGCGTCAGCAGATCACCGGCCAGCCGGTCGGTCTCGCGGCTGGCGGTGCCGTTGCCCACGGCGATCAATGCCACGTCGTGCTTGTCCACCAGCCGGGCCAGCTCCGCCAATGCGGCATCCCAGGCATTGCGGGGCGCATGGGGATAGAGGGTGGCATGTTCGAGGAACTGGCCGGTGGCGTCCACCACCGCCACCTTGCACCCGGTGCGCAGGCCAGGGTCGATGGCCAGGGTCGCCTTCTGACCAGCCGGAGCGGCCAGCAGCAGGTCCTTGAGATTGGCGGCGAAGACCTCGATGGCTTCCAGCTCGGCGCGTTCACGCAGCCTGCCCATGAGCTCGGTCTCGAGATGGGTATAGAGCTTCACCCGCCAGGTCCAGCGCACCACGTCGGCCAGCCAGCGGTCGGCGGCCCGGCCTGCGTCATGGATGTTGAAATGCCGGGCGATGGCGACCTGTGCGGGATGGATCGGCGCCTCGTCCTCGCCGGGCAGGCGAATGGCCAGGCTCAGTACGCCTTCGTTGCGGCCGCGGAACATGGCCAGCGCCCGATGCGAGGGCACCTTGGCCAGCTTTTCGTCATGTTCGAAATAGTCGGAAAACTTGGCGCCTTCGCGCTCCTTGCCTTCCAGCAGCCGCGCACCGAGCTCGCCCTCGCTCCACAGCCGCTCGCGCAGCGCCCCCACCAGCTCGGGGTCTTCGGCAAAGCGCTCCATGAGGATCTGGCGGGCGCCATCCAGCGCTGCCTTGGTGTCCTCTATGGCGGGAATATCCCCTTCCGCCGGCCGCAGGTACTGGGCGGCTTCGGTTTCGGGGTCGAGCGTGGGGTCGGCAAACAGGGCATCGGCGAGCGGCTCCAGGCCGGCTTCCCGTGCGATCTGGGCCTTGGTGCGACGCTTCTTGCGATAGGGGAGGTAAAGGTCCTCCAGGCGCTGCTTGGTATCGGCGGCCTGAATCTGGGCCGCCAGGGCATCGGACAGCTTGCCCTGTTCGTCGATGGCGGCAAGAATGGTGCCTCGCCGCTCCTCGAGTTCACGCAGGTAGCGCAGACGCTCGTCGAGGTGGCGCAGTTGGGTATCGTCGAGGCCACCGGTGACCTCCTTGCGATAGCGGGAAATGAAGGGCACGGTGGCCCCACCATCGAGCAACTCCACCGTCGCCGTCACCTGTTGCGGGCGAACGGAAAGCTCCTCGGCGAGACGTGAAATGATCCGGGTCGTGGCGTCCATGACATCCTTGATGTTGCAACAGCAAAAGATCACGCCAAGGTACCATAAACGCCACGTTGTCGCCGCAGCATCAGCGCCGCCAGCCGATGTCGTCCCAGTAGTGACGGCGGCTTTCCCGGTTGGCCTCGTCGCGAGTCAGGCCGATGTCCCTCAGTAATTCATCGCTGAGCTCATGCAACTGGTTGCGCTCACGGCGAAGCTGGGCAAGACGATCCATACGCCGGGCCCAGCGCCACAGCTCCAGTATGAAGCGCAAACGCCCTCGAGGGCTGGACTCACGCTGAGGCGAAGCCTCTTCACGGACTATCGTTGCCTTCATGTTCATGCTCGTCTTCCTCCTTCCGCTGATGCGATGGAGAAAGTCTCGACGAGGCACTAGAATCAATCCAACGAATAGTAGTTATGCCCATCATCACCTCAGCTGATGGATTGACTCGACAGCCACATGAAACCGCTCGTTGGAAACGACCATGCTCCACACCATCGACCATGAACTGCTGCGCACCTTCGTCGCCATCGTCGACCACGGCGGCTTCACCCGCGCGGCCCAGGCGGTCAACCGCACCCAATCCGCCGTCAGCATGCAGATCAAGCGGCTCGAGGAAGACGTCATCCAGCGTCCGCTGTTCGAACGCCAGGGGCGCCAGATGCATCTGACCAGCGAAGGCACCACCCTGCTAGGCTACGCCCGCCGCATCCTCGCGCTGCAGGGCGAGGCGCTCAACATGCTGCGCGAGCCGGATATGGTCGGACGGGTGCGAATTGGCGTGCCCGACGATTTCGTCATGCGCTTTCTGCCGGGCATTCTGAAATCGTTCTCGCAGACCTGGCCGCTGGTGGATGTCGAGGTGCAGTGCGCCCCTTCCTCGGAGCTGCTCGGGCGCCAACAGGGCAGCCTGGATCTGAGCATCGTGACCCGCGAAGTGGGCCAGGAGATCGGTACCATCCTGCGCCGTGAGGAGACGGTCTGGGTGGTGGCGGAGAGCCACCCGGTGCATCGCCAGTCGCCGCTGCCCCTGGCGCTGTTCGAGGAGCCCTGCTTCTGCCGAAGGCACGCCTGCAACGCTCTCACCCGCGCCGGGCGTCAGTATCGCATCGCCTACTCCAGCCCCAGCCTGGCCACGCTGCAGGCGGTGGTGGGCGCCGGCCTAGCCGTCTCCGCGCTGATGAAGAGCCTGGTCACGCCCGGCATGAGGACCCTCGACGAGAGTGACGGCCTGCCCCCGCTGCCGGACGGCTCCATCGTGCTGCTGCGCTCACCCGAGGCCACCTCACCCGCGGTGGATGGCCTGGCGCAGCATATCGTCGAGGGGTTCCGTGCTTGAGGCCCGGTGCTGTTCAAGGCCTGACCCACCACTTGCCAAGGAAAGTCATGGACGACAGCTCAAGCACAACCCCGGCCCCCGACGCTATTCGCAACCTGGTCATGGTCTGCATCGGCCTGACCAGTGTCTTCGTGGCCCAGACCATGCTGCTACTGGCGGTGCCGTTGCGCGCGCTGGAGCTTGGCGCCAGCCCGTCGCTGGTGGGGCTGATTCTATCGGCGCCCTATCTGCTGCCGCTGGTGTTCGCCATCCCGCTGGGCGGTATCGTCACACGTGTGGGTCCGCAGAAGGTCTTCTTTATTGGCGCCGTGGGCATGATGCTGGGCCCTTGGCTAAGCGTGGCCCTGCCCACCTTCTCCGGCCTGCTGGCCACCCAGGTCGTCATCGGCCTGGCCCATGTGGTGATGGTCATCGCCGCGCAATCGGTCGTCGCGGGACTCGGCCGAGGCCGGGCCCTGGAGCGCTATTTCGGCTGGTACACGATGTGTCTCTCGGGCGGCCAGTTGGTCGGCCCGCTGCTGGCCGGCCGCCTGATCGACACCCTCGGCATGGGCTGGGTATTCGCCGCGATCGGTGCGATACCGGCGATCAGTCTGATCAGTTCCTGCTACTTCGTCGGCAACGCCCGCCGCGGCCACGCCACCCCGCGTTCGCTGCTCGGCTACCGTGCCCAGGCCTCGCTGCTGCGCGACAATATCGGCGTACAGATGTCGATCGCCGTTACCGTGGCGGTGCTGTTCGCCCTCGGCGCTCATGCCGCCTTTCTCCCGGTGTACCTGGAGGAATTGACCTTCTCGGCCACCTTGATCGGGGTACTGGTGAGCCTTCGGGCCCTGTCGGCGATGCTGATCCGCCCGATCATGCCCCAGGTGATCCAGGCCATGGGCGGACGCTCGAAGACGATGATCGCCTCGGTGGCGGCGGTGGCGATGGGGCTGATGTGGACAGGCATGACCGGCAGTGCGGTGGCGCTTGCGGTACTGGCGATGCTGGTCGGTCTCGGCTCGGGGATCTCGCAGCCGCTGTCGATGGTCATCCTCGCCGAGCACGTCAAACCCGAGCAACGCTCGAGCGCGCTGGGCATGCGCCTGATGGGCAATCGCGGCGCCCAGGTCCTGGCACCGCTGATCCTCGGGGTGATCGCGGAACTGGTCGGCTTCACCCTGACCTTCCTGCTCGCCGGGGCTGCCCTGCTCGCCGTGATGCTGCTGGTCATTCGACTCGCGCCGGCCTTCGATCAGGCCGAGCGCGACAACACCGATTGACAGGCAATATCCCCACGGCACCGGCCGCACCCAGCAGACCCGGGAAGTGACGTCGTCTCACGACTGCCCTCCACTGATGCCATCGCTCCCGGCATGCGAGGAGTGAATGCACGACAAAACGGGGAAGGGCTTGTGCCCTTCCCCGTTCAGACCGCGATGAAGCGGGCGGGTTCGCGTCAGGCCAGGCCGGGGCCCGCCTTGACGATGGCTTCGCTGACGCCCTCGAACTTCTTGAAGTTGTCGACGAACTTGGCGGCCAGCTCATGCAGCTGGCGATCGTAGGCGCTCTTGTCTTCCCACGTCTCACGAGGGTCGAGCAGGCGGGAGTCGACGCCGGGAACCGATGTGGGAACATCGAGGTTCAGGCCATCGATACGCCGGGTTTCGATGTCGCGCAGGACACCGGTCTGGATCGCGCTGATGATGGCGCGGGTGGTCGGGATCGAGAAGCGCGAACCACCCTCGCCATAGGCGCCACCGGTCCAGCCGGTATTCACCAGGTAGACCTGGGCGTCCTTGGCATCGACACGCTTGATCAATAGATCGGCATACTCACGGGCCGGGCGCGGGAAGAACGGCGCGCCGAAGCAGGTGGAGAAGGTCGCCTCGAGACCGGCGGAGGAGCCCATCTCGGTGGAGCCCACCTTGGCGGTATAGCCGGAGAGGAAGTGATATGCCGCGGCTTCCTTGGACAGCACCGAAACCGGGGGCAGCACACCGGACATGTCGCAGGTCAGGAAAATGATGGCACTGGGCTCGCCGGCACGGTTTTCCGGTACGCGCTTGTCCACATGCTCCAGCGGATAGGCGGCACGGGAGTTCTGGGTCAGGCTGTCGTCGGTGTAGTCGGGCTCGCGACGGTCGTCCAGAACCACGTTCTCCAGTACGGTACCGAACTTGATGGCGTGCCAGATGACCGGCTCGTTCTTCTCGGAAAGGTCGATGCACTTGGCATAGCAGCCGCCTTCGATATTGAAGACGGTGCCCGGACCCCAGCCATGTTCGTCATCGCCGATGAGGTAGCGCGCCGGGTCGGCGGACAGGGTGGTCTTGCCGGTGCCGGAGAGACCGAAGAACAACGTGGTCTCGCCATCCTCGCCCACGTTGGCCGAGCAGTGCATGGGCAGCACGTCGGAGGCCGGCAGCAGGAAGTTCTGCACCGAGAACATGGCCTTCTTCATTTCACCTGCGTAACGCATGCCGGCGATCAGCACCCTCTTCCGGGCGAAATCGAGGATCACGGTGCCGTCGGAATTGGTGCCGTCACGGTTCGGATCACACTCGAAGTGCGGGGCGTTGAGGATGGTCCACTCTTCCTTGGCGGACGGGTTGTAGGCTTCCGGACGCACGAACATGGTACGGCCGAACAGGTTGTGCCAGGCGGTCTCGGTGGTGACGCGAACCGGCAGGTAGTGGGTCGGATCGCTGCCGACATGGAGCTCCGAGACAAACCGCTCGCCGCTGTTCAGGTAATCCTCGACACGGGCCCATAGCGCATCGAACTTATCGGCATCGAAGGGACGGTTGACGCTGCCCCAGTCGATCTGGCTGCTGGTAGAGGGCTCGTCGACGATGAAGCGATCCTTGGGGGAACGGCCGGTGCGAAGGCCAGTGTTCACCACCAGCGCCCCATTGGCGGCCAGGCGGCCTTCACCGCGTGCCACGGCACGCTCGATGAGTGCGGCGCTGCTGAGATTGACGTGTGCTTGAGGAGCGGCTTGGGATGTGGTCATGTCGATTCCTGGGCCTTGCGGCCGGTTCTCTCTCGTGGGCCAGGCGTCCGTAACGCCATCTGCTGGTGGGGTGTCCGATCGTCCGTGCGGATGGTTGCCGTCTTGTATCGAGACGATCGCCCTGGAGGCGGGCGCCATTATGGCAAAAAGGAAGCCGACAGGAAACGCTGGCGTTAGCCGAAGTTCATGTAGTTTTACTACTACATCGACGCTACATCGCAGCAGGTTGACTCACATCATGTTTGTGCGATGCAACATCGATGCCGCTTTCGTCCTGTCGTCCCCCGGGGGCACGAAACGGGTCGATACCATGCGTGTCAGTGCAGCGTATGGGGTCCCCCATCCGGAGTCGTCAGCAGCGCTTCCATCTCGGCCCCGCCGAAGCGGTAATGGGTATGGCAGAAGTGGCATTGGGTCTCGATGACGCCCTGCTCGGCCAGGACCTCGCGCAGTTCCTGCTCTCCCAGGCTCAGCAATGCCGCGCCGATGCGTTCCCGGGAACAGGTACAGCCGAAGCGCAGCGGCTTGGGCGCGAAGACACGAACCGTCTCCTCGTGGTAGAGCCGGCGCAGCACTTCCTGCTGGTCGAGTCCCAGCAGTTCGTCGCTGCGCAACGTACGGGCCAGGTGGATACTGCGATCCCATGCGTCGTCATCCTGGTTCATCGACTCGTCCGGCAGACGCTGCAGCAACAGCCCGCCGGCTCTCGCTCCGTCTGCCGTCAGCCGCAGATGCGTGGGTAGCTGTTCGGACTGGGCGAAATAGGCCTCCAGGCACCCGGCCAGGCTGTCATGCTCCAGCGCCACGATGCCCTGGTAGCGGTTGCCCTCTTTCGGGTCCAGCGTAATGACGATATGGCCGTCGCCAACCAGATCACGAAAGCCTTGCCCGTCGTCAGGCAGGTCCGAGCCGTCGGCCAGCCGTGCGATGGCCCGTAGCTCACCACCGGGGTTGGATTCGGCCATCAGCAACGACAGCGCCCCCTGCCCGCGAACCTCGATGCCAAGGATACCGTCGAGCTTGACGGTGTCGGTGAGCAACGCCACCGCCGCCAACAGCTCACCCAGCAGGCGATTGATGGCCGGCGGGTAGCCGTGACGGTCGAGGACATCGACATAGGCATGCTCGAGCGTGACGATCTCGCCACGCACATTGGTATTGTCGAAGAGAAAACGCTGGATCTGATCGGTCATGGGGATCTCTGTCTAGTCATCCTGCTGGCGCTGGAAGCGCTGTATGTCCCGGCGCTGCTTCTTGTCGGGCCGACGCTGGGGGTGCTGCATGGCCTGGTTGGTCAGGCGCCTGGCTTCGGCCTCACGGGCGCGACGCGCTTCACTTTCGGGCGTCTCACGGTAAAGTTCACGGGCCTCGGGCGCCCCCCGGCGCTGGGCGGAAAGCGCCATCACTTCCACTTCCCAGTGGTCCCAGCCCTGGGGCACGCGTACCAGCGCTCCCACTTCGACACTCTTGCTGGTCTTGGCCCGGTCGCCGTTGTAGTGGACCTTGCCCCCTTCGATGGCCTTCTTGGCCAGGGCGCGGGTCTTGAAGAAGCGGGCGGCCCAGAGCCATTTGTCGAGTCGTACGTTATCCATGCCACCTCCCGTGCCGAATTCATCTGCTTCTTTCAGGTTGACCACCCTTGCGCGCCGCTACCGCCGTCGGGTCGTCACCCGACATTTCCCGCCTTGCCTCCGCCGGCAGGGTCTCCGGCAGAATGGCGGCGAAGCGATCCAGGGCGATGAACTCCTTCAGCTCCTTTTCCGGCCGGGTGCTGTCCGGCTGCTTGATACCGAGCAGGTGACGAATGCCATACTCCCGTGCGCTTTCCAGTACGTCCAGGTTGTCATCGATGAACAGGGTGCGGGAGGGATCGAACGGCTCGACTTCCTGCATGGCGAACCAGAACGCCTGAGCTTCCTTGGGCACGCCCAGGTCGGCCGACGACACGATGGCATCCAGGTAGCTTTCGAGGCCGGTGATCGGCAGCTTGAGCTCCAGGCTCTCGCGATCGGCATTGGTGGCCAGCACGACCCGGGGGTGCGCCTGCTTCAGCCACTTGAGGAAGTCCAGCGCATCGCTTCTCAAGCCGATGAGATGCTGGATCTCGCGCTTCAGCGCGACGACGTCAACCCCCAGCTCGCGGCTCCAGTAGGCCAGGCTGTACCAGTTGAGAGTGCCCTTTTCACGAATGATACGCGCCCGCAGGGCTTCCTGGGTCGCTTTATCCAGCCGGTGCAGCTCCACATAGCGCCGTGGCAGGTGCTCCAGCCAGAAATGACTGTCGAAGTGAAGGTCCAGCAGGGTGCCGTCCATGTCCAGCAGAACGGTATCGATGGCGCACCAGTCGATCATTGCGGCTCCGGATGGCGTCGATAGTGGTGGAAGGCGTGATATTGTACCCAATGGACACCCGCGGCGCATTCCTGGCAAGGCACAGGCGGCGTATCCGGCTCGTCTATTCGCAACGGAGACACCATGTCCGATACCTTCTATCTTCAGAAACCCCAGGTACTGTCACGCCAGTCGGTTGCCAGAAGCCGCCTCTTTCACATCGAGTCACTGGATCTTCGCTTCGCCAACGGAGCCGAGCGCACCTTCGAGCGGCTGACCGGCAGCGACCAGGGGGCGGTAATGATCATCGCCATGCCCGACCCGGAACACGTGCTGCTGATCCGTGAGTATGCGGCCGGTTTCGAGGATTATGTGCTGACATTACCGAAGGGGCTGGTCGACCCCGGCGAAGACATGATTACCGCCGCCAATCGTGAGCTGATGGAAGAGTGCGGCTTCGGTGCCAGCCGCATCGAGCCTCTGGTGGAACTGTCACTGGCCCCCAACTACATGCGTCACCGCATGCAGGTGCTGCTGGCCACGGAGCTCTATCCCAGGCGCCTGCCCGGCGACGAGCCAGAACCGCTGGTGGTGGAGACTCACGCCCTTGAAGAGCTGCCGGCCCTGTTATTGCGTGAGGACTTCCATGAAGCACGAGCCATCGCGGCGCTGTTCATCGCCCGCGATACCTTGCGCCAACGCCGCGAAGACGACGCGCCCCTGAGCTGGTAGCGGGGCCCTGTACGTGCCCCGCTCAGCCGCTGCGCCCATGCAGGGTCCGCGAGTTGACGTTGGTATCCTTGAGCCGTATCCAGCGGTCCTGCCGATAGCTGTCCAGCCCCGCCTCCAGCAGCGTCATCACCTCCAGCGCCTCCTCGACGGTAACCGGTGGCGGAACCTGTCCCGAGAGGGCTTCCACGATGCCCGCATAGTAGGCCGGGTAGTCGCCAGGTACCGAAGGATGCTCCCGTCCGACCAGCTCGACCGCGCTCCCCTCCCCCTCGTTCCGGGTGAGGCGGCCGGGACGCTCGTCGACTCCCCAGCCCGGTGTGGGAACGTGTCCGGCGCGCAGCCAGTTTTCCTGGGGGTCACGACCATGCTTCACGAAACTTCCCCCCGTGGCATGGAGTGTCAGCTGGGGGGAAGGCTCGGCCACCAGTGAGCTGGCCTGGAGCGTCACCCTCATTCCCTCATAGTCGAGCAGGGCCAGAAAGACATCGTCGACTTCGGCGCCGTCCCGCTCGGCGGCCAGGTCGAGCAGGATGGCTCGCGGCATCCCGAACAAGGTGCGAACCTGATCGAGCAGGTGGGTGCCCAGGTCATACCAGATGCCGCTACCGGGCTTTTGCTGTTCACGCCAACGATCGGCGACCTTCGGCCGATAGCGGTCGAAGCGAAGCTCCAGCGACACCGGACGCCCCAGGCTACCCGACTCGAGCAGCGCCTGGAGCGTGAGGAAGTCGGTGTCCCAGCGACGGTTGTGAAAGACGCTGACCATCCGCTCGTGCTTTTCGGCTTCGGCCTTGAGCAGCCGAGCTTCCGGTACCGATACGGTGAAGGGCTTGTCGATCACCACATGCTTGCCGGCGGCCAGCACCGCCTTGCCCAACGGGAAGTGGGTCTCGTTGGGGGTCGCCAGCACGACCAGATCGATGTCGGGACGAGCGAGCAGCGCCGCCACCTTGGGTAGAACCTCCACACCCGGCAGCGTCTCACTCACCTTTTCCGGCGAGCTGCTGACGACAGCCAGGAGTTCCAGCCCCGGAGTGGCCTGTATCAACGGGGCGTGAAAGATACGCCCAGCGGTGCCGAACCCGATCAGGCCAACGCCATAGGTCTGCTTCATCATGGAAGAATACTCGCTACCGGCATTGGCGAACCGGCCTCGGGGGCCGGTCCGCCAGGAGGATGTCAGTCAAGCTTGGATAGATCGCGCACCGCACCCTTGTCGGCCGACGTCGCCAGCAGTGCATAGGCCTTCAAGGCCGCAGAGACTTTGCGAGTACGCTGAATGGTCGGTTTCCAGGCATCCTTGCCACGCGCTTCTTCCACTTCGCGCCGCGCCGCCAGCTCGGAGTCGGACAGCGTGACGTCGATCGAGCGGTTGGGGATGTCGATGCGGATGATGTCGCCGGAGCGCACCAGGCCGATGGCGCCACCCGCGGCGGCTTCCGGTGAGGCGTGTCCGATGGAAAGCCCCGAGGTACCACCCGAGAAGCGGCCGTCGGTCAGCAGGGCGCAGGCCTTGCCCAGCCCCTTGGACTTCAGGTACGAGGTCGGGTAGAGCATCTCCTGCATGCCGGGGCCGCCCTTGGGACCCTCGTAGCGGATCACCACGACCTCGCCCTCCTTCACCTTGCCCTCGAGGACATGCTCCACCGCCTGGTCCTGGGACTCGACCACGTGGGCGGGACCTTCGAACACGAGAATGGAATCGTCGACGCCGGCGGTCTTCACCACACAACCGTCGACGGCAATGTTGCCGAACAGCACGGCCAGGCCGCCTTCACGGGAGAAGGCATGCGCCAGGTCGCGGATGCAGCCGGTGGCGCGATCGCCGTCGAGGCTCGGCCAGCGGGCGCTCTGGGAGAAGGCGGTCTGGGTGGGAACGCCGCCGGGTCCGGCCTTGTAGAACTCCACCACCTCGGGGGTCGGCGAGCGCATGATGTCCCACTCGTCCAGGGCGTCCTTGAGGGTGTCACCGTAGACGGTGGGCACGCGAGTATCCAGGACGCCGGCGCGGTCGAGTTCGCCGAGGATCGCCATGATACCGCCCGCCCGGTGGCAGTCCTCGATGTGGTACTGCTGGGTGTTGGGCGCCAGCTTGCACAGCTGGGGCACTTCCCGGGACAGCCGGTCGATGTCGGCCATGGTGAAGTCGATCTCACCCTCCTGGGCGGCGGCCAGCAGGTGCAGGATGGTATTGGTGGAACCGCCCATGGCGATGTCCAGGGTCATGGCGTTCCTGAAGGCCGCCTCGGAACCGATGGCCCGCGGCAGCAGGTGCGCTTCGTCGCCCTCGTAGTAGCGCTTGGCCAGCTCGACGATGCGGTGGCCCGCCTCCTCGAACAGGCGACGCCGGTCACTGTGGGTCGCCAGCACCGTGCCGTTGCCCGGCAGCGCCAGGCCCAGCGCTTCCATCAGGCAGTTCATGGAGTTGGCGGTGAACATGCCGGAGCAGCTGCCGCAGGTGGGGCAGGCGCTGCGCTCTATCTCGGCAATGTCCTCGTCACTGTAGCTGTCGTCGGCGGCGTAGATCATCGCATCGATCAGGTCGATACCGTGGTCGAGCAGCTTGGTCTTGCCCGCCTCCATGGGGCCGCCGGAGACGAAGATCACCGGGATGTTCAGCCGCATGGCGGCCATCAGCATTCCGGGGGTGATCTTGTCGCAGTTGGAAATGCACACCAGCGCATCGGCGCAGTGGGCATTGACCATGTACTCGACGCTGTCGGCGATGATGTCGCGGCTCGGCAGCGAGTAGAGCATGCCGTCGTGACCCATGGCGATGCCATCGTCCACGGCAATGGTATTGAACTCCTTCGCCACGCCACCCGCCTTCTCGATCTCCCGAGCCACCAGTTGGCCCATGTCCTTCAGATGCACATGCCCCGGCACGAACTGGGTGAAGGAGTTGGCCACGGCGATGATGGGCTTGTGGAAGTCCTCGTCCTTCATGCCGGTGGCACGCCAAAGGGCGCGGGCGCCGGCCATGTTGCGACCGGCGGTGGTGGTACGGGAGCGATAGTCGGGCATGGTGTCCTCTTTGTGCGCTAGATACGCTATGTCGTTCTCGCCGTCTCGGTCGCCATGGCGGCGATGACGGTCTTGGTGTCCAGGATCAGCAGATTCTGTCATGCACTGGGCGTGGCGGCTAGAGTAACAGCGGGCTGCCGTCGGGGAGCATCTGGGTGCCGTAAAGCACCCAGACGTCCAGCGCCGGCCCCAACTCCTCGATAAGGCGCAGCTTGTCTGGGTGCCGTTCCAGGGCATGTCTGGCACAGATGCCTGCCTCGAAACGCCCCGCCACCAGCCCCTCGGCCACCGCCACGGTGGTGGGCGCGTCGATCTCCTCTTCGAAGACCGTGAGGTCGGTGTAGTAGCGGGTGGCCGGCTGGCGTGCCACCTGGCGAGGCTCGGCGATATCGCGCCGTGCCAGCAGCGCCAGTGGATGGCTGCCGGCGACGAAGGCGTTCACCGGAAAGGCGCGATGCATGTGGCGGCCGACGCAGTCGGCGTGGCTGAAGTGAGCCGTGCACTGGAGTACCCTGTCCACCTCCCCTGCCACCAGTGCGGCGAAAGCCGCCGGGAAATCATCGAACAGCCTAACCTCGGCATCGGCGGGACCGCGCGCATCGAGATAGCGGCTCAGTACCAGGACATGGTTGTTTCCCTCGGGCCCCAGCGTGGCAAAGATCATCTCTCTTCTCCTCAGTACTCTTCGATAACCACTGGCCTTGCAGCTCCCCGCCGCCAAGGCGCCTACCGGCGCCAGTCGCGATGCAAAGCAGCGCTCCAACAGCTGTTTTTTCCTGCCATGGCAGGCAATTACCATCTTGTAAGAGGAAGCTTCAGCTCACGACTGGAGGCCGAAGGACTCCTGGCGGTGTCGCCAGCGCTGGCGATAACCACCGGCCTTGCCACCTCCGCCAAGGCGCCTATCGGCGCCAGTCGCGATGGGAACCAGCGCTCCAACAGCTGGCTTTTCCTGCCATGGCAGGCAATTGCCATCTTGTAGGAGGAAGCTTCAGCTCACGACCGCGGTGTTGCCAGGACTGGCAATCGCCGCCAACCACAGCGGCTCCCGCCGAGGCGCCTTCGGCGCCAGTCGTGCGATAAATCGTCCTCCTACAGCTAAATTTTCCTGCCACGCCGCACTGTTGCTTACACCGCAAAGATCACCAGCGCCCCGGCGATGACCAGCAGTATGCGCAGCCAGGCCGCTCGCCGGGCAATCACTCCGTAGGAGATGCCGGTCAGGCCAATAGCGATCTTCAGCGCATAGAAGACCGCGCCGAAGGGATCGGAGGCCAGTCGGATGACATCGGGGTTGGCGATCATGCCCAATGGGATGATATAGAGACCGATGCCCAGCGCCATCGCCTTCAGCGCCACCTTGAGCCAGTTCTCCCCCACCATGCCGGCGGCGATGAAGACCGCGCCGCATACCGGCGGCGTGATGGTCGACAGCAGCGCGAACCAGAATACGAACAGGTGGGCCAGCAGCGGCTCCAACCCCAGGGCGGTAAGCGCCGGGCCGGCCACCGAGACGCAGATCACGTAGGCTGCAGTGGTCGGCACCTCCATGCCCAGCACCAGGCAGGCCAGCGCCGTCAGCAGCAGCGCCGGCCACAGCATCTCGTTGGACAGCGAGAGGATACCCGAGGTGATCTTCACCCCCAGCCCCGTCAACGAGAGCACCCCGATCACCAGCGAGGCGCAGATGATGATGGCGCCGATCATCGCCACCTGTCGACCCGCCGTCACCACGGCGTCGGCCATTCGCGTGGCGAAGCCCCGTAGCGAGAACGACAGCGTCACATCGAAGAACAGGAGCGCCATGCCCGCGAAAATGGCCAGGCTCGCCGCATATTGGGGCGTGTATCCACCCAGGAAGATGCGCTCCAACAGGATGACGAAAGGCACGGCGAAGAACAGCGAGGTGATCAGCACCTCCTTGCCGCTGGGCCTGTCGCTTTCGGCCATGGGCCGCAGGTCATGGTGGGTGGCGTAGGCGTTGATCCCCACCCAGACGGTGGCAAAGTAGAGAATCGCCGGCAGCATCGCCGCCGCCATGATCTGGGTGTAGGGCGTGCCGGTGAGTTCGACCATGACGAAGGCCCCGGCCCCCATCAGGGGCGGCATGATCTGACCGCCGGATGAGGCCACCGCCTCCACGCCACCCGCCAGGGAACGCGGATAGCCCAGCCGCACCATGGTGGGGAGAGTGATCGCACCGGTGGATGCCACGTTGGCCGAGGCGGAGCCGGAGATCGAACCCATCAGGGCCGATGAGATCACCGATACCTTGGCAGCTCCGCCGGTCAACCGGCCGGCAAAGGCGCTGGCCATGTTCATGAAGCCTTGGCCGGCTTCACCGGCATTCAGCACCGCGCCGAAGATGACGAAGATCGCCACCACGCCGACGCTGACCCCCGTGAGCGAGCCCCACAGGCCGCCCTCGGCAATGGTCAGGGTGCCGACGAAGCTCTGCATCGGTAGCCCCGGATGACCGAATTGGCCCGGGATGTGCTCGCCGAACACCGCGTAGGCCAGCGCCGCCACAGCCACCAGTGGCAGCGGCCAGCCGATGGCCCGACGGGCCGTCTCCAGGGCCAGTCCGATAAGAAAGACACCGATGACCATCTGCAGGTGCGTGTCGATGAAGCCATACTGGTTCGACAGCGCCTCTTCGTTGAAGGCGATATAGCCACAGGCGGCAATGCCGAGCAGGGTCAGCAACCAGCCGCTCCAGCGTTCGAAAGGGGTACGGGCGGCGAGGATCAGGATCCACGGCAAGGCCAGGGCCATGTGGATTGGCCGGCTGACGAGTGCCGGCGTCAGGCCGTAGAAGATCAATCCGAGATGGAAGACGACGGTGATGGCACCCAGCACCACCCAGGCAGGGTGCACGCGTAACAGGCCACTACCAGCGGCCTCGTTTGTCGCCGGTGAGGAAGAGAAAGCAAGGGACATAGGGCAGCCTTACGATCGGGGTCCGGCTCCCCGTTCACGAGGGAGCCGGACCCCAAGGGGGATTAACGCAGTTCGTCGGGAATGTCGATACCGGCTTCATCGTAGTAGCGGACGGCCCCGGGATGCAGGGTTCCGGCGATATTGCCGATCATGTCGTGGGTGATACTGCCCCACCAGGCCGTTTCCTGTGCCATGCCATCGCGATGCTCCCAGAAGGTCTTGGTCAGGGTGTAGGCCGTCTCGTCATCCATGCCGGACGTGGTATAGGCAATGACCGGCAGCGACGTGGTCTCGACATCCTGGTCGATGCCCGGGTAAGTGCCACCAGGGATGGTCTGCCGTGTCGCTCCGGTCTGCACGATCTGTTCGTCGGTCAGGCTGACCAGACTGACCGGCATGCTGGCAGCGGTTTCTATCACGTTGGGCGTGGGAAAGGAGCTCGCCGTGACGAAGGCATCGATCTGGCCATTCTTCAGGGCATCGGGGCCGCTGCCGATCCCGGCACTGGCCACACGCACCTTGTCCATCATCTCGAACAGCTCCAGGTAGCGCTCGGCTTCGTTGGCACCGAACGTTCCCCGGCCGATCAGGATGTGCTTGTCTTCCAGATCCTCCATGGCGACGACACCATCGTCTCCGGCCACGACGAAGTGCATGGTGATCGCCGGAATCGGGAACAGGCCGCGGATTTCCTGGAGCCGGGGGCTCTGGCGGTCGGCAAAGGGCCCTTCTCCCTCCAGGGCCTGGGTGACCAGGCCAGGCGGCGTGGTAAAGACATAGTTACCCTGCCGCGCCATGACTTCCATGACGTTCTGTACGGAGCCCTGGCTCTCTTCCAGAGTCAGCACGATGTCTCCATCGGTACCCTTGCGAATCGCCTCCGAGAGTTCGACACCCATCTGGTAATAGGCGGTACCTGCCGAAGCGGACTTGTAGGTGACGCGTGTTTCCGCCTGGGCGGAAAGCGCGGCACCGCCCAGTATGGCGGCCGTAGCCGACAGCATGAGGATTCGAGCCAGCGGGCGCGGTGAGAAATGGCGTGTCGCTTGGGGCATGAAAACATCTCCCTCGGGGTGTCCAGCATCGCTAAGCGATGTCGGTTGTTATGAAGAAACGTTCCGCAAAGGCCTATAATGCCGATTTTTTCGACAATGAACACCCAGGAAGTGCCTATGCGTATCACAGTGGTGGTGGGAGCGGCGGGAGGGATCGGCAGCGCAATCGCCGAGGCTCTGCTGGAATCGGGGGATTTCGTCTATCTGTTCGATCTTGAAGCCAGCCGAGGGCGTCTCGTCTCGATATTGGATCGCTGGCCCGACCGATCTGCTTTCGTGTCCTGCGACCTGGCCTCTTCCACCAGCATCGACCAAGCCTTCGCCAACGTGGCGGATGAAAGCGGCAGGCTGGATGCCTGCGTCAACGCCGCCGGGGTGATCCGGCGAGAACGTTTCGTCGACGTCAACCGGCACGACCTCGAAGCCGTCATGGCCGTGAATGTCACCGGTGCCTACCTGGCGCTTCAGGCTGCCACCAGGCTGATGACCGCCAACGGCGGCGGCCGTCTCGTGACGATCGCATCGGCTCATGGCCTGCGCACCACCGCCGAGCGTTCGTCCTATGCCATGAGCAAGGGCGCCATCCTGGCCTTGACCCGGGCCCTGGCCGTCGAACTTGGCCCCCAGGGCATCCTGGTCAATGCCGTGGCGCCCGGCCCCGTCAGCGCGGGCATGCAGGACGCTCAGTCGGAATCGCGCCGCCTGTGGCAGGCGGCCACCCCGCTCGGGCGTGTCGCCAAGGCCAGCGAAGTGGCCCAGGCCGCGGTGTTTCTTGCCTCGGCCTCGAACACCTTCATCAGCGGCGACACGCTGATCGTCGATGGCGGTGCCAGCGCCGCTCTGGGTCAGCCAGGTTAGCGGCCTGACGTGCCGCTACGCCAGGCTGCAAGAGCGCGGGCCTCGATCTCGGCCGCCTACCCGAATGCCACCTTGGCCACGTCCTGATAATGCCTCGCGAAGTGCACCGTGACGCCCTCCTTGAGAAAGCCGGGTAGCTCATCGTAATCGCGCCGATTGGCCTCGGGCAGGATGACCTCGAAGATCTTGCTGCGCCGGGCGGCGATGATCTTCTCGCGAATGCCGCCCACCGGCAGCACCTGTCCGGTCAGGGTCAGTTCGCCGGTCATGGCCAGCGACCGTACCGACTGATGCTTCGCCAGCGAGAGCAGCGCCGTGCTCATGGTCACCCCCGCCGAGGGACCATCCTTGGGAGTGGCCCCTTCGGGCACATGCAGGTGCACGAAAGCGGAGTCGAAGAAGTCCGAATCGGCACCGTATTCGGAGAGATGTCCCAATACATAGCTGTAGGCGATGTTGGCGGACTCCTGCATGACTTCACCTAGCTTCCCGGTGAGCTTGAAGCCCCGGGTCAGTGAATGCACCTTGCCGGCCTCGATGGGCAGCGTCGCCCCGCCCATGGAGGTCCAGGCCAGGCCGGTGACCACGCCCTCGCCCTTGAGCACCTGTTCCTGACGGAACAGCGGGGCACCGAGGAATTCCTCCAGGTTATTCACCGATACCTTCACCGACTGCTGGTCGTTCTCCAGCAGCTTGACCGCCGACTTGCGCACGATACTGTGGAGCTGCTTCTCGAGCTGGCGCACCCCCGCCTCACGGGCATAGCCTTCGATCACCTGCTTGAGCGCCGCCTCGGTCAGGTTGATGCGCTTCTTCGGGATCCGATCGCGCTTGAGCAGCTTGGGCCAGAGGTGATTCTTGGCAATAGCCAGCTTCTCCTCGGCGATATAGCCCGAAAGCCGGATCTGTTCCATGCGGTCGAGAAGCGGTCCCGGGATCGAGTCGAGGGTATTCGCGGTGCACACGAACAGCACCTTGGAAAGGTCCAGGCGCACGTCGAGATAATGGTCGAGGAAGTCGACGTTCTGCTCCGGGTCGAGCACCTCGAGCAGGGCCGACGCCGGATCGCCCTGGAAGGACTGCCCCATCTTGTCGATCTCGTCGAGCATGATGACCGGGTTCTCCACTTCCACTTCCTTGAGCGCCTGCACCAGTTTGCCGGGCATCGCGCCGATGTAGGTGCGCCGGTGGCCCTTGATTTCGGCTTCGTCGCGCATGCCGCCCACCGAGAAGCGATAGAACTCCCGCCCCAGCGCTTCGGCGATGGACCGCCCTATCGAGGTCTTGCCCACCCCCGGAGGACCGACGAGCAGCAGGATGGAGCCGCCCACGTCACCCTTGAACGTGCCCTCGGCGAGGAACTCGATGATGCGCTCCTTGACGTCCTTGAGCCCGTCATGGTCACGATCGAGTATTTCCCGCGCATGGCTGAGGCCGAGCTGGTCGGCGCTGTGCACGCCCCAGGGCATCGCGGTCAGCCAGTCCAGGTAGTTGCGGGTGGTGCCATATTCCGGCGAGCCGGTTTCCAGTACCGAGAGCTTGTCGAGCTCCTCCTCGATCCGCGTCAATACCTTGGGGGGCACGACCAGCCCCTCGAGGCGGTCGCGGAAGGTATCGACGTCGTTCTCGCGATCGTCCTTGGAGATTCCCAGCTCACGCTGGATGACCTTGAGCTGCTCGCGCAGGAAGAACTCCCGCTGCCGCTCCTGCATCTGTGCATTGACCTGGTCGCTGATCTCCGTCTGGAGCTGTGCGACATCGATCTCCTTGCGCAGCAGCGGCAGCACCCTTTCCATTCGGGTCTGGACGGGCAGCGTTTCCAGCACCCCCTGCAATTCCTTGCCGCGGGCCGAGGTGATGGCAGCGGCAAAGTCGGTCAGGGGCCCGGGCTCATGCGGACTGAAGCGATTGAGGTAGTGCTTGAGCTCCTCGCCATAGAGCGGGTTGATCGGCAGCAGCTCCTTGATGCCATTGATGACCGCCATGGCGTAGGCCCGGGTCTCGTCCTCATCGACATCCACCGGCTCGCGCGGGTAGCTCACCTCGACCAGATAGGGAGGCGTCTTCGACAGCCAGCGCTGGACCCTGAAACGCCGCAACCCCTGGGCGATGAACTGTAATTGCTGTTCTTCACCCTGGAGCTTGTGGACCTTGACCGCGGTACCGATCTCGGGAAAGTGCTCATGGGTCAGGTCGTCGATGCGGGCATCACCAACGAAGGCCACCCCCAGGGTGTGATGGGATGTGTTGCCGACCAGCCGCATGGTTTCCTCCCAGCGCTCGCGGTTGATCACCAGCGGCTGCACCTGGGCGGGGAAAAAAGGGCGGTTGTGAATCGGCAGCAGGTAGATGCGCTCGGGCAGGTATTCGCTGGCCGGCACCATGGCCTGGCTAGCGGATTCGTCCATCTCCTCCTCGGAGCCCGACGCCTCTTCCGACTCGTCGCTCCATGTTATCTGCCAGTTCTGCTCGTCCTGATCGTATTCGCTCATGGAATCCTCATCCTGTAGCCAAAAGGCGCACTGTCCTGAGGAATGCGGGCGGAGAGGGACAACTTCAAGTCGGCGGGGCATTTACCGCCACAGTTGAGGCAGCGGCCGACTGTTGACCCGCACTTGCCCTCGCCCCACATCGATCTCCAGTGTACTGGTATCCAATGGCAGGCCAAGCCACAGGGCCGCGATGGTGGGCAGGTCATACCAGGTGAAATCACCGTCGAGACGGCGCTTCCAGCGTTCGAGCACGGCAGGTTCATCGAGTCCGACCAGGCTCAGTTCATCGAGGCGCCGCCCATCGAAGAAAAGCGAGCCATCCATCCGGGCCGACAACCCCATCATCGGGCTGTCGAGCTCGAGCCTCAGCAGGTCGAGTCGCGGTGAGTCCTGCAGGATCTGCAGCAGCTGCGGCTCGAGTCGGGCCAGGAGGTCGTGCCGACCGACTCCATGATGACCGCTGGCGGCGAAACCGCGCAGCTGCAGCATGAGCTCTCTGAGCGCATCCGCGTTCAGGCGCGAGAGCTCGGCTCCCAGCTGGCCGGTCAGCAATACCTGACCCGCGGTATGCACTTCGCCAAGGTCCAGGTCCAGCCACATCCGCAGTTCCTGGTCGTCCAGCGCGACACGATTGGCCAACAGGAGGTTGTGCACGTCCAGCTCCAACTGGGGCTGGTGCCAGGTCAGTGACTCGACCCGCAGCCGATCTTCCTGGGTAAAGGCATGGGCGCCTTCGGTATAGGCGTAATGGCTGTTGAGCGTGGAGGGGCCGACCTCCAGGCGGGCCACCCCATCGGTCAACCGCCAGGCTTGAAGTTTGGCATGAAGGCGCCAGTCGCCCTGTTCACCGCTGAAGCGAAGCCGGCCGCCATCGAAGACGAGCTCACGGCCTTGCTGGGTGACACGCAGGGGAGAGAGCTGAAGCGCGCCGTTCAACTCGCCGGTGAGGGTATGGTAGCTTGCCTCCCAGAGAGGAGGAGACGAAAGCAGGGAGTCGCCGAAAAGCCGTGTACCCTCAGGACCATGACGTAGTAATGCCTCGCCGTCCAGGTGGGTGCTGAGCACGCCGTGGCGAGCCCGGTAGCTCAACTCCAGTTGCCAGCTTTCGCCGAACAGGGGGGCCAGGTGAATGCGGCCGGTCGAGGTCCACCACCCCTGCTCCACCTCGGACCGCTCCACTGCCAACTCGCCCCTGGCTTCCAGGTCCGCCAGCATTCGCTGCATCTCCCGCTCGAAGAAATAGCTGGAGATCGCCTGCCCCACCAGCCAGCACAGCAACAACATCACCAGTAGCGGGACGATGAGACGTTCCTTGCGCATAGCTCCGCCTCCTTGTCGGTCGTTTCCTTGACTATCCCTGATTCAGTGCAGCCAAAGCCATAGATGCATCGTGCTCCAGGCATAGATGCCAGCCAGCACGTCGTCGATCATGATTCCGAAGCCGCCTGCCACCCGGCGGTCCGCCCAGCGGATTGGCCACGGCTTGAAGACATCGAAGATGCGAAAGAGGATGAAGCCCCACAGCGCTGCCTCCCAGGAAAAGGGAACGGCGGCCATGGTGATCCAATAGCCGACGAATTCATCCCAGACGATACCCGAGTGATCGTGAACCCCGAGGTCACGCGAGGTCTTGTCGCACAGCCAGACCCCCACCATGAAGGAAATGCCCACCAATATCATGTACCACGAGAGGGGCAGCTCGGACATCAACCAGTAGAAGGGAATGGCCGCCAGAGTGCCGAATGTCCCCGGTGCCCAGGGCACGGCTCCACTGCCCAGGCCGAAGGCAAAGAAATGGACGGGGCGCCGCCAGACGCTCTGAGGCGCGCGATTCATGACGCACCCCCATGGAAATGCTGCCACCCGTGCGGGCCGATCTCGCCCACTCCCGCCAGGCCGGGATCGGCGGTGACCCGCCCGATCGGGGTCAGGGCCAGCCCTTGGCTGGCCAGGCGACGCACCGCCTCGTCCATGGCGTCGGGGGGAAGACTGACCAGCAGTTCATAGTCGTCTCCTCCGCCCAGCGCGGCCCGGCGGGCCGCATCCGGCCCCAGCGCCTCGACCAGCCCCGCAGCCATCGGCACCGAGTCGACTTCCATTCGTGCACCAACCCCGGACGCCTTCAGCACATGGCCCAGGTCGGCCAGCAACCCGTCGGAAACGTCGATGGCTGCGCTGGCCAGGTCGAGCAGTCCACGCCCTGCCTCCAGCCTGGGCTGGGGGCGCAGATAGCGCATCAGCAACGGATGGGCCATGTCTCGCTCGCCTCGCTGCCACAGTGCAAGACCGCCCGCGCCCGCGCCCAGCGCGCCGGTCACGGCCAATACGTCGCCGGGCCGGGCCCCGTCACGGGTCAGGGCCTGCCCACTCGGCACCTCACCCATGACGGTGACACCGATGGCCAGTTCTCCCCGGGTCACATCACCGCCGACCAGTGTCGTACCGGTGGCGGCACACAGCTCGTGAAACCCACGGGCAAAGCTGGCAAGCCAGTCGTCATCGGCGTCGGCGATTGCCAGTGCCATGAGGCACCATCGCGCCTCGGCCCCCATGGCCGCCAGGTCGCTGAGGCTCACCGCCAGCGCCCGGTGACCGATGGCTTCGGGCGGGGCGTCGGCGGGAAAGTGGACATTCACTACCGAGGTGTCGACGCTGATCGCCAACCGCTGCCCGGCACGGGGCGTCAGCAGAGCGCAATCGTCTCCCACGCCCAGGCACACCCCGGTTCGAGAACCGGATACGACAGGCGTGAAATGACGGGCGATCAGTTCAAATTCACTGGCCACCATTGGCACCTTCAGCGGCGACGCGCGCCAACCTCGGCACTGCGCAACCGGGCGGCCAGCTTGTCGAGGATCCCGTTGACATATTTGTGGCCATCGGTAGCACCGAAGGACTTGGCCAGCTCGACCCCTTCGTTGATGACTACCCGGTAGGGAACGTCCAGTCGCCTGGAAAGCTCATAGGCGCCGAGACGGAGGATGGTCAGTTCGATAGGGTCGAGCTCTTCCAGACGGCGGTCCAGCAACGGCGCAATGGCGGCGTCCAGGTCGCCCCGGAAGCGCGCCACGTTGTGCAGGAGTTCATGGAACAGCGCCAGGTCGGCTATCTGCATGACCTTTGCCCAGTTCTCGTGGTCTTCCATGTCATCGTCAGGCAGCTGGCTGCGAAATTCCGCCTCCACGGCCGAGATGGACTTACCTGTCATCTGCCATTGATAGAGACCCTGCACGGCCAGTTCACGGGCCGCATGCCGCGCCTGCTGCCCCGCCGACGGCGTGCGTCGAGGGCGAGATGCGCTCATCGTTCGCCTCCGTCACTTGTTGACTCGGCATCGTCGAAGCCACGCAGCAACGAGACCATTTCCATGGCCGCCATGGCCGCCTCGGCACCCTTGTTGCCGGCCTTGGTGCCGGCACGCTCGATGGCCTGCTCGATGGAGTTGACCGTCAGCACTCCGTTGGCGATGGGAGTGTCGAATTCTAGCTGCAGGTTGCCAAGTGCCGCATTGCAGCCACCCGCCACATATTCGAAATGCGGCGTGCCACCGCGAATCACCGCACCCAGTGCGATGACCGCATCGGGGCGGGCCACCTGCAGGGCGCGCTTCACCGCCAGCGGCAGCTCCCAGGCACCCGGCACATGAACGATATCGATATGCTCGGCGTCCACACCATGGCGAATCAAGCTGTCCACGGCGCCCTCCACCAGGCTGTCCACCACGTGATGGTTGAAGCGCCCCACCACGATCACGTAGCGACCATCGACATCGACAAAGTTGCCTTCCAGTTGAGACAGGGTATGCATCGGGAATTTCCTGCTGAAATCGGTTTGGGATTCTACGGAGTATGGCTGCCGACTCAGTCGTCGGTGGCAACCTCGCTGCCGCCGGGAGCAATCAGTTCGACCACTTCGAGGTCGAAGCCGGACAGGGCGGAGAACTTCCATGGCGAGCTGAGCAGACGCATGCGGCCCACGCCCAGGTGGCGCAGGATCTGCGAGCCGGTACCAATGGTCAGATAGTTGCCTGCACCGTCGGAATCACTGGTACGCGGCAGGCGGCGGCGTTCCAGGAAGACTTCGAGCTGGTCGCGAAAATCCTGGCGCGGCCGGCCATCATCAAGCAGCACGAAGACACCATGGTCCACCCGCGCTATTTCCTCCAGCGCACTATGGGTCGTCCAGTTCCCGCTCTCTCCCTTCTGCAGGCCGAGAAGGTCACGCATGGTATCCGCCAGGTGCACCCGCACCGTGGTCAGTATCTCGGGGCTCGGGCGTCCCTTGACCAGGGCGACGTGGTGCGCCCCCTGGATGCGGTCGCGAAACACATGAAGCGTCAGCTCTCCCGCGGCAGTGTGAACCGGGGTCGACTCCACGGGCTCGACCGTCTGCTCATTGTGGATGCGATAGTGAATCAGGTCGGCGATGGTGCCCATCTTCAGGTCGTGCTCGGCGGCAAAGCGCTCGAGCTCGACACGTCGGGCCATGCTGCCGTCATCGTTCATGACTTCGCAGATGACGCCGCTGGGGTCGCAACCCGCCAATGCCGCCAGGTCACAGGCTGCCTCGGTATGTCCGGCACGGCGCAGCACCCCTCCGGGCTCGGCCATCAGCGGGAAGATGTGGCCGGGCTGGACGATGTCCTCGGCGCGGGCATCCCGGGCCGCCGCCACCTGTACGGTGCGGGCGCGATCGGCGGCGGAAATGCCGGTGGTCACGCCCTCGGCCGCCTCGATGGAAAGGGTGAACTTGGTCCCGAAGCCGGAACCGTTGTCGCTCACCATCAACGGCAGCTTGAGCCTCTCGCAGCGCTCGCGGGTCATCGGCATGCAGATCAGCCCGCGGGCATGGCGCGCCATGAAATTGATATGCTCCGCCTGGACCTTTTCGGCGGCCATGATGATATCGCCTTCGTTCTCACGATCCTCGTCGTCCATGAGGATCACCATCTTGCCCTGACGGATGTCCTCGATCAGGTCTTCGATGGGAGCCAGGCCCCCGTGGGAAGATTTCACCATGGAAACTCCGAATGATCAGCGTGGAAGGCGTCGCCGTTTTGCAACAGGGGCGTAGCCAAAGGTCGACGCCCCGCCTCGAATGGGCGTCAGGGTACCTTGGCGCGGCGTCGGGCGCCAGTATCGAACACCTTGGCGCGGCGCAGGCCCCACCCACAAACAGGCCGCCCCGGGGCTCATCGTACAGGAAGCGACGGCTCACTCCTGCCTGCGTTCCGGCCGCGCCGTGATTCGCCAATCCCGACCTACGGCGCGTATATCGAGAATCTCGAGCGGCCGCTGCTGGGCCATGCGGGTCAGCCCCGGCAGGGCGAACAAGGGACGAGCCTCGCCGCCCAGCAGGGTTGGTGCCACAAACAGCTGCATCTCGTCCACCAGTTCCGCATCCAGCATGGCGCCCGCCAGGGTCGCCCCGGTTTCCAGCAGCACCTCGTTGGCCAGTTCCTGTTCGGCCAGGTAACGCAGCAGCGCATGCAGCTCGACACGGCCATGCTCGCCCGCCGGCACCACCAGCACCTCGGCACCCGCCTCTTCCAGACGAGTGCGCCGATGCGGATCATGGCCAGGCACGGTCACCACCAGGGTGCGGCCAGGCTCACGCAGACAGGCCGCGGCCAGCGGCAGGCGCAGCTGGGTATCGACCACGACACGAAGGGGCTGGCGCGTGGCGATGGCTTCGGCGTTGTCCACCCCCAGTCGGGTCGCCCTGACCGTCAGGCGGGAGTTGTCGAAGATGACGGAATCGACACCGGTCAGGATCACGCTGGAGCGTGCCCGCAGCCGCTGTACGTCTTCCCGCGCATGGGGCCCGGTAATCCACTGCGACTCGCCGGATTCCATCGCGGTGCGCCCGTCCAGGCTCATGGCCATCTTCAGTCTCACGAAGGGACGGTGTCGGGTCATACGGGAAATGAAGCCGGGGTTGAGCGCCCGGGCCTCCTCTTCCAGCAGCCCCACTTCCACTTCGACTCCGGCCTCCCGCATCATGGCGATGCCACGGCCAGCCACCTGGGGGTTGGGGTCCGTCATGGCCATGACCACTTTTTTCACCCCGGCCTCGATCAGGGCCACGGCGCAGGGGCCGGTGCGGCCCTGATGGGAGCATGGCTCAAGGGTCACATAGGCCGTGGCGCGCCGGGCGGCGTCTCCGGCCATCCGCAGTGCATGAACCTCGGCATGAGGCTCACCGGCACGCTCATGCCACCCTTCGCCAACGAGGCGATGGTTCTTGACCAGCACGCACCCGACGCGCGGGTTGGGGGCCGTGGTATAGAGGCCACGCCGGGCCAGTTCAAGTGCTCGGGCCATCCAGGCGGCGGCGGTCGGCTTGGCCATATCGAACCCCGGGAATGGTAAGAGAATGAAGCGGGTACTCAGCGATCACCATCGTCGACGGTTCCCGGCGGAAAGCCCGGTTCCCGGGAAAGGCGATCGATCTCGGTGCGGAACTCGTCGATATCCTGGAAGCGGCGGTAGACCGAGGCAAAGCGAATGAAGGCAACCTGATCCAGACGCTTGAGCGCCTGCATCACCGCTTCGCCGATGTCACGGGCCTGGATTTCACGCTCACCGCTGGCGCGCAGCCGTTGACGAATGCGCTCCACAGCCGCCTCGATGGACTCGGCGCTGACCGGGCGTTTCTCCAGCGCCCGCAGCATGCCGGCCCGCAGCTTCTGTTCATCGAAGGTTTCGCGGGAGCCGTCGGCCTTGACCACTCGGGGCATCACCAGTTCGGCGGTCTCGTAGGTGGTGAAACGCTCGCCACAGGCGGTGCATTGGCGACGACGACGCACCTGATCACCCTCTGCCACCAGGCGGGAGTCGGTCACGCGGGTATCATGGGCGCCACAAAAGGGGCAATGCATCTCGATGGTCCATCAGGATGGACGACGGCATGCCTTCAGGCCATCATCCGGTTGACGATCACGCCATTGTAACGGCTTATGGAAGGATTTTCCCATGTGCAATCCGTCTCTCCGGCTCACTGGCAGTCTACTCTGCCTGGTCGCCTCGTCCGCAATCGCCGACGACCAGTGGCCGGCGCCGGTCGGCGCCCTGGCCGATCAGGGGCTCGAGATCCATGGTGAATTCGAGGCACCGGGAGGGCTCACCGGGTACGCCGCCAGCCATCAGGGCCGCGAGATGGCGCTCTACCTGACCCCCGATGGCGAGCATGCCATCGTGGGTACCATGGTCGATGCCGAGGGCAACGACCTCTCCGAGGCCGCGCTGGACGAACTGGTGCGTGCACCACAGGAGCTCGCCGCCTGGGAAAGACTCGAGAATAGCCACTGGATCCAGGACGGCGACGCGGATGCACCACGGGTGCTCTATACCTTCACCGACCCCAACTGCCCCTACTGTCGCCGGTTCTGGGAGCAGGCGCGGCCCTGGGTCGAGGCCGGAGAGGTGCAGTTGCGCCATATCATGGTCGGCATTCTGCAACAGAACAGCCCGGCCAAGGCGGCCGCCCTGCTGGGCGCCGACGACCCGGCGGCCGCCTTGCACGCCCATAGCGGCAGTGGGGAGGACATCCAGCCCGCCGCCCAGCCTCGCGAGGTCGAGGATCAGGTCTACCGCAACAACCAGCTCTTCGATGAGCTTGGCCTTTATGCCACGCCGACGACGCTGTTCCAGCACGACGGTCGTCTCGAGCGGGTGGACGGCATGCCCAGCGAGGAGCGCATGCTGCAGGCCATGGGCGGCTCGCGCCCCTGACGGTCAAGCCCCAGGGCAACACCTGTCCGGGTGGGGAACGCCGGGCTCAGCGTGTCTCGCGCAGGCCCGCCTTGCGCAGAATGGTCATCATCGGACACCAGAGGGTGAAGGCGGACTGCATCAGGTTGAGAGCCACGAAGCCGGTGAAAAGTAACCAGCCAGGGTGCACGAAGTACCCGAGCAGGACGGAGAGCAGCACGAAGGTGCCGGCGATCAGACGAAGGGCTTCATCGATGGTCATGGTCGTTCTCCTTGGAAATGCCCGCGCACGGGCGGAACTCAGAAGCTGTAGCGGGCGCGCAGGAAAACATTGGAGTTCGCCTCGAACTGCCCGTAGAAGGTGCTGTCCCGCTGTCCGGTGAACAGGTTGGCACCGGCGTTGAACTGCAGGTTGTCACTGTAGCGCCAGGTCACGGTGGGCCGGAGGAAAGCATCCTCGTCGCTCGGCGAATAGAAGTTCATGACCCCGAGGACCAGGTTGTCGCGCAGCATCCGGTAGGAGAGGCGCAGGGTCACCAGGTGGCGAAGCTCGTCACGCCGCGCATCGGCCGCGAACGGATGGCTGGTGGCGTAGTCGTCGTAGTGCTGCAGCCACTCCAGGTAGTACTGGGTGCCCACCGTGAAGCTGGTGGCCATCTTGCGCTCGTAGCCGACCAGCAAGCGCAGTTCGCCGTTGGGCACGTCGGGATCGTTCCCGTCGCGGTCGTCGGCGGAGTCGTACCAGGCCGTCTCCAGGTGATAGATGCCACCCTTGAACGGGCCACGCAGACTGACCCCCAGGCTGTTGAGCCGGGCAAAGGTGGCCACGCCGCGTTCGGGGTCGAAGGCCGTGGGCTGGCCGAAGAAGCCGCGGTAGGCGTAGAGTGCCCACTCCTGGGCACCAGCCAGGCCGTACAGGCGCAGTGCCAGCTCGGCGTTGTCGACCGTACGCGAGGGCGCGTCGGCGGCCAGCGCGGGGGGTGCGCCGACGACCGTGCCGCGCGCCGGATCGTAATAGCTGAGCCGCGAGCCGTCCACGTAGCGGTCGGGCTCGAAGTGGGGCGTCACCACGACATCCAGATTGATCGCCTCGCCATACCAGCTGAAGCGCGCGGCATCGCTGGGCGCCTTGAGGTAGTCGTCGTCGCGACCGGCAAGGAACGACTGCCAGTCCTTGGGGAAAAGGTCGTTGAGAAACAGCAGGTCGCCGGTACCCCAGGTCAGCACCTGACGCCCCAGGCGCACGTCGAGCCGCTCGGCGGGCGAGAAGTTCACCATCGCCTCGCGCACCTCGCCGGTGAACTCTCCCTCGACCCCGTCCGCCACGCCATCCGCCTTGACGCTGACGGTGCCCCAGTCGGCCCGGTACTCACCCTCGAGCTGCAGGCGCAGTTCCTCGAGCGTCATGTCGTCGCCGATGGCGGGGTTGCTGCGCGTGCGCCAGGCGCCCGCGCCCTCGACGAAGCCGTACCAGGAGAAGGCCGAGGCCTCCTCGCCCCAGGGATCGTCATCCCAGTCGCCGGCCCACTCCTCGTCCTGGGCAGCCAGCGGTGAGGCGGCCAGCAGGGCCAGCAGCCCCGCCGCCACATGACGCTGCCGCTGCCTGCCGAACCAGCGTTTCATCACTACCGCTCCAGCCATTGCCGCGGCGGGTTGCGCAGCGAGCGTTCGGTGAACACCGACTCGGGAATGCCCAGGTCATAGGCGCTGAAGCGGAACTCCACCAAGGTATGGCCGCCGGAGTCGAGGTCTTCCATCAGCATGCGCGTGCCAGTGGGATAGCCGTCGATCTGCTGTACCTCCTGGATCGTCATGCGGCGATAGACGCGCCTGTCGCGGGCATATTCGCTGCGCATGGGCAGCCAGGTGTCACGGTCGATCCAGGTGGTGAATTCGGCGAACTCGACGCTGCCGGGGTTTTTGGGCGTGCTCTTTACCACGTAGTGCTCAGCGGTGGTCTCGATGAGTTCGTGGGTGTCGTCTTCCAGATGGCGGCCCGAAACGTCCTCGTAGAAGACGTGGGAGCCGACGAAGCTGGTACGCTTGTCGCCGGGGGCAATGCGCCGCACCAGATCGAGCCCTGGCAGGTAGAGCCAGCGGTCATCATCGGCGCCGGGGTTCTTGTACACCAGGAACACCGTGCCACGCACATCGGTGGGCCGGCTGAAGGCTACCAGGTAGCGCTGACGCCCGGCCTCGCCGTTGCGACGCAGCAGGGTGAATTGGCGCACCTGCTCGCGGCCGCTTCCATCGATGATGCGCATGCGCGCCTCGCTGCGCCCATCGTTACCGGCGTAGAACGACGCCTGATTGGCACGCTCGACGATCTCGGTGACATCGGGCGCCTGCGCCTGCGCGCTGCCGGTGATCAAAGCCAGGGCCAGGGCGCCCCCTCCGGTCAACAGGGCGTGGCGGGCAGCGCAGAGGTGTCGAAACAGTCGGGACAGGTTCATCTCAAGCCTCCTTGTCGATGGCGGAACCCGCATCGGGCGCCACGGCGGCGGTCTTGCCAAAGAAGCGCCGTGGCCAGGTCGCAACCACGGCGGGCAGCATCAGCAGGGTGACCACGGCGGACACGGCCATGATGCCGGCCAGGAAGATGCCTACGGTGACGTAGGGCACCAGCGGTGCCACCAGCAGCGGCGTGAAGCCCAGTGCGATGACGATGGCATTGCGGGTAATGGCACGGGCCGGCTCTTCGAACACCCGCGACAGCCCCTCGCGCCAGTCGCCGCCGGCCTCGGTCACCGCTTCACGCAGGCGCTGGATGAAGTGGATGGCGAAGTCCACCGACAGCCCCAGGCTGAGCGCCGAGAGCACCGCCACCGGCATGTCGTAGTCCTTGCCGAACAGCCCCATCACGCCGTAGATGAACGACACGGTGAAGGTCAGCGGCAGCATGGCGAGCAGGCCATACCAGAAGGAGCGGAACAGGCCGATCATCATCAGGAACACCACGGCGAAGGCGGAGAGCAGCGCCAGCAACATCCCCTCGACCATCTCGCCCTGCCACACCAGGTTGATGTAGGTGCTGCCGGCCCACTCCAGCGCCAGGCCCTCGGGAAGCGGATTGGCGGCGACATGGGCGTCGACGGCGTCGAGCACGCGCTGCATGTCCTGGTTGTCGCCGCTGGGAAGCTGCAGCCAGACGTTGGCCGAGCGATAGTCGTCGGCGACGAAGTGCCACAGATCACCGGGTCGGTGCGACGATTGGTAGCTGAGAATCGCCTGGGCCACGCCGGCGGCGCTGTCGGGAATGCGAAAGTCGGCCGCCTCGCCGCTGACCAGCTCACGGTTGACGGTGCGCACCAGGTCGGCCAGGGAATTGGCCTTGCCGACGTAGCCGCCCATCTCCAGGTGGGCCTGCAGGTCGGCCAGGTAGCGCAGGATCTCCGGATTCTGGAAGGTCAGCGCCTCGCTGCTCAGCGTCTCCGCCACCGCCAGCAGGCGCTCCCACTGGCGGGCCTCGTCGGCGTCCACCTCGAAGAGGCGGTCGTCGATGGCGAACATCAGGTTGTCCAGGGTAGCCCGGGCATTGTCGCCGCGGCTCTCGGCCAGCAGGCGCCGCCAGTCGTCCTGCAGATCCACGCCGGCCTCGCGGGCCTCGACCAGCACCGGCTCGGCCTGGGCGGCGAGCTGCGACGCCAGGTCGCCACCCGCACGGTCCTCGAGCACCAGGTAGGCCTCGTAGGTACCGGCGAAATGCGCGTTGAGCACGCGGTCGGCGATGCGGATGTCGTGGCTCGCCTTGAACCAGCGGGTCGGGTTGTCGTTGATCTGGATCTGGGTGATGCCGTAGACGGCCACGCCGAGCAGCAGCAGGAAGAGTACCAGCAGCGCCCGCCCGTGCCGGGCCGCCAGCCGGCCAACGGCGGCGACGAAGCGGCACAGCCGGCAGTCGCCCCCCGAGCCCTCGCGCTCATGGCGGTGCACCCGTGCCACCATCCGATCGATGGTGCGGGCAGGCAGCACGGCGACGTAGGCCGGCAGGAAAGTCAGGCTCAGCACCATGGCCAGCAGCACGCCGAAGGCCACGAAGGCGCCGAACACCTGCACCGGCGGAATCGGCGAGAGTATCAGCGAGGCGAAGCCGACGCTGGTGGTCAACGAAGTGAAGACGATCGGCTTGTAGAGTTCCTGGATCACCTCCGCCATCACCTGGCGCGGGTCGCGGCCCTGCCGGTAGCGGTCGGAGAAGTTCGACATCACGTGCACCGAATCCACCACGGCGATGGGCATCAGGAAGATCGGGATCATCGAGCTCATGATGTGCACGGTGTAGCCCAGGCCTATCAGCAGGCCCATGGTGGCGATCACGGTGGCCATGGCCAGCAGCATGGGCGCCATCACCAGCGGCACGCTGCGGAAGAAGTACACCATGATGGCGAAGATCAGCAGCCCGGCCAGCGGCGCCGAGATCGCCATCTGCTCGAACATCTGCACACCGAAGGTGTCCTGCGCCACCGGCTGCCCGGTGATATGCACCGCCTCCGCAAGGCCAAGTTCGGCCGCCGCCGTTGCGATCCGGGTGGCGATGCGGTGGCTGTCGTTCTTGTCCTCGATGGGCACGAAGATGCCGGCCGCCCGGCCATCCTCCGAGACCAGCGAGCCCAGGAACATGGGCAGCCTCTCCACCGCCGCGCGAAGTTCGGCGGCGGCCTCGGGCGTCTCGGGCGGGCTATCCATCAGCCAGTCGAAGCTGATGATGCCGGGCACCACCTGCTCGACATTGTCGACGGTGGCCAGCGACATCACCTCGTTGGCCACCACGCCCTCCATGGCCTGGATACGCCGCGTCAGGGCATGCAGCCCGGCCAGCGACTCCGGGTGGTAGATGCCCACGTCGGCACGCTCGCTGACCAGCCCCACCACGATGGTGTCGTAAAGGTCGAAGCGCTCATCGATGCTCGCATCGAAGACTCGATCCGCCTGTTCGGCGGCAAGCATGTTCTCGGGGTCGGTATCGATGGCGATGTGCGGGATCCAGGCGCCCAGCGCCACCACCAACGCCAGTACCGACCCAAACACCCAGCGGTGACGCCGTATACTGAACCGTGCAATTGTCTCTCCCATGAGAGCATGTCTCCGATAAGCGCGATGAAGGCATCAGTCGTTAAATTCCGCCGTGCGGGTGATCGGCCCGTCCGCCTCGGCCTGGGTGCAGAACTGGGTGTAAAGCACCTGCAGCAAGGCCAGCGCCTTGCCATCGGCGATGCGATAGAAGATGTGCTTGCCTTCACGCCGCGTGGCGACCAGCCCCTGCTTGCGCAGCACACCAAGCTGCTGGGAAAGGCTGGGTTGATGAATCCCCAGCCGCGCCTCCAGGTCGCTGACACAGAGTTCCTCCTGGCTGAGTTGGCACAGCAGCAGCAGGCGATCCTCATGGGCCAGAGCGCGCAGCAGCCCGGTGGCCGCAGCGGCGGCGTCACGCATTTCGTTGATATCCAGTTGCGAGGTATCCGGCATGGGTCGGGCTCCTTTGCGGCATGGCACCGCTCGATATGCAAAAAAAACATTATATTAAGTTATATAATATTAGATGCAAAGACACCGCTTGACCCGTGCACTCCCCCTGCCCCTACCGCCTTTCGTCTTTCGCCTTGCCGACCATCCGTTCGCCCGCTGCGTGCGGCTATTTCCTCAGCTTGCAGGTACTGACGCCCAACAGCCGGTAGGCCGGGCAGAAGTTGAACAGGCCGGTGACCAGCGGCACCACCCCGATCCAGCCCCACGGCCCGATCATGCCGGCCAGGGCGAGTAACATCAGCGTTGCCCCCACGACGATGCGCAGGATTTTATCGATTCCGCCCACGTTGCTTTGCATATCGCTTGCTCCTGAAAAAGTGACGCTAGAAACCAAAGACCGAAATGGCCGGGTCGCGCATCATCTCGGCAATGGGCCCGGGTGCGGCCACGCCGACACCCGTACGCAGATCGCTCTCGTCATGCTCGCTGTTGGGCAGGTAGATGGCGCACACATCCACGCTGGCCCCGTTGTCCATCAGCATCTGCAGGATGCCTTCGGGCTTGACCTGGCCGGCCGGGTTGCTTGGGGGCGTGGCGATCGCCCCGGCGCTGGCATAGCCCTCGACCGCCAGTTCCCCAGCCGCATCGCACAGCAGGATCGACAGTTCCGTGCCCTGCTGCTGCATGGCGTTGGAGAGAATCATGGCCATGCCCTGGGTCTGCAGCGAGTCGCTGGTCAGGATTACCAGTGCCTTGTCGCTCGCCTCGCCGCGACCATGGCTGTCCGCTACGGCGATCCCGCCCAGCGCCATGGCGCCAGCGGCCGCTGACGTGACCAGAAGCTTCTTGATTTTCATTGCCTATCTCCTCGTTTACCTGCTGCTATGGCGGTCCTTGGACACGGAAACATTATCATTATATAAATTTATATAATGATAATGCGACGCTGCCCATACGACAAGTTGTCGCAGTCGCGCGCCCGGGCAGGCGCCAGCCCAACACCATCGCCATCAGCAGGACGATCGGCGGCCGCAGCCAAGATGACCCACAAAGGCGGCTCGGCCTACTCGTGCAGGATCATGGTGCCCGGGATTCGCGGCGGCTCTCAGAACTTGTTGATTGGTACCTTGAGATAGACCTGACCGTTGTCTTCGGCCGGAGGCAGGTGGCCGGCGCGCATGTTGACCTGTACCGACGGCAGGATCAGGCGCGGCATATCGAGGGTGGCATCGCGCTCGGTGCGCATCTTGACGAACGCTTCCTCACTGATGCCTTCATGGACATGCACGTTATGCTTGCGTTGCTCGGCCACGGTGGTCTCGTGCCGGTACTCGTTCCGCTCCGGTGTCTTGTAGTCATGGCACAGGAAGACACGGGTGTCCGGGGGGAGCGCCAGCACCTTCTGGATGGAACGAAACAGGGTACGCGCGTCGCCACCGGGAAAATCACAGCGGGCGGTACCGTAGTCGGGCATGAACAGGGTGTCGCCGACGAAGGCGGCGTCACCGATCACATAGGTGAGGCAGGCCGGTGTGTGGCCCGGGGTGTGCAGCACGTACCCTTCGAGGTTGCCGATCGAAAAAGTATCGCCCTCCTCGAGCAGCCGGTCGAACTGGCTGCCGTCGCGGGCGAACTCGGTGCCGGCATTGAACGCCTTGCCGAAGATCTCCTGCACCTCGACGATCCTGGCGCCGATGCCGGTCTTGCCGCCCAGCTTTTCGTGCAGATAGGGCGCGGCGGAGAGGTGATCGGCGTGGACGTGGGTTTCGAGGATCCACGCCACCTCCAGCTCATTAACCTGTACGAAGGCGATGATCTCGTCGGCGGAGCGCACGTCGGTGCGCCCGGCGGCGTAGTCGAAGTCGAGCACCGAGTCGAGGATCGCACAGGTCTTGCTGTCCGGGTCACGCACCACGTAGCTGAAGGTGTTGGTGGGTTCGTCGAAGAAGTGGGTCACGATGGGGTTGGTCATGGGAAGCGGTCTCCGTCGGTGTCGTTGCTTCCGGATAGGGGTACAGCATAGCCAATAAAACGTTATAAGAATAGACCACTATGCTATATATGACGTTTCGCATGCCCCCCCGACTCTGTCATGAATGAAGACGCCATCCAACGAGAAATGGCGCCACCGCCGGGGAGCGGTGACACCATCCGGTGGGCGGCGCCGAAGGGCATCATGGATGGGTCATGACCAAGGGCCATGGCATCTTGGTAACCGTCGGTCAAATAGACGATACTGGATGCCTGGCTTCAAAAAACCAGCTTCAAAACATGGAATGTTGCCATGCGCTTCCCCTTACGCAGTGCCTGCTTCGTCGTCCTGTCATGCCTCGCCACCGGTTCCGTCCATGCCCACGGCAACGTCTCACTTGGTATCCAGGCGGGCACCATCGGCATCGGTCCTAGCGCCAGCTGGCGATTCAGTGACCATTTCGCGCTTTCCGGTGCCTACGGCTACTTCGATTACGACAACTACGATCACAGTAGTGGTGATTATCTCTACGAAGGCGATGTCGATATCCACACATTCGCCCTGACCCTGGACTACTACCCCTTCCCGCAGCGCGGTTTCTTCATCTCGGCCGGCATCATGCGGCCGGACTACGACTTCGACCTGCGCGCCCTGTACCGCGGTGATGGCGTCGACAATGGCGGCGGCGGCGGCCTGCCCCCCGAGGTGGTCGACAGCGTCGCCAGGCTCGAAGGCGACGCGGAACTCTCGACCCGCACCGTCCAACCCTATCTCGGCATCGGCTGGCGCAAGACCAGCGATACCGGCTTTGGCGTATTCGGCGAACTGGGCGCGGTGTATATCAACCCCAGGGTCAGTTTGACCCCCGCTGGTGACATCACCGAGACCGGCCATGGCGTGATCGACGAGATCATCGAAAGCGAACGCCGCCAGGCCGAGGAGGAGCTACGCGACGAACTCAACCGTTACAACGTCCTTCCCGTGGCACTGATCGGCATCGAATACACCTTCTAGCCGAATACATCTTCCAGGCTACAGCGTCACCCGCTCCCCATAGCCGGGAATCCCGGCCTCGATGCCACTTTCGGCCAGTGTTTCCTGCAGTCGCTGCTGTGCCCCCGGCTCGCCATGTACCAGATAGATCCGCGGCGCATTGCGAAAGGCGCCAGCCCAGGCCACCAGGTCGCGCTGGCCGGCGTGGGCGGAGAAGCCACCAATGGTGTGTATCCGTGCCTTGACGGCCAGCTCTTCGCCAAAGACCTTGACCCGCTCGGCCCCGTCGACCAACTGGCGTCCCAGAGTGCCCGCCGCCTGAAAGCCGACAATGATGACCCGGGTACTGGCCTTGGCCAGGTTGTAACGGAAATGGTGCAGGATACGGCCACCATTGCACATGCCGGCCCCAGCGATGATGATCGCCCCGCCGTGGATGCGATTGATCGCCATTGACTCCTCGACGCTGCGTGTCAGACGCAGCCCCGGGAGGTACTGGCTGGGATCGCCCTGCGCCACGACGTTGAGCGTCTTGATATCATCCCGGTTGAGCGATTTGCGCTTCTTGTTGTAGAGCTCCGTCACGCGGATCGCCATGGGGCTGTCGAGAAAGACGAGCCGCTGTTTCAGGCGCCCTTCATGGTGCAATACGCTCAGGTGGTAAAGGATTTCCTGGGTGCGCCCTACCGCGAAGGCGGGGATCAGAACGTTACCCCCGGCGGCATGGGCCTCTTCCAGGACCCGAGCGAATTCATCGATGGTGTCTTCCAGGGGACGATGGTCCCGGTCGCCATAGGTGCTTTCCATCAGAACCAGGTCGGCATCCTGGATACGCTCCGGATCTTTCATCAGCACCGAGCCTGGGTTGCCAAGGTCGCCGGAGAAGACCAGCCGACGCTGGCGGCCGCCCGAGGGTACGTTGAGCTCGACGATGGCGGAACCGAGGATATGGCCGGCGTCACGATAGATCAGGGTCACGTCGCCAGGTAGCGTTGCCGGCTGTCCATAGGCGTGGGTGCGACACAGCGCCAGGGTGCGTTCCACGTCGGCCAGCTCATAAAGTGGCTCGATCAGCGGCTTGCCGGCCTTCTTGCGCCATCTGTTTTGCCACTCGATATCCTTGGCCATCACGAAAGCGGCATCCACCAGCATGATTTCCATCAGGTCGCGGGTGTCGTTCGTGCAGTGAATCGGCCCGCTGTAGCCTTCGCGTACCAGCTTCGGCAACAGGCCCGCATGGTCCAGATGACCATGGGAGATCACGACCGCGTCGAGGGATCTGGCCAACCCGCCAAAGGGCGTGGCATTGGCCTGGTCAGCATCCGGCCCGCCCTGATGGAGGCCGCACTCCAGCAGCAATTTATGGGAACGGTCGTTACCGTCAACGTCAAGAAGATAACGTGAGCCGGTGACTTCTCCCACGGCACCCAGGAAGGTCAATGTCGACATGAAGGGCTGGATCCTTGCGCATCTATGATAGATGCCTCCAGCATACTGGAAGCCGGCGTCTCTGGCGCGGCTTCAGACAGCAGATTCGGCCCTGCCCCGCCGGCAGGCGACGGGCGCCCTCACCCCAGCCCGGAGCCTGGCACCGCCCCTTGCTTCGGCGTCATGCGGGGGGCGTCGCTTCCCCACCAGTGCGCAAGCCCTTCGGCCCAGCCCGACGGTCCGGTTGCCTGGCTGCGATAGAGCGCCGGCTGCCGTGGGGCAAGGGGGGAAACGGCACCCCCACGGATGATGACTGCCTGGTCCACCGCTTCCAGCAACGATTGATCATTGGGCCCATCTCCCAGCCCCAGGGTCAAGGGTTCACACCCACGCAGTGCCTTGAAGCGGCTGACCAGCCAAGTCACGGCGCCACCCTTGTCGGGACCGCCGGTAACGTGCCAGAAGCGTCGGCCTTGCACCAGCCTCAGGCCATCGTCCTGAAGTGCCTCGCGAAACGGCGCCAGCGCCGAGGGGTCGCTTTTCCATACCAGGGGTTCGCTACCCTGGCGGATCCGCGCCAACCGTGCATCGTCCTCATCCAGGCCGGTCAATGCCATGATCTCTTCCAGGGTCATCTCGCCCATGGTATCGAACGCGACTCCCAGCCGCTCGCGCCATACGGCTAGACGCTTGCGTATGAAAGCGATGTCCAGCCCCAGATTGCGCATGACGACGCCATCCGGGCCAGGGGGCTCACGCTCCAGATGCGCATGACTCCAGGCCGGGGGCAAGCCGACAACGCTACCGTTCTCGGCAATGAAAGGC
This sequence comes from Billgrantia endophytica, assembly GCF_002879615.1. GTDB lineage: Bacteria > Pseudomonadota > Gammaproteobacteria > Pseudomonadales > Halomonadaceae > Halomonas > Halomonas endophytica. The sequence continues at coordinate 62,281 of NZ_PNRF01000037.1, forward strand.
GTATCGCTGAGACCCAGCCGTTGGCGTAATGGCAGCATTTCGGCCCTGGTACGACAGGTCACAGGGATCACCGGAACGCCCAGGGTCTTGAGGCGCAGCAGCCAGGGTCTGGCCTGCTGCCAATCATAGCTGTCGTGATCGAGGAGCGAGCCATCGAGGTCGGTAAAGACCAGGCGGGGCTGCATGGCGGAGTCCTGGAGTGGCGGAATCATCGACACGGGATCACCAACGCGTTTCGGGTAGTTGCTCTATGCGTTGCAAAAGTCGCGCCAGCCCTGTGATAAGCACGTGATCGCAAGTGGCTGCGACGAACCGATGGGTAGGCGGGATGACATACCCCGGCACCCTTCGCACCATGATTGTGCAGGCGAAGGCGCCACGGCGTGCGTCGACCGGGCGTTATCCCGCCCCGCAACGAGGTGACGGGGCGGGGCGCAGAAAGTGCTACGGGCAGTCAGCGCAGAGCCAGGTGATGCAACGCGAGACCGGCGCGATCAGCGATAGACGGGGAAACGAGCGCAGAGCGATTCGACCTTGCCCTTGACACTGCCTTCCAGGGTCGCGGTGTCTTCACCCTTGGCCATGGCATCGAGAATGTCGCAGATCCAGCCGGCCAGCTCGCCGCATTCGGCTGTACCGAAGCCACGCGTGGTCACCGCCGGCGTGCCGATGCGCAGTCCCGAGGTGACGAACGGGCTCTGGGGATCGCCCGGCACGGCATTCTTGTTGACGGTAATATGGGCGCGGCCCAGGGCGGCATCCGCATCCTTGCCGGTAAGGCCCTGCTTGATCAGCGACAGCAGGAACAGGTGGTCCTCGGTACCGCCGGAAACGATGTCGTAACCGCGCTCGATGAAAACCCCGGCCATGACCTGGGCATTCTTCACGACTTGCTGCTGGTAGGTCTTGAACCCAGGCTCCATGGCCTCCTTGAAGCAGATCGCCTTGGCCGCGATGACATGCTCCAGCGGACCACCCTGACCGCCCGGGAAGACGGCGGACTGCAGCTTCTTCTCGATGTCGGCGTCGCCCTCGGCAGAGAGGATCAGCCCACCGCGCGGTCCGCGAAGCGTCTTGTGGGTGGTGGTGGTGACCACATGGGCATGGGGCAGTGGGGTCGGGTAGACGCCGGCGGCCACCAGGCCGGCCACATGGGCCATGTCGACCAGCAGGTAGGCACCAACCTCATCAGCGATTTCACGAAACCTGGCCCAGTCGATGATCTGGGAGTAGGCGGAGAAGCCGGCAATGATCATCTTCGGCTGGTGCTCACGAGCGAGTTTCGCGACTGCCTCGTAGTCGATGCGCCCGCTGTCGTCGATGCCATACTGCACGGCGTTGTAGTGCTTGCCGGAGAAGTTCGGCTTGGCCCCGTGGGTAAGATGGCCGCCGGCGTCGAGACTCATGCCCAGCACGGTGTCGCCCGGCTTGACCAGCGCCTGGAAAACGGCGCTGTTGGCCTGCGAGCCGGAATGGGGCTGCACGTTGGCATAGCTGGCATCGAACAGCTGCTTGGCATAGTCGATGGCCAGCTGCTCGACGATATCCACGTACTCGCAGCCGCCGTAATAGCGCTTGCCGGGATAGCCTTCCGCATATTTATTGGTGAGCTGGCTGCCCTGGGCTTCCAGCACGCGGGGGCTGGCGTAGTTCTCGGAAGCGATCAGTTCGATGTGGGCTTCCTGGCGAGCGACCTCCTTCTGCATCGCATCGAACAGGACATCATCGAAACCGGCAATCTGCATGTCACGGCTGAACATCGGCGGGAAACCTCGCATCACGGGGAGAGTCTGGGCCCGCCATGATACCCCAGCCCATGACGGCTTTCACATGAAAGGCCGTCATGGGAAGTTCAGAATTTCTCATGCGGGGTTTGGACTTGGTACGAAAGGTCGACGAGCGATGGTCAGACAAGGCAAAAATCGGCAAAAAGACGGAGTTTACGTGGTGTAAATGAGTACTTTGAGCCGATTTTTAACGCTGTATGGGCGAGCGCAGACAGTGTTCGTACAAATCCTAGTCGCGGATTCAGCGGGTTTCCACGGTCATGGAGAGCTTGTCGGGCAGCCCCAGCGGATCCTCGGTATAGGTCGCCATGTTGCTTTCCGCCGGCAGGGCAAGGCTGATTTCCAGCTCATCGGCCGTGCCATCCAGCAGTTCGACCAACCCCAGGAGAACGGACTGAACCTGAGGGCCGAACATCATGCCGAAGCCCTGGGCCTGTGTGCGGGCCTGCTCGATGTACTGCGCCTCGGTCACCCCTTCCATGGCCGCTCCCAGGGTGGCCAGGCGGCCGAACAGGCCCTGGTTGGACAGGGTCAGGCGTATGTCGCCGCCCAGTAGCGTGGCGGTTTCCAGCCAGTCCACGTCGGCGAAGACATCGGCGGGTGTCACGCCGTCCGGCAGTACCACGGGCAGGTTGATGTCGAGCACCAGGCGCAGGGCATCCTGAATGGTGATCCGGCTGTCGCTCAGCAAAATGCTGCGACCGCCCTCCTCTTCCCAGTCCCCCAGGAACGCGGCATCCAGGCGCAGCTTGCCGGTGCCATCGGTCAGCACGTTGCTGACCATGCGCAGTTCGGTCCGCTCATCCGCCGGGGCCTGCTCGATCATGCGTGCCAGGTCGATATGCAACTCCTCGAGTCGCAGGCCGCCCTGTCCATCGCTGAAGTCGCCATCGACATCCAGCAGCGCCAGGCTACCCACCAGCCGGTCGGAATCGACGGTAACGTCGCGAACGACCAGCGAATCCAGCTGTTCTTCTCCCTCCACATCGAGCCCGGTCAGCCCTTCGAAACGCAGGGAAGCGAGCTTGAAGGAACCGGAACCAAACTCATCCAGGTTCTCTCCCGAGCCCGACACCCCGGTCATCTCCAGCATGCCGATGGCATCGTGGGCAAGCGACTCGCCACGGACCTGGTCGATGGTCATGTGCCCTTGGCTGGCGGTGAACGGGGTGCCGTAGAACAAGTCCTCGGCAATTTCCGAAGCCAGGTCGATGACGATATCGTCGATGGTCAGGCTGCCGATGCGGATCTCTTCCGGCGACAGGGTGTCGTCGAGGGGGAACACCGCGCGGGAGGGCTGTCCCAGAACGATGCGAGCGGCACTCATCAGCATCAGATCGGTGAGAGAGTCCTCTATCCTCACGCCTTCCAGCGTCACTTCGTCGGGGCTATCGTAATCACCGCTGACCACATAGCGGTCGATGATGAGCCGCTCTCCCTCCTCGGATTCGAAGACGACGTCTTCGGCGGTGACGCGGGAACGCAGCATGGCGCTGGAGACGTCTCCCAGTTCGACGCTGCCGTAGCCACCGAACAGGGTGCGGAGGTCGGTCTCGAGACGCTCGGCGTCGGCGACGGCTGCGCTTGAAGCCCCCATCAGCGTAGCGAAAGCCAGGACACTACCGAAGCGCAAGGCCCCCGGGCATGTTGCATTCATTCGATGTCACCTCCCCTGTGAAGAATCTTTGTAAGACAGCGGGCCGGGGACCGCCGCCTTTACATAGTGTAACCAGAAAGCCCCGCTCATGCCTCCCCGAGCAGCCCCAGGCTGGCGGCGGGGGCCTGACGGCGCAGGCTGCGTGACAAGGCATGGCCGATGGCGCCGATCAACAGCGCCCCGCCAAGAGGAAGCACGACCCATAGCCACAGGTGCAGGCGCGGCGCGAGGTCGAACCACGCCATGTAGATGCCCGCCGTCGCCAGCTCCGCCAGCAGCGCCCCCATCAAGCCACTGGCCAGCCCCAGGATGGCGAACTCGGCGCCTTGAACACGCGAAATCAGACGATTGCCGGCACCGAACACGCGCAGCAGGCCGCTCTCATGAGCGCGCATCGGGCGACTGGCGGTCAGTGCGGCATAGAGCACGCTGACTCCGGCCAACAGCACGAACGCCAGCACCAGTTCCACGGCTCGGGTGACCTGGGTCAACACCTCGCGAACCTGTGCCAGGATGGCATCGACATTGAGCAGCGATACCCCCGGAAATGCCTGGACCAATCGACGCAGCGTCTCTGTCTGGCCTCCATCCAGGTGGAAGGCGGTGATATAGCTGTGGCCGAAGCGTTCGAGCACGTCGGGCGGAAAGATCACGAAGAAATTGGGTCGGAAGCTGTCCCAGTCCAGGTTTCGCAGGCTGGCAATCTCGCCGATTATCGCTTCGCCGCCAATGGTGAAGGTAATCCGGTCGCCAAGCCCGAGCCCCAGGCGTTCGGCCAGGCCGTCCTCCACGGAAATCGGCACCATCACCTCGCCCGGCTCGGCATCCACGGCACCCAGCCAGCCAGACGCCGCATCGTCATTCGCCAACTCGTCGAACCACTCGCCGGCCACCAGGCGATTGCCTTCGGGCAGGTTCTCCTGCCAGGTCAGGTTGAGCTCCCGGCGCAGCGAGCCATCACCACGCGCCTCCACCGGCACCGCCTCACCCGGCGTCTGGTCGTTGATGGCACTGATGCGCCCACGCACCATGGGGTAGAGCGCGGTTCGGTCATCGGCCGCCTCCTCCAGGGTCTCGACGAAGGCGTCGCGCTCCCCGGGCTGGATATTGATGGCAAAGTAGTTCGGGGTGTCTTCCGGCAGCTGTGCCTCCCAGGTGGTCAGCAGGTCGCCACGCACCAGGGCGATCATTGCCATGGCGAAGAAAGTGACGGCAAACGCCAGCAACTGCCCCAGGCTGGCGCTGCGCCGGCGAGCCAGTTGCCTTCCCCCCAGGCGCACCGCCTGGGACAGTTCGGCGCCGTTGCCGCTGCCGTGAGGCAAACGCGACGCCAGGCGCAGCACCAGGGCGAGCAACAGCAGCCCCAGCCCCCACAGCACCACCAGCATCACCAGACCACCCACCAGCAGCGCGGCGGCAAGGGCCAGATCGCCGGAGTAGAGCCATAGCAGGCCACCGAAGACCAGGCTGGCGACGAGCACCACCAGCCAGGCGGAAGCCGGCAGGGGGTCAAGTTCGCGACGCAACACCTTCAAGGCACTGACCCGCTTGAGGCGAAGCAGGGTCGGCCCGGCAAAACCGACCAGCACGGCCAGGGCCGTGAGCACGCCGAGCAGAAGCGGCAGCATCCCCGGCGGCGGCAACTCCATGGGCAGGAAGGTCATCAGCAGGCGCAACAGCACGGCCTGGCCGATCAATCCGAGCAGGGCACCAAGGGCCGAGGCCACCAGCGCCAGCCACAGCAGCTGCAGGGCAAAGAGCCGGGTCAGTTCACGCTGGGTGGCGCCAAAGCAGCGCAGCAGTGCCGCGGTGTCCAAGTGGCGCTCCACATAGCGTCGGGTGGCCATGGCCACGGCGACACCGGCAAGCAATACCGCCGCCAAGCCGGCCAGGCTCAGGTATCTCTCGGCTCGCTCCAGCGCATTCCCCAGCTGGGGACGATCGCGACGGACATCACGCACCTCCACGCCATCCCGGGCCAGCTGCCGCAGTCGTGGAGCCAGGGCATCCAGGGCTCCCGCTTCGCCCGCACCCAACAGGGTATGACTGACCCGGGACCCCGCCTGGACCAGGTTGCTGGCCACCAGGTCATCCGCGTGTATCATGAGCCGCGGGTTGAAGTTGCCGAAGCCACCGGACTGGTCCGGCTCCCGCTCGACCAGCCCGGCAACGGTCAACGCGGTATCGCCCACCTGCAACCGGTCCCCCACACCGGCATCCAGCAGCAGTGCCAGGCGGGGTGCCAGCCAGGCTTCGCCAGGAGCGGGCCCACGGGCGACGGTCTCCGGCCCCTCCCCCAGGTCCACGTGCACGTTGCCATAGAGCGGATAGCGGTCATCCACCGCCTTGAGACTTGCCGGCTGGAACGCCTCCTCGTGGCTGACCATGGTGACCATGCCGACCTGGTCACTGAGAGACAGCCCGGCCTCCTCCAGCGTGCGACGCAGTTCGCCATCGAATGGTCGACTCTGCTCCAGCACCAGATCACCGCCCAGCAGCTGTCCGGCCTGGCGGGTCAGGCCCCGATCGAGTCGATCCAGAAAGAAGCCGATCATGGTGGACGCCGCCACGGCCAGCGCCAGGGCGAAAAAGAGGGCTCGCACGTCACTGGCTCGCAGATCGCGCAAGAGCCCGCGGGCGGAAAGCCGCAGCACGCGCCGGGCGCTGCCGGCTGTCGACGGCTGAGAGATGGCCTCGCTCATGCGCCCACCTCGTCACGGGACGTCTCGACCAGCCGACCCTCCTCCAGTCGCAGACAGCGGTCACAGCGGCGTGCCAGGGCGTGGTCATGGGTCACCAGCACCAGGGTGGTGCCGGCTTCCCGGTTGAGCTGGAACAGCAGGTCGATGATACGGGCGCCGGTGGCCTGGTCCAGATTGCCGGTTGGCTCGTCGGCGAAGACCAGCTCCGGCCCGGTGACGAAGGCCCGGGCCAGCGCCACCCGCTGCTGCTCGCCACCGGAAAGCTGCTTGGGCAGGTGCTCCAGGCGTTCGGCCAGGCCTACCCGAGTCAGCCAGTCGCGCGCCCGCGTTGCGGTATCGCTCAGCGGTGACAGCTCCAGCGGCAACAGCACGTTTTCCAGCGCGGTGAGTGTCGGCAGCAGTTGGAAGTTCTGGAACACGAACCCGACTCGTCCGGCACGCAGCCGAGCACGGCCATCCTCGTCCAGGGCGCCGAGCGCCTGGCCGAACAGTTCGAGTTCACCATGGGTCGGCTGGTCGAGGCCGGCCAGCAGGCCGAGCAGCGTCGACTTGCCCACGCCGCTCTGCCCGACGATCGCCACGCTTTCGCCAGGGAACACTTGGAGGTCTAGACCACTCAGAATGGTGAGCCGCCGCTCGCCGCTCACGACCTGCTTGGCCAGGCCTGTGGCGTGTAGAATTGGCACAGCATCGCGAGTCGAAACAGCATCACGAGTCGAGGAGTGGGACATGGTGGAAGGCTTCCCCAATGGTTGGATTCATACGTATCGCGGCTGGGCTCACGCATTCCTGAGCAAGCCGCGCAGGTTCGGTACCATGCTTCTGTGCGCCCTGCTGTGGCTGACGGCCCCTCTGGCCCTGGCCGCCGAACGCCCGCTGGTCCTGGTCATGGGCGACAGTCTGAGTGCCGCCTATGGCATCGAGCAGGACGAGGGCTGGGTCAGTTTGCTGGAAGCGCGCCTCGACGGAAAGGCGCACGTGGTCAATGCCAGCATCAGTGGTGAGACGAGCAGTGGCGGCGCAAGCCGCCTCCCCGAGCTACTCGGACAGCATGAGCCGGACATTGTTCTGCTGGAACTGGGCGGCAACGACGGCTTGCGTGGCCTGCCACCCGCACAGCTCAAGACCAACCTGGCCGACATGATCGAGGCCAGCCAGCAGGCCGAAGCCGAGGTGCTGCTGCTTGGCATCGACATCCCCCCGAACTACGGCCAGACCTATCGTGATGCCTTTACCGGTGTCTTCACCCGGCTTGCCGATACCTACGATGTGGCCCTGGTTCCCTTCCTGCTCGAGGGTGTCGCACTCGAGGATGGCATGATGCAGAGCGACGGCATTCACCCGACGAGCATCGCCCAGCCGGTGCTGCTCGACAACGTCTGGCCGGAGCTCGAAGCGCTGCTGGAGCGCAACGGCGTGCAGTTGGCCGACGTCAATCATGACTGACCGCCGGTACCGGATGCTTCTGCCACTGCTGCAGCCCCAGCCCCCCGAGTATCAGGACGAGCCCGACCAGAGTGGAGGCCAGGATCGGTTCGCCCACCACCAGGAAGAGCAGGACCAGTGAGACCGGCGGCGAGAGGAAGATCAGGTTGGATATCTTGGCCGTGCGCGAAACCTTGTGCACGGCCAACTGCCACAGCACGAAGGCGATGCCCATCTCGAACAGCCCCACATAGAACCCCGAGGCAAACCCCGCCCAGCCGTACCAAGACAGGCCCGGCCCCAGCAGCATCAACGCCGTGAGCACCGGCAAGGCAACGCTGAAGTTCTGCCACTGGGCGATCAGGGGCGGGCGGGGGTCGCGTGCATTGAGCAGCCAGTAGAGTGCCCACAGCAGGGTCGAGACCAGCGCCAGCCCTACCCCGACGGGGTCGGCAAAGGCCACATCGAACACCGCCCCGCGGGTGGCGATGACCCACACGCCCGAGTATGCGATCAATCCGGCCAGTACATCGGTACGGGTCAGGCGCTGCCCGAGTACGGGCACGGCCAGGATCGCCATGGCCAGCGCCCAGGTATAGTTCAAGGCCATGGCCTCCTGTCCAGGCAACCGGTCATAGGCACCGAACAGCACCAGATAGTACGCCACCGGGTTCATCAACCCGGCCCAGGCCGCCGTTCGCCAGCCGCTCGTGAGCGCCTGGCCCAGCAGTCCCTTCCGGGCCACCAGCGCCCCCATCAACGCCCAGGAGACCAGCGAGGCGAGCCAGATCAGCTCCAGCGGCGACATGTGCGAGAGCGCCACCTTGAAGGCCGTGGCCACCGTGGACCAAAGGGCCACGGCACCCAGTCCGAACAGTATGGCCTGGCGGTCGCCGGTCATGGCGGTGGAACTCATCGATCGATATGCCCCAGGTCGCGCCCGGGGTCGAGCCGGTCGCGAACCTTCTGCTTGATCTGCTTGCTGTCGGGAAAACCGCCATCGCGCTTGCGCTCCCAGATCGAGTCATCGTCGAAGAAGATCTCGAAATAGCCGCCATGGGACGGGACCAACGCCACCTCCTCCAGGTCTTCGCCGAAGGTGGAGAGCAGTTCCTGGGCGTACCAGGCGCTGCGCAGAAGCCACTGGCACTGGGTGCAGTAATGGATACGGATACGTGACATGTCGGCCTTCCTGTCGCAACAATGAACTCCCGGATGATACCAGCCCAGGAGTTCTCATGGCCGAACGCGAGATCAGCCAGTCACGCCTGTACGAGTGGTTGACCGGCGATGAGGACAGCCGGATGTGCAGGGACATCCCCGACGAGGCGTGTGACGAGCAGCCACGCAATTTCTTCCTCCACCTGCTCGCCTCGCTGGGCAACAAGCTGGCCGACGAGCTCTCCAGCGCCCGCCTGGTGCTGCCTTGGCTGATGGGGGTGATCGGCGCGCCACTCTGGATGGTGGGCCTGCTGGTGCCGATCCGCGAATCGGGCGCCCTGCTGCCGCAGCTGTTCGTGGCGGGCCTCATCCGTCTCAAGCCCGAGCGCAAGTGGGCATGGGCGGCCGGCGGGGCGCTGCAGGCCCTGGCGGCCGCGGCGCTGGCCCTGCTCGCCCTGTTCGGCAGCGGTGGTACCGGCGGCGGCCTGGTACTGTTCGTCCTGGTGCTGCTGTCGCTGGCGAGGGGGCTCTCGTCGATCGCGACCAAGGATGTGCTGGGCAAGACCATCGCCAAGCGCCGCCGCGGCACCCTGATGGGCTGGAGCGGCAGTGTGGCCGGTGCCGTGACGTTGGCGGCGGGGGGCGTATTGATGCTGTTCGAGGACCGCCCGGGAGAGCTGGCACTGGCCGTGTTGCTGGGCGTGGCCGCGCTGGGATGGACCCTGAATGCCCTGTGCGCCGCTCGAATCACCGAAAGCCCGGGTGCCGTGGAAGGCGGCGAGAATGCCTGGGACAGCATCAAGCTGGGGCTTCGCCTGCTGCGGGACGACCGCAGTTTCCTGCATTTCAATGTGTCACGCGCCCTGCTGCTCGCCAGCGCCCTGGCACTGCCCTATGTCGCGCTGCTGGGGCAGCAGCAGAGCGGCACGGAACTGGGCGGGCTGGGCATACTGATCGTGGTGTCCGGGGTTGCCGGCATGGTGGCAAGCCCCGTCTGGGGCAAGCGGGCCGATGCCTCCAGTCGCACCGTCATGCGCGACACCGGCCTGGGCGCGGCCGTCTGCTGCCTGCTCGGCGCCACCTTCGCCTGGCTGTCGGGTGACTGGACGGCCACGGTGTGGCCCTACGCCCTGGTCTACGCCCTGCTGGTGGTCGTGCACGCCGGGGTCCGCCTGGGCCGCAAGACCTATCTCGTCGACATGGCAGGACAGGACAAGCGTGCGCTCTACGTTGCGCTCTCCAATACGATAACCGGTGTATTGATGCTGCTGGTGGGCGGCCTGGTCGGCGCCCTCGCCCAGTGGCTGGGGACCGCCTGGCTGCTGCTGGTCCTGGCCGCAATGGGCCTGGCGGCAGCGGCCAGTGCCACCCGGTTGCCGGAAGTGGAACGGTAGGCGTTCGTTCCCACCGCCAACGAAGCGATGGCTGACCACAAAAAAAGCTCGCACAGGGCTTGCTCTCCTCCTCTCCTGGATATATATAGCCGTCAGGTGCCGGCTATCGGCACCATGGCGCTTCAGGTCCGTCGCTTCGGACGCGAAGCGAACAGTGATGCGTCGATCGCCAAAGCGGTCGGCACCGGGCCATGGGAGGACGTCGCATGAGCCATGAACCCCAAGTCAGCGATTCTCACGATGAAGAACAGGACTTCCTCGAAGCCGTCAATGACGACGATTATACTCGCCCCCGTCCTGGCAGCCGTGCCGAATCACTGCGCGCCCGTCGCCGTGTGGAAGCACTGCTGGAAGATCGGCGCCTGAAACGCGCCATCGAGGACGACTGGATGCTTCTCGACGAGGAAGAAGAGGAAGAGTAGGTATCGCAAGGCCGGCCCCGGGGTGCTGCAGTCCGGCGCGACGCTGGCCTTTACCCTGTCCGGCCACTATCATCGTGGCCACTGAAACCCCTTAACCCAGTGGAATTCCATGGCGCAATACGTTTACACCATGAATCGGGTGGGCAAGGTCGTACCCCCCAAGAAACAGATTCTCAAGGATATCTCCCTGTCCTTCTTCCCGGGCGCCAAGATCGGCGTACTGGGCCTCAACGGTGCCGGCAAGTCGACCCTGCTGCGCATCATGGCGGGAGTGGATACCGAGTACGAGGGTGAAGCTCGCCCCATGCCCGGCATCAATGTCGGCTACCTGCCCCAGGAACCCCAGCTCGACGACGAGAAGAACGTCCGCGAAACCGTGGAAGAGGCGCTGGGCGAGATTCAGGAAGCACAGGCCAAGCTCGATGCGGTCTATGCCGCCTATGCCGAGCCGGATGCCGACTTCGATGCACTGGCCAGCGAGCAGGCGCGACTCGAAAACATCATCGAAGCCGCCGATGCCCACAACCTGGAACGCAAGCTGGAAGTGGCAGCCGAGGCCCTGCGGCTGCCGCCCTGGGACGCCAGGGTCGGCAATCTTTCCGGCGGTGAGCGTCGTCGTGTCGCCCTGTGCCGCCTGTTGCTGGCCGGTCCGGACATGCTGCTGCTCGACGAGCCCACCAACCACCTGGACGCCGAGTCCGTTGCCTGGCTGGAGCGCTTCCTGCACGACTATTCAGGAACCGTGGTGGCCATTACCCATGATCGCTACTTCCTCGACAACGTGGCGGGCTGGATCCTCGAGCTCGACCGTGGCCAGGGCATCCCCTTCGAGGGTAACTACTCCCAATGGCTGGAATCGAAGGAAAAGCGCCTGGAGCAGGAAGCCAAGCAGGAAGTCTCGCGCCAGAAGGCCATCAAGCATGAACTCGAGTGGGTGCGCAGCAATGCCAAGGGGCGTCAGGCCAAGAGCAAGGCTCGCCTCAATCGCTTCGAAGAGATGCAGTCCGGCGACTTCCAGAAGCGCAACGAGACCAACGAGATATACATACCCCCCGGCCCCCGGCTGGGCGACAAGGTCATCGAGTTCCACGGCGTGTCAAAGCGGTTCGATGACAAGCTGCTCTATGAAGACCTCACCTTCACCGTGCCCAAGGGAGCCATCGTCGGCATCGTCGGCGGTAACGGTGCCGGCAAGTCGACCCTGTTCAAGCTGATCGATGGCAAGGAACAGCCGGATGCCGGCGAGGTCGTGGTCGGCGAGACCGTCGACATCGCCTATGTGGAACAGCTCCGCGACGCGCTCGACGACAAGCAGACGGTGTGGGAAGCGGTGTCGGACGGTCAGGACATCCTCAACATCAACGGCTACGAAGTGTCTTCACGGGCCTATGTGGGACGTTTCAACTTCAAGGGCAACGATCAGCAGAAGTTTCTCAAGGACCTTTCCGGCGGGGAACGCGGCCGACTGCAGCTCGCCCAGACCCTGAAGCAGGGTGCCAACGTGCTGCTGCTCGATGAGCCGTCCAACGACCTGGACATCGAGACCCTGCGAGCCCTCGAAGAAGCCCTGCTGGCCTTCCCCGGCTGTGCCCTGGTGATCTCCCACGACCGCTGGTTCCTCGACCGAATCGCCACCCACGTGCTCGCTTTCGAAGGAAATTCCCAGGTGGTGTTCTTCGAAGGCAACTACACCGATTACGAGGCGGACCATCGCAAGCGGGTCGGCAACGATACGCCGCATCGCATGAAGTACAAGCGCATCGACGCATAACGGTCGCCCGCTACGCCAGACCAACGAGGCCCCGCCATTCGGCGGGGCCTCGTGCCATCGGGGCTTGTCCCCGGTTTGGTTGATGCGTCCGTCATGGTCGCCTGCCGGTGACCAGCGAGACAATGAACAACACCAGGAACAGGAAGAACAGTATCTGGGCAATCGTGGTGGCAGCACCGGCGATGCCGCTAAAGCCCAGAACCCCAGCGATAATGGCAATGATCAGGAACAACATTGCGTTGCCGAGCATAACAGACCTCCTTGACTGTCGTGGACGCGGTAGCGTCGAAATCCCTATCAGGGTACTTCCCAGCCTTGCGTGAGCTGAACGAATCGTCAAGTTACTGCCTGTGTACCGTTGTATCTCGCCGCTCGAGACCCTCTCGGCGTGCCTGGCGTCCGGTCGGCATCAATACAGCCCGGATTCGCCCTCGGGGCGCGTCTTGAAGCGGCGGTGCAGCCAGAGATACTGCTCGGGGTGTTTTCGAATGGCCGTCTCGATGAAGGCATTGACGCGAGCGGCATCGGCCACCTCATCATGGCTGGGAAAGTCCTCGAGAGGAGGGTGGCATTCGATGGTGTAGGTGCGGTTATCCGGGTTTCGATGAAACATCAGCGGTACTACCGGTGCACCGGTCATGCGCGCGATCTTGGCCGTCAGGCGGATGGATGCGGCCTCGACGCCGAAGAGGGGGGCGAACACGCTGACATCGCGCCCGAAATCCTGGTCCGGCGAATACCAGACGATATGTCCGGCCTTGAGCCGGCGCACCACGCCACGTAGATCATGGCGATCGATGGCCTGACCGAATATCCGGCTGCGTGCACGGGTCATGAAGCGCTCGAAGAGCGGGTTGTTGTGAGGCCGATAGACCACGTCGGCTGGCGTGAAGAGCGAATGCAGCGCACCACCCAGGTCCAGGGTGGAAAAATGGATACCCACCACCAGTACACCCTGACCACGAGCCCGGGCGGCGGCCAAGTGATGCAGCCCCTTGTAGCTGACCCGGTGGCGCAGATGCCGGGGGTCGCGACACCAGCCGGTCGCCGTCTCGAGAATACCGATGCCATTGGCGATGAAGGTATCGCGGACGAGCCGTCCGCGCCGTTCTTCGTCGAGCTCCGGAAAACAGAGGCGCAGGTTGGTGTCGACGATATGCCGGCGCCACGGCACCAGCCACAGGGCCAGCAGGCCAATGCCCTTGCCGATCGCCAGCTTCAGCCGCCACGGTAGCCAGGCTCCCGCCTTCATGCTGCCGATGGCCAGCCAGGCCGGCCAGTATCGGGGATGCGCGAAGGAGGCAGGCCAGTTACGCTTGGACATACGGGTTCCATTCAGTCGTCTATGTGGCAGTGGCCAGCCGAGTCGGGTCAGCCTGGCACCGGTTCAAGACCGCTCATGATAGCGCCTGGGCACTCGCGGCAGCACGCCGGTCAGCAGGGTATAGCTGATGGCACCGCAATACCGGGCCACCTCGTCCACCGACAGCACCTCGCCGTTCGAGGCGTTACCCCATAGCACCACCTCGGTCCCGGTGCCGGCCTCGGGCAGCTCCGTGATATCCACGGTCAGCATATCCATGGATACCTTGCCGGCGAGCGATACGCGCTGGCCGGCCACCAGGACCGGAGTGCCATCCACGGCATGGCGATCATAGCCATCCCCATAGCCGCACGCCACGACACCGATACGCGAAGGGCGTGGCGCCCGCCAGCGCCCGGCATAGCCCACCGGTTCCCCTGCCGCCAGCTCCTGTACGGCAATGATCCGTGAGCGCAGCGTCATGACCGGTCGCAAGCGCCGGCTTGCCTCGCTGGGGGCTTCCAGGGGATCGCTGCCGTAGAGCATGACGCCGGGGCGCACCCAGGCGCCATGGGCCTCGGGCCGGGCCAGGGTGGCAGGTGAGTTGGCCAGGCACAGTGGCGCGCCAAGGTGCTCGGCCAGTGCCCGCAGGCGTGACATCTGCTGATGGAAATACTGGCCATCGAGCGCATCGGCGGTCGCGAAGTGGCTCATGAGATGCAGGGCGGCGGCGCACTCGGAAGCCACGGCGAGACGCTGCCAGACAGTCACGGCTTCCTCTGGTGAAAAGCCCAGTCGGTGCATGCCGGAATCCACCTTCAGCCATACCGGAATCGGCCGGGTCGGACGATAGGCCAACAGCGCCGCCACCTGCCATTCGCTGTGCACGGCCATCCACAGGCCCAGGGCATCGACACGCTCCAGTTCGGAAGCCTCGAATATCCCCTCCAGCAACACGATGGGCGCCTTCACCCCGCCCCGGCGCAGCGACTCGGCCTCCTCGAGGCAGGCCACGGCGAATGCCGGAGGCCGGCTGTCGGCGGGCAAGGCCTCCAGTGCCCTGGCGCAGGCCACGGCGCCATGACCATAGGCATCGGCCTTGATTACCGCCACCGCCTGGCTGGCTGGCGCCAGTTCGCGGGCGAGCCGGTAGTTGTGACGCAGGGCATCGAGATCGATATCGGCGACCAGCGGCCTGGCCATGGCATCCTCCTCGGAAGGTACACGCTCGAGCGACCACCGGTCTTCCGGTGGCTTTACGTCGTGGCTTGTCTGAAACGCGTTGCGTGCGAAGAAAGAAACAGTGTCAGGAAGGTGCCACGGGTCGCTCGCCGATGTTCATGACGGCATCGTCACTGGTCTCGTCAGGCAGCTCCAGAGAAACCGCGCCCTCTTCGGTCAGCCAGTCGTTGATGGCCCGGATGGATTCCGGACCCAGCAGGCCCGTCTGCTGCTGAAGCTGCAGCAGGCCCAGCACATAGTCGTAGCGCGCTTCCGCATGGTCGGCAACGGCGTTGAAGAGGTTCTGCTCGGCATTGAGCACATCGACGATATTGCGCGTCCCCACTTCGTAGCCGGAACGTGTCGCTTCCAGGGCGCTCTGGTTGGAGACGATGGCTTGACGGCGCGCCTCGACGGTTTCCACATCATTGTTGATCTGGGTGAACAGCGAGCGAACCTGCTGGATGGTATCGCGCCGCTGCGCCTCGAAGTCATACTGGCTGACCTCCAGCGCGAAACCACTCTGGCGCACCTGCGCCTGGGTCGAGCCGCCGGTGTAGAGCGGAACGCTGGCCCGTACCCCAACCTGGCTCTCGGAGTTGTAGGTGCCACCGGAGCGGTCGGTATCGGACCAGCCATAGTTGGCGAATGCCGCCACGACGGGCCGCTGGCCGGCCCGGGACACTTCCAGCGTGCTTCGGGCCACTTCGATGCCCGCCTCGGCCATGCGCACCATGGGGCTGTTGTCCATGGCGAGCCGAACCCAGTCCTCGCGACTCACCGGCTCGGGCGGCACGATGGGTATCTCGTCATCCAATGCCGCGATGCTGTCGTAGCGGTGCCCCGTCAAGCGTTCCAGCGCCTCGAACCTGACCTGCATCGCACTCTCGGCGGCGATGCGCTGGGCCCGGGCCAGGTCATAGGAGGCCTGTGCCTCGTGCACGTCGGTGATGGCGATCAGCCCCACCTCGAAGCGCTCACGAGCCTGTTCCAGTTGGCGGCTGATCGCGATCTCCTGCGCTTGCCGGGCGCCCAGCACATCATGGGCACGCAATATCTCGAAGTAGGCGTCGGCCACGGCGAAAAGCAGCTGTTGCTCGGATACCGCCAATGACAGGGCATCACGATCGATCTCCCGCTCGGCCCGGGCCAGTTGGGCACGCCGGGTCGGGTCATAGAGAGCCTGCTCCGCCTCCAGGCTCAAGCCGACGCTGTTGATCGTGTCGTCGTTCTCGATGATTGGACCGGGAGCCAGGGCTGGGTCCCGCTGTGTCTGTCCAGGGCTCGAATAGACGCGGGAATGGCTGACATTGCCACCTGCCGAAATCTGGGGCAGCAGCGTGCCGCGTTGGATATCCCGCCCCGCTTCGGTGACCTGGAAGCCGGCACGGGCAGACGCCAGGTCGGCATCGTTTTCCAGGGCGTCCTGGGCAATGGTCCAAAGATCGGCACCGTGCACGGAGCCGGCCAGAGAAAGCCCCGCCAGCGCGCTGATCCAGCGTAGACGGAAACAAAGAGACAAGGCTGGTCGAGACATGTTCTGCTGATTTCCTTGGCGCCTGGCGAGGCTCGTTGATTCGTTTGTCGCACCAGTTCTATCACACCAGCATGCACGAAATGTGCAGCTGGCACGGCGTTCCAGGCCAGCTGCACATCCCGGCAAGGCCGGGGGTTCTATTCGAAGATGGAATCCATCGACAGGCCCTGCTTTTCCAGTACCCGGCGCAGCTTCTTGAGCGCCTCGACCTGAATCTGACGCACCCGTTCGCGCGTCAGCCCGATCTCGTCGCCGACTTCTTCCAGCGTGGCGGCCTCGTGCCCTCGCAGGCCGAAGCGGCGGATCACCACTTCCGTCTGTTTCTCGGTCAACTCCGCCAGCCAGTCGTCCACGTGCTGCTTGACATCGACATCGACCAGCGACGACTCGGGCCCCTGGTCGTTGTCGTCGGCCAGGGTTTCGATGAGCGGCTTGTCGCTCTCGCCCCCCATGGGATAATCGACCGACGAGACCCGTTCGTTGAGGCCCATCATCTTCTTGACCGATGCCACCGGCTTGTCGAGATAGTCGGCGATCTCTTCGGCGGTGGCTTCATGATCCAGTTTCTGGGTCAGTTCACGGGCCGCCCGCAGGTAGATGTTGAGCTCCTTGACCACATGGATGGGCAAGCGGATGGTGCGCGTCTGGTTCATCAGCGCCCGTTCGATCGTCTGGCGGATCCACCAGGTGGCATAGGTGGAGAAGCGGAAACCGCGCTCGGGGTCGAACTTCTCCACGGCACGGATCAGGCCGAGGTTGCCCTCTTCGATGAGATCGAGCAGGGTCAGCCCTCGATTGAGATAGCGACGGGCGATCTTGACCACCAGTCGCAGGTTGGACTCGATCATCCGTGATCGGCCGGCGGGGTCGCCCTTTTGAGCAAGGCGGCCGTAGAAGACCTCCTCCTCGGGCGTCAGTAAGGGAGAAAAGCCGATCTCGTTGAGATAGATCTGAGTGGCGTCGAGACTGTGATGGTAGTGTTTATCCTCACGGCTCAGCGCCTTCTCGAATGCTTCCTCGTCATTGGCTGAACTCTCCTCGTCGGCCTCGACCTCTTCCTCGGCCTCGGTGACTTCCTCGAGATTCACGTCCTGAAGGTCCTGTTCAAGCATGCTCATCGGTTGCTACCCCGTTTTTTTCGTCCTTAAAGGTGCCGGTAAACACCTGGCATCGTCATTCGGCACGCGCTGTTATTATTGTGACCCCCGCTGCCATTACGAATGACGAAACATTCCGCAGATGGCTCAGTTATCGCTCCGGTAGATAGTTCAAGGGGTCCTGAGGCTGGCCATCCTTGCGCACCTCGAAATGCAACCTGACGGTTTCGGCGTCGCTATCGCCCATGGTAGCGATCACTTCACCCGCCTCGACCACATCGTTCTCCGTCACGCGGAGGCTGTCGTTGTGGGCGTAGGCGCTCAGATACTGGTCGTTGTGCTTGAGCAGAATGAGATTGCCGTAGCCTCTCACGCCACTGCCCGCGTAGACCACGATACCAGGTCCGGCTGCCTTGACAGGTTGCCCCTTTTGTCCGGCGATATCAATGCCGGCGGTGATGCTTCCACCTTCGCCAAAACGGCCAACCAGTTCGCCATCGACAGGCCACTGCCAGGCGACCTCGTCCACGGGGGTGTAGGTTCGACCATCGCGCTCGGGTTCGCGTTCCGGAGCACCTGCCACTTCGGTGCCGGCATCCGGCTCGGGCTCAGCGACGGGCTCGGGCTCGGGCTCGATGGCGGGCTCGGGTGTCACTGCCAGCTCGGGCTGTACGTCGGGTTCCGGCTCACTGGGTGGCCCGGGCTGTCGTTCGGGCTCACGCTCCACCGCCGCCTCGGCCCCGGCGACTTGCTCGGCGCTCATCATGGCCGACTCACTGGGCCCTGCCCGTTCGGGATCCAGTGGTTCAGCCGTCAGGCGTCGACTGCGCTCGATGGCTTCATCGTCCGGCAGCAGCCAGTCGCTGTCGCCGGCCTCGGCCATGCCGCCGCCCAGCGCGGTGGCCGTTGCCACCTCGGAACCAGCCGCGTCACGGCTCTCGGCGGGCCGGGAGGGTGCCGCGGCATCGTCACCCAGCCTCAACTGCTGACCCGGCTGGATACTGTAGGGTGGGCTGATCCGGTTGAGCCGGGCCAGGTCCCGATAATCCATTTCATGGCGCCAGGCGATACCATAGAGCGTATCGCCCGCCTCCACGGTGTACTGGCTGGAAGGAGTCAGTTCGCGGCTCACGGAGAGGTCACGAACCTGAGGAGCCGAACCCTCCTGTTGAGCGGCACAGCCGGTCATCGCCAGGGCAATGGCCGACACCAGAAACAGCTTACGCATTGGAGCCATCCTTCTTGTCAGGCGAAGTGGTAGAACCAGCCGCCGCCTCGTCGGGTGAATCCGCCCGATGATAGCGGCCAAGGGCAAGAACCAGTACGGCTCCCGCCAGCATAGTGCCCAGTACCGGAAACAGGAGACCGGGCTCACCGGTGAGGTTCGCATAGTCCCCAGGCGCCAGGTAACGGTAACCAAGAGGTATCATCTGACCTTCCGGGCCCAGCTGGTAGCTCACCAGCTCTCGCCAGGGCCAGATCACGGGGAGCGAACCCACGATGAAACCGATCAGGAGCTGCAGCGTGGCGGTGTGATAGTGGCGCAGCAGCCAGGACAGCAGCCGGGAGAAGCCGGACAGGCCGATCAGGCACCCCACCGCAAAGACGGACAGCAGTCCCAGATCAAAGCTGCGGATTGCCTGCATGACGGTGCCATAGAGCCCCATGGTCAGCAGCAGGAAACTCCCTGACACACCGGGCAGCAGCAGTGCGCTGATGGCGATGGCCCCTCCCACGATCAGCATGAGCGACTGGCTCCCCAGCAGGGTGATCAGCGGCATCAGTGACGGCAGACCATGGGCCATCAGCAGGCCGCAGGCAAAAGGAAGCATATGCCAGAGCTTCCAGTCACTGGGGTGACGGCTGACCACAACGGCCGAGGCCGCCACCAGGCCGAAGAAAAAGCCATTGAGCAACAGCGGATATTCGTCCAGGAGCCATACCACCAGATGCGCCACACTGAAGAGGCTGGTGGCGATTCCCAGCAACAGCGGGATCGCAAATGCTAGGTTGAGATGCACGGCCAGCATCGGCAGCCCGCCGCGGCGCCAGGCAACGAAAGCGCTGGGGCCGAACTGCTTGATGGTGTGAAGGAGCTCCTCGTAAATGCCGGTGACGAAGGCGATGGTACCGCCGGAGACACCGGGTACCGCATCGGCCGCCCCCATTCCGGCCCCCTTGAGGAAGACACTCATATAACGCTTCAACGAATCACTCCTTGCAGCAGCGGCACGAAACGAACCCGCTCCAGCCGCTGAACGTGAGATTGGTTGCCGTCACGGCGCACCCGGGTCAGCCATTGCTCGCCGTCGATGTCGGCCAGCGGCAGGATCATCACCCCGCCATCGGCAAGCTGTGACACCAGGACTTCGGGCAGCTCGTGGGCGCAGGCGGTCAGCAAAATGACGTCGAAGGGTGCCGACTCGGGCCAGCCGTGACCACCATCGGCCAGGCGTAGCCGTACGTTGTGCGCCTGCAGCAGACGCAGCCTCGCCGAGGCACGATGGTGCAAGCCATTGATCCTCTCCACGGACCAGAGTTCCGGTATCAGTCGCGAGAGTATCAACGTCTGGTAGCCGGAACCCGTCCCTATCTCCAGCACCCGCCGGGGCGACTCGCTCAGCACCAGCTCCGTCATGCGCGCCACCATCCAGGGCTGGGAGAGGGTCTGGCCATGGCCAATGGGCAACGAGGTGTCCTCGTAGGCACGATGAGCCAAGGCTTCGTCCAGAAAGAGATGACGCGGTTCGCCGGCCATGACCTGCAACACCCGATCGTCCTCGATGCCCTGGGCAGCCAGACGCGCCGTCATGCGATCACGGGTTCGTTGCGATGTCATGCCGACGCCGCGCAGCAGCTCGGGCAGTTGTTCAGGTGAATGCATCCAGCCAGCCTTGCACGTCCTCGATGGCCGCATGACGCGTCAGATCGGTCTGCAGCGGCGTGATCGAAACATAGCCCGCCTCCACGGCGGCGAAGTCGGTATCCGGCCCATCATCGGCATTCTGCCCGACGGCCGCAATCCAGTAACGCACTCTTCCCCGGGGATCACGAACTTCCATGGGTTTCTCCGCGGGACCGCGATACCCCATGCGGGTAACGCGGAAACCCTGTATCTCGTTCCAGGGCAGGTCCGGCACGTTGACATTGAGCAGGCTGCGCGGCGGTAGCGACAGTTGATCCGCCGCCCCCACCAGGCTTGCCGCGACACGCCCGGCCGTGTCGAAATGGTGCGAGCCCACCAGCGACATGGCGATGGCCGTCATGCCCAGGTTCCGCCCCTCCATGGCGGCAGCCACGGTGCCGGAATAGAGCACGTCGTCGCCCAGGTTGCCGCCATGGTTGATGCCTGAGATGACCAGGTCGGGCTTCTCGTCCCAGACGCCGTTGACCCCCAGGTAGACGCAATCGGCCGGCGTGCCGTCCACGCTGTGAAAACCATTTTCCAGCGCCGTCAGCGACAGGGGGCGGCTCAGGGTCAGGGAGTTGCTGGCACCGCTGCGATCGCGGTCGGGCGCTACCACACGCAGCCGGGCATGAGCCTCCAGCGCATCATACAGGGCACGCAGCCCAGGGGCATGAACCCCGTCATCATTGGATAGCAAGAGTCGGCGCATCGGTCTTGTCTCTCTGGGCCTCGTGGTTCAGGGTCGCTCGTTCGAGAGCGAAAACCCCAGCGTCGGGTGGTCGATCAATTCACGCAATACGGCCGTGGCAAAGCTCCCCCGAGGGAGGTGAAAATCGAGCCGCAGGTGGTCTTCCCCACGCACCAGCCGGGCGTCGCTCAGGCGCATTCGCAGAGGGCGACGAGCCACCTTCACGCCCGCTCGCTCCAGGCCTTCACATAGCCCGGGATGCCGGTCACGCAGCGTCTGCTCATAGCCTGCGGCGACATCCGCGGCAAGCGATTCCCCGACTCCCCACAAGATTCCGCTCGGGTGCAGGTCGAGCCGTGCGGCGCGCTCGGCCAGCTCCGCATCGACGTCGATGATGGAAAACTGACTGGCGGTGCCGTCAAGCGTCACCACGTCTCCCGGAAGCAGGCGGCTCCAGTTGCCGTCCGCCATTCGCATGGCCAGCAGCTCGTTGAACAGGTAGCTGCGTGCCGTGGACAGCAGCATGCCTTCGCGGTCATCCCTCTTGCGCCAGCCACGGGACAGCACCCCGCAGGCCCGGCTCAGGTTGCGTCCTTGCGGGCCAAATCGCTGCGGCCCGAAGGCATTGGGTACGCCATGGAGGCAGAGCCGGTTCCAGCGCTCCTCGAAGTCGGACGCCTGGACGGCCGCTCCGGTAATGACCAGCGAGAAGCGGTTGGCACGATGAACGCCCCGCTTGAGCTTGCGGGGGTGGCGAACCTGCTCGAGGACCTGGATGCCGGACGCGGCCAGCCGCTCAGCCAGGTCGTGGGGGCCTTCCCGGCCGGGAAGGTGCACCGACAGCCACTGCCGGGTCACGGCGATGCGGTCCTTCATGCCGGCATAACCCACCGCGCGTGAAGCCACGTCGCAGGCACGGGCCAGGTGGCGCACCACGTCCAGCGTAGTGAGCCCGCGCTTCTCGATCCAGAGCCAGAGATGTTCACCCTGCCCTTCCGGGACGAAGTCCAGGCACTCCTCGACCAGGAAGTCCTCGGGCGTGGCGCGGTAGTCACCGGCGGGGGGCGGGCCCAACTCCGCATCCAGCGCACGGGGCCAGGCGGGTGGCCAGGGGCCCGCACTCGACGTCTCGTTCACTCGAGACCCCCTCCCGTCGCGTTCCTGCCCATCGGCATCAGCAGAGCCACCGCCTCGGCGGCGATACCCTCGCCACGGCCGGTGAACCCCAGCCGTTCGGTGGTGGTGGCCTTCACGTTGACGGCGCCCGGCTCAACGCCGAGGTCGGCGGCGATATTGGCAACCATGCCACCGATGTGTGGCGCCATCTTCGGCACCTGGGCGACCACGGTGGCATCCACATTACCGACCCGATAGCCCGCCTCGCCGACCAGCCCATGCACATGCCGCAGCAGGGCGCGGCTATCGGCGCCCGCCCAGGCCGCGTCGGTATCGGGAAAGTGGCGGCCGATATCGCCCAGTGCGCAGGCGCCAAGCAGCGCATCGGAAATGGCATGCAGCAGCACATCACCATCGGAGTGCGCCACGAACCCTCGCTCGAACGGAATGGCAACGCCCCCGATCATCAGGTGGTTGCCGTCACCGAAGCGGTGCACATCGAACCCATGGCCGATTCTGAACATGTCAGCCGTTCTCCCCGTGCAGTAGCGGCGTGGTAAGCGGATTTTCAGCCTGCTGGGCCGCGAGCACCCGCTCGGCCAGGGCCAGGTCTTCCGGATGGGTGATCTTCACGTTGTCGCGCCGGCCGGCTACCAGGCGAGGCGCCATGCCCAGGGCCTCTATGGCAGACGCCTCGTCGGTCACCGCCACGCCGTCATGGCGAGCGGCCGCCAAGGCCCGGCACAGCAGACCATAGCGAAACCCCTGTGGCGTCAGGGCGTGCCACAGGCCCTGGCGCGGTTCGGTGCATGCCACCCTGCCGTTGCCGTCGTCGCGCTTCATGGTATCGGCCGCCGGCGCCGCCAGCAGAGCGCCAACCGCGTCCTGGCGCAGGGCCATGACCAGGCGCTGCAGGTCTTCCACGGTGACACAGGGACGGGCCACATCGTGCACCAGCACCAGGTCCTCCACCCCGGCCTCGCCGGCCAGGGCATCCAGGGCACCGCCTACCGAATCCGCACGCTCGGCCCCGCCGCTGACTCGCTGCCAATGGGTGAAGGGCACCCAGGCCGGGTCGAAGAAACGATCGTCAGGATCCAGGCAAAGACACAGCCTCGCCGTGGGAAAGGCCTGATGCAGCCGAGCCAGCGTGTGTGCCATGACAGGACGCCCCGCCAGCGTCAGGTACTGCTTGGGCCGCTCGGCCCCCATGCGCCGCCCTCGACCGGCGGCGGGCACCACGAGCCATAGGGTGTCACTCACGGGCGGCCTCCGCGTCAGCCGCCAGGTCCGGCTGACCCGCCTGGCCGGTATCGGCTCCCTGTATGCCGGCCTCGATCACCACGCCGGGGACCCAGTAGAAATGCTCGTCGGTACGAACCATGCCGATATCGCTGCGGGCCCGCTCCTCGATGGCATCCAGGCCGGTCTTGAGGTCCACCACTTCGGCACCAAGGCGTGCGTTACGGTCGCGCAACGGCTTGTTGGCGGCATTCAGCACCGCGACGCGATCCCGAATCTCACGCAGTTCCTGCACGCCACCGTCGCCGAACCACAGCCGGTACTGCAGCAACGCCAGAAGCACTGCCAGAGCGATGGCGAGCCACTTGAGCATCGGGCCTTCCTCACTGTTCGAAACGGCCGCCATTATGCCACCTTAGTCCCGCTGGCTCACGCCTTGAAAGGCAGCGCCTGCTCGGCGGCGCGGCAATACGCTTCGACATGGCGGCCTTCCTCGGCGCAGAAGCGGGTGACCGCGGCACGCAGCCCCGGGTCGGCGATATGGTGAAGCGAACGAAGTCGGCGCGGTGCAAAGCCACGGCTGAGCTTGTGCTCCCCCTGGGTGCCGGGGTCGAAACGGGTCAGCCCGCGTTCCAGGCAATGTTCGATACCCTGGTAATAGCAAGCTTCGAAGTGCAGGCAGTCGGCGACTATCTCACTGCCCCAGTAACGCCCGTAAAGGGTGTGACGGCCCTGCAGGCAGAGCGCGGCGGCCACCGGTCGGCCGTCCAGGCGCGCCTGGATGAGCACCATGGCGTCGGGCATGGTGCGGTGCAGCCGCCGGAAGAAGTCCAGGTTCAGGTAGCCATGCCGGCCCCGTTCGAGATAGGTGATCTCGTAGCAGCGAAAGAAGTGGGCCAGGTCCGCCTCGCGGATCGCCCCGCCTTCCAACCGGTGAAGCGTCACCCCCTGCTCGGCTACCAGGCGCCGCTCGCGACGAATCGCCTTGCGCCGCTTCGATGTCAGGCTCTCGAGAAAGCCCGGGAAACCGCCGAAGCCCCGGTCCCGCCACTGAAACTGTACCCCATGGCGCGTCACCAGGTCCGGCCTTGCCGTCAGCCATTGCGCCACGTCATCCTCCTCGGCGAACAGCAGATGCCAACTCGAGAGCGAGCTGCGCTCCCAGGTGCCGGCCAGCAGATGCCTGGCGGCCAACGGGTCCACGCCATCCGCAAGGGCCAGGCGTGGACCCGGCGCGGGCGTATAGGGTATTGCCGAGAGCCACTTGGGATAGTAGCGCCCACCCGCGTTCTCCCAGGCATCCGCCCAGCTCCAGTCGAAGACATATTCCCCATAGGAGTGATGCTTGTGGTAACAGGGCAACACCCCGACCAGGGCATTTTCGCGCCACAGCGTCAGGTGGTGCGGCTCCCAGCCGGTGGCTGCGCCGACCGCCCCACTGGCCTCCAGGGCATGCAGGAACTCGTGACGCAGGAAAGGGTGGTCGTCACCGACCAGGGCGTTCCAGCTTTCGGGCTCCACCGCCTCGATGGCGGACAGCTCATTCAACACCAGATCGGACATGAGACTCCTGACTTCGGTGAAGACCGACAGCGCCGGCTGACAAGCAGCCGACAAACCGCCTACATTGTGCCCATACCCACGGACGCATTCCATCGCCCGCTTCACCCCATCCACTGCGCCCTGGCCGGTCGGGCTGCTTGGCCAGATGGCACGGCGATGATGACGGCTCAAGCGGCCGGGAAAGACACATATAGGTAATAAAACTACCCACAAAACCAAAATCACGGATAATTTCGGCTATCTTTGCATAGTAATTTTGTAAACTTACAGCATTTCCATCTCAACGACGCGAGGTGTTTGGCATGGCCCGCCCATCCATCGTTCTCAACGATACCGTACAGCAAGTCACCGAGCGTATCCGCGAGCGCTCTCGAGAGCGCCGTCGCCTGTACGAGGCTCACATGGCGGCCCAGCACAGGCATGGCGTTCACCGTGGCGAGCTCTCCTGTGGCAACCTGGCCCATGGATTCGCCGGCTGCGACGTGGCCACCGACAAGGATCGGCTCAAACTGACGAACAGCGTCAACCTGGGGATCGTTTCGTCGTATAACGACATGCTGTCCGCCCATCGCCCCTTCGAGGACTATCCCACCACGATCAAGGAAGCGGCACGCGGCATGGGTTCTACGGCCCAGTTCGCCGGCGGCGTACCGGCGATGTGCGATGGCGTGACCCAAGGGCAGCCGGGCATGGAACTGTCGCTCTTCTCCCGCGATGTGATCGCCATGGCCACGGCGGTGGCGCTATCCCACAACATGTTCGACGCCGCGCTCTACCTGGGCATCTGCGACAAGATCGTGCCGGGGCTGTTCATCGGCGCCGCCCGCTTCGGTCATCTGCCGGCGATGTTCGTGCCCGGCGGCCCCATGACCAGCGGGCTCCCCAATAACGAAAAGGCCCGTATCCGGCAGCTCTATGCCGAAGGCAAGGCGGGGCGCGAAGAGCTGCTCGAAGCCGAGTCCCAGTCGTATCACAGCCCGGGCACCTGCACCTTCTATGGCACGGCCAATTCCAACCAGCTGATGATGGAGATGATGGGGTTGCACCTGCCGGGCGCCTCGTTCGTCAATCCCGGCACGCCGCTGCGGGAAGCCCTGACCCGCTACGCCGCCGAGCAGGCCATTCGAAACACCGAGCAGAGCGGCGACTACCGGCCCTTCTACAGACAGATCGATGAACGCGCCATCGTCAACGCCATGGTCGGCCTGCTGGCTTCCGGCGGCTCCACCAACCATACGCTTCACCTGGTGGCCATGGCCGCCGCCGCCGGCATCACCATCAACTGGAATGATTTCACCAAGCTCTCGGCGGTAGTGCCCAGCATGACCCGCATCTATCCCAACGGCCAGGCCGACGTGAATCACTTCCAGGCCGCCGGCGGCATGAGCCTGCTGATTCGGGAACTGCTCGGAGCCGGGTTGATCCATGGCGATATACCGACGGTGTTCGGCACCGGTCTCGACGCCTATACCCGGGAGCCCTTCCTCGAAGGCGGCAAGCTGGTGTGGCGGGAAGGCCCGCGGCAGAGCCATGACCTCGACGTGCTGCGCCCGGTGGCAGAGCCCTTCTCCCCCACCGGCGGCCTTACCGTACTCGACGGCAATCTCGGCCGTGGCGTGATAAAGATCTCCGCGGTCAAGCAGGAACACCGCGCCATCGAGGCCCCGGTGAAGATTTTCGATGACCAGAACCAGGTCAAGGCCGCCTTCGAATCCGGCGAACTCGACCGTGATGTGGTAGTGGTGGTGCGCTTCCAGGGGCCCAAGGCCAACGGCATGCCCGAACTGCACAAGCTCACGCCATTCCTCGGCGTGCTGCAGGATCGCGGCTTCAAGGTCGCCCTGGTCACCGACGGCCGCATGTCGGGTGCATCGGGCAAGGTCCCGGCGGCCATCCATGTCACGCCGGAAGCCGTCGACCGGGGTCCACTGGCCAAGCTGCAGGATGGTGACGTGATACGCCTGGACGCCAACAGCGGCGAACTGCGGGTGTTGGTGGATGCCGGGGAATTGGCAAGCCGCCCTTTCATGGCCATCAACCTGGAGCGCTACCACTACGGCATGGGGCGGGAACTGTTCGGCGGTTTCCGCCACCTGGCGGCCGGAGCCGAGGAAGGTGCCGGGGTCTTCGGCGGCTTCGAGGCGGAGGTGCTGTCGCGTGAACTCGAAATGATGGAGCAAGAGGATCAATGACCCGCCCTGCGCTGGTCGGTGACATCGGTGGTACCAATGCGCGCTTCGCATTGGTGAGCCCCGGTGCCTTCGAAGCCCATGATGTCCTGACCCTGCCCTGCGCCGATTACCCCGGCGTGGTGGAGGCCGCACGCGATTACCTCGACAAGGCAGGCCGGACGAAGAGCGATGCCCCGCAGGAAGCCTGCCTGGCCTTCGCCTGTCCCATCGATGGTGACCAGGTCCGCATGACCAACAACCACTGGGCCTTCTCCCGGCGCGAAGCCCAGTCGGCGCTGGGTCTGACGCGGCTCAAGGTCATCAACGACTTTACCGCCCAGGCGCTGGGCGTCCTTCACCTTCGCCCCGATGAATTGATGGAGCTGCAGCCGGGAGAGCCTCGCGAGCACGCCATGCGCCTGGTGATCGGGCCCGGCACCGGACTGGGTGTGGCCGGCGTCTTCCCGGGACGTCGCGCCTGGATTCCCCTGCCCACCGAAGGCGGCCATGCCACCTTCGCCCCCACCGATGAGCGCGAACAGAACCTGCTGCGACACTTCCGCAACCGCTATGAGCGTGTCTCGGTGGAACGAGTCCTGTGCGGCCAGGGGCTGCTGGAGCTCTACCTGGCCCACTGCTCCCTGAAAGGCGCCCCGCCACGTTACGGCAGCCCGGCCGACGTCACCGAGGCAGCCACCAGCGGGGACGCCATCGCTCGTGATACCCTGCTGCGCTTTCTGAAGATTCTCGGCGACGTCTGTGGTGACACCGCCCTGACCATGGGCGCACGCGGCGGCGTCTACCTCTGCGGTGGCATCCTGCCACGCCTGCTCGACTGGCTGCCGCAAAGCCGCTTCCGCGAGGCCTTCAACGCCAAGGGCCGCATGAGTCGCTACACCGAGGCGATTCCGATCCAGGTGGTCACCGCCCCGTGGCCGGGATTACTAGGCGCCGCGGAGGCCCTGCACAACGAAGAAGTGGAGTGACGGAGGAGTTCGAATGATACCCGCCAGCTTGAGAACGCTGCTCGATGAGACCGCTGGACAACGCCAGTGTGAATGGATCGGTCGCAAGGTGTGGCTGGCCAATGAGCCCTGGGGTGAGCTCGCCGTCTCGCTACAGGGCGCCCAGGTGCTTCACTATCTTCCTTGCGCGCCCGAAGCCGCGTGCACGTCCGGCGATATGCGCGCTGGCACTGGCGGTGCCGGCTGGGTCGAGCAAGAAGAGGCGCTGGTGCCCGGCGGCTGGCTATGGGTGACGCCGACGCCGCAATCGCTGCCCGGCGCCATTCGCGGCGGCATTCCACTGTGCTGGCCCTGGTTCGCGGACGACCGCTATGCCGATGAGTCACCGGACCGCTCGGGGCCCTTTCACGGCCTGGCGCGCAAGGCAGCGTGGCGGCTGGACGCCACCGATGAGCATGAAGAGGGGATTGAGCTCCATCTTTCTCCCCTTGAGCGGCTCCACACCCAGCTCATCCCGCGGGTGGTGATACAGGCCAACGCCCGGCGCCTGCACGTGGAGCTGATCACCGAACACGCCGGGGAGACACCGGTGAAGATCAGCGGCGCACTGCATACCTACCTGGCTGTGGCCGACAGCTTCAACGCCCGTATCGAAGGCCTTGTCGGAGCCCGCTACCTGGACAAGCTGGCGGGCTTCGCCGAACGCGACCAGCAGGGTGAACTGGCGGTACGTGGCGGCCTCGACCGTATCTACCACAGCAACGCCGAACTGGTGCTCGACGATGGCCACCGTCGTCTGCGCATTGCCCGCCAGGGGAGCGACTCCGCCGTCATCTGGCATCCCGGTGACGCCCTGCCCGACGACACGCCCGCGGCAACCGGCCGCCGTTTTCTCTGCGTGGAAGCCGCCAATACCCGCCTCGACCCGGTATGGCTGGTGCCGGGTGCCCAGCATCTATTGGGGACCACGCTGAGTCTGGAGCCGACCCCATGAGAGCGCGCTGAAAACCGATCGGGACCGATCAGTGATGAAAACGCGCCGCCGCTTCACGGGCCAACTGGTGAATACCGTTCCAATCCTCGGCGTCGACCAGCGATCCGGGCGTCAGCCAGGAGCCGCCCACACACATCACGTTATTCAGCGCCAGGTAGTCATCCGCATTTTCCAAGCTGATACCGCCGGTGGGACAGAAACGCGCTTCGGGAATGGGGCCGGCAAAGGCCTTCAGCGCCTTCACGCCGCCGCTGGCTTCGGCCGGGAAGAACTTGAAGCGCCGGTAGCCGTATTGCCAGCCGGTCATCAGTTCCGACACGGTGGCCACCCCGGGCAGCATGGGGACCGAACTGCTCACACCGTAGCGATACAGCGCCTCGGTGGTTCCTGGCGTCACCACGAAGTCGGCGCCGGCCTGCTCGGCCTGGCGATATTGAGCCGGCGTCAGGACGGTGCCCACGCCAATGCTGGCTTGCGGCAACGCCTCGCTCAGACGTCGAACCGCCTCCAGCGCACAGTCGGTACGCAGGGTCACTTCCAGCACCGTCAGGCCACCCTCGACCAGCGCACGTCCCAGAGGGATGGCATCCTCGATACGCTCGATGGCCAATACCGGAATGACCTCGGCCTTGAGGCAGATGCTGTCGAGTTCGGTGATGCGGGTGGATGGCAGCTGTTTTTCGATGGTCATGCGCAAGACTCCAGAAACAGTCAGGGGGCCCAGTAGACGGCCAACGGGCAGGAAAGAAAGGCGCGGATCGGCAGCTCGCGGAGGTCGTCTCCCGACAGCGCGCGCGCCAGCACGCTGCGCTTGTCGCCACCGGTGATATGTAGCGCATGGCGGCGAGCCTGGTGCAAGCGATCGGCACTCAGGGTGATGCGCGCCTGGGGCTGGCTCGGCGATCGTACCGCGACCACCGCGTCGGCGGTGGAGAGCGCCAGGTCAAGCTCCCTGCTGTCCGGAAACAGCGAGGCGGTATGGCCGTCACCACCCATGCCCAGCACCACCATGCTCGCCGGCCAGGGTAGCGCGACGATACGCCGGGCAACGGCCTCCGCGCCCTGCTCCGGTGTCGCGTCATCGGTAATCAGGGAGACGAAGTTGGCTGACGAGGCGGGCCCCACCAGGAGGTGCTCCCTTACCAGTCGGGCGTTGCTTGCCTCGGCGGCTTCGGGGACCCAGCGCTCGTCCGCCAGGGTCACGTCGACACGCGACCAGGGCAGATCCCGACTGGACAGCGCCCGGAAGAACGGTACCGGCGTGGAGCCTCCCGATAGCACCAGCAGGGCACGCTCCCGCCCGGCCAGGTCCTGCCGCAGGGCCTCGACCGTCGCTTCGGCCAGTTGCTCGGCAAGTTGTACCCGAGGCGTTGCATCAGGGGTCGGCATATCAGTAATCCTCATACCAGCTGCGGCCATCCTGGGTGATCATGGCAATGGAGGCCACTGGCCCCCAGGAACCGGCGGGATAACGGCGAGGCGGCTCACCCAAGTCCTGCCATGCCGCAATCAGACTGTCACACCAGTGCCAGGCATGCTCGATTTCGTCACGGCGAACGAAGAGGTACTGCCGCCCCTTCATCACCTCGAGCAGCAGGCGCTCATAGGCATCCGGGATCCGGGCCTTGGGAAAGGCGCTGCCGAAATCGAGATGCAGTGGGCCGCGGCGCAGGCGCATCCCCCTGTCCAGGCCACTATCCTTGGTCAACACTTCCAGGGCGATGCCTTCGTCGGGCTGCAGGCGAATGATCAGCTTGTTGGTGGCCAGACCACGCTGATCCGGGTCGAAGATATAATGGGGCTGCTGGCGAAAGTGAATGACGATCTGCGAGAGTTTCTCCGGCAGGCGCTTGCCGGTGCGCAGGTAGAAGGGAACACCAGCCCAGCGCCAGTTGGAGACGCCCGTTTTCATCGCCACGAAGGTTTCGGTCTCGCTTTCGAGATTGGCGCCCTCCTCCTCGAGATAGCCGGGCACGCCATCGCCTTCGATGTTGCCGGCAATATACTGGCCACGCACCACGTCGCGCCCCAGGGTATTCTCTCTGAAGGGTTCCAGCGCCTTGAGCACCTTGACCTTTTCATCGCGTATGGCATCGGCATCCAGGTTGGCGGGCGGGTCCATGGCGATCAGGCAGACCAGTTGAAGCAGGTGGTTCTGTACCATGTCGCGCAGTTGGCCGGCTCGGTCGAAATAGCCCCAGCGGCCTTCGATACCCACCTGCTCGGCCACGGTGATCTCGACGTGAGACACGTGGTTCTGGTTCCACTGGGTGCCGAACAACGGATTGGCGAAGCGCAGGGCGATCAGGTTCTGGACGGTTTCCTTGCCCAGATAGTGGTCGATGCGATACACCCGCGACTCGGGGAAGACCGCGCCGATGGCATCATTGATCTCGCAGGACGTTTCGTAGTCATGGCCGATGGGCTTCTCGACCACGACACGAGACAGCTCGTCGAGACAACCGCAGTCCTGCAGGTGCCGGCAAATTCCACCATAGAGGCTAGCCGGCACGGCCAGATACACGACGAGCGGGCAGATCACCGTCTCGTGGCGGGCGGACATGCGCCACTCAGTGATGGCCCGATAGCCTTCGGCAGTCTCAAAGTCCAGCTGCAGGTAGTCGAGGCGCGCCGTGAAGCGCTTGACCACGGCCCTGTCGAGCTCACTGGCCTTGACGTAGATCTGCAGCGCGTCGGTCACCCGCTTGCGGAAACCCTCGCCCTTCAGCTCCTGGCGCGCCAGGCCGAGAATCCTGGTGTCGTCATGCAACAAGCCCTCACGATCCAGATGGTAGAGCGCAGGATAGAGCTTGCGTAGCGACAGGTCGCCCAACGCGCCGAACAGAACCAGGTCGATGACTGCCCGGCTGTCGTCTTCCGGCCGCTTGTGTGAGTTCATGTCCGCCCCTATCTGGTTAACTTACTAAAAAATACGTCACTTTCCCTTCAATCAGCAAGTCCATCTTGTAATATTACATCAAGACAAACATTTCCCGGCCCATGGTTCGCGCCGACACGACGGTTCGCGCTAGGATGACGATCCCAATGTTGTAAAATCACCACATCAGACGCGTTGCCTCGGCACTTCGCGTGCCACCGTCGTCATGGAGAGAACGTCTTAATGGCCAATCACGACCTGCTCCAGCGTATTCGCCAGCGACTCGAGGAACTCAACCGGTCCGAGCGCAAGGTCGCTGACGTCATCCTTGCGGATCCCTCCCGGGCCACCGGCCTGAGCATCGCCAGCCTGGCCCAGGCAGCCTCGGTCAGCGAGCCTACCGTCAACCGCTTCTGTCGCAGCTTCGATGCCAAGGGTTATCCCGACTTCAAGATCAAGCTAGCCCAGAGCCTGGCCGGAGGCACACCCTATGTCAGCCAGGCGGTGGAACCCGGCGATGATGTCACGGGCTATACCCGCAAGATCTTCGGGGCCACCATCGCCGCCCTGGACGAAGCCAGCCGCGAGATCGACACGACCCGTATCGAGCGAGTGGTGGACTACCTGATCCAGGCCAAGCAGATCCATTTCTTCGGCCTCGGCGCCTCCGGCGCGGTGGCCCAGGACGCCCAGCACAAGTTCTTTCGATTCAACCTGCCGGTCACATCCTATGTGGACGTATTGATGCAGCGCATGGTGGCATCCGCCTGCCATACCGGCGATGTGGTCGTGGTGATCTCCTGGACCGGACGCACCCGCGAGCTGGTCGATATCGCCCGCCTCGCCCGTGAGAGCGGCGCCGTGGTATTGGGAATCACGGCTCCCGGCTCCCCGCTGGCCAAGGAGTGCACCGAAACGCTGGAGGTCGCCACCCCCGAGGACACCGATCTCTACATGCCGATGACGTCACGCATGATCCAGCTGACCCTGATCGATGTATTGGCCACCGGCGTGACCCTGCGACGTGGAGAAGACTTCCTGCCGCACTTGAAGAAGATAAAGGATAGCCTGCAGGAAACCCGCTACCCGGTCGGCTAGGAAAGAGCTGATTTATGTCGCGAGCGATGAAGTGTGCCGCTCGCAGCAGGCTTGCCATCACCGCGTCCTGCCACAACAATGGCGGCTTCGTTCACAGCCCAGTCTCCCCGAGGAGCCGCTTCAATGCGACGGTTAGTCTACTCCGCAGTCGTCCTGGCCATGTTTCCCCTTGCCGCCTCCGGTGAAACCTTCCGTTTCACCGCCATTCCCGACGAGGACCAGGCGCGCCTGGTGGAGCGCTTCTCCCTGGTTGCCGACTACCTGGAAGAGCGCCTGGGCGTCGAGGTAGAGTACGTGCCGGTGAAATCCTACAGCGCGGCGGTCACCGCCTTTCGCAACGACCAGGTACAACTGGCCTGGTTCGGCGGCCTCTCCGGCGTTCAGGCTCGCCGCCTGGTTCCAGGCTCCCAGGCCCTGGCCCAGGGTAGTGAGGACAACGCCTTCATGAGCTACATCATCGCCCATGAGTCCACCGGCCTGGAAGCCGCCGACGAACTGCCCGACGGGCTCGAGGGGATGACGCTGACCTTCGGCTCGCGCACCTCCACCTCCGGCCGCCTGATGCCTGAACATTTCTTCCGCCAGCGCTTCGACAATATCGACCCGGAACGTTTCTTCTCGCGGGTGGGCTACTCCGGGGACCACTCGCGCACCATCGCACTGGTGGAAGCCGGTACCTATGATATCGGTGCCGTGAACTACACGGTCTGGGAGGCCGCCGTCGAAGATGGCCGAGTCGATACCGACAAGGTCGGTGTGATCTGGGCCACCCCGCCCTACCCGGACTACAACTGGACCCTGCGTGGCGACGCCGACGAGCGCTTCGGCGAAGGCTTTACCGACAAGGTTCGCGCGGCGATGCTGGAGATGGACGACCCCGGCCTGCTGGCCACCTTTCCACGCGAGGCGTTCATTCCCGCCGACAACGACCTGTATGCGCCGATCGAGGAAGTGGCCGAGGACCTCGGCCTGCTGCGCTGATGGCGGAGGGTAAACGCCAACCGCTCATCGCCTTCCATGGCGAGGACCTCGGCTACGGCCTGGAGCGGGGCCAGGGAGGGCGGGCGAGACCCGCCCGGGTAGTGCTGCCGGGCCTGTCCCTCACCCTGCATAGGGGGGATCGTGTCGCCCTGCTCGGCCAGAGCGGGGCCGGCAAATCGACCTTGCTTGCCGAATTGCGCAGGAGGCTGGGGCCCCAGGCCGCCTGGTGCCCCCAGCATCATGGCCTGGTGGCGCAGCTGGCGGTCTATCACAACGTCTACATGGGGCGGCTCCCCGAGCATTCGGCACTGGCCAACCTGTGGAACCTGCTGCGGCCACTGAAGCGGCCATGGCAGGCGGTAGCGGAGCTGTGCGAACTGCTGGGCCTCGAGGGGCTGATGCGACGCCCAGTGGGCCAGCTCTCCGGTGGCCAGCGCCAGCGGGTTGCCATCGCCCGGGCCCTCTATCAGCAGCGGGATCTGTTCCTGGGCGACGAGCCAGTGGCAAGTGTCGACCCCCACCAGGCACTGCGCCTGCTAGCGCTGATCGAGGAGCGTCATCACACCTCGGTGGTGGCACTGCATCAGCGCGAACTCGCCCTGTCGCACTTCGACCGGGTCTGGGGGCTACGCGACGGCCGACTGGTGATCGACGCCCCGGCCGGTGAGCTCACGCTCGCCGAACTGGATACGCTTTACCCGGACGCCGATGCCGCGCCGGCGCCCATCACCTCGACACCACCCCTCGACCCCGAAGCATTGCCCTGTTCGCGAGGCCGCCCGTGAGCGAGGCAACCCCGAGCCGACAACCCCGGCCCGGCTTGCTGGCCGGGGCATCCACAGGTCTGCGCCTGACGCGTCACAGCCTGGTGCTGATCGCCCTTTGCGTACTCCTCCTGCCGCTGGCCGATCTGGCCATCCTTACCCGCGACCCCTGGGCAGAGCTGGGTCGCATGGCCCGGGGCATGGCCTGGCCCGCCTGGGGCTCGCTGGAGTCACCCGTCTCGGCCATCGGCCTGACCGTGGCAGTGGCGATCTGGGGTACTCTCGCCGGGGTGATCCTGGGCTTTCCCCTGGCGCTGCTGTTTGCCCGCTCGCGCCTGGTGCGCGCCGGTTGCGCCTTCGTGAGAGCCATCCACGAACTGTTCTGGGCGCTGCTGTTCCTGCAGGTGTTCGGGCTGTCGGCGTTGACCGCCCTGATGGCACTGGCGATCCCCTATGCCGGTATCTTCGCCAAGGTCTACGCGGAAATACTCGAGCAGACGCCCCGCGCCCCCCGCGAGGCCCTGCCGCCGGGCAGCGGGCGACTCTCGCGTTTCCTCTATACCGAGCTTCCCCTGGCCTGGGCGCAGCTCGCTGCCTATACCCGCTACCGCTTCGAGTGCGCCCTGCGCGCCAGCGTACTGCTGGGCTTCGTCGGTCTGCCGACCCTGGGCTTCCATCTGGAGACCGCCTTTCGCGAAGGACGCTACCCCGAAGCCGGCGCCCTGCTATGGCTCTTCTATCTGCTGATCGCCACCCTCCCCTGGTGGGGTCACAAGCGACTGGTCCCGATGCTGCTCATCGGTGGCGCGCTTCTGCTCGGCCCCTGGCCGGAGGTGGACGGCGGCCTGCTGTGGCGGTTCGTCAGTGACGACCTGTGGCCGGCGCCCTTGCTGGCCGGCGACCCGACAGGACTGTTGAACTGGCTGGCACGCATTCCCGACCTGGGCCCGGCAATCGGCAACACCCTGCTGCTGGGGTTGATGGGCACCGTGGGCGCACTGTTGGTGGCACTCGCGCTGTGGCCGCTGGCCTGCCGCCACTTCGGCAACCGTGGAACCCGCCTGGCCGGTCACGGCCTGCTGGTGATACTGCGCTCCACCCCCGAGCTGATGCTGGCCTTCATCTTCCTGCTGTTGCTGGGGCCATCCCTTCTGCCCGCCTGGCTGGCACTGTCGCTGCACAACGGCGCGCTGATCGCCTTCCTGGTCGCTCGCCATGCCGACGCCCTTGCCCCGGGCATGACGGGCTTGAGCGCCTCGGGGCGATTCGCCTATGAGCTGCTGCCGCGGGTCTATCCGGGGATGTTGGCACTGCTCTACTACCGTGCGGAGGTGATCCTTCGCGAAACGGCAATACTCGGCATGCTGGGGGTGGCAACGCTGGGTTTCTATATCGAGGAAGGGTTCGACTACCTGATGTTCGACGTGGCCTTCTTCCTGCTGCTGATCACGGCGACACTCAACATCGCCGTGGACTCCCTCTCGCGACGCCTGCGGCCGCGAGAAGCACCTGTCGAGGGTTCTTGTACACGCTAGGCCCCGGGCTTCCGCTGCGCTCGATATCCTGGCTGGCCGGTTTATCCGACGCCGTGGTCGGAGACGACGGCAGCGGTAACGGTGATCTCCACCTTCAGGTCATCGGCGGGCATGGGCGCACAGACGCAGGTACGGGCCGGGGCATGGCCGGTGGGTACCCAGGCATCCCACACCGCATTCATGGCAGCGAAATCGTGTCCGTCCTTGAGGTAGATCGTGGCCGTCAGCAGGTGCTCCCGGTCGGAGCCGATCTCCTTGAGCAACTCATCGACCCGGGCGAGCATGCTCCCGGTCTGAGCGGTGATGTCCCCCTGGCGCGCCTCGGGGCCGGCGACCTGGCCACAGAGGTAGGCGATGCCGTTGTGAATGACGGAGCGGCTCATGCG
Source organism: Billgrantia endophytica (assembly GCF_002879615.1). Taxonomy (GTDB): domain Bacteria; phylum Pseudomonadota; class Gammaproteobacteria; order Pseudomonadales; family Halomonadaceae; genus Halomonas; species Halomonas endophytica. Next base: position 99,047 of record NZ_PNRF01000037.1, read on the forward strand.
AGCCTTGGTATCGTGTCGAATGATGGCCATGAATATCTCTCCCGATTCTGGATCCGAAGGCCCCATGATACCTTCCCATTGAGCGAATCACGCCATGATCGACCGTATGCCGGCACAGCCACAATACCGTGTACCGGTTGCCCGGCACGAAACCGAAGGTCGAGAAGCTGAACAGCGGCGCCTCGGGCGCAATGATCAGGGCGCCGCCGGTCAGTAACAGCCCCTGCCGGCGATGCGATAGAGACTGGATCAAGGCGACCCCACCATCCGGTGGGTCGCTCCGGCATGCGCAACGTGTGCCCGTGGCAGAGATATCAGGTGGCGTCACCACCGTTCTGCTCATTGCGCTCGGCGCGCGCCTGTGCCGCCGGCGAGGCCTTCAAGTGCCGGAAGGCCTCCATGATGTCCATGGGCAGCGGGAAGAAGATGGTGGAGGCGTTCTTGTTGCTCATGTCGCTCATGGTCTGAAGGTAGCGCAGCTGCAGTGCTGCCGAGTTCTCGGCCATGACATTGGCCGCCTCGACCAGCTTCCTGGAAGCCTGCAGCTCGCCTTCGGCGTGGATCACCTTGGCACGCCGCTCACGCTCGGCCTCGGCCTGACGGGCGATGGCACGGATCATGGTCTCGTTGAGATCGACATGCTTGATCTCGACGTTGACCACCTTGATCCCCCACCCCTCGGTCTGGGCATCGATGATCTCCTGGATGTCGGCATTGAGCTTGTCGCGCTCGGAGAGCATCTCGTCGAGATCATGCTTGCCGAGTACGGAGCGCAGCGTGGTCTGGGCCAGTTGGCTGGTGGCTATGGTGAAGTTCTCGACCTGGATGATCGCCCTCTCCGGGTCGACGACACGGAAGTAGAGCACCGCATTGACCTTGACGGTGACGTTGTCCTGGGAAATGACGTCCTGCTCCGGCACGTCCATGGTGATCACACGCAGGTCGACCACGCTCATCTGTTGGATACCGGGGATCACGATGATCAGCCCCGGCCCCTTCACCGCCTGGAAGCGGCCCAGGAAGAAGACCACCCCGCGCTTGTACTCGGGCAGGATGCGAATCGATGCCGCGATCAGCATGAACAGCAGCACGACCGGGACGAGATAGGTAATCATCATGAGCGACCTCCTTGAATGTAAGGCTATGTGGTATCCGATACGTCAAGCAGCCAGCTCAGGTATCGATGGGCTGGACCACCAGGGTCAACCCCTCGACGGCCACTACCCTGACGACCTGATTCTTGTGCAGCGGGCCGGTACCGCGGGCATTCCATCTCTCCCCCATCACGAGAACATGGCCGTGGCCTTCGAAATTCTCGAGCACTCGCCCTTGGCTCCCGACCAATTGCTCGTGGCCGGTCCTGGCCGGCCGTCGGCGCAACCCCATGAAGCGCGTCAATGTCCACAGCATGAAGCCCGCCGCCAAGGCTGCGATACCGCCGATCATCGGCAGCGATATTCTCAGGTTGTCCGCATCCATCAGCATCACCGATCCGATGACGAAGGCAACGATGCCGCCCATGCCCAGGATGCCGAAACTGGGCATGAAGGCTTCACCCACGATCAGCGCCAACCCCACCAGAATCAATGCCAGACCCGCATAATTGATCGGCAGCAACTGGAAGGCGAAGAGTGCCAGCAATAGCGAGATGACCCCGATCGTGCCGGGTATCAGGCTGCCCGGGTTGGACAATTCGAAGATCAACCCATAGAACCCGATGATCATCAGGAAGTAGGCGACATTCGGGTTGGTGATCACCTGGAGGAACTGGGTCCGCCAATCGGGATCGAAGCGTTCGATCACCAGGTCCGCCGTGTCCAGGGTTCGCTCGCCGCGCTCCATGACCACCTCACGGCCATCGATCTGTGCCAATAGATCCTCGACATCGGTGGCCACCACATCGATCACGTTTATTTCCAGCGCTTCACGGGCGGTCAGATTGACGGCCTCGCGCACGGCTTCCTCGGCCCAGTCGGCGTTGCGACCGTGGCGCTCGGCGAGCCCGCGGATATAGTAGACGGCATCCTCGAGAACCTTGCGCTCCATGGCGGTCTCGCCGCGTCGGCGCGTGTCGGCCTCCTCGCGAGGCGGCTCATCATCGGCCGCCTCGCCGTTGCCGTTGCCGTTGCCGTTGCCGTTGCCAGTTTCTTCTCCGTTGGCATCGTCTGCGCCACCATGGGATTCGTCCCCCTCCTCGGCCCTGGCGTCTTCGTTATCCTCATCGGGATCGTCCATGCCCGGGAAACCGCCGCCCATCTGGACCGGCGTGGCCGACCCCAGATGGGTGGCGGGCGCCATGGCGGCAACGTGGCTGGCATAAAGCAGGTAGGTGCCCGCACTGGCGGCCCGGGAGCCGCTGGGAGACACATAGATCGCTATGGGCACGGGCGACGTGAGCATGGCGCGGATCATGCTGCGCATGGAAGCATCCAGCCCGCCCGGTGTGTCCATCTGCACCACGACGATCTCCGCCTCCTGTTCGGCGGCACTTCGCAAGCCACGCTGGAAGTAATCACCGGTAGCCGGCCCAATCGCACCATCTATGGTCATCACTATTGCGATGCGTTCGTCCTGCTGGGCGTTGGCCTGCCATGCCAACAGCCCGCCCAGGACCAGACACAGCAGGCTCGACAGCAGCAAGAAGCGATGAAAGAGGGCGACACGACGTACGCTCATGATGACCTTTCCTTCCGAAGCGGCAGCTATCCCAGGAGCATCGCCGCTGCTGTTGGTTCAGCATTGTCTTATCCCAGCCTAGCAGGCTCGGCGTCCTGATGCCGTTCTATCCCGCGATCCCCTGACTATCCAGACACTTCGCTGGCCCGGCAATTCCAAAAGCCTGTCTCGCTCGAACGCCGCCTTGGCGCAGCCGGGTATCGGCATTCCGGCTCGGTGCGAACTGGTGATCGACAGCGTTTGTCATCATGCTGTGAGAGGGTATTTACAAATTACTGCGCAAGGAAACTGCCGATGCCGGCCCGACCATTTGCTGTCGTCATCCCTTTCGCCCTGCTGCTTGCCGCACCGTTGCAGGCGACACCCAGGCCTGGCGACTGGGAAGGCGTGCTGGACGAGGCGCGTGGTCAGACCGTCTATTGGAGCGCCTGGGCCGGGGACACACGTACCAACCGTTATATCGAGTGGATCAATCACCGCATGCGGGAGCTGCATGACGTGGAAGTGGTCCATGTGAAGCTGGACGACACCGGTACGGCGGTTTCGCGGGTCCTGGCCGAGAGACAGGCAGGCAATCTCGACGACGGCAGCATCGACCTGATCTGGCTCAACGGCGAGAATTTCGCCGCCATGCGGGCCAATGACCTTCTGTTCGGTCCCTTCGCCGACTCCCTGCCCCACTTCGCCCTGACTTTCCCCGACCATAACCCGGAAGTGCTGACGGACTTCACCCTGCCCACCGAGGGCTACGAGTCTCCCTGGGGAAAGGCACAGATCACGTTCTACTATGACAGTGCCGATATCGAGGATACGCCTCCGGAAAGCATCGAGGCGCTCCTCGGCTGGGCCAAGGCCAATCCGGGACGCTTCACCTATCCTCGTATTCCCGATTTCACCGGCAGCACCTTTCTCAAGCAGGCCCTGATCGCCCTGGCCGAGGATACCGATGCGCTCTATTCGCACGCGGAGGAGAGTGACTTCGAGGCAGTCACCGAGCCGCTTTGGAATTATCTGGACGAGCTGCACCCGCACCTTTGGCGGCGCGGCAGGCAGTTTCCCGCCAATGGCCCGGGCATGCTAAGGCTGGTCGGCGACGGCGAACTCTCCCTGGCCTTCACCTTCAACCCCTCGGAACCCGCCGCCGCCGTGGCCGATTTCGAACTGCCGGCGAGCACACGCAGCTATGTACTCGATGGCGGTACTCTGGGGAACGTGCATTTCGTGGCCATTCCCTTCAACTCGCCCAACAAGGCCGGCGCCCTGGTGGTCGCCGATTTCCTGCTTTCTCCCGAGGCACAGGCCCACAAGCAGGACCTGGCCGTGTGGGGCGACCCGACGGTTCTCGACCTGACCCGCGTCGACGAAGCGACCCGCGCCCTGTTCACCCCGGAGGAAGAGAACCCCGCCATGCTGCCGCCCGGCGCCCTGGAGACCACCCTGGCCGAACCCCACCCCAGTTGGATGGGCGCCCTGCAGCGGGCGTGGCAAGTTCGGTATGTGGGTAACTGAGCCATGGCGCCCCGTCCCGAACGTGGCCTGGCGTGATGTTGCGCCTCGCCCCGGTCCTGATCGTCACACTGCTGGTCGGCCCCATCCTCGCCGGCCTGGCCATGGCCGTGCTGCCCGCCTTCGGCTACCTGCCGGCCCTGGGTGGGACCGGGTTCGGCCTGGAGCCCTGGCGCGATCTGTTCAGCCAGCCCGGGCTGGCGCGTTCGGTCACCGTCAGTTTCGCCAGCGGCCTGTTCACCACGGCGGTATCGCTGTCAGTGGTACTGCTGTTTCTGGCGGGAGCCTCGGGGAGCCGGCTGGATCGCTGGATTCTCCGCATGGTCTCGCCGCTGTTGTCGATCCCGCACGCGGCGGCCGCCTTCGGCCTGGCCTTCCTGATCGCTCCGTCGGGCCTGCTCTCTCGACTGATCTCGCCTGGGCTGACCGGGTGGGAGCGCCCGCCCGATGCGTTGACCGTTCAGGACCCCTGGGGCCTGTCCCTGATGGCCGGGCTGATCGTCAAGGAGATCCCTTTTCTGCTGCTGATGAGCCTGGCCGCCCTGCCCCAGCTCGACCCCGACCGACGCGTGGCCATGGCCCGCTCGCTGGGCTACCGGCCGGCCATCGCCTGGCTCAAGGTGGTGGCACCGGCGCTCTACCCCCTGATTCGCCTGCCGGTGTATGCGGTGATCGCCTATGCCACCTCGGTGGTCGACGTGGCGCTGATCCTCGGCCCTACCCTACCGCCGACACTCGGCGTATCGATCCTGACCTGGTTCAACGACCCTGACTTGAGCCGGCGCTTCATGGCCTCGGCCGGTGCCGTGCTGCAGCTCGGGGTGACCGCATCGGCATTGGTGGCCTGGTGGTGTGTGGAGCGTCTCGCCGCCCGGCTGGGGAGAGGCTGGATCGATCGTGGCGGGCGCCGGCAGGGCGAGTCATCGCTGCGCCTGGCTGGCCAGGGGCTGATCCTTGTGGCATGCCTGACAGCCTTCGTGGGCCTCGGTGCCCTGGCACTCAACTCCATGGCCGGCTTCTGGCGCTTTCCCGATGCCCTGCCCCAGGGCTTCACCACGATACACTGGATGCGCGCCCTGCCCTCACTGACAGGCCCTGTGGCCTCGACAGCCGTTATCGCCGTGATCTCGACGTCGATCGCCCTGGCCCTGGTGTTGGCGGCCCTGGAAAACGAACAGCGTACACGCCGCCACCCGACCCGGGGGCGGCTGTTTTCCGCGCTGGGGCTGCTCTACCTGCCGCTGATCGTGCCGCAGATCGCCTTCCTGTCCGGCCTGGTAGTGGTCATGGAGTCCCTGGGCGGCCGCCCCCGGCTCGGTCTTGTCGTCTTCGGCCACCTGCTGTTCGTGCTGCCCTATGTGTTCCTGTCGCTGTCGGAAGCGTACCGGCGCCTCGATCCACGCTGGTCGCAGCTGGCACTCACGCTGGGCACCTCGCGCCACGCCGCCTTCTGGCGCATGCGGCTACCGATGCTGCTGGCGCCGATCCTGACCGCCATGGCGGTGGGCCTGGCAGTGAGTGTCGGACAGTACCTTCCCACCCAGTTGCTTGGCGCCGGGCGCGTATCCACGGTGACCACCGAGGCAGTGGCCCTGGCTTCCGGTGGCAACCGACGGGTCATCGGGGTCTGGGCGCTGGTTCAGGCCGGCCTGCCGTTGCTGGGGTTCATCATTGCCGTTGGGTTGCCCCGGCTGATCTGGTCCAGACGACGTGGCATGCGGGGAGCGTCATGACACAACACCATCTCGAGATCGACGATCTGCGTATCACCCTGGAAGACGCGCCGCTGCTGGAACTCGATGCGCATATCGGTCCCGGGGAGGTGCTGGCCGTGATGGGGCCGTCGGGTTCGGGCAAGTCGACCCTCCTGGCCTGGCTGGCGGGTTTCCTGACGCCCGACTTCCAGGCCAGCGGCCGGATCCTGCTCGATGGACGGGACATTACCCTCCTCCCGGCGGAGCGAAGAGGTATCGGGCTGCTGTTCCAGGATCCGCTGCTGTTTCCGCATTTGTCGGTGGCCGGCAACCTGCGCTTCGGTATTCCCCGCGCCATTCCCGACAAACTGGAGCGGGCCGAAGCAGCATTGAAGCAAGTCGGGCTATCGGGTTTCGGCCATCGCGACCCGGCAACGCTTTCCGGCGGGCAGAAGGCCCGCGTCGCGCTGATGCGGCTGCTGCTCTCGGAACCCCGTGCCGTCCTGCTCGACGAGCCCTTCTCCAGGCTCGATATCCACTTGCGCCAGGAGATGCGTCAACTGGTCTTCGATCGCTTGTACGAGGCCGGCCTGCCCAGCCTGCTCGTCACCCATGACCGGGAGGACGCCGAGGCTGCCGGCGGCCCGATCATCGACCTGACAGGACAGTGACTCGCGTCCCGAGTCACTGCTCCGACACCGGGAAGGCCTCTCGAGGAGAGCCACCAGCGCTATGCGTCCAGCAGCTCGGCTTCGTACTTGCCACGATGCCGATACGTGTAGTCGATCAGCCGCTGCAGCGGCAGCGGCCCCGGCAAGGGATAGCGCGCCTTGATCTTCTGCCTGGTCTCGATGTAGTAGCGGCCCAGCGAGCCGAAATCCCGCGGGTGCAGGTCCTCACTGACGCCGATGAACTGACCCTGTTTGCGGGCCCGCTCCAGCACCTGCTTCCAGCGGTCGATCTGAGGAAAGCCCACCGCCTCGACGCCGTTGTTGAACAGCATCAGGTTGATCTCGTCGAAGGGATCGCGGGAGTCGAGATAGGACTCGATGGTATCCACCGAGGGGTCCATGTTGAATTTCATCCAGAACGGCACCGAGCCCGTGCGCAGGGCCCAATAGGGCTCGAGCATGATGAAGGATTCGACCAGTACGCGGTTGGCTTTCAGGCCGCGCTCGCGGTACCAGTCACGGTAGAAATCGGCCACCAGTGGACTGATGTCATCGGGCTCGGTGAATACCAGGCGCTTGACCTTGTAGCCGCGCCGAGCGGCGAAGCGAAGGATATCGTCCCGCAGCGCCTCTTCGAAGCCCCATTCGGCTTCGGGACTTTCACCATCGGGCTCTGGCGAGGGCCAGCGCCGAACCGACGAGTCATAGCGCTCGAGGTACTCCTCGACCCGCTCACTGCCATGCAGGAACTCCTCCTCGGTGGCGCCCCCCAGCGCTCCGTGCTGGAAGAAGTGGCGCTCGCCAATGCGGGTCGTCGGCCATTTGCGCTGACACTCCGTGACCAGGATGGTGCCCCCCGCCTCCAGGTTCGCCTCGAGAAAGCGCTCGTAGGCTCTGCCCAGCGTCAGCCGCTTGACCCGGAAATAGTCCATGTACTCCACCATGAGGCGGTCCTGATTGCCGTCGTGCATGTGGTGCAGTTGAAGATCCGGATTGGCCTCCAGTAGCCTGGGGCCGTAGCGCCGCCCGAACTCCATGGCATCCACCGGATCGTCGTTGTCACCGGACAGGTGGCGTACGGGAACGAAGAAGGTCTGCGGCAGCCAAGGGATGTCGAAGGCTGCCGAGAGATGGGTCAGGGCACCGCTGGCCGAGCCGATCATGACAGCCTGGTAGCGGCGCTGGGGATAGCGTGCCGTGATCCATTCCGCGACCTTTTCGGCATCGACCTGGTCGAGCTTTCCGGGCGCGTGCCCCTCTGTCACGCCGCCAATGGCATACACTTGCTCGCGGGCCGCTTGCGGCAACAGGTTGGCACTCTGCACGAACCAGCCCATGGCATGTCCCTTGCCCAGGGCAGGAAAGTCCTGGCCGTGCAGATAGTTGGATGTGGCACGCAGCATGCCGGTAGCGGAATCGAAGTCGGCAATGTAGGAAGGGGAACTTGGTCGCATGAGAGACTCCTATCTCCAGTCGTGTTCCGGGCTCCAGTCGTGTTCCGGGGCGAGCGACCTCCTGTCGCTCGCAGGTGCGAGTCGATGTCAGGCTCGTCGGTGGCAAGCGTACAAGGCCAGCGGCAACGCCACCGCAAGACCCAGAACCAGAGCCAGCCCCTTCCTGCCACCGCTCGGGCTACCATACCCGCGCTCGATCCAGCCGCCATGAACGGCGCCATCGCCGCGGGAGTCGAACAGGTTGCCCGAACCGGGCTCGATGGGGAGTTCCTGGATGAAGTGGTCGCTGTTTACCTTGCGCTCCATCATCTTCTCACCAAGCGGCGGTGCCAGCGTGCGTATCGCGGCCACCAGGCGCCCCGAGTTGCCGACGAAGTGCTCGCGCATGCGATACCTGGCCGCATGCACGATGGCGGCCGCCACCTTTTCGGGCGGATAGATGGGGGTCATCGCCTTGGCTGACTGCCCCACATAATTGGCCGCTCGTTGGAACAGCGGAGTATCGATCGAGGCCGGCAGGATGGTGGAGACATGGATGTCCGGCGCGTCGGCAAGCTCCATGCGCAGGCACTCCGACAGGCCGCGGATGCCCCATTTGGAGGTCACGTAGGCGCTGGTGAAGGGCTGACCGGCATGCGCCACCATCGAGGAGACATTGATCAACCGTCCGTGGCCCTGATCGCGAAACTGGCGAATCGCCGCCCGGGCACCGTTGACACAGCCCAGCAGGTTGGTCTGGATCACCTTTTCGTAGGCGTCGCGAGGCGTTTCCTCCAGCCGTCCGAACAGCGTCACGGCGGCATTGTTGACCCAGATGTCAAGACGACCGTAGCGCTCCACCGCCGTGTCGCAGAGCCGATCGACCTGCTCGGCTTCGCCGACATCGGTGGGCACGACGATACCGCAACCCCCGAGCCGCTCGCACTCCTGCAACGCATCCTTCAACGCCTCCTCTCGCCTTGCGGCCAACACCAGCGTGGCCCCCGCACGGGCAAAGGCGTGCGCCGTGGCTCGGCCGATACCACTCGAGGCACCGGTTACCACCACGACGGCGTCGCGCAACTGATTGCGCATCATGACCTACCTCCTTGGAAAGATTCCTTCAAGGCCTTTTGAAGCTGCCTGATGCAGCCCATGCGTTCACGACAACCCTTCTCTTTATTATAAAAATTTCACATAAACATGCCCTTGATTAGAAATACCCATCTTCTTACGATTTCCTGCCCAACTTAATTCCTATCCATCATCAGCCCGTTTCTGCTAGAGCAGAAAAGCACGGCGCCGATTAGCTCCATGATTCATCGTTTCACTGGCACATTTTGTAACTGAAACCCTCCGAACCAGCAGCCAACATGCAAGTCAATATGGCACAGCCCATGCCGGACGACAGTGACGATGGGTTAAGGAACCCTTCATTTGAGTAAGCCCGTCACGACAACCGGTTACGTTGAGGACGTAGTGGGTATCGGCTTCGCTGCGTGGAGTTTACGCAGGTTATGTAAGCGACTTTCTTCACCGTAGTAGCCTCAATCGTCTATACCTTATTGCAGTGCCGTATTTTAGTGCTCCGTCCTATGCATTTTCTTTTGAAGTCAGGAAAGCTACGCAGGGTTCGTTATAGAAAGGACAGAAAATTGCGACATAAAGCATTGTTAACAATGCCATTACAGGGAGGTCTTATGCCATGGGAAATGTGGCATTAAAGGGTATCGATTCTGATACGACGACTGACAGTCCAGGCCGGGCGATCACGATTCCAACTGACAGCCTGACGCTCGACAAGCCTGACCATGACACCCGTGAGCCACCCGCACCGGCCTCTTCGGGATATCCGTCTCAGCGCATTCTGTTCGTGACCGCCGAGATCGCCGACTTCGTCAAGGTCGGTGGGCTCGGTGACGTTTCTTCAGCGCTTCCTCGGGCGTTGGCGGCCCATCACGACATTCGTGTCCTCATCCCGGCCTATCGGGAGGTGCGTGATTCGGCGCTCAAGATCCGCCGCGTCGGCCATCTACCGGCGTATGCCGATCTGCCGGCCTGCGAGATCGGCGAGGTGACCTGCGCCGATGGTCTGGTGATCTACGTGCTGCTCTGCTCCGAGCTTTACGAACGCGCGGGCGGCCCCTACGGCACCGGCCCCGGGGGCTATGGCAGCGATGGCTGGGAAGACAACGATATCCGTTTCGCCCGGCTGTCACTGGCCGCAGCCGAGATTGCCGCCGGTCACGCCGGGCTCGAATGGTGTCCGCAGTTGCTGCATCTCAACGATTGGGCCTGTGGCCTGGCACCGGCCTACCTGCATTGGCAGGGACACAACGTGCCCAGCGTCTTCACCATCCATAACCTGGCCTACCAGGGTCTGTACGATGCGTCACGCTGCGCTGCCCTGGGTATCCTCGATTCGGCGTTCCACATCGAAGGGGTCGAATACTATGGCAAGCTCTCCTTCATGAAGGCGGGTATCACCTACGCCTCCCACGTCACCACTGTCAGCGCGACCTATGCCCAGGAAATCACCACGCCGGAGTTCGGCTGTGGCCTCGACGGCCTGCTACGCTGCAAGGCGCAGCAGGGCCGGCTGAGCGGCATCCCCAATGGCATCGACGACTCCTGGGACCCGCGTACCGACGCCCATCTGGTTCAGGCCTTCTCGGCCAACGACTGGCGCGGCAAACGGGCCAACGCCGAGTACGTACGCCATCGTTTCGGCCTTGCCACAAGCGCTGGCCCGCTGTTCGCCATGGTCTCGCGCATGGTGCACCAGAAGGGAGTGGACCTGGTCATCGAGGCGGCAGCGAGCATTGTCCAGGCCGGTGGGCAGCTGGTTTTCATCGGCAGCGGCGAACGCCGCGTGGAGATTCAACTGGACCGGCTGGCAGAGCGGTATCCCGGCGCCGTGGGCGTGTATGTCGGGTTCGATGAGGACGAAGCCCGCTGCATCTACGCCGGCAGTGACTTCCTGCTGATGCCGTCGCGCTTCGAGCCATGCGGCCTCAGCCAGATGTACGCCCAGCGTTTCGGTTCGCTGCCCATCGCCCACCGCACCGGGGGTCTAGCCGATACCATCGAGGATGGCGTTACCGGCTTCCTGTTCGATGAGGTCCACCTGGCCAGCTTCATGCAGGCGATCCAGCAGGCCTTTCTGGTCTACCGCTCCACCGAGCTGTTCCATGCCATGCGCCGGGCAGCCATGACCGGGCGCTACCACTGGCGCCAATCGATTGCGCCCTATACGCAGCTCTATCAGCGTATCAGCGAAGAGGCTGGGATCGAGGCCCAGGCAGCAGGATGAACGAAGCTCGGCGTTTCCAGTACAGCTTCGGGGCCCAGGTGATCGGCCCCGAATGGACCCGCTTCTCGCTGTGGGCGCCGAGCGCCGGCCGAGTCGACCTCGAGGTGGAAGGGTTGGCACCCGGTATCATGACCCATGTAGGCGAAGGACACTTCATCGGTGAGGCGGCATGCGATCACGGTGCCCGCTACCGCTATCGCGTATTCCTCGATGACGCTCCCGGGGGCGTCGCCATTCCCGACCCCGCCTCCCGTGCTCAGGCGGAAGGCATCGAGGGGCCGAGTCTGGTCGTCGACCCCAGTCGTCACACCTGGCGGCATACCGACTGGCGGGGCCGGCCCTGGCACGAAACGGTACTCTACGAGCTGCACCTGGGCACCCTGGGCGGCCTGGATGCGGCACGCCAGCATCTGTCCTACCTGGCCGAACTCGGCGTCACGGCAGTCGAACTGATGCCGGTGGCGGCATTTCCCGGCACGCGCAACTGGGGTTACGACGGCGTGTTGCCCTATGCCGTGGATGAGGCTTACGGCGGCCCGGACGCGCTCAAGGCGTTCATCGATGCCGCCCATGGCCTGGGGCTGATGGTCTTTCTCGATGTGGTCTACAACCACTTCGGGCCGGATGGCAACCATCTGCCACGCTACGCCCAGGCATTCTTCCGCCACGACCAGCACACGCCCTGGGGGGCGGCCATTGATTTCCGCCACACCAGGGTGCGCCGCTTCTTCATCGAGAACGCCCTGATGTGGCTCGATGAGTACCGCCTGGACGGCCTGCGCTTCGATGCGGTCCACGCTATCAGCGAGCGCGACTTCCTGGTCGAGCTGGCCGAAACGCTGCGCAGCCACATCGATTCGCGGCGCTACGTTCATTTGGTACTGGAAAACGAGCACAACGACGCCGGGCTGCTCGACTCCGGGCACTTCACCGCCCAGTGGAACGACGACTGGCACAACGTGATGCATGTGCTGCTCACCGACGAGAGCGAAGGCTATTACGCTGACTTCGCCCTCGCCCCGACACAAAAGCTGGTGCGCTGCCTTGGAGAAGGGTTCATCTACCAGGGTGAAGCCACCCGCCAGGGCACCCCGCGCGGTACACCGAGCTCACACCTGCCGCCGAGCGCCTTCGTCGCTTTCCTGCAGAACCACGACCAGGTGGGCAACCGCGCGCTCGGCGAGCGTCTGAGCCTGCTGGCCGAGCCCGACACCTTGAAGGCTGCCACGCTGTTGCTGCTGCTCTCGCCCATGGTGCCGCTGCTGTTCATGGGCGAGGAGTGGGCCAGCGAGCGTCCCTTTCTGTTCTTCACCGACCATCGCGACGAACTGGCCGAAGCGGTGCGCAAGGGTCGCCGCGCGGAGTTCGCCGAATTCCATGCTTTCCAGAACCCGGCCAGGCGCGAGGCCATTCCCGACCCCAATGCGGCGGCGACCTTCGAGGCTTCGCGGCCCGACTTCGAGGCCCGCACCAGGCCTCACCACGCCGACTGGTTGGCAGACGTACGTCGCCTGCTGGCGATTCGCCACGCCGAGATCATGCCACGCCTCGACGGTGCCATCGCCCTTGGTGCCGAGGCGCTGGGCGAGCGGGCCGTCGTGGCCCGCTGGCGCATGAACGACGACACCTGGTTGGTCATCGCCATGAACCTGAGCGGGCAGCCGGCTCCCACCCAAGCTTTCGGCGTCGGCCGCTGCCTGTACCAGACCGGCAAGGGTGCCGCGGTATCGACCGAGAGCGGCAACCTGCCGGCACGCAGTGCCGTGGCCTGGCTGAGAGGCAAATCCGGCGACGAGGAGCTTTGCGCATGAGCGAGGCACGCCTGGAACGGCTGGCCGACGCCGTCGGTGTCATCACCGAGTGGGAAGACAGCGAAAGCCGCCCCTGTCGGCTCTCGGATGCCACCCTGCGCGATCTGCTGGCACGCCTCGGCTACCCGGCCGCCAGCGAGACCGAAATAGCCACCAGCCTGCAGCAGTTGAGCGGGCCAGCCACGCCGAGCGAATGGCCGCCGCTGGTCACCGCCGAACAGGGTACGAGCACGCCCATGCCATCGCCACTTCCCGCCGGAACCCGCTATGCACTGATCCGGGAAGACGGCGAACGCCAGGAGGGCGAGCTGGACGGCCTGGGTGAGCTGCCTCCCATTGCCGAGGCCGGTTATCACCGCCTGCATATCGAAGGCAGTGAAGTGACCCTGGCCGTTGCCCCACCGCGCTGCTACACCCTGGCCGATGCCCAGGGGAGCGAGACACCGCGTCTGTGGGGGCTGGCGGTACAGCTATACGCCCTGCGTCGCCCCGGTGACGGCGGCATCGGCGATACCCTGGCCCTGGCGCAATTCGCCCGGCATGCCGCACAGGCCGGCGCCGCTGCCCTGGCCGTGAGTCCAGTGCATGCCATGTTCAGCGCCGACGTCCATCAGTACAGCCCCTACTCGCCCTCGAGCCGTTTGCTTTACCACGTACTGCACTCAGCCCCCGAAGCGCTGCTCGGCGAGACGGCAGTGAACGCAGCCATCGCGCGCTGCCAGCTGGACGAGACGCTCACGCAGCTGGAGACGGACGAGTTGCTCGATTGGCCCCGTGCGGCACGCACGAAACTCACCTGGCTACGCGCACTCTACGACGATCTGAAACAGCGTAAAGACGACGAGTCGGCCGAGGCGCATCGCGCGTTGGCGACATTTCGTGAAGCCCGGGGGAACGTGCTGGAAACCCACTGCCGCTGCGAGGCGCTGCAGTCGCACCGGGGGGAGCGCGACTGGCGGCAGTGGCCCGCAGCGCTGCGCGACCCGAGCAGCCTCGAGGTGGCACGCTTCGCCGAGGCGCATGCGGATGACGTCGATTTCCACGTCTTCCTGCAGTGGCTGGCAAGTGAGGGGCTCGCCCGCGCCCAGGCCTCGGCCAGACACGCCGGCATGTCCGTCGGGCTGATCGCCGACCTGGCCGTGGGGGCCGATGCGGCAGGCAGCCAGGCCTGGAGCCGTCAGGCCGAGATGCTCGAAGGCCTGTCGATCGGCGCCCCGCCGGATACTTTCAACGTGCTGGGTCAGGATTGGGGGCTCATACCCTTCTCGCCCCAGGGCCTGGTGCGTTCGGGATTTCGCAGCTTCATCGACATGCTGCGTGCCGCTTTCGCTCACGCGGGGGGGGTACGCATCGACCACGTGCTCGGCCTGATGCGCCTGTGGCTGGTGCCCCACGGCGCCGCACCCACCGAAGGGGGCTACGTACGCTATCCGCTCGACGACCTGCTGAGGCTGGTGGCACTGGAATCCTGGCGCCACCGCGCTATCGTCATCGGTGAGGATTTGGGCACCGTCGCTCCCGGCTTTCGCGAACGCCTGGCCCATCACGGTATCCTCGGCATGCGTGTGCTGTGGTTCGAGCGCGACGACGGCGGCGACTTCCTGCCGCCAGCGCTATGGTCGCCCACTGCCATTGCCACGAGCTCGACCCACGACCTGCCCACGCTGGCCGGCTGGTGGGCCGGGCGCGATATCGTATGGCGCAGCCACCTCGGCCTGCTCGCCGAAGACCAGGATGCCGACAGCGAGCAGGCCGAGCGCCGCGGAGCGCGCGCTCGCCTGGCCCGGTCACTGGGGCTGCTGGATGCACAGGCGCCGACCAAGGCGCTGGACGCCGCCGACCTGCCCGTCTCACGGGTACTCGATGCCTGTGCGCACCGGCTGGGGCTCACTCCAGCACCGCTCGCCCTGCTACCGGTAGAGGACGCACTGGGCCTGGAAGAGCAGGCCAACCTGCCAGGCACTCTCGATGAGCATCCCAACTGGCGACGTCGCTGGGGGGACGACGCCAGCCATCTGCTGACCTCGAACGAGGCAAGACAGCGCCTGGCCACGCTGGACGAGGCGCGCCGGGAAGCGCATCACGACGCCAAGGGAGGGAGCCCCGGTGAATGATATCCGCGCCACCGTTCGCCTGCAGTTTCACCGCGGCTTCACTCTGGACGATGCCGCCGAGTGGGTCGGCTACTACGCCAGGCTCGGCATCAGCCATGTCTATGCGTCGCCGCTGCAGATGTCGCGTACCGGTTCGCCCCACGGCTACGACGGCATCGACCCGACCCGAATCGATCCGGAGCTCGGCGGCGAAGCGGCCCTCGAACGTCTGACAAGCCGGCTGCGGGCCCATGGCATGGGGCTGATCCTCGACATCGTGCCCAACCACATGGCGGTGGGCGGATCGCAGACCTCCTGGTGGCAGGACGTTCTCGCCTGGGGCCAAGAGAGTCCCTATGCCGAGTTCTTCGATATCGACTGGCATTCTCCCGACCCGCTCCTGGCCGGCAGGCTGTTATTACCCTTCCTCGGCAGCCCCTATGCCGACACGCTGTGTGGTGGCGAGCTCCTGTTACGCCACGAGCCGGCGGCGATGGACTTCCATGTGGCCTATCACGAGCATCGCTTTCCCATCGATCCGCGACGCCATGGCGACATCCTGCGCCTGGCCGAGTACGAGGCGCTGCGGGACCTGGCGCCACGCTTCGATGCCCTGCAGCAGCGTGAAGACGCCTATACCGCCGTTAACGACTGTCGCCATGAGCTACGCCAGGCGCTGGCGGAACCGGCCGCTCAACAGGCGCTGAGGCGAGCCCTGGCTCTGTTCGACGGCAGCACCGGGAGCGGCGCCATCCGCCTGCACGACCTGCTGGAGGGCCAGCGCTATCGCCTGGCCTGGTGGCGCACGGGGGCCGACGAGATCAATTGGCGGCGCTTCTTCGACATCAACGAACTCGGCGGACTGCGCATCGAACAGCCCGACGTCTTCGAAACGGTACACGCCCTGCCGCTGCGCCTGGTGGAACAGGGCTGGATCGACGGGCTGCGCATCGATCACATCGATGGCTTGGCCGACCCGCGTGGCTACTGCCACCGCCTGCGTGCCCGCCTGGGTCAGCTGCAGCAGCGTCGACCGGATGGTGTGGTGCGCCATGTGGCGATCTTCCTCGAGAAGATCCTTGCCGCCGACGAGACCCTGCATCGCGACTGGGGCGTGGACGGCACCACCGGCTACGAACTGATGAACGGGATCTCGGCCCTGCAGCACGACCCGGCCGGTGCCAAACCTCTACGCGACCTGTGGCGCGACGTGAGCGGGCGAACCGCCGACTTCCTCGACGAAGTGCGTCTGGCTCGGCGTGAGGTACTCGACAGCCTGTTGGCCAGCGAGTTCGAGGCCTGCACTCGTGCCCTGCACGCCATCGCCCGCCACTCTCTGGCGACCCGCGATGTCACCCTGGCGGCGGTGCGACGCGCGCTGGAAGCGCTGATCGTGCATTTCCCGGTCTACCGTACCTACGCCGATGACGGCGGCCGCCCAGAGCTCGATGCACCCTTTTTCGTCCAGGCCATGGCCGGCGCCCGGTGCGAGTTGAGCCCACCCGATGCCAGGGTACTGGAATCCCTCGAGCGCTGGCTGGGGGGCGAGGCGCCCGCCGATGTCGATGACCCCGAAGAGCGCGGGTTGCGCCGGCGGGCCATTGCGCGCTTTCAACAGCTCACGTCACCGGTGGCGGCAAAGGCCGTGGAGGACACCGCCGGCTACCGCTGCGCGCCGCTGATTTCGCGCAACGACGTGGGCTTCGATGGCGAACACTTCAGCCACACGCCACGGCAGTTCCACGACGCCAACGCCTGGCGGGCGCGCCACTTCCCCCATGGTCTGGTCGCGACCGCCACCCATGACCACAAGCGCGGTGAGGACGTGCGTGCCCGGCTGGCCGCACTGAGCGAGAACGCCACCGGCTTCGCCACCCGGGTCGAACGCTGGCGTGAACGGGCCGCGCCGCTGCGCCAATCGCTCGTCAGCGGGCCTGCCCCCTCCCCCGGCGACGAGCTGCTGCTCTATCAACTGTTGCTCGGGGCCTGGCCGCCGACGCTAGCCCGCCACGACGACGACGCCATGCATCGCTTCGCCGAGCGCCTCGCCCGGTGGCAGCGGAAGGCCCTGCGCGAAGCCAAGCTGCGCAGCCACTGGCTATGGCCCGACGAGGCCTACGAGACGGCCTGTCGCGACTACCTGCTGACGTTGCTCTCCTGCCCCGAGCTGTGCGAGGAGATCGAAGCGGCGGCGCGCGAGCTCGACCTGCCGGGTGCCCTCAACGGCTTGGTCCAGACGGCGCTGCGGCTGACCGTGCCCGGCATACCGGACCTCTACCAGGGCTGCGAGTTCTGGGACTACAGCCTGGTCGACCCCGACAACCGCCGCCCGGTCGATCACGACGCACGTCAGGCGACGCTCGATGAGCAGCGAGAGCCCATGGAGGCTCTGACCAACTGGCGGGACGGCGCCGTCAAACAGCTCCTGATCGCACGCCTGCTAGCGCTGCGGTGTTCCCATCGTGACCTCTTCATGCATGGCGACTACCGGGAATTGCCGCTCGCAGGCGAGCAGGCCGAGAGGTTGGTCGCCTTCTTGCGGCAGCATGCCGGCCAGCAGCTGCTGGTGGTGGTGCCGCGCCTGGCTACCGGCCTGCTGGCAGGTGCGAAACGACCCCAGGTACCACCGGCGCAGTGGGGCAACACCCGCTTGTCGATTTCCGACGAGCCGAACTGCATTTGGCAAAGCATGCTGTCCGGTACCACGCTGAGAGTGACCCACGAAAGCATCCCCGCCGGGGAGCTGCTGAGCGAGTTTCCCGTCGGCATCTATAGACGGGATATCCATAGGCAAAAGGAGAGCTAGGATGGCTGACGAAGAGCGCGTACGGAACCTGGCCCACAAGATCTGGGAATCGGAAGGTCGCCCCGAAGGACAGCAGCAACGTCACTGGGACATGGCACTGAGAATCATCACCGCAGGGAAAGAGGAGGGCATCGACACCGAATTCGAAGAGGTCGGCGAACCGGTGGAGGAGCCGCCGATTCTCGAGGAGGACCTGCCGCTGGAGGATGACGAGATCGGCATTCAGGAGAACCGGCTGCCGTTGGAGAGACCGGACGGCGAACCCGACTTCGACGAACTGCCCTACCGCGATGATCGCGACGTGGCACAGGACATTCCAGTGCAGGATCGCGCCAACCCGGGGCCCGCTCCGGCAGACCCTGAACCCACGGCGGCCTCTACCCGCCCGCTGCCGGCCGAGGAAGCAACGAGCACCGGTGCGCAGCATCAGGCCACCGCCAACCGAGGGGGACCGGACGCTCCGGCAATAGCCCCCGAGCCCGGCCCCGGGCCGCTCGAGCCCATGCCACCGGAGTCCGCCACGGCCAAGCGCGCCCGCAAGCCGCGCCGCGAAGACGACGGCTTGACCCGGCCCGACGCCACCGATACTTCCCAGGTGCCGGGGAAGACGGCCGAGCGCAGCAACAAGCGAGGAGCCGGGACGGGCGACAACGCGACGGAGCCGGGATCACCCACCGCCAAGAGCGGCAAGACCACGGGAGGCAGCAGCCGTGCAAAGCCTCGGAAGTGATTGAGGGGAGCGTGAACGACGCAGGGCGGGAATCCCGCAGCCATCAAGGACGATCATGACGATGAGCACGAGACGAGAGCCACAAGAGGGCGAGCCCGCCGTGACGGCCAACGAAATGCCCGGAGTGATCCGGCATTCGCGCGTGCGCGAAGGCTGGCCCTTCCCGCTGGGCGCGACCTGGGATGGACTGGGTGTGAATTTCGCCCTGTTCTCGGTCCACGCCACCAAGGTGGAGCTGTGCCTGTTCGACGAAAGCGGTACCCGAGAGGTGGAGCACATCGAGCTCCCCGAATATACCGACGAGGTATGGCACGGCTATCTGCCCGATGCCCGACCCGGCCAGCTATACGGCTATCGCGTTCATGGCCCCTATGCCCCGGAAGCGGGCCATCGCTTCAACCCCCACAAGCTGCTGCTCGACCCCTATGCCAAGCAGATCGTCGGTGACTTGACCTGGGACGAAGCGCTGTTCGGCTATACCATCGGCCACCCCGAAGGCGATCTCAGCTTCGATACCCGCGATAGCGCCTCCTTCATGCCGCGCTGCCGGGTGATCGATCCTGCCTTCACCTGGGGCCGCTCCCGCGGAATCCAGTTGCCCTGGGACCGCACCGTGATCTACGAAACCCACGTGCGCGGCTATACCATGCGCCACCCGGAGGTACCCGAGGCGCTGCGCGGTACCTTCTCGGGGCTGATGGTCAACGAAGTGGTCGACTATATCCGCTCGCTCGGGGTGTCGTCGGTGGAGCTGCTGCCGATCCATGCCTTCGTCGACGACCGGCACCTGCTCGAACGCGGGCTGCGCAACTATTGGGGCTACAACACCCTGGGCTTCTTCGCCCCCCACGCAGGCTACCTCACCGGCGATAACATCAACGAGCTCAAGCAGATGGTGGCCTGCTACCATGCCGCCGATCTCGAGGTGATCCTCGACGTGGTCTACAACCACACCGCCGAGGGCAACGAACTCGGCCCGACCCTGTCGCTCAAGGGCATCGACAACGCCTCCTACTATCGGCTGTTGCCCGAGGAGGCACGCTACTACATCGACGACACCGGTACCGGCAACACCCTCAACCTGAGCCACCCGCGGGTACTACAGATGGTGACCGACTCGCTGCGCTACTGGGCCACCGAGATGCGGATCGACGGCTTTCGCTTCGACCTGGCGACTATCCTGGGGCGCGAGCCCCACGGCTTCGACGAGGGCGGTGGCTTCCTCGACTCCTGCCGCCAGGACCCGATCCTGAGCCAGGTAAAGCTGATCGCCGAGCCTTGGGACTGCGGCCCCGGCGGATACCAGGTCGGAGGCTTCCCTCCAGGCTGGGCGGAATGGAACGACCGTTTCCGCGACACCACCCGCGCCTTCTGGCGCGGAGACGAGGGCCAGCTGGCCGAACTCGCTTCACGACTGATGGGCTCGGCTGATCTGTTCGACCGCCGCGGGCGCCGCCCCTTCGCCTCGGTCAACTTCGTCACCGCCCACGACGGCTTCACGCTGTATGATCTGGTGGCCTATGACGACAAGCACAACGAGGCCAACGGCGAGGACAACCAGGACGGCCACGACCACAACCTGTCGTGGAACCATGGCGAGGAGGGCCCCACCGCCGACCCGGAAATTCAGTCGCTGCGCCTGCGTCAGATCCGCAATCTCCTGGCCACCCTGCTGTTTTCCCAGGGCACACCGATGCTGCTCGCCGGCGACGAACTGCTGCGCACCCAGGGGGGCAACAACAACGCCTACTGCCAGGACAACGAGACCAGCTGGCTCGACTGGAACCTGAAGGGCGACGCCCACGACATGATCGAGACCGTGCGACGCCTCATCGAGCTGCGCCTTCGTTACCCCATCCTGCGCCGCGGTCGCTTCCTCTCCGGCGAGTACAACGAGGAGATGGGGCTCAGGGAAGTGACCTGGCTTGCCGCCGACGGCAGCGAGATGGACGTGGAGCGCTGGGAAGATCCGGCATCATGCAGCCTCGGGCTGCTGCTGGATGGGCGTGCCCGGCCCTCGGGCATTCGTCGCGTCGGCGATGATCGCTCACTGCTGATCCTGTTCAACGCCCACCATGAGCCGCTTTCCTTCCATCTGCCCGAGGTGCCTCGCGGCAACGGCTGGGTGTGCCGACTCGATACCAGCCAGACCCTGGAAATCGAACCCGCTCTCTGCCACTTCGGCGATAGCCGGACAGTAGAGGCTCGTTCACTGGTACTGCTCGAGTTATTCAGAGACCTCTCCGGGGCCACCGAAGCACGGGCATGAACCTGGCCGTTCCGAACGGCCATGGGGAGAATGACAACAGAGGAGCGCGAGATGAGTTCACCTCCGTATCCAGACCCCGGGAGCAGCCAGGCGCAAGAGCTGGTCCAAGGCGATGTCCTGGCCGCCATCCACGCACCGCGCATTGCCATCGAAGCCGTACAGCCATCGCTCGATCACGGACGATTCGCCGCCAAGGCCATCGTCGATGAGCCGGTCATCGTCACCGCGAACATCTTTGCCGACGGGCATGACGTGCTGGCAGCCGCCATTTGCTGGTACGACGATGAGGGCCGGCAGCATCGTGAACCCATGCACGCAGTGCAGCCGCGGGGACATGACATCTATCAGGGAAGCTTCACGCCCCACCGGGTGGGACGGCACGGCTTCATCATCGAGGCCTGGTGGGATATTTACGGCTCCTACCGCCACGAGCTCTCGAAGAAATACCAGGCGGGCATACCGGTCGGGCTCGAGCTGGAGGAGGGCCGGCGGATCATCGTCCAGGCCATCGAGTGCAATGAAGGCGAACTCAAGGAAGCACTTGAAGCCCTTCATGAGCGCTTCCAACGACTCGGGAACGAGGCCGAGCGGGTCTCATTGCTGCTCGATGGCGACACGGCGAAGCGGATGGAGGAAGCGGATGCCCGCCCACACCTGGTCCACAGTGACGTCCTCTATGCCCTGGATGTGGAGCGCCTCAAGGCGCGTTTCTCGAGCTGGTACGAACTCTTTCCCCGCTCGGAGACGGACACCCCGAATCGCCACGGCACTTTCCGAGATGTGCACAGGCGCCTTCCCATGATACGTGACATGGGCTTCGACGTGCTCTATTTCCCGCCCATTCACCCCGTCGGCCGCACACATCGCAAGGGACCCAACAATACGCTCGAAGCGGGACCGGACGACCCCGGCAGCCCCTATGCCATCGGCAGCGAGGAGGGAGGCCATGAAGCGCTTCATCCCGAACTGGGCACGCGAGAGGATTTCCGAAACCTGGTGCGGGTTGCCGCCGATCACGGCCTGGAAATCGCGCTGGACTTCGCCATCCAATGCTCGCCCGATCATCCCTGGCTCAGCGAGCACCCCGGCTGGTTCTCATGGCGCCCCGATGGGTCTATCCGCTACGCGGAGAACCCGCCCAAGAAATATCAGGATATCGTCAACGTCGACTTCTATGCCGAGGACGCGATTCCCTCGCTCTGGATCGAGCTACGAAACATCGTACAGGGCTGGATCGACGAAGGCGTGAAGATCTTTCGCGTCGACAATCCCCATACCAAGCCGCTGCCCTTCTGGGAGTGGTTGATCGCCGATATCCGCCGCCGCGACCCCTCGGTGATATTCCTTTCCGAAGCCTTCACCCGGCCAGCCATGATGCTGCGACTCGGCAAGCTGGGATTCACCCAAAGCTATACCTACTTCACGTGGCGCCATACCAAGCAAGAGCTGACGGAGTATTTCACCCAGTTGAACGAGTCACCGCTGCGGGAGGGGTACCGACCCAACTTCTTCGTCAACACACCGGACATCAACCCCTACTTTCTACAATCCTCCGGGCGGCCAGGCTTTCTGCAGCGCGCGGCCCTTGCTGCCCTGGGTGCGGGCTCATGGGGCATGTATTCCGGCTTCGAGCTGTGCGAGGGCGCACCGGTGCCGGGCAAGGAGGAGTATCTCGATTCGGAGAAGTACGAGATCCGGCCGCGCGACTATACCGCACCCGGCAACATCACCTACGAGATTGCCCAGCTCAACCGCATCCGCCGTGAGAACCCCGCCCTGCAGACCCACCTGGGCCTTGCCTTCTACACGGTGCACAACGAGAGAATCCTGCTCTTCGGCAAACGCACCGAAGCGCGGGACAACTTCATCCTCGCCGCCGTCAACCTGGACCCGTTCGAGGCTCAGGAAGGAGTTTTCGAGTTACCGCTGTGGGAGTTCGGGCTGCCTGACGACGCCACGCTCCAGGGGGAGGACCTGATGAGCGGACACCGCTGGACCTGGCATGGCAAGTGGCAATCGCTACGACTCGAGCCATGGCGGCAGCCGTTCGCCATCTGGCGCATTCGCCCGGTTCATCAGGCGCCAGCACGCATACCCAAATAGCGAAGAGGGCAAGGCCATGATGGATGCCAGCAGCGACACACATGCCGTCGAGACCATCGATTTTCTTGACGATCCCCTGTGGTACAAGGACGCCGTGATCTATCAGGTGCACGTCAAGTCGTTCTTCGATGCCAATGACGACGGCATCGGCGATTTCAAAGGGTTGATCGAGAAACTCGACTATATCGTCAGCCTCGGCGTGAACACCATCTGGGTTCTGCCGTTTTACCCCTCGCCACGACGCGACGACGGCTATGACATCGCCGAATATACCGGCGTCAGCCCCGACTACGGCACCCTGGAGGATGCCCGCCGCTTCATCGACGAAGCGCATCGGCGTGGGTTGCGAGTGCTGACCGAACTGGTCATCAACCATACCTCCGATCAACACGAATGGTTCCAGCGCGCCCGGCGGGAACCGCCGGGCTCACCGGAGCGCGACTTCTACGTATGGTCGGACACCGACCAGAAATATCCCGGCACGCGCATCATCTTTCTCGACACCGAAGCCTCCAACTGGACCTGGGACCCGGTAGCGGGCGCCTACTATTGGCATCGCTTCTATTCGCACCAGCCCGATCTCAACTTCGACAATCCGCAGGTGCTCGATGAGGTGCTCCAGGTCATGGAGTACTGGCTCGACATGGGAGTCGACGGCCTGCGCCTGGATGCGATTCCGTATCTGGTCGAACGCGAAGGCACCAACAATGAAAACCTGCCCGAGACCCATGAGGTGCTCAAGAAGATTCGAGCGGTGATCGACGAGCGCTATCCCGACCGCATGCTGCTCGCCGAGGCCAACCAATGGCCGGAGGACACCCAGCCCTATTTCGGCGACGGCGATGAGTGTCACATGGCGTTCCACTTCCCGCTGATGCCACGCATGTACATGGCCCTGGCCCAGGAGGATCGCTTCCCGATTACCGA
This sequence comes from Billgrantia endophytica, assembly GCF_002879615.1. Classification (GTDB taxonomy): domain Bacteria; phylum Pseudomonadota; class Gammaproteobacteria; order Pseudomonadales; family Halomonadaceae; genus Halomonas; species Halomonas endophytica. The sequence goes on from NZ_PNRF01000037.1 coordinate 123,079, forward strand.
CATACTCCGCCAGACGCCGGAGATTCCCGCCACCTGCCAGTGGGCCATCTTCCTGCGCAACCACGACGAGTTGACGCTGGAGATGGTCACCGGCAAGGAGCGCGACTATCTCTGGAACCACTACGCCGCCGACCGCCGGGCACGGATAAACCTGGGAATACGCCGGCGCCTGGCGCCACTGCTGGAGCGCGACCGTCGGCGTATCGAACTGCTCAACAGCCTGCTGTTATCGATGCCTGGCACGCCGGTGCTCTACTACGGTGACGAGATCGGCATGGGCGACAACATTTATCTGGGCGACCGCGACGGAGTGCGCACGCCGATGCAGTGGTCGGTGGATCGCAACGGCGGCTTCTCCCGAGCCGATCCGGCAAGTCTCGTGCTGCCGTCAATCATGGATCCGCTCTACGGCTATCAAGCCGTCAACGTCGAGTCCCAATTGCGCGATCCGCACTCGTTGCTGAACAACATGCGACGCCTGCTCGCGGTGCGCGACCAGCACCGGACCTTCAGCCGCGGCACCATGCGTCCACTCTACCCGGCCAACCGGCACATACTCGCCTACCTTCGCGAGATGGTGCTGGACAACGGTGACGCGGAAACGCTGCTGTGCGTGGCCAACATGGCGCGCACCGCCCAGGCGGTGGAGATCGACCTTTCCGCCTTCGCCGGCCAGGTGCCGGTGGAGATGGTCGGCGGCAGCGCTTTCCCCCCGATCGGGCGGATACCGTACCTGCTCACCCTGCCGCCCTATGGCTTCTTCTGGTTTCTGCTGGCACCGGAGACCGCCATGCCGGAGTGGCACGTGCCAGCCCCCGAACCCATGCCTGAGTTCGTCACCCTCATCATAAAGAAGCAGCTCGAGGATATCTTCCAAGCCCCGGCGCGGCAGCTGCTCGAGCGTGAAACGCTGCCCAGCTACCTGCCCAAGCGACGCTGGTTCGCTACCAAGCAGGCGCGTATCGACCAGGTACGCATGCTCTACGTGACTCGCCTCGAGCACAGCCAGCACTCCATGCTGATCACGGAGCTGGAGGTTCAACACGCTCACGGCATCGAACGCTACCAGCTGCCCCTGGCGTTTCTCGGCGAGGAGGAGCAAGAGCAGACCAGCGCCCTGACTCAGCAGCTCGCCATGGCCCGTGTCCGCCGCTTCCACGAGGTGGGATTGCTGACCGATGCGCTGACACTGGACGCTTTCGCCCTGGCGGTTCTCGACGCCATGCGCCGAAGCGCCAAACTGCCTTGCGACACTGGCGAGATCCGTTTTCTGCCCACCGCCATCTTCGCCGAGCTGGAACTGCCCGAATCCCCGGATGTCGTGCACCAGACCGCGGAGCAGTCCAACAGCTCGGTGGTCATCGGCCGCCAGCTGGTAATCAAGCTGTTCCGGCGTCTGGAATCGGGCCTGCACCCCGAGGCGGAGATCGGCCGCTATCTCACCGAGCGGGGCTTTTCCCATATCGCTGCGCTGCATGGCGAAGTGACCCGCTTCGATGAGCAGGGCACGCCACAGACGCTGATGATTCTGCAGAGTTTCATCGACAACCAGGGCGATGCCTGGGCGTGGACCCGTGCCACGCTGGGACGCTCGGTTCGCGAGGCAATGGCAGATCGGGAGTTGGGGTACGACAGGAAACTCGATGAGACGGTTTACGGCGCCAGCGAGGAGCTGGAGGCTTTCGCCACCACGTTGGGCAAGCGCCTGGGCGAGATGCACGTCGTGCTGGGCTCGCCCAGTGACGACCCGGCCTTCCGCCCTGAGATTGCCCATGGCGCCCATGTCGGGCAGTGGGCGCGCCGGGTGCGTGAACGCGTCGAGGAGGCCCTGGTGCTGCTGGAGCGCCACCAGGCGTCCTGCACCGATGCCGAGCGGCAGCTGGCGGAACGGATCCTGGCCGGCCGCGACACTCTCTCGGCCGCCATCGACCCCATTGCGAACCTGGCCGAGGGCAGTCTCCTCATCCGTATTCACGGCGACCTGCACCTCGGCCAGGTGCTGGTGGCGCACGACGATGCCTACATCATCGATTTCGAGGGCGAGCCGGCCCGGCCGCTGGAGGAGCGCCGGGCCAAGGACAGCCCGCTGAGAGACGTCGCGGGAATGCTGCGCTCCTTCGACTACGCCTTTGCCCAGATGGAAGAGGCATACGCGGGCGGCGAAGGCGATGAGGCGCAGGCCGGCCATGACGCGGCGGAACACTGCCTGCTACGCGCTCGCCAGGCGTTCCTCAACGCCTATTGGCAGGCCACGCTGGCACTGCCGCACGAGTGGAAGCACCCGGCCGGCGCGGCCGCGGCGGTCGACCTGTTCGTCCTCGAGAAAACCGCCTATGAAATCACCTACGAGATGTTCAATCGCCCCGCCTGGCTGGGCGTGCCGCTGCGTGGCCTGGCAGCGATCGTCGAACAATTGAGCGAAGGAGAGCCACATGCCTGATTTCACCACCAGGCCCATGCAGGACAAGACCCTGTGGCTACCGGAGGATGAAGCGGAGGCCCTGACGCGCGGCACGCACGGCAACCCGTTCTCGGTACTCGGTATCCATGAGAGCGACGACGGCCATTACCTGCGGACCTTCCTGCCCGGCGCGCTGGGGGTGGATGTCCTCGACCGCCAGGACGGTTCCCTGTGCTGCTGCCTGACGGGCATGCAGGTGCCCGGGCTCTTCGCCGCCCGGCTGCCGCACACCGCCCCCTATACCCTGCGCATCCGCTGGACCAGCGGGGAACAGCTTACCGAAGACCCTTACAGCTTCGGCCTGCTGCTCGGCGAAACGGACCTCTACCTCATTGGCGAGGGCACTCACCGCCGTCTGGGGCAATGCCTGGGCGCACAACCGATGGAGATCGAGGGTATCACGGGCGTACGTTTCGCCGTGTGGGCTCCCAACGCTCGTCGAGTCTCGGTTGTCGGCTCCTTCAACGACTGGGACGGGCGACGCCACGTGATGCGCCTGCGCCATCCCGCGGGGGTATGGGAGCTGTTCGTTCCGCGTATCGGTCCGCGGGAGTCCTACAAGTACGAAATCCTCGAGGCTAACGGCGCACTCGGCCTGCGGGCCGACCCGGTGGCGCTAGCCACCGAGACACCACCGGGCACCGCCTCGGTGATCGCCGACACCACGCCCTTCACCTGGCACGACGAGGCATGGCTCGCTCGGCGCCACTCGGTGCATGCGCCGAACCGGCCGCTCAGCATCTACGAGGTGCATGCCGCCTCATGGCGCAAGCACGGCGGCGACAACGGCGAGCTCTACAGCTGGCGCGAACTCGCCGAACACCTGGTCCCTTACGTGCTGGAGATGGGCTTCACCCACGTCGAGCTGCTGCCCATCATGGAACACCCCTTCGGCGGTTCCTGGGGTTACCAGCCGCTGAGCCAGTTCGCCCCCAGCGGACGCTTCGGCATGCCCGCCGACTTCGCCTTCTTCGTCGATGCCTGCCACCGGGCGGGTCTCGGCGTGATTCTCGATTGGGTACCGGCTCACTTCCCCACCGACCCGCATGGCCTGGCACGCTTCGACGGCACTGCGCTTTACGAATACGAACACCCCTTCGAGGGCTTCCACCAGGACTGGGACACCTACATCTACAACCTGGGGAGACGCGAGGTCCATGGTTTCCTGCTGGCTTCGGCACTTCACTGGCTGCGGCATTTCCATGTCGATGCGCTGCGCGTCGACGCCGTTGCGTCGATGCTCTATCGCAACTACTCGCGCAATGAGGGCGAGTGGATTCCGAACAAGCATGGCGGCCATGAAAACCTCGAGACGATCGACTTTCTGCGTCACCTCAACGAGGTGGTAGCCAACGAAGTGCCCGGTGCCATGATGATCGCCGAGGAATCCACGGCCTGGCCCGGCGTCACCCGATCCACCGCCGAAGGTGCGCTAGGCTTCACCTACAAATGGAACATGGGCTGGATGCACGACACTCTGAACTATATCGGAGAGGACCCCATTCATCGCCGCCATCACCACCACAATATGACCTTTCCCATGGTCTATGCCTTCTCCGAGCGCTACGTGCTGCCGATCTCTCACGACGAAGTGGTCCACGGCAAGGGCTCGCTGATAGGAAAGATGCCCGGTGATGAGTGGCAGCAGTTCGCCAACCTGCGTGCCTACCTCGCCATCATGTGGACACAGCCCGGCAAGAAGCTGCTGTTCATGGGCTGCGAGTTCGGCCAGTGGCGCGAGTGGAGCCACGATCGCGAACTCGACTGGTCGCTGCTCGGCGAACCTCGCCATGCCGGCATTCGCCAGTTGCTTACCGACCTCAACCGGCTCTATGCGGAACATCCCGCGCTGCATGAATGCGACAGCGAGCCCCGGGGTTTCACCTGGGTGGTGAGCGACGATGACGATAATAGCGTCTTTGCCTGGCTACGCCTGAGCGCGACGGGCGAACCGATGCTGGTGGTCGCCAACATGACGCCGGTGCCCCGGGAGGGTTACCGCCTGGGCGTACCCCGCCCGGGATGCTGGGAAACCATCTTCAACAGCGACGCCGGGTGCTATGGCGGCTCCAACCTGGGCGTCCCGGGCCAGTTGATGACGGATGACGCGCCTCTTCACGGCCAGATCGCCAGCCTATCGATGACGCTACCACCGCTGGCGGTGGTGATACTGCGACCTGCCGAGCCGGCCTGAGCCGGCCTGAGCCGGCCTGGTTGATCACGCGCCATCGTCGACGGTTCCCAGCCCGACCCGTTCGACGTCCCGGTTTCCATGAGGAACAGAAGCGCAAGCGGCTGGGCGAGGCGCATGGGACCGAAAGTCGGACGACCCAAGGCAACATGGAACCGGAAGTCCTTCAGTCGGCGTGCAGACGGGTCAAGGCGAAGCCTGCAATGGCGGTATCCTGGACACCGGTCCCCGTCAAGTCGCAGACGGTAATGGCCGCCTCCGTCACCCGCAGTTTCTGATTTTCCGCAACCACTCTTCCCAGTTCATGAACCTTGAACGGAGTCGCCCGACCGGCAAATGCCTTCAACTCACCGTTGTTCTCGCTCTGCGCATGCGTGTCGCAGACGAAGGCGTCGGCACGGGTCAACACCGACGCGTCGAGCTCACGCTTCTCCGGGCTGTCGGAGCCCATGGCGGTGACATGCACGCCCTCGGGCAGGTCACGGGCATGCAGCAGCGGTACTCGCGACGGGGTGGTGGTGACGACGATATCGGCCTGTCGGCAGGCATCGTGCACGCGGTCATGGACATGGACGGCGACCCCTTGCTCCCGCATGCGCTCGGCGCAGGCCTCGGCGGCCTCGCGACGGCGTGCCCAGATGTCGACGGTATCGATGTCGCGCACCAGACGAAGCGCTTCGACCTGCCGCTTCGCCTGCTCACCCGCTCCCAGCACCGCCACTCGACGGCTGTTCTTGCGGGACAGGTGCTTGGCGGCAATGGCCCCGGCCAGTGCCGTGCGCGCCATGGTCAGGTAGCCTTCGTCGAAGAGCACGGCTTCCACCAGCCCGGTCTCGGCGGAGAAGACCATCATCAGACCATTGAGACTCGGCAAGCCACGTTCGGGATTATCGAAGGCGCCGGTGCTGACCTTGATGGCATAGCGCTCCCATCCTGCTATGTGGGCGGTCTTGACGTCGACCTCGCTATTGAACTCCTCCATGGACATCGACAGGATCGGCGGCTGTACCGCCTCGCCCTGCCCTAGCGCGGCAAAGCCGGCCTCCACCCGGGCCAGGGCCTCCAGGTCGATCTTGACCACCGCTTCGATGTCGGCGCGCTGGTAGAGCCGCATGAACACCTCCTGGCTGTAGCCCGGTTGATGCTGTATTCACCCTATCGATTGGCCATTCTCCGTGCCCGGTCGAAGGTTTCAAGGGACACGCCGTTGCCGGAGACGATCAGCGCCACGCGCTGCCCCCGCACCTCGATCTGGTGCTCGGCGATGGCGGCCAGGCCAACGGCGGCGGCACCTTCCACCAACATCTTCTCATGCTCGAGGAGATCGACCATGGCATGGGCGATTGCCGGCTCCGACACCTGATAATGGTCATCCATCACCTCATCCACCAGCGCCAGGGTGCAGCGATTGTCGAGCCCGATACCGCCACCCAGGGAGTCGCCCAGGCTCTCGATCTCCTCCACCTCGACGGGGCGACCCGCCCTGAGGCTCTCCCACATCGCCGCCCCCCGGGAAAGGCTGACACCGGTGATCCGGGTACCGGGGCGAATGGCCTTGATCGCCGCGCCGATGCCGCCCAGCAGCCCACCGCCGGAGAGCCCGACGATCACCTGGTCGAGTTCCGGTGCGTCTTCCATGAGTTCGATACCGATGGTGCCCTGCCCCGCGGCGATCAGCGGGTCGTCGAAAGGCGGGATCAGCGTCATGCCCTGATCGCGCACGAGGCGCTCGGCTTCACCGAAGGCCTCGTCCTGGCTCCGTCCGATGCGCCTGGCTTCGACACCCAACGCCTCGATGGCGGCCACCTTGTTGTCCGGCACCAGGCGCGAGAGACAGATCACCGCCGGCACGCCGAGGCGGGAAGCGGCAAGGGCCACCGCCCGACCATGATTGCCGGTGGAGGCAGTGGTGACGCCTGCATTGAGCGCATCGCGACCATGACGCTCGATCAGTGCCGCGATCATGTTGGTGGCACCCCGCAGCTTGAAGGCCCCGCTGGGCTGGCAGGTTTCCAGCTTCAGATGGATATCGGCATCGAAGCGTGCGGAGAGCGCCGCCGAGCGGACCAGCGGCGAGCGCACCACCCGGCCGGCGATGCGCTGGCGTGCCTCATAAACCAGGGCCGGCGTAACCCCATGACGTGGCAGCATGGTCATCTCTCGCGATCGTATCGGGTACGAACCCAAGCCGGACCACAAGGGTCCGGCTTGGGTACTGAACTCGAGTATAGCGACCCCTGCCGCGGCTCCCCACGGCAGAGTCACCGTCAGTTGACTGACATGGTGACCTCGAGAGCGCCTTCGCGGACCAGTTCGTCGGTCACCTTGTCCACCGCACGCCTGGCACGGGCAACGATCTCGTCGACTTCGGCGCGGGTGGTGGTCAGCGGTGGCGCAAAGCCCAGGATATCGCCCTGGGGCATGGCGCGCGCGATCAGGTTCTCGTCGAGTGCCGCGGCGGCAATACGCGGACCGACCTTGAGCGCCGGGTCGAAGTCCTCGCGACGGGTCGGGTCGGCGGAAAATTCCAGCGCCGCCAGCATGCCCACGCCACGCACGTTGCCCACCGCCGGGTGATCGCCGAAGGCGGCCTGCATCTGCCGCTGCAGGTAGGCGCCGGTCTCGGCGGCGTTCTGCGTCAAGCCTTCCCGCTCGATGATCGCCAGGTTGGCCAGGCCCGCGGCGCAGCCCAGGGCGTGACCGGAATAGGTCCAGCCGTGACCGATGGGACCGTACTCCCCGGTGCCCTGCTCGAGCACCGCCCACACCCGGTCGCCGACGATCACGCCGGAAAGCGGCTGGTAGGCGCTGGTCAGGCCCTTGGCCACGGTGATCAGGTCGGGCTTGATGCCGTAGTGGTGGCTGCCGAAGTCGGTGCCGATCCGCCCGAAGCCGCAGACCACCTCGTCGGCGATCAGCAGTATGTCGTACTTGGCCAGCACCGCCTGGATCTCGCTCCAGTAGCCTTCCGGCGGCGGCACGATACCGCCGGTGCCGAGCACCGGCTCGCCGATGAAGGCGGCCACGGTTTCCGGCCCCTCGGCCAGGATCATCTCCTCGAGCCTGGCCGCGCAGTGCGTCGAGAACTCGCGTTCGGTCATGCCTTCCAGCTCCGCGGCGCGCTGGTAGTAGAACGGCGCCTCGGTATGACGAATGGTATCGATGGGCAGGTCGAAGTGGTCGTGGAACGCCTTGAGGCCGGTCAACGAGCCGGAGGCGATACCGGAGCCGTGATAGCCGCGCATGCGCGAGATGACCTTCTTCTTCCGCGGACGACCCAGCACGTTGTTGTAGTAGCGCACGATCTTGAGCTGGGTCTCGTTGGCGTCAGAGCCTGACATGCCGTAGTAGACCTTGGACATGCCGGGACCGGCGAGCTCGAGGATCTTCTCGGACAGCGCGATCTGCGGCTCGTTGGAGTGCCCCACATAGGTGTGATAGTAGGAAAGTTCGAGCGCCTGCTGGTAGATGGCCTCGGCCACCTCGGTGCGGCCATAGCCGATGTTGACGCAGTACAGCCCGGCGAACCCGTCGATGAACTCGCGGCCGTCCTTGTCGACGATATGGATGCCCTTGCCACCGGTAATCACGCGACCCGGTGCATCGCCATGGGCGAAGTCGCGCAGGTGGGTGGAGGCGTGGAAGGTGACCTTGCGGTCACGCTCGATCAGATCGCGGTGCTGCTGGTTCATGGTGCCCTCTATATTCGATTTGATAGCAGTTCTTTTCCCGCGGCTTCCCGGCGACAGGGGCCGCTCTTTCTCAAATTCTTAGGCCTGGCGAGCCCTGCATCCCTAACTGCCCGACACCGATGGCATGGCACCCAGGCAGTAGTACTTCGTCTCCAGGAACTCGTCGATGCCGGTGATACCTCCTTCGCGCCCCAGCCCCGACTGCTTGACGCCGCCGAAGGGAACGGGCGGGCCGGTCATCTTCACCGAGTTGACGCTGACCATGCCGAACTCCAGCGCCCGCAGCAGCTTCCAGATACGGCGGATGTCATGGGTATAGACGTAGGCGGCGAGGCCATATTCGGTGTCGTTGGCCATCTCGATCACCTGGTCGTCGTCACTGTACGCGGTCACACCGGCCACCGGTGCAAAATTCTCTTCCCGCCATACCGTCATCTTCGGCGTCACCCCGGTCAGCAGGGTGGGCATGAAGAAGTTGGGGCCTGGCGCCTGGCTCTGGTCGCCGGACACCAGGGTGGCGCCCCGGGAGATCGCATCGTCGACGATCGCGGCGGCCTTCTCCACGGCCTGACGATGAATCAATGGCCCCAGGTCGATCTCGCTCTCCAGGCCATTGCCCACGGTCAGCGCCGCCATGCGCTCGGCGAAATGTTCGACGAACTCGTCATGGATCGACTCGTGCACCAGGATGCGGTTGGCTGCCAGGCAGTCCTGTCCGGCGGTCTGGAACTTGGCCGCCGCCGCGGCGAAGGCGGCCTCCCCGGGGTCCATGTCCGGTCCGACGATGAAGGGTGCGTTGCCGCCGAGCTCCATGGAGAGACGCTTGACGGTACCGGCGCTCTGCTCGATCAGCAGCTTTCCCACCCGGGTGGAGCCGGTGAATGACAGCGCCTTGACCCGCTCCTCGCCGCACAGGATCTTCGACACCTCGGCGGGCTCGCCCAGCACGACGTTGAACACCCCATCCGGAATGCCGGCACGCTCGGCCAGTTCAGCCAGGGCCAGCGCCGAGAAGGGCGTTTCCCCGGCTGGCTTGACGATCACCGGGCAGCCCGCGGCCATGGCGGCGGCGGCCTTGCGGGTGATCATCGCCAGCGGGAAGTTCCAGGGCGTGATCAACGCCGCGATACCCACCGGCTCCTTGAGGGTGCCCAGTGCCGCATTGGGGATGTGGCTGGGAATGGTCTCGCCGAAGGTGCGCTTGCCCTCCTCGGCGAACCAGCGCACGAAGCTGGCGCCATACTCGACTTCACCGCGGGCATCCGGCAGCGGCTTGCCCTGCTCCAGGGTCATCAGCTTGGCCAGGTCCTCACGGTTGGCCTGCAACAGGTCGTACCAGGCCAGCAGGCGCTCGCAGCGCTCGTCGGCACGCAGCGCGCGCCAATGGACGAAGGCCGCCTCGGCAGCGTCCACGGCCTCGCGGATCTGATGGGCTTCCAACCAGGGAATATGGCCCAGCGCCTCGCCCGTGGCGGGATCGAACACCGCCTCCTCCCGGCCGCCGTCACCATGGGTCCATTTGCCGTTCACATAGGCGTACTGGCGGAACAGGCGAGGATCGTCGAGTTGTACGGACGGAATAGTGGACAGTTTCATGGGTACCTCCCCTGACACCGGCCCAACCTGATCGTGCTTAGCCGGCAATGACAAAAATGGCCAAGCAGCCCGATGGCTGCTCGATGTGTATAGGGTAAGGGCCAAGAGGCGTCAGGACTTTTCGATCACTGTCATGTCCGATTCGTTTTTTTTTGTCCTTTGCCGTTAAGTTGCGGTTTTTTCTGCGCCTCCACATTCCCGGGCTCAGGCCAGGCCTTCTGGCAACAGGTGCGGGCTCTTCTGCTTGACCGTCTTGGTCACGATGTAGGTGAAGTAGCGCTCGATACCGACGTCGGAAATCAACCACTCGTCGATCAGGCGCTGGTAGGCATCGACCGAACCGCTCTCCACCTTGATCAGGTAGTCGACGCCGCCACCCACCGCCACGCATTCCGTGACCTCGGGGGTTTCGTGCACCAGCGCCTCGAAGCGGGCGAAGCTGGCCGCATTGTGCTGCTTGAGCTCGATTTGAACCCACACCGGCGTGCGGCGCACCAGGGCATCGGGATTGATGCGGGCACTATAGCCTTCGATGATGCCGGCCTTTTCCAGGCGTCGTACCCGCTCCCAGCAGGGGCTGACCGAAAGGCTGATGGCCTCGGCCAGCCTGGACTTGGTAATGCGCCCATCACGAGACAGTATTTCGAGGATTTTCAGGTCGTAGCGGTCGAGCTTCATGTTCTTTTTCAGATTCCTTGCGTCTATCAAGAGTCCTGGGCTCCTTAACCCAGGCTGTCTACCACTTCGGCAATGACCGCAAGGGTGTCCCCCATACCGACCTGTGCCGGAAAACGCCGGGCCGCCAGGATGCCGCTGCGGCCCGCACGGTACTCCACGGGCGGAGTGCCGCTGCGGGTCATGTCATAGACCCGGGCGATCACCTGCCCCTTCTCCACCTCATCGCCCAGCGCCAGGGTCAGTTCGAGCAGACCCGAGTGCTCACTCTGCACGTAGCAGCTGGCATCGGGCATATCCAGGTACACCTGGGGCTCGGCCGGCATTTCCACCTCGCCCTGAACCAGCCCGAAATGGATCAGGAAATTGCGTACGCCACGCTCGGTGATGGCCAGGCTTTCCGGTGTCGACGTGCCTCCGCCGCCCAGTTCGGTGGCCACGAACACCTTGCCCTGGCTCTCCACGGCGGTATCGAACAGCGCCGCGGCATCGAGCTCGAACATCATCATGGCGTAGGGGGCGCCGAAAGCCTTGGCGCCTTCCAGCGCCTGTCGCTGCTGCTCGGGGTTTTCCAGCACATGCGAGGCGCCGAAGGGAATGATGTCCAGGGTACGCCCACCGGAGTGCAGATCAAGCACGACATCGCACATCGGCGTCATGACCCGGGTGAAATAGTCGGCGATCCTTTCCGTCACCGTGCCATCCGGGTCGCCCGGAAAGCTGCGATTGAGATTGCCTCCGTCCATTGGCGAGGTACGCCTGCCGGCCATGGCGGCCGGTGCATTCATCATCGGCACGATGATCACGCGGCCACTCACCTCCCCGGCCTCGAGCTCGCTGGCAAGCTTGAGCAGAGTCGTGATGCCCTCGTACTCATCTCCATGATTGCCGCCAGTCAGCAGGGCCGTGGGCCCCGCGCCATTCTTGACCACGGTGACGGGAATCATCACCGCCCCCCAGGCCGATTCATCGTGGGAAATCGGCAATTTGAGGAAGCCATGCTGGACGCCATCGGCCTCGAAGTCGACAGTGGCGGAAATCGGGCTGGGTCGCTTGCTCATGTTGCCTACTCCTTGTTTTCGAACAGCCTTGTCGAACCGCGTCATTTCACGAACAGCTGGCGGGGAAAGTTGGCCAGTGTCTCGCAACCGGTTTCGGTGATCAGGATACATTCCGTGATTTCCAGCCCCCACTCCTCGTCCCACAGGCCGGGCATGAAATGGAAGGTCATGCCGGGCTTAAGAATGGTTTCATCCGACGGGCGCAGGCTCATGGTGCGCTCCCCCCAGTCCGGCGGATAGCTGATACCGATGGGATAACCGCAGCGGGCACCGCCACGGTCGAAGCCATACTTGTCCATGGCGGCGCCCAGCGCCATGGCGATATCCGCCGTGCGGTTGCCGGGCTTGGCCACGGCCAGGCCATTCTCGATGCCTTCGAGCAGCGCCGACTCGGCCCGTACGAATTCGGCGGGGGGCCTGCCGAGGAAAACCGTCCGCGACATGGGTGCATGGTAGCGCTTGTAGCAGCCGGCGATCTCGAAGAAGGTGCCTTCACCCTCGCGAAACGGCGTGTCGTCCCAGGTCAGATGGGGGGCCGCCGCATCCTTGCCGGTGGGCAGCATGGGCACGATGGCGGGATAGTCGCCGCCATGGACCTTGCCGTTCGCGTCGGTCCACCCCTCGATGCCCACCCGGTAGATCTCCGAGACGAGCTTGCTCTTGGGCAGCCCGGGTTCGACCATCTCGAGGATGCGTGAGTGCATCCCTTCGACGATCTTGCCGGCGACCCGCATGTAGGCGATTTCCTGCGGTGACTTGATCGACCGGCACCAGTTGACCAGCGAGTTGGCATCCATGAAGCGGGCATGGGGAAGCTCGCGCAACAGAGACTGGTAAGCCTTGGCGGAGAAATAGTAATTATCCATTTCCATGCCCACCACCCCTTCGTGCCAGCCCCGATCCGGCAGGATGGTCTGGGCGAGATAGTCCATGGGGTGCATGTCCGGATTCTGCACGTAGTAATCCGGGTAGTAGGTGATATTGTCCGGGTCCATCCAGCACGTGCGAAGCGCACCGTTCGCATCCATGCGCCGGCCATACCAGACCGGCTCCCCTTCCAGGCCAAGCAGCACGCACTGGTGCACATAGAAGGACCAGCCGTCATAGCCGGTCAGCCAGGCCATGTTGGAAGGATCACTGATGATCAGCACGTCGATGCCTCGACCGGCCATCTCGGCCCGCACCTTCCATAGGCGGCTTGCATATTCCTCACGAGTGAAAGGCAGGTTTACCTGGATCATGGGGCACTCGCCATCGCATCACCAATAACCGGCCGTCTCCAGAAGGAGAGGGCCGGGCCACGGGGGAGCGGTCATTGTCAGCGATTCATGAACCGCCGTGATAATTGTCATGATTCATCCTGCCAAAAGCCATGACAATTGCCAGTCAATGCCGCTAGGCGGATACTAGCACCACCCCTTGGTTGACGGTCAAAGGCTTTATTGCATCATGACAATTGATCTGACTCCGTACCTGACCGACACGGGCCCGAAGTACCTGGCCATCGCCCGCGCACTTTCCGAGGCGATTCGACAGGGTGAACTCACCCCCGGTACGCGGCTGCCTCCTCATCGCCAGTTGGCCGAGAGCCTGGCGGTCAGCGTGCAGACCGTGTCGCGTGCCTATGCGCAGGCGGAAAAGATGGGCCTGCTACAGGCACGCGTTGGCAGCGGCACCTGGGTCAACGCCCTGGATGACGCCCGGGAAACCGCCTATCTGCGTGGCCACGAGCCGCGCCACGAGAGCCCCCTGATCGATCTTTCCATCGCTCACCCGGTCTGCCCGCCCAGCCATCACCTGCGCTTTCGGCAGGTGCTGGTCGAACTGGCCGACCACGCCAATCCGGACGTCATCACCGCCTGCCGTCCGATTGCCGGGCTGCCGCATCAACGGGAGCGAGCCAGCGTCTGGCTCCAGACCCGGCTGGACGTACCCGGCGACATGGAAGACAGGGTCCTCTGCAATGGTGCCGCGCATGGGCTGATGCTGGCGGTCTCCAGCGTCGTGCAACACGGCGACCTGGTGCTGACCGAGGCTCTCACCGACCACGGTCTGATCGCCCTGTCACGCACCCTGGGCTTCCAGCTGCGCGGGGTGGCCATCGATGCCGAAGGCGTCATTCCAGAAGCGCTGGAGTCGGCCTGCCACCGCTTCAAACCACGCGCCGTCTACCTGACCCCGACCCAGCTCAACCCCACCGGCGCCACCATGAGCGAGGCGCGGCGTGACGCCGTGGCAGACGTGCTGATCCGCCACCGCGTCTGGTTGATCGAGGACGACGTTCACGCCTTGCTCGAAGCGCCCGGTCTGTCGCCGATCACGGCTCGCATTCCCCAGTTGGGCTTTCATGTCACCAGCCTGACCAAGGTCACCGTGCCGGGTGTGCGTGCCGGCTATCTCACCGTGCCTCGCGGCCAGCTGCATCACGCCCTGCCACGCATGCGGGCCACCACCTGGATGGCCACGCCACTGATCTTCGAGATCGCCGATCGCTGGATCGCCGATGGTACCGTGGAGGTGATGGCCGCCGAGCAGCGCGACCTGCTCGCGGAACGCCAGGCGCTGGCGGCCAGGCTGCTGGGACATCATGCGATGTTCTCCCGGCCGACCAGCCTGCACGTGTGGATAACGTTGCCCGATGCCTGGCGGGCCGAAGAGCTGCAGCAGCAGGCCGAGCAGGAGGGCCTGGCCATTACCACGGCAGTCCCGTTCATGGTGGAACAGACCCCGCCGCCGCGTCGCATCCGGGTGAGCCTGGGAGCCGAACAGGATATCGCTCGCCTGGAAGATGGCCTGAAACGGCTGGCCGTATTGCTCGACGAAGCACCGCCGCCCATGATGCAGATCGTGTACTGATCCCACCGCACTGATCTTACCGACCCAAGGAGATGCCTTCGCCATGCGTGTATTGCTCCATATCGACAACGCCGGAACCTGGCGCGACGCTCTGGCCGAACACCTGCCGGAGGCCGAGATCATCGTCAGCGATGACCTGGCCTCCCGACGCACGGGCGTGGATTACCTGGCGGCATGGAAGCCTCCCGCCGAGCTGCTGCGCGAGCAGACGCGCCTCAAGGGCATCATCAACCTGGGCGCCGGGGTCGACGCCCTGCTCAACAATCCCGGCCGGCCGAAGGGCGTTCCCATCGTCAAGCTGCGCGATGCCGGCATGGCCAGCCTGATCGGCGACTACGTGCGCTACGGCGTCCTGCACTTCCAGCGTGACTTCGACCGCTACCGCCGACAGCAGGCGCGCACGGAATGGCGGGAACACGCCGTGGACGACAAGCAGGATTGGCCTGTCGGCGTACTCGGCCTCGGCGCCATCGGAGCCAAGGTGGCCGACATGGTCGCCACCGACGGCTTTCCCGTCCATGGATGGAGCCGCTCGCCCAAGCAGCTTGCGGGTATCGCCTGCCATCACGGCGACGCCGGCCTGGCCGAGCTGCTCGGCCAGGTGCGCACGCTGGTACTGCTGCTACCCGATACCCGTTCGACCCGGCACATCATCAATGCCGAGACACTGGCCGCCCTGCCGGAAGGCGCCAGCCTGGTCAATCCCGGGCGCGGCACCCTGATCGATGAAGCCGCACTGCTGGATGCGCTGGGCGAAGGAGAAGAGGAGGGTCGGCTGCGCGGCGCCATCCTGGATGCCTTCCCGGAAGAGCCGTTGCCCCGGGAGAGTCCGCTCTGGTCGCATCCACGAATCTGGGTGACACCGCACATGGCCGGACCGACTCCGTTGCGTGACGCCGTCGGCCAGGTCGCCGAGACGATCCGCGCCTTCGAGGCCGGCGACGAGGTGGAAACCGTCGACCTCGAGGCGGGCTATTGAGTCAGTGCGTACCGCCGCGCTGCGGCGGCATGCAGGCGCTCAGACGAGTTAGGCCGGCCGCGGATCATACTCGAGCGCCGGCTGTCGAACCGCAGTCGTCTCCGCCGACCGGTGCTGTTGCGCTTCGATACGAAACCACATGACTTCCTGAACCAGCATCGCCACCTGGCTGCGCAGGGCTTCCGCTTCGCCGGCCGCCTGCTCGACCAGGGCTGCGTTCTGCTGTGTCACCCGGTCCATCTGGCCGACTGCGGTATTGACCTGCCCGATGCCGATGCGCTGTTCTCCCGATGCCGAGGCAATCTCCTCCATCAGGTCGGTCACTCGCGTCACGGCACCGACGACCTCCTGGATGGTGCTGCCCGTCTTCTCGACGAGTTCCGCGCCCTGACCGACCCGCTGATGCGAAGATTCGATCAGGACTCGAATCTCGCGTGAGGCGTCGGCGCTACGACTGGCCAGAGTACGCACTTCGCCAGCCACTACCGCGAAGCCACGGCCTTGTTCGCCTGCCCGGGCTGCTTCCACCGAGGCATTGAGAGCCAGAATGCTGGTCTGGAAGGCGATCGAGTCGATCACCTCGATGATGTCCTTCACCCGCCCCGCGCTCTGCGCAATGTCCTGCATCGTGGCGACGACGTTTTCCATCATCTCGCCGCCCTGATGCGCCGTCTGCCGGGCCTCGAGGGCCAACTGGCTGGCCACCTGAGCATTCTCGGCATTCTGACCCACCGTCTGCGTCAACTCTTCCATGCTCGAGGCGGTCTCCTCGATCGACGCGGCTTGCTGCTCGGTGCGAGCGGAGAGGTTCTGGTTGCCGATCACGATCTGGTCAACCCCTTCATCGATTCTCTCGGTACCTCGATGAATGTTCTCGAGCGATGCCACCAAGCGCAGGCGCATGCTCTCGATGCCTGCCAGCAAGCTGGTGTCGTCGCCGGCCCTGAGCGTCAGGGGTTGGGTCAGGTCGCCACCCGCGATCCGTCGCACCAATTCCCGGGCATGACGGGGGTCGCCGCCGAGACTCCTGAGCACGTCACGGATGATCCAGCCCATGGCCAGTGTAAGGAGTATGCCGATGCCAAGCAGCAGCAGTCCCAGTTCGATCAAGCTCTCCCAGAAGGCGGCATTGATGTCGTCCATGTAGACGCCCGCGACCAGGTCCCAATTCCAGCCGGGCACGCGCTGCACGTAGCTCATCTTCGGCACCTCCACCGAGCCGGCCTGGCTACGCTGGGACAGGTAGGCGACGAAACCGCCCGCCTGGGGGTCGCGGTCCGCCGCCGCCTTCAATTCCCGGTAGAGATAGAGCCCATTGTTGTCCTGGAAGTCGCGCATGGAGTCGCCCAGGGCTCGCCTGGGATGCGCCACGATCCGGATGTCGCTGTCGAAGGCGAAGATATAGCCATCCTCACCGAAACTGAGATTGGCCAGGCTCTCGATAGCCCTCGTCCGTGCCTCTTCGAGAGTCAGTTCACCACGCTCGGCGCGGGCGGAGAGGCTCGCCACCATGTCGCGTGCGCTGCCCACGAAGTATTCGAGGCTGGCGATCCGTTCCTGCAGCAGCCCCGCCCGCTTGTCGTAGGCCGTCCAACCCACCAGGACCAGCATACCTATCCACATCAGCCCCAGTGTCGCCCATAGCTTGGTACTCGTTGCCCAATTACGCATCTTTCTTACCCTTGAAGTTCGTCAGAGGAAAATCGAGGTCATGCGAGAGAACCGAAAGCGCACCGGCGACCTCGGCTCGTTCATCGACGGACCTGGCGGCCCGTTCTCGTTGTGGAAGTCACGCCGGCTGCGGCAGCCAGGCGATCACCAATAGCGGTAACGTCAGCGCCAGTAGGAACTGGCGCGACATGGGAATGCGATGTAGGGGATTTTTCATATACCTTCCTGCCGAACGTGAACGATATCGGAATGTGTCGGAACGTGGCTGACGTGGCGTGCCGTTGTTCTTGTGATAGTCGCCGGCGGCAGGTGCATGTCGGGCGGTCTACTTCGTGGCGAACGTCGCCGTATGCATGACACCGCCATGCATACTTCGGCCTCAACCGAAGAAACTTGAGCTTTTCAGTCAGGTTCTGACAGCCGATTTGACCGGTGCCATGCTTCATCTCGACATTTTCCGCCTGCCTCGTGCCATCGCCCCTTTCGGCCTACACGCCCGGCACCAGAAGGGATACGCTGGGAGATACCACTCACCGACCTCCCCGGAGGCGCGCAATGACGATGCAAGTGGACTATGGCCCCCATGACGTACTGCTGGTCGTGGACATGCAGAACGATTTCTGCGAGGGCGGCGCTCTGGCGGTTACCGGCGGCAGCGCCCTGGTGCCGGGCATCAATGCCGAGATCCAGGCGGCCCGGGCGGGTGGTGCCCTGGTGGTCGCCTCCCGGGACTGGCATCCCGTCGACCATGTGAGCTTCACGCATCGCGGTGGCCCCTGGCCGGTACACTGCGTACAGGACACCCCCGGCGCCGCCTTTCACCCCGACCTTGCCCTGCCCGAAGAAGCGATACGGGTCAGCAAGGCCACCGCCTTCGATGCCGATGCCTACTCCGCCTTCGACGGTACCGGCCTGGACGGTTATCTGCGGGGTCGCGGCATCAAGCGGGTCGTCCTCTGTGGCCTGGCCATGGACGTCTGCGTGCAGGCCACGGCTCAGGACGCCCGGCGGAAGGGGTTCGAGGTCCTGCTTCTCGCGCGGCTTACCGAACCTGTCGCAGGCGAAGCCCGGGACATCTGCAGCCGTGAACTCGAAGAGGCCGGTATCGAGGTCCAGACATGAACGGGCAGACTCCCGTTCAGGTCGAAGACGGCGAACTGGCCCTGCTCACCGACCTCTACCAGTTGACCATGCTGCAGGCCTACTGGAAGGAGGAGATGCACGAGCGAGCCACCTTCAGCCTGTACTTCCGCAAGCTGCCGCCTACCCGACGCTTCATGCTCGCCTGCGGCCAGCAACACGCCGCCGCCCTGGCCAGCCGGGTCCGCTTCTCGGCCTATTCATTGAAGCAGTTGTCCGAAACCGGTCGGTTTGACGAGGCCTTTCTCCACTGGCTGGCCGGCTTTCGCTTCAGTGGAGACATCTGGGCCCTGCCGGAAGGTACACCGGTGTTCCAGAACGAACCCTTCCTGGAGGTGGACGCCCCGATCGCCGAGGCACAGCTGCTCGAGAGCCTGATCATGAATCTGGTACAGCTCGAGACCGTGCTGGCTTCCAAGGCGGTACGCATCGTAATGGCCGCCCGGGGTCGCCCCGTCGTCGACTTCGGGCTGCGCCGCATGCATGGCGTCGATGCCGCCGTACGCGGCGTGCGCGCCTACCGCACCGCGGGGCTGGCGGGCACCAGCAACGTACTGGGAGGGCTGCGCCACGGCCTGCCCCTGAGCGGTACCATGGCGCACAGCTATGTGCTGGCCCACGACGACGAGCGCGATTCCTTCCGTTCCTTCGCTCGCCACTATCCGGGCACCACCCTGCTGGTGGACACCCACGATACCCTCGAGGGCGTGCGCAAGATCATCGAACTGATGGAGGAAGAGCCCGGGCTTGGCATCAGTGCCATCAGGCTGGACTCCGGCGACCTGGGCATCCTCGCTCACCGCGCCCGCGCCCTGCTCGATGAAGCCGGCCTCGACACCATCGGGATCATAGCCAGCAGCGGCCTCGACGAACACCAGATAGAGGCGCTGATCGCTGACGATACCCCCATCGATGCCTTCGGCGTCGGTACCCAGATGGGCGTCTCGGCCGATGCCCCGGTCATCGACCTCTCCTACAAGCTGGTGGAATATGCCGGGATACCGCGGGTCAAGCACTCAACGGGCAAGATCAACCTGCCCGGGCGCAAGCAGCTCTTCCGCCGGCGGGATGCCGACGGCACCTATCTGGGCGATATCATTGCCCGTC
The DNA here is from genome assembly GCF_002879615.1 of Billgrantia endophytica. Classification (GTDB taxonomy): domain Bacteria; phylum Pseudomonadota; class Gammaproteobacteria; order Pseudomonadales; family Halomonadaceae; genus Halomonas; species Halomonas endophytica. Next base: position 142,508 of record NZ_PNRF01000037.1, read on the forward strand.
GCGAAGAGAGCATCGACGGCGCCGTGCCGCTGCTGGTGCCGCTGGTATGCGAGGGAAGGGTCGATCAGGAGCACATGGCCGGCGCCGAGCGGGCCCGCGAGCGGGTCGCGCAGGCCCTGACCCAGCTGCCGGCCGACCTGCGCCGCCTCGACCCGGGTGAAACCGACTACCCGGTGGAACTGAGCCCGGCGCTGCAACGCCTGCAGTCGGAACTGTCGCTCGCGCCTCTGAAACGCAAACGGCCCCGCGAACGATAGGCGCACGAGAAGACGGCGCTGGTCGAGAGTGGGGAACCCAATCCGTTTCCTCGCGTTCACACCCTAGTCTCTTCACGACTCCAGGCGGATCTCCCATGACCCGATCGATGCGTCTCCGTTGCATGCTGTCCTTGGCATTCTCCCTGCTTCTGGTTCCGGGGGTCGCCCCGGCTGGTGTGGCGGAGTCGGCCAATGACGACATGTCGGCGCAAGCCGCCTCCCCGCAACCCTTCAGCGCCAGGTATCGCCTGGAGGTGAGCGGCTGGCCCAATGCCACCATCGATCATCAGCTGATCCGCGAAAGCGGACACTGGCAAAGCCGGATGAAGGCGGCCATCGCCGTGGCACGAGGCAACGAGCGCAGCCGCTTCGTCATTACCCCGGAGGGTGCCCGTTCGGTGAACTACGCCAGTGGCTATTCGCTGCTCGGCATCGGCGGTGACTACCGGCTTGGAAGCGACGACCTTGCCGATCGCCCCGATCGCCAAACGGCGCTGTTCGAACTCTCTCGACGCGCCGTGAATGGCGATTGCAGGCAGGGGGCCGAATGCCGCCTGGTCTATCAGGATCATCGCGGCCGGGAGGAGATTCTCGATTATCGGGTACTGGACCGTGAACACCTGCAACTGCCGGCCGGTGAGTTCGATGCGGTCAAGGTCGAGGTCATCGATCGTGAAACCCCCGATCGTCAGATGATCTTCCACTTCCACCCCGAACTCCCCGGGCTGCTCCTGGCCGTGGACTATCGTCGCGACGGCAAGCGCAGCAGCCGGCTTTCACTCACTTCGCTGGACGTGAAGAGCCGGTAAGCGCGACCGGGTCCTCGCCCTTGACTCTCCCTGATGCCACCCACTTGCGCCCGGTACGCAGCGGGCCTGCATAAAGGCTGTTAAAGTGGGGCGCTTTTTCGCCGCCCTGGCGGCCATGACGAGGGAAGAGGTCTCGATGCTGACCGGGCTGTTGATCGTTCTATTGCCGCTGCTGTTGGGCTATCTGGTGCCGGTACGCCATGCCGGGCTGATGAATCTGATCAACCGCGGCGTCAACGCCTCGGTCTATGTCATCCTGCTGCTGATGGGAGTGAGCCTGGCCGGCCTCGACAACCTGGCACGGGAGCTGTCGCGCATGGGGGAGCAGGCGCTGCTGCTGTTCAGCGTCATTACCGCCGTGAACCTGACGGCATTGTGGTGGCTGTCCCGCCGACTCGGGCTTCGCTTCGCCCCCTCCCCGGTCGTCGCGAATGCGCCGACCACCAAGCTTGCCGCCATGGTCGGCTCCCTGTCGCTGGTGGCGGTCGTGGTCTTCGGAGTGCTGATTGGGCTTGCCCTGAGCTGGCTTGGCGGCCAGGGTGTCTTCACCGGCGCCGAACGGCTGGCCGAATGGGCACTCTATGCCCTGCTGGCCCTGATCGGCTGTCAGCTGCGCAACTCGGGCATGCCACTCAAGCAGATTCTCCTCAATCGGCACGGCCTGGCCATTGCCACGACCCTGGCAGCCAGTTCCCTGATCGGTGGTCTGATCGCGGCACCGCTACTCGGCCTGCACTGGAACGAAGGGTTGGCGCTGGCTTCGGGATTCGGCTGGTACTCGCTGTCCGGCATTCTGGTCGGCGATCAGCTTGGGCCCCTGCTGGGCGGCGTGGCCTTCTTCAATGACCTGGCCCGAGAGCTGCTGGCCTTCATCCTGATTCCGCTGCTGATCCAGCGTCACGCCCCCTTGACCATCGGCTATGGCGGGGCGACTTCCATGGATTTCACCCTGCCGGTGATCCAACAGCACGGCGGCGTGGCCTGCGTACCCATCGCCGTGGTCAGCGGCTTCATCCTGTCGCTGCTATCGCCGCCATTGATCCTCTTCTTCCTGTCGTTCTGAGCCGTGGGGATAACTTGCACACTGCTTGCATGATTCATGACTATTGGCTGCATGGCGTACCGCGACACTGTCGGGGCCCCTTCTCCCCATGAGCCCGCCATGCCCATTCCCACCGCTTCTCCGCGAGCGCTTCATCGCGCCTTTCCTATCGCTCGACAGAGAGGCCGCTTTCACCTTGGAGCCCTGCTTGCCCTGCTGGTATCGGCCGTGGGTCTGGCCACGGCATGGTGGCTGATCAGCCAGCCCCCCAGGGTGGAGAGGCGGATGGCTGTCGAAACACCACCGCCACTGGTCGATGTCGTCGTCGCCCAGCAGCGCGCTGCGGCGCCCGCCCTGCACGGTTTTGGCCGGGTCATCGCCGAACGCGAGGCACACCTGGCAAGCCGCGTCGCCGGACAGCTGTTGGACTTCGCCCCCGGTACACTACCCGGCATGGTGGTGGAGGCTGGCGCCCCGCTGGCTCACCTGGATGATGCCGACCTTCGCCTGGCCCTGCGTGAAGCCGAAGCGGCACTGGTACAGGCCCAGGCGCAGTTGGCCATGGAGCGCGGCGAACAGCAACGAGCCCAGGCGGAATATCAGAGTTTCGGCCGCGACCTGCCGGCCGACCGGCGTGCCCTGGTTCTGCGTGAGCCCCAATTGCGTGTCGCCGAGGCAGAAGTCGAGCGGGCCAGCACCGCCCGCGACAGGGCACGCCTCGATCTGGAACGCGCCACCCTGTCCGCCCCGTGGCGCGGTATGGTGCAGGCACGCCTGTTGGGTGCCGGCAGCGAGGTGACCAGTGGTACCGAACTGCTGCACCTGGTCGACGTGTCGCGTTTCTGGGTACGGGCATCGCTTCCTGGCGAAGCGCTCGCCTGGCTCGCTCCCGCCGCGGGAGAAGAGTCCGGCAGCCCGGTCGCGCTGACCAGCCGGGGCTGGCCCATCGGACACGAGCGGCATGGTGCATTGATCGCCGTGCTGCCAGCGCTGGAAGAGAATGGCCTGCAGGCGCAGCTCCTGGTCGCGGTGGACGATCCCCTTGGCCTGGACGGCAAGGCCCCGCCCCTTCGTCTCGGCGACGTGGTGCGGTTGGATTTCACCACGAACCCTCAGGCCGACCTGTTCGTTCTGCCTGCCGCCGCCCTGCGCCCCGGCGATGAGGTCTGGGTCCTGGATGAGGATAACCGGCTGCGCCGACGATCCGTGGACGTCGTTCATCTCAGCGACGACCGGGTGCTGCTGGGCGCCGGACTGGAGAATGATCTGCAGGTGGTGGTTTCCCAGCTCGGCCAGCCCCGCGAGGGGATGCGTCTGCGGCCTCGAGTGGCCGATGGCGAACGCCCGGCCGGTGCCGACAGGGAGCCCGCCACATGATGCGCCGCGGCCCCATTGCCTGGATGGTCAACCACGGCGTGGCCCCCAACCTTTTGATGCTGCTGCTCATCATCGGGGGGCTGATGGCATCGATGACCATCAAGAAGGAGGTGTTCCCCGACTTCGAGCTGGAAATCATCCATGTTGCCATCGGCTACCCCGGCGCCACCCCCGAGGAGGTGGAGCGCAGCCTATTGCTGCCCATGGAGGCGGCACTGGCCGACGTGGACGGTATCGACGAGCTGACCGCCACGGCCAACGAGAGCGCCGGCCGGGTTTCCGCCACCCTGGTCGATGGCGTCGAGGTGATGCGGGTCTATCAGGAGATCCAGCAGGCCATCAACGCCATCACCATTCTGCCCGCTGCCGCCGACCCGCCGCGCTTCAGCCTCGCCGGACGCTCGCGTAGCGTCATGAGCCTGCAGGTCCATGGCTGGGTGGACGAGCGCCTGCTCCACGATGTCGCCGAGGACATCCGGGCCGACCTGCAGGCCTCTCCCGGCATCTCCCGGGTGGAGCTTTCCGGCAATCGCGATCGCGAGATCCAGGTGCAGCTCGACGAGGAGGCCATGCGGCGATATGGCATCGATCACCGTCAGATGGCGAGCCGCATCAGCGACGAAGCCCTCGATCTGGCCAGCGGCCGACTGGCCACCAGCGAGGGGGAGTGGCTGATCCGCTACCAGGGACGCCGCGACGAAGCCCGGGAATTCGCCAATCTGCCAATCATCGGCACACAGGATGGCGGACAACTGAGGCTGGGCGATATCGCCAGGGTCGCAGACGGCTTCGCCGAAACCGACAGCGAGGTGCTGTTCAACGGGGACCCCGGCATCAGTCTGGAGGTCTACCAGATCGGCAACCAGACACCGATCGGCATTTCCGACGCCGTTGCGGCACAACTCGACCGGCTGCGGGCGAGCCTGCCCGAAGGGGTCAGCCTGAGCGTGTCGCGGGACAACTCCGAGGTCTACCGCGACCGCCTCTCCCTGCTGCTCAAGAACGCCTGGCAGGGATTGGCACTGGTGCTGGTGTTGATGGCGCTGTTTCTCGAGGCTCGCCTGGCCTTCTGGGTCACTCTGGGCATCCCTACCGCCTTCCTCGGCGCCATGTTGTTCCTCCCCTGGTTGGGCGTATCGCTCAACATGATGTCGATGTTCGCCTTCATCATCGCGCTGGGCATCGTGGTCGATGACGCCATCATGGTCGGTGAAAACATCCACAGCTACCGTGAACAGGGCCATTCGCTGCGCGAAGCCGCGGTGCGCGGAGCTCGTGAAATGGCGGTGCCGATCAGCTTCGCCATCCTTTCCAACATCGTCGCCTTCCTGCCGCTGCTGTTCCTGCCCGGCTTCCTGGGCATGATCTTCGCCGTGGTCCCGGTGGTGGTGGTCACGGTGTTCCTCGTCTCCTGGCTGGAGGCGCTGTTCATCCTGCCAGGCCACCTGGCACACCGGGCCGGGGGCCGCCAGAGCCCTGCCTGGCTGCAGCCGCTGGATCGCCTGCGCCGGGGCCTGCAGGGAGGTCTCGCACATTTCACCCACCACCAGTTCGCCCCTTTCCTGCAGCGGGCCCTGGATCAGCGACTGCTGACCGTGAGCCTGGCCATCACCGTGCTGATGATTTCCATCGCCTGGTCCATGAGTGGCCGACTGGGCTTTTCGCTGATGCCGCGAGCGGAGTCCGACCGGGTTCAGGCCACGGTGACGCTGCCCGTCGGCAGCCCCATCAGCGAGGACCGAAGAGTACGCGACCAGTTGTTGGGCAGCGCACTGTCGCTGAGCGAGCAGGACGACGGCCCACGTTTTTCTTCCACCCGAGCCCAGATCGACGGCGACCGGCTGAATGTGCGTCTCACCCTGGCAAGCGACAGCCTGGACGACTGGCCGCCCTCCCGGGTGGCGGCTGCATGGCGCGAGGCGGCCGGCGACTTTACGGGCGTGCAATCGGTACGCTTCGAGTCGGACGTTGGCGGCCCAGGCCAGGGCGCCGGCCTGACCCTGAGGCTCTCGCACCCGGATAGCCGGGCACTCGAGGCCGCGGCCCTCCGGCTGGCCGATGAGCTGGAGGAGCTCGAGGGGCTCACCGATATCGATAGCGGGCTGGCGGATGGCAAGCCACAGCTGGAGATGCGCCTGTCGGCCGAAGGCCGCTCCCTGGGCTTGACCGGCGCTGACCTGGCCGGCCAGTTGCGCGGCCCTCTGCAGGGTGTCACCGCGGTGGAACAATTCGTGGGACGTCACGAGATCAGCGTGGTGGTCAGGCTTCCCCGAGACGACAGGAACAGCCTGAGCGACCTGTACCTGCTGTCGATACGTACGCCGGATGGCCTGGAAGTGCCGCTGCATCGGGTGGCCGAGATCCACCTGGGCAAGGCCGCCACCACGCTGGAACGTATCGACGGCCGTCGCAGTATCAGCGTGACCGCCGAGGTCGACAGCGAAACCCAGGTCAATCAGATTCTGGGCACGCTGCAGGCCGATATCGTTCCTGCCCTGCAAGCAGGCTGGCCGGGCCTGGAAGTCGCGCCGGGTGGCCGTCAGCAGGAAACGGAGGATAATCTCTCGACACTGTCCCAGGCCGCCTGGCTGACGCTGATCGCACTCTATGCGCTGCTGGCGATTCCCTTCCGCAGCTATCTGCAGCCGCTGCTGATACTGGTCGCGATTCCCTTTGGCATCATTGGCGCCATGGCCGGCCACATGATCATGGGCTATGGCCTGTCGGTGATCAGCCTGATGGGCATGCTGGCACTCTCCGGAGTGGTCATCAACGATGCCCTGGTCCTCATCGATTATGCCAACCGACGCCGCCGGGAAGGCATGGGCGCACGCGAAGCCATCGTCGCTGCGGCTACACGGCGCATGCGTCCCATCTTGATGACGACCATGACGACCTTCCTGGGGCTTGCACCCATGATCTTCGAAACCTCTCGCCAGGCCCGTTTCATGATTCCCATGGCCATCTCGCTGGGTTTCGGCATGCTCTTCGCCACCGTGATCCTGCTGGTACTGGTACCCTGCCTCTACCTGATGCTGGAACGCCTGCGTGAACGCCTGGCCGGTCATGCCCACCCCTCTTCACAGGAGCCGACGCGATGAGCCTTCGCCTGCCCCGACTCGCCATCTCGCACCTGGGCGTCAAGCTGTTCGTGATTATCCTGGTGGTCAACGTGGGGATTGCCGGACTGGTTTTTCTTGCGGTGTCACGCAGCCTCGACCGCGGCTTCATCGACTACCTGGAAACGACCCAGGCCAGCCGGGCCGAGACCCTGGCCGAAGGGCTGGGCCAGGAATGGGCGCGGCGTGGCGGCTGGCAGTGGCTGCGCGACTCGCCTCCCGCCTGGCAGGGCCTGGTTCGCCAGCAGCTGTGGCCTGGCGAGGGGCCACCCGCCCATGGCATCGAGCGGCGCTTGGGCGATGCCCGGGATTTCGTGCTGCACGATTCCGAAGGGCTGCCGGTCATCGGCCTGTCTCCCGGCGGCCGCGAGATGGCCGCGGAGCTGCACTGGCTCCCCATCGAGCACGATGGCCAGCAGGTGGGCACGCTTGGCTATCGGCCGCCCCAGCAGTTGATGGCGCGGATGGATCGCATCTTTCTTGCGCGTCAGCAGCGCAATCTGGGTATCATCACCGCGGCCCTGAGCATGGCCTCGCTGCTGCTTGCCGGCGGGCTGGCCTGGTGGCTGGGACGCCGCACCCGCAGCATGGCCCTGGCCACCCGTCGGCTCACCGAAGGGGACTACAGCACTCGCCTGCCCGAGCAAGGGCGCGACGAGCTCTCGCGCCTGGCCAGCGACTTCAACGTGCTGGCCGCCACCCTGGAAGCCAGCCGTGAGGCCCGGGCCCGCTGGGTCTCGGATATCGCCCATGAGCTGCGCACGCCCCTGGCGGTCCTGCGCGGCGAGATCGAAGCCATGCAGGACGGTATACGCCCCTTCGATGAGGACAATCTTTACTCGCTCTCGCAAGAGGTGGGCCAATTGGAGCGCCTGGTTGCCGACTTGCGCCTGCTTTCCCAGAGCGATGCCGGTGCCCTCGAGGTACAGCTGGCTCCCCTGGACCTGGCCGAGAGCCTCGCCTCACGGCTCGATGAGGCCACCGGATGGCTCGACGACAGCGGCCTCGAGCTCGCCGTGTCAGTCCACAAGCCGGCCTGGATTCGCGGCGATGCCCGGCGTTTGCGCCAGCTGTGGACCATCCTGCTCGACAACAGCTGCGCCTATACCAATCCACCGGGCTTGCTGGAGGTCAGTCTGTCCCACCAGGGCGACCGGGTACGCATCATCTGGCAGGATAGCCCTCCCGGTGTGCCCGAAGCGGCCCTCGACCGGCTCACCGAGCGGCTCTACCGGGTCGAGGGTTCGCGTAACCGTGCCAGTGGGGGCAGTGGCCTGGGATTATCCATCGCCAGTGCACTGGTCAAGAGTCACGGCGGCACCATGCAGGCCTCCGCCTCCCCTCTGGGTGGGTTATGCTGGACCATTGAATTTCCCGTCCTGGAAAATGACCGTCGAAGCCGACAAGAAGCCGATTGAGGCTGGAGCAAACCCATGCGCGACCCCCATTCCCCCCGCGATACGCTGCTGATCGTCGAGGACGAACCCAAGATCGCCCGATTGGTGGCCGATTACCTCGAAGGCAGTGGTTTCACCACACACCATATCGACCATGGCGACGACGTCCTGCCCTGGCTGCAGAAACGCATGGCCGGTGACCTCATACCGGCCCTGGTGCTTCTCGACCTGATGCTGCCGGGCACCGACGGCCTGACACTTTGTCGCGAGATTCGTCAGCGCTGGCCGACACTGGCCGTGATCATGCTTACCGCCCGAGTGGAAGAAGTCGACCGCCTGCTGGGCCTGGAACTCGGCGCCGATGACTATATCTGCAAACCCTTCAGCCCACGGGAGGTGGTGGCCCGAGTCAAGGCAGTGCTTCGCCGCAGTCAGGCCGCACAGTATCCGGGGACGGTCAACGGCAGCAACCTGGAGCTGGACGACGATGGCTGGCGCGCCCTGGCCGACGGCAACGACCTGGGGCTGACCGCGGTGGAATACCAGTTGCTCAAGGTGATGATGCAGGCCCCGGGGCGTATCTTCTCCCGCGACCAATTGATGGACCGCATGTATCGCGACCATCGCATCGTCTCCGAGCGTACCGTGGACAGCCATGTGAAAAAGCTGCGCAAGAAGATCGCCGACGCCTGGCCGGAGCGCGAGATCATTCGCTCCGTCTATGGCGTGGGCTACAAGTACCAGCCGGAGGAATGACAGGCCCGGTCGCTCTCGCCTCACATTGGCGGCGTGCGCCGAGAATTGGGGTTCGCGGTGAACGAATGCGCGAAGAAAACTGCCCTATACCCAGCCACTCGGAATCGTCATTGATTGCATGATTCGTGCACGCTAGGTGCACAGGGATCAACGACACTGAATGCATCAACAGAGCGCAAACTTTCTTTGCACCGTAAAAGGAGTGACCCCATGCTTCGACTGACCCAACACAAACTTCTGCTGCCCGCCCTGCTCGCCATCGCCATCGCCCCGATGTCGCTCGCTGCCGCTGCCGCACCCGGCCAAGGCGACAGCAGCTGGAGTGAGCAGCGCCAGGAACGCTTCGAGGAGCAGCGCCAGGCCCTGTTCGAGCGTGCCGGCATCGATGACGAGACACGCGCCAGCCTGGAGGAAGCCCATGGCGAGCATCACCAGGCACTTCGCGAGCTGCACGAACAGCACCGCGAACGGATGGACGAGATCCTCGATGACGAACAGCGTGAGGCCCTGCGCGACGCCAAGCGGGAGATGCGCAAGGGGCACCATGCCGAGCGCCGTGATAGCCATCGACAGGGCATGCAGGAGCGCTTGAGCACCCTGGTCGACAGCTGGGAGCTCTCCGACGAGGAGCGCGAGCGGCTGACTGAGCTTCGCGAATCCCTCTATGCCGACATGCAGGAGCTGCGTGGCCAGAGCTTCGATTCCCGCGAGGAGCGTCGCGAGGCCTGGCAGGCGCTGCGTGACGAGCACCGGGAAGCGCTTGGCGAGCTGCTGACCGAAGAGCAGATCGAGGCGATGAAGGCCATGATGCAGCCGAGCGGCCACAAGGGCCACGGCAAGGGGCATGGCAAGCACCGCTCAAGCTGACTATCGATACCCGCCGTAAACGCATCAGGCCCGACTCGTGTCGGGCCTGATGCGTTGCGGAGAGCGTCAGTCCATCACGCCGGGCGGCTAGCCATACAGCACGCCCGGCAGCCAGAAGACGATATCCGGCACCACGTAGAGGATGAACATGGCCACGAACACCATCAGCAGGAAGGGAGTGACGCCGAGGAAGATGTCGTTGAGTTCGACTCCCTTGGGGGCGACACCCTTGAGATAGAACGCCGACATGGCCATGGGCGGCGTCATGAACGACGTCTGGATGTTCAACGCCACCAGCACGCCGAAGAACAGTGGATCGATGCCGAACATGTACAGCAGCGGCAGGAAGATCGGCACGAAGATGATGATGATCTCGGTCCACTCCAGCGGCCAGCCGAGCAGGAAGATCATCAACTGAGCCAGCAACAGGAATTGTAGCGGTGTCAGCGCCAGCCCGCTGATCCAGTGCTCGATCAACGAGTGACCGTCGAGCAGCGAGAACACCGAGGAGAAGATCCAGGAACCGACGAACAGCCAGCACACCATGGCGCTGGTACGCGCGGTGAGGAACACCGCCTCGCGCAGCCGGGCCAGGGTCAGCTGCCGGTAGGCCGCTGCCAGCAGGATGGCCCCCAGCGCCCCGATTCCAGCCGCTTCATGGGGCGTGGCCAGACCGAACAGGATCGCTCCCAGCACCGACATGATCAGGACGAACAGGGGGACGAAAGAGGTCAGCAATCCCCAGTAGACCCGCCCCAGCGGCACATTCAGTTTCTCGGCGGAAAGCTTGGGCGCCACCTTGGGGTTGATCATCGCCCGGCCCATCACATAGACGATGTACAGCCCCGCCAGCAGCAGGCCCGGCAGCAGCGCCGCGGCATAGAGTCGTACCACCGACACCCCTGCCATTGCCCCGTAGAGGATCAGCATGATGCTCGGCGGAATCAGGATGCCGAGACACCCCCCCGCACAGATCACCCCACTGGACAGACGCTTGTCGTAGCCGGCGTTGAGCATGGCCGGCAGTGCCAACAGGCCCATCAGCGTTACGACGGCCCCCACGATGCCCGTTGCCGTGGCAAAGAGGGCACAGGTGGCCAGGCTGGCCACTGCCAGTGAAGCCGGCATGCCGCGGGCCGCCAGTTGCAGGCTCAAGAACAACCTGTCGAGGATATTCGCCCGCTCGACCATGTATCCCATGAAAAGGAAGAGAGGCACCGCGATCAGCACGTCGTTGGACATGACGCCGTAGGCTCGCTGCACCAGCAGCGAGAAGATGATATCGCCGATGGCGAAGTAGCCGAACCCGATACCCATGGCGATCAGCGTGAAGGCGATGGGAAAGCCAAGCATGATCAGAATGACCAGTGTGCCCAGCATCAGGATACCGATTTCCGGTTCACTCATTGCCTGTTCTCCCCTGACTGTTTCCGGGCGGCGAGGATTTCATCCTGTTTGTTGATCGGAATGGCGATCTCTTCCACATCGCCGAGGCGACGTGGCCATAGGCCGTTTTTCAGGCACAGGATGCAGCGGCTGACCTCGGCGACGCCCTGCAGCGCCAGCAGGGCGGCACAGGCGGGGATCACGAACTTGTAGGGGTAGATCGGCGGCCCCCCCGGGGTGTAGGAGCTATGCTCGTTCTGGCGCAAGGAGACGGAAAAGAAATCCCAGCCGTAGAACAGCAAGGCAAAGATGCCCGGATAGAAAAAGACCAGATAGAGCGCGAGGTCCAAGCCTGCCTGGACCCGCAGCGGAAAGTGACGTGAGACCACGTCGGCCCGTACATGGGCATTGTGGGCCAGGGCATAGGCACCGCTCATCATGAACAGGGTGCCGTAGAGCATATAGCTGGTGTCATAGGCCCAGGTCGTCGGCGCTCCCATCGCGTAGCGCATGAAGACTTCGTAGCTGACCACGAAGGTCAGGATCAGGATCGCCCAGGCGAACGTCTTGCCCACCCAGGTACTGACATGGTCAATGAAGAAGATGAAGCGCATGCGAACCCCTCACCAACGGCTGCATCACCATCGGACGGATGATGCAGCCGAGAGACGGACCCGGCGCCCTCCTGGCACCGAGAGACGGACGGCCCATGGCCTAAAGGACGGTGGAGGTATCCGTTGGCAACTTTCCATAGAAGTGCTGGTAGGCGGGCTCCTTCGGCGTGTTCCCCTCGAGATGGAAACCCACTACACGCTCGCAGTACTCGCGCTGGTGGTCGACCACCTTCTTGAAGAACGGATTCCGGGACTCGCGCTCGATGACCACATCCCACGCCTCGAGCTGGGCCTGGAGTACCGAGTCTGGCGTAATGTAGGTCTGCACGCCCTGCTCCTCGCGCATGCCGTTGAGGTCCCGCGGGTAGCGCTCCATCGCCTTCCAGTACATTTCAGATGAGGCCGCCTTGGCGGCGTATTCGAGGATCGCCTGGAATTCGTCGGGCAGGCTGTCGTGCCGGGTCTTGTTGAAGATGATCTCGAAGGCCTCGCAGTCCTGATGGTAGCTGCGCAGCATCCAGGTCTTGCTGACATCGGGGAAGCCGAGCAGGCGATCCGAGGAGGGGTTGTTGAACTCGGCCCCATCGAGCAGGCCGCGGTCCATGGCGGGCACGATGTCGCCGCCACCCATGATGGTCACCGCCGCGCCGAACTCGTTCATCAGATCGGCGCCGAGACCCACCGTGCGGTACTTGAGACCGCGCAGGTCGTCGGCGCTGGTGATCGGCTCCTTGAACCAACCCAGGGCCTGGGTCGGCATGGGCCCGGTCTGGTAGCCTACCAGCGGCAGCTCCAGCATCTCCAGCAGCTCGGCATACAGTTCACTGCCACCACCGGTCCAGAACCAGGCCAGGAACTGATGTGCATCCCACCCAAAGGGCGGTGGAGTGCCGAACAGCGAAAACGCCTTGTGCTTGCCGTACCAGTAGGCCGTCACCCCATGACCGCCATCCAGTGCACCAGAGATGACCGCGTCCTGCAGTTGCAGCGCCCCCACCACCGCGCCGGCCGGTAACAGGTTGAGCCGCAGCCGACCACCGGACATCTCGTTGACGATGCGTACGTAATCGCCGGCAAACTCATGAAAGATATCCTGGTTCGGCCAGGTGCTCTGGAAGCGCAGCGTGGTGGTCTGGGCCACGGCTATGCTGGGAAAGCCTACGGCCGCAACGGCGCCGGCTCCTACTGCTGCGGCGGAACCCGTAAGGAAGCGGCGGCGCGATTGGCGATCGATGGCGGTGACTGTCTTGCTTTCGTCCGACTGAGCGGCCGGTGTCTGATCGTGTGCCATTGGGTACTCCGGAAATTATCGTTGTTCTGGTGTGTACCCGACAGGCCGAGCTGCGGCCTGATCGGTCGTCCCGAAGGCATCCCTGTCACCGCTGGCGCGGCACGCTCAAGCTACCTGCTTGCAGTCGGTTACATTATGTATAGCCGGGGCAACAGCTTATGCAAGACGTTTCCCCCCTTTTCTTGACAGTCGATGGCAGGACAGGACACGGGGTTGAAGCCTTGGCAGGATATGCGTATTTTATTTGAACGTTCATTTAAAAAAACGACCCCCGTCTTGGCATCATGGGTCCTTGTCAACCGCACCAGAAAGGGACCGACCGGCCTGTAGCCCGGCTTGATCCAGGCGTGCTTTCGATTGTGCGGAACAATCCACAGCGCGTCTCGCAGCCAAAGAAAAGACGGGAGGTATGTATCCACCAGACAGGAGTTCGCCTGCATGGCGCACGACAATCCTCCCGGACGACGCGACCGGCTCAATGCCGTGGTGTTCCACGGCTCGGTATCCGGCATCCTGGTTTTTCTCATTCTCACCATGATTTATACCGAGGAGGCCGGGGCCTTCTTCGACACCGGACTGGCCTGGGTCAGCCAAACCTTCGGCTGGTACTACATGCTGGCCATCGTGGCCTATCTAGTCTTCGTGATACTGATCGGCTGCTCGCGCTTCGGCAGTATACGTCTGGGCCCCGACCACTCCCGGCCCGAGTTCTCACTGCTCTCCTGGTCCGCGATGCTGTTCGCCGCGGGTATCGGCATCGATCTGCTGTTCTTCAGTGTTGCCGAGCCGGTGGCCCATTACCTGGCACCGCCGGACATGACACCGGAAAGTCAGGAGGCGATGCGTGCCGCCGTGGTGCAAACCTTCATGCACTGGGGGCTGTCGGGCTGGGGTCTCTACGTGCTGGTGGGAATGGCACTGGCCTACTTCAGCTATCGCCATCGTCTGCCACTGGCCATCCGCAGCGCACTCTATCCACTACTGGGCAAGCGCATCCATGGTCCCATCGGACACGCCGTGGATATCACGGCCGTTATCTCGACCGTTTTCGGTATCGCCACCAGCCTGGGTATCGGCGTGATGCAGCTCAATTACGGGCTCGCCTATATGTTCGATGTGCCCGAAAGCCTCTCTGTCCAGGTGCTGCTGATCGGCCTGGTCGTGATATTGGCCACTATTTCAGTGGTCAGCGGCGTGGAAAAGGGCATCCGCCGTCTGTCGGAATTCAATATGCTCCTGGCACTGGCCCTGCTGCTGTTCGTGCTGTTCCAGGGTCACACTCTGCAATTGCTCGACATGGCGGTGAACAATATCGGTGACTACCTGGCCGGCTTCGTGGCGAAGAGCTTCGATACCTACGCCTTCGCGGGTGAGGAAGCCAACGAGTGGAAGATGTGGTGGACGATCTTCTTCTGGGGCTGGTGGATCGCCTGGACACCGTTCGTCGGCCTGTTTCTGGCACGTATCTCACGTGGGCGTACGATTCGCGAATTCGTCGCCGGGGCGCTCGGTATCCCGTTGGCCTTCATGATGGTGTGGATGTCGGTATTCGGTAACAGTGGCATCGATCTGGTCGCCAACCAGGGGATCATCGAACTCGGCGAACAAGCGCTGAACACCCCCCAGACCACGATGTATACCCTGCTGGAGCACTACCCCTACATGGGCCTGACTGCCGCAGTAGTCACCGTGCTGGGTATCGTCTTCTTCATCACATCGGCGGATTCAGGGGCCCTGGTACTGGCCAACTTCACCTCGATCCTGTCCGACGTGAACCATGATGCCCCGGTATCCCTGCGCATCTTCTGGTCGGCTGTCATTGGCCTGGTCACGGTTGCCCTGTTGATGGCCGGTGGCCTGGCGGCCCTTCAGAGCGCCGTCGTCGTCACTGCCCTGCCCTTCTCGCTGGTGCTCTTCGCTATCATGCTGGGCATGGTCAAGGCATTGAAGCTGGAAGGCCGCAAGGCGGAAGCGCGGCGCCAGATCGCCGGGACCGCTCCTGGCGGTGACTGGCGCGAACGTCTCGACCGGGCACTGGACACTTCCACCCGAGCCGGGGCTGCCGCCACCATCGAACATGCCATCCGTCCGGCACTGACCCAGTTCGCCCAGGAACTGGAGAGTCGCGGCCAGAGCGCCAATGTCACCGAGGCACATATCGAAGGCGAGCCGCTATCGAGCCTTACCCTGCAAGTGGACCTGGAGAATGCGGCAAGCTTCGTCTATCAGGTGAGCCCCCACCGGATGCGTACCCCGAGCTTCCTGCCGGCCGATGACGACTACTATGTACGCCTCGATGTCTACCTCTCCGAAGGGGGGCTGGAGAAGGATCTCAATGGCTATACCCGAGGCCAGGTGATCGGTGACGTACTGTCGGAGTACGAGCGTCACCTGCATTTCCTGGCGCTTGCCGGTCAAGGCGGCTCCGTGCAGGCAATGCCCGGCTCCGTGGGTGAGCCTCCGCTGGAGGCGGCCCGATCCTGACTGGGTTCCTGGGGTCTGCAGCATCGGAACGGCGTCTCCCCCGGCGGGGTTTTCATTGCTCTTCGCCCGCCTCATACCTTGGCCGCCTTGTGGCAAGCCGTTGCCACGGCGTAGCGTAATGAACCACAGTTCGTCATCAGGAACCGTCATGTCTCTCCATCGCGACAAGTCCAGTTACCACCTCCCTGTCCCCGGCAGCGCCCTGATCTCGGCATGGCGTGAAGGCTACGGGCTGGCCGAGTTGAAGCGCGACCTGATGGCCGGCCTGACCATCGGCATCGTCGCCGTGCCGCTCTCCATGGCCCTGGCCATCGCCACGGGCGTGCCTCCCCAGCATGGGCTTTATACCGCCATCGTAGCCGGCGCCATCATTGCACTGACCGGCGGCTCACGCTTCAATATCTCCGGCCCCACCGCCGCCTTCGTGGTGATCCTGTTTCCCATCGTCGCCAGCCATGGTATCGGCGGGCTACTGATCGCCACCCTGATGGCAGGCATGATCCTGGTGGCACTGGGGCTGGCCCGTCTGGGTAGCCTCATACAGTTCGTGCCCTACCCGGTGGTGCTGGGTTTCACCGCCGGCATCGCGGTCGTGATAGCACTGCTGCAGATACCGGACTTCCTGGGCCTGGCCGGGGTCGAACTCGGCGATAGCACGCTCGACAACCTGGCCGTGATCGCCCGCGCCGTGCCGACCCTGGCGCCCGCCGAACTGGGGGTGGGCCTGGTCACGCTGGCCACCCTGATTCTCTGGCCGCGCCTCAAGCTACCGGTGCCGGCGCCCCTGGCCGGGCTGCTCATCGGTACGCTGGCCGCGTTGGCGATCAACCCGCTGGGGGTCGAAATCGATACCATCGCATCACGCTTCACCTGGGAGTTCCAAGGACAGAGCGGCAACGGTATCCCGCCCTTCGCTCCCGGCCTGGTCGTACCATGGCGCCTGCCGGGACCGGATGGCACCCCCCTGGTGGTGGACTTCGCGCTCATTCGCGAACTGCTCGGCCCGGCACTGGCGATTGCCATGCTGGCGGCCATCGAATCGCTGCTCTGTGCGGTCGTCGCGGATGGCCTGACCCGTACCCGACATGACCCCAATGCCGAATTGGTGGGACAGGGGGTGGGCAACATGGTGGTACCCTTCTTCGGCGGCATCACGGCCACCGCGGCGCTGGCTCGCACCGCCACCAATATCCGCAGCGGTGCCTTTTCGCCGGTCGCCGCCGTGGTGCACTCGCTGGTGGTGCTGCTGGCGGTAGTGGCATTCGCCGGCGTGCTGGGGCTCGTCCCCATGGCGGCACTGGCGGCACTGCTGTTCATCATTGCCTGGAACATGAGCGAGGCACGCCACTTCGCCCATACCTTGAAGAGCGCCCCGGGCAGCGACGTCGCCATACTCGTGATCTGCTTCGTGCTGACCGTGATCTTCGACATGGTGCTGGCGGTAGCGGTGGGGATCGGTCTCGCCGCGGCGCTGTTCATCCGACGCATGGCCGGGCTTACCCATGCCCGCCGGCTCGAACCCGGCGACAGTGACCAGGCCAGGGACCTGCCGCGGCAAGTCGCTCTCTATGACGTCAATGGCCCCCTCTTCTTCGGCGCTGCCGAGAAAGCCATCTCATCGCTGCGCGTGGTGGACCCGGAAGTGAAAGTGGTGATGCTGGACATGCGCGACGTACCGAGCCTCGACACCACCGCCATCGTCGCCCTGCAATCGCTGGTCGAGGAGCTACGCACACGGGAAGTGGGGCTGATCTTCATCGCCATGCCGGCACGCATGGTGATGAAGCTGCGCCGTGCCGGACTCTACCGGGAAACCGGACGGCTCGCCGCCGTGCGCCACCTGGATCATGCCCGTCGCCTGGCCGACCATTGGCTGGCCGAGCGGGAGACGTGAATCACTCCCCCTGGAAGGTGGCGATCAGCCGACGGGAGCCGCCATCGTCGCGATGCTCACCAAGCCAGATACCCTGCCAGGTGCCCAGCGCCAGGCGGCCGTCGCGCACCGCCAGGCTCAACTGGGTGCCGAGCAGGCTGGCACAGACATGGGCCGGCATGTCGTCGGGACCTTCCAGAGTGTGGCGAAAATAGGGCAGGTCGCCGGGAATGCGATCCCGCAGGAAGGCGTCCATATCGTGGCGAACATCCGGATCGGCATTCTCGTTGAGGGTCAGCGATGCCGAGGTGTGCAGCAGTTGCAGGTGCAGCAGGCCCACCGATACCTCACGCAGCCATGGCAGGCCGGCGACCTCCCCGGTAATCAGATGAAAGCCGCGAGAACGCGGCGTCAAGCGCAGCTCCTGCTGTTTCCACATGGTCAGTACCCTGGGGTGAGTGTTGTCGCCATGCTAGCGAAGTTCATGCTCCCTCGACCAGTTCGAAACGCGCCAGTTGGGTGGCTCGCACGCTGACCTCCGCCCCTTAGTCGGTGCCACGCCGACGCTCCCAAATCAGATGCACGGCCAGCGGCGCCAGCACCACGGCGGGCACCAGCAGCGTGAAACCGACCCGGGCATGATAGACCGACGACAGCACGTTCTGCTCAATGGCCACCACGCTACTGGCGATGCCGATGGCAACGGCCGCCAGCACCAGCACGAACCAAACCAGATGCGCCCGACGCAGGCTGCTGACACCGAAGCGCAGGAAGCCCACCGCAAGCCGCCAGGCCGCCAGGATGCCGAGCAGCTTGACCAGCATGCCCAAATCGAACGCCAGCAGCGTCGCTTGCATCTGCGGAATCGGGTAGGCCACATAGGTGAGCGGAACGAGCAGCGCCATCAGCAGGGTCAGCGGCAGGAGCAGCAGCACTACCTCGGCGAGCACTATCCACTTTCTGCCAGCCAGCATCATGCGTTCTCCTCCATGAAGACACGGGTGGCATCGGCCAGTTGAACCGGTGCAGTGAACACCAGCGTGTGGGCGATGTTCGGCAGCACCTGCAGTTCCCCCCGCGGCAGGCGCCGTGCAAGCATTTCGGCGAAGGCCTGGTGGGTGATCGGATCGTACTCGCCACGGATCACCAGGGCCGGCGCCTCGACCTCGCGCACCTTCTCCTCGATGGGGTCGGTCACCTGAAAGACATAGGAGCGAATCATGCGCCAGATCCCCGCCTTGCCGTACTCGGGCATCGTGACCTCGCCCAGCATCTCGGGGTTATAGGGCTCGTTCTGTCGCCAACGGACGAACTGCCAGAAGGTCGAGCGCTCGTCAGGCGGCGTGGTGGGCCCCTGCAGGATCAGGCGATCGGCCCGCTCGGGATAGCGCATGGCCAGGTCGACGATGACCTGACAGCCGAAGGAGTTACCGAGAAAGGAGGCACGCTCGAGGCCGATTGCGTCCATCCAGGCCACCAGCCACTCCGACATCCGGGGGATGCTGAGCACCTCGCCGGGGTCGCCGCTGTCGCCATAGCCCGGTATGTCGGGCACATAGACAGGAAAGTCGGAAGCCAGCTCACGGGCGGTGGGAATCATGTAGCGCCCGGAAAGGCCAGAGCCATGTATCAACACCAGCGGTGGCGCACCGGGCGGTGCAGCCTCGGTTGCCACCAGGGCGTGTAGCGAGACGCCGCGCACCTGCGTTCGCTGTGGCTCGAGCGGTCCACGGTCCAACCATTCATCCAACGGTGGCAGCGCCGGCGCGAAGAGCGCGTCGTCATTGTCGCCGCAGCCGACCAGCGCCAATGTGGCTCCGCCGATACCGAGCCGAAGAAAACGGCGGCGGCTCATGGCACTCGGCCGCCGCCGATCGTTTTCGCTGATGCCTCGAGGCATCTCCCTGGCATCGTATGGGGTCGTCATCCTGACTCCCTGTTGCCTGCATGCCTTCCCATGGCTCGACCACCAGATGACCAAGTGGCCATCTGGTGGTCGAGCCTCGCTCTAGTGACACTAGCCAGCCATCAGGCTGGTGTCCAACGCAGCGACCTGCCGCCGTCGGGATGACTCGTCGGTGACGACGACCCTTCTCGACGAAATCTCGGCAGCAACGCCCCGGCCTCAACCGGTCATGTCGAGAACGATTCGCCCCTCTATCTGGCCATCGATCATGCGTTGGAAGACATCGTTGATGTTTTCCAGCCTGTCGGTAGCCACCGTGGCCTTCACCTTGCCCTCGCCGGCGAAATCCAATGCCTCCTGCAGGTCGCTTCGGGTCCCGACGATGGAGCCCCGGATAGTGATGCCATTGAGTACGGTCTCGAAGATCGGCAGCGGAAAGTCACCTGGCGGCAGGCCGTTGAGCACCAGGGTGCCTCCGCGGCGCAGCATGCGCTGCGCCTGGTCGAAGGCCTTCGGCGACACCGCAGTGACCAGGGCCCCGTGAGCGCCACCGATCTCCTGCTTGAGGTAAACGGCGGGATCGGTCTCGAGGGCATTGACCGTGACGGTCGCACCCAGACGCTCGGCCAGTGCCAGCTTGCCGTCGTCGATAT
Source organism: Billgrantia endophytica (assembly GCF_002879615.1). GTDB lineage: Bacteria > Pseudomonadota > Gammaproteobacteria > Pseudomonadales > Halomonadaceae > Halomonas > Halomonas endophytica. Next base: position 162,339 of record NZ_PNRF01000037.1, read on the forward strand.
CCACCGCCGCCACGTTGAGTCCCATGGCCTTGGCGTACTGCACGGCCATGTGCCCCAGGCCACCGATGCCGGAGATCACCACCCACTGCCCCGGGCGGGTATCGGTCATCTTCAGGCCCTTGTAGACCGTGACCCCGGCGCACAGCACCGGTGCGATCTCGAGGAAGTCGATATTGTCCGGCAACAGCCCCACGAAGCCGGCATCCGCCAGGGTATAGTCGGCAAACCCGCCGTTGACCGAATAGCCCGTGTTCTGCTGCGATTCGCACAGGGTTTCCCAGCCACCCAGGCAGTGCTCGCAGTAACCACAGGCAGAATACAGCCAGGGCACCCCGACCCGGTCGCCCTCCTTGACATGCTTGACGCCCTGTCCAACCGCCACGATGTGGCCGACGCCTTCGTGTCCCGGAATGAAGGGCGGATTCGGCTTGACCGGCCAGTCACCATGGGCGGCATGCAGGTCGGTATGACATACCCCGGACGCCGCCACCTTGACCAGTATCTCACCGGCCTGCGGTCGAGGCACCTCGACCTCCTCGATGACCAGCGGCTCTCCGAATTTCCTTACCACAGCGGCTTTCATTGTTGTGTCCATCTTGCATCTCCTTGGTTGTCGGGCAGCGAGGCGCCACCCGGTACTTGCGGATCGCCAGGGGGGTCATGGAGCGGTGGTCCGCTCACGCGTGGTCTGTCATGAGACGCCCGGGTTGCGAACCCGGGCGTCGGTAGAATGGAGGTATTAGAAGAAGCCCAGCGGATTGGTATCGTAGCTCACCAGCAGGTTCTTGGTCTGCTGGTAGTGCTCGAGCGCGACCTTGTGGGTCTCGCGGCCGACGCCGGACTTCTTGTAGCCACCGAAAGCGGCGTGAGCCGGGTACTGGTGGTAACAGTTGGTCCAGACACGACCGGCCTGGATGCCGCGCCCCATGCGGAAGGCGACATTCATGTCACGGCTCCAGACCCCGGCGCCGAGGCCAAACTCGGTATCGTTGGCAATGGCCAGGGCCTCTTCCTCGTCCTTGAAGGTGGTCACGGCCACGACCGGGCCGAAGATCTCCTCCTGGAAGACGCGCATCCGGTTGTTGCCCTTGAGCAGGGTCGGCTGGATGTAGAAGCCTTTGTCGTAGGCGGGGTCGAAGCTCTCCTTGTCCCCGCCGGTGAGAAACTCGGCGCCCTCCTCACGGGCGATGTCCATGTAGGACATGATCTTGTCGAACTGTTCCTGGGAGGCCTGGGCGCCGACCTGCACGTCGGTATCCAGCGGATTCCCCCGCTTGATGGCACGGGTACGCTCCATGACCTTGGTCATGAAGTCCTCGTACATGCTCTCCTGGATCAGCGCCCGGGAGGGGCAGGTGCACACCTCGCCCTGATTGAAGAAGGCCAGTACCAGGCCCTCCACCGCCTTGTCGATGAATTCGGGCTCGGCATTCATGATGTCGGCGAAGTAGATGTTCGGCGACTTGCCCCCCAGCTCCACCGTCGAGGGGATGATGTTCTCGGCGGCGCACTTGAGGATATGCGAGCCCACCGGGGTGGAGCCGGTGAAGGCGATCTTGGCGATACGCTTGCTGGTGGCCAGGGCCTGGCCGGCCTCGGCGCCGTAGCCGTTGACGATATTGACCACACCGGCCGGCAGCAGGTCGCCGACCAGCTCCATCAGTTTGAGGATCGACGCCGGCGTCTGTTCGGCGGGCTTGAGCACCACGCAGTTGCCCGCGGCCAGCGCCGGGGCCAGCTTCCAGGTGGCCATCAGCAGCGGGAAATTCCAGGGGATGATCTGCCCCACCACGCCCAGCGGCTCATGAAAATGGTAGGCCACGGTATTGGCATCGATGTCGGCGGCGGTGCCCTCCTGGGCGCGGATGCAACTCGCGAAATACCGGAAGTGGTCGACGGCCAGCGGAATATCGGCGTTGAGCGTCTCGCGCACCGCCTTGCCGTTGTCCCAGGTTTCGGCGACGGCAAGCATTTCCAGATTCTGTTCGATACGGTCGGCTATCTTGAGCAGGATGTTGCTGCGCTCCGCCGCCGAGGTCTTGCCCCAGGCGGGGGCGGACTGGTGGGCGGCATCCAGCGCCTTCTCGATATCCTCGGCGGTGGAACGGGGAATCTCGCAGATCACCTCCCCGTTGACCGGGCTGATATTGTCGAAGTATTGCCCCTTCACCGGCGGGACGAACTCACCACCGATATAGTTGCCATAGCGCTTCTCGAAGGTGACGACCGAGCCGGAGTGACCGGGATTGGCATAGATCATGGCGTTGCTCCTGATATTATCGTTATGGGTAGTGACAACACTCAGTATTGGTCAACGAAGCAAAGTGCGACATACTCCCGTCGCAGGAGATGGGCTCGTTCCTTGGTAGGAGAGTTGACAGGAGATGCCCCCCATACACACCCTGATGGTCGCCGACGACCATCCTCTATTTCGTGACGCCCTCGGCGCCGTGCTTGCCATGGGGCTGCCCCAGTGTCGTCTTCTCGAGGCGGGCAGTCTGGCCGGCGCCCTGCATCAGCTAGCCGATCATGACGACCTCGATCTGTTACTGCTGGATCTGGATCTGCCCGATGCCGAAGGGTTGGCGGGTCTTGCGCAGCTTCGCGATGCCCTGCCCGATCTGCCGGTCGCCATTCTCTCCGCCGAACAGGACCGGCGTATCGTGCTCGAAGCCATCGACATGGGAGCCGTCGGGTATATCCCCAAGTCCACCCCTCGCGATGCCTTGCTGGCTGCCCTCACCCACATCCTGGCGGGACAGGTGTATCTTCCCCCGGCCATCATGCGGCGACCTCCGCCCATCCTGTCCGCCGAACCTCCCACGCCAGGAGCCGCCATCACCCCTCGCCTCGCCTCGCTGACCGGCAAGCAGCTGGAGGTGCTGGAGCAGATGGCGAAAGGGGAATCCAACAAGCAGATCGCCCGGGAGCTCGGCATTGCCGAAACCACGGTGAAGACTCACGTCTCGGCCATACTCCGCAAGCTTGGCGTCAACAGTCGCGTCCAGGCCATCGTGGCCGCCAGAGACTGGCCGCAGGAACCGCGCTAGCCAGCCGGAGTTCCTCGGTTGCCTCGACTCCCTCCTTGTTCTATAGAGCCCGCTTTCCTACGCTGAAGCTGGGCAGGCGATCACGCGTTCCTTTCTCCTCCCACCTTCGACATCGCCTGCAAGGAGCAACGCGACATGGTACGAAAAGGACTCTTCCCCTCTATGTCCCCCGCCCTTCGTGTCTTCCCTCTCTCGCGACTCGCCCTGGGCATTGCGGTCGGCATGGGGGTCAGCGGCCTGGCCCATGCCGAGGTAGAGATCGTCAACGACGAGGTGGCCTCGGCCGTGGAAACAGAAGAAAACACGATTCGCATCGTGCAGGTGGCCAGCAGCCTGGAACACCCCTGGTCGGTGGCCTGGCTGCCAGATGGCCGAATGCTCGTCACGGAGCGACCCGGCAACCTGTATCTGATCGATGATGACGAGGTAACCCAGGTCGGCAATCTGCCCAAGATCGATACCGACGAGGATCAATTGACGGCACCCGAAGGCGGCAACCAGGGTGGGTTGCTGGATATCGCCGTACATCCGGACTACGAGGAAAACGGCTGGATCTACTTCACCTACTCCAGCCCGGGTGACGACGATTCCGTCATGGGAGACGAGGAGTACGGCACCGGCACGGCCCTTAGCCGAGCTCGGCTAAGTGACGATGGCAGCGAACTCGTCGACGTCGAGCCGATCTATGCCCAGGTGCCGCGGACGGCCCCGGGCCGCCACTACGGCTCACGCATCGTCTTCCCTGGAGACGGCAGCGTGATGTTCTCCATTGGCGACCGCGGCATTCGCTATCCGTCCCAGGATCTTACCGACCCGGGCGGCTCGATTCTTCGCCTCCACGAGGATGGCGGGGCACATGAAGACAATCCATTCGTCAACATGGAGCCCGGCAACCTGCGCCCCGAGATCTTCTCCTTTGGCCACCGCAATAACCAGGGCCTGGCCCTGCACCCGGAAACCGGCGTCCTGTGGGCGACGGACCACGGGCCCTCGGGTGGTGGCGACCAGGTCTACCAGGTCGAGGCGGGCAACAATCATGGTTGGCCTCAGGTCTCGTTCGGCACGGAGTACGATACCGATGAATTCATCGGTATCGGTCAGGAAGCCCCCGGCGTCGTACCCCCGGTGCACTGGTGGGACTATACCGTGGCACCGTCGGGCATGGCCTTCTATACCGGTGAGGAGATCCCCGGCTGGCAAGGAAACCTGTTCGTCGGCTCGCTCTATGCGGAACAGCTGCACCGCCTGGTGCTGAATGGCGACAGCGTGGAACATGAGGAGATCCTGCTGGAGGAAGATGGCGTGGGACGCATCCGCGACGTGCGCCAAGGCCCCGATGGGCTGCTCTACTTCCTGACCGATGAGGAGGATGGCGGCCTGTATCGTCTGGAGCCCGACGCCTGAGCCTGCGGCTAGCCCCTCGCCAAGGGGCTAGCCGCTTTCCTGCGCTCGCTGGTGGCTCGAGAGATGCTGCAGGAGTGCCATGCGCAACCGGAGTGGCTTGAGCGGCTTCAGCAGACAGCCGAACCCCTGCTCCCTGGCGCGACCCTTGAGCGCGGCATCGTGGTTGGCCGTGATCACCAATACCGGCAGGGATGGAAAACGCTCTCGTACCAGGGCAGCCACTTCCAGTCCATCCGGCTCTCCCTCCGTCAAGTGATAGTCCACGATCAGCATATCCGGGGCCGGCGCCGACCCGAGCCCGGACAGGCCGGCGGATGTCGTTACCCGACATCCCCAGCCGCCGAGCAGCGCCTCCATTCCTTCACAGATGGCAGGGTCGTTATCGATCACCCAGATCCGCGCCCCTTCGAGCAGGCGCGTGCCTGAATGGGGCTCGTGTCGCGGCCACGTCATTACCGTATCGAGCTGCCCGTAGGGCACCAGAATCGAGAATTGCGAGCCGATATCCGGGCTCGACACCAGCGAAAGCCGATGCCCCAGCATGCCCGTGATGCGATCGACGATGGCCAGGCCAAGCCCCAATCCCCGATCGGCCTGACCCTTCCCCGCACTGCCACGGCGAAATTCGAGGAAGATTTCCTCACGCTGGGACTCGTGAATGCCGCTGCCGGTATCGGCCACCAGAATCTCGAGGCCATCAAGGCGTCTGCGACACCCCAACAGCACACGCCCTCTTTCGGTATAGCGAATCGCATTGCTGAGCAGGTTGCGGATCACCCGTGCCAACAGCGCCAGGTCGGAATTCACCACCCTATTGCTGCATACGTAACGCAATTCCAGATTCCTGGCCGCCGCGATCTGACGGTATTCATCGGCCAGCACATCCAGTAGCTCGTTGACACGAAAGGCCGCAATATCCGGCTTGAGCACACCGGCGTCGAGACGAGAGATATCCACCAGGGTACCAAGCAACGTCTCCACATCCTTGAGGGATCGACCGATGTGCCCTACCAGGCGCTGTGAATCGGCCGGCACCTCATGCTCACTCAGTGCGCTGGTGAAGAGCCGGGCGGCGTTCAGGGGCTGCAGCAGATCATGACTGACCGCAGCCAGGAACTTGGTCTTCGACAGGTTGGCCGCCTCCGCCTCGGCCTTGGCATCCCGCAGGCGCCGCTCGGTTTCACAGCGTACCGCTATCTCCTCACGGAGCTTGGCATTGACGTCACCCAGCTCGGCATTCGCCTGCCCCAGGGCGTTGTTCACCTGGCCAAGCTCCCCAAGGGTTCGCTGCAGTGTCTCGGTACGCTCACGCACCTGCTCGGCCAACAGGACGGAATGCTCGAAGGCCGCGTAGGGCGCGCCACCCGCCATGCCGCCTGACTCGACCCGCTCGATCAACGAGGCACAGATCCGCCTCAAGCGAGCATTCTCGTCCTGCAGCGCCCGCTCCCGCTCGCCGGGCTCCCGGGGCAGTTCAGGCGGGTGGACAAGATCCAATGGCGACCCCGGTGAACGTCTGGTTGATATGCATGCCATGGAGCTGTTCCCCGTAGGTATTGAAACCAACGACTCTCGACCACCCCAATAGCCGTGACGCCTCGTCCACCTGCGCCAGCGCTTCCAGCTCGAGGCGCCGGAGGAAGCAGTCGCATCCAATGACGACCACCGGCTCACCCAGGCGTTCACGGAGCCCCTGCAAGGTGGCCTGCAGATCGTCCAGCAGTGGAGCCGGCTGCATGGCAGTGAGTACGATGCCGTTTTCCACGGCGCAGTAGAAACTGAGGCTGCCGTCAGCATTGACGCTCTGGATGGAACGGACATAGTGCTGATCACCGATGCGTACCGCCAGCGGATGGCGGGCGAAGGTATCCGATTCCAGGGCGGCGACCGGAAGCCCCACCAGGCGGGCGTATTCCTCGGCGGCCGGAGCGGCATTGAGTTCCAGCACACGCCGCCGCTCACGGTCCGCTCGAGTGACGACCAGTTTTTCCTCTCGCGCCCGAAGATGGTGAGTGGTGAAGACGTCAAAGGGCAAGCGGGTACGGAACATCACCACCACGGCCGCTTCACTATGGAACCGTCCATCGCTGTAGACATGGGTATGGGCCAGCCGGTTGTCGTCACCGGCAGAGCCGCCGAAGCTGGGTATGCTGCCCAGGGCCGTATCGAGGGTAGCCAACACCTGCTCTTCACTGCTGGAGAGGCCATCGAGCAGTGTCAGGGCAAAGCTTCCTCCCCGCTCGAGTGCCGGTGACGCCTGTCGGCAGGTTTCCAGCAATTCGCTGGTCAGCCGCTGTGCCTGGAGCAGGTCGAAACCCTCCAGGTCCGTGATCAAGACATGGGAGATGGCAAAGGCGCGGCAGTCGAAACCGATGGCCACGATACAGCCCCGGCAATAACCGGCCGGGGTGATTTCTCCTGCCGTGGTACAGCCACAGAGCGCCACGCCACCGAAGGCTTCGCTCATGGCATCACCCAGCGTCGTCAGCGAATACTCCGCGCTGCAGAAGAACAGCACGAAGCCGAGCTCGGGATGGCGCAGCGCCACGGCCAGTTCACGAGCCGCAGCGTACGGGTCCCGCTGGGAACTGTAAGCGGTACCGACTGGCGGAACCTGGGTCAGCGGTTCAGGAGCCAAGATTTCGGTGACAAGAGGGTCCATGGCAAGACTCATCGGTTGTTTTCATCAGTGTAGGTTTCTTCGTGACGGTACGCCGACTACCTACCGTGACCATTGTCGCCCTCGACAGGCTTCGCCATTCGCTCTGCCAGCCATCGTTCCAGCGCCAGCAGAGTCGAAGGGATGGTGTTTTCGAGGGTCAGCAGTTCAGCCGCCGCCTCCCCGTGGCGCTCCTGATGGGCCCGCAGTTCCAGGCGCTGGGCCACGGCCGCGAGTTCGCGGGCACCCAGGCTGGCGGACTCCCCCCTGAGGCGATGTGCCACCGCCGCAAGGTCCGGCATGTCGCCCTCGGCAACGGCGGTCATCATGGCTTGGCTATACGACTGCAACTGGTCCCGATGCACGGCCATCAGTGACGCCAGTGCCGTGGCACCCAGGGAGTCCAGAAGCTCGTCGAGGGCTTGCTGATCCAGCTCGGCACCAGGAGACGCACCTTCCATTGCCTCGCGGGACGCCGGCTCGGGAAGGAAGCGCCGCAGGCAGTCCGCCAACTGTGCACGGCTGAGCGGCTTGGTCAGGTAATCGGTCATGCCCGCCGCCAGGCAGCGCGCACGTTCCGCCCCGGGCCCGCCAGCGGTCATCGCCACGATCGGCACCCCACTGCGCCAACCACCCATTTCACGTAGGTGGCGGGCCGTTTCCAGTCCATCCATTCCCGGCATCTGTACGTCCAGGAAGATCAGGTCAAAACCGTTCCGCCGAACCGCGTCCAGCGCGTCGGGCCCACTGCTGGTCACCTCGACCCGACACCCCAGGCGTTCCAGCATCGCCACCGCCACCTGCTGATTGACCGGATTGTCCTCCACCAGCAGCACATCGCCACCCACCTCCGGCGGCTGAACCAGGGCCGCTGGCATGCCTTCCGGGGAAACCTCGGCAGGCTCCAGGGGCAGCTCGACCCAGAATCGGCTGCCCTCCCCGGGCTGGCTGTCGACACCGATCTTCCCTCCCATGGCTTCCACCAGCCGTCGGGAAATGGCCAGGCCAAGCCCGGTACCTCCGTAGCGGCGTGCCGTGGAGGCATCGCCCTGACGGAAAGGTTCGAACAGCCAGTCGCGCTGATTCTCGACAATGCCAGGCCCGGTATCGCATACGGCAAGATCGAGCCATCCATCGACGGTCGTTCTTGCCTCGATGCGCACTTCACCATGATCCGTGAACTTGATGGCATTGGAGAGCAGATTGAGCAGAACCTGCCGCAAGCGAGCCGGGTCACCCATCATCCGGGTCGGCAAGGAGGGTGACAGCCGGGTCTTCAATGTCAGCCCCTTGGCTTCGGCATGAGGTGTGAACAGGTGGCAGGCATCCTCGATGAGGGTGGCCAACGATATCGGGTGACGCTCCAGCTCCAGCCGACCGGATTCGATCTTCGAGAAATCGAGTATGTCGTTGATCAGTTCCAGCAGCCGATCGGCACTGGTATGAAGGATTCGGGCGTACTCCCGGGAGCGCGAGTCCAGCGGCTGATCCATCAGCAGGTCGCTCATGCCGATAACCCCATTGAGGGGGGTACGTATCTCGTGGCTGACCGTGGCAAGAAATTCGGATTTCGCCTGGTTTGCCGACTCGGCACGATGGGCGGTGGCCTGGAGGTCGTGGCTGAGCGTCTCCAGCGAGCGTCGGGCGGCAGCGTTGTCACGCACCTCCCGCACCAGGAAGATCACCATCAGCAGCCCCGCCAGGCTCATGTTCACGATCATGGCCAACAGTAGGGCATACAGTGACTGCAGCACCCGGCGGTCCCGAGTGGCCGACTCGGCAAGATAACCGTTGATGGCGATGATCAACTGTTCGGTGATCGCACCGACGCTCTCCAGTTGGGTATCCAGTGCATGACGCCCGGCGCTATCGAGGCGCTCGAACGCTTGTAGCATGGCGTCGATCTCGTCCAGCTTCGCCACCAGTTCGGGAAACAGGCGGCGCACGGCGGGAATCCGGTCGAGCAGGTCGGTGACATCCCCCCGTTGGAGGAGATTGATACGACTATAGATCAGCTCGAAGCGCAGCCTGAGAGTGTCCGGTGCCTGGGCGTTTTCCAACCCCAGCGCCAGGTCACTGCGCAGTTGGATGATATCGCGGTCGAGCTTGTAAGCGTGCCAGGCGGCATCGCTGCCCACCGCCTGGTAGAGCCCTTCCTGACGCCAGGCAGCCAGCCCCACCACGACCAGGGCCGCGGCAAAGAACAGCACCACGGCCACGGCCCTAAGCTTGAATTTGAGGGGAAAGCGCCGCATGGCGTAGGCCATCTTCCGCATCAGCCACGATCAGGGCACATGGATGGTGCCCACATGCCAGACCGAGCGAAAGCGAATGGTTTCAGTGAGCAGTTCGGGGTGATCGTCGAAGGGATAAAGAACGAACACCGGCCCCAGATCGCGCACCGCGATGGCCTCGCCATCACGCTCGATCGCAAGAATGACATCGTAATCATGGAAATCGGTGACCGGGATTTCCGCCTCGAAGCCATTCAGGGCGTGTACCCGCGCGGTATCGCCACGCGCTCCAGCGGCATCGAGAATGGCGCGTACCAGCGGTCCCTTGAAGCGACCGACACCCTCGGTCCACGGTGTCTCGGTCTCGATGACCGACGGAGAGAGCGACATCAGCAGCGTTCTATCCAGATGCAGCTCGTCTCCCATGTTGGGGTGCTCGATGTCACCGGTCACACGCAGCATGACGTCTCCTTCCGGAGGCGGCAACGGCCCGGCAAGAGCTGGTACCGGCATGGCCCCGGCCAGCATGAGACTGAAGATGAACGCAAAACGGCAACGCTTTACTCGAGATATCATGGCAGCTCACAGGTCACTGATAGTGCCGCCAAGGTTACGCGAAACGCAAAAAAAGGTCAGGCAGGAAAAGAGACTGGGGGGCCATGGCCCCCCAGGGTGACACGGTCAGGTGGTGACCTTATCGACCGGCTCACAGCGTACCAGGTCCTCGTAGGCGTGCCAGCTGGCGTGCCCCAGTACCGGAAGGATCAGCGCCAGCCCGATGTAGAAGGTCAGCACCCCCACCAGCACACAGCCCGTCAGAATCACGGCCCAGAGCAACATGGGACGGAAATTCCGGGCCACCGAGCGCACACTCGCTTCGATGCCTTCCATGAAGGTCAGGTCCTGATCCATCAGAGTCGGAATGGCTACCACGCTGATGGTAAAGGCCCCAAAGGCCAGGACCGCGCCGATGGCCGTCCCCACGGCGATCAAGCCGAGACCTTGCGGCGTCGTGAGCAGCGATGCGTAGAGGGCCGCGGGCCCGGGTGCCTCGAAGCCGTAGAACAGCGCAAACAGCAACGTCGCCAGGCGAATCCAGGCCAGGAAGAAGATCATCATCATCAGACCCATCATCGCCAGCTGACCGGCGTGCGGGCGCCACGCGTTGAAGGCATCTCCCAGGTGGGGGGATCGATTGGCTTCAAGCGCCCGGCTGATGCCGTAGGAGCCCACCGCCACCAGCGGCCCGAGGAACATGAAGCCCGCCATCAGGGGCAGTAGCCAATGCCAGAGATCGAGCATGACGGCACCAAGGGTTATCGCAATGCTCAAACCGACCCAGAACATGCCGTAGGCCAGGCTGACGGCCGTTGCCTGGCGGAAATCCTCGAAGCCCGCGGCCAGCCAGGCCCTGGGTCTATCCATGCCAATGGGGTTGATCGTGATCTTCACAGTGGGCACCGATGACTGCCCCGTTGATCTTGTTGTTGCGTTCATATGCTTACCCCGTATGGTCGCCATGAGAAGGGACGAAGAAAGCGCCTTTCCAGTCGGGCTCCGGATGACGTCTTGTTATCTTCATACACGATCAATGTAGTTGACCTGACGCAAGAATGCCGGTCAGAAGTATCAACGCAGCCCTCGACGTAAGCACGATTGACTTCTGTCGGATAGGCGATCACTTGAACGGCCTAAAGGGCATAAGCGACAAGCATATATGCGCGCACTGGAATAACGGAATGCCAAAGGGTTCCTTCCTGGCAGCGTCATGAAGGAAGTAACATTCCGTAGCAAACTCCGACAAGAACTCCGATGAGGGAGCCTTACGATGAAACGGGTTTTCCACACGGCAGCGATGCTGTCGACGAGTACGTTGCTCCTGATGGGCATGGCCCCGCTGGCTGTCGCCGAGGAAACGTTCTCGAGCGCCCAACTCGACGTCATGGCGGGAAGCTGTGCCAACTGTCATGGCACCGATGGCCGCCTTTCCGGAAGCGTGCCCCCGATTGCCGGTCGACCTGCCACGCTGCTGGAATCACGCCTATTGGGCTTCAAGAATGATGAGGTGGCCGACACCACCATCATGAATCGCATTGCCGCCGGCTTCAGCGACGACGAACTCGCCGCTCTGGCGAAACACTTCTCCAATATCGATCCTCAATAGCAAGGGAGCGCCAACATGAGCCAGCAGCACAAACGTGACGGGTTTTCCCGCCGCCAGCTGATCAAGGGCATGGGTGCGGCCTCCCTGCTGCCGCTGATCGGCGGTGTGGCACCGTTCGCCATCGGTGGCCAGCATGCCGGACGTGTCGTCGTCGTCGGTGGCGGCTTCGGGGGAGCCACGGCCGCCAAGTACCTCAAGCGTGCCAACCCGGCCATCGAAGTCATTCTGGTGGAGCCGGCCGAGACCTTCTATACCTGTCCGTTCAGCAACCTGTACCTTGGCGGGCTGCGTGACATGCGCTCCATTGCACATGGTTATGACGAGCTCACCGACCGTTACGGCGTCCGGGTGATCCATGCCATGGCGGAAGATGTGGATACCGACTCCCGTGAGGTGATTCTTTCCACCGGCAGGCATCTCGACTATGACCGACTGGTGCTGTCTCCCGGTATCGACATCCGCTGGAACGCCCTTGAAGGCTACGATGAAGACGCCGCCGACAAGGCGCCACACGCCTGGAAGGCCGGCCCCCAGACCGAGCTGCTGCGCAGCCAGCTGCAAGACATGGAAGATGGCGGCACCTTCGTGATGGTGGCACCGGACAATCCCTTCCGCTGCCCACCGGGGCCCTATGAGCGTGCCAGCATGGTGGCTCACTACCTCTCGCAGCATAAACCCAGGTCCAAGGTGCTGATCCTCGACGCCAAGGACAACTTCTCCAAGCAGGGCCTGTTCACCGCCGGCTGGGAACAGCTTTATGGCGACCGCATCGAATGGGTCGGCCTCTCGAATGACGGCCGCGTGACTCGGGTCGATGCCGGCAGACTGGAAGTGGAAACCGAGTTCGGCACCGTTCACAAGGCCGACGTACTCAACGTGATCCCTCCCCAGAAGGCTGGCTGGATCGCCGAACGCGCCGGTGTCACCGACGACTCCGGATGGGTACCGGTGAAACCCGACACCTTCGAGTCTCGGCAGGTCGAGAATGTCTATGTGGTGGGAGACGCCACCGTGGCGGCACCGATGCCGAAATCCGGTTTCTGCGCCAATGCCCAGGCCAAGGTGGTGGCCGCGGCCATTGCCGCTTCCCTGGAGTCGCGTCCGGCTCCCGAAGCCTACTGGACCAACACCTGCTATAGCCTGATCGGCCCCGAGTACGGCATCTCGGTAGCGGGGGTCTATCGGGTCCAGGAGGGCGCGATCGCCGAGGTATCCGGCGGATTGAGTCCCGCTGATGCGCCTGCGGAGACCCGGGCCCTGGAGGCCGAATATGCCGTGGGCTGGTACAATGCCATCTGCCAGGATACCTGGGGGACCAGTACCTGAGACTCGCAGTGAGGCCATCGGTATAATGTGCGGGCCATCTGAACGATGGCCCCTTTTTCATTCACTGGGTTGTTACCTGTTCATTTCGACAAGGACCCCATCGTCATGAGCCATACCGAGCTGGTGGTCTGGGCGGGTCTTGCGATCGGCGTGCTGTTCGGCGCCGCCGGCCAGGCCTCCGGCTTCTGCCTGATGCGCGGCCTGGCCAACCGCTGGACCCGCCGGGACAGCAACAAGTTACGCAGCTTCGCCCTGGCCATGGCTACCGCCCTGCTTGGTAGCCAGGCACTGGAAGCCGTCGGCCTGGTGTCCCTGGGTAACTCCTTGTATCCCACCCCCGCTCCCTCCTGGCTGGCCATTCCGCTGGGTGGCGTGCTGTTCGGCTACGGCATGGTGCTGGCCAACGGCTGCGGCGCCCGCTCCCTGGTACTGCTGGGCAGCGGCAACCTGCGCAGCTTCGTGGTGCTGGTCTGCCTGGGGCTGGCCGCCTACATGGCGCTTTCCGGCGTCCTGGCCCCGCTGCGAATCCGGCTGGAGGACGCCACCACGCTCGCCCTTCCGGCCCGCGACCTGCCGCAGCTGGCCGGTGTGCCGGGTTGGCTGCCCGCACTCGTACTGGGCGGCGGACTGCTACTCTGGGTCATGCGTTCGAGCCAGTTTCGCGCCTCGCCACGGGAATGGCTGGGCGGGCTCCTCATCGGTGCCTTGGTGCCGGCAGGCTGGTACGTCACCGGGGTGCTCGGTTTCGATGATTTCGAACCGGTTCGCCTGGCCAGCCTGACGTTCATCGCCCCCATTGGCGAATCCCTGCAGTACCTGATGCTTTCCACCGGCACCCGGCTCGGCTTCGGCGTCAGCGTGGCAGGAGGTGTCATCGCAGGGGCACTGGCCACGGCCCTGGTACGCCGTGACTTCCACTGGCAGGGCTTCACCGGCCCCGGCCACATGGGCCGCAGCATGGCCGGGGGAACCTTGATGGGCATCGGAGGCGTCATGTCCCTGGGCTGTTCCATCGGCCAGGGACTGTCCGGTTTCTCGACACTCTCCCTGGCCACTTTCGCCGCATTGGCGGGTATCGTTGCCGGCGCTCGACTGGGAATCACCGGTCCCCTGTCACTGTCCAAGATCTGACCCTTTACCTGGAGGAACCCATGCGCTCGCCCCGTCCCGCTCGCCATGATGCTCTTCGCCGCCGGCTGTTGCGTAGCCTGGTTGCCACCCTGACGGGTATCGGCCTGTTCGGCCTGACCCTGCCGGCCCTGGCAGACGGGCCCTGGCAGCGCCTGGAGGCCACCCAGGCGGTACTGGGCGGCGCCACCCCCAGTACCAGGGGTCTGGTTCTCGACCTCCCCCACGTGTCGGAAGACGGTTCGGCCGTTGCCCTGACGGTTGGTTTCGACGGCGAACTGGAGGAGAACGATTACATCGAGCGGATCGACCTGTTTGCGGTCGACAACCCCTCTCCCGAGATAGCGACGTTCCACTTCACACCCATGAATGGCAAGCCGGAGGTCTCCACCCGAGTGAGGCTAAACGAAACCCAGGATGTGATTGCCATCGCCACCAGCCATCAAGGGGAGCGTTTCGCCACGGCAAGAGAGGTGCGCATCACCGTCAGCGGCTGCCTGATGCGCAACGGGAATGACCAGCCGGAGCCGCTATCCAGCCCGCGTGTCAGCGTCCCGTCCAGCTTCTCCGTCGGGGAACCGGAGGAGATTCGCACCCTCATCAACCACCCCATGGAAACCGGGCTGCGCGAAGGACCGGATGGCGAAACCCTGCCGCGCCATATCATCGAGCGCTTCACCGTGAGCGTGAACGGCGAAACCGCCTTCGAGGCCGAACTGCACCAGTCGGTCTCCGCCAACCCCTACCTGCGTTTCCATCTTGCCCCCGAGAACAGCGGCGAGGCACTCTTCGAATGGTTCGACGACAGCGGGGAGAGCGCCCGGCATGAGGTGGAGCTTTCCGTTGGCTGATGCTTTCAAGTCGTCACCCTGCCCGGCACCGCTTGCTCATCCAGGCGGATATCCTCCGCTATCGCACCTTTGTTCAGTCGGATCACGCGCTGGGCAAAGGCAATGGTTTCATTACGGTGGGCGATAGTGATGCGCGTCATGGGAAGTCCGCCCAGCAACTGCACCACATGCTGTTCGCTATGCAGATCAAGATGACTGGTTGCCTCATCCAGCGCAAGAATGCGCGGCTTCTTGTAAAGCGCCCGCGCCAGCAGCACGCGCTGCTTCTGTCCGCCGGGTCGCACCCTTGCGCATATAATCGTAGATCACCGGCTTGATATAACGATATTCCAGTCGTCCCACATTGACGTAGGATTCGAGATACTCCTCTTTTGGCACCTCATAGCCATTCATCAACTTGAAACTACGATCAGCAGCATCCGCCCGCTCGTAAATTTCGCTGATCTGGCCCCAGGAGATATCTATCCCCTGGATAGCTTTCCTGAACAGGCAAGGCTTCTTGTAGAGGTATTCAGAAGAAAATTCCTTCTTATCAATCCCAAAGTCAACATCTAATTTGTTTTCTATAAAATTCACTATTTAAACCCTTGTTCTTTAGCAGATTAACACATAAAAAAACATACCAAGCAGTCATGAAAAGCCAACTTTTCTTCTTTCCATACATATTAAGAGTGGCATCACGGAAAAACACT
Source organism: Billgrantia endophytica (assembly GCF_002879615.1). Classification (GTDB taxonomy): domain Bacteria; phylum Pseudomonadota; class Gammaproteobacteria; order Pseudomonadales; family Halomonadaceae; genus Halomonas; species Halomonas endophytica. The sequence continues at coordinate 177,847 of NZ_PNRF01000037.1, forward strand.
CTCCCAAGCCGAATTTCTATGACTTTATTTTTCTGACTTATGGTCTTTTATCATCCTATCAACAAGAAACATTCCCACCAAGGATGAGACAGCACTTGCATTTCTTTGATAGGCATCACCACTTATTTCAAAGTATAATGTTGAAACTGCACAAATCAAAGTCAAGGCAGTAAAAAAACAAATCATAAAAAACCTTAAAGCATCAATTTTTTCCGACATCATCAACACCTATTTACTTGGTTAAAAACACCTAACAACCAAGTAGCACTATAGAGTGCTACTTGGCCCCATATTAATTAATAGCTGGTTCCATCCCCATAGTCAGTTCCATCAAATACTTGGCTAACAGCATATCCTCCTAGGCCGGCTCCAGCTCCACCACCCAAAAACCTCCCTATATATCGACCGGCCACCACTCCAGTAACCGCTCCCGCTGGACCAAGCGCCGACCCTATCGCACCTCCCACATAACCTCCTACAGCACTTCCAGCGACTTGCCCCGCCTTTGCTGCTACCGCCCCTCCCACTCCTACTGCCGCAGCTTGAGCAGTACTATCACCACCCCCGACCAAACTCAACTATTGAACACTAAGCTCGCGCACTGTTTTCTCCTTTTATAAATTTAATAGCAGTAACATATAGACTCACCACGCCGATCCCCGAGAAAAGAAGACCATATGTAATAGATGAGTAGCTCTTACCAAAATACTCAGGAACAATCATCAAAAACGCTCCCCCTACCACTATAAGCCCACCCCCGGCGGAAACACTCTTGCAAATATCTTTTGCTTTTGGTTTATAACAAAAAATCTTTTCATCACTTTCTCTCCAAGATATTATACATAAAAATCACTTTACTCACAGACACTCCCCTTAAGCCTTACCCAATCTTAAAGTATTTAACAACCCCCATAAAAACAATAACTTCATTCGGTAAAAGTCTCCCGCTTTCCTATCACGGAATAAACTGGTTCCAATGCCCACTCATAGAGTCGGCGCCGATCCTGCACGATATCGGCCTCCAACAGCATGCCGGTCTGCAAAGGCTGCGGTGCGCCATAGACATTGATAAATTGCGCATCCAGTTCCACCGTGATCCGGTAGTAGAGATCGGCGCTTTCCGACGTTTCCGTCAGGGCGCTGGCGATATGCACAGGAAGCTCTTGGAGTGCATAAGGCGTCATCACCAGTTGCGTGACCGTTCCCCGGGTCATGCCGAAACGCTGGTAAGGATAGGCGGCGTGGCGCATCAGCTCTTGCTGGCGCTGTAGTTGCTGTTCGGCGAGGGCAGCACGGCGCTGTAAAAGCCGCAGCTCACCAGTGAAGCCTTCGTGTTCCTCATCGATAGTGCGTAGTCGGTTGTCCAGCATGCGCGACTGGCCTTCCAGACGCTCATCGGCCAAGAGGCGGTTGCGCTCCAGCAGTAGAAGTCGCTGGTTGAGTTGTTTGGCGATCAACTGCTCGGTGCCGCCCGCACCGCTGAAGCGCTCACCGGAGATAGTGAATAGTGTGTCACCAGACTCGACCGCTTGCCCCTCGATCACCTCGATGCTGGAAAGCACACCCGCCGTATGAGCCGTCAGGCGCAGTACGCCCTGCTCAGGCATGAGCAACCCAACCACAGTGGCCTTGCGGGTATAAGTACCGAAGTAACCAAAGGCCGCCACCAAGGCAGTGAACAGCAATGCCAACATGGCGGCTACCGTGTAACCCCAAGGCTGGTGAATCTGGACACTGCCGAGCTTTCTCGACACCCCGACCCTCGCCGCCGTTCGAAACAGACCCGATGGCTCGCCCATCACCGCCTCCCTTGCGTACATCCACCTGTCAGAGCCAGGCAATCTTCATGTTCTTTTGGTATCTTTTATACACAAACCTTAAAGATAATCAATCTCAATAGCGTTTAAAAATCAAATTGAGGAAAATGTCGCGATGGACGAATGACTAAACGAGGTGGGGCTTGTTGCCCTGGGAGGAGGATGTTCTGACATCCCGCATAGGCAAGGCATGTAAGCCAGACATGTGGAAAAGGCTCGCGATGCCAGTGAACTAGAGGTTTGCTGAGGCCAGCCCCCATGACGCAAATGCCCCGGCCGCTTACACGACCGGGGCGCCTGCGTTACGTGGGGTGCTGCCAATCAACGCACGATCATGACCGACATCTTCGAGTGATGAACCACGTGTTCGGCGTTGGGTCCGAGCACGTAGTCGGCGAACTTGCGCTTGTTGTGCGACGCCATCACGATCAGGTCGACATCAAGTTTCTTTGCCATCTTGATGATCGCCTCCCAGGGCGAGCCATCGACGATCACGGACTGCACCTTGATGTCGTCCGGCACGTGCTCGGCAATGAAGCGATGCTGCGCTTCCGACAGCGCCTCATGCGCCTTTTTCGAGAAATCGCGCGGGAAGTAGGAGCCCACCAGCGGCATGTGGTAGTCCGGCAGAACCGTCACCACATGCAGCGAGGCACCGAAGGTACGGCACAGGGTCAATGCCACGGGTAGCGCCTTGCCCCAGGAGCTCTCCTCGTTGAGATCCACCGACAGCAGAATCTTCTTGTACATGGTCTCCCCTCCTCAGGTGGCGCCGGCCACCGATGGTTGATGCCGGCGACGGCGCTGCAACAACACGACCAGGCCGAACACCAGGAAGCCCGGTATCCACATCCACTCCCTGGCCCAGCGGTCGACCGGCGCCAGAACCTCGATGATCTCCTGGTCGAAGTCAAAGCCGAGGTCAGCCGCGAGGCTGCCGAACTCGACGAAGTCGACCAGGGTCTGGTCGCCATCGACCCACAGTTCCATGCCCAGACGCTCCATTCGCTCCTCGGCCGTGTCGCCACGCGGCACCGGCACCAGGAGGTAAGTGGTCATGGAATCGCCGAAGGCGTCCTCACCGGCGATCCGTACCCGCAATTGACTGCCGTCATCCACCTCCGACAACGCCTGGGCGAACTCGCTCGGCGGCACCGATTCGTAGGGATCGTGGATCCTGTCCATCCAGAAACCGGGGCGGAACAGGGTGAACGCCACCAGCAGCAGCAGCAGCGACTCGTACCAGCGGCTACGCACCAGAAGATACCCCTGGGTACCCGCTGCGAAGATCAGCATGGCGATGGTGGCCACGATGAACACCACGATGCCCTGCAACCACCCCACATCGATCAGCAGTAAATCGGTATTGAAGATGAACAGGAACGGCAATGCCGCAGTACGCAGACTATAGTAGAACGCCTGGAAGCCAGTACGCAGCGGATCGCCGCCTGACACCGCCGCTGCGGCAAACGAGGCCAGCCCCACGGGAGGTGTCACGTCAGCCATGATGCCGAAGTAGAACACGAACAGGTGCACCGCGATAAGAGGCACGATCAGGCCGCTCTGTTGCCCCAGCAGCACGACCACCGGCGCCATCAGCGCCGATACCACGATGTAGTTGGCGGTGGTGGGCAGGCCCATGCCGAGAATCAGGCTGAGCAGCGCAGTCAGCAGCAGAACCAGCATCAGGTTGCCCATGGAGAGGATCTCCACCACATCGGCCAGGACCAGGCCCACGCCAGTCTGGGAGACCGCCCCTACCACGATGCCCGCGGTGGCGGTGGCGATACCGATGCCGATCATGTTGCGAGCCCCCGCCACCAGGCCCTCCCACAGGTCGAGGAAGCCTTCCTTGATATCGGCGATCAGGCTACTGCGACCGCGGAAGAAGGCGGTGATGGGGCGCTGGGTGATCATGATGAAAATCATGAGTACCGTGGCCCAGAAAGCCGACAGGCCTGGCGACAGACGCTCGACCATCAGACACCAGACCAGCACGATGACCGGCAGGATATAGTGCAGACCGACCATCAACGTGGGCTTCGTCCGGGGCAGCTTGAGAACCTTGGAATTCGGGTCGTCGAGCTCCAGTTCGGGGTAGTAGGAGCCGAGCTTGAGCAGCCCCACGTAAACCACGGTCAGCCCGCCCCCGATCACCCAGGGCGTGGCATTGCCCAGGAGAGGCTTGAGCCAGCCGAGTCCGTAGTAGACGGCAAATGACAGGGCCATCAACAGGATCAGGCCGGTGAGGAAACCAAGCACCTTGTTGAGGAAAGGCCGCGCCGGGTTGCTCGACGGCAACCCCTTCATGTCGGCCTTGAGCGCCTCCAGGTGAACGATGTACAAGAGGGCGATATAGGAGATCATCGCCGGCAGGAAGGCATGCCGGATGACTTCGACGTAGGGAATGCCGACATACTCGACCATCAGGAAGGCCGCTGCCCCCATCACCGGCGGCATGATCTGGCCATTGACCGAGGCGGCCACCTCCACCGCCCCGGCCTTCTCGGCAGGGTAGCCGACCCGTTTCATCATCGGAATGGTGAAAGTGCCGGTGGTGACGGTATTGGCTATGGAAGAACCGGAAATCAAGCCGGTCATGCCCGATGCCACCACGGCCGCCTTGGCGGGCCCGCCCTTGTAGTGTCCGAGCAGCGAGAAGGCCACCTTGATGAAATAGTTACCGGCGCCTGCCTTGTCCAGCAGGGCACCAAACAGGACGAAGAGAAAAACGAAGCTGGTCGATACCCCCAGGGCAATGCCAAAGACCCCCTGGGCGGTCAGCCACTGGTGATTGATCAGGCCGTAGAAACTGACCCCGCGGTGGGCGAGAATGCCCGGCATATAGGGGCCGAACAGCGAATAAAGGAGAAATACCGTGGCAACGATCATCAGCGGCGGGCCAAGGGCGCGTCGGGTGGCCTCGAGCAGCACCAGAATACCGACGATACCGATGATCACGTCCTGCAGCAGCGGCGACCCTGGTCGGTCGGAGAGCTCGGCATAGAAGAGAAACAGATAGGCCGCGCAGAAGGCACCGACCAGCGCCAGTATCCAATCCTGGATCGGTATGCGATCGCGGGGTGAACGCTTCAGCGCCGGATAGGCCATGAATGCCAGGAACATGGCGAAGGCAAGGTGGATCGACCTCGCTTCCGTGGCATTGAACACCCCGAAGCGGAAGATATAGGGTAGCGGCGAGGCAATCCAGAGCTGGAACAACGACCAGGCGGCGGCCACCCCAACCAGCAGTTTGCCGGGGGCTCCCAACGGCTTTCGCGCCCCGGTGTCGCTGGACGCGACCATGTCCTCGAGGTCGACCTCGGGTTGTCGGGATATCGTCTTTTCATCAGTCATTTAACGTCCTGCCCACTATCGCTTGACTTGAGGATAGCCTGAACATTCCACATGAATTGGCCCAAACAGATGCGCGGACCCCCTTGGGTCCGCGCATCCTTCACCGGAGGGTCAGCACCCTCTGGCCAAAGCTTACTCGATCCAGCCACGCTCACGATAGTAGCGCTCCGCGCCATCATGCAGCGGTGCGGTCAGACCATCGGAGATCATCTCTTCCTCGGTGAGGCCCTCGAACGCCGGATGCAGTCGCTTGAAGCGATCGAAGTTCTCGAATACGGCCTTGACGGTTTCGTAGACGATCTCTTCGTCGAGATCTGCATGAGTGACGAAGGTCGCCGCCACGCCGAAGGTCTCGATGTCTTCATCGTTGCCGCGATAGAGACCACCCGGGATCACCGACCGGGTGTAGTACGGGTATTCGTCGAGCAGGGCATCGATCTCGTCACCGGTAACCGGGATCAGCCTGGCATCGATAGTCGTCGTGGCTTCCTGGATGGACCCGTTGGGATGTCCTACCACATAGACCATGGCATCGATGTTGTTGTCCGACAGCGCGGCGGCCTGCTCGGCGGCATCCAGCTGAGAGGCCAGCGAGAAGGTATCGGTGTCCCAGCCCATGGCGTCCATCACCAGGTTCATGGTGTTGCGCTGACCGGAGCCCGGGTTGCCGATGTTGACACGCTTGTCGGGGAAATCGCTGAAGTGCTCGATGCCGGAGTCGGCACGGGCGACGACGGTCAGCGGCTCGCCATGCATGGTGAACACGGCACGCATGTCTTCCCAGGCGCCATCGGATTCGAAATTGGCCTCACCATGATAGGAACGATACTGGACGTCGGACTGCACGACACCCATGTCCAGTTCGCCGCTCCTCATGCCGTTGACGTTGGCCACGGAGCCACCAGTGGACGGGGCGTTGCAGCGAATGTTGTGCTCGTCGCTGCCGCGGTTGACCATACGACAGACGGACTGGCCGACGACGTAGTAGACGCCGGTCTGGCCACCAGTGCCGATGGTGATGTAGCGATCCTGCGCCACGGCCGGAGCAGAGAACATCGCTGCACCCAGCAGAGCACCGGAGAAGGTAGCCGCAGAAAAAACATGGCGTTTCATGAACACACCTCTTGACGTTGTAAGCAAGCTGACGTTGCCGTAGCAACGTCTTGATAGCAATCGTAACCCACGACCGCTAGCGGTCTTGACCGCTTCCCTCTACTTTAGCGAAAAAAACGCCTGCTTGATGAGTATCTTGACCAACGAAGACAAGTGTAACCATCCTTGACGTTTAGTGGGCGTTAATTTTTCCGCCTACGCACAGGCCAGGCGGCATCGTTGCAAGTTCCTGGCCATATTCGCAACGAATGTCGCCGAACGAGAGGGAAAACGGCACACGTTCTAGCGGCAGGCGCGCCGATAGCGTGCCTCCAGCTCGCGGCGCTCGCGTAGCTGACGAGTTCCCACCACACTGCCATCGCGCAGCAGCGCGATACGCTCGGCCAGGTCGCGGCAGTCCAGCACCGGGGGCTCATCGGGCACGCCCGGCGCGGCGGGGCTCGCTGGCGTGGCGGGCTCGCCCGACTGCGGCAGGACCTCCAGCGGGATCACCACCTCCACCTTGGGGCGCGGCCGCGCGTCCGGGTTACGTTCGCTGTGACGCTGCGCCTCGGCCTGCGGGGCAACGACCATCGGCGTCAGCACGAGAACGGCAGCGAGCCGGAAATAGTGGCCTTGCGGCATCAGCCTTCCTTATCATCAATGCGTTTATCCCCAGCTTAGCGCCTGCCGGCCACCGGGTCAGATGTTGTAGCCCAGCACACCGGGCAGCCACAAGGCAATCTGGGGAAAGATCGCGACGAGCGCCAGCGCACTGGCCATGGCCAGCACGAACAGCAGTGACCAGCCGATGGTCTGTTCCAGGCGGATCTTGGCAATCTCGGTGGTCACCATCAGGTTCACCGCCACGGGCGGCGTGAACTGACCTATGGCAATGTTCATCGCCAACAGGATTCCGAACCAGACCGGGTTCCATTCGAAGTGCTGCATCACCGGAATGAGGATCGGCATCATGATCAGGTAGATGGAAATGGCATCGAGCAGCATGCCGGCCACCAGTACCGCCAGCATGATCAGGACCAGCAACAGCACTCCGCTGTCGGACAGACCGATGATCCACTCCGCCAGGTGGCGGAAGGTACCGAGCATGGTACCCGCCCAGGCAAAGATGCCCGCCAAGGAGATGATCAACATGACCACGCCGGAAATCACTGCCGCTTCACCAAACAGTCCCCAGAGATCCTTGAGGCCGATCTCGCGAGTCAGGAACAGTCCCACCAGGATGCCGTAGGCCACGGCGACCACGGCGGCCTCGGTGGGCGTGAAGAGCCCGGAGCGCAGGCCGCCCAGGATCAGCACCGGGGCAAAGAGTGCCGGCAGGGCCTGCTTGAAGGTCTCCCCCACTTTCAGCTGTTCTGCCTGGGGCATGGCATGGCGGCCTTCCCAGCCATAGCGTTTCGAGACCAGTAGAGCCGGCACCAGCAGGGCCAGGCCGGCGAGAATGCCGGGTAACAGGCCGGCGGCGAACAGGGCCCGCAGATCGACGCCCGGCACCACGATGGAGTAGAGAATCAGCGCCACCGAAGGCGGGATCAGAATCGCCGTGGACGCCGATGCCGCAATCAGCGTGGCCGAGAAGGGTTTCGGGTAGCCGGCCTTGGTCATGCTGGGCAGCATGACCATCGCCACCGCGGCGGCATCCGCTGGCCCCGAGCCGCTCATCCCGCCCATGATCATGCAGACCAGCACCGCCACCAGCGCCAAGCCGCCATGGCGTTGGCCGATCAGGGCCTGAGCGAAGCGCACCAGGCGCAGCGCCACTCCGGCGCGTTCGAAGATCAGCCCCGTCATGATGAACAGTGGAATAGCGATCAGGGGATACTTGGCAATGCTGTTGTAGGTGTTGGTACCCAGTGTGGCCAGCATCTCGGGCGATAGTCCGATGAGGATGCCAACGGCACCCGACAGCGCCAACGAGAAGGCCACCGGCACCCCGGCGACAAGCAGCCCGGCAAAGGCCAGGATCATCCACAGGTCAGGGCTCATTGGCGAGCCTCCCGCTCAGACGATCGAGGGTCTGCTGGACCAGGCGTACCAGCATCGCCACCGCCAGTAGCGGCAACCACAGCAGATACCACCACTGCGGCAGGCCGAGCCCCGGCGACAGAGACCCCCACTGGTACTCCTCCCAGGTCAGCTTGCCGCCGAACCAGACGATCAGTCCCAGCACGCAGGCGCCGCAGAGTCCCTGGAAGAAAATCAGGGCCTTGCGCGGCCCCGGAGGCAGGGCGCGTTCGACCATCCCGATACGGATATGGCCATTGCGGCGAAGTGCCACCGAGGCACCGGCGAAGGACAGGACCACCAGCAGGAACACCGAGAACTCCTCGGTGAAGGCCAACGAACCGCCGGTCACATAACGGGTCACGACATTACCCAGGCTGATCAGCGAGATGATCGCCAGCGCCAGCGAGCCCAGCCAGCGCTCCGGCCTGGCATCAGGAGAATACTTCATGGGAGCCTCGCGGAAAGCAGGCTGGCCCCGTGCAGGGGCCAGCAGGGTTGGCGGAGCGGATCAGCGCGCGTCGATCGCTTCCTGCGCCGTATCGACCAGTTCCTTGCCGATTCGCGGACTCCACTTGTCGTAGACGCTGGCAGTCGCCTGCACGAACGCCTCATGCTGCTCCTCGGTCAGCTCGGTGACCTGCACGCCGCGCTCCCGGATGGCGGCCAGGCGCTCGCTCTCCTCCTCGCGAGTCATGGCGATCTCCCACTCGCCGGCTTCGACGGCGGTTTCGCGAAGGATTTCCCGGTCCTCTGCCGACAGGGAATCCCAGACGCGCTGGTTCACCGCAAAGATGAGCGGATCATTCATGTAGTTCCAGAGCGTGAGGTATTCCTGGCCAACCTGGTCGATACGCGACACATCGAATACCGACAGCGGGTTCTCCTGGCCATCGACGGCACCGGTGGTCAATGCCGGCTGTGCATCGGTCCAGCTCATCTGGGTAGGGTCGGCCCCCAGTGTGTTGAACGTGTCCTGGAACAGCGGAGAACCCACCACACGAATCTTCAGCCCATCCAGGTCACCGGGTTCGCTGATCGGACCGCGGGAATTGGAGAGCTGGCGGAAGCCATTCTCGCCCCACGCCAGCGGGATCACGCCGCGGGACTCGATGGCCTCGAAGATCATGTCGCCGGCCTCGCCCCCGGTCACGGCATCCACCGCATCCTCATCCGGCATGAAGAACGGCAGCGAGAACAGGTTGAGCTCCGGCACCTGGGGCGACCAGTTGATAGTGGACCCCACTGCCATATCGATCAAACCAGAGCGCATGGCGGAAAATTCCCGGGTCTGGTCGCCGGCCACCAGCTGGGAGTTGGGATAGACGCGCAGGGTCAGGCGACCCTCGGTGCGCTCTTCCACCAGCTCGGCCCACTTCTCGGCGGCCTGGCCCCAGGGAAAGGCGTCGGACAATACGGTGGATACGGAAAGCTCACGGGCCTGGGCGGACAGCGAGGCGGTGAGCATGGCGGCGCCGGCCAGGGCCGCGGCGAAACGGGTGAGTGGTCTGGCGGATGTCATGACGTGTCCTTGCAACAGGGGCCGGTACAGGAAAGCACGGCCGTGATTATCGTTCTGGGCTGATGCCTCTGATGTTATGACGTGCTGGATCGTGCCACGGCTTCGATATTCCATGAAGTCGCACGTTGAATGCCAGCGTCTCATGCTACCGGGCCAGGAGGGCTCCTGCGGGCCGGACGTCGCGTACTGCGCCGAACCATGGGGGCTACCGGCAGCTTGATATATTGTGGCTCCGTCTGGCTCCCGTGGATCTGGGCCAGCAACAGCTCCGTCGCCTTCATTATCATTTCATCGACGGGTTGCCTGAGGGTGGTCAACGAGTGACTCGGCCAGGCCGCCATGGGCATGTCATCGAAACCGATGACGGAGACATCATCCGGCACCGAAAGATTGAACTCGTGTCGGATGATCTCCATCGCCGCGATCGCCATGAGATCATTTGCCGCGAATATCCCATCCGGTACCACATGGGCGGAAAACAGGCGGCGCGTCGCGAAACAGGCATCGTCATAGCGATAGTTGCCCACGTCCATCGCATGGCATGTCAGGCCATGCTCCTCGAGCCCATCGAAAAAGCCCTCCTGGCGCTGGCCGCTGGTCGATGAATCAACCAGCCCGGCGAGAAAGGCGATACGACTGAGCCCAAGGGTAGCCAGATGGCTGGCTGCCCAGTAGCCGCCACGGTAATTATCACTGCCGACCTGGCTGATACCCGCATGGTTGACGGTACGGTTGATGATGACGACCGGAATGTCGAAATCCGCCACCGCCTTGGCCTGGCTACTGTCGATGGTGATCGCCAGCATCAGGACGCCCTCGACCTGGCTCTTAATGATGTCGTCGATGACCGCATCGAAATCCCTTCCGGGCGGGGCAAAGAACAGCAGCAGGTGGTAGCCCTGCTCCTGAAAGAAGCGGGACGCCTTCTCCAGGACGAAGGAGTAGAAGGGGTTCTCGAGACTGTAGGTGACGACGGCGATCGTCCTGCTTGATCGTGTTATCAACGAACGGGCGATCGTGTTCGGCCGATAGCCCAGTTCACGAGCCGCCTCCATGACTTTCTTCCGGGTCTTCTCCGAGACCTTGGCCGTCGGGGAAAAGCTGCGGCTGACCGCCGACTGGGATACGCCGGCCAACCTGGCCACGTCCCGGGATGTAACGGACTTCCTCTTCATTGATCACGCTCGCAGTAGACGCATGCATGGCGCCGTTTACCCGGTTCCCGGAGGGCTCACGCCCAGTGCTCGTACTCCCGCACTCCTGGCACCCGGCGAAAAGACGGCTGCTGTTTCAGGCCTCTAGAAGCCTACCCTGTCGGCACCCTTCAGCTGTAGCGTTTCCCGAGCCTCGTCGGGGGTCGCCACGGCGTACGACAAACCCTCGAGGATTGTGCGCACCTTGCGCACCTGGCTGGCATTGCTGTCGGCCAGTTGCCCCGGCCCCAGCCACAACGAGTCCTCAAGCCCCACCCTCACGTGCCCGCCCATCGCGGCGGCCTGGGCAGCAATTCTCATCTGGCTGCTGCCGGCTCCCAGTACCGACCAGGCGTAGTCATCCCCGAACAGGCGATTGGCGGTTCGCCGCATGTGCAAGACGTCCTCAGGGTGAGGGCCGATGCCGCCCAATATCCCGAATACGCTCTGCACGAAGACGCGGCCCGTGATGATGCCACGATCCATCAGGTTGCGCAGGCTGTAGAGATGGCCGATGTCATAGCATTCACACTCGAAGCGCGTCCCGTTGCGGGCGCCCAGCGTCATGGCCTTCTCGATGTCGGCGAAGGTGTTCTTGAATACCAGGTCACGGCTGTTCTCGAGATGTGCCAGCTCCCAGTCGTGCTCGAACTCGCGGAAGCGTTCGAGCATCGGGAATAGACCGAAATTCATTGATCCCATGTTCATCGATGCCAGTTCCGGCTTGAACTCCATGGCCGGCTGCATGCGCTCCTCCACCGTCATATGGGGGCTGCCGCCGGTGGTCAGGTTGATCACCGCATTGGTGGCTGCCTTGATCTTCGGCAGGAATTTTTCGAACACCGCGGGGTCCTGGGTCGGCTTGCCGGTTTCGGGGTCCCGCGCATGCAGGTGCAGGATGGACGCTCCCGCTTCGGCGGCGGCGATGGCCGCCTCGGTGATCTCCTCGGGAGTCACCGGCAGATGCGGCGACATCGAAGGGGTATGGATCGCGCCGGTGACGGCACAGGTGATGATGACTTTGCGTTGCGTCGCCATGAGTGTTCCTCGCAATGGTTGGCTTTCAATCGTTCCGGGTGGCGTGCTGGTGGGCCATCAGCGCCATGAGGCGACGATCCCGCCATGCCTGGCGCTCGGCCAGCCCCTCCCCGGGCAGCTCGTCGCGCCGCTCGGCATCAAGCCTTGCCAAGGTCTCGGGAGCCCAGGGGTCGGCGGCATCGCGCTGTAGATCGATGTCACGATAGAGCGGACCGTAGCGGCGCCCGTAGTCGATCACCCCCGCCGGCGCGTTGAGATCGATGGTCTCCAGGGGGCCCATGAAGGACCAGCGCAGCCCGAGGCCATGCTTGACGGTCTTGTCCAGGTCGGCTGCCGATACATAACCATCGCGGAACAGCCGCAGCGCCTCGTTGAGCAGCGCACCCTGGAGCCGGTTGAGAATGAAGCCCTGCACCTCCCTGCGTACCAGGATGGGGATTTGATCGATTGCCGCCATCAGTTGCATGGTGCGCTCGACCACCGCATCGGTCGTCGCCGGGGTCGGCACCACCTCGACCAGCGGTATGAGATAGGGCGGATTGACCGGGTGGGCGACCAGGCAACGCTCGGGATACCGCAGGTGCCCGGTGAAGCGCGAGGCTGCGATGCCGGATGTCGAGCTTGCCAGGATCGTCGTCGGTGAAACCACCGACTCTATCTGGGCATAGATACGGCACTTGGCCTCGACATCCTCGGGGCCGCACTCCTGCAGGTAGTCGGCGCCGGCCAGCGCCCGTTCGAGATCGGCCTCGACCCTGATCCGCGACATCACGCCTTCCGGGTCCTCGACCAGCCCGAACTCGACGAGGTCATCAAGGGATCGGCGAATGGCCCCGCGTGCCTTCGCCAGCGCCTGGGCATCGACATCGAAGAGGCACACCGGTAGCCCCGCTCGGGCAAAGACGATGGCCCAGGCGCGGCCAATCAGGCCGGCCCCCACCACCGCAGCGTGAGTTGTCATTGTTCTCTCCTGTTTACGCGATACTCAAAGGGATTCCACGTTGGCGCAGACGCTGAGCGCCTGGCCCGAGATGCTGGAGCCGCCGGGCGCCGCCAGGAACAGCGCCATGGCCGCGATATCGGTGGGCTCCACCATCTTGCGCATGGAGATCTTTGCGAGGTTTTCCTGCTCCATCTCGGCGTAGCCGATTTCCCGCTTGGCGGCGCGCTCCTCGATCACCCGCTCGATACGCGGACCACGCACGATGCCGGGCAGGATCGCATTGACCCGTACACCCGCGGGGCCAAGCTCGCAGGCCAGACTCTTGGTCAGCCCCACTACCGCCCACTTGCTGGCGGCGTAGGGCGTGCGATAGGCGAACCCCAGCCGGCCGGCCACCGAGGCCATGTTGATCAATAACCCTTCGCTGTCACGCAGGAGGCCGGCGGCCAGCCTGGCTACGTAGTATTGGCCATTGAGATTGACATCGATGGTCTGGCGCCAGGCATCGGGTTCGATCTCGTCGACACCACCGGTCGGGCCGGTAATACCCGCGTTGTTGACCACCACGTCCAGACCGCCCAGGCCGCTCGCCGCCTCGAACAGCGCCTCTACATCCGCCTCGCGACTCACGTCAGCCCGGGTGAAGCCAACCCCTTCCGGCAGATTTCCGGCCGCCTCGACGTCGATGTCGCAGACATGCACCCGGGCTCCTGCTTCATGAAAGGCGCGGGTAATGGCCAGGCCGATACCATTGGCACCCGCGGTGACCAGTACTCGGAGTCCTTGGCGTGGAACGAGGCTTTCAATGACTTGCATTTCGCGTCTCCTTGCAGTGAAAAAGCCCATCTGTCAGCGCAAAGATGGCAGCCAGGTGGAGAGAAAAGGCACCACGCTAATGATAAAAACATTCACCATAACGATGGCAACAAAAGGCAGGACAGCGTAGGAAAGCCTGGCCACGCCTACCTTGGATATCTGGGATGCCACGAAGAGATTCAGGCCGACCGGTGGCGTGAACATACCCATGGCCAGGTTGACCACCATAATGATGCCGAAATGGACCGGGTCGAACCCAAAGCTGATTGCAATCGGCAGCAAGATAGGTACGAAAATCAGGATCGCTGCCGCTGCCTCGATGAACATCCCGGCCATAAACAACAGCACATTGACAAGAATAATGAAAGTTATCGGGCTATCGATAGCGTCGACGACGTAATTGGAAATCATTGCCGGCACTCTCAAGCTCTGAAGAATTCTCCCATAGAGCCCTGCGGCACCGATAATGCTGAGAACGACAGCCGTGGTGATCGCCGCCTCTTGCAGAATACCGACGATATCCTTGAGCTTGATTTCCCGGTAGATGACGAAGCCAACCAGAAAGGAGTAAACCACCGCAATCACCGCCGCCTCGGTGGGGGTAAAGATACCGCCATAGATACCACCAAGGATGATGACTGGCATAAGAATCGCAAGGATCGCCTTCTTCCCGGCCTCCCCTACTTCGCGTAACGAGCTTCTCTCTCCACCACCGTGGCCATGGTGGCGGGCATAAAAATAAGCGAAGATCAGCAGGCTCACGGTAATCATCAGACCTGGGAATATTCCCGCCACGAACATGTCTCCTACGGAGACATTAGCCGCAATCCCATAGAGGATCAGGGGAATACTGGGAGGGATAATGACTCCAAGAGCTCCGGAAGCTGCCTGATTGGCCGACGCATAGCTGGCAGAGTATCCACTGGCAATCATCGCGGGAATCAGAATTGAACCGATGGCAGCCGTGGTCGCGGCTCCTGATCCAGAAATGGCGGCAAAGAACAGAGAGGTGACGATGGCAACCATGGCCAGCCCTCCGGTCATGCTACCCACCAGGGTATTGGAGAAGTCCACTAGGCGTTTGGAAATTCCGCCGCTCTGCATCAGATAGCCGGCCAGAATGAAGAAGGGGATTGCCATCAACGGAAAGGAATTGATCGAGGTAATGAACTGTTGGACTACGATCAACATCGGCATGAGATCCCCATGCCAGACCGTTATCGCCGAAGCCAGACCCAGGGAGAAAGCGATAGGCACGCCAACAATGAACAAACCAATCAGCAGCAGGAACAACAGCAAGGCCATGGTCACTCTCCCTGTATCTTGATACCGGCATCGTCTTTCTCGATGCCGAGAATCTCGTCAATCAGCAAGGCCACGGAGTTGACCAGAATGACAATGCCGCCAGCGGGTACGGCAAGGTAGGGCCACATCATCGAGATACGGGTACTGGGCGCGGTCTGGCTGGCGACCCGGCCCACCATTTCGAAGCCGTACTTGACCAGGATGAAAGCGAAGACAGCCGAGGAGAGGATGATCAGAATCCGGAACAGGCATGACACCCGGGGTCCGGCGAACTCGAGTACGATATCGATCGAGATCAGCAACCCCTTGCGATAGGCGTAACCCGCGCCGACGAACGTAAGCCAGATCATGGCAAACCGCGCGATCTCTGCGGAAAAGTAGAGCGGCCTTCCCACCACGAATCTCGCAAAGACCTGCCAGAAAATCAGCACGGTCATCAGCAGCAGCAGTGCGGCAAGCACCCAGCCAATCACACGGTTGAATAGCTCGATGCCGTCGTTGGTAAGCATCAGAAACTTCTTCATGGCGGCCTCTTTTCACAGGCACGACCTTCCCGGAAGCGGATGGTCCGCCTCCGGGAGGCCATGGTTCAGTGGTTGAAGTTGACCGCGGCTTCGACGAGCTCTTCACCAACCGTGGAGGACCACTTCTCGATCACCGGACTTACGGCGTCGCGAAACGGCTCGATATCCGGCTGGGTCACGGTCATGCCCAACTCTTCGAGCTGGACCAGATAGCGCTGTTCGAGCTCCTGGCTGGCCTCACGCTGCACCGGCAGGGCGATCTGCGCCGCTTCCAGAATGATGTCCTGGTCCTCTTCACTGAACGAGTTGAACAGATCGAGGCCCATCATCAGCGGAGCCGGCGAATAGACGTGCCGGGTAATGTTCAGATAATCCTGCACTTCATAGAAGTTGACGTCATAGATGGTTGGCAGCGGGTTCTCCTGGCTATCCATGACGCCTTGCTGGAGCGCGGTATAGACCTCGGTCCAGGCCATCGGTGTGGCGTTGGCGCCCAGCGCCTCCCAGGTGTCCACTTGTACGCGGCTCTCCTGGGTGCGGTGGTTGATGCCGCGAAGGTCATCGGGATGGTTCAGTGCCCGCACCGAGTTGGTGTTATGGCGGAAGCCGTTTTCCATCCAGGCCAGGATCTTGACGTTCATCTGCTCTTCGGCGAGCTGGGCCAGCTCCTCGCCATGCTCACTGTCAAGAAAGGCGTAGGCGTGTTCATGATCCTCGAAGACATAGGGCAGGTCGAAGAGCAGGAACTGATCGACAAAACCACCCATCGGGCCAGTGGAAGAGATCCCGGCATCGACGATGCCGAAACCCATGCCCTCTATCACCTCGCGCTCGGCGCCCAGGGCGTTATCGTAGTGTGGGTCGATCGTCAGGCGCCCTTCGGAGAGCCGCTCGAGTTCCTCACCGAACTTGAGTACGCCGATGCCCTGCTGGGAATCGGCCCCCAGTGGCAGGCTGACATCGATCGTGCGCTCGGTTCCGGCCTGCACGGCCGACACCATGGCGAGCGACAGGGCCGAGGCCAGGGCGGTCTTGCGAAAGATGGCGTGATGAATACTCGTCATGCTGTACTCCTTTCGATGCCGACGACAGCGGTGGAGCCTGAGCCGTCGATCAGGTTGTCGTTGTAATGAGGACACCGTTCGCCCATGAGGCCATGCCTCTTTGGACGAGCTCCTCTACTTCTAGCCCACTGAAGATACGTATTCAAACTATCCTAAAAAAACACGCAACAATAATTAGATAAGTGACTATTTAAAAAGAAAATATACTTTAGTATTAACATGTGCATACGTATTCAAGATACGTACCACTTTGCCAGATCTGATCGATCCGGGCCCAGCCTCGAGAGCCCGACAGACGAAAACGGTATGATGGTGTGCCTTGCCATAGGGCGCCGCGCGGCTCGCCGGGCCCCCTCATTGCCGAACAGGAAGCCGCTGGATGCCACTTCGAGACCTGCTGCTGGGCCTGCTGATCGTCGCCATCTGGGCCCTGAACATCATCGTCATCAAACTGGGGGTCGAGGAGCTGCCACCCCTGCTGCTTACCACCCTTCGCTTTATCCTGGTCGCGGCTCTGCTCGTGCCCTTCCATCCAGTGGCCAGGCACCAGTTGCCCTTCCTGCTGTTGCTGTCGATGACCTTCGGCACGCTGCATTTCGCGTTGCTGTTCATCGGCCTGGGGCAGGCCGAGGCCGGTACCGGCGCGCTGCTGGTGCAGATGGGAACGCCCTTCGCCACCCTGCTCGCGGTGATTTTCCTGGGCGAGCGTCTGAATGGCCGGCGCATGGTTGGTTTGGCGCTCTCTTTCGGCGGAGTGGTGATACTCGCCGGGGGGCCCAGCCTGCCCTCCCCGCTTCCCATGGCACTGCTACTGCTCAGCGCCCTGGGCTGGGCGGTGTCACAACTGCTGATCAAGCGTGGACCCAACATCGCCCCCATGGCACTGGCAGGCTGGGTGGCGCTATTCGCCATCCCCCAGGTGGGGCTCGGATCATGGTGGTTCGAGAGTGGCCAGATGGAAGCCATCGGCCAGGCCGGCTGGGCCGGCTGGGGAGCGGTTTTCTATACGGCGGTGATGTCGTCCATCGTTGCCTACGGCCTCTGGTACGGCCTGCTGCGGCGCCATCCGGTCAACCGACTGGCGCCTCTCAGCCTGTTGGTGCCGGTAGGAGCCGTGCTGCTTGGCGTGATCCTGCTGGGCGAGCACCTGAACGGCCATATCCTCGCCGGGGGCGCGCTGGTCATCGCCGGGGTCGCTCTGATCGTCATACGGTTCAAACGCCGCAGTTCGGTATCGTGAGCCCAGCCGATGTCATTCGACCGACCTGGTCGTCACGCAACCCGCTGGCCGTCCCGGCCAGTCGACGCAGTCGCCTACGCCGATACCACGCTCGGTGAAATAGCCGGCATTGACCTCCAGCGCCGCCAGATAGCTCGCCCCGGCCAACGTGGCCGGGCAGTCCGCCGGGTTATCCGAGCGGCAGGGTTGCATGGTGTGGACCGCCGCAATACGCCCTTGCGAATCGATGAAAGCGATGTCCAGGGGGATGCGGGTACGATACATCCAGAAGCCGCTACCGGCCGGCTGGAGACGATCATAAACGAAGAGCATGCCCGCCTCCGGATCGAGGTGATCCCGATCCATCAGACCAAACTGGCGCTGGGCCGTCGTGCGTGCCATTTCCACCTCGAGACGGTGAGCCTCCCGCCCCGTCTCGATGATCAGAGATTCGACCTCGAGATTCCCCGGAGGCTCGGCCGCGGCCGGCCAATACCAGGCCAGCATGACGATCATCAGCACTACCAGAGCGGACAGGGCCATTCGCATCGAGGATTTGTCCAAGTGATTCGAAGCCATCATGACGGCACCTTCTCCAGTAAGCCTTGTCCGAAAAGTCGGCGTGCCGCGGGGCGAAGCGGCGGCCACGGTGGGCATGCCAGCCCCGGGGGTCAGCTCACCTCTTTCTGGCCGAGAATCTCCATCAGGTCAATACGCGTCTCCCGGGCACTGAGATCAAGCAGGTTTTCCAGCGCCAGCAGGTGGTCATGTATACAGCGCCTCGCCGCCTCTCCTTCTCCCCTCCCGAGATGGACGAGCAGCGCGGGGTGATCCTCCGCCAGGTAGCAACTCGAGAGACCGGCACGCTTGTAGAGCGCGATGACGATGGAGGTGCGCAGGATCAGGTCGGTGAGCATCGCGCCCAGAACCCGGTTGGGCGACTGGTCGGCGAGCAGATGGTGAATCGCCAACGAATGTTCGATACGGGCGGGTTCATCGCCACGGGCATGGGCCTCGGCCTCGTACTCCACGAGCGTGTCGATGGCGTCCAGCTGCGTGTCGGCGAGACGACCGGCCAGCAGTGCCACCACCTCGCCCTCCACCAGGCGGCGGGCACCGAAGGTCTCCCGAGTCTCCTCGATGCTCGGCGCCCGCACCCGCGCCACCTGATTCGGATGCTGGGTGACCACATGGTCGGCGGCCAGGCGAGTCAGTGCCTTGCGCACCACCGAACGGCTGACACCGAAAATGTCACCCAGCGCCACCTCCGGCAGCCGGGTACCCGGCGGCAGGCGTTGCGTCAACACGGCATTACGCACCTTGTCGACGATGAATCGGTCGCTGATGCGCCCTCCCGCACGCGTCTCGGCGGCGACTTCCTCCTGCCAGGTACTGCTCATGGTACGGTTTCTCCCGTCTTCGTCATGAGAATACCTTCGCATGTTTGGTACAAGCTGGCCACACAAAGAGCGCTTTCTGTATACAAAGCCATGTCGGCTTAGCCAGCCCGATGCCGTTCATTCACATCCAGTATCTTCATCGTATTGGTTCCGCCATGGGCATCCATGTGATCGCCCCGGGTCAGAATGACATGATCCCCTGGCATGGCGATCCCCTGCTCCACCAGCAGCGCCAACGCCAGGTCATTGAGCTCCGCGGCTTCCATCTCGCTGGTGTCGAAGGGCAGCGAGACCACGCCGCGATAGAGCGCCATGCGCCGCTGCGCCACCGGGCTGTGGGCAAGCCCCACGATCGGCAGCCCTGAACGAATCCGCGAGGCGATCAGCGGCGTGTACCCCGTTGACGTCATGCAGGCAATGGCAGCCACCCCCGAGAGGTGGTTGGCGGCGTACATGGCCGACAGCGCGATGGTCTCGTCGATCTTCGAGAAACCCTCGTGGATGCGGTGACCGGACTCCTGGGCGATGCGTTCACGCTCGGCCCCCAGGCAGACCCGCTGCATGGCGTCGAGGGTCTCGACCGGGTAGTCGCCGGCGGCGGTCTCGGCGGACAACATCACCGCGTCGGTGCCGTCGAGCACGGCGTTGGCCACGTCGAATACCTCGGCACGGGTGGGCAACGGCGAGCCGATCATCGACTCCATCATCTGGGTGGCGGTGATCACCGCCCGGTTGAGCGTGCGAGCGCGCTTGATGATGCGCTTCTGCGTACCGATCAGCTTGGCATCGCCGATCTCCACGCCAAGGTCGCCACGCGCCACCATCACCGCCTCGCTGGCTTCGATGATGCCATCCAGGGTCGCCTCGTCGGCCACCGCCTCGGCCCGCTCGAGCTTGGCGACGAGACCGATCTCGCGCCCGGCCTCGCCCAGGAGTTCCCGCGCCTCGTGCATGTCGGCGGCACTGCGGGGAAACGACACGGCCAGGTAGTCCACGCCGATATCGATGGCCTCCCTGAGGTCGGCACGGTCCTTTTCGGTGAGGGCCGGGGCCGAGAGCCCGCCGCCCTCCTTGTTGATGCCCTTGTTGTTGGAAAGCTTGCCGCCCACCGCCACCACGGTATGGATTTCCTGTCCCTGGACCTTTTCCACCACGAGCACCAGACGACCGTCATCGAGCAGCAGCCGGTCGCCGGTCGTCACGTCATCCACCAACTGCTTGTACTCGCAACCCACGCGCCGGGCACTGCCGGCTTCGGTATCCATGGCCATGTCGAGCACGAAGGGCTGGCCTTCCTCGAGCTCCACGGGGCCTTCCTTGAAGCGGGCGATACGGATCTTGGGCCCCTGCAGGTCGCCCAGCGCCGCCACACTCTTTCCCAGACGAGTGGCGATCTCGCGAACGGCGGCCAGGCGGCGGCGATGATCTTCCGGTGAGCCATGGGAGAAGTTGAGTCGCACCACATCGACACCGGTTCGGATCATGGCCTCCAGCACACCGTCGCGGTCGCTGGCCGGCCCCAGGGTGGCAACGATCTTGGTACGACGAATGGGGGCGTGGATGGGGGCGTGGGGGGGAAGCGTCATGGTGTCCTCGGCAAGACCAGAATGGCACGGAAATCGTTGACGTTGGTGCGTGTCGGCCCGGTGACGATGAGCCGGTCCAGCGTCTCGAAGAAAGTATACGCGTCGTTGCGTGACAGGTAATCGGCGGGATCGAGGCCGAGTTCGCGGGCACGGGCCCAGTCGCCGGGGACGAACAGTGCACCGGCATTGTCCTCGGAGCCGTCGATTCCGTCGGTGTCGATGGCGAGGGCATGGATGCCTTCCGTGCCTTCGAGGGCCTCGTACAGGCCCAGCAGGTACTCCACGTTGCGCCCGCCACGCCCTTCGCCACGCACGGTGACACTGGTCTCGCCGCCGGAAAGGATCAGCAGCGGAGCATCGACCCGATCGCGCTCGTCGAGCGCCAGGCGCGCATGGGCCCGGCCCAGCTCGCGCGCCTCGCCTTCCAGGTCGTCACCCAGCACATGCACCGTCAGGCCGGCCTTCCCGGCAGCCTGCCTGGCCGCTTCGAGGGCATCGTGCGCCCTGGCCAGCACGACACTGTCGTCCCGGGCGAAATCCTCATCCCGGGGAGCGGGCGCGCGCCGGCTCTCCTGCAGATGGCGGCGCACGTTGTCCGGAATGGCAATGGCGTACCGCTCGAGTACCGCCAGGGCATCGGCCGGGGTCGAGGCATCGGGCAGGGTCGGCCCGGAGGCGATCAGCGACGGTTCGTCGCCGGGCACATCCGAGATCAGCCAGGTCACCACCTGGGCGGGATGCGCCGCCGCCGCCAGCCGCCCCCCCTTGATGGAAGAAAGGTGACGCCGCACGATATTGATCCGGCTGATCGGCGCGCCGCAGCGCAGCAGCTCACGGTTGATCGCCTGCTTGTCGGCCAGGGTGATGCCCGGAGCCGGCAGCGTCATCAATGCGGAACCGCCACCGGAGATCAGCCCGATCACCCTGTCCCGGGACGACAGGCCCTCGACCGCCTCGAGCATGCGTCGAGCGGCCTTCTCTCCGAGGTCATCCGGCATCGGGTGCGAGGCTTCCAGCACCTCGATGACGGCACAGTCGGCGCCATGACCGTAGCGAGTCACCACCAGGCCGGAGAGCGCCGCATCGGGACAACGCGCCTGCCAGGCACGTTCCAGCGCCGCCGCCATGGAGGCGGCGGCCTTGCCCGCGCCGACGACGACGGTACGTCCCGGCGGTGGGTCGGGCAGCAGGTCGGCCACCAGGGTGTCGGGGTGCACGGCGGAAATGGCGGTGCTGGCCAGGTCATGCAGCCAGGCGGCAACATCCACCGTGTGATCGAAAGGGGGGAGAGAAGCAGGGGCTTGCATTGGTGACACCTCGCAGCGGGGCCGATACCCGTTCGACGGTAGCAGCAGGGAGAGGGTAAAAAAAGCCCGACGGCGAGCGGCTTTCAGCCGGAGCCCCGCCACCGGGCCAAAGGCCACAAACGCGTGGCCAGGCGGGCGACGACCCGACGCCCGCCTCAAGGGAAGTTTCAATAGGCTGAACTTCCCCAGGGAACCGCTTTTCTAGCGACCGATCTCGTGATCCGCCAGCGCCTCCAGGGCACGCAGGATGCCGGCGTGATCCCAATCGGCCCCGCCATGGGCGGCGCAGGCCTGGAACAGCTGCTGGGCGTTGGCCGTGCCCGGCAGCGACAGGTTCAGGCTACGCGCGCCCTCCAGGGCCAGGTTGAGGTCCTTCTGGTGCAGGCGAATGCGGAACCCCGGGTCGAAGGTACGCTTGATCATGCGTTCGCCGTGCACGTCGAGGATCTTCGACTGGGCGAGGCCCCCGAGCAGCGATTCACGCACCTTGGCCACGTCGGCACCGGCCTTCGAGGCGAACAGCAGGCCCTCGGCCACCGCTTCGATGGTCAGGGCCACCACGATCTGGTTGGCCACCTTGCAGGTCTGCCCGGCACCGTGACCGCCGATATGGGTAATGGTCTTGCCCATCACCTCGAGGATCGGCCGGGCCCGCTCGAAGCCCTCCTCGGTCGCACCCACCATGATGGTCAGGGCCGCATTGATGGCTCCCCCTTCGCCGCCGGAGACCGGCGCATCGACATACTCCCCCCCGGCCTCGTGGATGCGCTTGGCGAAACCCTGGGTGGCGATGGGCGCGATCGAGCTCATGTCGATCACCAGGGTACCGGGCCTGAGCCCCTCGACGATGCCATTCTCGCCGAACAGCACCGTTTCGACGTCCGGGGTGTCCGGCACCATGGTGATGATGACGTCGGAAGCCTCGGCCACCGCCTTCGGGTCGGCGGCCACCTTGGCGCCCTTCTCGGCCAGGGTGGCGTCGAGGGTGCCGCGCTTGACGGTAACGAGTTCGTGGCCGGCATCCAGCAGATGCCCCGCCATGGGGCGACCCATGATGCCGAGGCCAATGAAACCGATCTTGCTCATGATATGTCTCCTGTCTGGCTTGTTATTGATGTCGCCTAAGCAACCACTCCGGAAGCAATTGCTCGTTGGTATCCGGGCGGGCGGCGGGGACCGGTCGCAGAGGAGGTCTTTTGCCAATGGATGGCAAAAGTAGCGCCCAGGGATGGGTTCACAGCGCCTCCTCGCAGACCGGTCGCCGACGCCCCCGCGCCCAGTACCGTGGCCTGCTGCTCAGTTCAGCGCCCGATCCAGCCAGCCCAGCCCCTCTTTCGTCGTCGTGGCCGGCTTGTACTCGCAGCCGATCCAACCGCTGTAGCCCAGCCGGTCGAGATGGTCGAACAGGAAGGGGTAGTGGATCTCGCCGGTGCCGGGCTCGTGGCGCCCCGGGTTGTCGGCCAGTTGCACGTGGGCGATGCGTTCCAGGTGCTTCTCGATGGTGGGCGCCAGGTCTCCTTCCATGATCTGCATATGATAGATGTCGTACTGCAGCTTGAGGTTGTCGCTGCCCACCTCGTCGAAGATCGCCAGCGCCTGTTCGGTGCGGTTGAGGAAGAAACCGGGGATGTCGCGGGTGTTGATCGGCTCGGCCAGCAGCAGGATGCCGGCGGCCTCGAGCGTCTCGGCGGCATAGCGCAGGTTCTCCACCAGGGTGCGCCGCGCCTGATCCTCGCTCACGCCTTGCGGCTGGATGCCGGCCAGGCAGTTGACCTGCTTGCAGCCCAGCACCGTGGCGTAGTCGATGGCTTGCTCGACCCCGGCGCGAAACTCCTCCACCCGGTCCGGATGGCAGGCGATGCCACGCTCACCGGCGCCCCAGTCACCGGCCGGCAGGTTGTGCAGCACCTGGGTGAGGTCGTGCTCGTCGAGGCGCGCCTTGAGTTCAGTGGCCGGGTAGTCGTAGGGAAAGAGGTACTCGACGCCCTTGAAGCCGGCGTCGGCGGCGGCCTTGAAGCGGTCGAGGAAATCCTCCTCGGTGAACAGCATGCTGAGGTTGGCGGCAAACTTGGGCATGGTTTGACTCCTTGGGTCGTGGCCAGGACTCGCGCTGTGCTGTCAGACGGGGCTGCCCCGGCGATAGGACTGCGAGGAGGCGCTGTGAACCCATCCCTGGGCGCTACCTTCGCCATCCATGGCGAAGGACCTCCTCTACGTCCTGTCCCCGGTGCCCCTCGGCGCGGCCTGCCAATCAATCGAAACGGTGTAATCCCGCGGCGTTTTCCTAGGTGAGCTGAGTGATCGAAGTGGGCGCATCCGCCCCCTCGTCGGCCAGCGCCTCGAACTCGTTGATGGCGTCGAGGTCGGTGCCCATGGCAATGTTGGTCACCCGTTCCAGGATGATCTCGACCACCACCGGCACGCGATGCTCGGCCATCAGCTCGCGGGCCCTCGTGAAGGCGGGGGCGATCTCGTCGGGCCGGGTGACACGCAGCGCCTTGCAGCCGAGCCCCTCGACCACCGAGACGTGATCGACGCCGTAATCGTTGATCTCCGGACAGTTGATGTTCTCGAAGGAGAGCTGCACGCAGTAGTCCATGTCGAAGCCGCGCTGGGCCTGGCGGATCAAGCCCAGGTAGGAGTTGTTCACCAGCACGTGGATATAGGGCAGCCGGAACTGCGCTCCGACCGCCAGTTCCTCGACCATGAACTGGAAATCGTAGTCACCGGAGAGCGCGACCACCTGGGCGTCCGGATCGGCACGGCAAACGCCCAGTGCCGCCGGGATCGTCCAGCCCAGAGGACCCGCCTGGCCGCAGTTGATCCAATGCCGTGGCTGGTAGGTGTGAAGGAACTGGGCGCCGGCGATCTGCGACAGGCCGATGGTGCTGACATAGCGGGTGTTCCTGCCGAAGACCCTGTTCATCTCCTCGTAGACCCGCTGCGGCTTGACCGGCACGTCGTCGAAATGCGTCTTGCGCAGCAGCGTGCGCTTGCGTTCCTGGCATGCTTCGGCCCACTCGCTGCGATCCTTCAGCCTGCCGGCTTCCTTCCATTCCCTGGCCACCTCGATGAACAGGGCCAGTGCCGCCTTGGCATCGGAGACGATGCCGTAGTCGGGGCCGAAGATACGCCCGATCTGGGTCGGCTCGATATCCACGTGGACGAATTTGCGCCCGCGAGTATAGGTCTCGATATTGCCCGTGTGGCGATTCGCCCAGCGGTTGCCGATACCCAACACGAAGTCGGACGCCAGCAGGGTCGCGTTGCCGTAACGATGAGAGGTCTGCAGCCCCACCATGCCGGCCATCAGCGGGTGGTCGTCCGGGATGGTGCCCCACCCCATCAGCGTCGGGATCACCGGCACACCGGTCAGCTCGGCGAATTCTGTCAGCAGATCGCTGGCATCGGCGTTGATGATCCCCCCGCCGGCGACGAGCAGCGGCCGCTCCGATTCATTGAGCATCGCAATGGCCTTCTCGACCTGGGCACGCGAAGCGCCGGGCTTGTAGGCCGGCAGCGGCTCGTAGGTATCGGGGTCGAACTCGATCTCGCTCATCTGCACGTCGATGGGCAGGTCGATCAGGACCGGACCGGGGCGCGAGGAGCGCATCAGTTGGAAGGCCTGCTGGAAGGCGCGCGGCACCTGGGCCGGCTCCAGCACGGTAACGGCCCACTTGGTGACCGGACCGGCAATGGCCTGGATATCCACCGCCTGGAAATCCTCCTTGTGCAGCTTGGCGCGGGGCGCCTGGCCGGTAATGCACAGGATGGGAATCGAATCGGCGGTAGCCGAGTAGAGGCCGGTGATCATATCGGTACCGGCGGGGCCGGATGTCCCGATACAGACCCCGATGTTACCGGCCCTGGTCCGGGTGTAACCCTCGGCCATGTGCGAGGCGCCCTCCACGTGCCGGGCCAGCAGGTGATCGATGCCGCCGACCTTGCGCATGGCGGCATAGAAGGGATTGATGGCGGCGCCGGGAACACCGAAGGCAACGTCGACGCCTTCCTTCCTGAGCACGTGAACGGCGGCTTCTGCTGCGGTCATGCGAGCCATGATGCATCCTCCAGTGAGAGGTTTTTATTTTTTGGAAAATATTTCTGTATATGGAGACTAGGCTTGGCGTCCCAAGGCGTCAAGATTTCATGGAAAATATTTTCATATATTTTTTCGAACAGAAAACGACCCAGGCAATGTCAGTCACCTGGGTCGTTATTGGCTCGCCAGAAGCCGCAACAGAAGGTCAGCCGGGGAGGACTCGATGGCTGTGTTGCATCTCCACAAACGTGCCTCCCCCAGGAACGCCTACAGAATAGCGGAGATGAATTGTTTCAACTCCGACGTTTCGGGGTGCTCGAAAAGCGTCCGGGGCGGCCCCTGCTCGTGAATCCTCCCCTGGTGCATGAAGACGACCCGGTCGGCGACATCATGGGCGAACTTCATCTCGTGAGTGACCAGGATCAGTGTCATGCCCTCCTTGGCCAACGCCTCCAGCACACGCAGCACCTCACCCACCAGTTCCGGGTCCAGAGCCGAGGTCACCTCGTCACAAAGCAGGACCTTGGGGTTCATGGCCAGGGCCCGGGCGATGGCCACCCGCTGCTGCTGGCCACCGGAAAGCTGTGCGGGGTAGGCATCGAACTTCTCCAGCATGCCGACCTTGTCGAGCACTTCCCTGGCCAACCGCTCGGCGACCGTCTTGTCGACGCCCCGCACGACAGTGGGCGCCAGCATGACGTTGTCGCCCACCGTCTTGTGCGGGAAAAGGTTGAAGCTCTGAAAGACCATGCCGACGTTCCGGCTCAAATCGTTGGGCGTCATGGCGCCGGCGTCGAGATGCTGCCCGGCTATCTCGATGGTACCGCCATCGTGCTGTTCGAGCTGGTTCAGGCAGCGTAGCAGGGTGCTTTTCCCGGAGCCGCTGCGCCCGATGATGGCCACGACTTCGCCTGATGCGACATCGAGATCCACCCCCTTGAGAACCTCCAGCTCACCAAAGGACTTGTGCAGATCCTTAACGCAAACCAGCGTCATATAGTTGTCTCTCCAGATGGCGCGAATAGCATGAAAGCGGGTAGCACAGGGCGAAGTAGAACAGTGCCACGAGCGCGAAGATGGTGAAGGGCGCGAAGGTCGCGTTGTTGAGCATGGTGCCGGCCCTGGTCAGTTCGACGAAGCCGATCACCGATGCCAGTGCCGTGCCCTTGATCACCTGCACCGAAAAGCCCACCGTTGGCGGCACCGAGAGGCGCAACGCCTGGGGCAGGATCACATGGCGCATCGTTTCCAGATAGTTCATCCCCAGCACGCGGGAGGCCTGCCACTGCCCCTTCGGAACCGCCTCGACACACCCCCGCCAGATATCGCAGAGAAAGGCGCTGGTGAACAGGATCAGGGCGACCGAGGCGGCCGCCCACGCTGAGACATTGAAACCCAGCGCCGCCGCACCGAAGAAGGCCAGGAACATCTGCATCAATAGTGGCGTACCCTGAAAGATATCCACATAGATATTGATCGGATACCTGAGCCACTTCGTTCCCGACAGGCGCAGCACGGTCAACACGAAGCCCAACGTCGCACCGCCGACGAAGGCGATCAGCGACAGTACCACTGTCCAGCGCGCCGCCAGCAGGAGGTTTCGGACGATATCCCACAAGGTGAAGTCGATCATGCATGTTCCCCCTGCCGATAGGCGAAGAGCCTGCGTCCGGCCAGCAGGAAGGTCTGCCGCATGCCGATCGCCAGCAACAGGTAGATGAGAGTAACCAGCAGGTACGCCTCGAAGCTTCGGAAATTACGCGATTGGATGAAGTTGGCCGCGTAGGTAAGGTCGTACACCGAAATCTGCGAGACCACCGCCGAGCCGAGCATGACGATGATGCATTGGCTGATCAGCGCGGGATAGATACGCGAGAAGGCGGGAATCAACACCACATGGCGATAGCTCTGCAGTGACGACATGCCCAGGGCACGAGCCGCTTCCAGTTGCCCACGAGCCGTCGACTCGATACCGGCGCGCAGGATTTCCGCGGAATACGCCGCCAGGTTCAGCGTCATGGCCAGGAACGCCGCCGTGATGGCGTCGATCCGGATACCCAATGCCGGCAAGCCGAAGAAAATGAAGAAAAGCTGAACGATGAAAGGGGTATTGCGTATCAACTCGACGTAACCGCCCAGGGCCATGCCTACCCAAGCGGCCGCATTCAGCCGGAGATAGGCGACGACGATGGCCAGCATCAGGCCGGCGAGCGTGGTCACCATGGTCAATACGACCGTGGTGAACAATCCTCTCAACAGCTCACCGAGGTATGGCGAAAGCGCCATGAAGTCCAGAGATATCCCCATATACCGGCCTCATGACCCGAAGTTTTCGGGCAATCCGGTGTGGAACCACTCCTGCGACATCCCTTCTAGCGTGCCATCCTGCAGGGCTTGGGCGATGAGTTCGTTGACCTTCTCCATCAGGGCCGGCTCGCCCTTGTTCATCCCGATGTGGCAGGGAGAATCCATGAGCTGATAGATCAGTTCGGGGGCACGCTGGCTATTGCGCTCGGCGATCTCGGCGGCGACCAAGTTGCCGGTGGCGATGTAGTTCACCTGGCCGGAGAGGAAGGCGGAGATGGTCGTGGCATTGTCCTCGAAGCGCTGGATTCTCGTCCCTTGTGGCGCGATTTCGGTCAATTCCATGTCCTCGACCGCGCCCCGGGTCACGCCGATGGTCTTGCCGTCGAGCTCTTCCGCTGCTTCGAGCGGCTCGTCCTGGCTGGTACCGAACACCCCCAGGAAGAACGGTGCGTAGGCATCGGAGAAATCGATCGCCGCCTCGCGCTCCGGGTTCTTGCCCAGGCTGGAGATCACCAGATCGACCTGGCGAGTCTGCAGGTACGGGATGCGGTTGGCGCTGGTCACCGTCACCAGCTCCAGCTCGACTCCCATCTCGTCGGCCAGGTATTGCGCCATGTCGATGTCATAGCCACGCGGCTGCATGGTGGTGCCCACCGAGCCGAATGGCGGGAAATCCTGGGGCACGGCGACACGCAGGGTGCCACGCTGTTCGATTTCGGCCAGCGTATCGGCCTGTGCCGGTTCGCTGACCATGACGGACGCCAGCATCGCCAATGCCATGACACCGACGCCTAGCGCACCTTTCCACCCCTTGAGCCCACGGTTTACGTATTGCATCGCTGCTTTCCTCGGTGTTGTGCTTGCATACAGGCACTTTTGGCACGCATGTCCCAAAAGCATCATGTGAGAAATCTTCGTTTCATTCTCAGGCAAAAAACGCGCCAACCAGAAAGTTATTCCATTCAGCCAACTCACTGGTCGGCCAGGAGCCTCCTCGCACATGACCATGTGTCCTGATGCGCCCTTGCCTGGCGCTCAAATGGTGTTGCGCGGCCAAGCCGCGCACTATCATGGCGCTCGAAGTGAAGAAAGAGGCATCTCTGCGTGCCCGGTTCACGTGCAAGCCCTCAGCCATGTTTCACGCCAGCGGTCAGCCGCATCAACGCCTGGGCCTGGGCGAGGGCGGCATCCAGGCAGTCGATCACCCGGCACTGACTGGCGATGTCCAGTTCCTTCGCCAACCCCGCGAAGGCGGCGCCCCCCACGATGACCACCTCCGGGGCCAGGCGCGTCTGCTGTTCACCCAGAGTGTCCACCAGGCGCTGGCGCGCGACATCGCGCTGCGCCGGCAGCGTCAGATCATCGATCGCGATGGCGTCGATGCCCCGGCAGTGCCGCGATACACCGAGGTCGTTGAGCATGTCCTCGATCATCCACGGCCAGCGGCGACCGGGGGTGATGATCGAGAACCTACCACCGAGTTGCATGGCGCTGAGCACCGAGGCCTCGAGCATGCCGACCACCGGCACCGGGCTGATCTCGCGCACCGCACTGATGCCCGGCTCGCCGAAGCAGGCCAGCAGAATGGCATCGAAACCGCGGGGGTCGCGTGCCAGATGCCGCTCGGCAAGCGCTACCACGGCAGCCGCGGACAGCGCGCAGTCCCGTCGCGAGGCGATATAGCCCACGCTGTCGACGGCTGTGTCAGCCACCACCTCGACGCCCGCCCCCAGCGACTGCCCGGCCTTGGCCGCCATTTGCTCCGTCATGGCCGTATTGGCATTGCCATTGAGCAGCAGTAAACGCATGCGCGCCTCCTTGATAGCGATGGTATGGCGTCCGGGTCACTCGATCGGTTCTCGACGCGAGAGGATTCAACGCCCGAAGATACTGTGCAGGTCCGGCGCCCCATCCTCCTCCTCGACGATCGACAGCGATGCTTCGATGGCCTTGAGATGCCGGTCCATGAAGGCCGCCGCACGCTCGCCGTTACCCTCTTCGAGGAAACGAATCAGCGCTTCATGATCGTGGGACTCGCAGCCCAGGTGGCCAGTACTGCCATAGACGGCGAGAATCAGCGACGAGCGCGAGCACAGCCGGCCGACGAACTCGGCCAGGGTGGCGTTGCCCGAGAGCTGAGCCAGGCGTTCATGAAAGGCCGCCGAAAGCTTGATGGCGGTGCTCTGCGCGCCGGCGCGCAGCGCCTCGCGTTCGCGTTTGGCCATGTCATGCAACGCAGCGGCCTCCGCCACCGTCGTCCTGCGCGCCGTGGCGGGCATCAAGCCACACTCGACCAGCCGGCGGGCCGCGAAGACATCCTTGGCTTCGGCCACGGTGGGCCGCGTGACGCGGGCTCCGCGGCGCGGTGTCAGAGTGACCATCTGCTCCAGTGCCAGGCGCTGCAGGATATTGCGAATCCCGGTGCGGCTGACACCGAACACCTCGGACAGCGCATCCTCGCGCAGCCGCGCACCGGGCTTGAGACGCTGTTCGATGATGGCGTCGCTGATCATCCGGTGGATCGCTTCATGGCGTTGCGCACCGTCACCGTTCTTGCCCTGTCGCTTGGCCGTGGACGCCTTGGCAACTTCCTTCGTCATCACGCTTCCAGCCGATGGCAGGCCGCCCAGTGGCTGACGCTCACCTCGCGCGCCGCGGGCAGCGTCTCGCGGCACGTGTCGACGGCCCGCGGGCAACGGGGGGCGAAGGCGCATCCCGATGGCAGTAACGAAAGGTCCGGCGGCGCGCCGGGAATCGCGTTCAAGCGCTGCCCCCGCTGCTCGCCGGAGGCACGCGATGCCATCAGGCCGATGGTATAGGGGTGACTCGGGCGGCCGATGATCTCGCCGACGCTGCCCGACTCCACGATGCGACCGGCGTACATCACGACGATACGGTCGGACACCTCGTTGGCCACGCCCACGTCGTGGGTCACGAAGATGATCGACATGCCGAGTTCGCGTTGCAGCTCCTTGAGCAGCAGCAGGATCTGGATCTGCACCGTGGCATCCAGCGCGGTGGTCGGCTCGTCGGCCAGCAGCAGCTTGGGGCGGCACGACAGCGCCAGGGCGATCATCGCGCGCTGGCTCATGCCGCCGGAAAGCTCGTGAGGATAGTTGCCCAGGCGCCGCTTGGCGGAGGGAATGCGCACCATCTCGAACAGCTCCAGGGCGCGAGCCAGCCCTTGCGCATGGCTGACGCCCTCGTGACGGCGCACCGTCTCGGCGATCTGGTCGCCGATACGGAACACCGGGTCGAAGGAGAGCATCGGCTCCTGGAAGATCATCGCCACGCTGCGCCCCCGGTAGCGGGAGAGCTCGCGACGTGACATGGCCAGCACGTCGCGGCCATCGACGTTGACGCGCCCGCGCAGATGGGCGCGCTTTTCTGGCAGCAGCCGCATCAGCGTACGCAGCGTGACGCTCTTTCCCGAGCCGCTCTCGCCCAGGATGGTGAGAATTTCACCGCGTTCCAGCGTCAGGTCGACGCCATTGACGGCGTGCACGTAACGCTCGGGAGACTGGAAACCGACATGCAGGTCCGCAATATCGACCAGACGTTGCGGCGCGTTGGCCTCGTCGCGGCCAGCGACGGCGGGATGATTCATGGGGATTCCTCCTGGGACGTCGCCAGCGATGCGTCGTCGAGGCCGCTGACCTCGGCGGCCCGCAGGCAGGCCGCCGAGTGCGCGCCATCGCCGAGCGCCATGAGATCCGGCTCCCGGCGATGGCACTCATCCACCACCAGCGGGCAACGCGGGCAGAAGCGGCAGCCGGGCGGCAGGTCGATGGGGTTGGGCGGATCGCCGACCAGCGGTGCCCGTTCGGTACGCCGGTTGGGGTCCATGGAGGGCATGGCCGACATCAGCGCACGGGTATAGGGGTGTGCGGGGGCGCGATAGAGCGCCTCGGTGTCGCCCATCTCGGCGACCTTGCCCAGGTACATGACCATGACGCGGTCGCTGATATAGCGCACCACGTTGAGATCGTGGGAAATGAACAGGTAAGTCAGGCCATACTCGCGCTTGAGATCCACGAGCAGGTTGAGCACCTGTGCCTCGACCGACTTGTCCAGTGCCGAGACCGCCTCGTCGAGGATCAGCAGGCGCGGCTCCAGCGCCAGGGCACGGGCGATATTGACCCGCTGGCGCTGACCGCCGGACAGTTCATGGGGATAACGGTTGGCGAACAGCGCCGGCGACAGCCCGACCTGATCGAGCAGGCGCCGCGCACGCTGCCGCGATTCGCGCCGGCCGAGGCCATGCACCTGCGGGCCGAAGGCGATGGACTCCTCGACACTCATGCGCGGATTGAGCGAGGAGTAGGAGTTCTGGAACACCATCTGCATCTGACGGCGCATCTCGCGCAGCGACAGGCCACCGAGGCCGCCCACCGGGTCGCCATCGAAGATCACCTCGCCGGCATCCGGTGCCAGCAGGTGCATCAGCAACCGCGCCGTGGTCGACTTTCCGCATCCCGACTCGCCGACGATGCCCAGGGTTTCGCCCTTGTGGACGTCGAAGTCGACGCCATCCACCGCATGCACCCTGGAAGCGGGCTTTCCCCAACCGTCGCGCTTGAGAATGAAGTGCTTGCGCAATCCCCGTACGCTGAGCAGGGGCTGGGCCTTGCCGCCACGATCGCGGGTCGGATCGAGCCGGACGGCGGGGTCATCGGTCAGGTGATTCGCCGTATTCATCATTTGACATCCATGGCCGAGCGCAGCCCGTCGCTGAGCATGTTGAAACAGATCGATACCGTGAAGATCATCAATCCCGGCAACACCGTGACCCAGGGATTGACGTAGATGGCATCGCGCATGGTGTTGAGCATCAGCCCCCATTCCGGTGTCGGCGGGCGCGCGCCCAACCCCAGGAAGGAGAGCCCCGAGGCCAGGATCATGCTGACGCTGATCAGCGAGGTGGCATAGACGAACACCGGCCCCAGCACGTTGCCCAGCACATGCCGGTGGATGATGGTCAGGCTGCCCGCGCCGCTGGCCCGTGCCGCTTCGATGTAGTCGACGCTGCGTACCTTGGTGGTCACGCTTTCGGCGACCCGCGCGATCGGCGGAATGAACACCACCGTCAGCGAAAACAGCGAGTTGACCAGCCCCGAGCCCAGTGCCCCGGCCAGGGCCACCGCCAGCAGCACGGCGGGAAAGGCATAGAACACATCGATCACCCGCATGATCGCGGTATTGGTGCGCCCGCCGACGAAACCGGCGACGATACCGATCATGCTGCCGATGAAAAAGGCATTGACCACCGGCATGACGCCGATCAGCAGCGATAGCCGCGCACCGTGGATCAGCCGCGACAGCACATCGCGCCCCAGTTCGTCGGTGCCCAGCGGGAAGCCCGGCGTACCGATCGGCTGCAGGCGGGTCAGCATGCTGGTGCTGTAGGGGCTGGCCGGGGCGAGCCAGGGGGCGAAGATCGCCATCAGCACGATCGCCAGCAGCACGAGACCGGCCACCATGGCCACCGGATCACGGCGCAAGCGCCCCCACACCGAATGCCAATACCCCTTGACGGGCGCCACCGGCAGCGTCCCGGCGGCACCTGGAGTGACCTGCATGGTGTCTGCCATGACCTTGACCTCCTTCATGTGTCAGCCACGCTTGATGCGTGGGTCGAGCTGCGCCTGCAGCAAGTCGACGATGAGGTTCAGCATGACGAAGAAGATCGCCAGCACCAGGATGGTGCCCTGCAGCACAGGCAGGTCACGCTGAAAGATGGCGTTGTTGAGCAGCAGGCCGGTGCCTGGCCACGAGAAGACCGTCTCGACCAGGATCGAGCCGCCGATCAGATAGCCCAGTTCCAGCCCCATCACCGCCAGCGCGGTGGGCGCCACGTTCTTCACCACATGCAGGAACACCCGCGTGCCCGCCAGTCCCTTGGCGCGCAGCGCCTCGACGAACTCGTTGGCCAGCACCTCGGCGACGACGGCCCGCACGGTGCGCGTCACCAGGCCCATGGGGATCACCGATAGCGTGATCGCCGGCAGAATCAGGTGGCGCAGGTAGGCCCATTCGAAGGCCCAGTCGCCGGAGCTGCCGGGGCCGGCGCCGGACGACGGCAACCAGTTCAACTCCACCGAGAACACGATCACCAGCAGCATGCCGAGCCAGTAGTGCGGGATGCTCACACTGCCGACGGCCAGGCCGGTGACCAGCCGATCCAGCAGCGAGCCTTGCCAGTAGCCGGCCAGGGTGCCGAACAGGCAACCCAGCGTGAAGCCGATCAGCGACGCGGCCACCGTCAACAGCAGGGTGTTCTTCAAGGCGCTGAACACCTCCGTGGCGACCGAACGGCCATTGGCCGCCGATAGCCCCAGGTCACCCTGCACGGCACGCAGCACCCAGCGCCCGAATTGCTCGGGCAGGGGCCGGTCGAAGCCGTAGGCGCGCTGGACCATCTGCACCACCTCGGATGGCGCGTCCGCCGATACCACGGCGTCCATCGGATCGCCGGGGGAGAGATGTACCAGCGAGAAGCAGAAGAGCCCGACCGCCAGGGTGACGGGGATGACGTAGAGTATCCGCTTCAGGAAATATGACACGATGCACGCTCCATGGGTCGTCGGCACCGCGACTCTTGCCAGCCAGTCGCGATGCCGTACCCCGATTCAGACGTCGATCGTCCGGTTCAGGAAACGCTGAATAAATCGGCGCCTCCCTCACTCTTCGATATAAACCGGCGTGAGATCCTGGAACCAGTTCTGAGACTGCACGAACCCCTTGACCCTGGGGTGCATGGCGCGCGGCCCCACATCGTGGGCCACCCACAGCCAGGCGGCGTCATCCACCATCTTGGCGTGGAACTCCGCCAGGATGGCGTCCTGGGCCTCCTGGTCGAACGTCACCCTGGCCTCGTCGAGCAGGCGGTCATACTCGGGATCGTCTACATAGCCCCAGTTGAAGCCATTGGGCGGCGCCAGGCTGGAGTGCATGAAGCGGTAGAAGCCGTTGAACGGGTCGAGCCAGGCGAAGGTGATATTGGTGGAGTGGGCACCACGGCTGGTCTGATGGTCGGCACCACGCCGCCAGTTGGGGAACAGTGACTCCCAGTCGAGCACCTCGAACTCCAGTTCGATGCCGACCTCCGCCAGGCTCTGCTGGATGTACTCGTTCATCGCCAGCGGCTGCATCTGGCCGGAACCCGAGGTGGAGATCAGCGCGCGGGCCTGCACCGGGTTGTCCGGGCCGTAGCCGCTCTCCTCCAGCAGGCGTAGCGCCTCTTCCGGGTCGTAGCGGATCTCGAACTCAGGCTCGCCGAACCAGGGGTGGTCGGGAGTGACGGTACCCACCGCCGGCGCCATCATGCCGCCCAGCAGCGCTTGCAGCCCTTCACGGTCCACCGCCAGGTTGGCCGCCTTGCGTACGTTGATGTCGCGCCACGGGCTGCCCTCCAGCATCGAGAACTGATAAGGCCAGGTATGCGGGTAGGGATTGCTGGTAATCGTCATGCCCTGCGACTCCATGCGTGGAATCGCATCGGCGGCCGGCGTTTCGATCCAGTCCACCTGATCGGACAGCAGCGCCGAGGTGCGCGAGCTGGACTCCGGCATCGGGATCAACACCACACGGTCCACCTGGGGAATGCGCTGCTCGTCCCAGTAATCGGCATTGGGTACCAGTTCCGCGCGTTCGCGCGGGACCAGCCGCGTCAGCTTGAACGGCCCGGTGCCGGAGGGCTGACGCGCGAACTCGTCCCAGTCGCCATCCAGCGCTTCCCACTGCGCGGGGCTGGAGAACAGCAGGAAGGTCAACTGGTAGGGGAACCAGGCGTCCGGCTCGCTGGTGGTGAAGAGAATGGTGTGGTCATCGACCTTCTCGTACTGGTCCATGGTGGGGATGCGCCCACGCACGTTGCCCGCCTGGCGTGCGTCGAACTGCGGCGAGTCCTCGTCGTAGATCTTGTCCAGGTTCCAGATCGCCGCGTCGGCGTTCCATTCGCTGCCATCATGGAACGTCACGTCCTCGCGCAGCACGAAGGTCCACTCCCGCGGATTCTCCTCGTCGACCTCCCAGGACTCCGCCAGCCCCGGTGTCAGACCACTGACCTCGTCGGCCGACGACAGGTCCCAGTTGATCAGGGCGTCGTAGATCGTGTAGCCGAGAAACCGATACCCCTCGAAGCCACTGTCGGGCTGGCCGGTGGTCAGTGGAATGTCCGACGCCGTCATCGCGATGCGCAATGTCTGTTCGGCCTTGGCGATAGCGGGCACCACCAGTGCGGCAAGCCCTATGGACAAGGCGACAGCCTTACCCGTTCGGCGCCATGTTTGCGTAGCATTTTTGTATACCATTATTGAGCCCTTCCCTCTTGGTTTGGCCAGCCAAGCGAATAATCGGCGCTGGGCTGTTCAATGCCTCATGCAAGAGAGGGGCCATAAAAGCGGCATGATGGAGGAAAAAGCGGACAACACTCACAACCATAAAATACAAAATGAACAAAAAGCGTATACAACAATTAGTTACACCGAGGCAAAACAAGCCGCCGCCAAGGAAGGCGCGCGACATGAGCCGCGCCATCCGTGGAATCAGGAAACGCTAGCGGCACCCTAACGCACCAACATGATTCAACCAGAGTGTGCCTGGCACCACGACAGCGCCTGGGTGCAAGGGCCAATTCGAATTGCCACGACAGCCTACCCACCGGGAACCGCTTCCCGCCCCCTCGGGAAGCTCAGAGCATTCTCCTCGACACCCTGTCAGGTTGTCGTGAACACTACGAACTATAGTGTAATATATATAACAAAATTCCCACAATTGCTACAAATAATACATTTAAATCAAATAGTTAAAAAATGGCATGAGTTTCGCTATATAAAAAAACAACTAAAATCAGCAAGGGAACAACAGCATGACATCCAGCAATTGCCCTCCGGGCAGCCCCTGGTTTCGCCACGTCGCACTGACCGGCGTATTGCTGTCGTGCCCGGGTATCGGCCTGGCGGATGATGGCGTGTTTCAACTGGGCACCATCCGTATCCTGGCACCCGAGCAGACCACACTGGACACCGGCACCAGCATCATCGACAGCGACACCCTGCGCCTGCACGACCGGGAAACCCTGGCCGAGGCGCTGGAACTGGCTCCCGGTGTCAGCCGCGGCTACGTCGGTGGGCGTGGCGAACAGATGGTCCATGTGCGTGGCTTCGACCGGGTGCAGGTACCCATCTACATCGATGGCATTCCCGCCTACGTGCCCTACGACGGCTTCGTCGACCTGGGACGCTTCACGACCCATGACCTGGCTCAGATAGAAGTCGCCAAGGGCTTCTCCTCGCTGCTTTATGGCCCCAATGCCCTGGGCGGCGCCATCAACCTGGTATCGAAGCGACCGACCGAGACCTTCGAGGGAGAGGTCGGCGGTGGCTTCGGGCTGGACTCGCGGGCGGACGTCAATCGCTATCGCCTCTACACCAACCTGGGTACCCGCCAGGATGACTGGTGGTTGCAGGTCGGGGCATCCTGGCTGAAGACCGACCATTTCCGGCTGCCGGACGGCTTCACCGCCAATAACATCCAGGAAGATGGCGGCAGGCGCGAAAACAGCCACAGCGAGGACAGCAAGCTGAACCTCAGGGTGGGTTACACCCCCAATGCCACCGACGAGTACGTCTTCGGTCATCTGCGCCAGCAAGGCGAAAAGGGCCAACCCGTTTACGCCGGCTCTCAGCCATTCACCAACGCCACCCGGCGCTGGTGGGAGTGGCCGGAGTGGGACAAGACCAGCACCTTTCTCGCCACCACCACCCAACTGGGCAGCCATAAACTACTGACGCGCGTCTACTACGACACCTATCAGAACACCCTGCTCGATTACGGGTACGAGGATGGCGTGCGCTCGGATACGCTGCAACCGGGCTATCCCAGCCGCTACGACGACTACACCTACGGCTTCTCCACCCAGGGCGACTTCGACCTCGGCGACGATACCCGCCTGCAGTTGGCCTATCACTTCAAGGACGACATCCACCGTTCCCAGGACGACGACAGCCCTCGCAGCCGTTACCAGGACCGCACCCACTACCTGGCCGCGGAAGGCACGCAACAGCTCTCCGACGACCTGACGCTGATCGCCGGCCTGGCCTGGGCCAGTCGCGAGGCCCGGGAGGCCACCAATGTCGTCAACGGCGTGCCGATGGAGGAGGAGAAGGGATCGAACACCGCGGTCAATGGACAGTTGGGCGTCACCTGGCAATCGGGCGAAGGCTTGTGGCGTGCCAGTTATGCCCGCAAGAGCCGTTTCGCCAACATCAGGGATCGTTACTCCTACCGTTTCGGCAGGGCCATACCCAACCCGGACCTGGCGACCGAGTACGCCGATCACTACGAGGTAGGCTACGACACGCCCCTGGCATCCAACTGGCAACTGAGCTCAGCGCTCTTTTACAGCGAGATTTCCGACAGCATCCAGTCGGTGACCGTCTCTCCCTCGGCCTGTACCAACCCCAGCCCCGACTGCACCCAGATGCAGAATATCGGCGAATCCCGCATGCAGGGCGTGGAACTGGGCGTTCAGGGCCACCTCGGCAACTGGGAGCTGAACGGCATCTACACCTGGCTGGATCGGAAAAACACCAGCGACCCCGATATCAAGCCGACCGGCACCCCCAGCCACAAGCTCTTCGCCGCCGCCACCTGGAATCACGACGCCTGGCGCGTCACCGGCCACGTGGATGCGGCGTCGGACCGCTACTCCTCCTCCGATGGGCTGGAGGTCGATGGCTTCGCCGTTTACGGCATCAAGGCGAGCTACACCTTCGATAACGCACTGCGCCTCGAAGGCGGCATACACAACCTGACCGATGAGCTCTATGAATACACGGAGGGATATCCCGAGCCCGGACGCCACTTCTCCGTCGGCTTCCACCTGCCATTGTAAAGAGCGCCCACAGGAGAAATGGCATGTATCCACCTGATGAGCCCAAGCACACCGAGGCATGCCACGCCGGGCTGTCGCGAAGACGATTCCTCCGCCTGCTCGCCCAAGGCGGCCTGCTGCTGGCCGCCGCCCCGCAGCCGCTGTCGGCGGCAACCCCGCCCGAGTCGGTCACGGTGCTGACCGGCTATCCCGACGAGATGATGCGGGTGTTCGAGGCGGCCTTCGAGCGAGCGCATCCCCACTACCGTTTGAACCTGCTGTGGCGGACGGCGAGCGACGCCCTGCCCTACCTGTTACAGGACGGCGCCGGCGTGGACGTCTACTGGTCGGCCTCGCCACGCACCTTTGCCCGGCTGAAGGCGGAGAACCGGCTCCAGCCGTTGCCGGTACAGGCCGAGGACCTGCCCGAGCGGATCGGCGGCACGCGTATCTCCGATCCACAAGGGCACTATCTCGCCACCGAAGTCGCGGGCTATGGCTTCGTGGTGAACGAAGCGGAGCTGGCTCGCCGCAGGGTTCCCTTGCCCAGGGATTGGCCGGACCTTGCCGACCCGCGCCTGGCCCGGGCCATCGTGCTGCCCACGCCGGGACAGGTAGGTTTCGCCTCGGTACTGGTGGATATCCCGTTGCAGCGCCACGGCTGGCCGCGGGGCTGGGCACTGTGGTCGGAAATCGCCGGGCTCTCCCGGCTGATCCCACGCGGAGGGAGCGGAGCGGCGGAAGAGGTCGCCGGTGGAGCGGCGGCCATCGGGCTCACCATCGACTTCTTCGCTCACTCCGCCATTGCCCGAGGCATGCCACTGCGTTTCATCTACCCGAAGCACGGCGGCATCAACCCCGCTCATGTCGCCCAACTCAAGGCGGCACCCAACCCCGAAGGCGCCCAGGCCTTCATTGACTTTCTCCTGTCGAGGGAAGGCCAGACCCTGCTGGCCCACCGGGACATCCACAAGCTCCCCGTTCGTCCCGATGTCTACGCCGGGCTTCCCGCCGATTACCACAACCCTTTCCAGGCGGCCGCGCGGGGTGGATATGCCTACGACAACGATGCCGGGCGCCCGCGTCTGGCGTTGGTCGCCTCGCTATTCGACACGATGCTCGCTCAGGACCATGCGCGGCTGGTCGATCTCTGGTCACGTATCCACCGCGCCGAGGACAGAGGCGAGGACATGCGCGCAATCCGGCGGGTCTTGTGCCGTCCCCCGATCGATGAGCGGGCGGCGGCGTCCGACACCCTGCTGGCCAGCTTCGCCAACCGCCTGGAGGGGAACAGAGACGCTCCCGGTGAAATGGAACGGCACTGGCGCCGGCAGGTCGACTCGACTCGCACCCACGTCGAAACGCTGCTGGACGGAGCCAATGCATGATCCGTCGCCTGCTGCCCGTCTCGCTGCTGCTGCTCGTCGGTGTGTCGGCCGCAGCGCCTCTGGAAACCACCGATGTCTCGGCCAATGCGTTTTCCTGGCCCATCGCCGGCCTGTCCGAGGAAGAGCGGCATGCCTTCCAGCGTGGACGCGGTCTGTTTCGTCAACCCTGGGTCATCGCCCCCTCCCATTCGCCGGAAAGCGATGGGCTCGGCCCATTGTACAACCGGCTGAGCTGCGTGGCCTGCCACCCCGCCAATGGCCGCGGCAGGGCTCCCGAGCGGCCGGAGCAGCGGATGCGGTCCATGCTGGTGCGCCTGTCCGTGCCCGGCGTGGACGCCGATGCCCCGCCACGGCCCCATCCGGCTTATGGCGATCAGCTCAACGAGGAGGGCATACCCGGTGTACCGGGTGAGGGCCGCGCCTCCATCGAATGGCTGGAGCATGAGGTTCTTCTGGACGACGGCACCAAGGTCTCGCTGCGCGAACCGCGCCTGCGCTTTTCCGAACTGGCCTATGGTCCGCTGGGAGCGGACATACAGACCTCCGCGCGTGTCGGGCAGCCATTGATCGGCATGGGGCTGCTGGATGCCATCACGCAGCGACAGCTCCAGACGCTGACTGACCGATCGCGCCGCCTGGGACTGAATGGCCGCGTCAACCAGGTCGACGACGTGCGGACGGGAGCGCCGGGCAGCGGGCGTTTCGGCCACAAGGCCAACCAACCCAACCTGCGCCAGCAGACGGCCGCGGCCATGCATGGCGACCTGGGCATCACCTCCTCCCTGTTCCCGGAGCAGAACTGCACTCCCGCACAGCTTGCCTGCCAACGGGCTCCCGAGGGCGGCCAGCCCGAACTCACGGACAGCCAACTGAATGACCTGGAATTCTATTTCGCGCATCTCGCCCCACCCGCGCGCCGGGACAGGGACTCCCCCCGGGTACAACGGGGCGAACGGCTCTTCCAGCGACTGGGGTGCCACGGTTGCCACCTGCCCAGCATCACCACGGGAGAGCATCCCCGTTTTCCACGCTTGTCACACCAGGCCATCCAACCCTATACGGACCTGTTGCTGCATGACATGGGCGAGGGGCTGGCCGATCACCGCCCCGATTTCAGCGCCGGCGGACGCGAGTGGCGGACCGCCCCGCTATGGGGGATCGGCCTCACGGAAACGGTCAATGGACACACCGAGTTCCTGCACGATGGTCGCGCCCGCAACCTGACGGAAGCCATCCTCTGGCATGGCGGTGAGGCGCAACGGTCGCGGGACGGTTTCGCCGCACTGGACCGGGACGCGCGCGAGGCGTTGCTGGCATTTCTGCGCTCGCTGTGAAAGCGGTGCCAGGCACGATCAAGCCACATCCATCAGTCGACGATGACCCGCAATGCCATCGGGTACTCGTCGCAGTTGTTGCCCTCGCCTCCGCGGTCGACGACCAGGAACTCGCCTTCCCGTTCGAGTACCGACTGAATGGCATGCCAGGTGCCGGCCCGGTAGTTCACCCCCTGCCGGCCGTCGGTGACGAAGGCACGCACGTCGGCCGGCTCGATGGCCTCGCCCGGCGGCGCCACCACGATCACGAAGCGTTCATCATGTAGCGGCATGAACGC
The DNA here is from genome assembly GCF_002879615.1 of Billgrantia endophytica. GTDB lineage: Bacteria > Pseudomonadota > Gammaproteobacteria > Pseudomonadales > Halomonadaceae > Halomonas > Halomonas endophytica. Next base: position 220,280 of record NZ_PNRF01000037.1, read on the forward strand.
CTGGCTGCCCTGCGGATGTCGCTCCAGAAACTCGAGCGTGAGCGGCAGTTCGACGGGCTGGCTGACGAAGATGCTGATCAGCGCCCTTGCCTCCTCGCCCAGGGTCTCGACCCTGGCCAGGTCGTGATAGCGTCGGGTACGGCCGGCGTTGATGTGAAAGTAGTCGGCCGTGCGCGTGTCGATGACATCGCCGAAGGGCGCGAAGACCTCCGGCGTCAGCGGTACTGCCTTGAGTTCGAGCATGGTCGTCTCCCTTGTGCTTACCTGCCGCCGGACAGACTGAGCTTCATGTGACGGTTCACATCCTTGTACAACAGGTAGCGGAACGGTCCGGGGCCGCCGGCGTAGCAGGCCTGCGGGCAGAAGGCACGCAGCCACATGAAGTCGCCGGCCTCGACCTCGACCCAGTCCTGGTTGAGATGATAGACCGCCTTGCCTTCCAGCACGTAGAGCCCGTGCTCCATGACGTGGGTCTCGTCGAAGGGGATCACCGCGCCCGGCTGGAACGTGACGATATTGACGTGCATGTCATGGCGCACGTCGGCCGGGTCGACGAAGCGGGTGGTGGCCCAGCGCCCATCGGTATCGGGCATCGGCGTCGGAGCGATATCGTTCTCGTTGACGACGAAGGCGTCCGGCACCTCGATGCCCTCGACGAATTCGTAGGCCTTGCGCACCCAGTGGAAACGTACCGGGGCGTCGGATTCATTGCGCAGTTGCCAATGACTACCCGGCGGCAGGAAGGCGTATCCACCCGGCGTCATGGGGTGACGCTCGCCCGCCAGCGTCAGGGTCATCTCCCCTTCCACCACGAACAGCACCCCCTCCGCCGCGGGGTCGAGCTCGGGCTTCTCGCTACCGCCACCCGGGGATACCTCCATGATGTACTGGGAGAAGGTCTCGGCGAAACCGGAGAGGGGCCTTGCCAGCACCCACAGGCGGGTCTCTTCCCAGAACGGCAGGTTGCTGGTCACGATGTCGCCGAACACCCCCTTGGGGATCACGGCATAGGCCTCTGTGAATACCGCCCGGTCCGAAAGCAGCTGGGTCTGGGGCGGATGACCACCGCGGGGGGCGTAGTAGGTTTTTATCGTCATGGCGCTTCCTTTATGACATGACAGCCCAATGGGCTCGACAGTCAGAAAAATGTCTGCTTGAATCTTGTGAAATTATCGTCTCACGATTACCTTGTCTAGAAACTTTTGTTTCATTTATCGGCAAAGGTTCCACCCATCATGCCCCGTAACCTGGACGCGACGGTCGCGGTCGACACGACGAACCCTGCCACCCTTGCCTGGGTCAGCGGATCACGGCGCCAGTTCGTCCAGCTCCTGGTAGAGTTCGCTGATCGCATCGATGCGGGCACGGCCTTGCCCCAGGCGCTGATGAAGCAACCCATTGACCAGCAGATTGATCAGACTCATGGCGCTGGCATAGCTGTCGAAAGCCGAGATGCTGTCAAGCGGGCATTCAAGCCACCAGTCGGCCTGCCCGGCATGGCTGGCCGCCGTGGCGTCACCGATCAGGAGCAGCCTGCAAGGCATGGCGGCCAGTTCCTCGACGAGGGCATCGAACATTCTGTGGCGTCGACGAAAACCGAACAGTACCACCAGGTCCTCTTTCTCCAGCCCGGCCAGTTCTTCGGCCAGCGACTGATTCGGCTGGGGAGCCAGCGAGACGTGGTCCCTCGCCTGGACGAGCTGTTGTCGAAAGTGCAGGGCCAACGGGTAGCTGTTGCGAAACCCCACCAGCACGACACGGCGGGCACGATCAAGGGCCTGCAAAATGGCCTCGAACGCCCCCGGCTCGACACTCGCAAGCAGACGACGAAGGTTCTCCTGTTCACGCTCGAAATGGCGCTTGAAGCGTTCGCTGGCCCCGACGGCCTCGGTATCGGTGACCAGCGGCATGCCAAGGCTTCTCAGCTGGCGAGCGTGGCGCTTGACGGCCTGGAAACTTTCGAAGCCGAGACGCCTGAAAAGCCGGCTGACAGTGGACTTCGACACGCCCGTCAGGCGCGCAAGATCCGCGGCGCTGTATACGGCCAGATCGTCGAAGTGATCGAGAATGAACGACGCCACGCGCTGTTCCTGGGCACTGAGCTCACCGTATCGAGCCGAGATTCGCTGGCCGATATGCGGCGACATGCCCACCTGTTGGGTCATCAAGAGAGACTCCTTATCACGACAGGCCCACCCGGCAGTGCCGGATACTCGTCATTTCGGCCCGCCATTCAGTGGAAATAGTGTCAACGATATTCGACAAAAGATAGCGACACCATCAACAACAACGCGAGGCATCCCATGTCCCACCCCAACACAGACGATAAAAGTACGGCCCGGAATGACAAGAGGCGTTTCGGTCAGATCCCCCACATTTACGTGATTCTCTTCGTCTTCATTGCCATCGCTGCGGTGGCAACCCATTTCGTACCGGCCGGCGAGTACGAGAGAGTACCGGGCCCTGACGGGCGCATCACCATCGATGCGGCCTCCTTCCAGTATGTCGAGCCCAATCCTGCCGGACTCGTCGACTTCATGCTGGCGATCCCCAACGGGCTGATGAGCGCCGGGGAAGTGGTGTTCTTCACCTTCATGATCGGCGGCATGTTCATGGTGCTGCGTCGCACGGGCATCATCGAGATCGGTGTCGACAAGCTCAGCCGGCGCTTTGCCAATCGAAGCCTGTTGATGATACCCGTGCTGATGACGGTATTTGCCGTGGTTGCCACCATCATCGGCACACAAGAGCTGGCGCTGGTCTATGTGCCCGTGATCCTGCCGCTGATGATCGCCCTGCGCTTCGATTCGGTGACCGCCGCCGCCGTGGCGTTATGCGCCACCACCGCGGGTTTCACCACCGGCATCCTGAACCCGATCAACACCGGCCTCGGCCAGCAACTCTCGGGCCTGCCGCTGTATTCCGGCTTCGGCCTGCGCGTCGTCGCCTTCGCGATCATCCTGGGCGCCGGGATCTTCTTCGTCATGCGCTATGCGCGCAAGGTCCATGACAATCCCGGGCTGAGCCTGATGGCAGGCGACGAGGCCGAAGCCGAGAAGCGTTCTCTCTACCAGCACGCCACCGACGAAGGCGCGTTGACCGCCAATGGCCGTCAGAAGCTGGCCGCCATCGCTACCTTTGCATTCTTCGGTCTCCTGGTTTACGGGGTGCTCCGCCAGGGCTGGTTCATGATGGAAATGGCCGGCCTGTTCATCATCATGGGCATCGTCGTCGGCTTGATCGCCGGCCTGACCACCGAGAGCATCTGCGAAGCCTTCAACAAGGGCTTCCGCGATGTGCTGGTCGGCGCCATGATCGCCGGGGTCGCACGCGGCGTGGCCGTGGTGCTGGAAGACGGTCAGATCATGGACACCTTGGTCATGGGGCTGGGCAACCTGGTGGGGGAACTGCCTACCATGCTGGCGGCCATTGGCATGTACTTCGCCCAGTTGGCGTTCAATTTCGTGGTGCCCTCCGGCAGCGGCCAGGCGCTCGTCACCATGCCCATAATGGCGCCACTCTCCGACCTGATCGGCGTCACGCGCCAGACGGCGGTACTGGCCTTCCAGCTCGGCGACGGCATGGGGAACATTCTCTACCCGACTTCCGGCTACTTCATGGCTACCCTGGCCATTGCCGGTGTCCCCTGGCAGAAGTGGGTGCGATTCTTCTTCCCCCTGTTTTGTGTATGGGTGCTGATCGCCATCGCTTTCATGGCCTTTGCCCAGATAACCCAGTGGACGGGCTGATCGCCGAAAGCCGCCTTGTCCGAGGCAGCGCGGCATTCCGCTCGGCGTGGCCAAGCGGAGCGCAACGATATCCGGCATCACCACCGCCCCGATGACCGCTATCGGCGAGCCGGGGCCGGATGATGGTCAGCCCAGTGGCGGGCGATATCCACACGACGGGCCACCCAGACCCGGTCGTGCGCCTCGATATGATCGAGGAAGCGCTGCAACGCGCGGAAGCGGCCGGGACGGCCGATCAGCCGGCAGTGCAGGCCGACCGAGAGCATCTTCGGCGTCTCGTCACCTTCGGCATAGAGCACATCGAAGGCATCGCGCAGGTAGGTGAAGAAGTGATCGGCGGTGTTGAACCCCTGCGGGGCCGCGAAGCGCATGTCGTTGCTGTCCAGCGTATAGGGCACGATCAGGTGATCGTGTTCGCGGCCCTGGCTGTCCGCCTCGCGAGTCCAGAACGGCAGGTCGTCGCCATAGTAGTCACTGTCGTAGAGGAAGCCGCCCTCGTCGAGTACCAGCCGGCGGGTATTGGGACTGTCACGGCCGGTGTACCAGCCCAGCGGCTTCTCGCCATAGAGATGCTGGAAGATTTCCATGGCGCGCTGCAGGTGCTCACGCTCGATATGTTCCGGTACGTCCTGGTAGTGAATCCAGCGGTAGCCGTGGCAGGCAATTTCATGCCCCAGCTCCTTGAAGGCATGGGCCACCTCGGGATGACGCTCCAGGGCCATGGCCACACCGAACACGGTCAGCGGCAGCCCGCGGCGCTCGAACTCCCTCAGGATGCGCCAGACCCCGGCCCGGGAGCCGTATTCATAGATCGATTCCATGCTCAGGTGGCGATCGGGAAAGGCCGGCGCCCCGATGATCTCGGAGAGAAACTGTTCGGAACCGGCATCACCATGCAGCACGCAATTCTCTCCACCCTCTTCGTAATTGAGCACGAACTGCACGGCAATCTTCGCCCTGCCGGGCCAGTTGGCATGGGGGGGGGTGCGGCCATGGCCGATCAGGTCGCGGGGGTAGTCACTGTCTGCGCTCATCAAGGGCTTTCCTCTTGTTCCTTACTGGTCCCACATGGAGCCGTGCTCAGCTTGCAACATCATGCGCAACACTTAATGTATACAATATAAAAATAGACTGTGTGCATTTCTATTGCAAGGCGTCAAGCCGGCTCTGTTTTCTGGCAATCGTAACGGCGTCTTGACGCGTCACCGACAACCACTTCTCACAGAATCATTTTTTGTATACAAAAATCAATCCTCATGTGCCGCGCATAAAGCCGCTGGAAAGCATGCCAGCCCCTTGCATGGTTTCCGTTCCGTCGGCCCGATGCCGGGCCTCCTGCTCCTGAAAACTGTATACATGAATTTATGTTTATAGTCGCCAAGGCCGGCGGGAAGGAACACATCTAGACCTAAGTCTAGTGCTACAAGGCCCTTGCCCGATACCGGAAAAAATCGCCAATCGGCTGTTTTAATGGCCTCATTCGCTTTTTTCTCATGGTGGAAGAAATGCTTGCATGGCAGCGCCTCTATGCCTATCTTTGTGTACAAAGATACATTTTATTGTTTACAAAAAATACCTGGAGACTTCGCCGATGCATCTACGTGTCATCAATCCCAACACCACCAGCGCCATGACGGCCAAGATCGGCGAGGCGGCCCGCCGTGTCGGCGCGCCGGGTACGCGTATCAGCGCTACCCAGCCCGACAGCGGGCCGGTTTCCATCGAAAGTCATTTCGATGAGGCGATCAGTGCCGTGGGCGTACTCGAAGAGGTGTTGACGGGAGAGCGTGAAGACGTCGACGCCTATGTGATCGCCTGTTTCGGCGACCCGGGTCTGATGGCGGCCCGTGAGCTGACCCGCGCTCCGGTGATCGGTATCGCCGAGGCGGCCTTCCATATGGCCACCCTCATCAGCACGCGCTTCTCGATCGTCACCACGCTCGGCCGTACCGGCATCATCGCCGAGCACCTGCTGGAGAATTACGGGTTCCGCCACCACTGCCGTCGGGTTCGTGCCGCCGAGATTCCCGTACTGGACCTGGAGGAAAACGGCTCGGTTGCCATGAGCCGAATCATCGACGAGTGCCGGCGCGCCAGGGATGAAGACAGCATCGGCGCCATCGTGCTCGGCTGCGGCGGCATGGCCGATCTCACCGGCGCAATCGCGAACGAGGTCGGCCTGCCCGTGATCGAGGGCGTCACGGCCGCCGTCAAGCTGGCCGAGGCCGTGGTCGGGCTGGGACTTGGCACCAGCAAATACGGCGACTTGGCCTTTCCACGCCCGAAGGCATTCACCGGCCGGTTCGAGCGCCTTTCCGGCCTGGCACCATCCCGTTAACGCATTCCTGGACAACAACGACACACCTCAGTACAGCAGCTCGCAGAGAAGCCCCCTGCCCGGCCCGCAGTCCGGGCAGGCAACAACGACAAATCGGAACGATACCCTTGCGAGGACATTACCATGAGCAACTCGATACCCAAGGCCCCATCCGTCGAAGTGGGCTTCCCACCTGACAGCCATGCCACCAAGGCCCCGGGGCAGGAGAGCCTGGCACCCCAGCAGACCCGCATCATGGGTCGCCCCTCCTACTTCCTGGCCTGGTTTGGCGGCTGTGTGTCGATCGGCACCTTTGCCATGGGCTCCAGCGTGGTGGGTACCCTCAATCTGATCCAGGCCACGCTGGCCATCGCCATCGGCTGCTTCGTCATCGGTATCGCCCTGGCCATCAATGGCGCCGCCGGCTACAAGTACGGCATTCCCTTCATGGTCCAGGCCCGCAGCGCCTTCGGCTTTGCCGGCACCCGCATACCCGGCCTGGTGCGGGCCGTTCCTGCAGTGGTGTGGTACGGCTTTCAGAGCTGGATCGGTGCAGGTGCCCTGAACATGGTGTCGGCCACGCTGTTCGGCTTCGACAACCTGATCTTCTACTTCATCACCTTTCAGTTACTGCAGATCGGCCTGTCGGTAATGGGCTTCCAGGGCATCAAGTGGCTGGAAAACATCGGCAGCGGTTTCATCCTGGTCTCGCTGATGTACATGTTCTATGCCACGGTGCAGCGCTATGGCGATGAGCTCTCGGCCAGCCTGCTGACCATGGAAGGCTCCTGGGGCATGCCGTTCTGGGGCGCCACCATGCTGTTCCTGGGTATCTACAGCACCATGATGCTCAACGTCAGCGACTATTCCCGAGAACACAAGCACGGCACCGGACCGGGCCTGCTGACCACCATCTACGCCATGTCGATCCTGCCCTGCACCCTGTTCATGGGGCTGATCGGCTACATGGTCTCCGAAGCCACCGGTACCGCCGATCCCATCCAGGTGTTCGCCAACGCCGTGGACAACACCCCACTGCTGATGGCCACCCTGCTGTTCATCGCCTTCGCCCAGGTCACCACCAACGTCCTCAACAACGTGGTACCGCCCACCTATGTGCTGATGGACGTGTTCAAGCTCAAGTTCCCCATCGCCACCGTGATCGTCGGCCTGCTGGCCTTCGCCACCTTCCCCTGGAAGCTGGTACAGCCCGAGTCCGCCGCTGGCCTGCAGCTGTTCGTCCAGACCTACTCCGCCTTCCTCGGCCCGATCTTCGCCATTCTGGTGGTCGACTACTACATCATTCGTCGTCGCACCCTGGACCTCGGCAAGCTATATGACGAGACCGGCCCCTACCAGGGCATCAACCATGCCGCGCTGATCGCCACCGCCGTTGGCATCCTGTCGGCTTTCACTTTCCCTGCCGTCTCCTGGTACGCCAGCCTGATTCCGGCCGGTGTTACCTACTACCTGTTGATGCAGCACTGGGCGCCCTGCCAGCGCTTCCGCCAGTAGCCCCATGGCCCCGTCAGGCAGCCGCCGGGCGGGGCCCCTCCAAAATCCCCTGCCTCGCCGTTGCCCACAACGCTCACCACATGGAGATCCGACCCGTGTTCCACTTCTCATCACGCGCTACCCGACTTGGCCTGGCCGCCTGCTGTCTGCCAGGCCTTCTTCTCATGTCATCTCTCGCCCACTCCGATCAGAACCGGGACGTGACGACTCCGAACGCTTCCGCCGCTATCGAGACGATCGTTCTCATCAACCCCAACTCCAACACTGACGCCACCCGCGCAGCGGTCGAGGTCATTCGGGGAGACGAGCCCGGTCAGGCGCCAAAGATCTGATGCAGATCCGGCGCCTCGGCCTCCTCCTCGATGATGGAAAGCGATGCCTCGATGGCCTTCAGGTGGCGGCTCATGAAAGCCTGGGCACGTTCACCGTTATGCGCCTCTAGATAACCGATCAGGTCATCATGGTCGTGGGACTCGCAGCCCAGGTGTCCCGCGTTGCCATAGACCGCCAGGATCAGGGAAGAGCGCGAACAGAGCTGGCCGACGAAGGCCGCCAGCGTCGCGTTGCCGGAGAGTTGCGCCAAGCGTTCGTGGAAGGCGGCGGAGAGCTTGATCGCCTTGCTCTGCTCTCCCGATCGCAGCGCCTCTCGCTCACGCTTCGCCATGTCGCGCAGTTCATGGACGTCATCCGCCGTGATGCGACGGGCCACTTCCGGCATCAGGCCACACTCGATCATCTGCCGGGCATCGAAGACATCCTTGGCTTCATCGGCTGTCGGACGGGTGACGCTCGCGCCCCGTCGCGGCGTCAACGTGACCAGTTGCTCCAGGGCAAGGCGTTGGAGAATCTTGCGGATACCCGTACGGCTGATGCCGAACACTTCGGCGAGTGCGTCTTCCCGTAGCCGCGCGCCGGGACGAAGACGATGTTCGATGATCGCATCGCTGATGGAACGATGAATCGCTTCGTGGCGCTCGGCACCGTCCCCGTTCTTGCCCAGCCGCCTGGGGCGAACGGTGTCCGCCTCCCCCTCGCCAGCGAGGCTCTGCCGCTGATTCATGGTATCCCTCCTTGTATGCCCCTCAGTGCCATTCATTGTATACGCATTACAGTCCGACTATCGATCCTCCGACGACGCACACAGCCCGCCGAATGGCGGGCCGTGTGACGTGGGTCAGTTGTCGGAGTCGAACCGTCTCAGGCCAGAACCGGCATGGGTCTCATTCCGCCCAGGCGGCGATGACGTCGCGTTCCTCATCGGTCATGCCGGTCATGTTGCCCAGCGGCATGTACTTGCTGGCCACCACCTGCTGGATCTGGCTCTTCTGGCTCAGGACCTGGTCTTCGGTGTCATAGGCAATGCCCGCTGGCGGCGCCGCGAAGCCAGGCTGGGTCGGCTCCCGGGAATGGCACGCCACGCAGTGCTGCTCGACCAGTGCCTGTACTTCCTCGAATGCCGGCGTGTCGGCAGCGCCGTTTCCCACCGCCGGTGTCTGCCCGATCGGTGCCGCTATCCAGAAGGCCACCGCAATCAGTGCCACCCCGGCGACAGGATAGGCCGGCTGAATCTTGCCCGAGTGCATCAGCACGAAGAACTGGCGGATCAAGGCCCCGGCAAAGATGAACAGCGACATGAGCACCCAGGCATACTCATGCGAATAGGCAAAGGAGTAGTGGTTGCTGATCATCAGCAACACCACGGGAAGCGTGAAATAGGTATTGTGCACCGAGCGCTGCTTGCCGCGCTTGCCATCCAGGGGGTTGGGCGCTTCACCGGCTTTCATGGCATTGACCATGCGACGCTGACCGGGAATGATCCAGAAGAACACGTTGGCCGACATGGCAGTGGCCATGACCGCACCGGTCAGCAGGAATGCCGCCCGACCAGAGAACATCTGCACGCTCAGATAGGCGACCACCACCATCAGCACGGCAACGGCCAGGCTGAGGATGCCGTCACGCTCCATGTTGGGGCTGATGCGCTTGCACATCTCGTTGTAGACGACCCAGCCACCCAGCAGAAACACCAGCGCCAGGACATTGGCCTGCCAGCCGGCCATGTTGGCGGCCCACTCCCAACTGCTGTTGGGGTTCACCAGGTAGAAGCCCGGGTTGACCATGTACAGGATGACGAACAGGGCAAAGCCGGACAGCCAGGTGGTATAGGATTTCCAGAATGACCAGTGCAGGTCGTCGGGGAGCTTCTCCGGACTCGTGGCATATTTCTGGTTATGGTAGAAACCGCCGCCATGGACGGCCCACATCTCGCCGAATACGCCTTTCTTCCGGCAGTTCTCGTCCTTCGGCGTTTTCAGGCCGTTATCCAGCATGACGAAGTAGATCGACTCGCCGATCCAGGCAATGGCCGCGATGACGTGAAGCCAGCGCAGCATGAAGTTGGCAAAATCGAGAATGTAGGATTGCATGAGGGGAGTCTCGCCTCGCTTGATTGTTGTGTAACCACCCGGGAACGCCAGCAGTGACCGTCTACCTCGCCAGGCCCCCTTGCGCAGTCGGGTCAGCTGCCACGATAGGTGGAATAGCCATAAGGAGAGAGCAGCAACGGCACATGGTAGTGCTGCGAGGCATCCGCCACTCCGAAGCGCAGGGGGATGACATCCAGGAACCGGGGCTCATCGGCCACCACACCTTGACGCCTCAGGTAGTCGCCAGCATGGAAAACCAGCTCGTACTCGCCTGCCACGAAGTCGTTGCCCTCGAGGATGGGGGCGTCGCAACGGCCATCATCATTGGTCACGATCGTCTTGAGCTGGGTGCGCTGCCCGCCTTCCAGCCGATATACCTCGATGGCGATTCCTTCACCGGGGCGGCCCTGCGCGGTATCCAGAACATGCGTGGTCAATCGTCCCATTGCTTTCTCCCGTACCTGGCTGGTGAAGCCTCTCATAGGCGAGGCATCAAGAACGCACTAGCATGAAGACAGTTTTAGCTCTTTTGGTGGTACATTTCAAAATTTTTTTGTATACAGTTCTCCAGGAAACGTATCGTGCCCGAACATCAATTCCCTCAGCGGAGACAACGATGAGCAACCAGACCCTCAACCCGCGCCCCAGCACTCTCGGCCGCGAGGCCTTTGTCGTCCAGTATGGCGACATCTATGAACACTCCCCCTGGGTAGCCGACCTGACCTGGCAACGGGGCCTGGGAAACGAGCAGGACACACCGCCCGGGCTGGCTGAGGCCATGGGACAGACGCTGAGAGACGCCACGCCAGAGCAGCAACTGGAAGTGATCCGCGCGCACCCGGACCTCGCCGGCAAGGCAGCCCTTGCCGGTGAATTGACCGACGACTCGACACGCGAGCAGGCCGGAGCCGGACTCGACCAGTGCACTCCCGAAGAGATGGCGCGCTTCGAACGCCTGAACGACGCCTACAAATCACGCTTCGGGTTTCCATTCGTGATGGCCGTCAAGGGCAATGACCGCCACGCCATCCTTGCCGCCTTCGAGACACGTCTCGAGAATTCCCGGGACGAGGAGCGCCTCACCGCCATCGAACAGATCAACCGCATTGCCCGCTTCCGCCTTGAGGCACGCCTCGGGGCCTGACGGTCGGCAGCGCCGACAGCTTGCCGGCGCTGCCGCTGACAGCGGCTATTTCGAGACAGGCCATCCGCAACATGACCAAAGGGTCAAAAAATAAAGGCAAGCTACTGAAAAAAAGGAAAAGAAAAAGAAAAGTACAAAAAAATCCACTTATTGTCTTTCAAAAAAAGAATGATTGTGTACATTTTACCCATGGCGTGGTGCCCAAAATAACACCACTGGATACAACAATAAGTGTGAGAGCTAACATGAACGACACGGAACAGGCTGCCTCCCAAACGAAGCCGTCGCGCACCATCAACCAGAATCCTGATGCCATGCCGCCGCTCGGCAAGGCCATTCCCCTTGGCTTGCAGCACATCATGGCGATGTTCGCCGGTAACGTGACACCGCCCATCATCATTGCCGGGGTCATTGGCGCCAGTGCCGGTGAACAGATATTCCTGATCCAGGTCGCCCTGTTCGTGGCCGGGGTTTCGACACTCATCCAGACCATCGGCGTCGGCCCTTTCGGCGCCCGCCTTCCCATCGTACAAGGCACCAGTTTCGGCTTCCTGCCGGTCGCCCTGCCGCTGGCCAAGGCCTTCGGCCTGCCGGCGGTGCTCGGGGCATCCTTCGTAGCCGGCCTGCTACAGGTGGTGCTGGGTGCCTTCCTCAAGAAGATCCGCCACTGGTTCTCACCCGTGGTCACCGGCATCGTGGTGTTGCTGATCGGCATCACCCTGATGCCGGTTGGTTTGAACTACGCCGCCGGTGGCGTTGGCTCGGATGACTTCGCCTCACCCACCAACCTGGCGCTGGCGTTCTTCGTGCTGATCGTCACCATCAGCGTGCACCAGTTGGGGCGTGGCTTCATCAAGGCCTCATCGATCCTGTTCGGCCTGGCGGCCGGCTACCTGGTGGCCATCGCCCTGGGCATGGTGGATTTCACCAACCTTGCCAACGCCGCCTGGTTTTCGGTACCCAAGCCGCTGGAATACGGCATGCAGTTCTCCATGACAGCCATCGTCGGCATGACGCTGATCATGTTCGTGGTGGGCCTGGAGACCATCGGCAATATCTCGGCCATCACTACCGGTGGCGCCGGCCGCCCCGCCAGGGACAAGGAGCTTTCCGGCGGCGTCATGGCCGACGGCGTGGCAACGTCGTTTGCGGCGGTATTCAACACCCTGCCCAACACCGCCTATGCCCAGAACGTCGGATTGATCACGCTGACGGGCGTAGTGAGCCGTCATGTGGTCACCATCGGTGGCCTGCTGCTGATCGCCATGGGCCTGTTTCCCAAGCTGGGCGGCCTGGTCGCGGCCATGCCCCATGCGGTACTGGGCGGTGCCGGTATCGTGATGTTCGGCATGATCGCTTCGGCGGGCCTCAAGATCATTCAGGAGTGCGAACTCGACCAGCGTGCCATGCTCATCATTGCCGTGGCATTGAGCCTGGGCATCGGCCTGCCGGCGGTGGAAGCGATCTCCGAGACCATGCCCGGCCAGGCCGGCCTGCTGCTGAAGTCCGGTCTCGTGCCGGCCGCCGTGGCTGCATTGGCGCTGGACGCCATCCTGCCTGGCAAGCCGGGCCGTCAGAAGCCAAATCCCGAAGAGCCGGTGATGACAAAGAGCAAGGGCGCCGAGGCCAACCCCTGATCACATCATGTGCCAGGCGGTGTCCGTCAAGGTCGCTGACCTTAGGTGGCGTCAAAGGACACACCGCCGATATGGCCCGCTCCCGCCTGGGGTACCGGCACGGCCGCTTCCAGAAACACCACGGGCGCCCTGGGGGCGCCCGTGAATTACATCATGTTGACTGCAACAGCATGGACCCATGGCCGATAACGGCTCAAGAACACGCCATTCTGCTCCTATTGCTGCACTGCGTCATTCTCATCCGCCGGATCGGGCTCGTCGCCCGCTTGAGTACCCTCTTGCCCTTCGATGCCCGCACCACCGGCTTCGCTCGGGTCACTGTCCACCCCATCGCCGTTAGTTTCGCCACCAGCTCCCGGCTCAGGCTCCTCCTCCCCTTCCCAGTCGGTTTCGCCCTCACCTTCCATGTCACCGGTGTCCGTCGCACCGTTCTCACCTCCCATGGTGGTTCCGTCATCCTGGTCGGCGGTGGTACCCATCTCCTCCTCTTCGGAATCTGCAGCAAATGCCAAGGGGGCGGCCACCAGGCCAACCACCACGCCAAACACGCCAATGCGCTTGAGAAACTCTTGAGACATCATGGCCAAATACTCCCTGTTCGAGTGTTTCAATAAATCTTCACTCATACAGCGATACCGGAAGGCTGTACCAGTACCGCCCATCCATGCCAAATAACGCACCTCCAAAGCCGTATCGAGCGGTGCCGCTCGACGGTTCGGAACGGCGTCACCCAACGCCCTTGACACCGGCTACCGATGCCAAGGCAAGGTGGTAGCGAACCACCGTGCTGCCAGCACAAGGACGATGAGTCATCTACAAGATAGTGCGTCCATATACCCATTGACATATAGCCGGCATGAAATCAGCAAAAGGTATAAATTAACGTGTTTTAAATAAATGAAGCTTCATTTAGCCAATGGGCCAACCCGCCTCCTTGCCGTCCAAACAAGCCACGGACAAGAAGGAATAAGCCGCCGTGCCTCTCTACACTGAAACGAGAATACCCGATCAGGAGGATTTCCATGTTTCGTGACCGTCTGGACGCCGCTGAGCGGCTCGCGCATGAACTCGAAACGGTCAAGGGCCAGAACCCGCTGATACTGGCCATCCCGCGAGGCGGCGTTCCCATGGGACGCTACCTCGCCGATGCGCTTGAAGGAGAGCTCGACGTGGTTCTGGTGCGCAAGGTCGGGGCACCGGGCAACCCTGAATTCGCCATTGGCGCCGTCAGTGAGGATGGCAGCGTACACCTGGACGAGGCTGCGGCACGTTTGTGCAGCGATGACTGGCTTGCCAGCGAGATCACGCGCCAACGCGAACTGATCAAGACCCGCCGCAGCCACTACACACCGATCCGCCCTCCTATCGACCCGGCTGGACGAATCGTTGTCGTCGTGGACGATGGCAGCGCCACGGGGGCCACCATGGCAGCCGCGCTGGCAACCCTGCGCCAGCGGAACCCCCAGCGCCTGATCGCAGCACTGGGGGTGGGGTCGCGGGATGCCCTCGCCCACCTGAAAACCCTGGCAGACGACGTCGTCTGCCTGGCAGCGCCTTCCCACTTCCAGGCCGTGGGGCAATTCTTTGACGACTTCGCCCAGGTAAGGGATGAGGACGTGTTGGACCTTCTGCCCCCGTAGCAGGAGGAAACGATTTTCGGCCCAATGCAACAACGCGGCGCAGCAAAAAGGGCCGGCGCCCCTTGGAGCGCCGGCCCTGATGTCATGGCCGCATGCTTACCTTCGACTTACTTGGCTGAGCTTGCCGTCTTGACGTTCTCTTCGGCCAGCTTCTGACCCTTCTGCAGGAATTCCTGGCCAAGGGTCACGACTTTTCGGGTATCGCCCTGCAGACGCTCGCCCAGATCCTGAGCGACTTTCTGCTGCGATTCCACGACCTGCTTGAGGCCTTCGGCATCCTTGATGTCGGACCAGGCCCGCGCCTGTGCCAGGCTCAGTTCGGTATAGGTACGAACCGCATTCAACTGGGTAGCCAGCAACTTCTCGCAGTACTCCAGTGTAAGCGAACCATAGGCACGCGCCGGGGTAATGAACAGGGCTTCGAACTGCTGGGTAGCTTTTTCGGTGGCTTTTTCGGACTTGCTCATGGAACACCTCCAGTATGCTTCGTGTGGTCAAGGCAGCTCCGCTCCGAAACCGCCTTGCTGCAGTGCAGCATAGCAGGCCGTTTTGTGCATCGCAACACGTTTTCAGCGCTGTCCGAACAGGTGCCTCCTGGCTTCCTCGTCCATCTCCACCCCGTTCTGTGGGTTGATCTCCTCGGCACGGGCATAGGCACGGGCAACCGCCGGGCGAGCCTCGACATTGCGGAACCAACGCAGCAGGTTAGGGAACTCCTCGATATCCAGCCCCTGTTTTTCATAAGGCTTGATCCAGGGCCATATGGCCATGTCGGCAATGGAATACTTGTCTCCTCCGACATACTCGTGATCCTCGAGCCGCTGGTCGAGCACCCCATAGAGTCGCGCCGTCTCACGAAGGTATCGTTCGATGGCGTAGTCAATCTTCTCGGGAGCGTAGTTGCGGAAATGATGGTTCTGCCCGGCCATGGGACCAAGCCCGCCCATCTGCCAGTACAGCCATTGCAGTACCACGTAACGCTCACGTCCTGCTCTGGGAAGAAAGTCGCCGGTCTTGTCGGCCAGGTATTCGAGAATGACCCCGGATTCGAACAGAGACAGCGGCTGGCCGCCATCCGCCGGGGCACAGTCGACAATGGCAGGGATGCGGTTATTGGGTGCTATTTCGAGAAACGACGGAGCGAATTGTTCGCCGCGGCCAATATTGATTGGATGGAGCTCGTAGTCGAGCCCCGTTTCCTCGAGGAAGATCGTGATCTTGTGACCATTGGGTGTGGTCCAGTAATAGAGTTCGACCATGGCAACCTCCTGTACAGGTAGACACCTTCCTGAGCCACCACTTGGCTATCTGCCCGCCTATCAGCGGTAGGCACCCTGGATGTCGGTGATGCGCATGGCATTGCGCCCCAAGCCATCGTGAAGATCAAGCATGCGCTCCAGCCAGGCGTGTACCGGATCGGCGTTGGAGACCAGGTCGGCACTGGAGACCACGCGCGCCCACAGGAAATTGCCGAACAGGATATAGTCCGCACCGGCGGGTGCGCTGCCGTCAACGAAGTCCGCATCACCGAGGCAGGCACGCAGCGGCTCCAGGGCCGCATCCAGTTGCGTCAGCCCTTTGGCCGGTGAATGGAATTCCTCGAGGGTGCGACCGAAGCGCTTCTCACGCGTCTCACGGAAGTAGGCGCGGTCCTTGGGGTGGATGGCATTGAGCAGATCCATGACGATGGTACGCATCATGGCGGGCGCCAGGGAACGTTCGGCATAGTACTTGAAGAAGCGTGCCCGGGACTCGGCCATGCCATCCCCCAGCAGCGGCGCCTCGGGATAGGTGCGATCCAGGTAGCGCAGAATGTCGTAGCTATCGACGACGGTCACGTCACCATCGACCAGTACCGGCACCTTGTCATGGCCGGCGAAGGTCAATGCCTCCTTCTCGGTGAATCGCCAAGGCCGCGTTTCCACGTCCAGCCCCTTGTGGGCCAGCGCATAGCGAACACGCCAGCAGTAGGGCGAGAAGCGCAGCCCCTCGTCGATGCCGCAGAGATCGTAAAGGACCCTTGCCATGCCGCCTCCCGGTTTCAATCAATGATCGTCAGTCGATAGTGCCAGCCTTTGCCGGGTATTGCCATCGACTCTCAGCGGGCTGATCAGGCAGCTAAAGACTTGTCCATTAGTCTAACCTTTTCAAGGTTGCCAGCCAGGACAAGAACTCAAAAAAAAATTATAACATAATGTTTTTCATGTCTTTTTATAAATAATGCATTAGCGATACATTCGAAAAACATTGGTCATACCAATTATCCAGGAATGGCATCCTTAACGCCGTCTCCGTATCTTCCCATGACGCACGACGACCGTGGGAATTTACGACACGGCCCGCCAATCGTTCCTACTGCCTAAACACCAACAAGACTGCGAGGTAACGTCAGCTCATGACGGATACGACACTTGCTCTACTTGCCTTCACGCCGCTGGTGCTCGCTGGTGTGCTGCTGATCGGGCTGCGCATGCCGGCCAAGACCGCCATGCCGGCGGTCTACGTGGTCACCGCGCTGATTGCCCTGTTCGCCTGGGACATGACCTTCACCCGGGTCATCGCCTCCTCGCTGCAGGGCCTGATACTCACCGTCTCTATCCTGTGGATCATCTTCGGCGCCATTCTGCTGTTGAATGCCATGAAGTACTCGGGAGGCATCGCCGCCATTCGCAACGGCTTCTCGGGCATCAGCCCCGACCGTCGGGTGCAGGCGATCATCGTCGCCTGGCTGTTCGGCTGCTTCATCGAGGGCGCCTCCGGCTTCGGCACCCCCGCCGCCGTGGCCGCACCGCTGATGGTGGCGCTGGGCTTCCCGGCCCTGGCCGCCGTGGTCGTCGGCATGATGATCCAGTCCACCCCGGTCTCCTTCGGTGCCGTGGGCACACCGATCGTGGTGGGTGTCACCGGGGGCGTGAACCAGAGCGCCATTACCGAGCGTCTGACCGCCGAGGGCGCCACCTGGGCCGAATACTTCCGCCTGATCACCGCCGAAGTCGCCATCGTCCACGGTATCGTCGGCATCCTGATGCCGCTGATCATGGTGGTGATCATGGTGCGTTTCTTCGGTGCCAACCGCTCGTGGAAGGAAGGCCTCTCCATCACGCCGTTCGCCATCTTCTCGGGCGTGGCCTTCGTGGTCCCCTATGTACTGGCCGGCGTGCTGCTGGGGCCGGAGTTCCCGTCGATGATCGGCGCCATGGTGGGTCTGGCCATTGTCGTGCCCGCCGCCCGCCGCGGTTTCCTGATTCCCAAGGACACCTGGGACTTCCCGCCACGCGAAGCCTGGCTGGATGAGTGGATCGGCAAGTTCGAGATCAAGCTGGACGACATGGCCGGCAAGACGCCGCTGTCCACCGCCATGGGCTGGGTGCCCTATGTGCTGCTGGCCGTGCTGCTGGTCATCTCGCGCACCGTGGAGCCGGTTCGCAGCGCGCTGAACTCGCTCACTTTCGGCTGGAGCAACATCCTGGGCGAAGCCGGCGTCTCGGGCAGCCTCGAACCGCTCTACCTGCCAGGCGGGATTCTGGTCTTCGTGGTACTGCTCACCGCCCTGATCCATCGCATGCGCGCCACTGAACTCAAGGCCGCCTTCAGCGAGTCGTCCCGCACCATCCTCGGCGCCGGTTTCGTGCTGATCTTCACCATTCCCATGGTGAGGATCCTGATCAACTCCGGCGTCAACGGAGCCGACCTGGTCTCGATGCCGGTGGCCATGGCGCAGTTCGTCGCCAACGGGGTGGGTGATGTCTATCCGTTCTTCGCTCCTGCCGTGGGTGCTCTTGGGGCCTTCATTGCCGGCTCCAACACCGCCGCCAACCTGATGCTGGCCGAGTTCCAGTTCAACGTGGCCGAAGCGCTCGGCGTCTCCACCGCGATGATGGTGGCCTTGCAGGCCGTGGGCGCTGCCGCCGGCAACATGATCGCCATCCACAACGTGGTGGCGGCCTCCGCCACCGTGGGCCTGCTGGGTCGCGAAGGCACGACGATCCGCAAGACCATCCTGCCGACGATCTACTACCTGGTGTTCACCGGCGCCATCGCCATGATCGCCATCTATGTGATCGGAGTCAGCGACCCGCTGATGGGTGCTGGCTGACGCCTGCCCTAGCCACGAAAAGCCCCCATGGCCCCTGAACTACACCCAGGGCCGTGGGGGCTTGTACTTTGGATCGTCAGGGCTTCAGCCGATGCGCTTGAGCTCCCGGGAATGGCGACCGCCGCGCTCGACGTAGCCGGCGGCGTTCTTCTTCAGGCCTTCGATAGCCTCGAAAGAGAGTTCCCTGATCACCTTGGCTGGCGCACCAACGATCAGCGAGTTGTCGGGAAATCTCGCCCCCTCCTTGACCACCGCCCCGGCGGCCACCAGGCAGTTCCGGCCAACCACCGCACCGTTGAGGATCACCGCCTGGATGCCGACCAGGCTGCCATCGCCGATGGTGCAGCCGTGCAGCATCGCCTGGTGCCCCACTGTCACACCCTTACCGACGGTCAGGGGAAAGCCGGGATCGGCATGAAGCACTGCACCGTCCTGGATGTTGCTCTCCTCGCCAACCTCAAGATGATCGGTGTCCCCGCGCAGCACCGCTTGGTACCAGATGCTGACATGGCGCCTCAGGGTCACCTGGCCTATCACGTCGGCTGTCTCGGCGATGTAGACCTCCTCGTGGATGTCCGGTCGATGTTCCCCATACTGATAGATCGCCATGATGCTCTCCTCCTGTCACGTGCCTGATTGCCACCCTAGGCGGCATGCGTTGCGAAGTGGCTCTTGAAGGTTGGTGCCAGCGCCGGATCAGGCCAGCGCCTGCTCCAGCAGCCGGGCCACGTGCACCGCCTCACGTGCGGTGCCATCCTTGATCTGGTGCCGGCAGCTGGTGCCGTCGGCCACCAGCACGGCGTCGTCACCACCCTCGCGTATCGCTGGCAGCAGCGACAGTTCGGCCATCTTCAGCGAAGCGTCATAGTGTTCCACCTCATAGCCGAAGCTACCCGCCATGCCGCAGCAGGACGACTCGATGGTTTCGACATCCAACCCGGGAATCCATGACAGTACCCGTTCGATCGGGCGCACGGCATCGAAAGCCTTCTGATGACAATGACCGTGAAGCATGGCCCGCCGGTGGCCAAGCGGCTTGAACGCCAGCTGCAACTCGCCGGCCTCGCTCGCCTTGACCAGGAACTCTTCGAACAGGAAGGCAACCTCGGACAGTGCCCTGGCCTCCTCGCCGAGGCCGTACTGCAGGAACTCGTCGCGCATGCTCAACAGGCACGACGGCTCGAGACCGACGATGGCCACACCACGGCGTACATAGGGCATCAGGTGCTCCAGGGTGCGACGCGCCTCGGCCTTGGCCTTGTCGAACTGGCCCGATGACAGGTAGGTGCGCCCGCAGCACAGCGGCCGCTCACCCTTGCGGGCATTGAGGTGCACCTGATAACCAGCGGCTTCCAGCACACGCTTGGCGGCCCTCGCGTTGTCACCCTCCATGTAGTTGTTGAAGGTATCGACGAACAGCAGCACCTCTCGGGCCGCAGGCGGCTGCTGTTCGTGAACTTCGGCCAGAAAGTTTCCGTGGAAGGCCGGCAACGATCGTTTCGGGGCCAGCCCCAGCGCCTGCTTGATGCCCCGGGCAAGGAACGGCACCCGCTCGATACGGTTGACCAGGCCGGAGCACTTGCTGGCCCAGGGCGCATAGCGCGGCATTTCGCCGACCATGCGGTCGCGCAGGGTCAGCCCCTTGGCGCTCACCCAAGCGGCACGCGCCTCGATCTTGAACTTGGCCATATCCACGCCAGTGGGGCAGTCGCGCTTGCAGCCCTTGCAGGAGACGCACAGATCGAGCGCCTCCTTGACGTCGTCGCTGGCCAACCCCTCCTCGCCCAGTTGACCGGAGAGCACCAGCCGCAGGGTATTGGCCCGCCCTCGGGTGAGATGCTGTTCGTCCTTTGTGATGCGGTAGCTGGGACACATGGTGCCGGCATCGAATTTGCGACAGTGGCCGTTGTTGTTGCACATCTCCACCGCCATGGCCAGGCCATGGGTGGGATCGCCGGCGCTGCCGGGTTCGCTCTGCTCACCGGTCAGTGGATCACGCTTGACGTTCCAGGCCGACCAGTCGAATACCGGTGTCAGCGGAATCGCCTGATAGCCCTTGGGGAAGCGGAAGTAGCGATCGTCGTCCATCGTCGGCGTGTCGACGATCTTGCCCGGATTGAGCAGGTTTTCCGGATCGAACAGCTGCTTGATCTCGCGAAAGGCGTCGTTGATCCTTGGCCCGAATTGCCAGGCCACCCACTCGCCGCGGCACAGGCCATCGCCGTGCTCGCCGGAGTAGGCCCCCTTGTACTCGCGCACCAGTTGGGATGCCTGCTCTGCGATCTCGCGCATCTTCTCACCGCCATCGCGCCGCATGTCGAGAATCGGGCGCACGTGCAGGGTGCCAACGCTGGCGTGGGCGTACCAGGTGCCCTCGGTACCGTAGCGGTGGAAGACCTCGGTCAACTTGTCGGTGTACTCGGCGAGATGCTCGAGCGGCACCGCACAGTCCTCGATGAAGGAGACCGGCTTGCCGTCGCCCTTCATGCTCATCATTATGTTGAGCCCGGCCTTGCGCACGTTCCACAGTGACTTCTGCTCGGCGCCATCGGGCATGGCGACCACGCTGTCCGGCAGGCCGAGGTCGGCCATCAGCTGATTGAGCTGATGCAACGACTCGAGCTGGGCATCATGGTCCTGACCGGCGAACTCGACCAGCAGGATAGCCTTGGGCTTGCCGACCAGCGCCTTCTCGATCACCTGGCGGAAGGCCGGATTCTCCAGCGACAGGTCGATCATGGTGCGGTCCACCAGTTCCACCGCAGAGGGGTCGAGCTTGACGATGTGCTGGGTGAAGTCCATCGCCTGATAAAAGGTGGGAAAGTTCACCACCCCCAGCACCTTGTGCTCGGGCAGCGGCGAGAGCCGCAGGGTAATGCGCCGGCTGACCCCGAGGGTCCCCTCCGAGCCCACCAGCAGGTGGGCCAGGTTGACACGGCCATCAGGATCGTAGGGCTTGGGATTCTGGCAGTCGAACAGGTCGAGATTGTAGCCCCCGACCCGGCGCAACACCTTGGGGAAATGCTCACGAATCTCCGGGCCGACCTTCTCGGCAATGACCTTCAACTTGTCGGCCAGCAGTCGCGCCTGCGACCTCTCGGCCATTTCGTCGACGAAGCCGAAGCTCACCTCGCTACCGTCGGCCAGCCGCGCCTCCACGCCGAGCACGTTGTGAACCATGTTGCCGTAGCGGATCGAGCGCGACCCACAGGAATTGTTGCCGACCATGCCACCGATAGTGCACTGGGCGCTGGTAGAGACATCCACCGGGTACCACAGCCCATGGGGCTTGAGCCAGGCGTTGAGATGGTCGAGCACGATGCCCGGCTCGACCATCACGGTACGCGCCTCGGCATCGAACTCGAGCACCCCGTCGAGGTAGCGCGTGGTGTCGATCACCAGCGCCTCACCCACCGTCTGACCGCACTGACTGGTGCCGGCGCCGCGTGCCAACACTGGTATCTTGGCGTCTCGAGCGATATCCAGCGCCAGCGACAGGTCGTCCTGATGGCGCGGGATCACCACGCCCACCGGCATCACCTGGTAGATCGAGGCATCCGTCGAGTAACGGCCCCGCGAGGCGTGATCGAACAGCACCTCGCCGGCCATCTCTCGCTGCAGGCGTGACGCCAACTCGGCCACCGGCTTGACCCTGGCATCGCGCGACAAGGGGGCAAAGCCGCGCATGTCATTACCGCTGCTCATTTGGCAGCCTCGAGCGGATGGTTGGCGAAGTGGTCCAGCGCCGCGGTTACACCGCTGCCCTTGAGAACCACACCGGCCAGTTTCATACCGGCCTCGCAGCCGCCCAGGGCGGCGACCAGTGTGAGGTCGTTGCAGTCACCCAGGTGACCGATGCGAAACATCTTGCCCTTGGCCTTGCCCAAACCCATGCCCAGCGATAGGTCGAAGCGCTCATAGATGAGCTGACGCACCTCATCGGCATCGACTCCTTCCGGCATCACCACGCCGGTCAGTACCGGCGAGTAAACCTCCGGATCCTGGCACTGGATCTCCAGACCCCACGCCTCCACCGCCTTGCGCACCCCGGCCGCCCAGCGCTGATGGCGTGCGAGCACGTGGTCGAGCCCCTCCTCGAGCAGCATGTCGAGGGCCTCGTTGAGGCCATAGAGCAGGTTGGTATTGGGCGTGTAGGGCCAGTAACCGTTTCTGTTGGCCTCAATGATCTCGTCCCAGGCCCAGAAGCTCTTGGGTAGCTTCGAGTCCTGGCTGGCCACAATGGCTTTGTCCGAAATGGCATTGAAGCTGATACCCGGCGGTAGCATCAGACCCTTCTGAGAACCGGAGACCGTCACGTCCACGCCCCACTCGTCGTGGCGATAATCGGCGCTGGCCAGTCCCGATATGGTATCGACCAGAAACAGGGCCGGGTGGGCGGCCGCGTCGATGGCCCGGCGTACCGCAGCGATATCACTGGTCACACCGGTAGAGGTCTCGTTATGCACCACACAGACCGCCTTGATCTGATGATCGATGTCCTCGCGCAGGCGCGCTTCGATCATGTCGGCCTGCACCCCATGCCGCCAGCCTTCCGCCCCCGTCAAGCCGAGGAACTCGGGTTCGAGGCCCAGGCGCAGGGCCATCTTCTGCCACAGGGCGGCGAAGTGACCGGTCTCGAACATCAGCACCTTATCACCCAGTGACAAGGTATTGACCAGCGCCGCCTCCCACGCACCGGTGCCCGAAGCCGGGTAGATGATGACCGGGCTTTCGGTCTTGAAAACCTTCTTGAGCTTGCCGAGTAGCTCGCATCCCAGTGCGCCGAACTCCGGCCCGCGATGGTCGATGGTAGGCAGGCTCATGGCACGCAGAATACGATCCGGTACCGGCGACGGGCCGGGGATCTGCAGAAAGTGGCGACCGGACGGATGAAAGTCGAGGTTCAGCATGATCTTGTCTCCTGGGCTACCTTGGAATTTTGTATTTTTGATAATGAATTCAATTTATCGCCTAAAAAAAGCACCTACTTGATGCAGCCTTCGGCCCGCAAGGTGTCAAGCTCGTCACGGGAGAGCCCCAAGCTCATCGTCAGCACTTCATCAGTATGCTGAGCAAACAGCGGGGCCGGTGAGCGAATCTGCGACGGCGTACGCGAAAACTTGCTGGGGAAACCGATGGTTTTCATCTTGCCGATCACCGGGTGGTCCATCTCCTCGACCATGCCCCGCGCCAGATAGTGCTCGTCCTGCATGGCCTGACCGAAGTCATTGATCGGCCCGGCGGGCACCCCGGCCTTGTCGCACAGCGCCAGCCAGTGGTCGGCGTCCTGCTCGGCCATGACCGCCTCGAGCAGAGCCTCGAGTTCCTCGACGTGCTGGCCGCGGTCGTAGTTGGTCAGGAAGCGTGGGTCGGCCATCAGGTCCTCGCGTGCCAGTACATCGCCGCAGAAACGCTCCCAGGTACGTTGATTGGCGCAACCCAGCATCAAATAGCCGTCGCGGGCCTTGATCGCCTGATACGGCGCCGACACGCGATGGCGCCAGCCGGTTGGTTCAGGGACCCTGCCCTCGGCGAAATAGGCCGCGGCTTCCCAGGCGAACCATGGCAGGCCACACTCGGTAATGGCGATATCGATGTGCTGCCCTTCACCGGTGTTCATCTTGTGGATATGGGCGGCGAGGATCGAGTAGACCGCGGTGATACCGGCGCCGATGTCATACACCGCGATGCCTGTCTTGAGTGGACGCTTACCCTTCTCGCCGGTCATCGACATCAGCCCGCTCATGCCCTGGGCGACCAGATCGAAACCGCCACGGTGGCTATAGGGGCCGGTTTGCCCATAACCGGAGATCGAGCAGTAGACGATGCCCGGATTGATCTCCTTGATGGTGTCGTAATCGATCTGCAACGACTTGGTAACCCCGGTGCGATAGTTCTCGACGATCACATCGGCGTCCTTGGCCAGGCGGTAGAAGATCTGCCGGGCGCGGTCATCCTTGAGGTTGAGCGAGATGCTCTTCTTGTTGCGGTTGATCTGCGAGAAGCAGGTCGACTCGTCGTTGATGTAGGGCCCCATCTGGCGACTATCATCACCGCCGTTGGTCTTCTCGACCTTGATGACCTCGGCGCCCATGTCGGCCAATACCATGGTGCAGTAGGGGCCGGCCATGATCTGGGAGATATCCAGGACTTTCATGTTCTGTAAGGGAAGCATTGGCCCCACCTCGCTTGTCATTAGTGACCCGTCCATTCGAACGGCGTCTTGTTGACGAACTTGTTGACTGCCGCCTTGAAGTCGTCGCTCATGTAGCAGGCAATGACCCAGTCGTCGCCGGCGTCATGCGCCGCCCGGCGCTGCTCCTGCACCCGCCCCACCAGCGCCTTGCTGGCCTGCACGGTGAGCGGCGCCCGCCTGGCGAACTGCGCAGCGATATCGGCCACCCGTTCACGAATCTGAACGGGCTCGATCACTGCATTGACCAAACCGGCATGGCTGGCCTCATCCGCACTGAACAGCTTGCCCATCATCAGGACTTCCTTGGTGCGGGCGATGCCAACCATATCGACCAGCCGTGATACATTGGTGATCGACAGGCAGTTGCCCAGCGTCTTGGCGATAGGTACCCCGAACTGCAGACTCGGCGTGCAGTAGCGGAAGTCGCAGACCATGGCCAAGGCTGCACCGCCGCCCACGCAGAAGCCCTCGAGCAACGCAATGGTCGGCTTGTTGAGTGCCTCGAGCTTACCCACCACACGATCGATACGCCTCTCGTAGCCAATGGCATCCTCGGGTTTCGAGAAATGGGCGAACTGGGTAATATCGGTGCCGGCCACAAAGGCTTCGCCACCAACGCCATGCAGCACCACTGCGTATACCTGATCGTCTGTCGCCAGTTGGTCGCAGTGAGCTTCCAGGGCATCGTACATCTCCCAGGTCATCGCATTGCGGCTTTGTGGACGGTTGAAGCCGAGCCAGGCCACGCCGTCCTGCACCTCGAACAGCAGGCTGTCGTTATGCATGAACTTGTTCTCCTTGATCTCCACTGAGCAGGCCAGCCAGTGGCCTGCTCATCTCTCGACAGGATCGGTCAGCCATAGATGAAGTTGACCAGCGCCAGGGCAAATGCCGGGATATAGGTGTTGATCATCAGGATCGTGAACAGCACACCGATGAACCACAGGTTGACCCTCGTCGTTTTCCAGATATCCGACTTGGCAATCGAGCACGAGGCGATCAAGACACTTGCAACCGGCGGCGTCTGCTGGCCGATGGCCAGGTTCAGCGTCACGATCAGGCCGAAGTGAACCGGATCGATGCCGACTTCCAGCACCAGCGGCAGCACGATCGGCACCACCAGGATGATCGCCGCGGCGGAGTGCAGGAAGATCCCCAGGATCAGGAAGATGATGTTGAGCAGCGCCAGAATCACATACTTGTTGCTGGTCCAATCGCTGATCTGCATGGCAATCGCTTGCGGGACGCGGGTCTCGGTCAGATATCCCCCGACCACCGCAGAGGCGGCCACCAGCAGCATCACCACCGCCGTCTGCACGCCGGCACTCTTGCACGACTCAATGAATGTCTTGACGGTGAACTCGCGGTAGATCACGGCACTGATGAAAATCGCCACGACCACAGCCAGCGCAGCCCCCTCTGTAGCAGTGACAATGCCGCCGAAGATGCCACCGAGGATGATCACCGGGATCATCAGTGCCCAGATCGCCTCCTTGAACGTCGTCCACAGCCGTGAGGCCTGGAAGCGCCCCTCCGATGGGAAGTTGTACTTGGTTGCCAAGTAGTAACACATGCCCGCCAGGGCAAGGGCCCCAAGCAATCCCGGGAAGATACCGGCAACGAACATCTGTACCACCGACTCACCAGACATCACGGCGTACAGGATCATCGGGATCGACGGCGGCAGGATGATGGCCAGACTCGCCGCAGAAGAGGAGATCGAGGCCGCAAATTCCTTGGAGTACCCCTTCTTGCGCATCGCCGGGATCATGATGCTGCCGATCGCCGATACCCCGGCCACCGACGACCCTGAAATCTCGGCGAAGAACACCGAGGCCCCGATGGTCACCATCGACAGGCCACCGCGGATGAACCCGAGCATGGCCGAGGCAAGGTCGATCAGACGCCGCGAGATGCTCGAGGCATTCATGATGGCGCCGGCTAGAATGAACAGCGGAATCGCAATCAGCGGAAAGTTGGTTGCCCCTTCGAACATCGTCATGCCGACCGTCGGCATCGCCATGCTGCCATAGGACATGAACGTTGCCACCGCTCCCACTATCGCCAGAGCAACCGCCACCGGCACA
Organism: Billgrantia endophytica; assembly: GCF_002879615.1. Taxonomy (GTDB): domain Bacteria; phylum Pseudomonadota; class Gammaproteobacteria; order Pseudomonadales; family Halomonadaceae; genus Halomonas; species Halomonas endophytica. The sequence goes on from NZ_PNRF01000037.1 coordinate 247,087, forward strand.
TTGATCAGGATGAGGGCGATCAATGCCAGAAATATATAGAGTATGGTCATGACGTCTGCTTATCCTCGTGACTGACTGGTAGCTTTGACGGCATCGGCATCGATTCCTACTTCCTCTAGTTCATGATCGATAAAGCCAGCACCTTTTGCGCTCTTGATGACATCGGGGAGGCGTAACAGCTCAGCGATAATAAACAAGGCCGAGGCAATAGGGATCGCAGATTGGGTCAGTTGCATGGAAATTGCCGGAACACTGATCATATTGACCCCTTCGAGGATCAAGATCACCTGGTAACTGGCAAGCCCGAGGAAGATAAAGAAGCCGATGGTGATTGCTTCTGCAAGCAAAGTGATAGGAACTCGGACAGATGGAGGACACATATTGATCACACTGGGACAGCTGATATGCGCCCCTTTTGCCGCGGCCAGGGCAGCACCATAATAGGTTAACCAGGCCAGTAGAGTGGCAGCGATTTCGTCGTACCAGCTAAACGGCGAGCCCAGCAGGCGCGAGGCGAACCCCAGAGTTACGACACTGGCCAATCCTATTATTATCACTACGACTATCGCTTCAAGAAACGTGAAATACGCCTTCTTCAATGTCTTATAAGCACTCATTGAGACCTCCGGAAAGGATGAGGCGCGTCACGCGATTGGCGACACACCTCTGTCAGAGAAGCGCCAAGGATCAGTCTCGAAGAGCCATGACAATATCAATCAGGTCCTGACCGCCATCGACTTCGCTCGCGAACTTCTCGTAGATGGCCTGGGAAGCCTCGACAAAGGAATCGAAGTCTACTTCGTTGACTTCCATACCCGATTCGCGCATCTGCTCGAGGGTTTCATCATCCAATCGCTGGCCTTCATCGAGCACGAAATCCTCAATCTCAAGTGCCACTTCTTCCAAGACCACACGCACCTCTTCCGGCAGGCGATTCCAGCTGGCACCGGCTATCAGAAAAGCCGGAGTGTAGACGTGATTGGAAATCGACAAGTAATCCTGCACCTCATGCATACGCTGGGCATAGGTCTGAATGTAGGGATTTTCCTGGCCGTCCATCGCCCCTGTCTGCAGCGCGACAAACGCCTCGGAGAGCGCCATTGGTGACGGTGCGGCCCCGTAACTGCGGAACATCTCTATGCGCCACACGCCACCCGGCACGCGTAGTTTGATGCCACGCAAGTCCTCCGGCGTCTCGATAGGACGCACATTGTTGGTGATCTGACGGAAGCCATTTTCCCATACGCCGAGGATCTTGAAGCCGCGTGCTTCGGCAGCATCGTACAGCGGGCCGCGCACTACCTCTTCGCGTACGCGCTTCATATGCTCACGGTCTTCGATCAAATAGGGCATCTCGAACAGAGCGAACTGATCAGATTCGGAGCTCATCACCGTCGATGGTATGGACAGGTCCAGTGAGCCTAGCCGTAGACGGCGCATCATCGACTCATCGCTCCCTAGCTGGCTATTGCCGTAGACATTGACTTCGGCCACACCTTCGAGTCGCTCGTTGGCCAGCTCGGCAAAGCGATTGGCACTGATTTCGAACAGGGAACCTGGCCCGCCCACATGACCGAGACGTACTTCGATTTCATTGGCACTGACGTTGGTGGCTTGTACCCCAAACGCCAGAACGGTTGCTGCGAGAGCTGTTTTCAGGGATTTCATTGTACGCTCCACTATCGATTTGTTGTTATGTCACGTTCGCCAACGGGAAGACGCTACCCGCGATGGCGTGCTCCATCGTGGAAGTCAGCCTGGCGCTCAGGCTGCCTTCCAGATCAGATCGCCTCCGCCGCCCTGTCACCCGGACAGCACATGACGCCTGACCTCCGTTGATTCAATTTGAATTCAAAATTCATTATTAGGTATTAAACTTTAGTCTTGCCTTATTGACTGGCCCTCGACAGGCGTTCCATATCAGCCACTTGGTACAAGCCTTGGAAAACAAGGGGACGGTTTCGACAGGGGCAGGCGTCGGGGAAGGGGAACGTGCGGCCCATGGCCCGCACAGGGCAGGCCATGCATACGGAGTGTGCTATGACTCGGGTTCACACCCCCAGGTCAGGCCCGCAGCCTCGATACCGGCAATGGCCGCAGCTTCGTCCTCGGCGGAAGAGGCCCCACTGACGCCCACCGCACCAATCACCTGGTCACGGCCATCGAGGATCAGTACACCCCCGGCTACTGGAATGAAGTGCCCACCGGAGGCCGCCGCCACGCTTGCGAGAAAGGCCGGCCGCTCGGCATTGCGAGCCCCTACCACGCTACTGGCCACACCGTTGCCAAGTGAAGCGAAGGCCTTGCCTTGGGCAACGGGAAAGCGCAGCGGGGCGCAGCCATCCTCTCGCTCGGCTGCTACAACATGTCCGCCACTATCCAGAACCACGACGGTCAGCGGCTCCATGTCCCCGCTTCGGGCTCTGGCAAAGACTCCATCAAGGATGTTGCGGCCCTGCTCGCGAGTGATTTGTAGGCTGCTACGAAAGACCTTGCCTGCCATGATGGGGCTCCTGATCATGTATGTAGTTGTGATTATCGTTCGGGCCTGATTGCCCCAGCGCTGGGTAGTACGCCGGCATCACTTGCCGGCATTTTGAATTCATAATACCTTTTGCACTATCACGTCAATGTCGCCACCATTGGTGGTGGGTGGGTGCGGTAGCGACATCCTGGCAAGGACGCCCAGATGGTCGGCCGCGAACAAGGAACCTGAGCATGAGCAAGATTCAACATCGCAATCTTTATCGGGAAGTCGCCGATCGTATCCGTGAACTGATCGAGCATGGCGAGCTGATTCCAGGCGAGCGCATTTCGGAAAAGCAGCTGTGTGAAACGTTTGGGGTCTCACGCACGCCGCTGCGAGAAGCGCTCAAGGTACTGGCGTCTGAGGGCCTGGTCGAGCTGCTGCCCAACCGCGGCGCCAGGGTGATGCAACTGACGGTAAAAATGGTCAAGGATACCTATGACCTGATGGGCGCACTGGAGGGGTTATCAGGCGAGCTGGCCTGCCAACAGATCAGCGACGAGGAGATTGCCGCCATCTGCGATCTTCATGAGCAGATGCTCACGCACTATCGCAACCGAGAAATGCAGCCTTATTTCAAGATCAATCGCCGGATTCACGAAAGCATTCTGGCCGCCGCCAACAACGAGGTGTTGCAGGAGATGTACAATAACCTCAGCTATCGTGTGAAGCGGGTGCGCTATTCGAAGAAGATGACCGACAACTTCTGGCGCCAGGCGGTCAACGACCACGAAATGATGATCGAGGCGCTGAAGAAGCGCGACGGCAAGCGCCTGGGGCAGATCCTCCGCGACCATCTGTGCAACAAATTGGAAGTCGTGACGCTGGCCGGCGTCATCGAGAACGATGAGCTGATCAACGCCGCCAACGCCTGACCAGCTACTCCCACTCCTTCAGCCGCATGGCCGAGCGCTCCAACCGCTCGTCCTCCGCTTCGATCTCCCGCAGCTGCTCTCCGATACTGGCCAGGTGGTCGAGCGCCGCCCGTCGTGCCGCCTGGGGCTTGCCCTCCATCACCGTGCGATACAGGCGCGCATGCTGTTGGTTGATCATCCGGCGTGGCGCCTCGCGGTGATAGAGGTTCTTCACAGAAGCAAACACCGAACTGAGCAACAGATCGGTGAGACTCTGCAGGGTGTGCACCAGCACTGGATTGTGCGATGCCTGACAGATCGACAGATGGAAGCCGTGATCGAGATGGGCCAGCCGCTCGACCTCGATCTCCTCGCTGTCCCTGACGTAGTCGGCCATGGCGTCATAGCGGCGTTGGATGAGAACCCGATCGGTGGGCGTGGCACGCGCGGCAGCCAGCTTCGCCGACTCGCCTTCGAGCAACGAACGGACTTCGAGGAGATCGTACAGCGTACGCGGATGATCGCGCAGCAGATGCATCAGCGGGCTGTCGTCGCGTCCCGGCACCAGCGCCGCCACCACCGAGCCACGGCCCTGACGAGTCTCGATGATGCCCTTGCTGCGCAGCACGCGCAGGCCTTCTCGCAGCGAGGTGCGCGAGACACCCAGCCGCTCGCACAGCCTCCGCTCCGAGGGTAACAATTGGCCAGGACGAAACACCCCGTCGAGGATCAGCCTCTCGAGGCGGGCCGCCACCACATCGGGGGTGCGGACCGGTAACATCGAATCGATCTCCTGGTGCATGAGTTCTCCAGAGGGGTCGCGTAAACCGTGATGGTCTGTCATCCTGCCGCCAAGGGAAAATAATTGGAAACAGTTTCCATGATAATGGGCAGCAACTGGTCATACCAGAATACCAGAGGCTGGACAGCGCGCCGGAGAATCCGCAGATTGTGCTCACGCGATAATCACAACTCCGCCGCCATGACTCTCAACGAGGCGTCTCCATGAATATCCTCTACGATGAACGACTCGACGGTATGAAACCGCAACTGGACAAGGCCGCCATTCGCGACAGTCTTGTCCAGGCCATTCCCGGCCTGACGCTGCTGCATCGTGAAGAAGACCTGCATCCCTTCGAGTGCGATGGCCTCTCCGTCTATCGCACCCTGCCCATGCTGGTGGCACTGCCCGAGACGCTGGCACAGGTCGAACAACTGCTCAAGACCTGCCACCGTCTCGGCGTGCCGGTGGTCACCCGCGGTGCCGGCACCGGCCTCTCCGGTGGCGCCATGCCATTGGAACACGGCGTGCTTCTGGTGCTGTCGCGCTTCAGCCGCATTCTCGAGATCGACCCCGAGGCACGCATCGCCCGCGTCGAGCCCGGCGTGCGCAACCTGGCGATCTCCGAGGCGGCCTCACCCCATGGCCTCTACTACGCCCCCGACCCCTCTTCCCAGATCGCCTGTTCCATCGGCGGCAACGTGGCCGAGAACGCCGGTGGCGTGCATTGTCTCAAGTACGGGCTGACCGTGCATAACGTGATCAAGGTCGAGGTGCTGACCATCGAGGGCGAACACATGACCCTGGGCAGCGATGCCCTGGACGCCCCCGGCTTCGATCTGCTGGCGCTGTTCAATGGCTCCGAGGGCATGCTCGGCGTGGTCACCGAGATCACCGTCAAGCTGCTGCCCAAGCCCGAGACCGCCAAGGTGCTGATGGCCAGCTTCGACGACGTGGAAAAGGCCGGCAACGCCGTTGGCGCCATCATCGCCGCCGGCATCATTCCCGGTGGACTGGAGATGATGGACAACCTGGCGATCCGTGCCGCCGAGGATTTCATCGGCGCCGGCTATCCGGTGGAGGCCGCCGCCATCCTGCTCTGCGAACTGGACGGCGTGGAAGCCGACGTGGATGACGACTGCGCAACGGTACGCCGCGTACTCGAGGCGGCCGGCGCCACCGGTATCCAGCAAGCCCGCGACGATGCCGAACGCGCGCTGTTCTGGGCCGGTCGCAAGAATGCCTTCCCGGCGGTGGGCCGCATGTCGCCGGACTACTACTGCATGGACGGCACCATACCCCGCCGCGAGCTGGCCCGGGTGCTGAAGGGTATCTCCGACCTGTCCGAGCAGTACGGCCTGCGGGTGGCCAACGTTTTTCACGCCGGCGACGGCAACATGCACCCGCTGATCCTGTTCGATGCCAACACCCCGGGCGAGCTGGACGAGGCCGAGGCGCTGGGCGGCAAGATCCTCGAACTGTGCGTCGAGGTGGGTGGCACCATCACCGGCGAACACGGCGTCGGCCGCGAGAAGATCAACCAGATGTGCGCCCAGTTCCGCCCCGACGAGCTGGCCACCTTCCGTGCCGCCAAGGCCGCCTTCGACCCGAAGGAGCTGCTCAATCCGGGCAAGAACATACCCACGCCGGCCCGCTGCTCCGAATTCCGCACCATCAAGAGTGCGGAAGCCGCCGTCCCGACCCACTCGCAAGGCCGACCGGAGTGACCATGGCTACCATTGCAACAACGCCCCATGACCATGACGCCAGCGAGTCACTGGCCGAACGCATCCGCCAGGCCAGCGCCGAGGGAACGCCGCTGCGCATTGTCGGCGGCGATACCCGCGGCTTCTACGGCCGCCCGGTAGAAGGCGCCAAGCTTTCCACCCTCGAGCACCGCGGCGTCACCTTCTACGACCCGGTCGAACTGGTGGTATCGGTACGCAGCGGTACCCCGCTCGCTGAACTCGAAGCCGTACTGGCCGAGCAGGGTCAGATGCTGCCCTTCGAACCGCCCCGCTTCGGCATCTCCAGCACGGTGGGCGGCATGGTCGCCACCGGAATGTCCGGGCCGCGCCGCCCCTGGGCGGGCAGCGTGCGCGACTTCGTGCTGGGCACCCGCGTGATCAACCACGAGGGCATCGAACAGCGCTTCGGCGGCCAGGTGATGAAAAACGTTGCTGGCTACGATCTCTCCCGGCTGATGGTGGGCGCCCAGGGCACCCTGGGGCTGCTGACCGAAATCTCGTTCAAGGTGCTGCCCATCCCCGGCGCCGTCCACAGCCTGCGCATCGAGGTCTCCCTCGAACAAGCCCGCAACAGGCTGGCCGACTGGGGCCGGGAGCCGCTGCCGATCAGCGCCGCCACCTGGCTGGATGGCGCCCTGCACCTGCGCCTCGAGGGCGGGCCGAGTTCGGTTGCCGCCACTCGCGCACGCATCGGTGGTGACGATCTCGACGGGGGCTTCTGGAACGCGCTGCGGGATCTGGCGCTGGCTTTCCCCGCCAACGGCAACGATGACGCCCCACTGTGGCGCCTCTCTCTTCCCCACCGTACGCCGTCGCTGGCGCTCTCCAACACGCCGGAAGAGACCATGATCCATGACTGGGCCGGCGCTCAGCGCTGGCTCAAAAGTGACATCGACGCCGAAACCCTGCGTAGCGCCTGCCGGCAGGCCGGTGGCCATGCCACCTGTCTGGGCTCGCGCGAAGGGCCGGGAAGCGCCGAACCCTTCACCCCGCTGCCATCGGTCTTGCTGAAGTACCACCGCAACCTCAAGGCCGAGCTCGACCCGAAGGGAATCTTCAACCCCGGCCGGCTCTACGCGGCGTTTTGAGACGTATCGAGGAACCCTGAGACATGCAGACGCACTTTTCCGAGGAAGATCTCAAGAAGCCGCACATCCGCGAAGCCGACCGCGTGCTGCGCAGCTGCGTGCACTGCGGCTTCTGCAACGCCACCTGCCCCACCTATCAGCTGCTGGGCGATGAGCGCGACGGCCCCCGAGGGCGCATCTACCTGATGAAGGAGATGCTGGAAAACCCCGACGACGATGTAAACGTCACCGAACAGACTCGCCTGCACCTGGACCGCTGCCTGACCTGCCGCAACTGCGAGACCACCTGCCCTTCCGGCGTGGAGTACCACAAACTGCTCGACATCGGCCGTGCCGAGATCGAACGTCGCGTGCCACGCAAGGCCAGCGAGCGAGCGCAGCGCTATGCCCTGCGCAAGGCCCTGGTGGAACCCAGGCGCTTCCAGGCGTTGCTCAAGCTGGGCCAGACCTTCAAGCCGCTGGTGCCCGGCATACTCAAGGACAAGCTGCCCCCCGCACCGATAGACGCCGGGGCACGACCCGAGCACCAGCGCCATGAACGGCGGATGCTGATCCTCGAAGGCTGCGTGCAGCCGGGCCTCTCCCCCAATACCAATGCCGCCACGGCAAGGGTACTGGACCGGCTCGGCATCGGCCTCACCCCGGCAACCGAGGCGGGCTGCTGCGGCGCCATCGATTTCCACCTCAACGCCCAGAACGACGGCCGGGCTCGCATCCGTGCCAATATCGACGCCTGGTGGCCGCATGTCGAAGCCGGAGCGGAAGCCATCGTGCAGACCGCCAGCGGCTGCGGTGCCTTCGTCAAGGAGTACGGCGAGATGCTCGAAGGCGACCCCGACTACGCCGAGAAGGCCAGGCGGGTCAGTGAGCTGGCGAAGGATCTCGTCGAGGTACTGCGCGACGAGGACCTCGATACGCTGAAGGCAAAGGAGAGCCGCAAGCTCGCCTTCCACTGTCCCTGCACCCTGCAGCACGCCCAGAAGCTCGGCGGTGCGGTGGAAGGCGTGCTGGTCAAGCTCGGTTTCTCGCTGACCCCGGTGGCCGACGCCCACCTCTGCTGCGGCTCGGCGGGCACCTACTCCATCACCCAGCCGGAGCTTTCCACCCAACTGCGTGACAACAAGCTCAACGCCCTGGAGGCCGGCAAGCCCGAGCTCATCGTAACGGCCAACATCGGCTGCCAGACGCATCTTGCCGGCGCCGGAAGAACACCGGTAAGGCACTGGATAGAAGTCGTCGATGAAACATTACAACCCGCTATGGGAAGCGCTTGAAGACATTTTCCGCCACCGCATTGGATGAGCGCCGGGGGCAAGGCGAAGCGAGGGTCTTTTGCCATGGATGGCAAAAGTAGCGCCCATGGACGGGTTTACAGCGCCCTCGCGAAGACTTGTCGCCGGGAAGCTCATCGCCGGCAACAGTAGCTCAAATAAAGGAGAACCCATGAAAACCAAACCCGTACTCACCCTGACCGAAGTCAACGCCATTCTCGACGCCGCCCAGAAGGAAGCGGAAGCCAACGGCTGGGCGGTGACCATCGCCGTGGCCGACGACGGCGGCCACCTGCTCGGCCTGCGCCGCCTGGACGGTGCTCCAGCTATGACACCGGACATCGCCACCCAGAAGGCACGCAGCTCGGCACTGGGCGCGCGCGAGACCCAGGCCTTCGAGGAGATGATCAACGGCGGGCGCAACGCCTTCCTCTCCGCCCCGATGCAGGGCCTGCTCTCCGGCGGCGTGCCGGTGCTGGTCGAGGGGCAGATGGCCGGTACCGTCGGCGTCTCGGGCGTCAAGCCCGACCAGGACGTTCAAGTCGCCAAGGCGGGCATCGCCGCCGTCGACTGAGTCAAGACACCGCAAGCCAACGCGCCCCGCTGGTGAATATCAGCGGGGCGTTTTCGTATCGGCGCAGAAACCAGCGGGCAACTATACTGACAGCGGCCTGACCGATGCCCGGCCCGCCGAGACGGGAGCACCGACAGCAACGGGAATATCGGCCCGGGGCAAGACACCTGGCAGAGATATTCATTCGGGCCCAGCCGTCCGGCTGTGTCCATAGGGAGGGACCGACAATGATCAAGAAACTGTTTGCTGCGCTGGTGTTCATGGCCTTCGTCTCACCCGCCTGGGCTCATACCTGCCCTGCGCTGATGAATGACATCGACGAGGCCCTGGCGGACGAGGCCATGGTCGCCCCGCTCAGCGAGGATGAACTCGAGCAGGTTTACCAGCTTCGCCAGGAAGGCGAGGAAGCCCACAATGCCGGCGATCATGCTCGCTCCGAAGATTCATTGAACCAGGCCAAGGAAATCCTCGGCGTTTGACCGGATACCAGACGGGGGCCATTTGCCCTCGCCTGGCTTCCTTTCTTCACAGCACTGTGCGCTTATCCTGGGTTTCCTCGGCACAAGCCAGTACCCATTCTTGCAGCGCCCGCTTCGCTTCACCCGACGTATCCGGCCGCGTATCGATCAGCCCATAGCCACGCGACGAGCGCAGCCCCAACTCCTGCAGACCGACCAGCATGCCACTCTCGAGCATGTCATCGACCAACCCTCGCCATCCCATCCCGATGCCCTGTCCGGCGATCGCGGCCTGGATCAGCAACGTGTAGTTATTGAACGTCAGCTCCGAGGATTCCATATAGCCGATGCCCGCCAGTTGCTCGAAGTAACTCGGCCAGTCCAGCCAGCTCTGCCCCTGGTCAGCGGTCAAGGCCAACAATGGCAGCTCGGCAAGTCGCTCGGGAGACTCGATCGGCCCGTGCTGCTGCAGGAAGCCGGGGGCGCAGACCGGAAAGACCTCCTCCGGGAACAACCGCGGCACGCCGGACGCCAGGGTCCGTTCGTCACAGAACAGGATGGCCACGTCGACCTCCTGGGTGCGCCAGTCGAGCACGCCCTGGTTGGTCACGATGCGCACGTCGATATGCGGATGTCTTTTGCGGAAGCTCGGCAGCCGCGGCATCAGCCAATAGGCTGCAAACGAAAAGTCGGTGAGGATATTCACATGCGGGTGTCGGTACCTGTCCTGGAGCCGGTCGATGGTGCGATCGATGATCGCGAACCCCTCCTGCACACCGGCGAACAGCGCCTGCCCCGCCTCGGTCAATCTTACCCCGCGATAGATGCGCTCGAACAACGGCATGCCGAGCTGTTCTTCAAGGGCCCTGACCTGCTGGCTGACGGCCGACTGAGTCGAGCGCAGCTCTCTCGCCGCGGCCGTGAAGCTCAGGTGCCTGGCCGCCGCCTCGAACACCCGCAAACCATTGGGCGATGCTCTCCCGCCTACCCCAACCATTAGCCTACCTAATGTCTTCCATAAAAATTCAGCGCGTTTACAGGCCATGAGATTAGCAGAGAGACTGTCGTGCTAGCCAGCCACGGTTAGGCTCGAGCATGAAACCCTAGCGCGCAGCAACAAGCAAGAGAGGCCCCATGACGCCCAAGCAGCCCAACATCCTGTTCCTGATGGCCGACCAGGTGGCGGCCTCTGCCCTGCCCTTCTACGGGCACCCCCTGGTCAAGACGCCACATCTGTCGCGCCTGGCCGCCGAAGGCGTGGTCTTCGATTCGGCCTACTGCAACAGCCCGCTATGTGCACCGTCGCGCTTCACGCTGATGGCCGGCCAGCTGCCGTCGCGCATCGGCGGCTACGACAACGCCGCCGAGTTCGCCGCCGACACTCCGACCTTCGCCCACTACCTGCGCGACGCCGGCTACTGCACCGCGCTCACCGGCAAGATGCACTTCTGCGGCCCCGATCAGCTGCACGGCTTCGAGGAACGCCTGACCACCGACATCTACCCGGCCGACTTCGGCTGGTTCGTCGACTGGGAGGAGTTCGAGAATCGGCCGAGCTACTATCACAACATGTCCTCGGTGATTCAGGCCGGCCCCTGCGTGCGCTCCAACCAGCTCGACTTCGACGACGAGGTCACTTTCCGCGCCAAGCGCTTTCTACACGATTATGTTCGCAACAACCCGGTGCGCAACGGCGAGCAGCGCCCCTTCTGCCTGACCGTATCACTCACCCACCCCCACGACCCCTACACCATCCCCCGGGAGTACTGGGACCGCTACGACCACGACGCCATCGACATGCCGCGTGTGCCCTACTCGCGGGAATTGACGGACCCGCACTCCCAGCGCCTGCGTCATGTCTATCAGCTCGACGAAGACACTGTCAGCGACGAGCAGATCCGCAACGCCCGCCACGCCTATTACGGGGCGCTAAGCTACGTCGACGACCAGATCGGCGAGGTACTGAAGACCTTGAAAGAGACCGGCCTCGACGAAGACACCATCATCGTCTTCTCCGGCGACCACGGCGACATGCTCGGCGAGCGCGGCCTGTGGTACAAGATGAGCTGGTTCGAGGATTCCGCACGGGTGCCGATGATCGTTCACGCGCCGAGCCGCTTCACCCCGAACCGGGTGCACGAGTCGGTGTCGACCATGGACCTGCTGCCGACCTTCGCCGAGATCGCCCACGACGGCGCCGCACCGGAATACGCCGTGCCCATCGACGGCCGCAGCCTGCTACCGCACCTGACCGGCACCGGCGGCCATGACGAGGTGATCGGCGAATACCTCGGCGAGGGCGCCATCGCACCGCTGCTGATGATCCGCCGCGGACGCTACAAGTTCGTCCATACCGCACCCGACCCCGACCAGCTGTTCGACCTGGAGGCAGACCCGCTCGAGCTCGACAACCTGGCGGAAGACCCCGCCCACCTGGACCTGTGCAAGCAGTTCCGCGACGAGGTCGCCAGCCGCTGGGACTATGAGCGGCTGCACGGCGAGGTGATCGCCAGCCAGCGACGCCGCAAGCTGGTCTCACGGGCGCTCATGCAGGGCAAGGTCACGCCCTGGGACCACCAGCCGTTGTTCGATGCCAGCACCCAGTACATGCGCAACACCATCGACCTGGACGATCTCGAACGGCGAGCGCGCTTCCCGTTGGCCAGCAACATCCATGCATGCACCCTACGTCTACCGTCCCCGCGGCAAGCTAGACGGCTCCCCTGACACCAAGGCTGCACACTTATGAGAAGCCCCCGACGAACCTATGACCAATAATCAATAATCAAAATCAAGGAGAAATATCTCATGAGCTCCCCAAGCGACCCCGCGTCGCCCCCCTTGAATAGCGATATGCAAACCGATTATGTCGTTGGCCAGGACAATCTCGAAGGTCGACTAGGCCCCATCGGTTTCGACATTCACAATCCGGTCTTCGCCGTATCGGCACTCGCATCGGTCGTCTTCATCATCCTCACCCTGCTGTTCCCGGAGCGTGCGGGAAACCTCTTCCAGTCCATCGTCGGTTTCTCTACCGGGACGCTGGACTGGTATTTCATGATGGTGGTCGACTTCTTCATCCTGTTCTGCCTGGCGCTGGTCGTCTTGCCCTATGGCTCGGTCCGGCTGGGCGGTCCGGATGCCCGCCCCGACTACGGCTATCTCTCCTGGTTTGCGATGCTGTTCGCCGCCGGTATCGGCATCGGGCTGCTGTTCTTCGGCGTGCTGGAGCCGGTCTACCATGCCAACGTCTCGCTGCCGCTGGGCATTCCGTCTCCCTTTGGCGCCGATGGAGCCCTGAACCCAGGGGCCATTCCCGAGGCCACGGCCATGGGGCTGGCGGGCACCTATCTGCACTGGGGCATCCACGGCTGGGCCGTCTATGTGGTGATGGCCCTGGCGCTGTCCATTTTTACCTACAACAAGGGCCTGCCCTTCTCGATTCGCTCGGCCTTCTTCCCGATCCTCGGCGATCGCGTGTGGGGCTGGTGGGGCCATGCAATCGACATCCTGGCGGTGTTTTCCACCCTGTTCGGCCTCGCTACATCGCTGGGGCTTGGCGCCCAGCAGGCCAACGCGGGAATGAATTTCGTCTTCGGCCTGGAGGTCAGCACCACCGCCCAGGTCATCATCATCCTGCTGGTGACGGCGGCGGCACTGGTGTCGGTGTGGCGCGGGCTCGAGGGCGGCGTGAAGAAGCTTTCCGAGATCAACATGGTCCTGGCGGTGTTCTTCTTCTTCTTCGTACTGTTTGCCGGCCCGACCCTGGTGGCCCTGAGCGGTTTCTGGACCGGGCTTACGACCTATGTAAAGGAGTTCATACCCTTGTCGGCACCGATCGGCCGTGACGACGACGCCTATCGCCAGGCCTGGAGCATCTTCTACTGGGCCTGGTGGATCAGTTGGGCACCCTTCGTCGGCATGTTCATCGCGCGAGTGTCGCGCGGACGTACGATCCGCGAGTTCATACTCTGTGTGCTGCTGATTCCCAGCCTGTTCATCTTCATCTGGATGGGTGTCTTTGGCGCCACGGCGCTGGATCAACTCTACGCCAGCCCCGACACCAGCCTGGTCAAGAACTACGTGATCGACAACTACAGCCCCGAGCTGTCGCTGTTCGGCATGCTCAACGAACTGCCGTTGACTGGCCTGATGTCGACCCTTGGCATCGTGCTGGCGCTGATTTTCTTCGTCACCTCATCGGATTCCGGCTCTCTGGTGATCGATACCATTACTGCCGGTGGCAAGATCGATGCTCCCAGGCCTCAGCGGGTGTTCTGGGCAGCGGTGGAGGGACTGATTGCCATCGTGCTGCTTATCGGCGGCGGCCTGTCGGCGCTTCAGGCGGGGGTGACGGCGACGGCGATTCCGTTCTCCATCGTGATGCTGTTGATGTGCTATACCATCATCAAGGCGCTGAATGGCGAGCTGCGCCACAAACCCTCTTGAGGGACATTGACTGCGTTACTGAAACGGCTTGGTGAGAGCCAAAGGAGGCGACAGCATGGCAGGGGGCTGGTCAAGAGACGGCGCCGAACAGGAACAGATCGAGAGCACGGTGGAAGACGCGCTGCAGCGAGTGCGCAGCCAGCTTCCCACCGGTGAAAGCCTGACGCACTGCGAGGAATGCGACGAACCCATTCCCCAGGCACGCCGCGAGGCGATCAAGGGCGTACGCTTGTGCATCGCCTGCCAGAGTGAACGCGACAAGCAGCGGACGACCTATAGCGGATACAACCGCCGGGGCAGCAAGGACAGCCAACTGCGCTAGGTTGCTTACGTCCAGCCTGAAGCAGTACGGGCATGGTACCAGCCGGACACCTCGTTAGCGCCCTCATGACTTGCGGCGCCGTTCCAGCGCTATATGATGGAGTCTCTCCAGAGCCCCGGCCGCAGCGGGGCTTCTTCATGCTCTGAGGTCGTCATGCCGCTGCTCTATTTTCTGGCCCCGCTGGGCGCCGTGCTGATCTGGTCGGGCAACATGACCATCAACCAGCTCACCGTCGGCACCATCGCCCCCAGCAGTATCGCCTTCCTGCGCTGGTTGCTGGCGCTGGCCGTTCTCACGCCTTTCGTATTGCCCGCCGCCTGGCAGCACCGCGCGGCCATCCGCCGCCAGTGGCCCAAGCTCGCGGTACTGGGCCTGATCGGCATGGCGCTGTGGCAAGGCCTTGCCTACGTGGCTGCCGAAACCACCTCGGCCACCAACATGGGCATTCTCGCCGCCATGGTGCCACTGCTCACCGTGCTGCTCAGCGCGCTGATCCTGCGCGAGGCGCCAAGCGTGGGTGGAGCCCTGGGTGGTATGGTGGCACTACTCGGCGTAACCGTACTGCTGGGGCGAGGCAACCCGCTGTCGCTGCTGCAGTTGGAGGTCGCGCTGGGCGACCTGCTGATGGTGGTGGCCGCCACCTGCTATGCGCTCTACGGCGTGATGCTCAAGCGCTGGCCGCTGGATATGCCGCCCTGGGTGGTGCTCTACCTGCAGGCCTTCTTCGCCACGCTGCTTCTGTTGCCCGGTTACCTGCTGGGGCCGATGACCCCGGTGGACAGTCAGAATGTCTGGCTGATTCTCTATGCCGGCATCCCCGCCTCGATCATCACCACCTTCCTGTGGATGCGCGCCATCCGCCAGATCGGTGCCAACCAGGCCAGTATCTTCATCAACCTGATGCCGCTGTTCAGCGCCCTGATCGCCATGGCCTTCCTCAACGAGCAGGTCGCGCTGTTCCACCTGGTCGGCGGCATGCTGGTGCTGGCCGGGGTGATCATGGCGCAGACCCTGACCCAACCCCTGGTACGCAAGCCCATCGGTAACACATGACGCTGGACACCACGCATCTCAATCGACAGCGCATGCCCTTCGATACCGATGCCGAGATATGGCTGTTCGGCGACGGCTCCCTTTTCTCGATATCACCTCGTGCGAAATACCTATGACAACAAAAAACCCAAACCTCCTGCAACTCAAATAAACTCTCCATAAACAGCTCTATTAATTTAAAATCACTATCGAAAAAATATAATCTTTTTATTGGACAATCGACAAAGAATACAAGCACGAAAATACAAACAAAAAGGGCAAATTGTATTGATATAAATCAAAAAAAACTTCCGGATAAAAGAGCACTCTTGATTCCGAATCCTATGCCGTTATTTCGTTGGCATAGGCTTCATTCCCGAAAAAAAGGGAAGCACCAAGCTCATAATCACTTTAACAAGAGGCCTTCATGAAACCGACCGTATCCAGGAAATGTCTGTTCGCCACCACGACCATGCTAGCGATGGGTATTGGCAGCGCCCAGGCCGATCAGCTCACCCGTATGACCGGCGCCCCGGTGGGCGATAATCAGAACTCGCTGACTGCGGGCCCCAATGGTCCAGTACTCCTGCAGGATCATCATCTGATCGAGAAACTGGCCGCGTTCGACCGCGAACGCATTCCCGAACGAGTGGTACATGCCCGAGGTACCGGGGCCGAGGGCGTATTTCGTGCGACCGAGGATCTAAGCGACATTACGCGTGCCGTGCCCTTCCAGGCCGAAGGACAGGAGACGCCCGTATTCGTGCGCTTTTCGACCGTGATCCATCCCAGTGGCTCGCCGGAGTCCCTGCGCGATCCACGCGGCTTCGCGGTCAAGTTCTATACCGAGGAAGGTAATTGGGATCTGGTGGGCAACAATCTTCCCGTATTCTTCATTCGCGACGCGATCAAGTTTCCCGACATGATCCACTCGCTGAAGCCCGACCCGGTGACCAACCTCCAGGACCCCAATCGCTTCTTCGACTTCTTCTCGCATATCCCCGAAAGCACGCACATGTTCACCCAGCTCTACAGCTCACTGGGCATACCCACCAGCTACCGCAAGATGGACGGTGCCGGCGTGCACGCCTTCAAGTTCACCACCGAGGAGTGCAACTGGCAGTACGTGAAATTCACCTGGCGCGCCCAGCAGGGCGATCCCATGTTCGACGATCGCAGCCTGCTGGGGGTCAGCGGCTATCAGATGGATGAAGCCGCCGACGTACAGAGGACGGACTTCAACAATCTGACTCGCGATCTCTACACCGCGATCGACGAGGGCAACTACCCGGTGTGGGATCTGTACATCCAGACCCTCGATCCCAGTGAGTTGAACGACTTCGACTTCAATCCGCTGGACAATACCAAGATCTGGCCGGAGGAACTGATTCCCTCACGCAAGGTGGGCGAACTGACCCTCAACAAGGTACCCGACAACTTCTTCCAATCCACCGAACAGGCTGCCCTCGCGCCCAGCAACATGATTCCCGGTATCGAGCCCTCAGAGGATCGCATGCTGCAGGGTCGTCTGTTCTCCTATGCCGACACGCAGCGCTACCGCCTGGGTATCAATCACATGTACCTGCCGGTCAACGCCGCGCTCAGCGACGTCAATACCCATGCCCAGGATGGCGCGGGCTTCTCTCCGCCCCGCTCCGGCTCGGTGAACTACCAGCCCAGCCGCAGCGCGGAAGGCTACACCGACAACGCCGATCACGACTTCTGCCGCTATGATCTGGACGGTACCACTCAGCAGGAGGCCATCGAGAAGACGCATAACTTCGCCCAGGCGGGCGACTTCTACCGCAACCTGAGCGAAGAGGAGCAGGACGGTCTCATCGAGGCGCTCCACGCCGACCTCGGCCAGGTCGAGGACGAGGCGGTCCGCACCATCATGACCAGCTTCTTCTACAAGGCCGACAGCGACTACGGTACACGTCTCGCCGAGGCCGTAAACGTGGATCTGGCCGACGTGCAGGAACTGGCGGAAAGCTACGAAGACTAACGGGGGAGAAGGCGGCCATGGCCCACACCATGGCCGCTGCACCATGCCTATGCGTTATTTCCTATCACTGCTGATGCTGCTGACACTGCCCGCCCTGGGCAGTGAACATTTGATCGACGCCGCCCGCCAGGGCGACACCTCTGCCCTCGCCGAGCGGTATGCCCAGGGTGGCGATCTCGACACGGCCAACGAGAGCGGCCATACCCCCTTCATCATGGCTGCCTACCATAGCCATACTGACACCTTGGAATGGCTGTTGGCGCAAGGCGCCGAGCCCTGCGCGACGGACGACCAGGGCAACAACGTCTATATGGGCGTCGCCTTCAGGGGCCACGAACGGACCGCCCGCTGGCTACTGGACAACACCCGGTGCGATATCGATCACCGCAACCATGTCGGCCAGACGGCGCTGATGATGGCGGCACTGTTCGGTCGCGAGGCCATCGTGGAACTCTATCTGGAGCATGGCGCCGAGGCCGGCGTAGTCGACCTGCAAGGCAACACGGCAGCGACCCTGGCCGCAGGCCAGGGTCAAGCGCAGCTCGCCGAGCGGCTGAGGGCCGAATCGTCATGAGGGCAGGGGAGTACGGCTATGCATTGCCTGCCAGAGCGAACGCACCAGGCGTCAGCCACAATTCAACGGCGACAACCGCAGGGGCAGCGGGGACAGCCAGTTGCGCTGACTTCGATATCAGTCTCGAGGGCAGCGCACGAGCGCTACCGAAACACCGTCGCGATCGCGATAGGTCAGTGTCATCGTATTGCCATCGACCGCCATGGCGATACGCTCTCTGCTGGTCATACCCTCGCCCTCGCAGCGCAGGTCAGCCGTCCACTCCCCTTCACCGCTCTGGGAAGCCTCCATCTCGCAGACGTTTTCCCGGCCCTCGAAGCGACCTTCGGCAAAGAGGATCGCCGAGCCTGCACCACCGGGCTCGCACCAGTTCGGCTCCGCCGCCCAGCGGCCGTAAAGCAAGTCAGAGGCATCGTTCGGCGTCCCCTGTCCTCCACTACACGCCGACAGCACCAACAACGATAGCGCAGCGGCGTTTCCCGTATGTAGTAACCTCATTGACTGTCCCATCGCTTGTGGCGTGTCACCGGTATTCTATTATGCAATGCTGCACCAAGCCCCTATTGCGCCACGCCACACATGAAGGTCCCACTCGACAAGGCGAACCATGACGCTGGACACCACGCATATCAATCAACGGCGAATGCCCTTCGACGACCATGATGAGATTTGGCTGTTCGGCTACGGCTCGCTGATCTGGAAGGCCGGGTTTCCTTACCATGAGCGACGTCCCGCTCATATCGAAGGCTGGGCTCGTCGCTTCTGGCAAGGCTCGCATGATCATCGCGGCACCCCGGAGTCACCCGGCCGGGTGGTCACACTGATCAGCGAACCCGGCGCCATCTGCCAGGGCATGGCCTACCGGATCGACGCCGCGACCCTGAACCCATTGGACGTTCGTGAAAGGAACGGCTATCTGCGCGAGAGCGTGACGCTGCACTTCCCCGACAGCAGCCACGCCGAAGGGCTGATCTACCTCGCCACCGAGGACAACGCCGCCTTCCTCGGCGACGCGCCACTCGACGCCATGGCCGAGCAGATCGCCAATACCCACGGTCCCAGCGGCTCCAACCGCGACTATCTGTTGCACCTTGCGGCGTCCCTGGAAGACCTGGGTGCGGAAGATGAACATGTGTTTGCGCTGGCGGAGCGGGTGCGCCGCCTCTAGGCCGAAGCTACCGCCCCATCTTCCCTCCCGAGCATATCGGCGATACGCTCGGCGATCATTATCGTGGGAACGTTGGTATTGGCGCAGGGAATCGACGGCATCAACGAGGCGTCGCAGACATGCAGTCCCTCGACGCCATGCACCGCGCCACTGGCGTCGGTGACCGCCTGCGGATCGTCCACCTGGCCCATTCGACAGGTACCGGAGGGATGCCAGGTGCCACCGACATTCTCGGAGATGAAGCGCGTCAGTGCCGCGTCGTCCGATAGTAGCCGGTCAAGGGTCACACCTTGGGTGACGACCGCATGGATCAAGCGGCCGCGCCAGGGTCCCGCCATGTCGAGCAGTGCGCTCAATGCGCCGCGTCGCCATGCATTCCAGGTTCCCGGCATGGCGATCGCTGCCACCCTGGGTGAGTAGCTCGAGGCGAACACGCTATCGCGATAGCCCGCCATGGCCGAATCGCACAGGATATCGGCTCCGAAGCGCAGGGCCCGTTTCAGCCGCTCCAGATCGCGAGGGTCCGCCAGCATCCCGAAGTCTACCTCGGGCTCGTCGTGCGGATCGGGGCTTTTCAGCGTCACACGCCCACGCGAATACGACTTGTTGACCCAGAAGAACAGGGTACCCAGACGATAACCGATGGAGTGCCAGGCCGAGCGCGACAGGATGGCGCCATGCATATCACCGGCGACACAACCGGGCAAGCCGGAGGAAAAGCGCACGATCGCCTGCTCGTGATGGCCTTCGGGGAATGCGGTGCGGGCCGCTCTCGGCAGGAAAGCCGACACCGCGATGGAGGGATGCTCCATCAGATTGCCCCCCACACCCGGTAGATGATGGACGATGGGAATGCCGAGGGACGCCAGATGCTCGGCGGGACCGATGCCGCTGCGCATCAGCAGCGCGGGGGTATGGATGGCCCCGGCGCTGACGATGACCCGATCCGCCTCGATCTCCTCGCAGGCGCCATCCAGATGGCGCAACCTCGCGCCGATGGCACGCACCCCGTCGAACGTTACCCGGTCGGCGACGAGGTCGGTACGCAGGTGCAGGTTGGGACGCGCCCTGACCGAATCGCTCAGATACCCCACCGAAGTAGGAATGCGCTCGCCCTTCTCGCTCGTGGCTACGGCGCCGACATAGGTGCCGTCCACCCAGAGACCGTTCTGATCCTGCCGAAGGGGATGACCGCTCTCTCCCAGTGTGCGTATCACCGCCTGCACGAATGGGGATAATCGCTCCCATGACGGCCGCGCAATGCGCAATGGCCCATCGCCGCCATGCAGCTCTCCCGAGAAATCCACGTCGCGCTCCAGCTTGCGGAAATAAGGCAGACAGGCCTCCCAATGCCAGCCCTCCGCTCCCAACACCTGCCATTCATCGTAATCCGCCGGCGCGCCACGATTGGCCATCATCGCATTGATGGCCGAGCCACCACCGAGGATCCGCGCCTGTTCATAGCGGCGCGCCGGACGCACCTCACCCTCCCGCCGAACTCCCATCACGGCGGCGAGCCCACGCCAGATGTTGTGCGTGTCGAGATAGGCGCGCCCGGGATAGCCACTGCGGATGGCATCCGGCATGCTCCGCGCGGACAACCCCGCACCGGCCTCGATCAGACAGACGTCATTGCCGGGCGACGCCGACAGACGCGCGGCGAGCACGCTCCCCGCCGAACCGCCACCGAGAATCAGGTAACGCGTGACCGTCCTAGTCGCCATACCCCACGATCCCCTTGATCTCCAGGTAAGCCTCCAGCCCCCATTCGGCATACTCCCGACCGTTCCCCGAGCGCTTGTAACCGCCGAAGGGCGCGCCGGGATCCCAGGCAGGGCCGTTGATATGCACGCTGCCGGCACGCAGGCGCAGCGCGACGCGGCGTGCCCGCTCGAGATCGGCGGACTGCACGTAGGCGGCCAGACCGAACGGGCTGTCGTTGGCGATGGCGATCGCCTCCTCCTCGTCCCGGTAGGCGACCATCGACAGTACGGGGCCGAAGATCTCCTCGCGGGCAATCGTCATGTCGGGCGTGACCTGACCGAACACCGTCGGGCGCACGTAATATCCAAGAGGCATGTCGGCCGGCCGCTCGGGCCCCCCGGTGACGAGCCGGGCCCCCTCGTCGATACCGACGCGGATCATGTGCTGGACGCGCTCATATTGCAGTTGGCTCACCAGCGGGCCGAGCGTGGTGCCGGGCATGTCCGGTGGACCCACGCGATGCGCCTCCGCCGCCCGCCGCGCCACCTCGACGGATTCGTCGTAGCGTTCGGCCGGCACCAGCATGCGCGTCGGCGCATTGCACGACTGCCCGCTGTTGCCGAAGCACGCATCGACCCCCGCCTTCACCGCCGCCTCTATCGTCACGTCCGGAAGCAGAATATTGGCAGATTTGCCGCCCAGTTCCTGATGCACACGCTTGACCGTTGGCGCCGCCAACCTGGCGACTTCGATACCGGCGCGCGTCGAGCCGGTGATGGAGACCATGTCCACGTCAGGATGACGGCTCAGCGCGGCGCCAACGCTCTCGCCATCGCCATTGATCAGGTTGAAGACGCCTGGCGGCACCCCTGCGCTGTCCAGTACCTCGGCGAACAGTATCGCGTTCAGCGGCGCGACTTCGCTGGGCTTGAGCACCATCGTGCAACCGGCGGCGAGTGCAGGTGCCACCTTGCACACGATCTGGTTGATGGGCCAGTTCCACGGCGTGATCAGTGCCGCCACACCGATCGGCTCACGCGCCACCAGCGTCGAACCGCGGGCTTCGCGAAAGGGAAAGCTGGGGAGCACACGAATCAACTCTTCGAGATGCCACCGGCCAAGACCCACCTGCCAACGGCTTGCCAGCTCGCGCGGGGCCCCCACCTCCCGCATCACGATCTCGGCGAATTCGTCATAGCGTTCGAGATAAGCGTCGAGAATTCGACGCAGCAGCGCCAGGCGCTCGTCGAGAGGTGTCGTGGAAAAGGCGGGGAACGCGCGTCGAGCGGCCGCGACGGCACGCTCGACGTCCGCTTCACTCCCCATCGAAATCTCGCCGATGGGCCGTTCGGTGGCGGGATCGATGACCGCCAGACGCGACGCGCAAGCGGGAGGGGACCAGCGACCGTCGATATAGAAGTTCAGCGCATTGTCCATTGGCGTCATCTCCTCGCTCAGCGTACGCCGCCGACGCACAGGTACTTGATCTCGATATAGTCGTCGATGCCGTACTTGGAGCCTTCACGGCCGATGCCCGATTCCTTGACGCCACCGAAGGGCGCCACCTCGCTGGAGATGATGCCTTCGTTCAAGCCGACGATACCGAACTCGAGGGCTTCGGAAACCCGCCACGCCCGAGCCAGGTCGCGGGTATAGAAGTAGCTCGCCAGGCCGAAAGGGGTGTCGTTGGCCAGTCGCACGGCCTCCTCTTCATCATGGAAGCGGATCAGCGGTGCCACCGGGCCAAAGGTTTCCTCGCTCATCAGCAAGGCCGCGCGGGATACGTCGGTGAGAATCGCCGGCCACAGGAAGTTGCCGCCACGGGGATGCGGCTCACCTCCCGTCAGCAGGCGGGCGCCTCCCGCCACGGCATCCTCGATATGCTCATTGACCTTGGCCACGGCCCGCTCGTCGATCAATGGTCCCAGTGTCGTACCCTCCTCGAAGCCGTCACCCACCGCCAGCGCCTCGACGGCGATCTTGAGCTTGTCGGCGAAGCGCTCATAGACAGCGTCCTGCACGAAGACCCGGTTGGCGCACACGCAGGTCTGGCCGGTGTTGCGAAATTTCGATGCCATCACCCCAGCCACGGCGGCATCCAGATCGGCATCGTCGAAGACGATGAAGGGCGCGTTGCCACCCAGTTCCATGGACACCTTCTTGACGGTGTCGGCGCAGCGACGCAGCAGTTGCTTGCCAACTTCGGTGGAGCCGGTGAAGGAGAGCTTGCGCACCACCGGATTGTCGGCAAGTTCGTTACCCACCTCCGACGCCTGGCCGGTGACGATATTGAGCACGCCCTTGGGCACGCCGGCACTCTCGGCCAGTTCGGCCAACGCCAATGCCGAGAACGGCGTGGCGCTGGCCGGCTTGATGACGATGCTGCAACCCGCCGCCAGGGCGGCACCCGCCTTGCGGGTAATCATGGCGTTGGGAAAATTCCAGGGTGTGATCGCCGCCACTACACCCACCGGCTGCTTGAGCACCATGATGCGCTGACCCGCGGTAGTGCTGGGGATGATGTCCCCGTAGACTCGCTTGGCCTCTTCGGCGAACCACTCGATGAAGGCGGAACCGTAGGCGATCTCGCCACGTGCCTCGGCCAGCGGTTTGCCCTGTTCCAGGGTCAGCAGGCGAGCCAGCGCTTCCTGGTGTTGCATGCACAGCTCATGCCAGCGCCGCAACACGGTGGCGCGAGCCTTGGCGGTCAACGCCGCCCAGCCGGCACCGGCCACCTCGGCGGCGCGAATGGCGCCGCGGACCTCCTCGGCGGAGAGGCTTGGCACCCTACCGATGGCCTCCCCCGTCGAAGGATTGTGTACCGCCAGGGTCCGGCCATCGGCGGCCTCGACCCAGGCACCGTCGATATAGCATTGCTGACGCAGCAAGGATGTGGCTAGGCTCATCTCATTTCCTGTCATGGTGGTAAAAGAAACGAAGGCGTAAAAGAACCGGGATCGGCTGACGTCAATAACCGCGCCGGCGGTCAACGACGCCGACCATCTCACGTCCCGCTCGGTGCCGTGCGATGTTGTCCAGCACCATGGCCACCGCACTCTCCGGCTGGGTCATGCTGGCCACATGGGGCGTCAACAGGATGCGCGGGTGGTGCCACAAGGGATGGTCGGCGGGTGGCGGCTCGGGATCGCAGACGTCCAGCACGGCCGCCGACAGCTGGCCTCGGTCCAGTGCCTGCAGCAAATCCGCGTCGATTAGGTGGGCGCCGCGCCCGACGTTGACCAGGCAAGCGCCGCGCGGCAGGCGCTCGAACAGCGTGGCATCGAGGATGCCCCGGGTGCGTTCGGTGAGCGGCAGCAGACAGACCAGAATCTCGCTGCCGGCGAGGAAGTCTCCCAGGGCGCTCTCGCCGGCATAACACGTCACGCCAGCGAGTTGGCGAGGCGTACGGCTCCAGCCCCGGCAGGGAAATCCCAGGCCGCTCAAGCGCTCCGCGACTGCCGCTCCCAGTTGGCCCAGGCCGAGAATGCCCACCGAGCGGTACGCAGCGGGTCTTACCCGTCGAGGTTTCCATATCCCCATGCGCTGCTGACCGAGGTAATCGATCAGGTCACGATGCAGCGCCAGCACCGCCATGGCGACGTACTCCTGCATGGTGGCGACGATGCCCGGCTCCTGCATGCGCACCAGCGGCACGTGAGAGGGAATCGCCGCGAGATCGAACTGGTCGATGCCCGCGCCAAGCGAAAAGACGATCTCCAGATTGGCAAAGCGTTCAAGGGCATCCACCGGCTCCCAGGTACCCAGGTAACGCACCTCGGCGGGATCGCGCACCTCCGGCCAGAGCCGGAACGGCAACTCGGGGGCGTGTTGGGCAAACAGGCGCTGCCACTCCTGGCCACGCTCGGGATCAGCGTTGTAGACGAAGCACATCGTCGATTCTCCGATTAGCCCAGTGCCTGGCTGGCAAGGGCGAAGCGTATGGCGGAACCTTCAGCGCCGGATTCGCCGCCGAGCGTCATCCGACGCACACGGTCGACCTCCCGTAGCCCGCGCTCTCCGAGCCAGCCGGCCAACTCCGGGTCCGGGGTATCCACTCTCACGAAGCCTCCCTTCAGGCGCTCGAGCCAACTCTCGACCAGCCGCTTGGCGACAGGCAACGTGGTGGCGACGACCGGGCCGATGACGTGGCCATGCCCGAACTCGCGGCATATGGAGAATCCCGCCAGGCTGCCGTCCTCCTCCACGACCAGGGCCTCGCCATGCTCCAGCAGGGCATACAGCAGATGGTGCCGAGGGCTACCGACAGCCTGCGCATCGAGCGCCACCAGCGCCCCGACGTCACACGCCCGTGCGGCACGTACCACATACCGCTCCTCAACCGGCGCGCCAGTCACGACGTACCCCTGGCACTGGCACACGCAGGCGATATCCACGAAGCCCAGCGACCGGTACAGGCCGGTACCCTCGGCGGTGGCGTGCAGTTCGACACGCGATGCATCGATCCCGGCCAGCGCCGCTTCCATCAGCCTCCGGCCCAAGCCGCGACGTTGGTACATGGGCGATACGACCACCATCCCCAAGGTCGCCAACCCAGGATCGAACGACCAATGCATGGCGGTGGCGACGAGCCGCTCGTTCTCGACCAGGGCCAGCCCCTCACCAAGGGAGGTCAGCAACTGCCAATCGCGCCCGCGATGGGGCCAACCCGCCGCAGTGGAGAGGCCCACGGCCTGGTCGAGATGTCTCGCTTCCAGCGGCAATAGCCGTATGCTCATTCAAGGATCTCTCCATCGACGCGGCGGCCAGACGACCGCAATGATTGTTGTCCCGTTCAAGCCGGGGTCTGCTTGCGCGCCAGCACCATCATCATGACCAGTGCAAAGGACCCCGCCGTCAGCAGCGTACTGATAGCCGCGATGGTGGGGTCGATCTCGTCGCGCAACGCAGTGAACATGCGCACCGTCAGGGGCTGGTTCCGCCCACCCGAGATGAACAGCGCCACCATGGTTTCGTCCAACGCCTGAATGAAGGCGAAGATGGCACCGGTCAGGACGCTGGGCTTGATCTGCGGCAGGGTGACGGTCATGAAGCTGCGGAAGCGGTTCATGCCAAGACTCCTGGCGACCATCTCCTGGGTCTTGTCGAAGCCGTGCAGGCCCGCCGTCACCGCCGTCACCACATAGGGCAAGGCCAGCATCACATCGGCCATGATCAAGCCCGGGATGGTATGCAGCATCCCCGACAGGGCATAGATGAAGAACACGCCCGCCGCAACGATGATGACCGGCACGATCAGCGGCAGCAGCAGCACGATCTTCAGGTAGCGCATGATCCAGTGCGACGACGCATTGATGGCATAGGCCGCCGCCACGCCTATCGGTGTGGCGATCAAGGCCGTGGCACATGCCACGATCAGGCTGGTCCTGGCCGCCGACATCCAGCCTGCATGGCCGAAGAAGGCCTCGTACCAGCGCAGCGAATAGCTGGACGGCGGGAACGACAGGAAGCGGCTGTCCGAGAACGACATCGGCACCACGATCAGCACCGGCAGGATCAGGAACAGCAGCACCAGTACCACATAGCCGATGAAGAGGATTCGCCCCAGGGATAGCTTATGGTTCATTTCGCACCGAGTATCTTCTCAAGTGAGATCAAGCGCCCGACCACGTAGAAGATGGCCAGTACGCATACCAGCAGCACGACGCTGACTGCGCTAGCCGCCCCCCAGTCGCTGTAGAGCTGGATATTGCGGCTGACCAGCATCGACGCCATGACCGTACGTCCACCCCCCATGAGTTCCGGGGTGATGTAGAAGCCCAGGCACAGCACGAAGACCAGGGTCATGCCGGCGAGCACGCCGCTCATCGACAAGGGCAGGAACACGCGCAGGAAGACATGCAGCGGACTGCCGCCCAGGCTGGCCCCGGCCTGCATCAGGTCGTAGGGAATCTTCTGCATGGTGGCGTACAGCGGCAGCACCATGAACGGCAGCAGAATGTGCACGGTGGCGATGATCGTGCCCAGCTCGTTGTGCACCAGCGGCAGCGGGGCGTCGGTGATCCCGCTGGCCATCAGCGTCTGGTTGACCACCCCAGAGCGCTGCAACAGGATCAGCCAGGCATAGGCCCTGACCAGCACGCTGGTCCAGAACGGCAGGATGACCAGCGCCAGCACCAGCATTGCCCAGCGTTGTGGCAGTATCGAAGCGGCATAGGCAACCGGATAGCCCATCAGCAGTGCCAGCAGGGTGACGATAAAGCTGATACGAAACGTCAGGGCGAAGGTGTTCCAGTAGATCCCTTCGCTGAAAATCCGGCGGTAATGCTCCAGGCTGAAGCCTCCCTCGGCATACAGGGACTGCCAGAACAGCCATCCCATGGGCACCACCAGCAGCGTGAAGACCACCAGGATCGCCGGCAGCATCAACACCAGCATGATCGTTTGTTCTCGGCGCTGATATCGCTGGGAGGGATCGACGCCGATATGACCAAACGCGCCCTCATGAGCAGCAGTCGTTTTCAACGCGCGTCTCCTTTGAACTGATCCACAATAGCTGGATGGGGAGTTGCCATGTCCTGGTGCCGTGCAACATTCGAGCACGGCACCAGCGCACGTGGGGAAATGCCCGTGCTCCCCTTATTGCTGCATGAAACCCAACCACCGCCGCTCCGCCTCCTCGCCTTCGGGAGACGTCCACCAATCGTATGAGCTCAGCACCTGCAGGGCAGCGTTCTCCGGAGAGCTGGGAAGCTCCTGGGCACGCTCGTCGGATATCTTGCCGGTGTCGAAGGCAGCCGGATTGCCGGGGCCGTAATCGATGTGCAATGGCAAATTGGCCTGGTACTCGGGATCGATGGCCGCATTGAGGAACTCGATCGCGGTGTCCAGGTTGGGCGCACCCTTGATGATGCACAGGTGGGTGTTTTGAAGGATGCCCTCATTGTAGGTGAAGTCGGCACTCGCCCCCTCTTCGATGATGGCACTGACCCGACCGTTCCACATCATCACCATGTCCACTTCACCATCGTAAAGCAGCTGGGCGGACTGTCCGCCCGATGTCCACCAGGTGGTGATGTGCGGCTTGATCTCCTCGAGCTTGCCGAAGGCTCGATCCACATCCAGCGGATAAAGCTCATCGAGAGGCACGCCATCGGCCATCAGTGCGGCTTCCAGCGTCCCAAGCGGGTGATTGCGCAGCGAACGATTGCCTGGGAAGTCCTCGACATTCCAGAAGTCCGCCCAGCTCTGCGGTGGATTGCCGTCGAAAGCGTCTGGGTTGTAGGCCAACACGCTGGAGTAGAACTCATAAGCGACGGAGTAGGGCGTCTTGTACTCGTCAGGCATCGACTCCGCGTTGGGAATCCGACTGAAATCCAGGGGCTCGATCAAACCCTGCTCCCCACCCCTGACACAGTGAAAAGGTGGGGTATCCACCACGTCCCATACCGCCTGCCCGGTAGTGCCTTGAGTGCGGATCATCGGCCAGGCATCCGGCGCGCTGTCCTGGTGGATGGTAATGCCCAGCGCCTCGGCAACGGGGTCGAGTATCGCCACCGTCTGCGCTTCCTGGTAGGCCCCCCCTTGGGACACGAAAGTGATCTGCCCCGCCGCCAGACTCTGAGAGGACACCAGAACGGCGCCAAGCAAGAGGGATGAACCCAACGTGACGTTCATGCAACGATTGTGCTTCATCTTGTTATCTCCTTATTATCGCTATCGTCGTTACGGAAACACTGCACAAATGCCTACGCGAGGGAATCACCGCGTTGCGCGGTACTGGTGCGCCAGCCCGGTCGGAATCCTCACATATACCGCATATGCTCCGGTTCCTGCGTTCCGTGCGCCTTGCGCTTCACCTCGCTCGTCGATTTGTTCAGCATTTCCTTACTACCGCTATCATGTGGTGCAGTCGGTAGCGGTCAGCGCCCGAGTGCATCGAGGAACTGGTACCACCCTGCGACCATGCGCACCCCTACTTCGCGCAAGGGATAGCAGGGCACGGCCTTGAGGCGGTTGGCATCGAGCAGCGCCACCTCGGGAGCGTCACCCATGGCGAAATCGGCCGCCAGGCGCCCGAGCAGCGTGGACATCGCCACTCCGGCCCCGTTGTAGCCGACCGCGTAGCACAAGCGGTCGTCGAGTCTGCCGACATGGGGCAACCCATCCATCGTCATCGCCACGTGCCCCGACCAGCGGTAGGCAATACCGACATCGGCAAGCTCTGGAAACAACGACACCATGGCCTTGCGCAACGCACCGAACGCCACCTCGGAGTCACGTTTGCCGAACGCCCCCCGCCCGCCGAACACCAGCCGCCCGTCGACCTTGCGGAACCAGCGCATCATCCGGCGCGTCTCGCCATAGCTCCTCTCATGGATCAACAAGCGCTCCCGAAGCACCACGGGCAGTGGATCGGTAGCGATGATCGAACTGCGAAACGGCACCAGGCGCGACTTGATGGGTGCACTCACGGTGGTGAGATCCGAATAGGCGTTGGTGGTGACGATCACCTGCCGCGCCGCAATTTCCCCACGTGGTGTGATGACACGCACTCCGTCTCCCTCACGGCGGATGCCGGTCGCCGGGCTGCCCTCGAAGACGATATCGCCGTGCCGCCGGACGAGACCGCCGGCCAAACCCCTCACATAATCGAGCGGATGCAGGGAGCCGACACCGCTCGCCAGGACGCCACCGGTGAAGGCACGCGAGCCGGTTTCCTCGGCCACCTCGTCAGCGGACAAGCACCGCAACGAGCCGTCTCCCAGCTCACGCCGCATCCATTCCGCCTCATCGACTATCGTGCTCAGCGCCCGTTCGGTGTGCGCGCAGCGCAGGTTGCCGCAACGCGTGAAGCGGGCGTTTGTCAGCGCGTAGTCGTCGATGAGCGCTGCCACCTCGTCCACCGCCCGATGGCAAAGCCGGTGCATGGTGCGAGCCACCGGCATGCCATGGGCCTCGGCGATGGCGGGAAACGACAATCGGAACTTGGCCGATACCACGCCGCCATTGCGACCGCTGGCCCCCCAGCCGATGGGGTTGGCATCCACCACGATCGGCGCCATACCTTTTTCCACCAGGCGATGAGCCGCCGCCAGTCCCGTATAGCCTCCCCCGATGATGGCGACATCGGCCCGGGCATCGCCGGCAAGACGCGGAAAGCTCGCCTCCACACCTGTCGTGTCGCGCCATAGGGAAGGAACCTCGGCTCCTGGCAGCGGCTCACTCATGTCACACGCCCTCCACGGCGTCGGCCAGGGCCTTGAGCGTCGGGTAGTGGAAATCCGGCGTGGTCATCTGCTCGGGCTCCGGCGTGCCACCGAAGCCCGACAAGCCCTGACGGCGCTCGATCCAACAGGTCGTGTAACCGAGCGTCTTGGCGATGCCGATATCGTGATACTGGCTCTGGGCGACGTGCAGGATGTCCGAGAACTTGTAGCCATTGGCTGCCTGGCGCCCACGGTTGTAGGCGAAGAACAGCGGGTCGGGCTTGGCCACCCCGGTCTCGTCGCACGTCACGCTGTCGTCGAATGGATCATCGAGGGTATGCGAATAACTGGAGAACGCCACACGGTCGGCATTGGTCATGGCCACCAGCCGATAATGCTTGCGCAAGCGCTTGAGCGCCGCCACCGAATCCTCGAAAGCCGGCCAGCGGAATACCGCCATCTGGAAGGCCTCGGCCGACGCCGTATCGCCGGGCAGCCCCAACTCTCCGGCCAGGGAGCGATAGACATCCGCCATGGCACCGCTCGAGCGCCCCGGATAGCGCTCCCGCCCGCGCTTGTATGCCTCGAAGATGGTGTTGTCGCCAAGCGCATCGGTGGCATCGCCACCGATGCGACGCACCGCCTCCAGCAACCCTTTCTCAAAATCGATCAGCGTGCCCACGACGTCGAACGTCAGAACTTTGAAATTGGAAAGTTCCATGATCGTGAATGACTCCTGTTACTTGTGCTGTTGTGTCAGGCGACGTTCGCCGCCGTGTGTCGACATCCGGCGCGAGGCACGACGATGGTGTCCTCCGGATGCAGGGCCACTGTCAGGCTTGCGCCGATCGGTGGGATCTGGTGGTAAGCGGTGTGATGGCTGGGCTGGCGCAGCGTGATCGGCGTGCCATCCTCCAGCTCGAGAAAGAGCCTGAGACTGTCGCCCTGGTAGACGACTTCGCGAATGCGGCACGCCAGCCGGTTGACATCCGGGGCGTGTCGGCCATCGTCGATCAGCAGCTTTTCGGTCTGGATGGCCAGCAGCAATTCCGAGTGCTCGCCAGCATGCCCGGGTATCGTCTTGGCCGAGCGTATGGCGACCTTGCCGAGCCTGACATTGTGATCGTCGATCCGGGTCACCGGCAGCAGAGTCGAGTCGCCGATGAAGCTGGCCACGAAGGAGTCCCTGGGATCGTTGTGCAGCGTCTGCGGCGCACCGATCTGCACCAGCTTGCCATCCTTGAGGATCGCCACCCGGTCGCTCATGGTCAGCGCCTCGCGCTGGTCGTGGGTCACGTAGACGATGGTCGCGCCGAGCTTGCGATGCAATTGCCGCAATTCTATCTGCATCGTTTCGCGCAGTTGCTTGTCCAGCGCCGACAGCGGCTCGTCCATGAGAATCAGCCGCGGTTCGAAGACCATGGCCCGGGCCAGGGCCACCCGCTGGCGCTGACCGCCCGAGAGTTGGGAGATGCCGCGTTGCTGATAGCCGTCCAGCTCGACCATGGCCAACGCCTGACGTACCCGCTCAGGCCAGGTGGACTTGGGAAGACGCCGGGCACGCAGGGGAAAGGCCACGTTTTCACCGACGCTCATGTGTGGAAACAGCGCATAGCTCTGGAACACGATGCCGATGTTGCGCTTGTGGGGTGGCATGAAGGTCATGTCCTGATCGCCGACCCACACCGATCCCGCCGACGGCATCACGAAGCCCCCCAAGGCCCCGAGGAGCGTCGTCTTGCCCGAGCCGGATGGTCCCAACAGCGAGACAAACTCTCCTGGCTCAATATTTAAGGTTATATCGTCGAGGGCTACCGTATCGCCATAGCGTTTACTGACCGAACGAATGGAGACACCGACACTATCCTCCTTGCTATCTCGCTCACTCATGAAAAATCTCATCTTATTATTGTGAATGATGACTGGATGAGAATGAGTACAGCAGAAGGACGGATAGCCGGCAATTGCGAAATTCTTGGACCTGGCATAACGTGAAGTCATGCCTACATTGCGACGACAACTACCGAGCGCCAACGCACTCTTCGTTTTCGAGTCTGCTGCCCGCTGCGGCAACTTCACCAAGGCGGCGGCCGAGCTGGGCGTCACTCAGCCCGCGGTCAGCCGCATGCTGTCGCTGCTGGAGGAGTCTCTGGAGGTCAAGCTGTTCGTACGCACGCCCAGCGGCACCATGCTGACGGAGAGTGGGGACATCCTGTATCGGGGAGTGACCGACGGCTTTCGCGACATCGAGGCGGCGATCCAGGAGATTCGTGCTCGCAGCACCGGCCTGGAGACCGTCACGCTATCCGTCTCGACGGCGTTCACCACCCACTGGCTGATGCCGCGCATGCACAAGCTGCAGGCGCAATTCCCCTCTCTCGATCTGCGTTTCCAGTTGATTTCGGGCTACGTCAGTGGTTCGGTGGACGATGTCGACCTGGGCATACGCTTCGTGAGCGGAGAGGACATCCATCATCAGGCGGCCCTGATACTCCCGGAAATCCTGCTCCCCGTGTGCAGCCCCGCCTACCGCGAACAGCATCTGCCAGGCCCGACTGGCAACGGCACCACCACACTGATCAGCCTGAGTGACAGCCGCATCGATTGGTTCGAGCACTTCCCTCCGTTTCACCAGGACATGCACGGCGCGGCGCACTCACTGGTCTTCTCGGACTATGCCGTGGTGCTGCAGGCGGCACTGCTGGGACAGGGCGTCGCGGTTGGCTGGTTGAACGTCGTCTCCCACTGGCTCGACATCGGCTCCCTGGTCCCCGCCGCTCCCATGGCCATCGCCACCGAACGCCTCTGCCACCTGATTCACTCACGCAAGAAACCGCTGACCACTGCCGCCGCCGAGGTTTGCGACTGGATCATCGAAGAGACCCGTGTCGATCTCCTCGGCGTCGTCGAACGCTATCCCGAGCTGGAACTGGAACGGCTCATGACACCGCGCCTGTAATTCGGCCACCTTGCCCGGCTCACCGACCAGCCCCAGCCCTTGATGAAGTTCTGGAATTCTGGACACACCAAGCATTGGCGCAACGAGCCGTATTCGACGCCATGACAAGCCTACTTGCGAAGGTGTAGCGCGCCCCTACCGAATCCCCGCCCGCAGGAACGACTGCACGAACTGGCGCTGGAACAGCAGAAATGCCACCAGCAGCGGGGCGATGCTGAGCAGGGTGGCGGCACTGACGGTGGCCCAGTTCACGCCGGTTTCGGGTGCCGAGAAGATACCGAGCCCCACCGTCAGCGGACGGCTTTCCACCGAATTGGTGACCACCAGCGGCCACAGGAAGTTGTTCCAGTGGTGGCTGACCGAGACCAGGCCGTAGGCCAGGTAGGTGGGCTTGGCCAGCGGCACGTAGACCTTGAGCAGGATCGCCATCCAGCCGCAGCCCTCGATCCGGGCGGCGTCCTCCAGCTCCCGGGGAATGGTCTTGAAGGTCTGGCGCAGCAGGAAGATGCCGAAGGCGCTGGCCACGTAAGGCAAGCCGATGCCGGTGATGGTGTCGACCAGCCCCAGGCCGCTGGCGATTCGGTAGTTCTCGACGATCAGCACCTCGGGGAAGACGAACAGCTGGATCAGCACCAGCATGAACAGGACGTCCTTGCCGGGAATGGGAAAGCGGGCGAAGGCGAAGCCGGCCAGGGTGCAGACAACGAACTGCGCCAGCACGACCCCGGTGACCAGCAGGAAGGTATTGAGGTAATAGCGGGCGAACGGCGCCTGGGCCCAGGCGTTGGCGAAGTTTTCCAGGGTAAGCGGGGCGAAGAGGTCGAAGCGCACCATGTAGGCCGCCGGGTGGAAGGCCGCCCAGAATGCGTAGAGCAGCGGGAATACCCAGATGATCGCCAGCAGCCAGGCCGCTGTGGTCTCGAGACTCGGCATACGGAGCGCAAGCTTCCTGGCGGCGGAGAGGCTGGCTTGGCTCATGATCTCGCCTCCTGCAGGGATGGTGCGCTCATTGATAGTGCGTCCTGCGGTCGAGGATGGTGAACTTCACCGTGGCAACCACCGCCAGCACCAGCAGAATCACCACGGTGATGGTGGCGGCGTAGGTGCGGTCGAAGAACGAGAAGGCGTTCTCGTAGACGTAGTAGAGCAGCAGGTTGGTGGCGTTGTTGGGCCCGCCCTTGGTGAGGATGAACAGATGATCGACCACCCGCACGGCGTTGATCAGCGCATTGATCAGCACGAACAGGGTCGTGGGCATCAACAACGGGAAGGTCACCCGCCAGAAGAAGCTCCAGCGGCTGGAGCCTTCAAGGTCCGAGGCCTCCTTGAGCTCCGGCGGGATGCTCTGCAATGCCGCCAGATAGAAGATCATGAAGAAACCGGCCTCCTTCCATACGGTCATCACGATCACCGAGCCAAGCGCCACGCCGGGGTCGCCCAGCCAGTTGACCCCGGACATGCCGAATGCTCCGAGTATCTTGTTGAACAGGCCGATCTGCGGCGCGTAGAAGAACATCCAGATATTGGCGGCGGCGATCATGGGCAGGATGGTCGGCGTGAAGTAGGCCATGCGCACGAAGCCGCGCCCCGGCAGGCGGGCGTTGACGAACAGGGCCATGCCCAGCGCCAGGGCGATGGACGTGGGAATCGTGCCGAGCGCATAGATCAGGTTGTTGCGGGCCACCCGCCAGAAGGTTCGGTCCTCTATCAGCAACCGGTAGTTCTCGAGCCCGACGAACTCTGCGGGCTCGCCGCGAAAGCCGGGCAGGAACAGGCTGTTGACCAGCGTGGCGACGGTCGGCAGGTAGGCGAAGGTCGCCAGCAGTAGCGCCGCCGGCAGCAACAATAACGCGCCGTAGATCTGCATGCGTCGATCGGCGTTTTGTATCACTCGGATTGGCCTCCTGCGCCATGGCAGCACCGGGGGCAAGGCCTGCGAGGAGGCGCTGTGAATCCCTCCCTGGACGCTACATACGACCTGCGGCGCTCTCGCATCCTGCTCCGCTTGCAGGGCCGGTGCTGGCCATCCATGGCCAGCCCGTTCGCCGGGAAGAACTTCCCGCCTCCCCCCTGTCGAATGACCTCCTCTTCGGCCTTGCCCCCGGCCCCCTGTCTGCGTCGGTTCGAATTCTCGACGTTATGTCTTCGAAGCCTCAGCGAGAGCGAGCATAGCGGCGCAGGGCCGCATCGGCTTCGGCCTGGGCCTGTGTCAACGCCTCTTCGGGAGACGCCTGCCCGGTCAGCGCCGCCTGCACGGCGTTGTCCAGCGCCCGGCGTACGCGTCCGCCCTGGTAGGTGGCCAGTTCCGCAGTGCCGTGTTCGAGCTGGTCGCGGGCCACCGCCGCCGGCGGGAAGTCCTCGACGTAGTCACGCAGCAGCTCGGTCTCGTAGGAGTCGGGGCTGACCCCCATATAACCGGTCTCGATCGACCAGGCGGCGGCGCGCTCGGGGTCCGTCATCCAGCGGATGAAGGTCATTGCGGCACGCTGTTCGTCTTCGGTGGTGTCGTTGAAGATATAGAAGTTGCCACCGCCGGTGGGGCTGCCCCGCTGGGTGTTCATCGGCAGCATGGCCACGCCGAAGTCGAAAGACGCCTCGTTGCGCACCGCGGTGAGGTTGCCGGTGGTGTGCCACATCATGGCGGTGGCCTGCTCGATGAAGTTCTGGCGCAGGGTGCCCCACTCGATGGTGCCGTCGGGCATGGCCTGGTGCTCCCGGGAGAGCGATACCCAGTACTCCAGCGCCTCGATAGAAGCCGGGTCGTCGAAGTAGACCTCGGTGCCGTCTTCGCTCATCAGTCGATGACCGTTCTGGAAGGCGAACGCCTGGAACATCCAGTAGGGGTAACCGGTGGAGGGCACCATCACGCCCCACTGGTCGCCGCCGCTGGCTTCACGCACGGCAGCGGCCATCTCGGCCATTTCTTCCCAGTTCTCCGGCGGGGTCTCGGGGTCGAGCCCGGCGGCCTCGAAGGCATCCTTGTTCCAGTAGAGCACGATGGTGGAGCGCTGGAAGGGAATGCCATAGGTCTGGCCGTCGAGCTGGCCGTTTTCCATCAGCCCGGGATAGAAGCTGTCGAGCCAGTCGCGCTCCTCGTCACTCTCCACCAGATCGTCGAAAGCCACGATGGCGTCCTGCTCGATCAGGTCGAAGAGGTCGATGGAGAACAGCACCGAAAGCTGTGGAGCATCGCCCGCCTCGATGGCCGACATGGCGCGCACCCGGGTATCGTCATAGTTGCCGGCATAGATGGCGTTCACCGAGATATCGGGATGCTCGGCCTGAAAGTCCGCGACCAGGTCGTCGATGACGTCGGTCAACGCACCACCGACGGCAATGGGGTAGTACATCGTCAGTTCGACCGGGTCTTGAGCGGCGGCCTGACCGGCGGTCAGCAAGCCGGCGGCGGCCAGGCCGCACAGTGCGGGGGCAAGGCGTGCGTTCATGGATTGACTCCTGGTGAGTAGTTTCCGGAAGGACCGGGCGAGGTTTCCACCCCGCTTCTCTGCGCTGGTTGATTCTGTCTCAGGCGGCCGGGGGCCGCGGACAGGTCATATCCCTGGAGCGCCAGGCGCTGCCCGTCTCCAGAACTGAAGAAGTGCGCCGCCGAGGGCGCCCATTGCAGGCGGCAGGCCGTTCCCCCGTCCACGCCGGGAGCGCCGTCCAGGCGCGCACGCAGTTCCTGGTTGCCCACCCTGAGCCGCACGATGCTGTCGGCACCCAGGTACTCGGCATCGATCACCTCGGCCGGCACACCGCTGGCATCGGCAGGCAGCACGGCAATGTCCTCGGGGCGCACTCCCAGCAGGTGTCCCTTGGCGTCATGGGAAGCCACACTACAGTGCGGCTCGCCCTCGATGACGGCGCCATCGGCGGCGGCGGCGAGTGTCACCAGGTTCATCGCCGGGCTGCCGATGAAGCTTGCCGCGAAGGCCGTGGCCGGCCGGTTGTATAGCTCGTCGGGCGTCGCGTCCTGGACGATGCGTCCCGCCTCCATCAGGATCACCCGGTCTCCCATGCTCATGGCTTCCACCTGGTCGTGGGTCACGTAGATCACCGTCATGCCCAGCCGCTGCTGCAGGGCCTTGATCTCGCGGCGCATCTCGCCGCGCAGGCGGGCATCGAGGTTGGAAAGCGGCTCGTCCATCAGGCAGATGGGATGCTCGGAGATGATCGAACGCGCCAGCGCCACACGCTGGCGTTGCCCGCCCGAGAGCTGGGCCGGCTTGCGGTCGAGGTAGGCTTCCAGGTCGACCAGATGCGCCACCCGGGCGAGCCGCTCCCGGCGTTCGGCCCTGGGCACCTTGCGGCTGCGCAGGCCGAAGACGATGTTGTCGGCCACGCTCAGGTGGGGAAACAGCGCATAGGACTGGAACACCATGCTCAGGCCGCGATCCCCGGGCGGCAGGTACGTCACGTCACGCTCGCCGATCCGGATGCGCCCGTCGCTGGCCTGTTCGAGGCCGGCTATCATGCGCAGCGTCGTCGACTTGCCGCAGCCCGACGGGCCCAGCAGGATCACGAACTGCCCGGGTGAGACATCGAAGGAGATCCGGTCCACGGCGGCCTGGCCGCCCCAGGACTTGCTCACGGCCTCGAGCCGGATGCGTTTGTCGTCGTTCATGGCCCGCCCGTCATCATTGTCACGACAGGGATCAGGAAGGTCTGGTCTTGGTGCTTCCCTTGTCATGGTCGCAAGCGTCATGCTGCCCATATCACCCTCCCTGAATCAGCGTAGCCGCACTTCGGCCTCTTTGCGGTGCATCTTCACTCACTGATATGACAGGCGCATGACGCCGTGTGGCCAAGCCTTCGGAACAGGTCGGCAGCCGGCGGGTCCATGCTAGAATTCGGCTTTCACCCTGACAGGAACCGACGCGCCATGTCCCTCGACGATCTGCATCTGAACCTGCGCAACCTGACGCAGGACGATTACCCTCAGCTCAAGGCGCTGATGGATGCCGTCTATGACGATATTGGCGGTGCCTGGCCACAGCATTCCATCGACCGGCTGATCCAGGAGTTTCCCGATGGACAGATCGCCATCGAGGACGATGAACGTCTGGTCGGCGTCGCGCTGACCGTGCGGGTCGACTACGACGAATTCTCCAACCCCCACCAGTACGACGACCTGGTCGGCAACCGCGAGATCATCCTCAACGACCCGGAAGGCGATGCCATGTACGGGCTGGATGTGCTGATCCACCCCGACTACCGCGGCTACCGGCTGGGCCGGCGCCTCTACGAGGCACGCAAGGAACTGTGCCGTTCCATGAACCTGCGGGCGATCCTCGCCGGTGGGCGCATCCCCCAATACCACGAGCATGCCGACGAACTCTCGCCCGCCGAGTACATCGAGCAAGTGGCACGCAAGGAGATCCACGATCCGATCCTGTCGTTCCAGCTGGCCAATGACTTCCTCGTCAAGCGCCTGCTGCGCAAGTACCTGCCGGAAGACGAGAAGTCCCAGGGCTACGCCACGCTGCTGGAGTGGAACAACATCCTCTTCGAGCCCGCCGAGAGGGTGCTGGAGAATCGTCCCACCCAGGTGCGGATCGGTGCCGTGCAGTGGCAGATGCGCGAGTGCGCCTCGGTGGAGGCGGTGCTGCAGCAGGTCGAGTACTTCGTCGATGCCCTCTCCAACTACCAGAGCGATTTCGCGGTCTTCCCCGAGCTGTTCAACGCCCCGCTGATGGGGTTGCAGGACCGTGCCACCCAGCAGGACCAACTGGCCGCCATCCGCTTCCTGGCCGGCTTCACCGAACAGTTCAAGACCGAGCTGTCGCGCATGGCGGTCTCCTACAACATCAACATCGTCGCGGGTTCGATGATCGAGGTGGGCGAGGACGACCGGCTCTACAACATCAGCTACCTGTGCCATCGCGACGGCACCATCGAACAACAGGCCAAGCTGCACATCACCCCGCAGGAACGCCGGGAGTGGGTGATCGAAGGCGGCGACGAGCTGCGCGTGTTCGAGACCGATGCCGGCCGCGTGGGCATCCTGATCTGCTACGACGTGGAGTTTCCCGAGCTTGGCCGCCTGCTGGCCGACCAGGACATGGACATCCTCTTCGTGCCCTTCTGGACCGACACCAAGAACGGCTACCTGCGGGTGCGCCACTGCGCCCAGGCGCGGGCCATCGAGAACGAGTGCTACGTGGTACTGTGCGGCAGCGTCGGCAACGTGCCCTCGATCCGCAATCTCGATATCCAGTACGCCCAATCGTCGGTGTTCACGCCGTCGGACTTCGCCTTCCCACACGACGCAGTGCTCTCGGAGAGCACCCCCAATACCGAGATGGTCATCTTCTCGGACCTGGACCTGACCCGGCTTACCGTGGTGCGTGCCGAAGGCTCGGTGACCAACCTCAAGGACCGGCGCAAGGACCTGTTCGACCTGCGCTGGCGCGACTGGTCCTGGAAGTCCGGCAGCCTGACGCCGGGGGCCACCCCCGAGGAGCACTGAAGCCATGCTGGGCCGCTTGCGCCGCTGGCGGGCCGAGCGCTTCGCCGCTCGCCACCCCTTCCCCGCGGCGACCTGGGCCGAAGCACGCGCGCGCCTGCCGCTGCTAGCGGCACTCGACGACGACGAAGCCGAGCGCCTGGGACGCCGGGCCTGGCATTTCCTGCACGTCAAGCGGCTGAGCCTGCACCCCGAGCTTGCCGGGCAGACGCCCTTCGACCTGGCGGCCCAACTGGCGCTCTCCGCCCAGGCCTGCCTGCTGACGCTGGGCTGGCCCTTCGACGACCATGTCGACGCCTTCAGCGGCGTTCACGAGATCCTGATCCTGCCCGAGGCATTCCGCCGCCATGTGGAGGAGATGGACGAGTTCGGCGTGATGCACGAATACGTGGACGAACGGGCCGGCGAGACCTCGTCGCAGGGCCCGGTGGTGGTCGCCTTTCCCGATCTGATGGAGAGCGGCGGCCTCGACGGCTTCAACGTCGTGCTCCATGAGCTCGCCCACAAGCTCGACCTGGGCAATTCGCTGGATGTCGATGGCTTCCCGCCACTGCCCCGGGATATCGACCCGCAGGAGTGGCACCGGGTCTTCATCGGCGTATGGGACGACCTCCAGGCACACCTCGTCCGCGAGGAGCCCACCCCCATCGACGACTATGCCGCCAGCCACCCCGGGGAA
Source organism: Billgrantia endophytica (assembly GCF_002879615.1). Lineage (GTDB taxonomy): Bacteria > Pseudomonadota > Gammaproteobacteria > Pseudomonadales > Halomonadaceae > Halomonas > Halomonas endophytica. The sequence continues at coordinate 286,913 of NZ_PNRF01000037.1, forward strand.
TGCTTTGCGGTGTGCTGCGAGTATTTCTTCACCGCTCCCGATGTACTCCACGAGGCCTACCCCGCCCTCTATGAACTGCTGACACGCTACTTTCGCCAGGACCCACTGGTGCGACTGCCCGATGACCACGCCCTCGCCTCCCATGACCGCCGGGGATACCATGATCGATCCGCGCCGTGACACCGAAGGCGTCGAGGTGCGCTGCGCGACGCGATTGGTGACCCGTTGCGATATCGGAGGTCAGCGCTTTGCCGGCCCGAGCAGGCTGACCAGCTCCGGAACGGGGCGGTCGGCGTAACCGGCATCGCTGATCGACTGGTATAGCGCCAGCACCGCATCGGCCACGCCATGGGCGGCATCGAGATCCTCCGTCATGGTGTGGTAGTAGCCGATATCCTTGAGGCCGTTGGCCACGCTGAAGCGGAAACCGGAAGCGTCGCCGGCGGCGATGTAGGGTCGCAGGCGCTCCAGGATCACGCCGCCGCCGCCGCCCTTGCCCAGCACGTCGAGAAATATCTCGTCTTCGATACCCGCCCGCCGCGACACCGCGGCGGCCTCGGCCAGCACCCCGGTAAAGCCCAGCGAAACGAAGTTGTGCAGCAGCTTGAGGGTGTGGCCCGCCCCGACCGGGCCGGCATGGGCGATGTTCTCGGCAAAGCACTCCAGCAGCGGCCGAACCTCCTGGAACAGTGCCTCCGGCGCCCCGACGATCAGATTCAGCCTGCCCTCGGCGGCCTCCTTGGGCGTGCGGGTCATGGCGGCATCCATGAAGCGTCCGCCGGCCTCCTCCACCCGGGCCGCCACCTTCCCGGTCGAACGGGGCAGCGCCGTGGAACAGTCGATCACCACGCCGCCTTCCCGCAATCCTTCCAATACCCCGCCGGGCTCGAACAGCACCGCTTCCACCTGGGGTGAGCCGGTCACACAGAGGATGACCATATCGGCGGCTTCAGCCACCTCACGGCCGCTCTCCTTCGTTACCGCGCCGGCTGACAGCAGGTGCTCCACCGGCTGGTTGCCGGGGTGGTCTAGAAAGCAGAGGGAGTGACCCCCACGCAGGATATTGGCGGCGATACCGTGGCCCATCAGGCCCACGCCCACCAGGCCCACTCGAAATGCCTGACTCATCGTGTCGCTCCTTCTGGTTGGATCACTCAGCCATGCTTGATGGCGACGGTCTTGAGACGGGTATAGCTCTTCAGGCCTTCGAAGCCCTTCTCCCGGCCATGCCCGGAGCGCCCGACGCCGCCGAAGGGCAGCTCGATGCCGCCCCCGGCACCGTAATTGTTGACGAACACCTGGCCGCTGCGAATGCCCTTGGCCAGTCGCAGCTGCCGACCTCCGTCGCGGGTCCACACCCCGGCACAGAGGCCGAAGTCGGTGGCATTGGCCAGCCGCAGGGCTTCCGCTTCGTCGGCAAAGGTCTGCACCGCCAGCACCGGGCCGAACAGCTCCTCCTGGAGTACGTCATGGCCGGCGGGAATATCCGTCAGTATCTGCGGCACCACGAAATGGCCACCGGAGGGAGCGCCAGCGGCCAGCTCTCCCCTTGCCGCCACGCGGATGCCATCCTCGGCGGCTGCCGCCAGGCGCGCTTCCAGCTTCGCCTGCTGGCGGGCATTGATCAACGGGCCGCAGTTGGCATCCGCCTCACCCGCATCGCAGCGCAGCGTCGAGAAGCGCTCGATCAACAGTTCCATCACGGCCTTGGCACAGCTCTCTTCCACCAGCAGGCGACTGCCCGCCGAGCAGGTCTGACCGGCGTTCTGGATGATCCCGCGGACCACCGCCTCCAGCGCGGCGTCCCTATCGGCATCCGCGAAGACGATCTGCGGCGACTTGCCGCCCAGCTCCATGGTCACCGGTACATGATGGACGGCGGCGGCCTGGGCAACATGCGTTCCCGTTTCCGGCGAGCCGGTAAACGAGAGATGGTCGATGCCGGGGTGAGCCGCCAGGGCAGCGCCCGCCTCCCTGCCTAGGCCGGGCACGACATTGAGCACACCGGGCGGCAGACCATGCTCGCAGGCCAACTGGGCCAGGCGCAAGCCGCTCAGGCAAGCGTCCTCGGCCGGCTTGAGCACTACGGTATTGCCAGCCGCCAACGCCGCCGCCACGCAGCGCCCGAAGATCTGGGCGGGGTAGTTCCAGGGAATGATCTGGGCGCAGACGCCATAAGGCTCGCGCAGGGTCATCACCGCAAAGTCGTTCTCGAAGGGGATGGTCTCGCCGTGCAGCTTGTCGGCTGCCCCTCCATAGAAGCGAAAGTAACGGGCGCAGGCCGTGATATCTCCCCGGGCCTGGGTCATCGGCTTGCCGGTATCGGCACACTCCAGAGCCGCCAGGTTGTCGTGATTCGCCTCGATGATCTCGGCGAAGGCGAGCAGCCATTCGCTGCGCCGCCGTGCCGTCCAGGACGACCAGTCGCCCAGCTCACCCGTAAAGGCGCTGCGGGCGGCCACGACCGCCGTTTCGACCTCCCACGACTGGCTACGGGCAATTTGCGTTATCACCTCTCCGCTGGAAGGCGTCCGTACCTCCAGCCGCTCGCGTGTCGCGACCCACTCACCGGCGATGAGCGCGTCGCGAGGTGGCATGACAAGTAAGGAAGACATCGTTGGTTCCTTGTTTTTGTTGACCGTTCTTGGGAAGAACACGTTGTACATCAATAGACCAGCCGAACCAGCCCCATGGAGATCCATGGCATGTAGGTGATCGCCATCAGGCAAACCATCAGCAACAGGACGAAACGCACTACCTGGGGCAGTATCTGCTCGAACGAGATCTTCGCCACCGCACAGGCGGCGAACAGGTTGACACCCAGCGGCGGCGTGATCATGCCCAGCGCCAGGTTGACCACCATGATCAGTCCGAAGTGCACGGGATGGATACCGAACTGAATGGCGATGGGCGTCAGGATTGGCGCCAGCACCAGAATCGCCGCCGAGGTCTCGACGAACATGCCAATCAACAGCAGCACCACGTTGACCACCAGCAGAAACATCAGCGGGTCGCTGATGATATCCGTGACCCAGGCGGCAATCTGTGCCGGCAACCCGCTGCGACTGAGCAGAAAGCTGAACAGCGTGGCGGCGGAGATGATCAGCATCACTGCCGCCGTCGAGATCACGCTCTGACGCAGGATCGGCCACAGGTCGTCCCACTTCAGCTCACGGTAGACGCATCCGCCCACCACCAGGGCGTAGAACACCGCGATGGCAGACGCCTCGGTCGGCGTGAATACGCCTCCGTAAATTCCGCCGAGTACCACTACCGGCATGAGTATGGCGGCCCAGGCGCGCCGAAAAGAGACGACGAAGCTGGCGCTGTCCCGATGATCATTCAGGCCATAGCCCTTGGCCTTGCAGAACAGGTAGAGGAACAGGATCAGGGCACTACCGACCAGCAGGCCCGGACCGACACCGGCGAGGAACAGCTGCCCGATGGAGGTATTGGTGCTGACCCCGAACAGAATCAATGGAATCGACGGCGGTATCAATACACCGAGCTCCGCCGACGAGGCCTGGATCGATGCCGCCAGCGGCCTGGGATAGCCATGCTTGACCATGGCCGGGATCAGGATGGCACCAATCGCGAAGGTAGTCGCCACGCTGGAGCCCGATACCGCAGCGAACATCATGCAGGTCAATACGCAGGTCATCGCCAGGCCACCCTGCACGCCACCGATGATCGACTTGGCCAGGTCCACCAGGCGCTGGGAGATGCCCCCCGCCGCCATCAGGTTACCGGCCAGGATGAAGAAGGGAATCGCCATCAGCGGGAATCTGTCGATGCCGATGAACATCTGCTGGGGCACCATCAGCAACGGCAGGTTCGAGAAAAACTCGATGCCGATGATCGAGGCCAGGACGATCGAGATGGCAATCGGCACCCCGGCGGCAAACAGGATGACCAGTGACAAGCCAATGACCAGATTCATTGGCGGGGCCCCTGCTCATCCACCTTTTCCGTCCGCACCTCATGGTTACCGGATGCCTGCCGGACGTCATGCAGCTCGATCTCGGGGCTGATCTCACTGTTGTCCGGGCCAATGGGCTCGCGTCCGGTCGCCTGAGCCAGCAGCCTGGCGATCACCGCCACGATGGCAAAGCTGGCACCGGTGGGAATCGCCGCATAAGCGTATGACATGGAAATATTCAGGCCCGACATGGTCTGATTGCTGACCCGCAGCGTCATCTGAATGCCGAAATGGATCAGCACCGCCAGCACCACCAGGCTGCACAGCACGATGGCGATCTCCAGTACCAGCACCAGCCGCTTGGGTACTAGTCGGTAAATGCTTTCCACGGCCATCATGTAGCCACCGCGATAGGTGGCGGCAGCCGCCATGAACACGCACCAGATCATCGCCGCCCGCGAGGCGACTTCGGTCCAGGTGGACGGCGCATTCAAGACGAATCGGGTCAGTACCTGATAGAAGCTGAGCGTGACCGAGACGATCAGCATGGCCACGGCAATCAGAATGGCCAAACGAGTCAGTTGATATTCCAGTCGAAGCAACACGACGGCCATATATCACCTCGCGTAGTGCAGCCTCCAGCAGCTTGCCGGAGACCGCTATTGGGGAGAGTTCAGCAGCTGGCGGCCTTTTCCTGGATACGCTCGAGCATTTCGCTGCCGTGCTGCGAGGTGAAGATCTCATAGGCCGGCTCGACCGCCTGCTGGAAGGGGCCTATGTCGATATCGGTCTTGACCGTCATGCCATTCTCCTCGAGAAGCGCCACTCCTTCGCGTTCCAGGCGCGAGACCTCCTCGCGGGTCGCCTCGGCCGAGGCACGGGCCGCCTCGTGGAACCACTCGCGTTCCTCGTCGCTCAATCCATCGAGCAGGATCGGCGAGCCGAGCACCGCAGATGGCGAATAGACGTGCCCGGTCAGCGACAGGTAGTCCTGCACCTCCCAGAAATTGGTGGCCACGATCACGGTGATCGGGTTCTCCTGGCCGTCCACGGTGCCCTGCTGCAGAGCGGTGAACAGCTCGGGGAACGCCATTGGGGTCGGGCGGGCACCCATTTGCCGGAACGCCTCCTGGTGCACCTCGTTCTCCATGGTGCGGACCCGCAGGCCATCGGCATCGGCTGGCGTGGCGATCTCACGCCGGCTATTGGTCATGTGGCGAAAGCCATTCTCGCTCCAGGCCAGGCCGACCAGCTCGTGGTCGCTCATCTTCTCGAGCAGTTCATCACCCAGCTCACTGTCGAGCACGCAGCGAGCCTGGTCATAGCTCTCGAACAGGAACGGCAGATCGAGCACGTAGGTTTCCGGCACGAAGTTGCCCAGCGGCCCGGTGGAGGTGATGACGACATCCACGGTGCCGATCTGCAGTCCCTCGATCATCTCCCGCTCGCCGCCCAGGGAACCGGACGTGTATTCGTTAACGGTGAAGGCCCCATCGCTCAGTTCTTCCAGCGTCGACTTGAAGGCCTGGGCACCGACGGCGTAATGGGAAGTGGACGATAGCGTGTGGCCCAGGCTGACCTCCTGGGCCGCCTGTGCGTTGGCGGCAACGACGGCCAGGGCACAGGTGGAAAGGCCACTGACTGTGGCGGTGAAGGTGCGGCGTGCGAATAGCGTTTTCATTGTTTTGTTACCTCTTCGTCGTGGAACACCTCGGGTTTCGTGCTGCCTGTCTCGGACAGGAGCGCCGTCATGCCTTTCCGTTCAGGAAGGCATCGACGATTTCACGCAGGCTGCCATCGCCCCGAAAACCCAGCTCTCGGGCGCGACGCGTGGTGAATCGGGAGGGCCAGCCGGACACGATGGCCGAGATGCGGGCATCGGGCTCATGACGCACGCGGGCAACCGCCTCGTCGCCCGCCACCTGGCGCAGGGTCTCGAGCATCTCCGCCACCGTGACCGTAATGCCCGGCAGCATGAAGGCACGGAAGGGCCCCAGGGCGTCGCCCGGTACCTCGGCCCCGTGTATGAGGGCCTCGATCACCTTTTCCGGTGACATCACGAACATCGCCAGGTCGGTGGACACCGGACATACCGCCTCCTCGCCGTTGAGGGGCTCGCGCAGGATGCTCGAGGCAAAGCTCGATGCCGCCGCGTTGGGACGCCCCGGGCGAATGATGATGGTCGGCAGGCGCAACACCCGACCGTCCACCAGGCCGCGACGACTGTAATCGTTGATCAAGAGCTCGCTCATGGCCTTCTGGGCACCGTAGGAATTCTGCGGCTGTAGCGCGGTCATGTCGTCGAGCACCTCGGGCAACTCGCCGCCATAGGCCGCCACCGAACTGGCCATGACCAGGCGCGTCTCGGCAAGGCCACGGGCATGACATCCCTCGAGCAGTGCCCGGGTGGCGTCGAAGTTGACCCGCATGCCGAGTTCCAGGTCCGTCTCTGCGGCGGCGCTGACGACGGCAGCCAGGTGGTAGATGACATCGGGCCCCGCGGCCAGCGCCGCGTCGAGTCCACCCGGCTCGGTGATATCCAGTGCCAGCCGTGTCACCTCGACCCCGTCGGTGGCCGGCATGGGTGGCTCGGCCATATCGACGAGCGTCAGGTGACGTATGGTTTGGCCATTGAGTTCACCCTCGGCCAGCAGCCGTTCCACGAGCTGCTGGCCGAGGAAGCCGGCGGCACCGGTAATGACAATATGCATGTGAGCCTCGCCTTCGTTATCGTTGTTGCGGTCGTGTTGCTGACATGTCGCCGTCGTGCGTGCCCTTCATCCGTTCGACCGGGTGTTCCTGGCGGCGTCAGGCGTCAGGCCATGCTCTCGCCCCCACTCCAGCCCTTGGCGGGTGCCGCCAGCGGGGCGATACTCGCAGCCCACCCAGCCGGCGTAGCCGAGCGATTCGAGACGTTCGAAGATGGCGGGATAGTGGATTTCCCCCCTGTCGGGCTCATGGCGCTGCGGTACCCCGGCGATCTGGATATGGCCAATGGCCCCGAATTGCCGCTCCAGGTGGCGAATCAGGTCGCCCTCCATGACCTGGCAGTGATAGAGATCGAACTGCAAGCGAAGGTTGTCGGCTCCCACCGCTTCGAGCACCGCCATGGCCTGGGCCTGGCGCGACAGGAAGTAACCCGGCATGTCCCGGGTATTGATCGGCTCGATCAGCACCTGGCACCCCACCTTCGCTGCCTCGTTGGCGGCGAAGCGCAGATTGTTCAGGTAAGTGGCGTGATGCGCCGCCCGAACCACGGCATCGGCATCGGCCGGCAGCAACCCGGCCATGGCGTGCACCCGCTGGCAGTCCAGCGCCTCGGCATAGCGCAGTGCCTCGACCACGGCGTCACGGAATTCCGCCTCGCGCCCCGGCAGGCTCGCCAGCCCACGCTCCCCCGCGTCCCAGTCACCGGGCGGCAGGTTGAACAGGACCTGCCGCAGGTCGCTCTCCTGTAGCGCCGCCTTCAGTGCCATGGGCTCATGCGCATAGGGAAACAGGTACTCGACGCCGTGAAAGCCGGCATCGGCGGCTGCCGCGAAGCGGTCCAGGAACGCATGCTCGGTGAACAGCATGCTGAGGTTGGCGGCCAGTCGAATCATGGGGGCATCCTGATCGTGTCGGATTCTGTCAAAGAGGGTTCAGTCGCGTGGAAAGCGCGCCTCGAGTTCGGCAACCTGCCCGGGTGTCAGGCAACGCGGGTTCTTCCCGCGCAGCAACAGGAAAAGCCTGGCGGTTTCCTCCAGCTCCTCGGTGGCGTGGACCGCCGCCTCCAGCGTCTTGCCGGCCACCACCGGGCCATGATTGGCCAGCAGCACCGCACTGTGCTTGCCCGCCAGGCCGCGCACCGCATTGCCCAGCGACGGGTCACCGGGCAGGTGATAGGGCACCAGGGGCAGCTTGCCCACCCGCATGACATAGTAGGCGGTCAGCGGCGGAATGCAGTCGCAGGGGTCGATCTCCGGCAGGCAGGAGACAGCCACTGAATGGGTCGAATGCAGGTGTACGATGGCGCCGGATCGGGGCCGCTCGTCATACATCGCCATGTGCAGGAAGCTCTCCTTGGTAGGCCGGTCACCCCCCAGCAGCCGCCCCTGCTCGTCCAGCCGCGAGATACGGGCGGGATCGAGCCGTCCCAGGCAGGCGTTGGTGGGTGTCATCAGCCAGCCTCCATTGTCCAGTCGCACGCTGATGTTGCCGCTGGAGCCCATGGTCAGCCCCCGAGCGAACAGCGACTCCCCGAGGGTGGCGATCTGCTCGCGCAGGCGATTCTCGTCATGCCCGCTCATCGCTTCGCCTCCCTCATGAGAACCTCGAAGGCCCGGGTGAAAAAATCGGCGTCGCCGAAGTTACCGGACTTCAGCGCCAGCGACAGCGGCGCCTCGTGGCCGGCCAGGGTCGCCTGGGTCCAGGGCACGCCGGGGGCAATCTGCTCGCCGATACGCATGGCGCGTACGCCCAGTGCCGAGACCACGGCCCCGGCGCTTTCGCCACCCGCCACCACCAGCCGCCCCACACCTTCCTCGACCAGGGTCGAGGCCAGCGTGCTCAGAGCCGCTTCGACCAATGCTCCGGCCCGTTCGACACCAAGCGCCTGCTGCGCCTGCCCGACCCGTTCGGCATCGGCCGAGGCATACAGCAGTACCGGGCCGCCGCCTGCCAGCTCACGACGGGCAAAGGCCAACGCCTCGGCCAGATGGGTGGCGCCTTCGGCCAGTGCCTGGGGGTCCAGCGCGAACCCGGGATGCCGTGCCAGAAAGTGGTCGACCTGAGACAGTGTCGCCTTCGAGCAACTCCCCGACAGCACCAGGGCACCGCCCGAGGCGGGTGCCAATAGCCCGGGACGGGTCACCTCGGCCAGCCAGCCCCGCCGCCGATACTGCTCCGGCAGCACCTGGCCCAGCCCGGAGCCACCGGTCACCAGGGGAAAGTCCACGACGGCTGCCGCCAGGGTTGCCAGGTCGGCTTCGTCCAGGGTGTCGCAGATCGCCTGACGAACCCCCTGCCGGGCCATGTCATCGAGGTGCCGGCGGGTCGCCTTGCTGCCCCGACTGATCACCGAGCGCGGCACCAGGCCAACGGGATGCGCGCTCTGGCGCGCCAACACCCGGACCAGGTCGGCATCGCGCATCGGGGTGAGCGGATGGTGCTCCATGCCACTCTCGTTGAGCAGCCGGTCGCCCACGAACAGGTGGCCCTGATAGACCGTGCGCCCATTGATCGGAAAGGCCGGCACCATCACCGTCTGACGGGCGCCAAGACGCTTGGCCAGCGCATCGCTGACCGGGCCGATATTGCCCTCGTCGGTGGAATCGAAGGTGGAGCAGTACTTGAAGAAGAATTGGCGTGCGCCCCGGGCCTGCAGCCACTCCAGTGCCGCCAGCGAATCGGCAACGGCCCTGTCCGCCGGACAGGAGCGGGACTTCAAGGCGATGACGACGGCATCGATGCCCCGGGAAGTATCGGTCAACGGCCCCAGCGCCTGGTCGGGCACGCCGTTCAACTGCACGCAGCGCATGCCGCCGCGCACCAGGTTATTGGCCAGGTCGGTGGCGCCGGTGAAGTCGTCGGCGATGGCACCCAATACGATAGCCACCGTCAGGCCCCCTCCGCATCACCGGCCGCTCCCGGCAGGGTGATGCCCGACAGCCGCTGATAGACCTTGATGACAGCCGAGTCGTCCTCCCTTCCGTAGCCGGCCCCCTTTGCGGCGGTGAACTGCTGCAGGGCGCTGGCGGCCACCGGTGTCGGCATGGCCAGTTCACGTCCCGTTTCATGGACGATATTCAGATCCTTGACGAAAATGTCGACGGCGGACAGCGGCGTATAGTCGCCGGCCAGAATGTGCGGCACGCGGTTCTCGAACATCCAGGAATTTCCCGCCGAATGGGTAATGACCTCATGGACGGTATCGGGATCGAGACCCATGCGGATACCCAGGGCCACCGCCTCCGCCGCCGCCGCGATATGCACGCCGGCCAGCAGCTGATTGACCAGCTTCATGCCGGAGCCGGTCCCCGGCACATCTCCCAGCCGGTGGACAATGGCCGCCACGGCATCGAACACGGACTCTGCCTTGGCGAAAGCCTCCGGGGAGCCCGACGCCATGACCGAGAGCTGTCCCGCCCTGGCCTTTACGGCACCGCCGCTGATCGGCGCGTCGAGCATCTCGAGGCCAGCGGCCGACAAGCGTTCACCAAGCCTGCGGGCCACGCTCGGCGCCACGGTGGCGCACTGGATCACCAGGCCGCCTGGAGCCATCCGCCCCGCCAGGCCATGGTCACCGAACAGCACCTGCTCGACCTGATCGGCATTGACCACGACCACCAGTACCACATCACAGCGTTCGGCCAGTTCGGCGGGCGACGCAACGCTTTGCCCCCCACTTCGCTCGAAGCGTTGGCGTGCCGGCTCGCTCACATCGCAGCCGATGACGTTCGCCCCCCTCTCCAGCAGGACCATCGCCGCCCCCATGCCCATGGCCCCAAGGCCGATCACACCCACTCGTGGTCCGCTTGCCGACGTGTCATTCACTTGTCGCCTCCTGTTAGCGCTACCATGTTAGCGCTAACATAGTTTTAGATGATCGCCAGAGCCGCAGCAAGGAAAGTGCCCAGGAGTACGACTAATGTCGGACAAGAGAAAAACGACACGCCGCCGCCGCGGATCGGAACAGCCCACCCTGCAACAGGTGGCGGACGCCGCCGGTGTCTCGGCCATTACCGTGTCACGTGCGCTGAATACCCCCGAGCGCGTCAATGCCGAAACGAGGGTCAAGGTGCTCGCCACCGTCGAGCGCCTAGGGTATGTACCGAACCTGGTGGCCGGAAGCCTTGCCTCGTCACGCTCGCGCTTTATCGCGGTGATCGTGCCCTCACTGGCCAACGCCGTCTTCATCGAGGTGATCCAGGGGCTACAGGACACCTTCGAGCGTCAGGGCTACCAGATCCTGCTCGGCAACACCGACTACAACATCGAGCGTGAATACCAGCTGATACGCACCTTTCTTGGCTGGTCCTGCTCGGCACTGGTCACCGCCGGCCTGCGCCACAGCGAAGCCTGCCGTAGCCTGCTCGGCAACTGGGACAAGCCGATCATGGAAGTCATGGAGCTGGGAGACGCCCTCGACCTGAACGTCGGCCTGGACCACCACGAAGCCGGACGCTGCATGGCGAGGCATCTGCTGGGGCAAGACTACCGGTCCATCGTCTACGTGGGCGCCTGCCTGGACCGGGACTACCGGGCCAGAATGCGGTTCGAGGGGCATCGCGAGGTGCTGCAGGCAGCAGGGCTGGCAGCGCCGATGATAGAGCTGGACCAGTTGGGCAGCCTCGACGCCGGGGCTGCCGGACTGGAACAGGTGCTGGACACCTGCCCCGGTGCCCATGCCATCCATTTCGCCAATGACGACCTGGCAGCCGGCGCGCTGCTGCGGGCACGGCGACTCGGCCTGACGATCCCGGGCGACATCGCCATCGCCGGCTTCAACGGACTGCCCCTGGGCCAGCATGTCACCCCGAGGCTGACCACCATACGCTCTCCCCGCGAGGACATGGGAAGACTGGCGGCCGAGGAGGTGTTGAAACGCCTCGACGCCAAGCGGGTGACGCGACGGCAGCACGACGTGGGTTTCGAGCTGCTGATCGGTGGCAGCACCTGATAGCGTGCCGACGGCCGCCTCCGCCAAGCGACTAGCGCGCCGGCACCCGTCCCGGCATCTCTTGTTCGAGAAAGTCGACGAAGGCACGAAGGCGAGCCGGCACGTGGCGGCGTTGCTGATAGACGGCATGAAAATCGGCACAGACTCCCTGCCACTCGGGCAGCAGTTCGATCAGGGCGCCGCTGGCCAGATACTCGTGAATATCCCACCAGGAGCGCAGGACGATGCCGTGTCCGTCCAGCGCCAGCCCCACGATCACCTCCCCGTCGTTACTGGCCAGGGGTCCCGCCACCTTGACCGATTGCTCCTGGCCACCACCGCGACGCTGGAATCGCCACACCGCGTAGTCGCTGTCGTTCTCGCGCAATACCAGGCAGGCGTGCGTGCCGAGATCGGCGGGGCCTGCCAGCGGCGGCATGCGCGCCACGTAGTCGGGTGAGGCGCACAGCACCCGGCGGTTGGCCAGGATACGCCGCGCTATCAGCCGGGAATCGGGCGGTTCTCCCACCCGAACGCCGATGTCGAACCCCTGGTCCCCCAGGCTCAGCGGGTAGTTGCTCAGTTCCAGCACGCCCTCGACGCCGGGGTATCGTGAACAGAAGGCCGAGAGCAGCGGCGCCACGTGGTGCCTGCCGAAGCCGAAGGTGGCATTGACCCGCAGCGGCCCGGAGAGAGCCGCCTGCTGTTCGCCCAGGGCCTCTTCCAACTCGGCCAGCTCCTCGAGGATCGCCGCCCCGCGCTCCAGGTAGCGCTCCCCCTCGGCGGTGAGGGCCAGGCTTCGCGTGGTGCGGCTGGCGAGTTCCACGCCGAGACGCGCCTCCAGCAGCTTGAGCCGCTTGCTGACCGCCGACAGCGACAGCCCCAGCTCCCGGGCCGCGGCGGTAAGGCTGCCGGTACGCGCCAGCCGCTGAAAGAAGGCCAGGTCATCGAGCTGCGCCATGTTTTCTCCACTTCAATTCAACAATACCTTGCCATTCAGCCTGATTATTCTTTCCCTGCCAATGGCTAGACTGTCACCCAGCCATCGTGAGTCGAGCCCTTGTGACTCGACCGGATAAAGGAGCAGGTGCCATGTTCGAGGGGTTTCGATCATTCGAGATCGATCATGACGGTATCCGCATTCCCGGCCGCATCGGCGGCTCGGGTCCGCCACTGCTGCTGCTGCACGGCCACCCCCAGAGCCATGTGATCTGGCATCGCCTGGCGGAGCCGCTGGCGCGGCACTATACGGTGGTGGCAACCGACCTGCGCGGCTACGGCGACGCGTCCAAGCCACCCGGCGAAGCCGACCACGCCAACTACAGCAAGCGAGCCATGGCGGCCGATCAGGTCGCGGTGATGCGCGAACTGGGCTTCGAGCGCTTCTTCCTGTGCGGCCACGACCGTGGCGGCCGGGTCGCCCACCGCCTGGTGATGGATCATCCCGAGTCGGTCGAGAAGCTGATGCTGCTCGATATCGCCCCCACCCTGGCGATGTACGAGAAAACCGACCGTACCTTCGCCACCGCCTACTTCCACTGGTTCTTCCTGATCCAGCCGGCACCGCTGCCGGAAACCCTGATCGAAGCCTCCCCGGCCAACTACGTCACCCGCACCATGGGCGGGCGCCACGCCAATCTGGATGCATTCGAGCCGGCGGCCATCGCCGAATACCAGCGCTGCCTGGCCCGACCCGGTTCCGCCCATGCACTGTGCGAGGACTATCGTGCCTCCAATACCATCGACCTGGAGCACGACCGCGCCGACCGCGAGGCAGGGCGGCGCATCGCCTGCCCCGTGCGGGTACTGTGGGGACGGCACGGCATCATCGAGCGCTGCTTCGATCCGTTGGCCGAATGGCGTGCCGTCGCCGACCAGGCCGACGGCGAGGCGCTGCCCTGCGGCCACTATATTCCCGAGGAAGCGCCGGATGTGCTACACGACCACATCCTCCAATTCATGAAAACGGCATGAGGAACTGACCATGACCCATCGTATCGCCGTCATACCCGGTGACGGCATCGGCAACGAAGTGATGCCCGAAGGCCTGCGCGCGCTGGAGGCAGCCGCCAGCCGGTTCGGCATCGACCTTGCCCTGGAGCATTTCGATTTCGCCTGCTGCGATTACTACGAGAAGCACGGCCAGATGATGCCCGACGACTGGTTCGACCAGCTCAAGGACTTCGATGCCATCTTCTACGGGGCGGTGGGCTGGCCGGCAACCGTTCCGGACCATGTCTCCCTGTGGGGCTCGCTGCTGCAGTTCCGCCGCCAGTTCGACCAGTACATCAACCTGCGCCCCTGCAAGCTGCTGCCGGGCATCAAGAGCCCCCTGGCCGATCGCAAGCCCGGCGATATCGACTTCTACGTGGTCCGCGAGAACACCGAGGGCGAGTACTCCAGCGTCGGCGGGAAAATGTTCGAGGGAACCGAACGTGAGGTGGTCATCCAGGAGACCGTGATGACGCGCTACGGCACCGACCGGGTGCTGAAGTACGCCTTCGACCTGGCGGCCTCCCGCCCCAGAAAAAAGCTGACCTCGGCCACCAAGTCCAACGGCATCGCCATCACCATGCCCTGGTGGGACGAGCGGGTCGTCGCCATGTCGGGCCACTATCCCGAGGTGAGCGTCGACAAGTTCCATATCGATATCCTGACCGCCAACTTCGTCATGCATCCCGACTGGTTCGACGTGGTGGTGGCCAGCAACCTGTTCGGCGACATCCTTTCCGACCTGGGCCCGGCCTGCACCGGTACCATCGGCGTGGCGCCCTCGGCCAACATCAATCCGGAGGGCAGGTTCCCCAGCCTGTTCGAGCCGGTTCATGGCAGCGCCCCGGACATCGCCGGCAAGGGCATCGCCAACCCCATCGGCCAGATCTGGTCCGGCGCCATGATGCTCGAGCACCTGGGCCACAAGGAGGCCGCCGATGCCATCGTAGAAGCCTTCGAGTCGGTGCTGAGCGAGGGCGACACGGCACTGATGACGCAGGATGTCCGGGGCACCGGCACCACCGAGTCGCTGGGACGCGCCATCGCAAGGCGTATTGCCACTTGTTGACCATCCGATTGATATGAGTCAAATAGCGGCGCGATAGCGGAGGCACCAGACTGTAGGAGCGGATAGAGTTATATCGATATAACCATAATAGCGTCGATATACGCAGGAGCCTCCGCCATGCCCCAACACCCTCTCGATCCGGTACGCCTGGATCGCCGCCGGCTTCTCCAATGGAGCGCCTGCGCCACCGGCTTGCTGTTCTCCGCGGGACTCCAAGCCAGGGCCCAGTCGTCCAACGCGCGCATCGTCATCGTCGGTGGCGGTGCCGCCGGCATGGCCATGGCCAACCGCCTGTCACGCCGCCTGGACGGTGCTCGCATCACTCTGATCGAACCGCGCGAGGTGCACCACTATCAGCCAGGCTGGACTCTCGTCGCCTCCGGAGTCTGGCGGCCGGAGAAGACCATGCGTTCCAACGCACGCTTCGTACCCGGCGGTGTCGACTGGGTTCGCCAGCCCGCCGCCGGCATCGATGCCCCCGGTCGCCAGGTCGAGCTCAGCGACGGCACCCGCCTCGACTATGACTATCTGGTGGTGGCCACCGGCCTGCAGCTCAACTATCACCTGATCGACGGCATGTCGCCCGAACTGGTCGGCACCCATGGCATCGGCAGCGTCTATGCCAGCATCGAGGGCGCGGCCCGCACCCGCGATACCATCGATGCCTGGATCGCCCAAGGCCAGGGCAAAGGCATCTTCACCGCGGCCCCCACCCCGGTGAAGTGTGCCGGCGCTCCGCTGAAGATGACCTTTACCACGCTGTCACGCCTGGAAGCCAGCGGCCGACGCAACGACTTCCAGGTCGATTTCCTGGCACCCGGCGACGCGCTGTTCTCGCAGCCGTGGGTCGATGACTTCGTCAAGCAGCGCTTCGACGAGCAGGGTGTCACTCGCCGCCATCACTATCGCCTTTCCGCCATCGACCCTCGGGCACGCGAAGCGGAATTCACCTTCGTCGGGCCGGACAGCGAGTTCACCTCGCACCATGAACTGCGCGAGGCGGAATTCTCCCGCGAGGACGGCCGAACAGTGGTCACCGACTATGATTTCATCCACGTGGTGCCACCGATGAGCGCGCCGGACTTCATCAAAACCAGCGACCTGGTCGCCCGGGACGGCCCCTTCCGCGGTGAATGGCTGGACGTGGATATCCACACCCTGCAGCACAACCGATATCCGGATGTATTCGGCATCGGCGATGTGATCGGCGCACCGATCAACAAGACCGCGGCCAGCGTCAAGGCTCAGGCCCCGGTGGTCGAGGCCAACCTGATGGCGCAGATGCAAGGCCAAACGCTGCCAGCCCGCCATAACGGTTATACCTCCTGTCCGATGATCACGGGCATCGGCAAGGCCATGCTGGTGGAGTTCGGCTACGACGACAACTTCGCCTTTCTGCCCTCCTTTCCCTTTATCGACCCCAAGGACGAGTCGTGGGTGGCCTGGGTAATGAAGGACCGCATGCTGCAGCCCGCCTACTATGCGGTATTGGAAGGCCAGGCCTGAGGAGACGCGACATGACATTTTCCGGCGCATTGACCATTCTGATGTACGCCTTGACCCCATTCCTGTGGCCGATTGCCGCTGGCGTGGTGGCATTGGTGGTCGTCCACCTGCTGGCCCGGCTGCGCGGCTACCGGATGATGGCATACCGCTGCCCGGGAGCCAGCCTGGCCGCCATGGCGGCGGGAGTATCCGCACTGTGGTGGATCCCGGCCTTCACTCATTCCCGGCTGGCCTATGTCAGCAGCGTCTTCGACTGGGTCGCCATGATCGCCGCCATCATCGGCATGTCCCTGGTCGTCTGGCTGGCGCTGCACCCGTTCAGCTATCTGTTGCGAGGACGGCGGTCTCGTTTCCTCTGACCTTCTCCACCTGATATGATCCAGGTCAGCCACTTAGCCCGGGCATCTCGAAGCCCGCCTCGGCCAGCTGTGCCAGCAACTGCCGCTGGCGCCCGTCATCCAGCTCGACCAGCGGTGGACGCACCCGCCGCCACTCGGCATCACCGGTATACCCGGCCAATGCCGCCTTCATCGCCGGAGTCATCGGGTAACCCTCGAACAGGTCGCGAACGCGGTTCAGCTCGGCCTGCCGGGCATCGGCACCGTCCTTCTGCCAGGTCTTCGCCAGTTCGGCAATGGGCTGCGGGTTGACTGGCCGTGGCACTAATGCACTCCGCTCCGCCGGCGCGTAGCGTCTCCAGCAGGAAGCGTTCGCTGCCGGCATGGACCTGAAAGCCATCGCCGGCAAAGCCGTCGATCAGCGTGCGGGTGTGCGCCCAGTCACCGCCGCTGTCCTTGATGCCCACCACCGTCTTCGGATAGGCCTTCACCAGGCGCTCGATCAGGGCCAGCGACAGCAGTACCTGAGCCACCGGCGGGATGTGGTAGAGATGGATGCGCAGTTTCGCGTCCCCTACCCGCTCGATCACCTCGGCGTAATAGGGGTGATCACTGGCGACCAGACGGATCCAGACATGGCAAGACTCCTGGGGCGGCATGCAGGATGGTGCCCCGCACAGCGGGGCATGGGACGGTTCCAGTCTAGCGGCTCCTCCCGTTGAGGGGGGATAGCGCCTTGCATCGCACCGCCAGCAGCGCTAGAGATAAGAGACACCCTCTGCAAGGAGCATCCCATGACCCTCTTCGAGGCTCTGCGCAAGGACCACGATGTCCAGCGCGACCTGCTGGAGCGCCTGCTGGGCACCCAGGGGGACAGTGAAATCCGTGATCAGCTGTACCAACGCCTGCGCGCCGAACTCCAGTACCACGCGGCCGCCGAGGAGCGTGCGCTCTACATCCCGATGATGGAGATCGACATGACCCAGGAGAAGGCACGGCACAGCGTGGCCGAGCACCACGAGATCGACGAGATGATCAAGGTGCTCGACGCCACTGGCTATTCATCGCCGGGTTGGCTGGCCAATGCCAGAAAGCTGCAGGATCTGGTGCTCCATCATCTGGAGGAGGAGGAGCATGAGGTCTTTCAACTGGCGGGCAGAGCGCTCGACGACGCCAGGAAGGCCGGTCTGTGCGACGAGTATCGCCAGGAAATGGCTCGGCAGCACGCCCGCTGACCTGCGGCAATGACGCCACTGTGAAAAGGGCCGCCCGGTTCTCCCGGGCGGCCCTTTGCTGAACGCTCGAACGATCAGTCGGCGAGACGAGCGGCAATCTTCGCCACGTGCTCGCCCTGGAAGCGGCAGATGGCCAACTCGCGGTCGTCGGGCTGGCGCGAGCCGTCGCCACCGGCCAGGGTCGAGGCACCGTAGGCGGAGCCTCCGCTCACTTTGGAGATATCGAACAGCTCGGTCGCACCGTAACCGATCGGCACGATCACCATGCCGTGGTGGGCCAGGGTGTTCCAGAAGGAGGTGATGGTGGTCTCGTTCCCGCTGCCGGTACCGGTGGAGGTGAAGACACTGGCGACCTTGCCGAACAGCCCCCCCTTGACCCATAGCCCGCCGGTCTGGTCGAGGAAGCTGCGCATCTGACCGGACATGTTGCCGAAGCGGGTCGGCGTGCCGAAGATCACGGCATCGTAATCGGCGAGTTCAGCGGGGCTGGCTTCCGGGGTGTCGAAATCCTGCTTGCCGCCGGCCTTGGCAAATGACTCGGCATCCATGGTCTCCGGTACGCGCTTGACGGACACTTCGACATCATCGACGCTGCGAGCACCTTCCGCCACGGCCTTGGCAAGGGTGTCGATATGGCCATACATGGAGTGATAGAGTACCAGTACCTTGGTCATTGCAGCTCTCCTGTCTCTGAACGTCTTCTGTACCATGCCGGTACAGCCTTGATGTCAGATGCCAGTATAGAAGCGCTGAGCATGCAGAAAAGCGAATGATTTCGACCAGGGGGTTCGATTTCATCGATTCGCTCGGCACCAGACGCCTTCGAGAATGCGCACCTTGCCCGCCGCCAGGTTGTCACGCAAATTGCGCCCCATCACGGGAAATTCCGCACCGAATATCTGCTCGGGCCCTGGCAGTGCATGGCCCTCCATCGTTCCTTCCTTCGCTTGCGCAATCCGCTGAGCGTTTTCACGACGGCTATGGCCCCGGCGCCAGGCCAGTGCCGACTCGGTGACATCCTCCACCACTTCCGGCTCG
The DNA here is from genome assembly GCF_002879615.1 of Billgrantia endophytica. Lineage (GTDB taxonomy): Bacteria > Pseudomonadota > Gammaproteobacteria > Pseudomonadales > Halomonadaceae > Halomonas > Halomonas endophytica. Next base: position 305,649 of record NZ_PNRF01000037.1, read on the forward strand.
AAGCCGGCCAGGCCCAGGAGACGCATCAGCTGGTCTCGATCACGCAGATGACTGGTGGTCGGCCTGCGCGCCCAGGGAACCGGCAGGGCCAACGGCTCACGGTTGTCGCCTGCGATCACTTCATGCAGCAGTACGCGGCCGCCCGGCACGAGGAGCCTGCGCCATTCGGCCAGCACCCGCGGGCCATGCGGCATGTTCATCAGGGCATGCTGGCACCAGATGGCATCGAACGAAGCGGTATCGAGCGGTATCGCTGCCGCATCGGCACACAGGAAGCGGGTCCGCCCGGCAAGGCCGGTCGAGCGACTGAGCCACGCCGCCACATCGATGAAGCCTGGCGTGATATCCACGCCGATCACATCGCAACCATACTCCGCTGCCAATAGCCTGCTCGCCCCACCGGTGCCACAGCCCACGTCCAGCACGCGCGCGCCGGGATGGAGCCCGCCCAGGGAAGCCAGTGACCGGCTGGCCCGCCGTCCGCCCAGATGCAACTGATCGATACCGGCCGCTTCATCCGGGCTCAGGTGGTCCGGGTCGCGACCCGCCTGACGAAAAGCCTGCCGAAGTTGTTCGACCAGGGATCTACCCCGGGTTGCGGCCAGGGCATCATAATGGTCACCAAGCTCGCGTGCGTGGCCGTGCGAGCCGGTGATGGAATCGCTCGATTTGCTCGGCATGTCAGGCTCCTCGCCGGCAGGATGGTCCGGCGCCAGCCATGGTCGCCGACAGGGCGAGACCTGCGCAACCGACGGAGAACCACAGTTTCACTATCGCACCTGCGCTTTCACCAACCCGACGCGGGGGCTTGTGGCAAACGCCCGGGCGCAGGAAGGTGGCTCACAGTTCACGACTTGATCAGGACAAGGGCATGCTGGCGGAATGGATCGAATGCAGTCTCGAAGGTGGAGAGCCGTCCCGGCGCGACGGACGCGTTGCCGGTGGTCGGTTCACCATCCATGGACCGGGCATTCTCGAGCTGACTCCCGATACCCTGGCTGAAGCCGCCAGGGCCTGCGTCTTCTCGGTCGGCATCCATGGCAATGAAACCGCCCCGATCGAACTGCTCGGCAGCTGCCTGGCGCGTCTCGAGGCGGGTCTCATCCGATTGGGCGCGCCAGTCCTCGTCATCCTTGGCAACCTGGAAGCGATCCGACGCAGTGAGCGCTATGTGGAGACCAACCTCAACCGGCTGTTTCGCCGTGACCTGGGCGAGCGCGGGATGGAACCGGACCGGGCCCGCACGTTGATGACTAGCGTGGACGGCTTCTTTTCCCGCCACCCCGATCTCTCACCCCTGCACTATGACCTGCATACGGCAATTCGAGACAGTCGCTTTCCCCGCTTCGTGGTCGATCCTTTCGCTGAAACCGCCACCCAGCCCGAGCAATGGGCGTGGCTGGCCGCTGCCGACATTCAGGCCGCGCTACACCAGCATCGCCATAGCTGGACCTTCTCCCACTACTCGAAACATTATCATCGCGCCCAGGCCTTCACCCTGGAACTGGGCCGTGCGCTTCCCTTCGGCCATAACGACCTGGCGTCATTGGCCCCCATGGGCAGGCTATTGGAAACGCTGATCGCGGGCCGTATTCCCGAGATGGCTTTTCCATCGCGCATGGCATTCTTCCGGGTCGCCTTTGAGCTGGTGCGTGAATCCGAGTCGTTCCAGCTCTGCTTTCCCGATGACACGCCCAATTTCACCGAGTTCGCTCCCGGCACTCACCTGGCCGAGGATGCCAAGGCGGGCCCCTTCATCGTTGGCGACACCCCCCTGAGCGTGGTGTTTCCCAATGCCAAGGTGGAACTGGGTGCGAGGGCGGCGTTACTGGCCGAAGCGGCGAAACCACCTCCGACACCCTTTTTTCAGTGAATAACAACGCATCCAAAACAACAATCTGGAGAAATATCATGACTACCGCCCTCGCCATGCCAGACCAAGGTCGAACGGCACGACTGTCAGGCCTGCCTGCCCAAAGCGCGTCAGCCTGTTAGAATTCCCTCTTTTTCGTGCCTGCCCGCTAAACCGGTCCGTCGCCCCGGCGACTCGTCCCGATCTGGAGCCCGTTCCATGGCCGACACCCCGATTCCTCTGGAAGTGCGCAATATCAAGAAGCGTTTCGGCGATACCGAAGTGCTGAAGGGCCTGTCATTACAGGCCCGGAAAGGCGACGTCATCACCCTGATCGGGGCCTCGGGCTCCGGCAAGAGCACGTTTCTTCGCTGCATGAACCTGCTCGAGCAGCCCGATGAGGGCGACCTGATCGTTCATGGCGAGGAGGTTCTGTTCAAGCAGACCAGGCATGGCCGCGAACCGGCCGACTGGAAGCAGGTGGTGCGCATGCGCGCCAAACTGTCGATGGTTTTCCAGAGCTTCAATCTCTGGGCCCACATGACGCTGCTGGAAAACGTCATCGAGGCGCCGATTCATGTGCTCGGCAAGCCCAGGAAGGAAGCCATCGAACAGGGTCGGGCCCTGCTGGAGCGGGTCGGCCTGACCGAACGCGCCGACGCCTATCCGGCTCAGATGTCCGGTGGCCAGCAACAGCGCGGCGCCATTGCCCGGGCGCTGGCCATGGGCCCTGAAGTGATGCTGTTCGATGAGCCCACCTCGGCCCTCGACCCGGAACTGGTCGGCGATGTGCTACGAGTCATGCACGGCCTGGCCGACGAGGGGCGCACCATGGTGGTGGTGACCCACGAGATGGGCTTTGCACGGGACGTGTCCAGCCAGGTGATCTACCTGCACCAGGGCCTGGTGGAAGAAGCCGGCCCGCCCCAGGACGTGCTGGTCAATCCCACCTCGCCGCGGCTCAAGCAGTTCCTGGCGCCGAAGTACTGAGGAAGCTCGATTATGCTCGACCTACACGGCTACGGGCCACGGCTGCTGGAAGGCGCCGGGGTCACCATCCAGTTGGCGGTGCTCTCGCTGATGCTCGCCATCGTGCTGGGACTGCTGACCGCCAGCGCCAAGATGTCGCGCAGCTGGCTCCTGCACAAGATCGCGACCCTCTATACCACGGTGATTCGCGGCGTACCGGACCTGGTGTTGATGCTGCTGCTGTTCTTCGGCGGCCAGATGGCACTGAACGTCCTGACCGACATACTCTACGATCGCTCCGGCATCGATATCTTCATCAATCTCAACGCGTTCGCCGCCGGGGTGATCACCATCGGCTTCATCTTCGGCGCCTACATGGGAGAAACCTTCCGCGGCGCCTTCATGGCGGTTGACCATGGCCAGATCGAAGCCGGCAAGGCCTACGGCATGAGCGACTGGCTGGTCTTCCGTCGCATTCGTTTCCCGCTGATGATGCGTCATGCCCTGCCCGGCCTGTCCAACAACTGGATGGTGCTGCTCAAGACGACCGCGCTGGTATCGGTGATCGGCCTCTCGGACATGGTGCGCGTGGCCGCCGAGGCTTCCCGTGCCACCCACGAACCCTTCACCTTCCTGCTGCCGGTGGCCGCCATCTACCTGTTGATCGCCAGTGTCTCGGAGTGGATGTTCGCCCGCCTGCACAAGCGCTACAACGTCGGCTTCGGAGGGCATTGAAATGGAGCTCGTCAACTGGTTCAACGAACTGCTGGCCGGCAATCTGATCTTTACCCCCCAGACGCTGGGCTACTACTGGAACGGAGTGGTTACCACCACCCAACTGGTCTTTCTTTCGCTACTGGTCGGCCTGGTAATGGCCGTGCCACTGTCGATCCTGCGCGGCTCGAAACACAGGTGGATCAAACTGCCGATCTACGCCTACACCTATGTCTTTCGCGGTACGCCGCTGCTGATCCAGCTCTACATCATCTACTACGGCGTGGTCTTCGTCGACGGTATCCAGCAGACGTTCCTCTGGCCCTTGCTGCGGGAAGCGTTCTACCCGGCCCTGATCGCCTTTACGCTGAATACCGCCGCCTATACCACCGAAATCTTCCACGGCGCCATCAAGGCCACGGCCCGGGGCGAGATCGAAGCGGCGCGGGCCTACGGCATGTCCGATCGCATGATGATGCGCCGGATCATCCTGCCCAGCGCCTTCCGCCGTGCCCTGCCAGCCTATGGCAACGAAGTGATTTTCATGCTGCACGCCAGCGCCATCGCCAGCGTGGTCACACTGATGGATATCACCGGGGCCGCTCGCTTCGTCTACGCCCGTTACTATGCGCCCTTCGAGGCATTCCTGTTTGCCGCGGCCATCTATCTCTGTCTGACCTTCGCCATTCTTTATTTTTTCCGCTTCCTGGAACGTCGCCTACTCGCTCACCTCAGGCCGCAGAACTGAGAGGGCGATAGCGTCAAACAGGCGTTGGAAAATCTGTCGCCGGGGGCTTTCGACCCTGGCGCGGCTGCGCTAAATTCAGGCGCGACGTCACCGCATCGGTGCACGAGATGACAACAAGGAACTGAAAGCATGAAAAAACTGTTGACCGTATCCATCCTGGGCCTGGCGCTTGCCGCCGGCACGACTCAGGCGCGCGACTACGATCACGTGCGCTTCGGTGTGGACGTGCCCTACGAGCCCATGGAATACCGTACTCCGGAAGGGGAACTGACCGGCTTCGACATCGAGCTGGGCAACGCCCTGTGCGCCGAGATGGGCGTCACCTGCGAGTGGATCGAGCAGGAGTGGGACGGCATCGTCCCCGGCCTGATGGCGCGCAACTACGACGCCATCATGTCATCGATGACCATCAACGACGAGCGGCGCCAGTCCCTGCTGTTCTCCGATCCCTACATCACCATGCCCGGCGCCTGGTTCGCCCCGGCAGGAAGCGACCTGGAAGAAGCCAACGAGGAGACCCTGGCCGGCCTCTCCATCGGCGTGCAGCGCGGCACGACCTATGACAGCTATGCCACCGACGCCTTCGGCAGCACCGCCAATGTCAACCGCTACTCCACCGCCGACGACATGATGCTGGACATGGAGGCGCAGCGCCTGGACATCGTCTTCCTAGAGTTCGCGGTCGGCCAGTCCACCCTGCTCGACAGCGATGCCGGCGACTTCAAGGTAGTGGGCGAGATGGTCACCGAGCCCGCCGAGATCTTCGGCGAAGGCTTCGGCATCGCCTTCCGCCAGCGCGACACCGCACTGGCCGAGCGCTTCAACGAGGCTCTGGCCACGCTGAAGGAAGACGGCACCTACGACGAGATCTACGAGCGTTACTTCGGCGAAGAATGACCCCGCCGCCCCCCGGCCCGGCCGGGGGGCAACAACCGTGTCAGACAATAACAAGGATGATCCATGAAAAAGCGACTTTGCATTTCCCTGCTCGGCGCCGCCTTGGTTGCCGGCCAGGCCCAGGCCCGCGACAGCTACGATCACGTGCGCTTCGGCGTCGATGTTCCCTACGAGCCCATGGAGTACCGTACCCCGGAAGGAGAGCTGACCGGGTTCGACATCGATCTGGGCAACGCCCTGTGCGCCGAGATGGACATCACCTGCGAGTGGATCGAGCAACAGTGGGACGGCATCATTCCCGGCCTGATGGCGCGCAACTACGATGCGATCATGTCATCGATGACCATCAACGAGGAGCGCCGCGCCCAGGTCCTCTTCTCCGATCCTTACTTCACCCCGCCATCGGCCTGGTTCGGTCCTGTCGATACCGACATCGACATGCCCTCGGAAGAGACCCTGGAAGGTCTCACCCTGGGCGTGCAGCGCGGTACCCTCCAGGACAGCTATGCCACCGATTTCTATAATGACGTGGCCAACATACGGCGCTATGCCACCGCCGATGACATGCTGCTGGACATGGAATCGGGACGTCTCGACCTGGTCTTCGTCAACTACCCCGTGGGCAAGACCACGCTGCTCGACAGCGAGCGTGGCGACTATAAGGTGGTGGGCGAGATGATCCGCGAGCCGTACAAGTACTTTGGCGATGGCATCGCCATTGCCTTCCGTCCGCGTGACGAGGCCCTTGCCGAACGCTTCAACGAGGCCCTGGCCACGCTGAAGGAAAACGGCACCTACGACGAGATCCATGACCGGTACTTCACTGACTGAAGCGAGGCAGCGGCCACTCCACTCGGAGTGGCCTTCCTTGGTCCCAACCACGACGCCTCGCCCGGTGTAGAAGCGGTCAAGCCACGCTCAGCCGGAGCGATGAGCCCCTGGCACGTGGCTGCGTGCGTCCGGGACGGTCGGTGTCCTGTCGGGCAAAGGCTGAGACAGCTCCTGCAGGATGCCGCAATGACTGGCATCGGATTCACCGTTGCAACGCGACCGTAGCGTGACCAGTGCCTCTCGCAGCGCCTGAAGCTGTGCCAGCCGTGCCTCCACATGAGCCAGGTGATCGTCAATCAACTCATTGACGGCGTTGCACGGCTGACGGGGACGATCATGATGATCGAGAAGGGTGCGGATCTCGTCCAGGGTCATGTCCAGTGCACGGCAATGGCGGATGAAACGAAGCCGCTGGGCGTGCGCCCGGGCATAGAGCCGATAGTTCGCGCTACTACGGGCGGGCTCGGGCAGCAGTCCTTCCCGCTCGTAGTAACGGATGGTCTCCACCGGGCAGCTCGTGGCGGCGGCCAATTCACCGATTTTCATAAAACCTTCCTCGAAGCTTGACCCTATAGTGACTACAGGGTGTGTCATCAGCATAGACGATGACAAGGAGTCTCCACCATGCTCGAGAAGTCCCCATGTGTTGGCCACTGCGGTCCCGGTTCGCCTCGCACTGACGCACGACCCGCGGTTCCCCCCGCGGATACACAGGCATTGCGCCTGCGCATCGAGGCGATGGACTGCCCCACCGAGGAGTCACTGCTCCGCCGTGCACTCGACGGCACGCCGGGGGTCGTGGCGCTGGAGTTCGACCTGGTTGGCCGCGTATTGACCCTCCATCACCGTCATGCCGATGAGGACGCGATTCGCCAGCGCATCGCGGCCACCGGCATGACCGCAGAAAGCATCGATCCGGCGCATCGCGCCCAGACAGCCACCAGCAGGGAGAACTGGTGGCTGCTGGGCGCTGCCGCGTTGATGGCGGTCATCGCAGAGGCGGCCGAATGGCTGTCGCTGGCCACCCCCTGGCTGTCGGCGCTACTGGCCCTGACGGCTATCGGCCTGGTCGGCCTGCCGACCTGGAAGAAGGGCTTCATCGCCCTGCGTCACCGCATCTTGAACATCAACGCGCTGATGAGCGTGGCGGTCACCGGGGCGCTGCTGATCGGTCAATGGGCCGAGGCGGCCATGGTCATCGTGCTGTTCACCCTGGCCGAACGCATCGAGGCCCGCTCGCTGGGGCGTGCCCGCACGGCGATCCGCGACCTGCTGGCCTTGGCACCGGAGCGGGCCTTCGTACAGCGGAGTGATGGCCGCTTCGCCTGGCAGCCCGCCGCGGCGGTCCCGGTAGGTAGTCTGGTACGTGTCCGTGCCGGCGATCGCCTTGCCCTGGATGGCGAGGTCGCATCCGGACATCCGGTCCTGGATGAGTCACCGATTACCGGCGAGAGCCTGCCGGTGGACAAGGCGACCGGCGACAAGGTGTTCGCCGGCACCATCAACCGTGACGGCGAGTTCACCTACCGCACCACCAAGGCAGCCACCGAGACCACCCTGGCAAGGATCATCCATGCCGTGGAGCAGGCCCAGGCCAGCCGCGCGCCCACCCAGCGCTTCATCGATCGCTTTGCGGCCATCTATACCCCCGTGGTCTTCGCCATTGCCGTGCTGGTCGGGCTCACATGGCCGCTGCTGTTCGAGGTCACCTGGCTGGAGGGTATCTATCGTGCCCTGGTGCTGCTGGTCATTGCCTGCCCCTGCGCCCTGGTGATCTCGACCCCGGTGACCATCGTCAGCGGGCTCTCGGCGGCAGCCCGGGCCGGCATCCTGATCAAGGGCGGTACCTTCCTCGAGCAGGGCCACCGCCTGGGCACGCTGGCCTTCGACAAGACCGGCACCCTGACACGTGGCGAACCCGCCCAGCGCCACTGGCAGCCGCTCGACGACGAGCTGGATGAAGCGGGGCGCCTGCGGTTGCGTGCCCTGGCAGCGGGGATGGCCAGCCGTTCCGGGCATCCGGTGTCCACGGCCCTGGCCAGGGCCGCCGAGTCCGAGGGTATCGCGGCAATAGAGGTCGAAGCGGTCAGTGAGCAGCCAGGCCAGGGAATCACCGCGAATTACGAGGGCCGCGACCTGTGGTTGGGCAACCGCCGCCTGATGGCGCGTTTCGCCACTCAGAGCAACAGCCTGGAAGCGCTGATGGTGGAGCATGAGTCCCACGGCGAAACCCTGGTGGTCCTTGGCGAAGCGCACAGGCCGCTGGCGCTGTTCGCCGTCAGCGACCCCGTGCGGCCGGAGAGCCGGGATGCCGTCGAGGCGCTGCATGCCCGTGGCATAAGGACCCTGATGCTCAGCGGTGACAACACGACGAGCGTGGCCACCATTGCTGCCGAGGTCGGTATCCGAGAGGCCCACGGCGCCCTGCTGCCGGAGGACAAGCTGGCCATGATCGAGGCGCTCGTTCAGGCCCGGCCTCGGGCCGAGGCTGCCAACGGACCGGTCGGGATGGTGGGAGACGGCATCAATGACGCCCCTGCGCTGGCCCGTGCCGACATCGGCTTCGCCATGGGCGCCGCAGGCAGCGATGCCGCCATCGAGACCGCCGATGTGGCCCTGATGACCGATGATCCACGGCGCCTGGTCAGTTTCCTCGATATCTCCCGCGCCACCCACCGGGTGCTGATCCAGAACATCAGCCTGGCGCTGGGTATCAAGGCGGTCTTCCTGGCCCTCGCCTTTACCGGCAACGCCACCCTGTGGATGGCGGTGTTCGCCGATATGGGGGCCAGCCTGCTGGTGGTGGCCAACGGCCTTCGGCTGCTGCAAACACGGCCCGGCTCCCAGGCCCTGACCAGCCGTTCTCCGGGCCAGATACCCGCCCAACAGCCGCCCGGATAACGCCCCGTCAGGCGGAAACGGTGGCACGCCTCAGGAAGTTCAGAATCCAGCGCGCCATCAGGACATCGTCCACCGGGGAGGACAGCGATGCGTCACCTTCGCGTACCCGCTCGCTGCCTACCAGCTCGCGCCGCAGGCTCATCAGGTCCCGGGAATAGGGCTTGGTAAACTCGGGGTGCCCCTGGACACCCAGGAAATGCCCGCCCACCTGCATGAGGTAGGTGGGGCAGAAGTCGCTGCCGGCCAGCACCCTGGTGTCCGGTGGCAACCCGTTGACCTGGTCCTGGTGGCTGACCAGCAGGTTCAGGCCCGGCTGCCAGGGTTCCATCCAGCCGGCTCGTGCCTCGACACGGTTGAACGACATGCCCACGCCCCACCCCCTGGGGCTCTTGATCACTTCGCCACCCAGCGCCTTGGCCATCAGTTGGTGGCCAAAGCAGATGCCCACCAGCGGTTTGCCGGCCGTCCATAGCTCACGCACAAAGGCACACAGCGCGTCGACCCATTCCAGGCCGTCGTTGACGCCGAACTTCGACCCGGTGGTCATCCAGGCATCCACGGCATCGAGGTCGTCGGGAATCTCGCCATCCACACAGCGCCACACACGCAACTCCAGCGCAGGATCGACACGATGAAAGAGCGCCTCGAACATGTCCGGGTAGTTACCGTGGACCTCGCGCAGTTCCGGTGCCACATCGTCACACTGCAGAAGCCCTATACGCATTGATCAATCTCCCCGTGCTGTTACAGCCGCCCTTCCACGGCGGCAATGAAGATGTCGCGGTAACCTTCGGCATCGAAATCGAGGGGGTTGGTACCGGATGACGGATCGGCCACGGCCATCCGGCCCACCTTGTCGGCCTGCCGGGTATCGATGTCGAGCCCGGCCAGGGTATGGGGGATTCCCAGCCGTTCCCGCAGTTCCAGCACCCAGTCGATCACCGCCGCGGTGCCCGGCTGATCCAGGTCGAGATAACGACCCAGCCTGACCATGGGCTCACCGATGGCCCGTTCGTTGGCCCGCAGCACATAGGGCATCAGGATGGCATTGAGTGTTCCGTGATGCGCGTCATGCAGCGCGCCGAGCGGATGTGCCAGGGCATGCATGGCGCCCAGGCCCCGCTGGAAGGCGGTGGCGCCCATGCTCGAGGCCACCAGCATGTTCATGCGCGCCTCGAGATCGCTACCGTCGGCATGGGCACGCGGCAGGTAATGGTAGACACGACGCATGCCCTCGACGGCGATACCTTCGGCCATGGGATGGTAGCGCGGCGAGCACCAGGCCTCCATACAGTGTGACAGCGCGTCCATGCCGGTAGCGGCGGTAAGCGCGGGCGGTAGCCCCACCGTCAACTCCGGGTCGAGAATCACCGTCGCCGGTACCATGCCGGGGTGGAAGATGATGCGCTTGACGTGCTCCACCTCGTCGGTGATCACCGAGGCGCGCCCCACTTCCGAGCCGGTACCCGCCGTGGTGGGCACCGCGACCGCCGGAACGATCGCCTCACCATCGGCGTTCTTCCAGTTATCGCCGATGTCCTCCAGCGACCATAGCGACAGCCCCTCTCGCTGATTGGCCATCAGCGCCACCGCCTTGGCCGCGTCGAGCCCCGAGCCGCCACCGAAGGCGATCACCCCGTCGTGCCCACCGTCCTGGAAGGCCGCCACGCCGTCGAGCACGTTCTTGCCGGTGGGGTTCCCCTTGACCTGGCTGAAGACGGCAATGCCCAGGTCGCTGCCCCGGCAGGCCTGTACGATGTCCTGCATCATCGGCTGCGCGGCCAGGCCGGGGTCGGTGATCAGTAGCGGTGCCTGCATCCCGAGCGCCTTGCACGCCTCGGGCAGTTCGCGGATGCGCCCCACCCCGGTGAGGATATTGGCCGGATAGTTCCAGCCCATGGTGAACTGATCGAAGGTCATGTGCTTCTCCTGATCGTACCCGCATCAAGCATGCTTGAGATGGAAGGATTTGGGGCGGGTGAGCGTCTCATAGCCGATACGCGACAGGGAGCAGCCGCGCCCCGACTGCTTGACCCCTGTCCAGGCCAGCTCCGGGTCCAGGTAATCGCAGCGGTTGGTGAATACCGTACCGGCCTCGAGCCGTCGGGCCAGCGCCTCGCCCACGATCCTGTCCCGGGTGAAGATCGCCGCGGTAAGGCCGAAATCGCTGTCGTTCATCAGCGCGATGGCCTCGTCATCGGAATCCACCGCCATGATGCCGACCACCGGGCCGAAGTTCTCCTCGGTCATCACCCGCATCGCATGGTCCACGTCGGTCAGAACCTGGGGCGCCAGATAGGCACTGCCAGGGGTAGAAAGCGGATGATCGCCGGAATCGATCCACGCCCTGGCCCCGGCCGCAACCGCCTCCTCGATCTGGCCACGCACGAAGTCCGCGGCCGACGGCCTCACCAGCGGACCAAGGGTGGTTGCCGGGTCGGTGGGGTCGCCCAGCTTCAACTGCCTGGCCCAGGCCACGGCGCGCTCGACAAAGGCGTCGAAAATGTCGCGATGCACATAGATGCGTTCGATGCCACAGCAGCTCTGCCCGGAATTGAAGAAGGCACCGTCCATCACCCCGTCCACGGCGGCGTCGAGATCCACGTCGTTGCGTATGTAGGCCGGGTCCTTGCCCCCCAGCTCCAGACCGGTGGCGATGAACCGCCCGGCGGCGTTGCGCTCGACCATCTCCCCGCCGGGCACCGACCCGGTGAAGGAGACGTGGGCGACCCGTGTCTCGCGAATCAATGCCTCGGTGGCATCGTGGGACAGGTGCAAATGCTGGAAGACGCCTTCCGGTAGCCTGGCCTCGTCGAAGGCCTGCTGGATCCGTTCGGCGCATAGCGGTGTCTGGGCGGAGTGCTTGAGGATCACCGCATTGCCGGCCATGATCGATGGCACCACGGCATTCACCGCCGTCATGAAAGGGAAGTTCCACGGCGCGACGATGAACGACACGCCGAGCGGCTCGCGGGTGATATAGCGGGTGACGCCCGGCTTGTCGGCAAGCTCGACGGGCGCCAGGGCCGTCTCGGCCAGGGCGATCATGGTGCGCGCGCGCTCCTCGAAGCCACCGATCTCGCCACCGGCGACGGCAATCGGCCGCCCCATCTGCCAGGTCAGCTCCTCGGCCATCTCGTCGCGGCGTGCGACGAAGGCATCCACCATGCGCGAGCAGAACCGGGCGCGCTCGGCCAACGGCACGTCACGCCAGGCCCGCTGGGCCGTCACCGCCCGCGCCAGTGCCGCCTCGACCTCGGCCGGTTCGGCCTGTTGCCGCTCGACGTAGACCGAGCCGTCGACCGGGGAAATCGTCTTCTGTGTGGCCATATCCTGGCGCTCTCCTTTCGATTGCGAATCGCACCGCGGCTTGCCCGGCGACAGGCCACCGCGGGGGCGCTGTGAACCCCTCCCTGGACGCTACTTCTTCCTTCCCTGGAAGAAGACCCCCGCTCATGCCTGCCCCCGGCGCCGCGAGGTTCATCGCTCGCGGCTATCTCGGCGACAGGCCACCGCGGGGGCGCTGTGAACCCCTCCCTGGACGCTACTTCTTCCTTCC
>NZ_PNRF01000022.1 GCF_002879615.1 Billgrantia endophytica
ACCTGGAAGATCGGCGCTTCCTCGTCCTTGTTGATCGCCACGATCACCTTGGAGTCCTTCATCCCCGCCAGGTGCTGGATCGCTCCCGAGATGCCCACGGCGATATAGAGCTCCGGCGCGACGATCTTGCCGGTCTGCCCCACCTGCATGTCGTTGGGCACGAAGCCCGCGTCCACCGCCGCGCGCGAGGCGCCGATCGCCGCCCCCAGCTTGTCGGCGATGCCGTCGAGCAGCTTGAAGTTGTCGCCGTTGCCCATGCCGCGCCCGCCGGAGATCACCACCCGGGCACCGCCCAGCTCGGGCCGGTCGCTGGCGGCCAGTTCCTGCTTGATGAAGGTGGACTGGCCGTTGTCGACCACCGTGTCCACGCTTTCGATGGCGGCACTGCCGCCCTCGCTCCCTCTATCAGGGCAGGCATCGAAGCCGGTGCTGCGCACGGTGATGACCTTGAGGGTGTCGGCGCTCTTGACCGTGGCGATGGCGTTGCCGGCGTAGATCGGGCGCTTGAAGGTGTCGGCGTCGATCACGGCGACGATCTCGGAGATCTGCGACACGTCCTTGAGCGCGGCCACCCGCGGCAGGATATTCTTGCCAGTGGTGGAGGCGGCCGCCAGTACGTGGCCGTAGTCGCCGGCGAGTTCGGCGATCAGTGCGCCCATGGGCTCGGCGAGCTGGTGGGCGTAGGCGGCGTGGTCGGCGACGCGCACCCTGGTCACGCCATCGAGTTTCGCGGCGGCCTCGGCCACGGCGCCGACGTTCTCGCCGGCCACGAGGATGTCGATCTCTCCACCGATCTGTCGGGCTGCCGCGACCACGTGGGCGGTGGCGCCGGCGAGTTGGCCGTCGTGATGGTCGGCCAGAATCAAGATGCTCATGCGATCCGCTCCCTTCAAAGCACTTTGGCTTCGTTCTTGAGTTTGTCCACGAGCTCGTCCACGGAGCCCACCTTGATGCCGCCCTGGCGCTCGGCCGGCGACTCGACCTTGAGCAGCGTGACCTTGCTCGCCACCTCGACGCCGAGTTCCGCCGGGGTCGTGACGACCAACGGCTTCTTCTTGGCTTTCATGATGTCGGGCAGCTTGGCGTAGCGCGGCTCGTTGAGGCGCAGGTCGGTGGTGACGATGGCCGGCAGCGTCAGCTCGACGGTCTGCAGGCCGCCGTCGATCTCGCGGGTCACCTGCAGCGTTTTGTCACCCTCGTCACCGCTGAGTTTCACCTCGGAGGCGAAGGTGCCCTGGGACAGGCCCGCCAGCGCGGCGAGCATCTGCCCGGTCTGGTTGTTGTCGGTGTCGATGGCCTGCTTGCCCAGGATCACCAGGCCGGGCTGTTCTTCCTCGACCACCTTGGCCAGCAGCTTGGCCACCGCCAGCGACTCGACGCGCTCATCGGTCTCGGCTGACGTATCGATATGCACGGCACGGTCGGCGCCCAGCGCCAGCGCGGTGCGCAGTTGCTCCTGGGCGGCCTTGGGGCCGATGGTCACGGCGACCACTTCGGTGGCCACCCCGCGCTCCTTCAGACGCACGGCCTCTTCCACGGCGATCTCGCAGAAGGGGTTCATGGCCATCTTGACGTTGGTGAGGTCGACGTCGGAGTGATCCGCCTTGACGCGGATCTTGACGTTGTAATCGATGACGCGTTTGACCGCGACGAGTACTTTCATGGTGTCCTCGCTTGGTTCGTTCTAGGAACCGTCTGGTTAGGGACACGCCGAGCGACCCGGTCAGTGCCCAGTCTCTCAGCGCTTCCTTACAACCGGCTGACATGCCCTTCATGTTTCATGCAAGCGTATGATAGGCGCCGCACCGAAAAACCTTTCCAATGTGCCACAGCCCGGCCTGTGGCAACAATCCCCGCAACGCTCGAACCTTGGCGACTCACTGGGCCAAGTCAGGCACATTGCCCATCGTAGGGGTGTCCCGAGTCGTTTATTATGCCTATCATGGAGAATATCTAGAAGCAAACGACCGTTTTAAAAACGTCGACATTGGTGGTATAGCGGGTTGGGTGGAGCGGAACCGCTAGCCGTCCGCGTCGTGGCCGAGGGAGGAGCAGCCGGATGTCAGAGCAAGTAGAGCGTGATTCGATGGATTTCGATGTGGTCATCGTCGGTGCGGGTCCGTCGGGCCTGTCGGCAGCCTGCCGCCTCATGCAGCAGGCGGGCGAGGCCGGGCAGGAGCTGACGGTTTGTGTGGTGGAGAAGGGTTCCGAGGTGGGCGCGCATATTCTCTCGGGCGCCGTCTTCGAGCCCCGCGCCCTGGCCGAACTCTTCCCCGATTGGGAGGAACGTGGCGCCCCGCTCACCACGCCGGCCATTCGTGACGAGCTCTATCTGCTCAAGGATGCCGAGAAAGCCCAGAAGCTGCCCAACGCTCTGGTGCCGAAGAGCATGCACAACACCGGCGGTGGCATGACCCGCCATGTGATCAGCGCCGGCAACCTGTGCCGTTGGCTGGCCGAGCAGGCGGAGGGGCTCGGCGTCGAGGTCTTCCCCGGTTTCGCGGCGCAGGAGATCATCCAGGATGAGGATGGTACCGTCAGGGGCATCCTGATCGGCGATATGGGCGTTGCGGCAGATGGCACGCCGAAGGACAGTCACATGCCGGGCATGGAACTGCGCGCCAAGTACACCCTCTTCGCCGAAGGCGCTCGTGGTCACCTGGGGAAGCGCCTGATCAGCCGGTTCAAGCTCGATGAAGGCAGGGACCCGCAGCACTACGGCATCGGGCTCAAGGAACTGTGGGACATCCCTGCCGACAAGCACGAACCGGGTCTGGTGCTGCATGGCTCCGGCTGGCCGCTGGCCAAGGATACCCACGGTGGCTGGTTCCTCTATCACGCCGAGAACCAGCAGGTCGTGGTCGGCCTGATCATGGACCTCTCCTACCGGAACCCCTGGCTGTCGCCGTTCGACGAATTCCAGCGCATGAAGCATCATCCGGTGCTCAAGCAGCACCTGGAAGGCGGCAAGCGCGTGGCCTACGGGGCGCGGGCCATCACCAAGGGCGGCCTCAATTGCCTGCCGAAGATGACCTTCCCTGGCGGCCTGCTGATCGGCTGCGACGCCGGCACCCTCAACTTCGCCAAGATCAAGGGCCTGCATACGGCCATGAAGTCCGGCCTGGTGGCGGCGGAAACCGTGTTCGAGGCGATAAAGAGTGGCGACGAGGGCGGCAACGAGTTGACCGCGTTCACCGCGAAGTGGGAAGCGAGCTGGGCCTATGCCGAACTCAAGGAGAGCGCCAGCTTCGGTCCGGCGATGCACAAGTACGGCACCGTGGGCGGCGGCGCCTACAATTTCATCAACCAGCTGCTCGGCGGCAAGCTGCCCAACGTTCATGACACCACACCGGACCACGCCGCACTGAAGCCCGCCAGCGAGTTCGAGAAGATCGACTACCCCAAGCCGGACGGCAAGCTCTCCTTCGACAAGCTCTCCTCGGTGTTCCTGTCGAACACGAACCATGAGGAGGACCAACCTTGCCACCTGAAGCTCGACGACCCGGAGTTGCCGATCCGCGAGAATCTGCCCAAATACGCCGAGCCGGCACAGCGCTACTGCCCGGCGAGCGTCTACGAGGTGGTCGAGGGCGACGATGGCAAGCCGCGGTTCCAGATCAACTTCCAGAACTGCGTGCACTGCAAGACCTGCGATATCAAGGATCCGGCCCAGAACATCACCTGGGTGGCACCGGAAGGTGGCGGCGGTCCCAATTATCCCAACATGTAAGAGGCAAAAGGGCGTGTCGTGGCGCGCCCCGTCATGTCTCTACCGCTATGCGCGGTATGGCCAGGCAAGCGCCTGCTGCAGCGCCTGTGCCACCCTCTCCTGCTGGCTGGCCTCGAGGTAGGGATGCATGGGCAGGCTGAGAATTTCCTCGCATACCGACTCGGTGACCGATAGTCGACCGTTGTGATCCGCCACCGCGGGCTGCTGGTTCAGAGGTACCGGATAATGCACCGCGGTTGGCACACCGGCTTCGGCCAGGCTGGCCCTCACCTCCTCGCGGCGCGGTACGCGAATACTGTACTGGGCGTAAACACTGGTATTGCCGTCGGCAATACGTGGCGTGGAGGTGGTCCCGACGTCCTGGAGCAGCCGATCATAACGCTCGGCGACCTGCTGACGCTGCATCAACTCGTCGTCGAAGATATCGAGCTTGGCCAGCAGGACAGCCGCCTGCAGCGTGTCGAGCCGGCTGTTCATGCCTAGCCGGGTATGACGGTAGCGACTCGCCTCGCCATGGCACGCAACGAGACGCACTGCCTCGGCCAGCTCGTCATCGTCGGTGAACAGCGCCCCGCCGTCTCCATAGGCGCCGAGCGGCTTGCTGGGAAAGAAGCTGGTGCAGGCGATCCGGCTCAGGCCGCAGGAACGGCGACCGTGGCGCGTGGCACCGAAGCTCTGGGCGGCGTCCTCCACCACTACCAGGCCATGGCGCAAGGCCACGGTCTCCATCGCCTCCATATCGGCGCATTGGCCAAACAGGGAAACCGGCATGATGGCACGGGTCCGCGGTGTGATGGCCGCGTCCAGCCGCTCGGGGTCGAGCAGGTAGGTTTCCGGATCGATATCCACATAGACTGGCCTGGCACCTGCCAACATCACACTCTCGGCGCTGGCAATGAAGGTGAAGCCGGGCACGATGACCTCGTCACCGGGGCCGATATCGAGCGCCATCAGGGCGATCTGCAGGGCATCGGTCCCACTGGCGCAGCCAATGCAGTGCAAGGCATCCACATATTCCGCCAGGCGAGCTTCCAGCTCGCCGACTTCTGGCCCCAGGACGTAGCGGCCATGATTCAGCACGTCCTGCATGGCGGCCTCCAGTCGTGGCCTGATCCTGGCCTGCTGGGCCGCGAGATCGATGAATTGCATGGGCACGCCCTCTGTTTAACGGTCATTGGCTCCGGTAGCGAGACGAGCGGGCCCGAGCGTACTCAACTGGGGATGCGCCTCCCCCTCATGCGGCGGCTCGGGGGTGGCCAGGCCCAGCTGATAGACCGTTTCCAGGCAGTGACGCACGGCCTCGATTCCGAACCCGCGGCCGGCCAGGATTTCCCGGTAGCTGACGGTATGCAGGTCAGTGAAGCCGCTGGAGAACTCGAACTCCTCGCCATCACAGGTAATGCTGCGATAGGTTGAATGGTGTGCACGTACGCGTTCAGGCAGGTCTTCGGTGTCGATGGAGAGAAACCAGCGCACACGGGCCTTCTCGTACTCCAGGTAGCCGGCAGCCTTGTGCTCGTCGTGGTAATGCAGCACCTGATGCGTCAAGTCACCGAAGATCACGCGCAGCATGTCGAAGAAATGTATGCCGATTTCGGCCATGACGCCGAACGACTTGCGCGGATCGCCCTTCCAACTGGCCAGGTACCAGGGTCCCCGCGCCGTGACGTAGGTCAGCTCGACCTCGTACCGCCCGGCGCGATTCTCGGCGCTCACCTTGTCGCGCAGTTCGTGGATCGCCGGATGATGGCGCAGCTGCATGATGCTATAGACGCGCCGCTCCGTCGCCTTCTCCACACTGCGCAGCTCATCGAGCTGTGACGGCATCGACACGAGAGGTTTCTCGCATATGACGTCGCAGCCGAGTTGCAGCCCGGCAGTGATATGGGCGCTATGCAGGTGGTTGGGCGAGCATACGACCCAGTAGTCGATTGCCGTTTCGCCTTGCCTGCGCAAGCGCCAGGCATGCTCGAGAAAGTACTCGAATTCGGTGAAAAAGGCACAATCCGTCGAAATGGAATCGATGATACCCACCGAATCGTTGATATCATAAGCTGCCACCAGGCGGTTCCCCGTTTCCTTGATGGCCTGCATATGGCGAGGCGCGATATATCCTGCCGCACCAATCAGCGCAAAGTTCATGAAATGCCTCCTTGGCCTTTTGCTTCCGAATACCGCACTCCATCGCCAAGAGTCGATAGCCTGGGGATGAGCCTCCCCTATCCCAGCCTCCATCAAAGCTTAGTCGCGTTCAACCGGCCGTGACGGATCCTGGACCCATTCGCTCCAGGAACCGGGATAGAGACGAGGCAGAGCGCGCCCGGCAATGGCATAGGCCAGGATGTTGTGACAGGCGGTGATGCCGGACCCGCAATAGGCAACGGTCGAATCGGCCCGGGGCAGCTCGGCATCGAGCTCGGCAGGCGATTTGAAGTGGCCGCTATCGGTCAGGTTGGCGGCGCTGGGGCGGCACCGGGCTCCGGGTATGTGCCCTGCCACCGGGTCGATGGGCTCGGCCTCTCCACGGAAGCGCTCCTCACTACGCGCATCGACCTTCAGGTCTCCCCCGGACAACACCTCGTCAACATCAACCAGGGCCGCGGTGTCGAAGCGTGGCTGCCAGTGGCTGGCGATGGGCAGGGGTTCGCTTCCTGTCACAAGCTCGCCGCCACTCTCCTGCCAGGCACGCAGGCCTCCATCCAGCACCCTGACATCCGGGTGGCCGGCCCAGCAGGCCAGCATCCACCAGGCCCGGGCGGCAGCCATCTGTCCTCCCATGTCATCATGGAGCACGACCATCATGCCAGGGGCAACGCCAAGCCTCTGGAGAACGGCTGTGAAGTCGGCAGGTGCCGGCAGTGGATGGCGTCCGCCTTCGCCCGGTTCCCCGGCCAGGTCGCGGTCCAGGTCGAGGTGATGGCTGCCGGGGATATGGCCTGCCTGCCACAGGCCATGCCCGGCTCCTGGATCGCCCAGGCGCGCTCGGCAGTCGAGTATCCGGGGCGGGTGAGGCCCCTCCAGCCATTCGTCCAGTTCATTGGCGGTGATCAGCACGTGTCGCATGCTCGCTCTCCTTTCACTGTATCGATGGTACCGGCCAAGGGGGCAACAGCTCGATGGGCGCACGCCGCGCCAGCAGACGTCGGCGGCCGGCCTGGGAAAAACGCACTTCTATGATCGGGTCCGCCGGATCCCCTTCCACCACGGCAACTTCACCCTCACCGAAGACGGCATGACGCAACCGCTGCCCCGGTCGGTACTCATGGACCGAATAACCGGCGCCGGGCTCTGCCACAACCGATGCCTCACTGGCTATCAGCGGCAGCTCGCGGCCCAGTGCCTCGAGATAGCCCGACATCAGCGGCGGAGAGGTGACGGCCAGAGGGGAAGTGTCCGTATCGGCGCCGGTCAAGCGGGCATCGACTTTCGCACAGTCCTGCCAGGCGGTTTCGGCAATGAAGCGGCTAGGTCGATGCTCGCCGCCGTCATGCAGGATCAGCAGGCGTTCCTGTGTACGGGT
This sequence comes from Billgrantia endophytica, assembly GCF_002879615.1. Lineage (GTDB taxonomy): Bacteria > Pseudomonadota > Gammaproteobacteria > Pseudomonadales > Halomonadaceae > Halomonas > Halomonas endophytica. The sequence goes on from NZ_PNRF01000022.1 coordinate 7,251, forward strand.
GATCGCGACATAGAAGAGCCGCCTTTCTTCCTCCAGCCGTCCGGGCGTCAGCGGGTTGTCCCTGCTGTAGTGCGGAAAGTCTTCCTCATTGGCGCCGGCAAGGAGCACCATCGGCCATTCCAGCCCCTTGGCACCGTGCACGGTGGTGATCAGCATGCCATCGGCATGGTTTTCCACGGGGCGCTCCAGTAGCTCGATGAAGGCATCGATGTCTTTCACCTCACCCGCCTGCTCGACGAGCACATCGAGCAGGCGTACGTCCTCCTCGCCTTTTTCACGGCGCGCCGCGGCACGCCTGAGCACCTTCTCGGCATCCAGGCTCTCCACCACGTGCGCCAATAGGCGAGCCGGTGTCCAGTTGCCGCGACGCGGCAGCTCACAAAGCAGGGCCCAGCGCCGTTTCAGGTTGCGGCGCTGGATCGGCTTGAGTCCGGATAGCAAGGAATCCTCCCGTCCGGGAAAGGCCTGGGTTTCCGTCAATCGAAGGGCCAGCGCCGATAACCGTTCACGCGCCACGAAAGGCGTTGGCTGCTCCAGCAGCCGCAACACCAGCGCCGGGTCGTGGAGCAGCGCAGGATTGCGGGCAAGCCGAAGGTAGCCGGACAGGGCCTGCACCAGCGGCAGGCGGAACACGAAGCGATCCTCCCGGGCAAGCCTGAATGGGATTCCCGCCTGCAGCAACTGGAGCTGGAACGGCACCGACAAGGCCCAGCTGCGCACCAGCAGACAGGCCTCATGGAGCTGGCGTCCCTCCCGCTGCCAGCGTCCCAGGGCGCCCAGCAACGCCCCTCTTTCCTGTTCGACGGCTACCTTCGTGCGGGGATTTCCGGTGGCAGCCAGGCACAGCTGATCGGGTCCTCGACGGTTGGCGGCAATGACATGGTTGGCCGTCAATGCCAACGCATGGCCGTGGCGAAAGGTGGTGGAAAGCGGGTAATCGGTGGCCGGCCCGAAGGTGGCGGTGAAATGCTCACGCATGGTATCGGGATGAGCCCCACGCCACTCGTAGATGCACTGGTTGGCATCCCCGACCGCCATCACATCGGCTTCACGCCCGGCCAGTGTCGCCAGCAGACGTAGCTGAGCCTGGTTGATGTCCTGGTATTCATCGATGATCACATGATCCAGGAAACCCTGGACGCGACGTGCCAACTGCGGGTCGGCTTCCAGCGCACGGACGGGGCGATAGAGCAGATCGGCATAGGTCATCAGGCCCTGATCGGCCAACAGGGTCTCGAGACGCTGGAATGCCGCCACGAAATGCTTGGTCTCGTCACTGTAATCGTGATGCTCATACAGAGCGTCGGGTGCTGTCATCTCGGCCTTTACCAGGCCGCAAAAATGGGCGAACGCCTCGAGGGTATCCGCCTCCAGGGCCGCCTCGCGACGCTCGGCATCGTCCTCCAGCACGCCCAGGGTCGCTTGGCGTAGCAGGCGCTCCACCTGCCAGTCGGCGGAAAGCAGTTGCCGCGGTGCCAAGACTCCCCAACGGGTCAGGCTACCGGTCAACCGGTGACCCAGGGAGTGGAAGGTACGGACATCGGGGAGCCGTTGTCCGGAAGGTGCCATCGCCGCCAGGCGCTGCTGGAAGTCCTCGCGCGCCGAGCGATTGAACATCAGCACCAGGATACGTGTCGCGGGCACTCCCCGAGACAGCAGATGCAATACCCGGGCAACCAGGGTGGTTGTCTTGCCAGCGCCTGCAACCGCCGCCACCCTGGCATGACCCGGGCCATGTTCGATCACGGCCCGCTGTTCTTCCGTCAGCCTCACGAATCCTCGGCCGGCAGATCGCCGAGTGGCTGCCAGGTTTCGGCGCTAGTCAGACCCAGTTCGATGCGCCCCTCCTCGCCCTGACGCTGCTCGGCACGCTCCACCAGGCGATAGAAGACATTGCGTCCCAGACGAGCCGATAGCCCAAAGCGAACCGCCACTTCAGGCACCGCCACGGCATCGGGCGTCTCGCTCACCACCAGGCGATGCTCCCCGTCAAGGCGCAGCCTATCGCCAACGTTGGTGGTCAGCCACCAGCTGTCGCTCTCGTCGTCATGCTCGGCGTCGACGATCACGAAGGGACGATCTTCGACCTGGATGCGCTGCTTCTCGACCGGGGTCACCAGGTAATAGTGACCGTCCTCTTCGCGGCGCAGAAGCGTCGACAGCAGCCTGATCAGGCGAGGCCGGCTCATGACGGTACCTTCGTGAATCCAGCGTCCATCCGCGGCGATCAGAAGATCCATCTCACCGGCCTGGCCGGGGTGCCAACGGTCCAGCGGCGGGATTTCGCCGACAGGCTCCACGTGCTCAAGCAATGGTTCCAGGTTCATGTCCACCTCTCCGGCTGGTTCGCTCGATACGAGACGCTGAATACCAGTCTATACCAGGCCGGCATTGGACAAGGCGTCACGAATCGCGGCGGGTGCCTCGGGAACGGCAGCCCGAAACAGCCGGTAGAAATTGGCGGTGGTCTGCATGGCGACCTCCTCCACGCTGATGCCCCGCTCGGCGGCGATGCACTCGGCCACCTCGACCACCCAGGCGGGCTCATTGGGCTTGCCGCGATGCGGTACCGGTGCCAGGTAGGGGCTGTCGGTCTCGATCAGCAGGCGGTCCAGCGGAATCTTGCGCGCCAGCTCACGCAACGCGGTGGCATTGCGGAAGGTGACGATACCCGACAACGAGATATAGAAGCCGTGGCGCACCGCCTCCCGGGCCATGTCGATATCTTCGGTGAAACAGTGCAATACCCCGCCTGTCGACGGGTCGGCGTGCTCGCGAATCAGCGCCAGGGTATCCTCGCGCGCCTCGCGGGTATGCACGATGATCGGTAGCTCGAGCTCGCGGGCGGCGATCAGGTGACGGCGGAAACGCTCGAGCTGCACCTCCCGAGACGGCACCTTTTCCGGCGACTTGTCCAGATAATGGTAATCGAGCCCGCACTCGCCAATGGCCACGGCACCATGCCGCTCGGCGGTCTCCCTGATGGCCTCGATATCGGGCTCGCCATCCACGCGGTGCAGCGGATGGACACCGGCGGAAATCACCACGTCATCGTGCTCGCGGCTGATCCGCGCCAGCTCGGATACATCGTCCAGCGTCACGGCAATGGCCAGGAACTGGTTCACATCGCGGGCACGGGCCGCATCAAGGGTTGCACCGAGATCCCCCCCATGGGTACCAGGGTCGAGGCGATCAAGATGACAGTGGGAGTCGACGAACATGGCGGCGCTTCTTCGTTCAACATCGAGGCAGGCAGGGTATCACGAAAGCACCAGGCCGATGGACAGCAACACGCTGTAGAGCAGCGTGCCGATGACGGTCTTCTTCAGCATCGCCGTCAGGATTTCTCCATCACTACTCTCGCTCAAGGTCCTGGCGGCATCGACGAGAGGCTTGAGGGCGACCAGAAAAAGCCAGGACCAGCCATTCGCACCACGCATTGCCAAGAAAACCAGCGTCAGCATCGAGGCCGTCATCAGCAAAGCCCAATGATAGACGATGGCTCGCGGGCGTCCCAACCGAACGGCAAGCGTGATCTTGCCGCTGGCCGAATCGCTTGCAATATCGCGTATGTTATTGATGTTGAGCACGGCAGTCGCTAATAACCCACAGGCGGCCGCCGGCAATAGCAGTATCCATGCGAGCTCATGGGCGAAGAGGTAGTAGGCCCCCAACACACCGAGAAGGCCGAAGAAAAGAAACACGGAGATGTCTCCGAACCCCCGGTAGCCATACGGTGTACACCCCATTCCCACGGTATAGGTAATCGCCGCCACGATGGCGACTCCGCCAAGCAAGGTGAAAGCCAACATGCGAGGCCAGTCGGCACCGAACGAGACGTAGAGCAGGGCCAGGCCTGACACTGCGGCCATCAGGGCCGTCAGGACAATCGCCACGAGCATCCGACGGGGAGCGATAAGCCCCGCCATCACGGTACGCGCCGGTCCGGACCGGCCTTCTCCATCGGCCCCTGACACGGCATCGCCATAATCGTTGGCAAGGTTGGAGAGTATTTGCAGCAAGACGGCAGTGAGCAATGCCAGTGCTAGTATGCCCATATCGAAGACATCATGGCTCGCCGCCAGGCCCGCTCCCAGAAGTACGGAGGAACAGGCCAAGGGCAATGTACGAAGTCTCATGGCCAACAGCCAAGCATACAGCCCACGGTTCATCGGATAATTCCTGATCTCGGGCCCTTCCCTTTTCGACATAAATACACCATCAGCAACGACAGGGTGCCCGTCGGCATCGATAGATTCCAAGCCACAAGAGGGGTTTTGACATGGGACCAGACGATACGACCGCACGTCTGGAGTATCTTCGCTAGCCTAATCGGAATGCCGGCAATGCTCAACCGGCGACTGACCAGTGGCACCTCAAGATAATATCAATGCACGCCATGCCATGGCCGACGATACATAACCGCTGGATTTCAATCACCTAGTTGAGATAAGCTTGACGTTTATCAAGCCTTCCTCCTGGCTATTCATGTACGATTCCTCATGATCTGTGATCCATATACCAACAATATTCTCACCGATTCCTTCAGTACGACTTCAATGAACCACGGCAGGATGAATCACCGCCACGAATACATTCATCACCGATCAACCATCACCCCATATCGACTCAGCATGAGCCCGTTTTTTATACACGGGGCCTCATGAGACATTGGAAGTAGTAACAGGAGAGCTGGAATGCTTGGTGAATTTTTCAGAAAAAATCAATATGCCGCAGGTATGTGGTTATTGCTACGCCTCTATCTGGGCATCACATGGCTCACGCTTGGATGGGGAAAGATCACGGGAGGATTCAGCGCCGAGTGGTTCCTTGCGGATGCCGTCGAGAACCCCGTGATGCGTGAAGGGAGTCTCGTATACCCCAACTACGTCGCCTTCCTTGAGCGTTTCGCCCTGCCCTATGCTGACCTCATCAGCTTTTGCGTGGCCTGGGGGGAACTGCTGGTGGGCCTGGGTTTGATATTCGGCGTACTCACCTCGGCGGCGGCATTCTTCGCGATCGTCATGAACATGTCGTTCCTCATGGCCGGCACGGTCTCCATCAATCCCTGGATGATCATGCTATCGATATTCCTGCTGGTGGCAGGCGCCAATGCAGGGCGTTACGGGGGCGATCATTGGGTTCTCCCCTACTTGAGGGCGCGTTTCGGCCTGCGATGATGGCGGACTATGATACCCCCGTGTTTTGATGGTCCTGGTCGCCTGGTCATGCCGCCTTCCGCCATCACCAGGCGCCTGAGTGCCATGCGCACCCAGACACCTAGCGGCTTCGTACGCCTGGGCTGGCCCGTCATGGTCGAGCGTCCCCTGGAGTGGCTGCGTGCGCAATCCGTGCTGCCGCGTTTCTACTGGCGCTCCAGAGGGAAAGACGCCTGCGAACATGCGGGGATCGGCTGCGCTCACCTGGTCACCGCGACGCATGAATGGGAGCCGGCCGCGTCACCGGACGGCGTCGAGACGCCGCGCTACTTCGGCGGCCTGGCCTTCGACGCCGAGGCACTGGGCTGGCCCGGCTTCGGCGCCTGTCGCTTCGTGCTGCCACGCCTCGAACTCGAGCATCGAGCGGGCCGAGCCGTGCTCTATCTCAACCTGTACTTCGATGGACGCGACCGCGACGCGGAGCTGGATGCAGCCGAAGCGGCCCTGAACGCCTTGCGCCCGGCGCTGTCTCCCGCCCCCTTGACGCCAACCGGATTCACTCGCCACGACCGTCCCTCCGCTCGGGAGTGGGCCGAGTGGATAACGCAGGCCACGCTCCTCTCCGACCAGGCACGGACGCCAAAGGTAGTGCTCTCCCGCGAGAGCCGCCTGGCCACTGCCCAGCCGGTGGATCCCTGGATACTGCTGAACCAGTGGCGCCAACTCGCCGGCGACTGCTTCCATTTCGGCTTCCAGTTCGCCCCGGAAGCGGCCTTCATCGGCTGCTCCCCTGAACGCCTCTACCGACGCGAGGGCACCCGGCTGCTCAGCGAGGCGCTGGCCGGCACCTCGCGGCGCGACGGCGATCCCGCCCGGGACGCGGCGCTGGCGGCCGAGTTGCTCGCCGATCCCAAGAACCGCCGGGAGAATCAACTGGTGCATGCCGACATTCTGGCGCGGCTCGCCCCGCTCTCCCACCACGCCAGCCTCGCGGAGCCCGGTATCGTCAAGCTGCGCGCGCTGCAACACATCCGGCGCGACATCGAGGCCGAGCTGCATCCCTGGGTGCGCGATCGGCACCTCCTGGCCGCGTTGCATCCCACGCCGGCGGTCGGCGGCACGCCGCGCGACGCGGCGCTGAAGTTCATCCGCCGTCACGAGAGCCACCGGCGTGGCTGGTACGCCGGCGCCTGCGGCATGTTGAGCCATGAGACCACCGAACTGACGGTGGCCATTCGCTGTGCCCGCGTCACCGCCGGGGCGGTGACACTGTATGCCGGAGCAGGCATCGTCATCGGTTCCGTCCCCGCCGCCGAATGGGACGAGCTGGAAGCCAAGATCGCCGACGTTATGTCCTTGCTGGGATGAGATCGCCATGTCCACCGATGCCGCCACGCCCCCTTTCCCCCGCCACCACGATACTTTCAACCACCTCTGGGCCGCGCTGATGCTGGAGGAACTCCAGCGGCTCGGTGTCCGGGACATCGTCCTGGCGCCGGGCTCGCGTTCCTCGCCCCTGATCATGGCGGCCGCCGCGCATCCGGGGTTTCACCGTCACCGACACTTCGACGAACGCGGCCTGGGATTCCTGGCACTGGGCCTGGCCAAGGGCAGTCGTCGCCCAGTGGCGATCATCACCACCTCGGGCACGGCGGTGGCCAACCTCCATCCGGCGGTGATCGAGGCCTCCCAGAGCGGCGTACCGCTGGTGCTGCTCTGCGCCGATCGTCCCGTCGAGCTGATCGACAACGGCAGCAATCAGGCGATCGACCAGCGAGACATGTTCGCCCGCCACGTAGTCTTCCACCGCGACCTGCCCAGCCCTACCCCCGACATCGCGGCGGCCTTCGTGCTAAGCACCCTGGACCAGGCACTGGCGCACCAACGTCGCCACCCCGGCCCGGTCCACCTCAACTGCCGCTATCCCGAGCCGCTCTACCCCGGCGAGCGCCCCATCGACGCCAGCGCCTACCTGGCGCCGCTGGGCAACTGGCTCGGCACCGCTCGCCCCTGGAGCCCCTGGGAACCGGTACCCGGCGGTTGCTCCCCCCTGCCGGATTGGCAAGCCTTCCAGGCTCGGCCCGGCCTGGTCGTCGCCGGATGCATCGACGATCCCGCCGAGGGCCGGTGGGTGGCGGCGCTGGCCGAACGGCTCGGCTGGCCGCTGGTGGCCGACCTGCAGAGCCAGATCCGCTTCGATGGGCGCAATCTGCGCCATGTCGACCTGGCACTCCACGACGACGCCTTCGTGGACGAGCTAAGGCGCGCCGAGGTGTTGCTGCAGTTCGGCGCCCGGCTGATCTCGAAGCGCCTGGGACGCTTCATCGCATGGCACACGTGGCGCGACTACTGGCTGGTCGACCCCCATCCTTCCCGCCTCGATCCCGATCATCGCGTGCGGCGGCGCCTGGTGTGCCGGCCCAGCGAGTTCATTGCGGCCCACCCCTCGCCGTCCCAGTCTTCTCCGCCAAGCGCGCCCTGGCACCGGCTGGCCGAGCGTCAGGCGAGGACCAGCGCCGCCGTCGAGGCGGCCTGCAGCCACTTTTCGGAGGTAGGCATCTGCCACCGCCTGGCCCGCCTGGTGCATGGCCAACTGATGGTCGGCAACAGCCTGCCGGCACGCCTGATGGAGATGCTCGGCACCACCGGTGCGGGACCCAGCCGGGTAACGACCAACCGTGGCGCTTCGGGCATCGATGGTCTGATCGCCACCGCCTGCGGCTTCGCCCTGAGCCGCGACGAGCCCACCACCCTGCTGCTCGGCGATATCAGCGCACTGCACGATCTCAACAGCCTGGCCCTGCTAGGCCAGGCGTCACACCCGCTGGTGGTGATCCTGCTCAACAACGACGGCGGCAGCATCTTCCGCCTGCTGCCGGTGCCGTGCCAGGAAGGCCTTCTGGAGAGCGACTATCTGCTGCCCCATGGGCTGAGCTTCGAACATGCCGCCGCCATGTTCGGCCTGGGCTACGCGGCCCCGACCACGCTGGACGAATTCGAGACATGCTACGCTGAGGCGCTGCAATCGGGAGCGACCTTGATCGAAATCAAGGTGCCTGGCGAACAGGTCGCCGAGGATATCGAAGCGCTGGGAGCGAGTCTGCGTGAACGCTGACCTCTCGATACCGGCCCCACCACCGAAACCGGACGAAGCGCCCATCGTACTGCTGCATGGCCTGCTCGGCGATCGCCGCGACTGGCGCGCACTCATCGAGCGGCTCCCCGAGCAGGAGTGCATCGCGCTAGAGTTGCCCGGTCACGGCGCCAACCGCCATCGGCAGGTCGACTCCTTCGACGAGGCCGAGCGCTGGTTCACCGAAGCCCTGGCGGCACTCGGTGTCCCGCGCTATCGGCTGCTGGGCTACTCCCTCGGCGGGCGCCTGGCGCTCTACCACGCCAGCCAACGTCCGCCGGGCCTGGTGAGCCTGCTACTGGAGAGTGCCCACCCAGGCCTGCCGGTCGACGAACGAGCCGCCCGCTTGTCGCACGACATGGCCTGGGCCGGGCGTTTCGGGGGCGAGCCGCTCGAGGCAGTGCTGGAGGATTGGTATCGACAGCCGGTGTTCGCCGACCTGGACGCGGCGACACGCAGGCGCCATGTCGCCCGCCGTCTCGACAATGACGGCCCCGCTGTGGCGGCGATGTTGCGTGCCACCTCACTCGGCAGGCAGCCCGACCTTGTCGCCTGGCTGAGCGACGCCGGGTTGCCGGTCTGGTATCTCTCCGGCCGCCGCGATGCAAAGTTCCATGGGCTGGCTTGCCGACTGGCGCAGCGCTGCCACCACGTCAGGCATGTGGCGCTCGACGGCGGGCACAACCTGCACGCCACCCGCCCCGGCAACGTGGCCGAGGCGGTACGCGCCTGGTGTCGCGACGGCTCCCCGCAGGAGTGATCACTCAATGCGTCACAAGATCAGCGCCAGCCAGGGCACGCCGACCACCAGCCAGACCACCAGGAACAGCAGCCCGAAGATCGCCCCAAGGCGCCAAAAGAGTGCGCTGGGCAAGTAGCCACTGCCATAGTAGACCGGACTCGGACCGGTGCCGTAGGGGGTCAGGATGCCCATGAAGCCCAGGGTCGGCAGCAGCAGCAGCACGAACATCTGCATGTCGAGGCCGGGAATGCCCGAGGCGGCGGCGAGGATCACCGGCAGCAGCGCCGTCACGTGGGCGGTGATACTGGCGAAGAAGTAGTGCAAAGCGTAGAACAGTACGACCAACGCCACCATGGCCATCAGTGGGTTGAAGTGACTTATCTGCCCGCCTACGACGGTACCAAACCAATGCACAAATCCCACTTGGCTTAGCCCACCTGCCAGCGCCACCAGCGTGGCAAACCATACAAAAGTATTCCAGGCCGCATTGTTATTGAGGATATCGTCCCAAGTTACGATGCCGGTCAGCAGCATGCCGCAAATTACCACGAGCCCTACCAGCGATGCGGAGATGATGTTGCCGCCAAAAATCCACATCAATAGGGCCGTGACGACCATCAGCACCAGCACTATCTCTTTACGAGTAAGAGCGCCTAATTTCTTAAGTTCGTCTCTAGCCCAGTCAGAAACTTCATGGCCTGCTTTCACTTCAGGGGCGCATAGCCAGTAGCACAGTAGCGGTACCAGAAGCAGCAGCAAAATGCCCGCTGGGGCAATTGCCATGAACCATTGTCCCCAGTTGACCTGAATGCCGGTTGCGCTCTCGGTCAGAGCGATGGCTAACAAGTTTGGAGCCATGGCGGTTAGAAACAGCGAACTGGTAACACAGGTAGAGGCCAGCGCTGTCCACATCAAAAAGCTACCCATACGCCTCATACTTGGGTCATTAGGGTACGAATCGTAAAGGGGCGGAAGGTTGCGAATGACGGGATAAATGGTGCCCGCACTACGCGCCGTATTGGATGGTGTGAAAGGGGCAAGAATGGAATCCGAGATCATCACCGCGTAGCCAAGCGTTAGGGTGCGCTTGCCCATGGCGTTTACGAGCCAGAGAGAAATGCGTCTGCCAAGGCCGGTCTTCTCATAGCCCAGGGCAAACATGAAGGCACCGAAGATCAGCCACACGGTGGAGTTGGTGAACCCGGACACCGCCCAGGCAAAGGCCTGGTTGGCCGCGTTGAAGTTGGGCGCCGCGAGCTGCTCCGGCGAGAACAGCGCCCAAGGCGCGAGCAGCGCCGCCGTGGTGACGCCGATCAGCCCGATCACCGCACCCGGCAGGGGCTCGAGGATCAGGCCCACCACACAGCCGAGGAAGATGGCGAAGAAATACCAGGCGTGGGGAGACAGCCCGTCGGGAGTCGGCCACAGCGCCACCGCGACGGTGACGATGAGGGGCGCCAGTGACTTCCATGAGGAGAAGGGTGTCCCGTTGAGGTTCATGAGCCGTTCCTTTCGTAGTCGTTACAACCGGTCGTGATAAATCGGTCGTTGCAAGACGTGGCGCGCCGGGAACGTCGAGGGACAGGATGCCCCCTCCGCTCCCTAGACCGCAGGCTAGATGACGAACCCCCAGCGGAGAAGCCGGAACGGGCGAGAGCTTGACGTGCATCAAGATCGACATGTATGAGGATGAGCTCAAGTGGTCCCCTCTCGGAACGGCATGCTAGTCTTGATTCGAAGTCGTACGCCAATCGAGCTACGCGAACTCCCGCCAACCTTCGCGCCTGACGTCGCGCCTGACATTGTGACATGGGCGCGGGAGACCAGGGACCGGACAGGGGCCGCATCACCATGCAGCATCGAGATTGCGATATCGCCATCGTGGGCGGCGGCGGCGCCGGACTGCGCGCCGCGATCGCCGCCGCCGAGCAGGCCAGGAGCGACCGCCGGCCACAGCGCATCGCCCTCCTCTCCAAGGTCTATCCCATGCGTTCACACACGGTGGCCGCCGAGGGCGGCGCCGCCGCGGTCACCAGTCCGGACGACACGCTGCAGGCGCACTTCGACGACACCGTGGCCGGTGGCGACTGGCTCGTCGAGCAAGGGGTGGCGGACTATTTCGTGCGTCACGCTCATAGGGAACTGGTGCAGATGGAGCGCTGGGGCTGTCCCTGGAGCCGCAAGGACGACGGCAGCGTGCAGGTGCGCCGCTTCGGTGGCATGAAGACCGCCAGGACCTGGTTCGCGGCGGACAAGACCGGCTTCCACATGCTGCACACCCTGTTCCAGACCTCGCTGAAGTATCCCGAGATCGAGCGTCTCGACGAATACTTCGTCCTCGACCTGGCCGTCTGTGACGGCGCGGTGGCCGGCATCATCGCCCTGGAGGTGGCCACCGGCGAGCTGACCCTGCTGCGCGCCAGGTCCGTGATCCTGGCCACGGGTGGAGCGGGACGTCTGTTCCGCTTCAACACCAATGCCGGCATCGTCACCGGCGACGGCATGGCCATCGCCTACCGCCACGGTGTGCCCCTGCGCGACATGGAGTTCGTCCAGTACCACCCCACCGGGCTGCCCGGCTCCGGCATCCTGATCACCGAGGCCTGCCGCGGCGAGGGCGGCATCCTGCTGAACAAGGACGGCTATCGCTATCTCCAGGACTACGGCCTCGGCCCCGAGACCCCGCTGGGCCAGCCGCAGAACAAGTACATGGAGCTCGGCCCCCGGGACAAGCTGTCCCAGGCGTTCTGGCAGGAGCAGCAAGCGGGTCGTACCGGCACCTTCGCCGGCAGTGACGTAGTCTATCTCGACCTGCGCCACCTGGGCGAAGCCTTCCTGCACGAACGGCTCCCCTTCATCTGCGAGCTCGCCAAGGCCTACATCAACGTCGACCCGGTGCGCGAGCCCATCCCGATCCGTCCGGCGGTGCACTACACCATGGGTGGCATCGAGACCGGTTCACAGTGCGAGACCAGCGTGACGGGCCTGTTCGCCGCCGGGGAGTGCGCCTCGGTGGGACTGCACGGCGCCAACCGCCTCGGCTCCAACTCGCTCACAGAACTGCTGGTCTTCGGTCGCCTGGCCGGGGAACAGGCCAGTCTGCGAGCAGCGGAGACGACTTTCGCCGACATGCGCGCCCTGGAGGAACAGGCCGACGGGCAGCGCACCAAGCTCGCCCGGCTCTGCGACGGTCGGGGAAGCGAGAATTGGGTCCAGCTCAAGCGCGAGCTGGTCCAGGCCATGGAGTCGGGATGCGGCATCTACCGCACCGAGGACGGCATGAGCCACGCCCTGCAGACCGTGCGCCGGCTGCGTGAGCGCTATCGAGAGATCAGGGTCGGGGACACCAGCAAGGTCTACAACACCGAGCTTCTGGAGTGCATCGAGCTTGGCTTCGGTCTGGACATCGCCGAGGCGACCTGCCTGGGCGCCCTGGAGCGGTGCGAGTCGCGCGGCGCCCACCAGCGCCTCGACGAAGGCATGCGGGAGCGGGACGACGCCCGTTATCTGCAGCATAGCCAGGTCTTCCATCGCCACGACGGCCCGGCCGAGCTGCGCTGGCAGGAGGTGGACACCCGCGTCTCCGCACCCGCGGCCCGAGTCTATGGCGACGCCGGCAAAGGATCACGCCCATGACCACCAAGCAGATCAGCATCAGACGCTATCTTCCCGAGCGGGACGACGCCCCCTTCTGGCAGCCGTTCGAGGTACCGGTCGACGACAGCACCTCGCTGCTGGACGCGCTCCATCACGTCAAGGAAAGCCTGGATAGCAGCCTGAGCTACCGCTGGTCGTGCCGCATGGCGATCTGCGGCTCCTGCGGGGTGATGGTGAACGGCATTCCCAAGCTGGGCTGCAATACCTTCCTTCGAGAGTATGATGCAGAGATCCGTATCGAGCCGCTGGCCCACTTCCCGGTGCGGCGCGACCTGGTGGTCGACATGGAGATCTTCCTGGAGCACCTGGCCGCCGTGAAACCCTACCTGATCGACGATGCCCAGCAGCAGGAGGCGACCGAGACCTACCGGCAGACACCGCAGCAGCTCGCCCGCTACAGGCAGTTCTCCAACTGCATCAACTGCGGTCTTTGTTACTCGGCCTGTCCGCAGTTCGGCCTCAATCCGGAATTCCTGGGCCCGGCGGCGCTGACCCTCGCCCACCGCTACAACCTCGACAGCCGCGACCGGGGCAAGGCACAGCGCATGCCCGAGCTCAACCGCCACGACGGCGTCTGGAGCTGCACCTTCGTCGGCTTCTGCTCCCAGGTCTGCCCGAAGCACGTCGATCCGGCCGCCGCCGTCAACCAGGGCAAGGTGGAATCGGCCAAGCACACGCTGATCGCGCTGTTCAAAGGCTAAGGAGATCACATGCACAAGCCGCCGAGAGCGCACCCGCCGCTGCCGCGGAACTGGTGGCTCAAGCACCGTTTCTTCATCGCCTACATGGCGCGGGAAGCCACGGTGCTGCCGCTGGTGTTCTTCATCGCCTGCCTGCTGGCCGGCACGGTCGCCCTGCTGCGGGGCCCCGACGCCTGGCAGAGCTGGCTCGGCTTCATGCGCTCCCCGCCGGTCGTCGCCCTCAACGCGCTGGCGCTGGCGGCCAGCCTCTACCACGCCTGGACCTTCTTCCAGCTCTTCCCCCGCGTGATGCCGCTACGCCTGGGGAAGCGCGCCGTCCCGGCCAGCCTCATGGTGGCGGGCCAGTGGGCGGGGGTGCTGGCCGTGCTGCTGCTGTTCGTATGGCTATTCGGGAGGGCATGAGATGACCAAGCACCATCCGGAGCGCCGCCAGGCATACGACGAGCCGCTGTGGTGGGCCCTGTTCAGCGCCGGTGGCGTCTGCTTCGCGCTGTTCGTGCCCTCGGCGGTACTGTTCCTGGCCCTGCTGCTGCCCGCCGGGCTGCTGCCGGCGGATGCGCTGAGCCACCAGCGCGCCTCCTCGCTGCTGTTCGGCCTGCCCGGCCTGATCTTCGTCGGGGCGACGATCTGCCTGCCGCTCTTCCACGCCGCCCACCGGATTCGTCACGGCCTGTTCGACCTGACGCTGGGCAGCGACGGCACCAACAAGTGGCTCATGTACGGCGCCGCCGCCCTGTTCAGTACCCTGGCGCTGGGCGTCGTGCTGCTGGGCATGCTGCGCTGAGCGTCTCCCACCCCGACCAGAGGAGAGCCAAGATGATCGAAGGCATGACAGAAGCGGAGCTTTACGCTCCCATCGAGTGGCATGATCGCTCCACCGGTTATCAGGACATTCTCTACCATACCTCCACCGACGGCATCGCCAGGATCACCATCAACCGTCCCGAGGTGCGCAACGCCTTCCGCCCGCGTACCGTCGCGGAGATGATCCAGGCCCTATGTGCGGCTCGTCACGATGGCGAGGTGGGCGCGATCATTCTCACCGGCGCCGGTGACAAGGCGTTCTGCGCCGGCGGCGATCAGCGCATCCGCGGCGACTACGGCGGCTACCGGGACGACGAGGGCGTCCATCATCTCAACGTGCTCGACTTCCAGCGCGACATCCGCAGTTGTCCCAAACCGGTACTGGCCATGGTCGCCGGCTACGCCATCGGCGGCGGTCATGTATTGCACATGATGTGCGACCTAACCCTCGCCGCCGACAATGCCATCTTCGGCCAGACCGGCCCCAAGGTGGGCTCCTTCGACGGCGGCTTCGGCGCTTCCTATATGGCACGCATCGTCGGCCAGAAGAAGGCCCGCGAGATATGGTTCCTGTGCCGCCAGTACGACGCTCGACAAGCACTGGAGATGGGGTTGGTCAACGATGTCGTGCCGCTGGCCGAACTGGAGCGGGAGAGTGTGCGCTGGTGCCGCGAGATGCTGCAACACAGCCCCATGGCGCTGCGCTGCCTGAAGGCCGCCCTCAATGCCGACTGCGACGGCCAGGCCGGGCTGCAGGAGTTGGCGGGCAACGCCACCATGCTGTTCTACATGACGGAGGAGGGGCAGGAGGGGCGCAATGCCTTCAACGAGAAGCGCCGCCCCGACTTCTCCCGCTACCCGCGCAATCCCTGATGACCCTCGCCCTGTATCGCTACCGCCTGCCTCTGACGCACCCCCTGCTGCTCGGAGGCCGTCGGTTGGACGAACGTCAGGGACTACTGGTGCATGTCGCCGGGCAGTGGGGCGAGATCGCCCCACTGCCCGGCTTCTCCCGGGAGAACCTGAGCGATGCCGAAGGGGAAAGCCTGACATGCCTCGCAGCACTACGGCGCGGCGAGAAGATCGCCCCGCGGCTGCCCTCGGTCCAGTTCGGCTTCGACTGCGCGCGCCGACGATGGCCGACACGTGCCGCACCACTGCCCGAACCCTATCCGTTGCTGCGCGGTACACCGGAGGAGTGGCTGGCATCTGTCGGCACTCGGCGCGGGAGAGCGCTGCGCAAGGTCAAGCTCAAAGTCGCTCGCCACCCCATGGCCGACGAACTGGCGTCGATCCAGCACATCTGTGAGCACCACCCCTCTCTCGAGCTGGTACTCGACGCCAACTGCCGCTGGTCACGGACACAGGCTCTCGCCTTCTGTACACAGCTGGAGCCGGGGCGCATCGACTATCTCGAAGACCCCTGTGCCGACTTCGCCGACATCGCCGCCGTCGCCGAGGCCACCGGTATCGCGGTGGCACTCGACGAGTTGCTGACGCGTCGCGCTCCCTGGCACCCCATCGCGCAACTCAAGGCCCTGGTGCTCAAGCCCACCCTGCTGGGCTCGCTGGCTCACAGCGAGGCCCTGGTCACCAAGGCCCGAACGCTGGGACTCGAGGTAGTGGCCTCCTCGAGCTTCGAATCCGACCTGGGACTCGGTTTACTGGCGCGGCTGGCCGCCGAGTGGGCGCCGGGCCAGGCCCCGGGCCTCGACACGCGTCACTGGCTGGCCTCCTCGTTGCTGGATGAACGCCACCAGCCTCGACCCGATTTTCTGACCCGTCTCTTCTACGACGAATGTTATCGTGACGACCGCCATGACTGAGATCTGCCCCATTCATCATTGGGCGAACATTGCCCCCAGCCGTACCGCTATCCAGGGCCCGCAGGGAAGCCTTAGCTACCGTACCCTGGACAGACGTCTGGCCAGCCTCTGTGCACAGCTCACTGCATCCGGCCTGACACCCGGAGACCGGCTGATGGCAGCGGCCCGCGGCAACCTCGAGGAGGTATTGCTGGCCTGGGCTTGCCTACGCTCAGGCATCGTCTTCTGTCCGCTCAACCCCGCCTTTCCCCCCGCCAGGCAGGCCACTCTGGCCAAACGGCTTGACGTGCGAACGTTCCACGTTCGGAACGGGGAAGCACCCGACGGGAACTGGCAAACCCTGCGACTCGACTTCTCCCATGAAGCGCAGATATCCCAGCTCCCGGCACTTGACCCGGCGCGGCCATGCGACACTATCCTGACCTCCGGCTCCAGCGGCCAACCCAAGGCGGTGCTGCACCGTGTCGGCAACCACCTCGCCTCGGCTCGCGGTTCAGCCGAGCTCATTCCCCTCGATGCCGAGTGCGGCTGGCTATTGTCGCTGCCGTTGTTCCATGTCGGCGGTTACGCCATCCCCTTTCGCGTCTTTCTGGCCGGCGCGCGCCTGGTAATGGACGACCGCGACCGCCCGCTCGCGGCCAGGCTGGAGAGCGAGCCCATCACCCACCTCTCGCTGGTGCCGACGCAGCTCTGGCGGTTGCTCGGCGAAAGCTTCACGCCGCGCCGCACTCGCCTGCGCGAGCTGCTGCTCGGTGGCGCGGCGATTCCCGCGCCGCTGGTGGAAAAGCTCACGGCCCTCGGGCTTGCACCCAAGGTGAGCTATGGCCTTTCCGAGATGGCCAGCCAGGTATGTAGTGGCGTGCCGACGGGACCAGGCGTAGTGGGTCAGCCACTGCCCGGTCGTGAAGTCAGAATCGCCAACGGCGAGATATTGGTGCGGGGCGACACCCTGTTCGACGGCTATGTCGACGGCGATCGCCTCGACCCAGCCCGCGACGCCGAGGGCTGGTTCCACACCCGCGACAAGGGGTACTTCACCGAAGGCGGCGAACTGGTGGTAGAGGGGCGACTCGACCACCGCTTCATCTCAGGCGGCGAGAATATCCAGCCGGAGGCGATCGAGCAACGCCTGGTTGACCATCCCGGGGTGGCCCAGGCAATCGTGGTGCCGATCGATAGCGAGGAGTGGGGCGCACGTCCGGTCGCCTTCGTCGACTGGCACGGACACCCCGTCGCCGGCGCCGAGCTCGCCACCTGGCTGCGTGAGATGCTGCCCGGCCACATGGTGCCCGATGCCTGGCTACCCTGGCCCGACCTGGGCGAGGGGCTCAAGCCGTCGCGCCAGGCGCTCGCCTCTCTCGCCAGCGAGGCCGCGTCGGATCAGCCCTGTCAGAGCGTATAGGTGGGCGCCCCCGGGTCCAGTTGGCCGGCCAGCAGCGTCTCGATACGATCCCGCACCGACTGGTCTTCCGAACTGAAGTGGATGCCGATACCCGCTACACGGCGCCCCACGACACCATCAGGCGAGACCCAGACAACCTGACCCGTCACCGGCACCCGGTCGCTGTCGCCGGGCAGGGCCAGCAGCAGGTGGACCTCCTGGCCCAGTTCGTAACGCTCCCGCGTGGGCACGAAGATGCCGCCCCGCTCCAGCAACGGCATGTAGGCGGAGAGCAGCGTCTGCTCGTCCTGAATGGTCAGTGACAGGGCTTTCTGGGGTGCCACGTGATCTCTCCCTTGATCTGGCGTCAGGAACGCAACAGGGCCGACCAGCGAACCAGCCAGGCTTCGAGGACCAGTTGGGGATTGGGGTTGCCACCAGCGGCCAACAGCCGACGCTGCTCCCGAGCATAGTCCAGCAGGCGGAACCAGTCGCGCACGCGGGCATTCTTGATCGCCTGACGGAAAAGCGGCAGCAGGTCGGGGTTGCGGACTCGGGCCGCATCGCCGGAAAGCCCCAGCCGAATCAGGTCTTCAAGCCAGGCGATACCGTACCACAGGATGGACTCGATGGACTGGCGGTCGAGCCGGGAAGCCTCCATCACCGGCTCCGCCCCGCGCACCAGTGCATCGAAGGTATCGTGGAGTTGCTGGCGCAAGGCGCGCGCCGTGGGTGCCGCCAGTTCGGCAGCCAGCAGCGGCAGACCACCCGAGACCTGCCACCAGAAAGCCGCCTCTTCCGTGCCGCCAAGCCGCTCGGCCAACCAGGCCTGGCTCTGCCCCGCTTCCGGCACAGGCAGGTTCCAGTGCTGGCAGCGTGACCGGATGGTGGCCAGCAGTCGCGACGGCACGTCCGCCAGCAGGATGAACTGGGTTCGCTCCCCCGGCTCTTCCAGGCTCTTGAGAAGGGCATTGGCGGCGGCCACGTTCATGGCCTCGGCCGGATTGAAGACGATGACGCGATATCCGCCCTGCTGGGCTGTCTGGGCAACGAAGGCGTTGACGGCACGAATCGGGTCGATACGGATCTGCCGCTTGCCCTCTTCCGGCGAGACACGCAGGAGGTCGGGGTGGTAGCCGGCCCCCAGCATATGGCAGCCGTGGCAGTGTCCACAGACCGCCTCGCCGGGCGTCACGCAGAGCAGCCGGGCAATCACCGCCTCGGCAAACTGCTGCTTGCCCACGCCGTGGGGGCCGGACAGCAGCAGTGCGTGGGGCAGGCGCCGATCCCGATACTGTGACAGGAACTGTTGCCACAGGCCGCCTTGCCACGGAAGTGGAAGCGAAACCTCTGCGTTCTCTACAGCCATGGTGCCACCCGTGCTTCCAGGCAGGCCGACAGACGTGCTTGTACGGTTTCCAGCGGTGCATCGGCATCGACCACCGCAACGCGCTGGGGTGAGTCCGCCGCCCGGGACAGATAGGCATGGCGCACGGCCTCGAAAAAGGCGGTGCGTTCCCGTTCGAAACGATCGCGATTCGTGCCACTGGCCGACAGGCGCCCCTGCAGGCGCAGCTGAGCGCGTTCCACCGACATGTCGAGCAACAGGGTCAGGTCCGGCTCGAGATCACCCTGGACGAAGGCTTCCAGTGCGGCGATACGCGAGAACGGGATACCCCGCCCACCGCCCTGGTAAGCAAACGTGGCATCGGTAAAGCGGTCGCACAGCACCCAGGCTCCACGATCGAGAGAGGGACGGATCTTGTGCGCCAGGTGCTGGGCTCGAGCGGCGAAGACCAGGAGCAATTCGGCATCCGCATCCAGCGGCTCGTCTCCGGAAGGGTCCAGCAGCAGCTCACGAATGGCCTCGGCCCGGTGGGTGCCGCCCGGCTCGCGGGTCCGCACCACTTCCACGCCACGGGACGTCAGCCAGTGGGCCACCCAGTCGAGGTTGGTCGACTTGCCGACACCTTCGCTCCCTTCCAGGGTGATAAAACGTCCACGCTGCTGCATCGAGTCTCCTGTACTCCGGTTACTGTCGCCAGGCGGCCCTGCCCGGTCAGCGATTGCGGATATAGCGGTTCACGGCATTGTTGTGCTCACGCAGTGTACGCGAGAAGTGATGGGTGCCGTCCCCACGGGACACAAAGTAGAGCGTTTCGCCCGGCAACGGGTCAACGGCCGCTTCCAGCGAGGCACGGCCCGGCATGGCGATCGGTGTGGGTGGCATCCCGTCGATCACATAGGTGTTGTAGGGCGTCGCCTCGCGCAGGTCGGCACGGGTGATTCGCCCATCGTAACGCTCTCCCATGCCGTAGATGACAGTGGGGTCCGTCTGCAAACGCATGCCGCTTTCCATACGCCGCTTGAAGACACCCGCGATCTCGCGCCGCTCCTCGGGAGCTCCGGTTTCACGCTCGATCAGCGAGGCCATGATCAGCGCTTCATAGGGCGTTTCGATGGTGAGGTCGTCGCTGCGGTTTTCCCACACCTCGTCGAGGATACGCTCCATCCTCACCAGCGCCTGGCGCAGGATATCCAGGTCACTCATCCCCTTGTGGTAGCGGTAGGTGTCGGGAAAGAACCAGCCTTCCGGGTAACGCCCCTCTCGCTCCAGCAGCACCATCACCTCCTCGTCGGAGAGCCCGGCCGTACGGCTCTCCAGCTTGGGAGCGGCATCCAGTTGGGCCCGCATCTGGCGGAAATTCCATCCTTCGGGAATGGTCAGCGGATAGGTGACGACGCGGTCACTGCCCAGCAGCTCGACCAGTTCCCGGCCACTCATGCCGGGCTCCAGCATGTATTCACCGGCGCGCAAGCGCGGTATCGACTCGGGTTCGATCCGGGTCAACAGGCGAAAGGCCCAGTCATCGCGGATGATGTCCCGGCTGGCCAGATCCGCCACCACCCGATTGAAACCCGCACCGCGCGGCACCTCGTAGAGGGTCTCCTCCTCAACGGCGATCGGCGCCTCGAGCCGACTCTCCCAATAGCGATAACCGGCAAAGGCCGCCGCGGCGACCACTATCACCAATACCGCCAGAAACTTGACTAGACGCAGCATGCGGTTTCCTCAATCAACGTGCGAAAGCCACCGGGTAGCCCAGCAGAGCGTGAGCCTCGGCCTGCAGGCGACGGTGGCCAGTGCCGATCTTCCAGTTCGCTAGTGGAACGCCCTTCGCGTCGTCCAGCCGGGCGACCGGCCAGACGCCCTGCACCGAGTTGACGAGCCAGATGGCTTCGGCATCGGCAGCGATCTCAGGACCGGCTTTCACCTCCACGATGGGGAGCCTGTCCAGCAGCACGGCACGCAGTGTACCGGCCACGCCGCACCCGTCCAGGCACGGCGTCTCCAACCGACCATTCCGTTGCCAGATAAGGTTCATGCAGGTGGCTTCGACCAGTCGTCCCTCGCTATCGCAGAGCAGACCCTCGGCCAGGTCTGGATCGCTCCACTCGCTACGGGCCAGCACGTTCTCCAGCCGGTTGAGGTGTTTCAGACCGGCAAGGAGCGGCTGAATCGCGAGCCGGAGTCGACAATGCCGCACCCGCACCCCATCACGCCAGTGCTCCGGCCGAGGGGTGAAGGCCGCGGTCTGCCAACGCAACCGGGGGGTGGGGGCATCGGGCGGCAGGTAGCCCCGCCCACCGCTGCCACGGGTGAGCATCAGCTTGAGCACGCACAGCCCGGGGCCGGCTTCGGCCGGCAGGCATGCAAGGGCACGACTGTCAGGCAGTGGCATGCCCAGCACCCGGCAGCCCCGCTCCAGCCGTGCCATGTGCGCTTCCCACAGCAATGGCACACCGTCACGCACCAGAATGGTCTCGAAGAGGCCATCACCGTAGGCCAGGCCGCGATCATCCATCGGCACCGCGTCGTCATCCGGCACCCGGGGAAGCTCCCTCACACCTTGGAGAAGACCAGGGTGCCGTTGGTGCCGCCAAAGCCAAAGGAGTTGGACAGCGCCACCTCGATCTTTCTTTCACGGGCCGTATTCGGTACGTAATCCAGGTCGCAACCTTCCTGGGGATTATCCAGGTTGATGGTCGGAGGTGCCACCTGGTCGCGAATCGCCAGCACACTGAAGACCGCCTCGACGGCACCGGCAGCGCCCAGGAGATGGCCGATCATCGATTTGGTGGAACTGACCGCCACGGACTTCGCTGCATCACCCATCACCTTCTTGACGGCACGGCTTTCGGCCAGGTCGCCGGCAGGCGTCGAGGTCCCGTGGGCGTTGATGTAGTGGACGTCCGAAGGGTCGAGTCCGGCATCATGAATGGCGTTGCGCATGGCAAGCGCCGCGCCGCGACCGTCTTCCGGTGGAGCGGTCATGTGGAAGGCATCGTCACTCATGCCAAAACCGGTCAGTTCCGCATAGATGGTTGCACCACGCGCCTTGGCGTGTTCGTACTCCTCGAGCACCATCACACCGGCGCCATCGGAGAGTACGAAGCCGTCACGATCACGATCCCAGGGCCGACTGGCGGCCTGGGGGTCACCGTTGCGTGTCGAGAGTGCCCGGGCGGCGGAAAAGCCACCAAGACCCAGCGGCGTGGTCGCCATCTCGGCGCCACCGCAGACCATGACATCGGCATCGCCATAGGCAATGGTTCGTGCGCTATAGCCGATATTGTGTGTACCCGTGGTACATGCCGTGGTGATGGCGATGTTGGGACCGCGGAAACCATGCTGGATCGCCAGATTGCCGGAAATCATGTTGATGATCGAGCCGGGAACGAAGAACGGAGAAATACGCCGCGCGCCGCCCTTGTTGAGGGCGTTGTGGTTGTGCTCGATCATCGGCAGGCCGCCGATGCCGGAGCCGATGGCCACACCGATACGTTCGGCGTTCTCTTCGGTGCACTCGATGCCCGCATCACTGATGGCCTGGGCGCCAGCCGCCACGCCATACTGGATGAACAGATCCATCTTGCGGGCGTCCTTGGGGTTGAGGTAAGGACTGATATCGAAGTTCTTGACTGACCCTCCGAAGCGGGTATTGAAGCTGGTGGCATCGAAGTGCTCGATAGGGGCGATGCCGCTCTTGCCGGCCAGGATGCTCTCCCAGCTCTCCTTGACGGTGTTGCCCACCGGCGTAACCAGACCCAGCCCGGTCACCACAACTCTACGAGCCATCAGTATTCCTCCAGACAACCTTGGTGACACGACCCGCCATCAGGGCCGTCATTGCGCGCATTATATCGAACATACCCCCTCCATGGGCAGCACACCACCCATATAGCGGAAAGCCGTCCTGGGTTTCAGGACGGCTTTCCACGGGCCTCAACGGGCGAGGCCCCTCATCTCAGCAAGCGGTGACGACCGCGCCCTTACTGGTGGGCGTTGACGTAATCGATGGCTTCCTGAACGGTGGTAATCTTTTCGGCTTCCTCATCGGGAATCTCGGTATCGAACTCCTCTTCAAGCGCCATGACCAGCTCGACGGTATCCAGGGAGTCAGCGCCGAGGTCTTCAGTGAAGGAGGAGCTATTCTGGATGTCCTCTTCCTTGACGTTCAGGCGCTCGGCCACAACCTTCTTCACGCGCTCTTCGATGGTGCTCATTATGACGTACTCCAGTCGTTCAAGTTAGCCGTTCAGATGACCAGCCGGTTGGTCCGCAACCTCAAGCTGCGGGGTAGTTTATAGACGCCCCCCCGTCGACGCAACCGCCGACCGGCGGGAGCCTCAACGCATATTCATGCCGCCGTTGACCTGAAGGGTCTCACCGGTAATGTACCCGGCGCTCTCGCCGGTCAGGAAACCAACGGCAGCTGCAATCTCCCCGGGCTCGCCGAGGCGAGACAGGGGGATCTGGGTCAGCAGCACCTTGTGCTGCTCTTCGGGCAGCGCCCGCGTCATGTCCGTGGCGATGAAGCCCGGCGCCACGGCGTTGACGGTGATGGCCCGGGAGGCCACTTCACGGGCAAGCGCACGGGTGAACCCTTCCATGCCCGCCTTGGCGGCAGCATAGTTGGTCTGTCCCAGATTGCCCATGGTCGCCACCACGGAACTGATACTGACGATGCGACCGAAGCGAGCCCGGGTCATGCCGCGCAGGCAAGCCTTCGTGACTCGATAGACGGACTTGAGGTTGGTGTCGAGCACCGAGTCCCATTCTTCTTCCTTCATGCGCATCAGCAGGTTGTCACGCGTGATACCGGCATTATTGACCAGAATGGCAGGCGCACCGAACTCGTCGGTAATCGACTTGACCAGGGCATCGACGCTTTCCTGGTCGGTCACGTCCAGGGCACGCCCCGCCCCGTCGATGCCGTGGGCACGGAGATCCGCGTCGATCTTTGCCGCGCCGGACTCGGTGGTGGCGGTACCGATCACCACGCGCCCCTGGCGCCCCAGCTCATGGGCGATGGCTTGCCCGATGCCGCGACTTGCGCCGGTAATCAAGGCGATTCTGCGTTCGCTCGTCATAGCTGTCCCCGCATTGTGCTGTTTGGTTCATAGGTGCTTGACGCCCCCCGTGGGCTTATTGGGCGGCTGCCTCGCGAGCCAGCTCCAGAGCCGCTTCCAGGCTGTCGGGATCGTTGACCGCCAGCCCCTTGCTGCTTTTGGCGATGCGCTTGCCGAGTCCAGTCAGCACCTTGCCCGGCCCGCATTCGATGAAGACCTCGGCGCCACCACTGGCCATCGCTTCCACGCAAGAGGTCCAGCGCACCGGCTGGTAGAGCTGTTCCACCAGTCGTGTGCGCAACGTCTCGACATCGGCATGCGCCTGCGCGTCGACGTTCTGGTAAACGGTGTAACGCGGCGGACGCATGTCCAGTTCGGCCATGGCCGCCTGGAGCCGCTCGGCTGCCGGACGCATCAGCGCACAGTGAGACGGCACCGAGACCGGCAGCGGCATGGCACGCCTGGCGCCAGCCTCCTGACACCGTGCGATGGCGCGCTCGACGGCTGCCTTGCTGCCAGCGATCACTACCTGACCCGGAGCATTGTAGTTGACCGCGGAAACCACATCATTCTGGGCGGCTTCTGCGCAAGCCCTTTCAACGGTGGCATCCTCGAGCCCCAGAATGGCGGCCATGCCCCCCTGGCCAAGCGGCACGGCTTCCTGCATGGCCTCGCCACGCAGCTTCACCAGGCGAACGCCATCGGCGAAGCCGAGCACCCCGGCACAGACCATGGCGCTGTATTCACCGAGACTATGCCCGGCCATGGCACCAGGCCGCGGCCCTTCCAACTCCTGCCACACACGCCAGATGGCGACACTGGCAGTCAGCAGCGCCGGTTGAGTGCAGGCGGTCACATTGAGCGCTTCCTCGGGTCCTTCCTGAACGACTTTCCACAGATCATAGCCTAACGCTTCCGCAGCCTCCTCGAAGGTCGTGCGTACCACACTATAGCGTTCGGCCAGCTCACGCAGCATGCCAATCTGCTGGGAGCCCTGCCCGGGAAAGACGAGGGCAAGGGGTTGAGTCATGTCGTTCACCTTTGCTCTTGTTGAGACCTGTCATGCCTGCTGCCCAGCTCACGAGCCAGTCGGGAAGGCAGGTCCCGGCTGACCTCGTTCGCCGCTCGCAGCACAGCGTAGGAAAAGCCGGTGGCATCGGCACCGCCGTGGCTCTTGATGACGATACCGTCGAGCCCCAACAGGCTGGCGCCATTGTAGCGCACCGGGTCCAGCTCACTTTTCAACCGACGCAGTGCTGGCCTCGCCAATAGACCCACCAGGCGACTGCCCCAATGCGCATCGAAAGTCG
Source organism: Billgrantia endophytica (assembly GCF_002879615.1). Taxonomy (GTDB): domain Bacteria; phylum Pseudomonadota; class Gammaproteobacteria; order Pseudomonadales; family Halomonadaceae; genus Halomonas; species Halomonas endophytica. Next base: position 32,378 of record NZ_PNRF01000022.1, read on the forward strand.
CCTGCACTCGCTCGATGAGCATATGTGTCAGCCCCTCACTTGCCTTGAGAACCGCATTACCGACAAACCCGTCACAGACGACCACGTCCGCCATACCGGCAAAGATGCCGTTGCCCTCGACGAAACCGCAGTAGTTCAGCGACGTCGTACCCGCCAGCCAGGCATCGGCCTCACGCACGCTGGCACTGCCCTTGGTCCCCTCGCTGCCTACGTTGAGTAGCGCGACACGGGGTGACACCAGGCCATCGACGTGGCGTGCCATGACATCGCCCATGCGGGCAAAATCGATCAGGCGATCGGCGCTGACATCGACGTTGGCACCCAGGTCCAGCAGATAGCAGCGCCCGTCGCCGCGCGTTGGTATGGCGGTACTGATGGCTGGCCTCGGAATGCCACCCACCATGCCCAGCTCACGCCGCGACAATGCCATCAAGGCGCCCGTATTGCCCGCACTGACACCCGCCACCGCCCTTCCCGCGGCAAGATGGCCAAGCATGTGTGCCATGCTGGTATCGCCACCCCGCCTCAACACATCGGAGGGCCGCTGGTCCTGGCGAATTGCTGATGGCGCATGATGGACAGACAAATGCGAACCAGCCGCGGCAAGGTGCCGCGGCAGGCTCTCAAGCTCGGCTTCCAGCAAGGTACGAGGGCCAAACAGATCGATCGATAGATCGGGCCAGGCCAGCACTGCAGCCGCCGATCCCTGAACGGCAGCCCCGGGGCCCGAGTCTCCGCCCATCGCATCGACGGCAATCCGCACGCTCAACTGCCGAGCATCACCGGCAAGGGGTCGACTCAGGCGTCGACGACCTTGCGACCACGGTAGAAACCGTCCGGAGAAATGTGGTGGCGCAGATGCGTAGTGCCGGTTTCCTTGTCCTGGGACAGGGTCGGGGCGCTCAGGGCATCGTGACTGCGACGCATACCGCGCTTGGAACGGGTCTTGCGGTTCTTTTGAACTGCCATGGGATGTCACTCCAGAGTGAATCGATAATGAATCAGGATTTGTCCTTGAGGCGACGCAGCACCTCAAAGGGACTTGCGGGAGTCGGCTCCGGTGACTCGGCCTCCTCACCACTGCTCAGCTGGTCGCGCGAGACCCGACACAGGGCCTCGTCGTGGTAAACCACCTGGGGCAGGCTAAGGATGAGTTCATCCTCCACTACCGCCAGCAGGTTCAGCTGTTCGTTTTCCACCAGCACCGGCTCGTGGGTGCTTGGCAGTTCTGCCGCCAGATCGTCGCTCGTGACCATGCCCAGCAGGAATTCACTTTCGACATGCTGTGACAGCGGCTCGAGGCAGCGCCGGCAAGGCAGCCGAAGCTCCGCTTCCAGACGCCCGCGAATCTCGCGGCGCCCTTGCGCATCGATGGCGAATTCGAGCCATACTTGGCAATCACCGGCTTGCGCGCCAACCTCCTCGGCCAGCCGCTCGAACTGATCGAGCGCCATGAGGCCCTGGAGGCTTTCGGCACGGGCGGCGAGCTTGTAGGGCTCGACCTTATTGGGGAGTCGTGAGGTCAACATAGGCGCGCAATGATAGGCACTCCCCCCGCCCCTGTCAAAGACGCCGTCATGACGGGTTACAATGGCCCTCATTCCCGCTACCGCACCCCCCGGCCCACAAGCCCCCGCCGGGTGCTCACAAGGAGTCCGGCATGCCCCGTCTCGTGCTTGCATCCAGTTCCCGCTGGCGCCGCCAACTGCTGGATCGGCTGGGGCTTCCCTATGCCTGGGCGAACCCCGCTATCGACGAGTCACCGTGTCCGGGGGAGTCCCCCCGGGCCCTGGTGCAGCGCCTGGCCCTGGCCAAGGCAAGCCATGTGGCAGAGCAATACCCTGCCCACCTGGTCATCGGTTCCGACCAGGTGGCCGTCTTCGAGGACACGATACTCGGCAAGCCCGGCGACACGGCCACGGCACGCCACCAACTGGCACGTTTCTCCGGCCAGAGAGTGCGCTTTCTCACCGGACTGGCATTGATCGACACGGGTTCGGGTCGTCACTGGGTCTGTCATGAATGCTACGACGTCGTGTTTCGCCAGCTCGGCGAGACGGAGATCGCCCGCTACGTCGAGCGGGAGCAGCCGCTTGACAGTGCCGGCAGCTTTCGCATGGAAGGGCTGGGCATCGCCCTGTTCGAGAAACTCGAGGGAGACGACCCCAATACCTTGATCGGCCTGCCACTCATTCGCCTGTGCGCCCTGCTGCGAGAAGCGGGACTGGACCCCCTTGGCGACGGCTAGTGCAACTGGTAGCGAACCGGCGAATGGCTCGACGGGGCACCTACCCATTCGGCGGCAACCCGGCCGAATTGACGGGTCAGACGCTCGAAGGGGTCCAGCCGGGGCGTGTAGTCATGCACGCGCAGCTCACCAAAGAGGTCGCGGGAGATACTGTCCAGGCTGCCAATGCCATCCACCAGCCCCAGCTCCAGAGCCTGCTCCCCATTCCAGATCAGCCCGGTGAACAACCGCGCGTCATCGCGAAGCCTATCGCCACGCCCGGCTTGCACGGCATCGATGAACTGGCGGTGCGTCGTATCCATCACACCCTGCCAGAAGTCGCGCTCTTCGGGCGCCACCGGTGAAAAGGGATCAAGAAACGCCTTGTTCTCGCCACTGACATAGACGCGGCGCTCCACGCCCAGCCGCTCGATGGCCTCCTCGAAGCCGAAGCTGGCGAAGATCACGCCAATGGAACCCACCAGACTCGCCGGTGCCGCCACGATTTCGTCGGCCGCCGCGGCGATGTAGTAGGCCCCGCTGGCGCCCACGTCCTCGATGACGGCAATGATCGGCTTGTCGCCTTTCTCGCGCAGCCGGAGGATCTCGTCATAGACCCGCTGGGACTGCACCGGACTTCCGCCCGGGCTGTCGATATGCAGGATGACCGCCGCCGCATTGTCGGCCTCCCATGCCCGGTTGAGCCCCGTGATGATACGCTCGGCGCTGGCCGGCGACTCGCCATCGATCACCCCGCGCACCGTGACGACGCCCAGGTGTTGCCGTTCCGGTTCACGAACGCCCGGGACACCAAAGATGCCGTAGAGGGTGGCCGCGAGGGAGCCCAGAATCAACGCCGCAAAAAAGAAGCGGAAGAACAGCTTCCAACGTCTCGTGCGCCGCTGCTCGACCAGCACGCCTCCAATCCAGCGATCCAGCATTTCCTGCTGGCCCAGCCGCTGGCGCTCGCGCAGGGTCTCGGGGCTCTCCGGCGGAGGCGGCGATGCGCTCGCCTGGGCCCGCCTGGCCTCCCTCGCCTGCTCGGGGGTCAGCTCAGGACCCTCGGTCCAGCGATCTTCATGCTTGTCATCACTCATGGCTCGTGTTCCTTACAGCCGTCTATCGGTTCAACCACTCGAAGAGTTCCGGCACCGCCTCGGCGGTAAAGACGGGTCGACAGGCCGCCAGGCGATCCGGGGCATGCACCCCCCAGGTCACCGCCACCCGGTCCATGCCCAGTGCCCGGGCCATTTCCAGGTCATATTCGGTATCGCCGATCATGACGGCCTCGGTGACATCGACGTCCAGTTCAGCCAGGAGTTCCTCGAGCATCTGCGGGTGAGGCTTGGAACGCGTCTCGTCGGCAGTGCGGCTGGCATGGAACCAGTGTCCGCTATTGCTCTCCCGGAAGATGCGATCCAGCCCGCGACGGCTCTTTCCGGTTGCAACCGCCAGGCGTCGCGCCTCCAGGCCACGCAACCCCGCAACGCCAGATTCCACGCCCGGAAAGAAAGGCATGGGAGTCGTGTCGCCTTGTACGAAATGAAAGGCATAGCGACTACGCAACAGCTCCGAGCGCGCCGGGTCGATGCCGGGACAGAGCGTTGCAATGGCCTCCGGCAGGCCAAGTCCGATGATGTCACGCACGGCCTCGTCGGCCAACTCGCTCCAGCCAGCGTCCCGGGAGGCCGCCTGCATGCAGGCGACGATGCGCGCGGCGGAGTCCATCAAGGTGCCGTCCCAATCGAAGATCACCAGTCGATAACGCATCAAGGCTCCGAGTCAGGAAAATGAAAGGCAATGGCCAAAGGGCGCTCAGGAAAACTTGCGGGCACGGTTCAGCACGGCTTCCAGGTCATCGGGTAGCGGAGCCCGTATCTGTACCGGCCGGCCGCTGGTCGGCTCGGGAAACGTCAGCGATGCCGCATGCAGAAAGAGCCGCGTCAACCCGAACTTCCTCGCCACGACCTCGCCTTCCCGGGTGCCGTACTTGGCATCTCCCAGCAGCGGATGGCCAGTGTGAGCGGCATGCACCCGGATCTGATGCGTGCGCCCGGTGACCGGCTCGGCTTCGACCAGGGTCGCCTTGGCAAAGGCTTCACGTACCGCGAAACGCGTACGGGACACCTTGCCGGTGGCATCGACTTTCACCCGGCGCTCCCCGTTGCCGGCATCGTACCGCTCCAGCCGGGCACTGACGAACTCACGACGGGCAGGCCAGCGCCCCGACACCAACGCCAGGTACTGCTTGTCCATCTTGTGCTGCTTCAGTGCGTCATTCAGCACCAGCAGCGCCGGACGCGACTTGGCGAGCAGCAGGCAACCCGACGTGTCACGGTCCAGGCGGTGCACCAGCTCCAGGAAGTCGAGATCCTCTCGCACCTGGCGCAGCGCCTCGATCAGGCCGATCTTGACCCCGCTGCCACCGTGCACGGCCAGACCGGCCGGCTTGTTGATCACCAGCCAGTCCCGGCCTTCCACCAGCACGCTGCCGGCCAGCAGGTTACGCAACCCGTCACTGACCTCCCTCGCCGCCTCGCGCGGGGCCATCCGGAGCGGCGGAATGCGCACCATGTCTCCTGGCACCAGCCGGTAGTCGACCTTGATCCGCTTCTTGTTCACCCGCACCTCGCCCTTGCGCACGATGCGGTAGACAAGGGCACGCGGCACGCCTTTCAGGCGCGTCATCAGGAAGTTATCGATGCGCTGGCCGGCCTGGCCTTCGCCCACTTCCACCCACTGTACCTCGCGCCCTTCGGTCATGACACTTCCGCTCGATCACTCATTATGAGCCGGCATTCTATCGCACTCGGGCGCTTGCTGCGCCAATTGCCGCTCCTTGCCATTACTGCTATATTGCGAGCTCGCTCGGATGGATCCCTTCGGTCCCATGGCGCCTGCCCGACAGACACGCAGGCCGGAGCGACGAAATCAGGCCGCGACGACCCGCAGACTCGGTCCCGCCGCCGACGAGTGACACAGCGTTACAGGCACTGATAGAAGACAAGCCGTTACCTCGGTAATGACGAAAGGCAGTTACGAATAGTACGGATAGGTGACAGACAGGTGATTACCGATGGTAGTTACCTGCGGTAGGAACAAGTAGTTACGCCACGCCCGGATCCCAGCCCGCCAACCACTGTTCGGCGGGCGGTGGCCACGGGAATCGTTCAACATCGTGCCGGTGGCCGGCGTTGGCGAATCGATGAATGCCAGGTGTCTGGCGGTGACCGCAGGGCCGGATGGGAAGAAGCCCACCGAGACATGTCCTGCCTCCGCCGAGTACTCAACATGATCATGTCGTGCTGGACCCACCGCGGGTACCGGTACGATCGGGCGCCACTGTGCATCCGCGACATGCGCTGAGCACGAGCACGCAGCACCCAGAGGTTCGCCTTCTTCGATGCCCACCGGTGCGTCCAGTTTGCGAGACAACATGAAACGGATGCTCATCAATGCGACTCAGCCGGAAGAGCTGCGCGTCGCCCTGGTCGATGGACAACGCCTCTACGACCTGGACATCGAATCCGGTGCCCGGGAGCAGAAAAAAGCCAATATCTACCGCGGCAAGATCACTCGGGTAGAACCCTCCCTCGAAGCGGCTTTCGTCGACTTCGGCGCAGAGCGTCACGGCTTCCTCCCCCTCAAGGAGATCTCTCGCGAGTACTTCCTGAAAGAGGCATCCGGCCGCCCCAGCATCAAGGAAGTGCTCAAGGAGGGCCAGGAAGTCATCGTCCAGGTCGACAAGGAAGAGCGCGGCAACAAGGGAGCCGCCCTCACCACCTTCATCAGCCTGGCCGGCCGCTTCCTGGTATTGATGCCCAACAACCCCCGTGCCGGTGGCATTTCGCGGCGCATCGAGGGTGAGGAGCGCAGCCAGCTCAAGGAAGCCATGGGCGAGCTCACCGTACCCGACAAGATGGGTGTGATCGTTCGCACCGCCGGCATCGGTCGTAGTGCCGAAGAACTGCAGTGGGACATGGATTACCTGATTCAGGTATGGGAGTCGATCACCGACGAAGCCGGCAAGCGCCCCGCTCCGTTTCTGATCTATCGCGAATCCAACGTCATCATCCGCGCCATGCGCGACTACCTGCGCCAGGATATCGGCGAGGTGTTGATCGATAGCCCGGTCGTGCACCAGGAAGCCTTGACGTTCATTCGCCAGGTCATGCCCTCCTACCAACAGAAGATCAAGCTCTACGCCGACGAGGTGCCGCTGTTCTCGCGTTTCCAGATCGAGTCGCAGATCGAGACGGCCTATGAGCGTGAAGTGAAGCTTCCCTCCGGCGGCTCCATCGTCATTGACCACACCGAGGCGCTGGTCTCCATCGATATCAATTCGGCACGCGCCACGCGTGGCAGCGATATCGAGGAAACGGCCTTGCAGACGAATGTCGAGGCTGCCGACGAAATCGCCCGCCAGCTTCGCCTGCGCGATATTGGCGGCCTGGTGGTCATCGACTTCATCGACATGAGCCCTGCGCGCAATCAACGTGAAGTCGAGAACCGCATGCGCGACGCGCTCAAGCTCGATCGCGCCCGCGTGCAGATCGGTCGCATCTCCCGCTTCGGCCTGATGGAGATGTCCCGCCAGCGCCTGCGTCCATCGCTGGGCGAGACCAGCGGCGTGGTATGCCCACGCTGTAACGGCCAGGGCACCATCCGTGACGTGCGCTCCCTGTCGCTTTCCATCATGCGCCTGATCGAGGAAGAGGCGATGAAGGAGCGCAGCGCCCAGATCCGCGCCATTCTCCCGGTTCCAGTGGCCACCTACCTGCTCAACGAGAAACGTGCCGTGCTGGCCGATATCGAGAGCCGCCAGGACGTGCGTGTGCTGGTACTGCCCAATCCGGACATGGATACCCCTCACTACGATGTGCAGCGCCTACGCGATGATCACGTCGAGGAAGAGGGCGAGCAGGAAAAGTCGAGCTTCGAGCTTTCGGTCGACACCGAGGTCGGCAAGGAGCCGGACTCCAGCATCGCCAAGCCGGTATTCCGAACCGAAGCCGCCGTCAAGACGGTCATTCACAACGAACCTGCTCCTGCCTCTCTGCAGCAGCAGCAGACACCAACCGCCGAGGCTTCTCAGCCAGCCACCCAAGCGGCTCCCGGCGTGCTCGGCCGCCTGGTCAAAGGGGTCGCCAAATGGCTTGGCAGTGCCGAAACCAGCGAAGCCGATGGCAGCGAAGCCCGCAAGCCTTCAACGCCCCCTGCCCCCCAGGCACGGCAGGCTTCCGGTGAAGAGCGCGGTGACCGCAATGGCAATGGCCGTGGCCGTCAGCGCCGCCCTCGCAACGAGCGCTCCGAAGAGCGTGACGACACTCGTCAGAGCAGCCAGCGGGGCCAGGGCCGGCAGCAGGACGGCAGCCGCAGCGAAGCCCGCCAGGATGGCGCTTCCGGCAGCCGCAGCGAGGCTCGTGGTGGTCGCGGCGGCCGTGGCCAAGGCCGACAGGAACAGGGTCGCCAGGACAGGAGCCAGCAGCAGGACGACAATCGCCAGGGTGGCCAGCCACAGGCCAAGCAGCCTCCGCACAGTCGCGAGGAGGCGCCCCGTCGCCAAAAGGCCGAAGACGCGCAAAAGCCCAATGACAAGCCGGCCGAGACCGCCAAGGCAGACGACGGCAAGCCCAGGCGCACCCGTAACAACCCGCGCAACCGGTCGCGTCAGCACGCCATCAACCCTCAGGCCGAAGCGGAGCAAAAACGCCTTCAGGCCGAGCCGGCCAAGGCCGAGAACGCCCCGAACCAGGTAGCCGTAGGCGTAGATGCATCCAAGGCCGAACAGCCGAAGGCCGATGCGCCCAAGCCGGAAGCCCAGCCCGAGCAACCGAAGGCCAAGCAGCCGAAGGCCGATGCGCCCAGGCCGGCCGAGAAGCCCGCCGACATGCCCAAGCCGAAAGCCCAGCCCGAGCAGCCGAAAGCCGACGTGCCCAAGCCGGCCGAGAAGCCCGCCGACGCACCCAAGCCGGAAGCCCAGTCCGAGCAGCCGAAGGCCGATGCG
>NZ_PNRF01000032.1 GCF_002879615.1 Billgrantia endophytica
TCCGACGTCGACCTCACCAACGTCAAGATGGCCATGAACCCCTTCTGCGAGATCGCCGTGGAAGAGGCCGTGCGTCTGAAGGAGCGCGGGGTGGCCACCGAAGTGGTCGCCGTGACCATCGGCCCCAAGGCCGCCCAGGAGCAACTGCGCACCGCGCTGGCGCTGGGCGCCGACCGTGCCGTGCATATCGATACGTCAGCCGAGACCGATGAGCGCGTCGAGTCGCTGGCGGTGGCCAAGCTGCTGGCCAAGGTGGTCGAGGAAGAACAGCCCGGCCTGGTGATCCTGGGCAAGCAGGCCATCGACACCGACAACAACCAGACCGGGCAGATGCTCGCCGCGCTGGCGGGCCTGTCCCAGGGCACCTTCGCCTCCGAGGTGAAACTCAGCGGTGACGAGGGTGACAAAACGCTGCAGGTGACCCGCGAGATCGACGGCGGCCTGCAGACCGTCGAGCTGACGCTGCCGGCCATCGTCACCACCGACCTGCGCCTCAACGAGCCGCGCTACGCCAAGCTGCCCGACATCATGAAAGCCAAGAAGAAGCCGTTGGTCGTCACGACCCCGGCGGAACTCGGCGTCGAGGTGGCGAGCAAGGTCACGCTGCTCAAGGTCGAGTCGCCGGCCGAGCGCCAGGGCGGCATCAAGGTGGGCTCCGTGGACGAGCTCGTGGACAAACTCAAGAACGAAGCCAAAGTGCTTTGAAGGGAGCGGATCGCATGAGCATCTTGATTCTGGCCGACCATCACGACGGCCAACTCGCCGGCGCCACCGCCCACGTGGTCGCGGCAGCCCGACAGATCGGTGGAGAGATCGACATCCTCGTGGCCGGCGAGAACGTCGGCGCCGTGGCCGAGGCCGCCGCGAAACTCGATGGCGTGACCAGGGTGCGCGTCGCCGACCACGCCGCCTACGCCCACCAGCTCGCCGAGCCCATGGGCGCACTGATCGCCGAACTCGCCGGCGACTACGGCCACGTACTGGCGGCCGCCTCCACCACTGGCAAGAATATCCTGCCGCGGGTGGCCGCGCTCAAGGACGTGTCGCAGATCTCCGAGATCGTCGCCGTGATCGACGCCGACACCTTCAAGCGCCCGATCTACGCCGGCAACGCCATCGCCACGGTCAAGAGCGCCGACACCCTCAAGGTCATCACCGTGCGCAGCACCGGCTTCGATGCCTGCCCTGATAGAGGGAGCGAGGGCGGCAGTGCCGCCATCGAAAGCGTGGACACGGTGGTCGACAACGGCCAGTCCACCTTCATCAAGCAGGAACTGGCCGCCAGCGACCGGCCCGAGCTGGGCGGTGCCCGGGTGGTGATCTCCGGCGGGCGCGGCATGGGCAACGGCGACAACTTCAAGCTGCTCGACGGCATCGCCGACAAGCTGGGGGCGGCGATCGGCGCCTCGCGCGCGGCGGTGGACGCGGGCTTCGTGCCCAACGACATGCAGGTGGGGCAGACCGGCAAGATCGTCGCGCCGGAGCTCTATATCGCCGTGGGCATCTCGGGAGCGATCCAGCACCTGGCGGGGATGAAGGACTCCAAGGTGATCGTGGCGATCAACAAGGACGAGGAAGCGCCGATCTTCCAGGTGGCGGATTATGGTCTCGCTGCTGATCTCTTCGAGGCGCTGCCGGAATTCGAGCAGAAGCTGTGAGCGCCTAGCCGACAGAGACGGGCCGCGTCGGGTCCTGGATCCAGTGGCTCCACGAACCGATATACAAGCGGGGCAGCGCCAGCCCCGCTACCCGATAGGCCAGGATAGTGTGACAGGCGGCCACGCCACCGCCGCAGTAGGCTACCACCTGCTTCTCTGCGGATATCAGTTCGGCTCTTAGCTGGTCTGGCGCCTTGAAGACTCCCTCGCGGGTCAGGTTCAGACGGCAGGGCCGGCAAACGGCACCGGGAATATGTCCCGCTCTGTCATCGAGCGGCTCATGGGCGCCGCTATAGCGCTCCCGGGAGCGACCATCCGTGAGCCGCAGGTGGGGGTTGGCGAGAATCTCCTCGGCACTAATCAGGTGGCCGTTGCGAAAATCGGGTGTCCAATCCGATGCTTCGAACGGCGTCGTTGATGCCGCACCTGATGCCAGTGCCCGACCACAGGCTATCCAGTGCGTAAGCCCACCGTCCAGCACCCGGACATCTGGATGTCCAGCCCAGCAGTGCAGCAGCCACCATGCCCTGGCGGCGGCCCGGGTACCGCCCGCATCATCCACGACCACCAGCGTCGCGCCTGGATGAATACCGAGTTGATGCAGCCGGCGTACGAACTCCCGCCGATTCGGCAGCGGAAAGCGCCCTGCGGCTCCGGGGGCACCGGCCATGTCGCGATGCAGGTCGAAGTGCACGCTACCGGGGATATGCGACGCCATCCAGGCTGCGATACCAGCGCCTGGGTCCGTCAGGCTGGCACGACAGTCCAGAATCGTCAGCGTCGCACCCTGAGCGATCTCTTGGCGCAGCGCCTCGGCGCTGATGAGCGGGCGGGGCAGGGACACTCGCATCATCTTCTTTTCACGTTCTGCCATTCTCAGCAGGCCCGCAGACCGGACAGACATCGCTTGGCCAATTCGATATAGCGCTGAGTCGCCTCGCGCTGTTTCATGATTTCCCCATCGCTGAGGATCTTGACCACGCGCGCGGGCGCGCCCAGCAGCAGCGAGGCGGGCTCACAGACGAATCCCGCCTTGACCAAGGCGCAGGAGCCGATGATGGACCGCTCGGCGATCATGCTGTCGTCCATCACCACGGCGTTCATGCCCACTAGAACTTCCTCACCGACCACACAGCCATGGATCACCGCACCATGACCGATGTGTCCTCGGCGTCGTATCACGGTGCTCGAACCCACGGTTCCGTGCACCACGCAGTTGTCCTGAAGATTGGACTCGGGCTCCATCACGATACGACCGAAGTCCCCTCGCAGGCAGGCTCCCGGGCCGACATAGCAGCCGTCCCCCACGCTCACATCGCCGATCAGCACCGCCATCGGATGCACGAAGGCGGAAGGTGAGATCGTCGGCTTGACGCCTTCGAACAGGTAGACAGCCACAGGCACCTCCTTGGACCCCGGGTTCCCAGAACCCGGGACGGTAATGAACGTCTGTCAACCAGAGTGCGCCGGCGCGCGGCTCTGCTGCACCTTGAACTGATAGCCAGCGAGGAGTACGGCAAGCACGATACCTATCAGGTCGGTGGCCACGCCGCCCGCCATCATGGCCAGCCCCGCCGTCAGCGCGATCCCTCTAGCCGCCAGGCCAAGAGCGCCGAACATCCAGGCCTGCACGGCAGTTGATACCAGGAAGACACCGATGGATGCAGTGATCAGCACCCGAGCGATCTCCATCCACTCCCCCTGCATGAGAATGGCAGGGCTATAGAAAAACATGAAAGGCACCACGAAGGCCGCCAAACCGAACTTGAATGATGTCAACGAGGTTTTCAGCGGGTCGGTATTGGCAATGGCTGCCGCGGCATAGGACGCCAGCGCCACGGGAGGTGTGATGGCGGAAATGACGGCGTAATAGAAGACAAAGAAATGTGCGATCAGCGGTGGAATCCCGATCTGCTGCAATCCGGGCACAATGACTGATGCGGCTACCGCGTAGGCCGCCGTGGTCGGCATGCCCATGCCCAGCAGAATGCTGATCATCATGGCAAACAGCAGTGCCAGAAACTGGCTGCTATCGGCGATTTCCAGAAGCAACGATGCAAAGCGGGCACCCACACCGGTCAGGGCGATGACCCCGACTACGATCCCCGCACAGGCACATACCGCGACCAGCGGCACGACCATTCTGGCCGATAGTGCCAAGGCCCCCAGGATCGCTTTCGGCCCCATCCAGTGCGGCGTCAGCCATGACACCACCGCGGCAGACACCAGCGCCAGCGTACCGGCACGAATCACCGAGTAGCCCATGAAAAGCGTGGCGATCAGGATGATGATGGGGAAGAACAGGTAGGCCTGCTTCAGCAGGGGACGCAGCTCGGGCAGTTCGGCGCCTCTCAGCCCACGCATGCCCTTGCGCTGGGCTTCCAGGTCCACCATGAAGTAGATGGAGAGGAAATATATCGTCGCAGGGATGATCGCCGCCGCGGCAATCTCGGTATAAGGGATGCCGGTGATCTCGGCCATGATGAAGGCACCCGCCCCCATGATGGGTGGCGCGATCTGCCCTCCCGTGGACGCAGCGGCCTCGATGGAGCCCGCGCTGCGGGCAGGGTAGCCGACTCGACGCATCAGCGGGATGGTCAGGCTTCCAGTGGCCACGACATTGCCTGCCGACGTGCCATTGATCATGCCCATCAGGCCCGAGGCGAATACCGCCACCTTGGCCGGTCCCCCTCGCGAGCGGCCTGCCACGGAAAAAGCGAAGTTGACGAAGTATTCGCCGACACGGGATTTCTGAAGGAAGGCGGCGAAGGTGATGAACAACACGATGTAAGTGGATGATACGGCAATCGTGGTTCCCAGCACGCCGTTGTCGGTATATAGATAGGTGAAGAACCGGCTGGCGCTGTAGCCGCGGTGTTCGAAGATGCCCGGCAGCCAGGGACCAAGGAAAGCATATAGAATGAAGACGCCAGTGATGACCACCAGCGCCATGCCCGCCACACGTCGCGTCATCTCCAGAATCAGGGCGATCCCGACTGCCGACATGTAGAAATCCACCCCGCCTGCCAACGAGGTGCCTGCCATCAGCCGCCAGCGTGTCAGGGAGAGAATGATGTAGGCACCAACAGCCAGAGACAGAATACCCAGTGACACATCGGGCAGATTGAGCCTGTTTCTGTCGCTCCTGAAAAGATAACTGGCTGCCAAGGCAACGAGAAGAGCCACGAAGGCAAACAGGCTCAGTTGGTTCTGAACCAGACTCTCATGATCGGTCAACCATCCATGATGGCGCTGCAGCCATAGCGTGGCGACCATGGCCATCACATACAGGGAAAGCAGCAGTGCCGTATAGCCCATTACCTTCGCCATGCTACTCTGATGGTTCGTCTCATCGAATCGGCTGGACGCGCCCAGCAAAAGGAAACCGACGAGAAGTCCGGCAGCGACGTGAATGATCCGGTAGGTCCATGTCTCGACAGGTTGAATGTTCAGGGCATAGAGATGGAAGCCGATGTAGGTGACACAGACGATAAAAATGACTAACGCCGGCACACCGCTCAGAATGCGCTCGTTACCGGCAGGATTTATCTCGTCCACACTGGCGGCATCAATGGAACCGGATGCGCCATTTTCATGTTCAGGTAATGCGGCCTTGTTTTCTTTGCTCATCATGGCACCCCATGTGGCGACTAATGACGCGATGGAAATTGCTTGCTGCCATGTGAAAGCAGCAAGCAACAACCAGGGCTTGATTAACCTCTCAGGTCTTCCGGGATGTCATAGCCGTTCTCTTCAAACCACTTGACGGCACCGGGGTGGAAGGGAATGAAGGTATTGTGGGAGTAGTTCTCGGGAAGCGTTTCCACCGCTGCACCATGAATCTGGAGCATCTGCTCATTGTTGTTCATGATGGTGTCAATGATTTCATAAACCAGTGATTCCGGCGCGTCCTTGTGGGTAATGGCGAAGTTCCACAGCGAAACCGTCGGGATATCCCCTTCCACGGAGTTGTAGGTGCCGTCGGGCACCATGGACGCCGACAGCTCGGGGAGCTCTTCCAGGATCGTCTCGATCTCCTCCTCACTGTAACTGAAGATGTTCACGTCGGCCTGCGCTTCAAGCTGACTGAAAGAAGCGATCGGCATCCCGGCACCGAAGGCAAAGGCATCGATCAGGTTGTCCTGAAGCTGACCGGCTTGGTCCGAGGCACCACCCTGAAGCGTGGTGACATTGTATCCCAAGGTCTCGAAGAGTTTTGGATGGTAGGCATCATTGGTACCTCCAGCCGGGCCCACGCCGACGCGCTTGCCGTCCAGGTCCGCCACCGAGTCGATACCGGATCTCTTGAGCGACACGATGTGTAGCGCGGTCTGATACATTGGGAACATGGCTCGAACGTCGTCATGCTCGACACCGGGAAGCAATTCGCTGTTGCCATGAATGGCATCGAAAGCCGGCCCCATGGTCACCATGCCGAAGTCATGCTCACCAGTCTGCACCATGGTGATGTTCTGAACGGGGCCGCCGGTGATTTCGGCTGCAATGCGCGTGCCCAGCTTCTGGTTGACCAGGTTGGCCCAGCCTGAGCCATAGATATAATAAGTACCTCCTTGGCTGGCAGTACCCATGGTCATGCTGTTAGGCCAGTCGGAACGATCGTCGGCCATACTGCTCATGGAGATCATGGTCAGTGCCATGGCACTGGAAGCAAGCGTGATCTTCTTCATACTCAACCCTTCCTGTCTTGTTTTCGTTTGACTTGTATGAGCCTATTATTCTTGTGGCCCAATCTTCTCTCGGGTTCTTGAACCGGTATCGGGCAGCTTGCAACAGCGCCACCGAGTGGTGAAGTCGGATTTCTGAACCCCCCCTTTCGGCTACGCTTAATAGACTTTGGTCGAAATTCACCACCAACTGTCAGCGGTACGACGGCGCTTCCTATTGCTCCGGCGGTGTGGTCAGTGGCGGATTCCATACGGAAATACACAAGGATGCACCGACACGCTTGCTGGATCAGATTCGGCAGACATTACCGCCGAGCGAGATATTGCCTTTTACCCGGATCGTGGTGAGGTCAGGTCATGGAAAATGATGGATATAGGTGGCGCTTAGGCAGTGTCGCTCAGTTCGGGCGACAGGGCATCGGAGAGGCTGGAGAAGTCGTAGGGTGCCACCTTGGCGATGGCATCAATGATGTCGCTGACGTGCATGGATCTTCCCTGTCAGTGCATCTGACACGGGAAGATCTCATCAGCTTTTTCGCTCCACGTTGAGCAAAATGGAGAGAATGACAATCAGGCTTTCCTTGAGCAGAGATATGAGGATTACGGAAAAGTCTGAATAAACCAGACCCAAGATAAGTGCTGCAATACCTTCAAAAAAGCCAAAAGCAAATGCGGTGCCAACGAAGGCAACCAAGCTGAACAAGGCGCCGATGAACCATGATGAAAAGATAAGGCCGTCCCACGCTGCCCGGAACCAGTCAAAGACAGGAAACTCCGACCTGCTGGAAATATTCCTTGCTCATTTTTCGTCTTCGTAGCGCGGAATGGGAAGTGCATCACGCATGTCCGTCGGTGTTTCGAAGTCGCTCGCCGCGCCGCGCATGGCCACTGCCGGTTGCGAAAAACCGCTGCGACCACTGTAATCCGGCGTGGGCCCTGGCAAGCGCTTGCGGAGTCTGCCCTGCGCCTGGGCGTAATAGATACCTACGAAAGCGGCCCCCAGCACGATTCCCACCGCAAGCAAGACATTAGCCCACTTCGGGTTGCTTTCCTTGAGCGCCGGCGTGGGACGGCTCATTTTCGAGGACCTGTTTGCGTGGCCCATAATCCCCCCTGCTGCCTTCATGGTTTGAGAATGACCTTGACGCAACCATCCTGCTTGTTGCGAAATGTCTTGTACATTTCAGGGCCCTGATCGAGACCCATGCTATGGGTAATCACGAATGATGGATCGATCTGGCCTCCTTCAATGCGACGCAACAAGTCGTCTGTCCAACGCTTAACGTGTGTTTGACCGCTACGCACCGTCAGGCCCTTGTTCATCAACGCGCCGATGGGAATCTTGTCGGCCAACCCGGCATATACACCGGGAATCGACAGCACGCCCCCAGGACGGCAAACGTAGATCATCTCGCGGAGCACGTGCGCCCGATCGGTCTCGAGCATCATTGCCTGTTTGACCCGGTCATACATGGAGTCGAGCGAGCGGGTTGCATGCGCTTCCATACCGACCGCATCGATGCACTTTTCCGGCCCTTTGCCGTCGGTAAGATCGTTCAGCCTTTCGAGAACGCTCTCATTGTCGAAATCGATGGTAATCGCGCCGCCGGCCCGAGCCATGGAAAGACGCTCCGGCACGTTATCGATCATGATGATCTGCTGCGCCCCAAGCAGCACGGCACTGCGCACGCAGAACTGGCCGACCGGCCCCGCTCCCCAGATCACCACCGTATCGGTCGGCTGAATGTCGCATTGCACGACACCCTGCCAACCGGTCGGGAAAATATCGCCGAGAAACAGCACTTGCTCGTCGGTCAGGTTGTCCGGCACCTTGACGTGCGTCGAATCGGCAAACGGCACGCGCGCGTATTCGGCCTGGCCGCCCGCGTAGCCGCCGGTTAAATGCGAGTAGCCAAAAAGCCCCGCGCCGGAGTGACCGAAAGCCTTGTCAGCGAGTGACTTATTGCGGTTGGATCGCTCGCAAGCCGAGAAATTGCCGCGCCGGCACTGATCGCATTCACCACAGGTAATCGTGAACGGCACGACGATACGATCACCGACTTTCAGCGACTTGTTTTCAGCACCGACCTCAACCACTTCGCCCATGAATTCATGACCGAGGATGTCGCCGGCTTCCATGGTGGGAATGACATGATCGTAAAGGTGTAGATCGGAGCCGCAGATCGCGCAGCTACTGACCTTGACGATTGCATCGCGTGGATGCTCGATGGTGGGATCGGGAACCGTGTCGTAGCGAACATCCGTCTTGCCGTGCCAACAGAGCGCTTTCATACCTACCTCCCTGTAACCGATTCGATTCGATGCCAGGCAGACAAGTCATCCCTCTCCGCTTCTCATCTCGATGCTATAAACCGACAGGTTCATGACATCGAGGATGAAGCAGGTACCGTCCCTGGCCCGCGTGCGCACCGCTTTTCCAGCTGGAGCGGCAACGTTGCTTCTATCACCATAGCTCAGGGGCACTGCGCCGTCAGGCCGGCTGAGCAGCAAGCAAAAATTCGTTACGTTGTAGCCGCAGGCAAGCAGTGCCCGGCACTGACGACTCTCGACGGACTGGCCGATGAAAGCGCTGCGATTGGTTCTGATGGGGCAGTATGGAGGTCCGTCTCGGGAGGAGAACCCAAGCGAGAAGCTGGGCGATAAGGTAAGAATTTGTGCAGGCGACTGTCGGAGACGACCCTGGCTGCCGCGATTGCATCGGTGTCCGCCAATACGGGACATCAGGCGATGAAAAGCCGCCCATCAGCAGTACCTGGTGGGCGGCAATCATGATCAGGAAGGGGTATTAGAAGCCGTCGTCATCGCCTTCCTCTTCCCACTCTTCCTCTTCATTTTCCTCTTCTTCATCCCACTCTTCTTCCTCTTCCTCTTCCCATTCCTCTTCCTCGTTCTCGTACTCAATGTCTACACCGCTGCCGGTATAGTCATCAGAGAACTGCTCCTGCACGGGATCTGTCGTCTCTTCCTCCTCTTCGAAATCGCCGAAGGCCAGCGGGCTGGCGATCAGGCCGAAAGAGATACCGAGAATACCGAGTTTTTTGAGAAATTCCTTGGACATCATGCTTGCACCTCATTGAATTGAAAGGGCTTGCGATCATTCCTGGGTAGAGGCCATAGGCCCCGCTCTCTACATCTGTTATGAGCCACGAAGAGATTGGGAGGCTCGTAACGGATGTCCTAGTTGGCCATCAACATAGTGCATAGCCCAGGCCAATTATTAAAAAATACATTATAATTATGTAGTTACGAAAATAATGCTGTCTAGGCATCCCTCATCCAAGTTACGTTAGTCGCTTGTCGGGTGGGGACATGTGGCACATGTGTCGTGGAGACACGCTTTTCTCGTTGGCCACCCAAGCGATGGCCTTTCGTGATTCAACAGGTTGCAGCCAGCGGTAGCGCAACTTGGAAAAGCATCCGCTCAGGGTCCTCGCAAAACTGTATCAGGTGCTGCGGGTCACGTTTGGGCTTGTAGACAAGCAGCTCGAGGTGCTACTCAACACCTCGACTTCGGCCCTGGAGCGCCAACGGCGTGAACGCAAAATGGAGGAAGGAATGGTTTTTCGATTTCAACGCCGCATTACCCTTGCGCCTGGGCTGCGGCTGAACTTGAGCAAGCGCGGCCTTGGCCTGTCGGTGGGGCCGCGCGGGGCCAGCATCAGTGTTGGTCCCCGGGGAGTCCACGGGCATGTCGGTCTTCCTGGCACTCGTACTGGGCCCGACCTGGAGTCCTTGCTTGCCCAAGGCGCTACTCTGGAGATTCAACTGGAGGTGGGAGAGAGAGGGCAGATCAGCTACCTGCACGGCGACGGCTCCCCGATGAGCGATAACGAGGTTCGTATACTGCGCCGTCATGCGACAGATTCTCTGCGGAAGCAATTGGAAGCCTACGCCCAGCGGCTCAACGAAGATTTGGAGCGGCTTGGCAAACTGCATGAACAAACGCCTCACCCCGAGGCCACTGGCTACGTGACAAAAGACTTCCGGGAAGCCCCACCTTCCCAACCGGCACAGGTTCCTCTTGGCTGGTGGCATCGGCTCTGGCCACCGGCCCAGCAGCGTGTCACGCAGGAGAACCAGCGTCGCCAAACTGCATTCGAAGATGACTATCGTCAATGGGAGTGGCGCAAGGCTGAGCATGATGCCGCCGAGTTTGCTCGCCATCAGCGCGAGAGCGAAGGGGTTTGGCATGATCCGGATGCCATGGAGCACACCTTGCGCGAGCGGTTAGAGGAGGTCGACTGGCCGAGAGAGACCGCCATCGATTTCGACCTTGGTCAGGACGAGCGTTCTATTGCCGTGGATATCGACCTACCCGATGAGGAGGAGATGCCCACTCATACCTGGACAATGCCAGCCAAGCAGCTTCGTCTGACGCCGCGCAAGCTCAGCGCCACTCGACGGCGCAAGCTGTACCGTGATCACGTGCATGGAGTCGCCTTCCGCGTGCTGGGAGTCGTCTTCGCCCGTTTACCCGCTATCCAGGAGGCCCGTGTCTCCGGCTACCGCCAGGTCACCGACCCTGCCACGGGAGGCGAGCGCGATCAATATCTCTATAGTGTCAAGGTTTCCCGTACTCAGTGGGAGAAGATCCACTTCGCCAGGCTGGAACACCTCGACCCGGTGGCTGCCATGGAGGCCTTCACGCTACGCCGCGACATGACCAAGACAGGTATCTTCCACGACATCGAGCCGTTCAAGCTGGTCTGATGGTAAAAGAAAGCGCAGGAGCGAGCCCACCCATGGTGACAACAGCTTGAGCTCCTGCGAGGAATAACTACAGGCATTTCCAGTTTCGGCACCTAGCCGGCCTTCCATTCGTCTGACGAGAAATCATATCTCGTGCCTGAATTATCCCGGATAACCCCTTTACCGCCCTCTTTACTATAGTGCAGCACCGATCCTTCCATCACTCTTCTCCTTGTTGTTTATTGGCTATGAGTAGTTTGACTTCATTGCTTTATCTGTTTTAAAAAAATGCTTTGCATACTTTCTGATGAAAATCATTGTAGTTTTTATCCATGGCTAAATGGAGTGAGATTTTTCCACCGCCATGAGTTTGCGCCTAATGACCCAATGGGTATGAGATGAAGCTCAAGGAGACAGCAATAACCATATCAATTCTAGTAACTCTACCGAGCTGTTGCTATAGTGAATGATGTGACCAACCCACGCAGCGGCTTCCTGTTCCGTCATGGCGGTAATAGCTGGAAACTTGGCTTCTGAAATCTTCCAATCACCTAAGATACCATTGGCTATCCTCTGGAAAAGCAGGAAAAGTGGCCAGGAGGAAAATTAAATTACGTATACGGTCTCCATATAGTGCTGGTTAATGTTGAAAACCATGCTGTTTCGGCATGATCGGGGCTCCTGTGCCTCGGGCTCTGGAATCGAGTTTAACTCACTGAGCCGTATATGGAGTCGGGTTGGCACACCGGGGGAGCCGCAAGATGCCCAAGGGGGTCATCGTACATAGCGACCCAGTATTGCTCGACCCTGTACCAGTCGCTGCTGACCCCATATGTTAAGGACTGTAGGGTCGTATCATCAGCCCGAGGATGTTTATGTCGTCAATTGATACCGATGCCCTGGTCGCCGACCTGCTCGCTATGCTGGCGATTCCCTCTCCCTCCCTCCATGCTCAGCCGATGGTGGAGTGGTTGGCCCCCAGGCTGGAAGCGGCTGGCCTGGAGGTGACCACGACAGCGCGTGGTGACCTCCATGCGCAGCGTAAGGGAGATGCTCCGCGACGTGCCATCACCGCGCACCTCGATACCCTGGGCGCCATGGTGGTGCGCCGGCGCGAGGATGGTCGCCTGGCGATACGCCCCATCGGCCACTGGAACGCCCGCTTCGCAGCAGGTGCCCGGGTGAGGGTCCACGATCATGACGGCGGGGTAGCTACGAGCGGCACCCTGCTGCCCGAGAAGGCTTCGGGACACGTGTTCAACGAGGCGGTGGACGCGCAACCCAGCGACTGGGATCACATTGCCCTGCGCCTCGACGTGGTGGATACCTCCTCTTATGCCCTGATAGAGCTAGGAATTGGCGTTGGCAGCCTGGTCAGCGTGGAAAGCCAGCCGGAGGTAACCGAGACCGGCTTTATCAACTCGCGCCATCTGGACAACAAGGCGGCCATCGCCTGCGTGCTCGCGGCGCTGCGGGCTGGCGCCGAGGTCACCGGCACCCGACTGGTTTTCTCCTGTGCCGAAGAACTGGGCGTGGGCATGAGCGCGCCGCTGCTGGCTGGAATAGAAGAGGTGCTCAACCTTGATATCGCCGCCCAGGGCGAAGGCCAGCAGGTGTGTTCCGACGGGGTGACCATCGCGTTTATGGATAGCCAGGGGCCCCTGCATCCGGTGGCGAGCCGTCGGCTGGTGACGCTCTGCCAACAGCACGCGATTCCCTTCACCCGCGACTGTTTCCCGTTCTACTACTGCGACGGGGACTCAGCCAGCAAGGCGGGCATGGACCTGCGCAATGCCCTGGCATGCTTCGGTGCGGATGCCTCTCATGGCTGGGAGCGGGTGCACTGCGACTCCCTGGTGGCTCTGACGCAGTTGGTGATGGCCTGGCTTGACGATCAGGAGTGATCGCGGCTTGTCAGATGCTCGTTAAGCGCCAGGTAGTCACGACTCGGACCCTGGCCGTCGGTGGCCCCGGCCCTGAAGAAGGTCCGCTCAAGCATGGCTTCTCTCTCCTCCATCAGTGCCTGGGCGGCGCGCATGTGCTCGGCCATGATGGTGCTCGCCTCTTCGGTTCGCTGGTGACGCAGTGCCTCGATCAACCGCCGCTGGTAGTCGTGGCCGCGGCGGCGCAGTTCGGGATAGGGTCGTGAGTAGATGCGCTGGCAGATGGTCATGCTCATCAGCAGGCGGATCGGGAAGCGACACATCAGGGCGAGCAGGGGGTTGGGACAGTGGTCCACCAGCAGAAGATGAAACTCCAGCTCCTTGATTCGCTGCTCTCGTTCCTCTTCCAGAGACGTCGGCGGATGGTCATAGTAGGCCATCACCGCCTCCAGCTCGGCCATGTCGTCTGCCGTCAGCCTGCCGGCCAGGCTCGCCACCAGGGCGGGCTCGAGCTGTTTCCTGACTTCGTAGATGTCGTGGATGGTCGGCGGTCGGAAAAAGAAGTAGTTGCCGAGCAGCTCCATGGCACGATCATCGCTGACCTCCGATAAAAAGGCGCCGCCGCCGGGGCCGGTGCGCGTATGGATCAGACCCTGGAACTCCAGGCCGCGCATCGCCTCGCGGATCGTGCCCTTGGCGGCATCCAGGGCCTTGATCAGGTGCTCCTCTCGGGGTAGACGATCGCCTGGGCGCAGCCTCTGGGTAGCCACGTACTCCTTGATGGCCTCTCCAATCGCTTCGGGGCGCTTGCGGCGCGGGGTGGATGACGTCATTCGCTGGTTGTCTCGTTGACTTCTTGGGTGTCCAGGCGTCGCCAGGGCCCTTCGACGGGGTAGCGACAGGCGACTCGATGGTCACCGCTTTGTCCCAGCGTGTCCAGCAGTGGAACTGCTTGGCGGCAATGCGGTGCGGCCCGCGGACAGCGGGGAGCGAAGGCGCAGCCCGGTGGCGGGGCAAGCGGGTCGGGCAGCTCGGCCTCGCCGGATTCGGCACGGATCGGCGGCCCGCCGGGAACCGGGGCGCTGTCCAGCAACAGCCGAGTATAAGGGTGCGCCGGCGAGTGGAACAGACGACGGCACGGTGCCTGCTCGATGATGCGCCCGAAGTACATCACCGCGATTCGGTCGCTGATGGTTTCCACCACCGAGAGATCGTGACTGATGAATAGGTAGGTGAGGTCGAACTCGCCCTTCAGTCGGCGCAGCAGCTTGAGCACCTGGGCCTGAATGGAAACGTCCAGCGCTGAGACCGGCTCGTCGAGCACCAGCAGCTTTGGTTCGGCGGCCAGCGCTCTGGCGATACCGATGCGTTGAGCCTGGCCGCCGGAGAATTCATGGGGGTAGCGGAAAATGAATTCGGGACGCAGATTGACCACTTCCATCAGCTCGCCGAGGCGGTGTTCCAGGGCTTTTCCCTCCAGACCCCGCAGATGCCGTAGCGGGGCCGCTAGGATGTCGCGGATCCGCTTGCGTGGGTTGAGTGAGCTCAGCGGATCCTGAAACACGTACTGCAGGCGCCGGGAGAGGGCATGACGATCCTTTTGCCGCAGCGCCTGGAGGTCTTCCCCGGCGAATCGGATTTGGCCGGTTGTCGGGGTGTCGAGCCCGACCAGCAGTCGAGCCAGGCTAGACTTGCCACAGCCGGATTCGCCGACGATGCCCAAGGTTTCGCCCTGGGCCACGTCCAGGTCGATGCCCTGAACGGCATGCACCCCGGGGATGTCGGGGCCGAACCAGCGTCGACCACCGCCGAAGGTCCGGGTAAGGCCGCGGATATCAAGGAGAGGCTCGCTCATTGCATGGCTCCCTGGCAGGTTTCAAGGCCCAGCGGCTTGATGCAGCGCACCTGGCGGTCGCCATCCGTGGCGCTCAGCGCGATCTCACCGCGGCGGCAGGCATCCTCCGCCAGGTCACAGCGATCAGCAAAGGCGCAGCCTTCCGGCAAGGCGTCGGCGGCGGGTGGCAGACCGGGAATCGCCGCCGGATCGTGGCCGGGCTCCCCCAGGCGGGGCACGCAGTCGATCAGCCGTCGGGTATAGGGGTGGCGGGGATTGTCGAGGATGTCGGCGGTCGGGCCGATCTCGACGATGCGGCCGGCGTACATCACGGCTACGCGGTCGCAGACCTGGGAGACCACACCGAAGTCATGGGTGATGAACAACACCGCGGTGCCCTTGGACTCGCGCAGGCTCTGAATCAGCGCCAGGATCTGCGCCTGGACGGTGACGTCCAGCGCCGTGGTGGGTTCGTCGGCGACGATCAGCTGCGGGTCATTGGCCAGCGCCATGGCGATGCCGACGCGTTGGCGCATGCCGCCGGAGAGCTCATGGGGGTACTGATCGGCGCGCCGCTCGGCGTTGGGGATGCGTACCTGGCCCAGCAGCGAGACAGCGAGTTCCCGAGCCGCCTGCCGTGACATCGGTTGGTGCTGTCGGATTGCCTCGATCAACTGCTCGCCGATCCGTAACAGAGGGTGCAGGGTGGAGAGCGGGTCCTGGAAGACATAGGCCACGTCTCGTCCCCGGATCCGGCGGATTGCGTGATGCGGCAAGTCGAGCAAGTCCCGCCCCTCAAGGGCGATGCGCCTGCCGGTGATCACGCCCGGTGGTGATGCGACAAGACCCAGCAGTGAGAGGGCGGTGACTGACTTGCCGGAGCCCGATTCACCGACCAAGCCCAGGCATTCGTTAGGACTGATGGTGAAGCTGACGCCGTTGACGGCGCGGTACGTGCGACGGCCCACTTCGAAGTGGGTGTGCAGATCCTCCACGTCCAGCAGGGCTTGAGCGCTGGAGCCGTTCTGGGGCGGCAACCGGCGGCGGCGAATACGCGTGAAGGGGGCTGGGCGCGACAGGGCCCCCGACCTGAGGCGCGGGTCCAGGGCGTCGCGAATGCCATCTCCCAGCAGGTTGATGCTCATCACCAGCAGGAATATCACGAGGCCGGGCAGGATGGCCACATGGGGGGCATTGAGCATCATCCTGCGCCCCTCGCCGAGCATCGAGCCCAAGTCGGCCTGGGGCGGCTGGGCCCCGAGGCCCAGGAAGCTGAGGCCGGCAGTCTCGAGGATCATCCAGCCCACGGTGGTGGACATGGTGATGACGATTACCGGCAGTACATTGGGCAGGATCTCGCTGGTGAGGATTCGCAGGTGTCCCTTGCCGGAGAGGCGAGCGGCATCGATGAACTCGCGATGGGCGATGCTGACGGTGACGCCGCGGATATTACGGGCGAAGAAAGGGATATTGACGATGGCGATGGCGTAGAGCGCGTTCATCAATCCCGGGCCGAGTACCGCAACGATGGCCAGGGCAAGCAGGATATAGGGGAAAGCCATCAGCATGTCGATGCCACGCATCAGGGTATTGTCGGTACGGCCACCGAAATAGCCGGCCACGATGCCGATCAGCGAGCCGAAGAAGGCCGCCACCAGTGAAGCGGCAATGCCCACCGCCAGGCTGATGCGTGTTCCCCACAGCAGGCGCGAGAGGATGTCGCGCCCCAGGGCGTCAGTGCCCAGCAGGTGGCCTTCCGTAAAAGGTGGCTGCAGTCGATTCGCTGGACTGGTTGAATCTGGGTCGACCAGCGGTAGCCAGGGGGCGATCAGACACAGCAGCACGAGCAGCACGAGCAACACTCCGCCGAAAGCGGCCAGGCGGTTGCGGGCGATCAACCGGATGAAGTCCGTCATGCCTGGATCCTCGGGTCGAGCCAGTGCTGGAGCAGGTCGGCCAGCAGGTTGAACAGCACATAGGCAGCGGCCACTACCAGCACGCCGCCCTGGACCAGCAGCAGGTCCCGAGTGGAGATGGCATTGACCAGCATGCGGCCGATGCCGGGCCACTGGAATACCGTCTCGATGTAGACAGCACCGCCGATGACGAAGCCCGCTTGCACGCCAATTACCGGGATCAGGTTGACCAGGGCCACCTTGAAGGCGTGGCGAAGCACCACGCGGTTCTCGCCCAGCCCCTTGGCGCGGGCGGTGCGGATATAGTCCTGGCGCAGGACCTCCAGCATGTTGGAACGGGTCAGCCTGGCGATGACACCGGCGGCTACCACGGCCAGGGCGATGGCCGGCAGCGCCAGGTGATGCAGTATGTCGAGCACTCCGCCGCCACCGTAGGCCGCCGTCATGCCACTGGCCGGAAACCAGCGCAGGCCCACCGAAAAGAACATGATCATCAGCATGCCGAGCCAGAAGGCCGGCACCGAAATACCCACCAGAACCAGCAGGGTGATGATCCGGTCTCCCCAGCCGTACTGGCGAACGGCCGAAACGATACCGGCAGCGACACCGACGACCGTGCAGAGCACCAGCGATGTGCCGGCGAGGATCAGGGTGGCGCTGAAGCGCTCGAGTACCTCATCGAGCACAGGTCGATTGAGCGCGTAGGAGCGGCCCAGGTCGCCCTGCAGGATATTACCCAGCCACACCAGGTACTGTTGCGGCAGTGGCAGGTCCAGGCCGAGGTCGGCGCGCAGTCGCTCGAGATTCTCGGGCGTCGCGTAGGAACCCAGAATGGCCTGGGCCGGATCGCCCGGGATCAGCGACATGATCGAGAAGACGATCACGGAGAGCCCGAGCAGCACCGGCAGAGTCAGCAGCAGGCGGCGCAATGCGTAGCGGATCATGATGGCGGTGTCCGAATCGGGTATGTAGGCGGCACGGCCAGGACCGTGCCGCCAGCGGTCGGGTTACTGCTTTTCGACGTCGTGCAGCAGCAGGAAGAAGGACGGCTGCAGCCGGAAGTTCTCGACGTTGGCGCCAGCCACCGCGTTCTGCTTCCAGTTGGCGATAAAGGCCCAGGGTGCATCTTCGTGGACAATGGCCTGCATCTCGCGATAGAGGGCGGCGCGCTGCTCCTGGTCCACGCTGCGGCGGGCCTGCTCGAGCAGTTCATCGACCTCGGGGTTGCTGTAATAGCCGGAATTGAAGCCGCCGCTTTCCGGCATGGCATCGCTACGCAAGGCCAGGAAGGGGAGGGTGTCGGGGTCGTTGGTCATCCAGGCCATCTGTGCCATGTCGGCCTTGCCTTCCAGGCCTGGATTGACGCGGTCCAGAAAGGTATTCCACTCGTAGGTCTCGATCCTGACCTCGAGCCCCACCTCGGCCAGGTCGGCTTGAATGGCGGTTCCCATGGGGACGGGGTCGAGCATGCCCGAACCGCCCTCGGTGACGTAGAAGGTCAGCTCGGCGCCTTCGTGGCCGGCCTCTGCGATCAGTTCACGAGCCTTGTCCGGATCATAAGGGTACGGGTCGAGTTCCTCATTGTAGGCCCACTCGAAGGCCGGAGGGATGGGGCCCGCGGCGACAGCGGCGGTGCCTTGAAGAACGTCCTCGACGAGCGACTGCTTGTCGATGGCGAAGTTGATGGCCTGACGCATGGCCTGATCCTGGAAAGGTCCCTCACGGGTATTGAGGATCAGGAACCAGAGGTGTGGTCCGGCCTGCTCATAGACCTCGAATGCCTCGTCCGACGCCATGGCGGCGACGTTGTCAGGCGGCACTTCCACCATCAGGTCGATGCCGCCGGAGAGCATTTCGGCGACCCTGGTGTTGGCATCGGTGATGGGTCGGAAGACGACCGCCTCGAGCGAAGGCGCGCCGTCCCAGTATTCCTCATTGCGCGTTACCACCACCCGGCTGTTGCTCTGCCACTCCTCGAACTGGAAGGGGCCGGTGCCCGAGGGGTTACGCGCGACCTCTTCCCCGTGCTCCTCTATCGCCGCCGGAGAGACGATGAGGCCAGTCGGGTAGGCCAGGTTGGAGAGGAAAGGCGCATAGGGCTCTTCCAACTGAAAGGTGACTTCATGCTCGCTCGTGGCCTCAACCGACTCGATGGCGTCGAAGAAGAAAGCCAGCGGGAAGGGACCGGTATCGTGGTAGGGGTGTTCCTCGTCGAGCATGCGCTCGAAGTTGAACACCACGGCTTCGGCGTTGAATTCGCTGCCGTCATGGAAGGTGACGTCGTCGCGCAGGGTGAAGGTGTAGACGGTGCCGTCGTCGCTGATCGTCCACTCGCTGGCCAGGGAGGGTTCGACCTCCAGAGTGCCATCGGCGTAACGCACCAGGCCGTCGTAGAGGTTCATCATGATGCGAAAATCATTGACCGCGGTGACCTGCGCCGGGTCGAGCGCCTTGGGCTCGGCGATCTGCCCCACGATCAGCACATTGGGGGGCGTCTGGGCCACTGCGCTTCCGGCGGCGAGCGCGGTTGTGGCCAGGGCGGGAAGCAGCCAGCGGCGTGCCCCTGAATGTTTGGGTGTCATGTCTTGCCTCTCCGAATGAGTGTTTTGTTGGTCACTGGCGAGTTGCCATCGGTGAGCGAGAGCGGCTACGCTGAATCTAGTTTGTATTTATCATGATAAATTATTCCCCATAATGTATGGCACAGGGACGCCTGCCATGCAAGCCAGCCTGGGGATGCACGGAGAGTCCCATGACCTTCAGCGTGATAGCCCTGGATCCTTACGATGGCTGCCTGGGGGTGGCTTGCGCTACCGGAAGCCCCGGGGTAGGTGGTTTCGTGCCCCACTTGCTGCCCGGCGTGGGGGCCGCCATTACCCAGGGGTACAGCACCCATGTGCTGGCCGCCGAACAGGGGCTGGCGCACCTGGCCGAGAGGGAGCCGGTGACCACGGTGGTGGCGGCTTTGCACCAGGCCGACCGGGGCGCTGCCTGGCGGCAGCTGGCACTGATGGATATCCAAGGGCGCGTTGCCGGCTGGACTGGTGAGCGCAACGTGCCGTTCATGGATATGCATCTCGCTGCGGGGCTGGTAGTGGCCGGCAACATGCTGGCCAGCGAGCGGGTGGTGCCCGCCATGGTCGCCGCCTTCCAGAAAGCCAGGTCCCGGGGCGACCCTCTGGCCGAGGCGCTGCTGGCCACGCTGGCTGCCGGCCGGGCCGAAGGGGGTGACCAGCGAGGTACCGTCTCGGCCGCCTTGAAAGTCAGGTCCCCCGGCGGTGTGCCCTATGACCTGCGCATCGATGACGATGCGGACGCCGTGCTGGCGCTGTCGCGTCTTCACCAGCGCATTCGCGAGGACCGGGATTTTCAGGCCTTTCTCGGACGCTTACCGGATGCCACCGACCCCCATCGTCATTAGCGCTGACACGTTCAGGTTCGATTACCTAGAGGAGAATTGCCATGACCCTTTCCCGTTCTGTCGATGACCTGGGGCAACGCCTGATGGAACGGCTCGATGAGGCGGCAGCCTATTCATTGCCGGGACCGGGCGTTACGCGGCTATATGCTAGTGAGGAGCACCGTCGTTTGCTTCCTCTCCTGTCGTCTTGGATGCGTTGCGCCGGGCTCGAACCGGAGCTGGATGCCGTGGGCAATCTGGTGGGGCGCTGTCCCCGGGCACTGGCCGGAGAACCTGCGCTTATCCTTGGTTCTCATCAAGACTCGGTAATCGAGGGAGGCAAATATGACGGCATGCTGGGCGTTGCCATGCCCTTGCTGGCGCTCGAGGCACTGCGCGAAGAGGGGCGCGAACCCAACTGCGCGGTGGAGGTCGTGGCCTTTGGTGACGAGGAGGGCGTGCGCTTCCCTTTCACCCTGGTGGGCAGCCGGGCACTCGCCGGCACGCTGGATCCGAAGGTGCTGGGAGGTGAAGACGAGGAGGGCGTGACGCTTCGCGAGGCACTGGCGCGTCTCGGGGCCGATACTTCACGACTGGCAGAGGTTACTCGCGATCCCGAGCGAGTGCTGGGCTATGTCGAGGTGCATATTGAGCAGGGCCCGGTGCTCGAGAATGAGGGATTGGCGCTGGGAGTGGTGACGGCATTGACGGGCATCGAGCGGCACCGCGTGAGGGTATCCGGCAAGGCGGATCATGCCGGCACGACACCCATGGAAGATCGCCGTGATGCGCTGGTGGGAGCCTCGGCGATGGTGTTGGAAGCCGACAGCCTGCTTCGCCGCCTGGGCAGCCTGGTCGGTGTGATCGGGCAGCTTTCCGTGAGGCCCGGTGCCGTTAACGTCATACCGTCCGAGGTCGAGTTCACCCTGGAGCTGCGTTCACCGGAACCTGAGAAGCGACTGGCCGGTCGTCGCGAGATCCTTGCTGCCCTGGCCGACATCGCCAAGGAGCGGGGGCTGGAAATGACCACCGGCCTGAATTACGAGGCTGAGGGAGTCGCTTGCGCTGAGTGGTTGATCCAGGCCCTGGAGCAGGCATGCAGGCAAGAGGGGCAGCCGACCCGCCGCCTGTTCAGCGGGGCCGGGCATGACGGCCTGGCAATGCATGACCTGACCGATATTGGCATGCTGTTTCTCCGCTGCAGGGATGGGCTGAGCCATCATCCTGACGAAGCCATCACGGCAGACGATGCTGAGGCAGGAACGCGTGTGATCATGCGTCTGCTTGACAATATGGCCGGAACTCCATGACAAGGTTGCGGGTACACCAACACACGAAAGTCACGAGTGACTGAGGGGGCCGCGTTCAGCGCTCGCTGGCGCCCAGGCATCAGCGAACCGTATCCCACCTGGGCGTAAGGAGATCACCCTGACATTCAACTATTGAGGAGATGTGCCGATAAGAAAATATGCCGAAAAAGGCATGTCGAAACCAGTGGTGAATCTTCCTATGAATATCACCGATTCCTCGTCCGCCCGAGACGATGTCGAGCGGGGCTCCGCCGTCGAGCAGCACATCGCCGACATCTCCTCCTTGTCCGATGCCATGCTCCGCGGTGTTGACGCCGCGCTTGAGCAGATCACCGAGGTCAACCGGGCAACCCATCTGCTGTCGGTCAACGCTCGCATCGAAGCGGCGCTGGCCAACGAAGCCGGAGTAGGGTTCGCCGTGGTGGCCACGGAGATGAAACGGTTGTCCTCCGAAGTCGAAAGCATCACGCAGCAGTTGCGCACGCAGGCTCAACGAACCGGCTCGCAGATGCGCGACGCCGTGAGTGGGTACGTGACGCAGGTGCGCGATGCCCGATTGTGCGAACTGGCATTGGTCAACATCGACTTGATCGATCGCAATCTGTACGAGCGCAGTTGCGACGTGCGCTGGTGGGCGACCGATGCGGCCGCCGTCGCCTGTACGCTCGATCCCAGTTCGAGCGCCTGCGCCCATGCCTCGAAGCGGCTGGGGCAGATCCTGGACTCCTACACGGTGTACATGGATCTGGTGCTGGTCGACTGCGAAGGCCGTGTGCTGGCCAACGGTCGGCCGGCGCAATTCACGAGCGAGGGCATGGATGTATCCGACTCCCCCTGGTTCCAGCAAGCCATGGCCACGCACGATGGCAGCGAATTCGGTTTTTTCACCGTGCACGAGTCGGAACTGGTCTGCGGCAAGCGTGTGCTGGCCTATTCATGTGCCGTGCGTGAAGGTGGCAAGATCCTCGGCGTACTGGGAATCCTCTTCGATTGGGACGCCCTGGCGCTGACCATCGTGCGTTGCACGCCCCTGACGGCCGCCGAGTGGACGCGCACACGCGTGTGTATCGTCGACGATCAGGGCCTTGTGCTGGCGGACTCGCAATCCGACGGAAACAGCCGTCTGGAGGTCGGCGGCTGGAAATCGCTGTTCGAACAGCCGCGAGGCTCCCTGGTCACGAAGATGGGCGGGCGGGACGTATGCGTGGCCCATGCGGCATCGCCGGGCTATGAGACCTACCGCACGGGCTGGCATTCGCTGATCCTGCAGTCCATCGATGGCTGACCTCGCCCACGCCGAGGCACTTTACCGCCTCGCTTGCGGGACCCAGTGGTTCGGACTTGAGTATCAAGCCTGAACGACCGGAGCTACGAATCGATGACAGTTGCCCAGCTGAAAGCGCTTGTTTTGCAAGAGGTGAAGCGCCTCTCGCCGCGATAGCCGCAACGGCCTGGAGGCACCATCCTCCAGGCTTTTTCCCTTTCACTCAATTATTTCCTGCCCCATGCGGATCACGCTGGTATTGGATGGCTCGACCCCTATATAGGAGGGTGCGGGGTTTGGTGGAAATATAAAATTATCAGCGGCTTACGTACGTGGCCCCGTGATAAGTCGACTGGGAACGACCGGAAGAGTAGCGCTGCCGTCTGGCATGCGCCACGATTCGGTCACGTGAGTATCACGCGCTATGCTGGCATAGCAGGTGGTATTCGGAGGCTTCACCAAAACAAAAAAGCCCGCCCCTTGCGGGCCGGGCTGATCATTGCTTCCATGTCTCGCTCTCCACGAACGTCCTGTTCGTGCATCCCTGGCTCATCGAGCCGCCCGGGCCCGGCAGGCTTCCTTGCGTTACCCATACACAGTGACAGCTATCGCACGAGGTTGACCTAACCTGGGTTATGAACTCGTGTAAGTGATTGCCGGCACGCCACGTAGGCAATCTCCTACAAAACCAGCCGCGATATGGCTGCATCGCCTGGCCGCCCCGGCAGGTTACAGTCGCGGCAGGAGAAGATTGCCAAGGACGGCACACATCGCGTGAAAGGGGCCGGCCGCTCGGCTGGACCCTTGTCCCGTTACCCGGCACCACATCTCTGCTCACGGCGCCACCGCATCATCATTCTCATACACTCGCGCATCGTAGTTGACCGCCTCGACGCTGACGCTCACCATTCCCTGGGGCTGTATCGAGCGTATCAGCACCGGATAGCTCCAACGTTCAACCGTTCCGAATAGCAGGTGCGGCGGCTCGTGGTATCGGTTACCTCCGGTATCTCGCTCATCAGCGCAATGACGTAGTGGTCGTTGTCCCCAGGCTGCGCTGGCCACGGCCCCGAGGTCGTGCCATCCGGGCGGCGCCAGGCGATGACAAAGCCCTGCCCAGGCCGGGCCAGCTCGTCCCACTGCAGCGGCTCCGACACCATCAAATGCACATTATTGCCGTCGACATTCACGTCATCGATCAGCATCGACTGGGCATAGCCCGGCACGTCGTCAGCCACCGCGCAGTAGCTGAGGTAGCGAGAGTTGAGCGCGTCCATCTCTGTCGACCACTGATACTGCCAGCGCACATAGCGAACCGCCGTCGCTCTCGCATGCCCAGCCGCCAGGCCCGGGTGCGGTTGGTCACCCCCTCGATGCGCATCTGTTCGTTGTGGAATCCCTGATCGCCAGGCAGCCGACACTCGACGGTCTCCCACGTCCAGGTCTGTGAGTCGAAATACTCGACATCAACACCGTCGATATCGTCATCGGTATAGCCGACGGATCTCGCCACGTGCCGTACTCATGCCGCGATGGAGCGCGTCGGCTGCAGCGTATCGTCAGCGGGGGAAGCCGCGTCAGTGTGAAACCCGATGGCGATATCGCATTTGGCAGCCACGTTCACCGCATCCCTCAGAGGCAGGTTTTCTCCCGGGTCACCATCCAGTAGGTGGCGGATACCCAATGCTGCCAACTCGCCGCTGAGCAGATCGCGGAATTCGAGCACGATATCTGACTCTCGGCGGCCATTGGCCACAATGCCAGGATCCGTGTCGCTATGCCCGGCAGAACAGTGCGCGCCTGAGGCGGCGCAGCAGGAATGGTCGCCACCTCGGTAATCCAGCGAATCATGATGACCCCAGAAAGAAGAAAGCCCGTCTGGAGGCGGGCAAAGCGTCGAGAGAACACGGGGGAAACAAAACAGCAGGGCCGCTTGACCAATATGCGGCAGCGATCCATACCTAAACGAGACCCATGACGAGGAGCTTCAAATGCTACGTTTACTCGTGCTAGCAGCCGGCGCCTACTGGTTGCGGAAACCTGAAAACCGTGAGCTTGCCACCCGGAAAGTGAAAGAGGGTTGGGATAACGTGGTACACGGCAGCGACAGGCGTCAGCGTGACGTTAGCAAGCGCAACTCACCAGGGCACACGTACGACGAGAAGGATCTGTAGCGATCAGCCGACACTTGCGGAGGTCACAATGCGGAAATGGATTTTGCTGGCCATCTTCAATTGGCTGCGGAAGCCGGCGAACCGCCAGAAAGTGAAGCGCGCGGTCAACCGGGCAATGAAAGGTGGGCAAGACAGGCGACCGCCAGACCCTCCACCAGGTCGTCGACCCGGGTCATAGTCGAGTTGCAAGCAAAAGGCCCAGCCGATGAGGGCAGGGCCAGGAAGTCAGTGCTGATGAGAGTGCAGCTCGGCACAGCTTGGCAATGAGCTATCTACAGACCTTCAATTAGTCAAGCCGCATTTTTCAGGTCATTCCGCATGGCCCGATTCACCTTCCTGGCGACCTTGGCCACCGGTGTCATGGCCTCGTCCTCGAGCTCGGAAATGATTCTGCCTAGCCGGGCCCATACTTGCTCCCATCCGTCGCGCTGCCAGTTGTAGCTGACGATCTTCACGCCCAGCCAGTCGTTTGCCCGTCGGTTTCCCGCTGAGATGAAGCGGGTTGCTGAGTGGGAGCGGATCGTGAGCCAGGCAGCCAAGAGAGACTGTGCGATGTTCTGGGCGGCTCGCGGGGAAACGGATGTCAGTTTAGAGCGCCACGGCATCCATACCGTCGTCGAGTGGAGCCGCACAAGTCGCGGTGGTCGGCAGTACGACCTGATCGCTGCAACCGGAGCGCAGGACGAAACGCCGATGTGCTCGTCGATATACGGATTATGTGAATAACCCGCCGCCTCAAGTACGGCACAGCACCGAGCCCGACGTCGGACGAGGCGCCTCAATCACTACTGACAGGGACGGTTTGAGCAAGAGGTGATGAAGTATCTTCCTGAGAAATGAAAAGCCGCCCATCAGAAACTGTCTGATGGGCGGCGGTCCAGACTAGGAAGGAGAGTTAGAAGTCTTCTTCTTCAGGCTCCTCTGCTTCACTCTCTTCTTCCCATTCTGCCTCTTCTTCATCTGCACCGTGGACATCTTGGTCGTCAAAAGTATCCTCTTGGCTAGGCTCAAAAGTCTCCTCTTGACCGGGTGCTGTAGTTGCTTCTTCTTCGGCTTCACCGAAGGCCAGCGGGCTGGCGATCAGGCCGAAAGAGATACCGAGAATACCGAGTTTTTTGAGAAATTCCTTGGGCATCATGTTTTCATCTCCTTGAAATATTGGGGATTTATTTCACTCCCCAGCAGAGGCTTTATGGCCTCATCTTCACCTCCATGCTGAGCCAGAGAGACTCAACACAGCTTGTGATCTGATAGTTTGTTTGAGTTCAAAACTTATACATGGTTCAGATATTCTCCACGTAATATATAGCTGTTTCTTTTCAATGCGCTATAAATATTCATGCTTCCGTTCTGATCTGTATTCCCGATAATTCAGTGAAGGTATATGATGAATGTATAAAAGAAATACACCTTTCTCAACCACCAGAATTTGGATGCTCCCCTAATTGAACCAATCAACCCGCCGCCCCCATTGAGGCGGTTTTTTCGTTCCTGGAGAGATCATGACCACCACCGCCCCGGCCCGAGAGGCCGACCACATCCAAGACCAGCTCTGCGCCCGGATCGATGATCTGGAGCGAGAGAAGCAAGCGTTGCTGGACAAAAACGACCGGATGCGCCTGGAGGCACAGAGCCACGCCCAGGAAACCCGGACTCATCGCGCCACAGTCCACGATATCTACCAGATCGTCACCGGAGCAACCGGTGAGCCGGGCAACTGGAATGGAGCCGAGCCAGTGCGGAAAGCCTTCGGCCAGCTGCTCAAGGACAACGCCGAGATCCGGCGGCAACTGGCAATGATGAAGTGCGCCTAGAGCATAGTGGTGTTGGAGCCGCTCTGTCAGGCTGACCCTCAATCCTCAGGCTGCGCTGACCTGAACAGCTCCCACTCGTCGATCATGCGGCCATCGGGCAGCCGGCAGTAGCCGGTCACACCGCCATCTACCTGCCGCATTTCTGAATCACCACCGATGCTCTCGCAGTACTCCGATGCCGGGTTTGCCGTCCCTACGCTCGGGCTGTCCTGCGTAGCGCACGCGGCGAGAGGCAGCACGGCAACAATCATCAACTTTTTCATCACGTCCACGTCCTGGCTGTGTTTGCTCGTTTGAGTATGCGCGGGAAGAGGGCTTGGCGCGAATACAGATAGCCGCCGAGGGCGGTTTTTTATTGCCTGGAGGATGCATGAACAAGGCGCTTTACACCTACGCCGAAGCTGCCCACCTCTTGTCGTTCCGATGCAAAAGGACAATCGAGCGCCTGGTGGAGAGCGGTGAGCTTAATGTCGTCTATCCGCGCCCCAGGAGCCCGCGCATCTCGGCGGCAGAGATCGATCGCTATGTGCAGTCATTGAGCGGCCCCTATACTGGTGCGGTCACGGGGTCGCATACGTCCATCCGGGAGAAAGGCGTATGCAAAACATTCGATGAGGTGGTGCTGGCCTACCTGACTCAGCATAAGACCAGGACTCCCATGGCCAAGCGCAAATCGATGGCTCGGCCGCTTTATCGGGCGTTCGCTGGGCGGGACATGGCTGGCATCACTGACGTCGATGTACGGCAGTATGTGATGGATCGGCTGGAGTCGGTCAAGGAAGCGACGGTCAATAAGGAGATTGGACTGTTCGCCGCGGCGTGCAACGGGTGCCGTGAGCATAAAGGATGGAATATCCCGAACCCGGTTGCCGGGAAGAGTTGCTTTCGTACCGCTGGGGATAAGCCAGGAAAGTTCGAAAAATTCACTAGGGTGGCGCCCCCACCAGGATTCGAACCTGGGGCCTTCCCCTTAGGAGGGGGACGCTCTATCCAGCTGAGCTATGGGGGCGCAACGGCTGCGCATTATAAGGGCTTGGGGCGGCAAGATAAACCACCCTGGCGTGTGCTTGCCTGACCGACATCACCCGAGAGCGGTGGGCATGGTGCAATATCCGGGCAATCACGACATACGAGGAGTCCACATGGAAGTCGATGAGTACCGGCGCTACGACGCTCTAGGGCTGGCGGAACTGATCCGTACCGGTGAGGTAAGCCGTGAGGACGTTCTGGGGGCTGCCTGCAGCGCCATCGAGGCTGACAACCCGCGGCTGGCGGCCGTGGTGCGCACCCGCTTCGAGCGGGCACGTGCCGAGGCCCTTCGGCTCGTGCCCGATTCTCCCTTCGCCGGGGTGCCGACCCTGACCAAGGACCTGCTGATGGCAATCGGCGACGAGCCCCTGGCCTTCGGCAGTGCGTCCCTGGCCAACTGGACGGCGCCGGTGGACTCGACCCTGGTGACGCGCCTGCGCGAGGCGGGATTGACGATCCTGGGCCAGACCGCCACGCCTGAGCTGGGGCTGATGGGTATCACCGAGCCGCGTGCCTTTCCTCATCCGGTCAACCCCTGGAATCCCGTGCATTCGCCCGGTGGCTCCAGCGGTGGCGCGGCGGCCGCCGTGGCGGGAGGTCTGGTGCCGCTGGCCATGGCGGGGGATGGCGGTGGGTCGATCCGCATTCCCGCCAGCTACTGCGGGCTGTTCGGCCTCAAGCCTTCACGGGGCAGGGTGCCGCTGGGGCCGATGCATGCCGAGGTGTGGCAGGGGGCGGTGGTGGAGCATGCCGTGACCCGCAGTGTGCGCGACAGCGCGGCGCTGCTCGACGCCACCAACGGCATGGACGAAGGCAGCCCCTGGCCTCTGCTCCGCGAGCAGGGTTTCCTGGCCGCCCTGGAACGACCTCCCGAGCCGCTGCGGATAGCCGTGTCGCTGGGGGACTCGCTGGGAGCCCCACTCGGCACCCGTCTCGACCCCGACGTGCGCAAGGCCGTGGAGCAGGCCGCCAGCCAGTTGGAGTCGCTGGGTCATCAGGTCGAGTGGGCCGAGCCTCCGGTCGATGGCGAACGCCTGGCCGACAGCTACCTCACCCTCTACCTGGGCCATCTTACCGCCGACCTCGCCTGGATCTGCCAGCAGACCGGGGTGCCGGTCTCCCGGCTCGATATCGAGCCTTCCACCCGGGCGATCGCCCGTCTCGGGAGCAGCCTGCCGGTATGCGATTACGAACTGGCCAAGCGCTACTGGAACGAGGTGGCCCGTACGATGGGTGCGTTCCATCGACGTTTCGACGTGCTGCTGATGCCAGTGGCCGCGGCTCCGGCCCCGCGCCTGGGCGAGCTTTACCCGACGCCGGTCCGCGAGCGGTTGATGTCGCTGTTGGTGCTTCCCGGGCTGCCACGGTTGGCACTGAAGGCGGGCATGCTCAAGCATCTGGCGAAAGATGCGCTGGCCCGCACCCCCTTCACCCAACTGGCCAACCTCACCGGCCAGCCGGCCATGTCGCTGCCGCTGCATATCACTCCTGATGGTCTGCCGGTGGGTGTTCAGGTAATCGGCGCGATGGGGGATGAGCGACGGCTGCTGGCGCTGGCGGCCCAGGTGGAAGCCGACACACCCTGGGCCCAGCACCTGCCCAGGCTGGGGTAGGGTGCGCGGGTCGGTCGGGTTCGGGCCCGATCATCGGCGTTTCGTGCATGACCCGGGCCGGGTAGAATGCCGTCTCACTCTGTTCCCGAGCCCCCTATGCCTCTCTCCGTTTCGCCTTTCTCGCCAGCCGGCGATCGACATTTCGATGGCCTGGCCGACAAGTTCGCCGGCAGCCTCTATGGCGGTCCCCGTGGTGCGCTGCGCCTGGCGCTGCTCGATCGCCTGTTGCCGGAAATGCTCCGTCTCGAAGGCCAGCGGGTGCTGGACGTGGGTGGCGGCCTGGGTCAGTTGAGCGGCTGGTTTGCCCAGCGGGGCCATGCGGTCACCCTGGTCGAGCCTGCCCGGGACATGCTTGCCCACGCCCGGCAGGCCCTTGCCGGACAACCGGTGGCCTTCGTCGATGCCACGCTTCAGCAACTGCCGGAGCGTACGCCGGGCCCCTGGTCCTTGATCGCCTGCCATGCCGTGCTGGAATGGTTGAGCGACCCGCGCGGGGCCATGGCGATCCTGGCGGGACAGCTGGCGCCGGGTGGGCAGCTCTCGCTGATGGTGTTCAACCGCGATGCGCTGCGGATGTCCAACGTGGTGAAAGGCAACCTGGAGAAGGCGCTGGCCGATCGCCTCGAGGGGACCGGCAAGCGTCAGCGGCTGACCCCCATTTCCCCGCTGACCCACTCCCAGATCGAGGCCTGGGCCGCGGACAGTGGCCTGGTGGTACAGGAGGTGGCGGGCATTC
This sequence comes from Billgrantia endophytica, assembly GCF_002879615.1. GTDB lineage: Bacteria > Pseudomonadota > Gammaproteobacteria > Pseudomonadales > Halomonadaceae > Halomonas > Halomonas endophytica. The sequence continues at coordinate 30,027 of NZ_PNRF01000032.1, forward strand.
GTGTCTTCCACGACTACCTGCGCCATCCACCGGGCACGGAGGCCGACTGGTGCCGGCTGGTGGCGCTAGAGCAGCACTACTGCCGGGCCGAGCCCCACTGGCGGCTGGGGCGCTACCTGCTCTACACCCTGGTGCGTCCCGCGACGACAACCTGAACGGAGAACCCTGCGATGAGTGCCGAAGCGCCGGTGTGTCAGCTGCTCGAACGGCAGGATGCCGACTATCGTGGCTGGCTATGGGTGGCGCCGCCCCGCGATGCCTGGCTGGAAGGCGGTGAAGGGAGCGTGCTCAGCGCCGATCACGCCGTTCTCGACGCCTGGCGGGAGCACGGCCGCTCGGCGATGTCTCCCTTTGAGCCGCCCTTCGCCTCCGAACCGCCCGGGGCGGTGCTGTTCTGGCCCAAGGCCCACGCCCTGGGCGAGTGGTGGCTGCTGTGGCTATGCGCCAACTTGCCGGAAGGCACTCGGCTACAGCTGGCGGGGGAGAACCAGGGGGGCATCAAGCGCGTGCTGAAGGTGCTGGCGGCATTGGGGCTGGGCTGCCGCAAGCTTGACAGTGCCCGGCGCTGTTCGCTGTTCGAGACGCGCCTGGGCCGGGTCGACCTCGACCCCGAAGCGGCCTGGACATCGTTCGAAGCCGAAGGACTGGTCCTGGCCAGCCACCCGGGGGTGTTCGGTCACGGTAAGCTCGACGAGGGAACCCGGCTATTGCTCGGGCACCTGCCTGCCACGCTGCCGGAGGCGGGCGATGTTCTCGATATGGGCTGTGGCGACGGTATCCTGGCCGCCTGGCTGGCGCGGCGCGGTCATGAAGTCACGGCGGTGGATGTGAACGGCTTTGCGGTGGAGGCGACCCGGCGCACCCTGGCAGCCAACGGGCTGAGAGGTGACACGCTGTCCGGCGATGTCTACTCGACCCTGGGCAAGCAGCGCTTCGCCGCCATCGTCAGCAATCCGCCGTTCCATCAGGAGCGCGCCATCGACTACGGCCCCGCGGCCCGGCTGATCGGGGAAGCGCCCGATCACCTGCTGCCGGGCGGCCAGCTCATCCTGGTGGCCAACGCCTTTCTGCCGTATCCGGACCTGCTGGCGCGCACCTTCGGCGACTTCGAGATTCTCGCCGACGATCGCCGTTTCCGAGTCTATCGGGCCCGGGCGGCCGAATCACGATAAGCGATGTCGGTGATCACGTAGGTGGTCTCGCCGGCCGGGGCCGCCACCGTCGCCTCATCGTCCAATGACTTGCCCAGCAGTGCCTTGGCCAGGGGGGCATCGATGCTGATCCAGCGCTTCGCGGTATCGGTCTCGTCGTGGCCGACGAGGCGGATACGCATCTCCTCGCCATCCTGGTCTTCCAGGGTAACGAAGGCGCCGAAGTAGACCTTGTCGGTATTCGCCGGCAACCGGTCTACCACCTGGAGTTCGTCGAGGCGCTTGGTCAGGTAGCGGATGCGGGCAATGACCCGGTTGAGCTCCTTCTTGTTGTAGGTGTAGTCGGCGTTCTCGCTGCGGTCGCCCAGCGCCGCGGCTTCACCCACCTTGGCGGAGAGTGCCGGGCGCTTGATTCGTGAGAGATGGTCGAGGATACCGCGCAGACGTTCGGCCCCCTCGAGGGTGATCAGGTTGCTCTTGGGTTCCTGGCGCGGGTCCTTGGCCGGGTCACGCCAACGGGTCATGTTGCGGCCCTTCATGCCGATGCGCTCCTTGTTGGTCGAGAGTTCGATCGAGAGACGCAACATACGCCATTCACGCCGGCCGGGCCAATGGGCAAGAGGGCTGACGCTGGTGAATCATTCAAACGTTCGTTACATTGTTGGGGCGACGCTCCGTCGTGCGGTACAAGAATAACCTCGAGGAGACTGGACATGATTCGACACCGCCTACTCGCTGTTGCACTGGGCATCGGTATTTCCCTGGCCCCGCTGAGCGGCGCGGTGGCCTGGGAAGGTGACGTGGAGGTTCTCAAGCAGCGCTGGGAGCAGATCACGACACGGCAAGCCGAGGGCGAGCGCCGCCGCGCGCTGCAGTCTCTCGCCGATGAGGCCGAGTCCCTGGTCGAGGCGAACGCCGGAGAGGCTCAGCCGCTGATCTGGTATGGCATCATCGAGGCCTCCCACGCCCGCGAACGCAGTGGCCTGGGTGCCCTGGGCAGTGCGCGCAACGCCCGCGGTGCGCTGGAAAGGGCGATCGAGCTGGACCCCGAAGGCGGCAACGGTTCGGCCTATGTGACGCTGGGAGCGCTCTATGACCGCGCGCCGGGACGCCCGGTTGGTTTCGGCAACAGCGCCACCGCCGAGCAGATGTTCCAGCGTGCACTGGAGATTCGCCCGGACGGCATCGACGTCAATTTCTACTTCGCTTCCTTCCTCGAGGATGAAGGCCGCCAGGATGAGGCCCGCGACCATGCCCGGCGTGCCGTGGACGGTACGGCTCGCCCGGACCGCGAGATCTCCGACGAGGCGCTGCGTGAAGAAGCCCGGGCCCTGTTGTCGCAGCTCTGATATTGCGGTGTTGATGCCTTTCGCTCGCTGCCGTGCCGGTTACCGTGACCGCACGGCAGTTGGCATTCCGGACCCCGGTCGTGATAATGGTCGGCATTCATCGTCCGGGAGATCGATATGGCCGTTACCCGCGGACAGGGCACGGACACCACTCTTCTGCGGCCTTTTACGGTCGCCGATGTCGAGATCGTCGAGCGCCGCTGCCTGCATCAGGGCTTCTTCCGTCTGGAAGAGGTTCACCTGCGCCATCGGCTGTTCGAGGGTGGCTGGAGCGGCGAGATGGTGCGGGAGGTGCATCGGCGCCATGATGCGGTTGGCGTATTGATCTACGATGTGGAACGTGATGCCGTGGTGCTGGTGGAACAGATACGTGCCGGCGCCATGGACGACCCCGAGTCTCCCTGGAAGCTCGAGGTGGTGGCCGGCCTGGTGGAGCCTGGCGAGAGCCTTGCCGACGTGGCACGCCGGGAGGCTCGGGAAGAGGCCGGGTGCGCCGTTGGCGAACTGATCGAATTGCATACCTACTATCCCAGCCCCGGCGCCTGCGACGAGCGGGTTACCCTGTTCTGCGCCCTGGTGGATAGCGAGGGTCTGGGCGGCATACACGGCCTCGACGAAGAGCACGAGGATATTCGCGTGCACGTGTTACCGTTTAACCAGGCCTGGGAACTCCTGCGGGGCGGTAGACTCGACAATGCCATGTGTCTGATCGCCTTCTATTGGCTGGCGAGCGAGCGAGCATCTTTGAGAGCAAGGAGGTAGCGTGGCAAGAGCCGCCTATGTGACCGACCTGAAAGGTCTGCAGGGAGAGTGCAGCGCCAACTACCTGCGCCTGACTCGGCTGCTGGGTGATCTGGCGGCAGGCGAAACCCGTGAGCTGGACCTGACCGGCAAGCGTGGCCGTTTCGGTACCCTGTTGCTCACGGTGCTCGAGCGTGCCCCCTATACCACCATCATGCGGGTCGCCCAGAGCGGCCTCATGGACAAGCTCATCGATCCGCCACGCATGCGCGTTCATCTCTATCACGATGTCCGCATGGCCGAGGTCACCGATTTCCAGCGCGAGCGCCACTTCGACGGACGCTACCGCTATCCCAATCTGCGCATGTTCCAGCCCGACGAGAAGCTGCAGCTCAATCGCTTCCTGGGCGAGTGGTTGGCCCACGGGCTGGCTCACGGGCATTCGACCGACATGCCGGAGCTGCCTTGATGCGTCTCGTCCAGATAACGGACTGCCATCTCCATGCCGAACCCTGTGCCCGCTCACGGGCCGGCTTTCCCTTGCACCAGCTCGAGGCGGTGGTAGCGGCGGTCGTTACCGAGCGCCCCGACCTGGTCCTGGTGACCGGCGACGTCAGCCAGGACGAAACCGCGGCTTCCTATCGGCTTGCCCATCAGGCGCTGTCGCGGCTGGACTGCCCCTGGTTCTGGATGGCCGGCAATCACGACCAGCCAGGGCTGATGGAAGAGATACGCGCCTTTCACTACGATATCGACCTGAACGGCTGGCGGCTATTGGCCGTGGATACCAGGGTCAGCGGTCAGGCTCATGGCGAGATCGGTCAGGTACGACTCGCAGGATTGGTCGAGCGGCTCGAGGAGGACGAGCGGCCCACGCTGCTGGCCATGCATCATCCACCTCTTGCGGTGGGGTCGGAGTGGCTCGATGCGATAGGCCTCAAGGATCGTGAAGCCTTCTGGCAGACGCTGGCGGCCTACCCCCAGGTCAAGGCCGTGCTGTGCGGCCATATCCATCAGGCCTTCGCCAGTCATCAGCGCCGGGTGCAGGGGGAGGTGGCGGTCTACGGCACTCCTTCCACCACCGATCAGTTCCTGCCCGGCTCGGTCGGTTTCGCCATCGATGAAGCATCGCGCCCGGGCTACCGGGTCATGGACCTGGGGGCCGATGACTGGTTGACCTGGGTGGAGCGAGTCGACCTCTGACATGCAGTGTTATTCTTATAACGACTAAAAAGATAGGTAATCATTCTTTTACGTTATTATGACCTGGCGTTACCCTGTATCGCATGATCCTTCTTGCCCATTGTCATGCGAGGTACCCGGGCCGATGACCAGTTTCCCTGCACCCACGCGCGAGTCGGCCTCTCAGGTTGCCGAAACGACGCCGGCCGCTCCAACGATCCAACGGCTCACCCACCTTCAGCAACTGGAAGCCGAGTCCATCCATATCATCCGCGAAGTGGCCGCGGAATTTTCCAAACCGGTAATGCTTTACTCCATCGGCAAGGACTCCGCGGTGATGCTGCACCTGGCACGCAAGGCCTTCTTTCCCGGGCCGCCGCCATTCCCGCTGCTGCATGTGGACACCACCTGGAAATTCCGCGAGATGATCGCCTTCCGCGACCGCATGGCGAGCGAGGCGGGCATGGAGCTGCTGGTGCATACCAACGAAGAGGGGCGTGCCGCTGGCATCAACCCCTTCGACCATGGCAGCAGCGGCTATACCGATGTGATGAAGACGGCCGCCCTCAAGCAGGCGCTGGACAAGTATGGTTTCGATGCCGCCTTTGGCGGTGCCCGTCGTGACGAAGAAGCCAGCCGGGCCAAGGAGAGGGTATTTTCCTTCCGTGACAAGTACCACCGCTGGGACCCCAAGAACCAGCGGCCGGAACTGTGGAATCTCTATAACGCCCGTGTCCACAAGGGCGAGTCGATTCGCGCCTTTCCACTCTCCAACTGGACCGAGCTGGATATCTGGCAATACATCCACCTCGAACAGATTCCCATCGTGCCGCTCTACTTCAGTGCGCCACGCCCGGTGGTCGAGCGTGACGGCATGCTGGTGATGGTCGATGACGACCGCCTGCCGCTGGCCGAGGGCGAGGTGCCCGAGGAGAAGTGGGTGAGATTCCGTACCCTGGGCTGCTATCCGCTCACCGGCGCCGTGGAGTCGAAGGCCGCAACGCTGCCCGAAATCATCCAGGAGATGCTGCTGACTCGCACCAGCGAGCGCAGCGGCCGTGCCATCGACCATGATCAAGCGGGTTCGATGGAGAAGAAGAAGCGCGAAGGTTACTTTTAAAGGGACGGGCGGATGGCACACCAATCGACACTCATTGCCGATAACATCGACCAGTATCTGCATGAGCATGAACGGAAGGACCTGCTGCGTTTCATCACCTGCGGCAGTGTGGACGATGGCAAGTCGACTCTGATCGGCCGCCTGTTGCACGATTCGAAGATGATCTTCGATGACCATCTGGCAGCGATTACCCGGGACTCGAAGAAGAGCGGAACCACCGGCGAGGCCGTGGACCTGGCGCTGCTGGTCGATGGCCTGCAGTCCGAGCGGGAGCAGGGCATCACCATCGACGTGGCCTATCGCTTCTTCTCCACCGACAAGCGCAAGTTCATCATTGCCGATACGCCGGGGCATGAGCAGTACACCCGCAACATGGCGACCGGTGCGTCGAATGCCAGCCTGGCGATCATCCTGATCGATGCCCGCTACGGGGTACAGACCCAGACCCGCCGGCACAGCTTCATCGCCGACCTGCTGGGCATCAAGCACCTGGTGATCGCCATCAACAAGATGGACCTGGTCGGCTTCGACGAGGCGCGCTTCAACGAGATCGTGGCCGATTATCGTCGCTTCGCCGAGCAGCTGTCGGCCAGCGATATCCACTTCGTGCCGATCTCGGCGCTGGAAGGCGACAACGTGGTCAATCGCAGTGAGCGTTCGCCCTGGTACGTCGTCGACGGCAAACCGGGGCCGGCCCTGCTGGAGCTGTTGGAAACCGTGGAGATTGCGCGGGACCGCAACGTTGTGGATCTGCGGCTGCCGGTCCAGTACGTGAACCGCCCCAACCTCGACTTTCGCGGCTATGCCGGCACCCTGGAGGCGGGTGTGCTGCGCCCCGGCCTTCCGATCAAGGTGCTCCCTTCGGGCAAGACCAGCCGGGTCGAGCGGATCGTCACCTTCGACGGCGACCTGGAGGCGGCATGGCCGGGCCAGGCCATCACCGTGACCCTGGAGGACGAACTCGACATTTCCCGTGGCGACTGGATCGTCGCCGAGGATGCGGACGTCGCCCTGTCGAATACCTTCGATGCCGATATCGTCTGGATGCACGAACAGCCCCTGGTGCCAGGGAGACAGGTCGACATACGTCTGGCAGGGCGGGCGGTCTCCGGTCAGGTCAGCACCATTCACCATCAGGTGGACGTCAACAGTCTCGAGCGTCACGGCGCCGATCGGCTCGAGCTCAATGCCATCGCCCGTTGCCGGGTCGAGCTGACCGCCGAGGTGCCTCTGGACCCCTATGAACAGAGCCCCGGCACGGGCAGCTTCATCGTCATCGACCGGCTGACCAACGTCACCGTGGGGGCGGGGATGATCCGTTCCATCGTGGAGGACGAGGGCGATGCGGGGTCGAGCGTCGAGGTCGACTGGGCGGCCTTCGAAGCGGATCTCAATGCGCTGGTGCGCAAGCACTTTCCCCACTGGGAAGCCAAGGATGTGCGCGAATTGCTGAAGCGTTGATGGCGAGACTGTCACATCATGATGTCAACGGAGCCCTGCTACGATAGCAGGGCTCCGTCGTATGCCGCCGTGCTGACCACCTGGGTGACCTTCGTACCCTGTTTCAGTGCGCCGGGGCGACTGGCTATCTTTTGCTTCATGCTGGGTATGACCAAGGTGCCGGGCGCCTGTGCATGTCGGGGATGCTGTTTCCCCCGGCGGGCTGTCGCTTCGGTTCCGACGGCGGTGACGCCGGAATAATGGTTTGACTTGATCTTGGGGCGTAATCCTCCACACTGGCCAGTACGCCTGCCGGTTGGGCATGGGGCAAGACAGTGGGAAACGGTTGGACGGGACAAGGTTGGACAGGGAGAGCCGCCATGCATGTCGAACAGGACAGACCGAAACCGTGCCGCGACATCGTATCCGGGTATCCCGTCTGATGGTTTCCCGGCATCGATCACCGCGACTCCTCCGCCGTCTGCTGCGGGCCATCGCCAGGCCGATGAAGAGCGATCATGGCCATGGCGGCCCCGTGGTGCATCCCTACCGGGGCTATGGCACCACCCGGGAGGCGTTCCTGATGGGGCGAGTGTTTCGCCAGGCCGGGCTGGGCCGCGTCATCCCGCCCTATGGGATACTGCGCGACATCGCCGATGTGGTGCGTCGTGTCATCAGGCGGGGGCTTCCCGATGTCGAGGTCCACGTCACCCTTGGCAACAATGACATCATGGTGACGACGGATCGCGACGGCTATTTCAACGCGACGCTCAGGCTGCATGAACCGCTGCCGTTGGATACCTCCTGGCATCGCGCCGACCTTCACGTCGTGACGCATGACGGTGCGACGCCCATCCACAGCTTCGCCGATGTCTATATTCCCCCGGCGGACACCGACTTGCTGGTGATAAGCGACATCGACGATACGGTGATGTATACCGGTGTAACCGACAAGCTGCGCATGCTCTATCGCCTGTTCGTCAGACAGGCGCATCAGCGTGCGGCTTTCCCCGGTGTTGCCGCTTTCTACCAGGCGCTGTATGTGGGCAAGAGCGGCGAGGCTCGCCGCCCGATCCTGTATGTCTCGCGAGGCCCCTGGAGCATTTACGAAATGCTCGAGGAATTCTTCCAGATGAACGACATCCCGGTGGGGCCGATCCTGTTCCTTCGCGAGTGGGGCATTTCCTGGCGCAAGCCCTGGCCGCGCCGTGCCGAAGACCACAAGCACGCCTTGATCACCCGGATGCTGGACCTGTTTGACGACCTGCCCTGCGTACTGATCGGAGACAGCGGCCAGCACGACCCCGAAGTCTATGCCCGTATCGTCAAGGAGTATCCCGGTCGGGTGAAAGCGATCTATATTCGCCGTGTCGATAGTCGGGTCGATCGTAAGCGCGCCATTCATCAGTTGCATGACGAGATTCGCCATACCGACTGTGAGTTACAGCTCTCCGCCGACAGCAAGGCCATGGCCATGCATGCCCGCGACCGGGGGTTTATCTCCGAGAGCGGTTTGCAGGCGGTCTATCGAGACATGCACCACGACATGGAAGAAGGAGGCGTGAATTGATGTGCCGATGTCACTCGACGACGCCTACTCGAGGCACCGGCCACGATGACGGACTCATCTCTCGCGCCTTGGTTGCACCGTGTCCCCTAGGGAACCATCGGCTTCCATGCCGAGGATGATGTCACAGCCGCCGACCAGCTCACCATTGACGAACAGCTGGGGGTAGGTGGGCCACTGCGAGATGCGCGGCAGTTTCTCGCGGATATGCGGCGCGGCCAACACATTGACGAAGGCAAAGGGATGGCCGGTCTTCTTCAACGCTGTCACCGCAGCCTGGGAGAAACCGCACTCCGGGGCTTCGGGAACGCCTTTCATGTACAGGATCACCGGATTGTCGGCGATCTGCTGGCGGATACGAGCTTCGGTATCGAGAACCTGCATGCTGGTCTCCTAGGGATTACGCGACGGCGTTGGCGCGTTGCGCGAGGCTATGGTGAGGCTTCTGGCCGGTGCTGGCTGGGCCGGAGTCACGGTTTTTCCAGGCTTGGTAGCCGCCGTCCAGGCTATAGCAGTTGCTGAAACCGCAGTCGCTGAACTGACGCACCATGTCCTGGCTGGCATCGCCCTGATGGCAGTTGATGATCACGTGCACGTGCCTGGGCGTGTATTTCAACAAGCTACGCAGGATGAAGTCGCTGAGATGGATGGCGCGCGGGTCGTGCCCCTGGCAATAAGCCTGAGCGTCGCGCATGTCCAGCAGCATGACGTTCTCTTTGCGGTCAAGCAGGGCTTCCGCGTCCTCGACACTGATACGTTTGACGTCGTTCATTGTTCTTCTCCAAAGCAGTCATGGTAGGTGGGGCAGATGTCGCAACTGGGTGCACGGCAGACGTAACCGCCTTCCCGTTCGCACAGTTGCTTGTAGAAAAACTTCTTCCAGCGCATGTCTTGCACGTTGAGCTCGACCAGGCGTGGAAAGTTGTGCTCCAGCAACTCGCTCAGTTGCTGGCGAGAGTCCAGGCCCAGATCGCGCCACAGGTGATCGCCACCCAGGCAACCCGCGGCGACGATGCCGGCCATCCAGGTTCCATCGGGGCCATTGCCGTGTCGGTGGGAGAGCAGCAGATCGTGTAGTTCCCACCACTCATCGCGCCGCATCTCGAGCAGTTCCGCACGCAGCTCCCCACACTCCTGGGCCCGCTTGTCCGTGGTGCCGATCTGCCGGGCAAGCTCGGGAAGGTGCGTCTGTATCAGCGCGGCATAGGCCGGTTCGTCCAGCCCCAGGTGGAAAGGCAGGCAACCCAGTCCGTCGCGCTGCGCCTGGTGGATCTGCCGTAGCCAGGTGTGGTTGGGCTCGGGGCGGTGACGGATGTCCGGCGTCAGCCGGAGCGCTTGGGCGCCGCTCATCGTGAACCCCCCGGTGGTTGGCAGTGGCCGTTGCCACCGGCCTCGTGGGAACAGCCTTCCATTGGAGCCCGAAGGAGTTCGGTGGCGATGTCGCCGGGTAGCAGTGCGCCGAGCGCCACGGGGTCGAAACCGACCATGAAGCGCGCTCCACAACTCAGCAGCGGACGGCGGATCAGCAGCGGTTGCTCCAGCATCAGCGCCAACGCCTCCTCGTCGCCCAGCGCGTGTGGGTCCAGCTCGCCATGCTTGATCGCCGGCGCCGAGGGGTTGAACCACTCGGCCACCGGCCGAGCACCGAAGAACGGCCGCAGGCGCTCGCGGGTCCAGGGTTCGTCGAGCAGATTGCGCTCTTCGAGCTCCAGGCCGGCCGAGCGCAACAGGCGCTTTTGCCGCTTGTTGGTGGTACAGCCGGGTTTTTCGTAGAAGACGATGCAAGACATGGCCGTCTCCTTCAGCGTGCCTGGATGTCACGCATGGCCTCGGCCATACGCTCCGGGGGAATCCCGGTCAGCGAACCCAACGGGTTGGCCGGGGCTCCATCGGCCAGCAGGATGGCGCCTTCGATGGGACAGATGCTCGCGCACTGCTGCTCGGCATAGTCGCCATCGCATTCGGTGCACTTGCGGGCGTCGATCTTGAAATGCGTGTCGCTCGCATGGATCGCATCGCTTGGGCAGACATCCACGCAGGCCCAGCAGTTGACGCAGGATTCCACTATCTTCAATGCCATGTCACACCTCCAGAATTGCACGCATCCCCATCAGGCACCTCGGTCCTCGGTCAGGCACTAGGCGCTGACCTGCTGCAATGTCCTGTCCCGTTCCAGGCGGCCTTCGCGAACCATCTCCTCGTAGACCGCCATCACCGCTTCCTCGATGGGCTCCATGGCGTGTTCGCCATTCGGCTGGATACCGGCGGCCTCGAGGTCGTTCCATGGTTCGAAGCCGATCTTCGAGCACAGCACCGCTTCGCAACCCTTCAGGGCGCGGATGCTGCCGGCCAGCGCGCTCTCCTTCTCTCCGCAGCTGTCGCCGCCGATACAGTACTGATCCACCTTGCGGTGGCCGATGAAGCGCACGCCGCCGGGCGAGGCCTCGTAGACGAGGAATTCGCTGGCATGGCCGAAGTGCTGGTTGATCACGCCGCCGCCGCTGGTGGCCACGGCCATCAACACGGGACGATGCTGCCCACCGAGCCCGCTGTCGGGGGCAGTGGGTACCGACATCGTGGCCAGGCGGGCCTTCTTCGCGGCCTTCTCGTCGAGTTCCTGCTTGATCGCCGCGTGAATGGCGGCGCGCTTGACCATGGCCGCGTCGTAGTCGATCTCCATCGTCTCGATCTTGTCGAGGGTGAACTCGTCGCCGCGGTCCTCGCCGAGCAGGCCGACCGCATCGGCGCGGCACTGGCGGCAGTGGCGCATCATGTTCATGTCCCCGGCACAGGCGTCCTGCAGGTCTTGAAGCTCCTCCGGGTCGGGGCTGCGCTGACCCATCACGCCGTAAAAGGTGCCGTGCTCGGCTTCGGCGATCAGCGGCATGACGTTGTGCAGGAAGGCGCCCTTGGCCTTGACGACCTTGCTCACTTCCTTGAGGTGTTCGTCGTTGACGCCAGGGATCAGTACCGAGTTGACCTTCACCAGGATGCCGCGCTCGACCAGCATCTCCAGCCCTTTCTGCTGTTGCTGGATGAGGATCTTGGCCGCCTTGCGACCGTGGATGCGCCGGTTGTTCCAGTAGATCCACGGATAGATGTTGGCACCGACTTCCGGGTCCACGCAGTTGATGGTGATGGTCACGTGGTCGATGTTGTGCTTGGCCAGTTCCTCGACGGCATCCGGTAACGCCAGGCCGTTGGTGGAAACGCACAGCTTGATGTCCGGCGCTTGTTCGGAAAGCTGACGAAAGGTGTCGAAGGTGCGCTCGGGGTTGGCCAGTGGATCGCCGGGACCGGCGATGCCGAGCACGGTCATTTGCGGGATGTTGGCGGCTACCGCCTTGACTTTCTTCACCGCCTGATCAGGAGTGAGCAACTCGGAGACGACACCCGGGCGCGATTCGTTGGCACAGTCGTACTTGCGGTTGCAGTAGTGGCACTGGATGTTGCAGGCCGGTGCCACCGCCACGTGCATGCGAGCGAAATAGTGGTGGGCTTCCTCGGAGTAGCACGGATGGTTATGCACCTTCTCGCGGATGTCATCCGGCAGGTGGGACAGCTGATCATCCGTGCCGCCGCAGGAGCCGGACGAACAGCCTCCGGCGCCGAGAGCGGGGGAATCGTTGTCTTGCCCCAGTACGCTAAGTTCCATGGTTGGTCTCCGTTGCAGGGGTCATCGTTATGGAGACACTAAAGCAAGGACCGTGCCTTTTTTTATAGCTGATTGTTTTTATGGTTATTTTGATGATTTTCGACGAAGGGGTTTGTACGTCATCCGACACGATGGGACGATCGAGGAGGGAGCGCTGTAGTACAACCGACAAGAACGGCTTGGGGCATCCCGGGCGAGGAGTGCGCGGTGCGGCATGAACGGGCAAGCGTAGTGGTTCGATGGATCGACCCGCTCTCAGCTCAAGGCCGCGCCCTTGATCAGGGCATAGAGGGTCTGGCCCGGTTGCAGCCGCATGGTGTTGGCGGAGCGTCGGGATATTCTCGACAGCATGATCTGCTCACCCAGCTTCAGCCGTACCAGCAACTGGCTGGGAGTGATCCCCGGCTGGCTGTCCAGCAGCGTCACCCGCAGGCAGTTCAGGAAGCTGATGCCCTCGGGTGGCGCCAATGCCAGGCCCACGTCACGGGCCATGATCCTTACCCGGACCGAGAGCCCGGCCGGCACGGCGTGCCGGGTGATCAGCAACGGCTGGCCGCCGACGTCCAGCTCGGTCAAGCCATCCTCCGACTCCGGGTCCACCACCCTGGCGTCGAGTACCGTCGAGGAGGTCTCCGTCTGCACGAAGGGCAGCTCCCTGGCGGTCAGCAAGGCTTGCAGGTTGCCCTGGGCGACGACCTTGCCGTCGTCCAGCAGCACCAGATGGTCGGCCAGGCGGATGACTTCTTCCAGCGAATGGCTGACATAGAGGATGGGTAGCGCCAACTCGTCGCGCAGGCGCTCCAGGAATGGCAGTATCTCGTCCTTGCTGGCGGCATCCAGGGAGGCCAGCGGCTCGTCCATCAACAGCAGGCGCGGGCTGGTCAGCAGCGCCCGCCCCAGGGAAACCCGCTGGCGCTGACCGCCGGAAATCTCGTCCGGGTAGCGAGTCAACAAAGGCTCCAGCCCCAGCAACTGGATGACTTCATCCCACTGGATTCTGCGCTGTCCCCGTGGAATGCGCTTGAAACCATACTCCAGGTTCTGCGCCACCCTCAGGTGGGGAAAGAGACTGGCTTCCTGGAACACGTAGCCCAGCGGACGCTTGTGGGTAGGCACGAACGCCCCCGGGCCGCTCTGCCAGATGTCACCCTGGAAGCTCAGGTGGCCGGGATAGCGCTCCAGCCCGGCGATGCAACGCAGCAGGGTGGTCTTGCCGGAACCGGAACGACCGAACAGGGCGGTCACGCCGGAACTGGGCAGGCTCAGCTTCGCATCCAGGGCAAAGTCGCCACGATCGACGTTGAATTCGAGTTGCAGGGTCATTCCGTATTTCCTTCAAGCCACGCTGACCACCTTGAAACGCCGGTTGAGCGCGAAAATCGCCATCAACAGCGTGAAGGAGGAGAGTACCAGCACCAGCGACAGGGAGTGGGCGGCGCTGTAATTCATGGTTTCCACGTGATTGTAAATGGAGATGGAAGCCACCTGGGTACGCCCGGGGATATTGCCGCCGATCATCAGGATCATGCCGAATTCCCCAAGGCTGTGTGCGAAAGAGAGGACTCCCGCGGTCAGGAAACCGCGACGCGACAGCGGCAGAATGACCGTGAAGAAGCGGTCCATGGGAGAGGCCCGCAGGGTGGCGGCCACCTCCAGTACCCGCCCCCCCGCACTGGTGAACGCATTCTGTAACGGCTGCACCACGAAGGGCACCGAGAAGAGCATGGAGCCGATCACGATGCCAGTGAAGGAGAAGGCCAGATGGCCCACGCCAATGGATTCCAGAAAACCGCCGATCCAGCCCCTGGGGCCGAGCAACACCAGCAAGTAGAAGCCGATGACCGTCGGTGGCATCACCAGGGGCATGGCGACCAGCGCTTCGATCATTACCTTGCCTCGCCAGCGGGTACGCGCCAGCCACCATGCCAATGGTGTGGCGAGAATCACCAGCATCACGGTGCTGACGCTCGCCAGCTTTACCGTGATCCACAGGGCGGTGATATCGGCGTCGCTGAGTCCGAACATGAATGCCTCGTCGAGCCGCCGGGCCGTTCCCGGCGGCGAATTCGTTTACCTGGACTTGCTATCTCTATCAGGGCTGACGCTATCAGGGCACACTATAGCCAGCGGCCTCGATGACCTCGGTGGCACGCGGACCCTGGATCCAGGCCATGAACTCTTCGGCGAGTTCCTGATCCTGAGCGGTGTTCAGAATGACCGCCTGCTGCACGATGGGGTCATGGTATTCGGCGGGCGGAATCCAGTGTGAACCGGGAATGTCGCCGTCCTCCTGGATGACCTGCGCCAGGGCGACGAACCCCAGTTCTGCCGCGCCCGAGGCGATCTGGCTGTGGGCCTGACCGATGGTCTGAGCCTGGACGACACGCTGCTGGGACGTCAGTTCATCCCACAGGCCCAGTTCGGTCAGGACCTGCTGCGCGGCCAGGCCATAGGGGGCGTTCTGCGGGTCGGCCACGGACAGGTAGCGATAGTCGCCATTGGAAAGCACCTCGCCCTGGGCATCCACCAGGTCCTCGTGCGTCGACCACAACACTGGAACGCCGATGGCATAGGTGAAGCGGGATTCGTCCACTGCCAGGCCCTCGTTCACCAGTGCTTCCGGGCGTTGGGTATCGGCGGAGAAGAACACGTCGAAAGGCGCATCGTTGACGATCTGGGCATAGAAGGCTCCGGAAGAGCCGGAGCTGATGATGACGTCATGCCCCGTCTGCTCCTCGAATTCGGCGGCAAGTTGCTCCATGCTGCCCAGGAAGTTGGCGGCAACCGCGACACGCAACTCCCCGGCCTGGGCCACGACGGGCAAAACGAGTGTGATCAGCAGAAATGCGAGTTTTTTCATGATTCGGTTTCCTTGGGTGATGGCTGGCGATCCAGAGTGCCTTGACGCCGATCGCCGGCCGACATCGGTCGTTGTTGCCACGGGGGCGGCTTGCCATTGGATCGAAGCAAGTAGAGTGCCAGAATGAGGCATCGCTATGTATTTATATATATAACCTGGGTATTGCGCAATGGGGGAAGGGGACGACGCCTGAGTGATACCTGGCCAGCCTTGTCGTAAAAGCGACAAATGGCCCCCTGTGTTGTCCTGTTTGAGACACCCCGTCAGTCATTGGTCTTTCTGGAAGCGCTATCGTCCGCGTAAGAGTTTCACCTCTGGAGTGAGGACGCTATAGCATATAATATTCAACGATGGCACCTTGATGTGATGCCATTCTGGAGTCGCTTGACATGAGCCATGATCTTGCCGCGCGTTTCGTCAGCCGCCTGTCACTGGAAAACGATGCCGGTGCTTCCCTGTCGGATACGCGCATCCGCCTGCTGGAACAGATCGACCGGTTGGGGTCCATCTCCCGGGCATCCAAGGCGGTGCCTCTTTCCTACAAGGCTGCCTGGGACGCCATCGACGTACTGAACAACACGGCGCCCGAGCCGCTGGTGGTGCGCTCGACCGGCGGACGCCAGGGGGGCGGTACACAATTGACCGAATACGGGCGGCGCATGGTCGCGATGTACCGGGCACTGGAAATGGAATACCAGGCCACCCTCGACCGGGTGACATCGAACATGGATGAGCTGCACCATGCCGACATCCGTGAATTCCAGCGGCTGATGCAGCGCATGGCCATGAAAAGCAGCGCGCGCAACCAGTTCAGCGGCACCGTCAGTGGGCTGCGCGACGCCGGCATGAACCATCTGGTTCACGTTCGCCTGGACGACGACCTGGAACTGATCGCGTTGATCACCAAGGCCAGTGCGGAAAACCTAGGGCTGCACATAGGCGGTGAAGTGTTCGCCCTGTTCAAGGCGACCAACGTGAGCTTGACGGTCGACGAGACGCAGGCCGGAAAGTTCGCCAATCGTTTCTGGGGCGAGGTGATGTCCATCGGCCTCGGCCGCGGTTCCGTCGAGGTCGTGCTGGCCCTGTCGTCCGGGCGCAGCGTGGTGACCGTCGTCACGGACGCCCATTTTGCAACGCTGGAGCTGAAACCGGGCATGCGAGCCTGCGCCTGTATCGATCCGGAAACGGTGATTCTGGCGGTCTACGATTGAGTTCCTTTGCCTGGTACGGATTGGCGACTCTCAGATCTTGCGCATATGGATATTGAGGGTCTGTATGCGGTAGGCGATCTGCCGTGGCGTCATGCCCAGCAGGCGGGCGGCCTTGGCCTGGACCCAGCCGGCCTGCTCCAGGGCGGCGATGACCCGTTCGCGCTCGTCCAGCGTCTCGTCGGTCAGGTCGACTTCCGGTAGCGGAGCCAGCGGTACCGAGTCGTTATCCAGGCCGATCAGCGAGACCACGTCGCGGGTGATGGTGCCGTCCTCGCTCATGATCGCCGAGCGTTCCAGGCAATTCTCCAATTCACGTACGTTGCCCGACCAGCGATGGCTCATCAGCAGGCGGATGGCGCTGTCGGTGATGGTCAGCTTGCGGCCCTGCTGGCGGGCGATCTTGTCGATGAGGAACTCGGCGAGTTCGGGAATATCGGCACTGCGCTCGCGCAATGGTGGCATGCGGATGGCCATGACGTTGAGGCGATAGTAGAGATCCTCGCGAAAATTGCCTTGTTCCACTTCGCTTTCCAGATCGCGATTGGTGGCGGCGACGATGCGCACGTCGACCTTGATCGTCTGGTTGCCGCCGACCCGCTCGAATTCGCCTTCCTGCAGCACGCGCAGCAACTTGGCCTGGAACATTGGCGATATCTCGCCGATTTCATCGAGGAACAGGGTGCCGCCGTTGGCCTGTTCGAAGTGTCCCTTGCGTTGTTTCACCGCGCCGGTGAAGGCGCCCTTCTCGTGGCCGAAGAGTTCCGACTCCAACAGGCTTTCGGCCATCGCGGCACAGTTGAGCCGTACCAGGGGTTGATGTGCGCGTGGCGAGTTGTAATGGATGGCGCTGGCAATCAACTCCTTGCCGGTACCGGATTCGCCGAGAATCAGTACCGTGCTGTTCCACTTGGCGACCCGCCTGACCTGATCGAAGATCTGGCGCATGATGGTGGTATGGCCTACCACCATGTTGGAGAAGCCGTACTTGGCGCGCACTTCGCGACGCAGCTCGTCGCGTTCGTCCTTGATCTCGCGACCGTCCTCGACACTTACCAGCAAGCGTACGGTCTGGGCCAGCAGGTTGGCGACGATCTCCATGAAGCGCGTGCGATCGGGCATCAACTCATCGGCTTGACTGTCCGGCTGCGCGGCCAGCACGCCGATGATGTCGCCTTCCAGTGCCTTGATCGGCACGGCAATGAAGGGGAGTTCGAGATCGTACAGGGCCAGGCGGTCGAGAAAGCGCGGCTCCGAGGAGATGCGCCCGAGCACGACGCTGTTGCCATGCTTGAAGATATTGCCGAACACCCCTTCACCGGTACGGTAGCGCACACTCTTGCAGGCCCGGGCCACCGATTCGGAATCGGTGTGGATGGCACCGATCTGCAAGGCACCGTTCTTGGGATCGGAGATCGAGACCAGACCGTGCAGCAGGTCGAGGTCGTTGTGCAGAATGGCCAGTACCTGGCCCAGGATCTCCTCGATCTGCTGGGCTCGGCTCAGGGTGCGAGCGATTTGCGCCAAGGCATGCAACTGCTTCTCGTATAGCTCGACCCGAGTCGGCATGGGGGAGCGCTGAGCGGTCGACACAGTCATCCGGATGCCCTCATGTGGAATTAACCAACCGCCGAGAAAGGCAGCTCGACGACCACCCGGCAACCTTCATGGCAGCCAGTGTCGATATGCACCATGCCGGCATGTTCGGTGACGATTTCCTGAACCATGGCCAACCCCATGCCGCGTCCCGCCTTGTGTCGCGGTTTGGTGCTGAAGAACGGTTCGAACACCTTCAACGCCAGCTCCGGCGCTATCCCCGGGCCGCTGTCGCGGATTTCCATATGCACGACCTGCTGGTTCTCCACTCGAGTGCTGATCAGCAGTTCGCGTCGGCTGATATGACTCTGGCCGACGGCATCGATGGCATTGTCGACCAGGTGCTTGATCATGCTGCGCAGGCGCGACTCGGCACCCATTACCCAGGGCAGGCGCAGCGCCGGCTTCCAGTCGACGACGATGTTCTGTGCCAGCAGCCGGTCGGTGCACAGGGTGATGACTTCACGAATCAACTGGTTGACATTGATGGGCATCTTGGACTCGGTCGTACGCATCGGAATAGAGCAACTGAGGCTCTCCAGCGCCTCCATGCCGGCCGCGCTGGCCTCGCGCATGGCCGCCAGCACGGGGTCGCTGCCGGCCTGGTCGCCGAGACGTCGTTCCAGCATGTGCAGGGCGGCGCTGATCAGGTTGACCGGTCCCTGCAGGCGGTAGATGGCGCCATTGAACGTCTCGCGCATGCCATCGAGGAGCTCCTCCTCGGCCATCAGGGCCTTGAGCGCGTTGAGCTGCGAGTCCTGCTGCTTCTGGCGCAGCTCGGAGATGTCATTGAGTGTCAACAACAGACAGCGCTCTTCGCCGGGGGTGAAGAATACGTGCACGCGCTCGTCCTCGACCTGGATGGCTCTGCCGTGGCACGAGAGCCAGCGCGGCGAACGGCCGCCGAGGTCGAAGGATATCTCCATGCCGGTAAAGGTGGTGCCGTGGCTTTCCAGCGCCTCGATGGGTGTGGCGAGGTTGTCGCGCAGCAGCGCCACCAGGCTTTCGGCGCTGCCGTCGGCGGTCAGCTCCTTGGCCAATTTGCAGAAGCTCGGGTTGGACATCATCACTCGTTGATCGCGGCTGATCACCACCATGGCGGCGGGGGAAGAGTTGACCACTGCCTCGATCATCAGTCGCTGGTTGCTGACCCGCTGCCCCAGCTCGTGCAGGTCGCTGGTATCACGGTGCATGCCCAGGTAGTAGATGGTGCGGTCGTTCTCGTCGAGCACGGGCGCCACGGTCAGTTCCGCCAGGTACAGGGCCTGATCCTTGCGTCGATTGACCAGCACCCCGGACCACGGTTTTTTCTGTGCCAGCCGACTCCACAGGGCCTTGTAGACCTGGCGTGGCGTGGTGCCGTTGGACAGCACCGACTCGTTCTTGCCGATCACTTCCTCGCTGCTGTAGCCGGTGGTTCTGCTGAAGGCTCGGTTGGCGTAGAGGATGTTGGCCTTGAGATCGGTGATGGAAATGGCGAAGGGCGCATGTTCCACCGTCTGCCGAAACACCTCGGGCAGCAATTCCTCGCTGTCCGCGGGTGGGGGGGTATCACTGTCTGGCGTGGTGCTGGCCTGGGTCATGTGTCTTGCCTCATTGATCCGGAGAAGAATCCACGAACGGAGAAACACACCTGCCATGTAGTCGGGACATGCTGGCCTGAAGTGTTCTGCAAACTCCGTGCCGTGGAAATGAATGGCCTCCAACGGGGGAAATGCCATGAAAATGGCACCGATCGCCGGTTTTTCCCGCTTTCCCTGTCTTGAATCCGACAGTCGTACTTCGATGACCCGCTCCCTCTGTCATAAACCCGACAAAACGTCACGCAGGCCCGCCGTCGGTCCGTGGACTTATTTGCACGTGGATTGATCCAGGTCAGGATTTTCCGGGCCTTGGGGGGTGGATCGTCGGCTTGAGCGGGCGTGGCATGCTTGATGCATAGCCTGCGTATCGCCCACTGCGCTCGATAAGGGTGCAGCTCAGAGATCCACTCGGTGGGGAGTGCCAATGGACTACTTGCTGTTTCTGGTCGGCGTGGTGCTGGTCAACAACATGGTGCTGGTCTATTTCCTGGGCCTGTGCCCTCTCATGGGTGTCTCCAGCAAGCTGGATGCCTCGATCAGCATGGGGGGAGCCACCGCCCTGGTGATGACGCTCGGCACCGTCGCCAGCTGGTTGATCGAGCACTACGTATTGCAGCCCCTGGGCATCGGCTTCGTGCGCATTCTGGCCTATATCGTGGTGATTGCCGGCATGGTGCAGTTCCTGGAGATAGTCATCCGCAAGAGCAGCCCGATGCTGCATCGCTCGCTGGGTATCTATCTGCCGTTGATCACCTCCAACTGCGCGGTGATCGGTGTACCGCTGATCAGCGTGCGCGAGGACCACACGCTGCTGGAGGCCGGTCTGTACGGTTTCGGCGCGGCGATGGGCTTCGCCCTGATCATGGTGATCTTTTCCGGTCTGCGCGAGCGTCTGGCGCTGGCCACGGTGCCGGCGGCATTCGCCGGCGTGCCCATCGCTTTCGTCACCGCCGGTTTGCTGGCGATGACGTTCATGGGCTTCGGTGGGTTGATCTGATGCATCCGGCAAGGGGGACGACATGATAGTGGCGGCACTTGCACTGGCGGCGATGGGGCTGGTTCTGGGTCTAGGCCTGGGCTTCGCGGCAAAGCGGCTCGCTGTCGGCGACGAGAATCCCCTGCTCAAGGAGATCGAGCAGTTGATGCCGGGCAGCCAATGCGGGCAGTGCGGTCTGCCGGGTTGTAGCGCGGCGGCGGAGGCATTGGTCGAGGGGCGAGCCTCGGTCACCTGCTGCCCACCGGGTGGCATGGCGCTGGCGAAGCAGCTGTCGGATCTGCTCGGCGTGCCACTCGACGCCGGTCAGATGGGGACTCCGCTGCTGGCGCGCATCGACGATGCGCAGTGCACGGGCTGTACCCGGTGCTACCGGGCTTGCCCCACCGACGCCATCGTCGGCGCCACCGGTCAGATCCACTGTGTCCTGCAACACGCCTGCACCGGTTGCGCCAAATGCCTGGAGGCTTGTCCGGAAGACTGTGTCTCCCTGGCGCCCCAGGATCCGAGCCTGGATACCTGGCGCTGGGCCAAACCCCAGACCGTCTGAGCCGAATCATACGGAGTGCCTTGAATGTTCAATTTCGCCCATCCCCGCGGTGGCATTCACCCGGCGGCTCACAAGGAGCGGTCGGCGGCCCTGCCGATCGGTGACCTGCCACTGCCGCCGCGCCTCTATCTGCCACTGCGCCAGCACGCCGGCGCCGAGGCCCTGCCGTTGGTCAGGAGCGGTGACACGGTGCTCAAGGGGCAGTTGCTGGCCAGTTCCCCCACGGAGCTGTCGGCACCGCTACATGCCCCCAGCTCCGGGCGGATCGCCGAGATCGGCCGGATCCATGCGCCACACCCTTCCGGGCTGATGGTCAACGGTATCGTGCTGGAGTGCGACGGCGAAGAGCGCTGGACCGATCTGATCGTGCCCGAGGATCCCTTCGAGGAGGCTCCGGAGGTACTCGCCGAGCGAGTGGCGCAGGCCGGGGTCGTCGGCCTTGGCGGGGCGATCTTTCCGGCGGCGGTGAAGCTCAAGCAGGGTGCCAAGCATGAGATCAGGACGCTGCTGGTCAACGGCAGCGAGTGCGAGCCTTACTTGACCACCGACGACCGCCTGATGTGCGAGCGCTCGGAGGCCATCGTCGATGGCGCCCGGTTGATCCAGCACATTCTGCGCGCCTATCGCATCGTCATCGCCATCGAGGACAACAAGCCGGAGGCGCTGGCCGCCATGCGCGTCGCCAGCAAACCCTATGGCGCCATCGAGGTGGCGGCGGTCCCGGCGCGTTATCCGATGGGATCGGCCAAGCAACTGATCCACGAGATCACCGGTCGCGAAGTCCCGGCCCAGGGGCGTAGCACCTCGGTCGGCGTACTGGTGCACAACGTCGGTACGGTATACGCCATTCATCAGGCGTTGCGCTTCGGCCGGCCGCTGATCTCGCGGGTGGTCACCGTGGCGGGCGGGTGCGTGCGCACGCCACGCAACCTGGACGTACCGATCGGGGCGCCGCTGCAGGCGCTGTTCGACGCCTGTGGCGGATTGACCCGTGAGCCCGCGCAGCTGCTGCTGGGGGGGCCGATGATGGGAATGGTGCTGCCATCCATCGATGTCCCGGTGATCAAGGGGGCGACGGGGGCGCTGGCCCTGGCTCGAAACGAGATGCCACGCCGTGAGGCGGCGCCCTGCATTCGATGCGCGCGCTGCGTGGACGCCTGTCCGATGGGGTTGATGCCGCTGGACATGGTTGCCCATGCGCGGGTCGCCGATTTCGACGGTGCCAGCGACTATGGTCTGCGCGACTGCATCCTGTGTGGCTGCTGTTCTTATGTCTGCCCCGCGCACATCCCTCTGGTGCAGTACTTCCAGTATGCACTGGGGCAGCAGGACGAGCAGCGCCAGGCGGCGCGCAAGAGCGACTACATCAAGCAGGCCACCGAGGCGCGTGCCGCGCGTCTGGCGGAAGAGGAGGCCGCACGCAAGGCGGCGAAGGCGGCAAAAGCCGCCAAGGCACGACAACGTCGCAAGCCGGCCGAGCATGCCAGCAGCAAGGGGGTGGAATCATGAGCGTCGACATCGCCGCCGGGCCATTCGCCCACGACCGTTCCTCGGTCAGTCGCATCATGCTGCATGTCTGCCTGGCACTGACGCCATGCACCCTGTTCGGCCTTTACGTGTTCGGCTGGCCGGCGATCAACCTGTGGCTGCTCACCTGCGGTTCCGCGTTGGCCACCGAGGCGGTCTGCCTGCGCCTGCTTGGCCAGCCCATGCGCCGTCTGCTTGACGGCTCGGCCTTGCTGACCGGCTGGTTGCTGGCATTGACGCTGCCGCCCTGGGCACCCTGGTGGATCGCTGTCGGGGGTAGCGTTTTCGCCATCGGCATCGGCAAGCAGCTGTATGGCGGCATCGGTCAGAACCTGTTCAACCCGGCCATGCTGGCACGCGCCGCGCTGCTGATCGCCTTCCCCCTGCAGATGACCACCTGGGTACTGCCGGTTCCGCTTGGCTCGGTCGATGCGCCAGATTTCATCGAAGGCTTGCGCATCACCTTCGGTGGCATGCCACTGCTCGACGGCGTGACCGGCGCCACGCCGCTGGGCGATCTCAAGACCCAACTGACCCTGGGGCACAATGCGGAAGAGATACTGGCGAGCGACTTCTCGCTGATGTCGGCGTTGGTGGGCTCCATCCCGGGCAGTATGGGTGAGACATCGGCGCTGCTGATCCTGCTGGGAGGCGCATGGTTGCTGGCGCTGCGTATCATCCATTGGGAGATCCCCCTGAGTATGCTGCTGGTCGTGGCGCTGCTGGCGGGCACCGCTCAGCTGTACAACCCGGAGCAGCATCTCGGCATGCTCTATCACCTGAGTACCGGCGGTCTGCTGCTGGGTGCCCTGTTCATCGCCACCGACCCCGTCACGTCCCCGGCCAGCCGCCTGGGCCGCCTGATCTTCGGGGCGGGCTGTGGTCTGTTGATCTTCATCATCCGTACCTGGGGCGGTTTTCCCGAGGCCCTGGCCTTCGCCGTACTGTTCATGAATGCCCTGACACCGCTGATCGATCGCTACTGGCGGCCCCGCGTCTACGGGCGTAATGCACGGGGCAAGCCATTGGCGGCGACGAACCGGATCAACGAGGTGAAAAGGCCATGAGTTCGACATCCCGGACCACGCATGGTCCCGACGACTCCACCGACGAGCGTTCTTGGCTGGAACGCTGGCGTACGCGGGTGGCATATCAGGGCCTTTTCCTGGGCCTGACCTGTGCCCTGGTGACCCTGCTGCTGCTGGTCGGTGACCGCCTCACCGCGGAGACGATCGCCATCAAGCGGCACGCCGACCAGGTGGCCATGTTGCGTCAGGTATTGCCCACCGAACTGTACGACAACGACCCACTGGGGGAGGCCTTCATCGTCGAGGATGTCGAGTTGGGTGAGGTGGAGGTCTACCCGGCCATGCTTGATGGCGGGCTGTCCGCCGTCGTCCTGCAACTCAGTCCCGGCGGCTATGCCGGGCCGATCGATCTGTTGATCTCTGTGGATAGCGGGGGACACGTACTGGGTGTGCGAGTGCTTGCTCATAAGGAAACCCCAGGGTTGGCGGACGACATCGAGGTAGCGCGCAGCGATTGGATCAAGAGCTTCGATGGCCTGTCGCTGGGTAACCCGCCGCTCGCGGGCTGGGCCGTCACCAAGGATGGCGGGCAGTTCGAGTATTTCACCGGTGCCACCATCACACCGCGAGCCATCGTCAAGGCGGTGCTCCACGCCTTGCAGTTCCAGATTCGCAATGCCGACCAACTCGCTCAACGGGAGGTGCAATCCTCCGAGCAACGGGAGATACAGCCATGAGCCAGACAACGCAGACGACCTCGGCGTGGCAGTACTTCGTCTCGCCGCTATGGAGCAACAACGTCATTCTGTTGCAGATCCTCGCCCTGTGTCCGGCCCTGGCGGTCACCACCAGTGCCACCAACGGGCTGGGGTTGGGGCTGGCCACCACCTTGGTGTTGATCATCACCAACACGCTCATTTCCGCACTGCGTCACACCATCACGCCGGAGATCCGCACTCCGGTGGTCATCGGCATCATCGCTGGCGCGGTGACGCTGCTCGACATGGCCATCAATGCCTGGATGCATGAATTGTACAAGGTGCTGGGCCTGTTCATCGCCTTGATCGTCACCAACTGCGCGGTATACGGCCGAGCCGAGGCTTTCTGTCTGAAGAACCGGGTCGTCCCCTCGATGATCGATGGTATCGGCATCGGTATCGGCTTCACCTGGGTACTGGTGCTGATCGGCGGCATTCGTGAGCTTCTCGGTAGCGGTACCCTGTTCGCCCAGGCGTCGTTGCTGCTCGGAGAACGCTTTCGCTGGCTCGAAATCACCGTGATACCCGACTTCCAGGGCATCCTGCTGGCGATTCTGCCACCTGGTGCATTCATCGTGCTGGGCTTCCTGCTGGCTGGCAAGCGAGTGCTCGACCGTCACCAGGCCGAACGCCGGCTCAAGGAGCAGGGCGAACTGGTGGTCTTGCAGTGAATCCCGTTGATCAATGACTCAGGAGCACGCCGATGAACGTTGCCGTGGTGTATGCCGCTCCCTCTCGGCCGCTGTTGCTGACCTGTCAGGTGGCAGATGGCAGCACCGTGAAACAGGCCGTCGAGCAGTCCGGGCTGCTGCGCTATTGCCCGGAGATCGATCTGAGCAAGCAGAAAATCGGTGTCTATGGAAAGTTCGTGAAGCTCGACAGTCCTTTGAAGGAAGGCGACCGCGTGGAGATCTACCAGCGCATCACGCGGGTGCTCGATGAAGACGATGACGACGATGATGATGACTAAAAACCACCCGACAGTCCGACCGAGGCAGCTCTACCGAGGAGAGTTCTGGTGAACATGAACCGTGAAACCGCATTACGCATCGCCCTGGCCGCGCGGGCCATGCCCGGCATCAGCGTCGGACAGTTGCTGGATATCCTGCACCAGCGAATCGAAGGCGAGTTGACCGAGGAGGCTTTGCAAACCGTGACCGTGACCGACCTAAAGACCGGCTTCGCCAGTGCCGATGGCGAGGAGGATGGCGAGGATATCGGTATCGGTCTGCCGGCACTGAAGAACGCCGTGCGCATCCTGTGGGGGGAGAGCGTCACCGAGGATCTGCCGCAGCCGGTGGCGCTGGAGCAACTGCCGGAAGGCTCGATCCGCGTGGCCATCGCTTCCAACAGTGGCGAACAGCTGGACGGTCACTTCGGTTCCTGCCTGCGCTTCCTGATCTATCAGGTGGGAGCCGATAGCAGGACACTGGTCGATATCCGCTCCGCCCATGGGGCGGACACCGCCGAAGACAAGAATGCCTTCCGTGCCGAACTGATCGCGGATTGTCAGGTGCTCTATATCGTTTCCATCGGTGGGCCCGCGGCGGCCAAGGTGGTCAAGACCGGGATCTACCCGATCAAGAGAGTCGACGGAGGTCAGGCCGAGGCTATCATCACCGAGCTGCAAGGCGTGATGTCCCGCACTCCACCGCCCTGGCTGGCCAAGTTGCTGGGAGTTGCCGCCGAGGAGCGGGTGCGTTTTTCCCTATCGGATGAGGACGCGGCGCGTGGGTAACGCGCCGTCGGCGCCCTTATCGTACCCGTGAAGCCGACTCCCCCGGCACGGGGGAGTCGTTCATGAGTTCCTGAGAGGCGGTCGCGATCAGACCGGACCGCGAGCCTCGCGACGCAGCACGACGGTGAAGCCCAGGGCCTCCTCGTAGCTGTGGCTATCCAGTTTGGGCCGGTAATCGAGCAGAGCCTGCTGGATGGTGATCACCTTGTCTTCGGCGCTTTGTCCCTTGAAGTCCTCCTTGTCCAGCCTGAGGTCGTCCATCAGGGTGTTCCATACCGCGCCACCATCCTGGTGGGGTAGAAGGGTGGCGCTCACCCCATCGAGGTCGACCTTCAGGGCCTTGTCCAGGTTTTCCACGTAGAACAGCACGCTCACCTCGTCCGCCAGGTCGCCACGATAGCGTTCGATGAACAGGGGCAGCAGGGCCAGGTCGGTCAGGGCACCGGCGGCCGTCGTCAGTTTGCCGTCCTTGACCAGCAGGATGGCCTGCTTGACCACGGCCTTTGGTGGATGGCGGCGGCCGGACGAGTCGGCGATATCGCCTTCCTTCAGCACCAGATCGCCTCGAAACGCGTAGGTGTCGGCTTGAGTGGTGGCGCCATTGACGCTGACGTTACACAGCAGTTCTTGCTCTTGGTAGGTTTTCAGCAGCATGGGTGTGGGTCTCACGGTTGAGGATTCAACGTTCACGCCGTTTGGGCGGCGTTGGGTGTGGCAAGAGCGATCAATCGTTCCCAGTCGCCCTCGATCAATTGCAGGTGCTTGCGTTCGCAGACCTTGCGTTCCTTCTCACTCGGTGCCTCGATCAGCGCCCAGCCGGCATCGTCGGCGGCGTCGTAGATCAGGTCGCTCATCACCATGCGCTCGGTGTCGCGATTGAAATGCATGCCGAGGAACAGGTAGCGCTTGCCGCGACGTTGCAGCTTGATCCAGGCCGGCACGGCGAAGCCGCCCATCAGTTCGGTGATGTAGTCGACGAAGTCGGCATCGCTGGCGACGAAACCGGGTTTTGGCAGTGGCGTGCCAAGGGGTTTGAACAGCACCGGCAGGCTGTCGTCGACCTGCTCCAGGGTAATGCTGCGATACTCACCGCCGTCGAACTGGTAAAGCTCGAAACGGTAGTGATTGCCGGCGATACGCGCGGCGCCGACGATCAGCGTATGGGCGCGGTCGGCATAGCAGCGTTGCAACTGGGTGTCGCGGTTGCAGTCGATCACGTAGGGCAGCCGCAGGCTGGCCAGCCACTGGTGGAAGGGGGAGGGCGTCCAGTTGTCGCCGCCGTAGGTCTGGGTGAGAAAGCGCTCGATGAAGCTGCGGCCCTTCTTGTTCTCCAGATGCATGGCGGCGCGAGGAAATTCGTACATCAGCCGTGGTGACATTGGCTGACCGCCGGTCATGGCGAGAATCAGGCTCTCGCTGTCGGCGGGTATCGGCTGGCCGGAGTCGCGGTCGACCACGCCGCGTAGAACGCCGGGACCCAGATAGGGAACGGCGGTGCCGGCTTTGAGACTGGCAAGTATCTCTTTCATCGAGCTGTTGTCCACGGGACTCTCCTGCTTGCCTGCTGGTGGGTATGCGCGAGTTGACACAAGCTCATCGCAATATGTGCGCCATATCTGGGATAGGAGCGGTAATTCCTTGATAAGCCGGGTGTTAAAAGAAAGTTGCGGAGAGGCGGTAGCGGTATGAATACGACAAATTGTCGTATTCATCACAAGCCCAATGTGAGGGAAAAACGGATCGAAAAGTCTGCCGAGTGTTTGTTGGGTTGTCGCCATTACCACCGACATGGACAACCGTTTGTTATATATCCCACTCCCTGGTCATCTTCTCTGATCATGGTTAAGTTGTTGAAAATAAAATAATTATTTTCTGTTTCGTAAGCTGGCACAAAGACTGCATCCACTCGTTGCACAGGCCTGTTCGTGCCTACGGCCCACTTTTCATGTGGAAACGAAACCTGAGGACTCAATTATGGCAATGCGTCAATGCGCTATCTATGGCAAGGGTGGTATCGGTAAATCCACCACTACCCAGAATCTCGTCGCGGCCCTGGCCGAAAGCGGCAAGAAGGTGATGATCGTCGGTTGCGACCCGAAGGCCGACTCCACCCGCCTGATTCTGCACTCCAAGGCCCAGAACACCATCATGGAAATGGCGGCCGAGGCCGGTACCGTGGAAGACCTGGAGCTGGAAGACGTGCTCAAGACCGGCTACGGCGACATCAAGTGCGTCGAGTCCGGCGGTCCCGAGCCGGGCGTCGGCTGTGCCGGCCGCGGGGTCATCACGGCGATCAACTTCCTCGAAGAGGAAGGCGCCTACGATGACGACCTGGATTTCGTCTTCTACGACGTGCTCGGCGACGTGGTGTGTGGCGGCTTCGCCATGCCCATCCGCGAGAACAAGGCCCAGGAGATCTACATCGTCTGCTCCGGTGAAATGATGGCCATGTACGCGGCCAACAACATTTCCAAGGGCATCGTGAAATACGCCAACTCCGGCAGCGTGCGCCTGGCCGGACTGATCTGCAACAGCCGCAACACCGACCGCGAAGACGAACTGATCATGGCCCTGGCCGACAAGCTGGGCACCCAGATGATCCATTTCATCCCGCGTGACAATGTCGTGCAGCGCGCCGAGATCCGCCGCATGACCGTCATCGAATACGACCCGCAAGCCGGCCAGGCCGACGAATACCGCGCGCTGGCCAGCAAGATCGTCGACAACAAGAAGTTTGTCATACCCGAGCCGATCTCCATGGACGAACTCGAAGAGTTGCTGATGGAGTTCGGCATCCTGGATGAAGAGGATACCAGCATCGTTGGCAAGACCGCGGCCGAAGAAGGCGTCGCCTGATAGCGCCGTTTCAGAAGGACGGGGCAGGGCAGATGGGCCCTGCCGGAGTGTCGCGCGCACTGAGAGGCGCGCCACTCCGTTACCCGCACATGAACGCAAGGCTAGAGGAGGTCATCCCATGACCGATATGTCACGCGAAGAGGTGGAATCCCTCATCCAGGAAGTCCTGGAAGTCTATCCGGAAAAGGCGCGCAAGGATCGGGCCAAACACCTTAGCGCGAATGATCCGGAACTGGAGCAATCGAAGAAGTGCATCACCTCCAACAAGAAGTCCCAGCCGGGGCTGATGACCATTCGAGGCTGTGCCTATGCCGGCTCCAAGGGGGTGGTCTGGGGGCCGATCAAGGACATGATTCACATCTCCCACGGCCCGGTGGGATGCGGCCAGTATTCGCGTGCCGGCCGACGCAACTACTACATTGGCACGACCGGTGTGAATGCCTTCGTCACCATGAACTTCACCTCGGACTTCCAGGAGAAGGACATCGTGTTCGGCGGTGACAAGAAGCTGGCCAAGCTGATCGACGAAGTCGAGACGCTGTTTCCACTCAACAAGGGCGTTTCGATCCAGTCGGAGTGCCCGATTGGCCTGATCGGTGACGATATCGAAGCCGTCGCCAAGAAGAAGACCGCCGAACACGGCAAGACCGTGGTACCGGTACGCTGCGAGGGCTTCCGCGGGGTTTCCCAGTCCCTCGGTCACCACATCGCCAACGATGCGATCCGCGACTGGGTGCTGGACAAGCGTGACGATGACGACAGTTTCCAGACCACGCCCTATGACGTCGCCGTCATCGGTGACTACAACATCGGCGGCGACGCCTGGTCCTCGCGCATCCTGCTCGAAGAGATGGGCTTGCGCGTGGTCGCCCAGTGGTCCGGCGACGGCACCATCGCCGAAATGGAACTGACCCCCAAGGTCAAGCTGAACCTGGTCCACTGCTACCGCTCGATGAACTACATCTCGCGGCACATGGAAGAGAAGTACGGCATCCCGTGGATGGAGTACAACTTCTTCGGCCCGACCAAGACCGCGGAGTCCCTGCGTGCCATCGCCAAGCACTTCGATGAGAGCATCCAGCAGAAATGCGAGGAAGTGATCAGCAAGTACCAGCCGGAGTGGGAAGCGGTGATCGCCAAGTTCCGCCCGCGTCTGGAAGGCAAGCGCGTGATGCTCTACGTCGGCGGCCTGCGTCCACGCCATGTGATCGGCGCCTACGAGGACCTGGGCATGGAAGTGGTCGGCACCGGCTACGAATTCGGCCACAACGACGACTACGACCGTACCCTGAAGGAAATGGGCAATGCCACCCTGCTGTACGACGATGTCACCGGCTACGAGTTCGAGGAGTTCGTGAAGAAGGTCAAGCCCGACCTGATCGGCTCGGGCATCAAGGAGAAGTACATCTTCCAGAAGATGGGCGTGCCGTTCCGTCAGATGCACTCCTGGGACTACTCCGGCCCGTACCACGGCTTCGATGGCTTCGCCATCTTCGCCCGTGACATGGACATGACCCTGAACAACCCGTGCTGGAAGAAACTCCAGGCTCCCTGGAAACAGCAGAGCGCCGAAAGCGAGAAGGTCGCTGCCAGCGCCTGATACCCGGCATTCGAATGTAACGTCCCGCTGCGGTCGGCCCGACTACCGTCCGCAGCCGGCATCCAAGATCGCCGTTCACGGATTAGTGAGGCGAAGGAGAGAGTCATGAGCCAAAATGTCGACAACATCAAACCGAGTTACCCGCTGTTCCGCGATCAGGAATACAAGGACTCGCTCGCTCTGAAGCGCGATGGTTTCGAAGAGAAGCATCCGCAGGAGACGATCGACGAAACCTTCCTGTGGACCACCACCGAGGAATACCAGGAACTGAACTTCCAGCGCGAGGCGCTGACCATCAACCCGGCCAAGGCCTGCCAGCCGCTGGGGGCGGTACTGTGCGCGCTGGGCTTCGAGAAGACCATGCCCTACGTGCATGGCTCGCAGGGCTGCGTGGCCTACTTCCGCACCTACTTCAACCGCCACTTCAAGGAGCCGATCGCCTGCGTATCCGACTCCATGACCGAGGACGCGGCGGTGTTCGGCGGCCAGCAGAACATGAAGGACGGACTGCAGAACTGTCGGGAAACCTACAAGCCCGAGATGATCGCGGTATCCACCACCTGCATGGCCGAGGTCATCGGCGACGACCTCAACGCCTTCATCAACAACACCAAGAAGGACGGTTTCGTCCCGGAAGAGTTTCCGACGCCATTCGCTCACACGCCGAGCTTCGTCGGCAGCCACGTCACCGGCTGGGACAACATGTTCGAAGGCATCGCCCGCTACTTCACCTTGAACCACATGGAAGACAAGGTGGTGGGCAGCAACCACAAGATCAACATCGTGCCGGGTTTCGAGACCTACCTGGGCAACTTCCGTGTGATCAAGCGCATGCTTGACGAGATGGAGGTCGGCTACACGCTTCTCTCCGACCCGGAAGAGGTGCTGGATACACCGGCCGATGGGCAGTTCCGCATGTATTCCGGCGGTACCACCCAGGAGGAGATCAAGGATGCCCCGAACGCCTGCGATACCCTGCTGCTGCAGCCGTGGCAGTTGACCAAGACCGAGAAGCTGGTCAAGAACACCTGGAAACACGAGGCACCCAAGATAAGCATTCCCATGGGACTGGACGGGACCGACGAATTCCTGATGAAAGTCAGCGAAATCACCGGTCATGAAATCCCGGAAAGCCTGACCAGGGAGCGGGGTCGCCTGGTCGACATGATGACCGACTCGCATGCCTGGCTGCATGGCCAGCGCTTCGCGCTGTGGGGCGATCCGGACTTCGTGCTGGGCATGGTCCGCTTCCTGCTGGAACTGGGTGCCGAGCCGACGCACATTCTCGCCAACAACGGTAACAAGCGCTGGAAGAAGGCCATGGAGGCGCTGCTGGGAACCTCGCCCTACGGCGCGAACAGTACCGTTCATGTCGGCAAGGACCTGTGGCACATGCGTTCGCTGGTATTCACCGACAAGCCCGACTTCATGATCGGTAACAGCTACGGCAAGTTCATCCAGCGTGACACGCTGCACAAGGGCAAGGAGTTCGAGGTACCGCTGATCCGTCTCGGTTTCCCGATCTTCGACCGTCATCACCTGCATCGCCAGACAACCCTGGGTTACGAAGGCGCCATGCAGATCCTGACCACCCTGGTCAATGCCGTGCTCGAGCGCCTGGACGAAGAGACCCGTGGCATGCAGACCACCGACTACAACTACGACCTGGTTCGCTGAGGTTGTGCCTGTGCCGGGGTGGCTCGCGCCGCCCCGGCATGTCCTTTGGCGAGTGTTTTCGCCGATTCCTCTGTCATGGAGTCACCTCATGCCCAATGTCATGATCCGCCGCAACCCGCAAGGTCAACTGACGTTCTACATCGCCAAGAAAGACCAGGAAGAGATCGTGCTCGCCCTCGAACATGACGGCCCCGAGCGTTGGGGAGGAGAAGTCTCCCTGGCCGATGGCTCCAGCTATTATCTCGAGCCGTTGCCGGCACCGCCCAAGCTGCCGATCACGTTGCGTGCCAAGCGAGGCGGCGGCTGAAGAATTAGGGAGGCGAATGGTGGAGCGGTCGCGATTACCGGCTCATCTGGCGCTGCGCATCGCCCTGGCGGCACGTGAACTGAGCGGAGTGGAAACCGCTCGGCTACTGGATGCCCTGCTGGCGGCGACCGGTGGGCGTATCACCGAGGCACGCCTGGGCAAGCTGCGCCTGGCCCGCTTGCGTGCCTGCCTGCGGGTATCGATCGGCGTCGCCGCGTCGGTCCCCAGCGAGCGTCAATTGCAGCGTGCCGTCGGTCTGCTCAAGGGGCGCGGCGTCAGCATGCCAGAGGAGCCGTTGCCGATTCCCCTGCCGTATTGCGAGGGTGAGGACCTGTGCGGCTCGGTGCGCATCGCCTGCGCATCCAACGAGGGCGAGCGACTGGATGGCCGCTTCAGCAATTGCGCGCGTTTTCTCATCTATCAGATATCGCCTTGTGCCAACCGCCTGATCGCACTGCGCCAACCCGCGCCGCCGGGCGAGGATGAAGACCGCCATACCGCGCGCGCGGAGCTGCTGCGAGACTGCCAGTTGCTCTACACCCTGAGCATCGGGGCTCCGGCGGCGGCCAAGGTGGTTCGCGCCGGCGTGCATCCGGTGAAGGTGGGCGACCCCGTGCCGGCACGGGAGATCGTCGAAGAGCTGCAGCGGGTGCTGGCCGCCGCGCCGCCGCCCTGGTTGGCCAAGGCCATGGGCGTGGAGCCAGACCAACGACTCCGCTTCATCTGCAATCGCCAGGAGTGAGGACTCACCATGATCGACCAGACACTGCTTTCCAGCGTGATTCAACGGGCCGAGAAGGACACGCTCGATGAGACGTTGATCGCCAGCCTGCGCAGCGCTTATCCCGGGGTGCACTTCACCTTGTGCATGGACGACGACATTGCGGTCAACGCCAAGCCCGTCGCCGAGCGGTTGGGCTTCAATGTCTATCTCGTCAATTCCAGCGATCACTGCTCGGTGCTGACCAACGATCCCGATGCCGCCTCCGGATTCGTGCTGGCGGAAGTCATTGCAGATTAAGGCGCCCCATGCCGGACGATACAGATCAGGACATCACCCCCATCGGCGATTGCCGCGCCTGCTCCTTCCGCCGCAGCCTGCTGTTGGCCGGCCGCTGTACGCCAGGCAACACCTGTGTGGCGGTGCACAGCGGACGGCAGATCGATCGTTTCTTCCGCCACAACCCGCAGATGGCGACGCAGTACCTGGGTGACCCATTCTGGGAACGCCGTGCCATCGCCGTGCGCTATGCGCCGGTCGAGACTCTCGTCCCGCTGATGCGCGACAGAGACGAAGCGGTACGCCGGGCCGTGGCCTATCGCTTGCCTCGCGAGCAGCTCTACGAACTCATGCATGACGAGGATCGCGAGGTACGCATCACCGTTGCCGATCGTCTGCCGCTCGAACAACTGGAGCGGATGGCCGACGATCGCGACTATCTGGTCCGCGCCTATGTGGTCCAGCGAATCGCGCCGGGGCGCCTGTTCCGTTTCATGCGCGACGACGACCGTCAGGTACGCAAGCTGGTCGCCATGCGCCTTCCGCAGGAGAGCCTGGGGCTGATGGCCATGGATCCGGAACCGGAAGTCCGTCGCATCGTCGCCTCGCGTCTCTTCGGGGACGACCTGCTCGACCTGCTTCACGACGATGACTGGACGGTGCGCCTGGCCGCGGTGGAAAACGCGCCGCTGGAGGCCCTGCGCCAGCTCGATGATCAGGACCCGGAGGTGCGACGCGCCATTGCCGAGCGTCTGGCCGACATTTGAGACTCGCGGCATCGTGGTCATGCCACATTCCTTGTCGCAAAGCCGACAGCAAGGCACTTTTCCGACAACCACGAAATTGATGAATTTGCTTTAAATCAATGGGATAGATTCTGGTATGGGCATTGCAAGGCGTGTGTATGCCGCAACGACGAATCAGAGGGGGATGTGATGAAAGCCAAGGACATTGCCGAGCTGCTCAATGAACCCGCTTGCACCCACAACAAGAAGGAGAAGTCCGGCTGTGCCAAGCCCAAGCCGGGAGCCACCGACGGCGGTTGCGCCTTCGATGGCGCGCAGATCGCCCTGCTGCCCATCGCCGACGTGGCACACATCGTCCATGGTCCCATCGCCTGCGCCGGCAGTTCCTGGGACAACCGCGGCACCCGTTCCAGCGGTCCCGAACTGTACCGCATCGGCATGACCACCGATCTCACCGAGCAGGACGTGATCATGGGGCGTGCCGAGAAGCGCCTGTTTCACGCCATTCGCCAGGCGGTGGAGAGCTACGCACCGCCGGCGGTGTTCGTCTACAACACCTGTGTGCCGGCACTGATCGGCGACGACGTCGATGCCATCTGCAAGGCCGCCGGCGAGCGCTTCGGCACCCCGGTGGTGCCGGTGGACGCCGCCGGTTTCTACGGTACCAAGAACCTCGGCAACCGCATTGCCGGCGAGGCCATGGTCAAGTACGTGATCGGCACCCGCGAACCCGATCCACTGCCGGCGGAGGCCCGGCGCGAGGGTATCCACGTGCATGACGTCAATCTGATCGGTGAATACAACATCGCCGGTGAGTTCTGGCATGTACTGCCGCTGCTCGACGAGCTGGGTCTGCGGGTGCTGTGCACGTTGTCCGGCGATGCGCGTTTTCGCGAGGTGCAGAGCATGCATCGCGCCGAGGTCAACATGATGGTCTGCTCAAAGGCCATGATCAACATCGCCCGCAAGTTGCAGGAACGCTACGGTACGCCCTGGTTCGAGGGCAGCTTCTACGGCATCACCGATACCTCCCAGGCGTTGCGCGATTTCGCCCGGCTGATCGGCGACGACGACCTCGATGCGCGCACCGAGGCCCTGATCGAACGCGAGGAGGCGCGTATTCGCACGGCTCTAGAGCCTTGGCGCGAGCGGCTGTCCGGCAAGCGCGTGCTGCTCTATACCGGAGGGGTGAAGTCCTGGTCGGTGATCTCGGCGTTGCAGGACCTCGGCATGAAGGTTGTCGCCACCGGCACCAAGAAGTCCACCGAGGAGGACAAGGCGCGTATACGCGAATTGATGGGCGACGACGTGAAGATGCTCGACGAGGGCAACCCCCGCGCACTGCTCAAGACCGTGGACGACTACCAGGCCGATATCCTGATCGCCGGCGGACGCAACATGTACACCGCGCTCAAGGCGCGCATTCCGTTTCTCGACATCAACCAGGAGCGCGAATTCGGCTACGCCGGCTATGACGGCATGCTGGAACTGGTGCGTCAGCTGTGCCTGACCCTGGAAAGCCCGGTGTGGGAGGCGGTGCGCCGCCCGGCACCCTGGGCGCGGCTCGGTACCGTGCCGCCGACCGTCCAGCCACAACACGTCGTGAACGGCTGAGGAGGGCGACATGGCCGAGATTCTCAAACGCAAGAAAGCCCTGGCCGTCAGCCCGTTGAAGGCCAGCCAGACCATGGGCGGGGCTCTGGCCTTCCTCGGTTTCGCCCGCAGCATGCCGCTGATGCATGGCTCCCAGGGCTGTACCGCCTTCGCCAAGGTGTTTTTCGTGCGTCATTTCCGCGAGCCGGTGCCGCTGCAGACCACGGCGATGGACCAGGTCAGTTCGGTGATGGGTGCCGACGACAATATCGTCGAGGCGCTCAAGGTGATCTGCGAAAAACAGCACCCGGCGATCATCGGTCTGGTCAGCACCGGCCTGGCGGAAACCCAGGGTTGCGACATGGCCCGGGCACTGCACGAGTTCCGCCGCGAGTATGACGAGTTCGCCAATGTGGCCATCGTGCCGGTCAGCACGCCGGATTTCTCCGGTTGCTTCGAGAGCGGCTTCGCCACGGCGGTCAAGGCGATCATCGAAACCCTGGTGCCGGAGGAGCGGGGGCGGGCCGGTCAGCGACCGCGTCAGGTCAATGTCCTGTGTTCGGCCAACCTGACCCCCAGCGATCTGGAATTCATCTGCGACAGCATCGAGAGCTTCGGCCTGCGCCCTTTGTTGATTCCCGACCTGTCCGGCTCCCTCGACGGTCACCTGGACGATGCCTCGTTCAACCCGTTGACCACCGGCGGGCTGTCCCTGGACGAACTGGCCACGGCGGGGCAGAGCGCCGCCACCCTGGTGGTCGGGCAGAGCCTCCATGCCGCCGCCGATATCCTGGCCGAACGGACCGGTGTGCCGGAGCAGCGTTTCGGCCTGCTGATGGGGCTGGACGCGTTGGACCAGTGGTTGATGGCCCTGGCCAGGATCAGCGGCAAGCCGGTACCGGAGCGCTGGCAGCGGCAGCGCCGTCAGTTGCAGGACACCATGCTCGACACCCACTTCATGCTCGGCGATAGCCGTGTCGCCATCGCCGCCGACCCCGATCTGCTGCTCGCTTTCGATGCGTTGTTGCGTGGCATGGGGTCGCGCACGGTCAGTGCGGTGGTGCCGGCTCAGGCCCGGTCATTGGTCGACTCGCCGTTGGCCTGCATACGGATCGGGGATCTTGAGGATTTGGAGCACGATGCCCGCGAGCGGCAGGCGCAACTGGTCCTCGGCAATAGCCATGCCCTGGCCAGCGCCGAACGTCTCGGCGTGCCGATGTTGCGTGTGGGTTTTCCTCAGTATGACTTGCTTGGCGGTTTCCAGCGTTGCTGGATCGGCTACCGAGGCACCAGCCAGGCGTTGTTCGACATCGCCAACCTGCTGGTCGAGCACCACCACGGCATTGCCCCGTATCGTTCGGTCTATGCGCAGAAACCCGCTGGCGAGGCGATCCATGGGAGGCATGAATCATGACCACCATGACCCGACGACTGCAAGTCCTGGACGATCAGAATGACGGCACCCTGCTCAAGGTGGCGTTCGCCTCCGCCGACCGGGCAAGGGTCGACCAGCACTTCGGCTCGTCCAAGGCATTCGTCATCTACGGCGTTACGCCGGACCATGCCCAGTTGCTGTCGGTGGCCGAGTTCGACGATCACGAACAGGACGGCAACGAGGACAAGCTGATCGGCAAGCTATCCCTGCTCGACGGCTGCATCGCCGTGTATTGCCGCGCCTGTGGCGCCTCGGCGGTGCGCCAGTTGCTGGCGATCGGCGTACAGCCCGTCAGGGTGACCGAATCGGCGCTCATCGCCGAACTGATCGAAACCCTCCAGGCCGAGCTGCGCGAGGGGCCATCGGCGTGGTTGGCCAAGGCCGTCCAGCGCGCCAAGGGGGGAGACAGCCGACGTTTCGATGCCATGGCCAGTGAAGGCTGGGACGAGTAGGGAATACCATTTTTTACGAGGAAGCCAGCATGTACGACGAATTGGAAGGCAAGCAGGTGGTGCAGGAGGACGATGCGGCGATACAGCAGCCGATCATCCGCCAGATGGTAGTGCAGTTGCGTGCGATGGACAGCTACGGCACCTATGACACCTGGAGCGACGCCCGCGTGCTCGATCCCCTGGTGTTGACCAAGGAGCGCCGCCGGGCCATTCCGGTGGTGGGCGACCCGGATGAGACCACGCTATCGAGGGTCCGTGCCTACTACAACGCCATCGCCCAGATGCTCGAACGGGAAACCGGGTTGCTTGCCGTGCCGGTGATCAACATCAGCCACGAGGGCTTCGGTCGCGCACTGATCCTGGTCGGCAAGCTGGTCGCGCTGGACAAGACGCTGCGCGACGTCCATCGCTTTGGTTTCGCCTCGCTCGATGCGTTGATTGCCGAGGCGGAGAAGTCGCTGGTCCAGGCCGCGGGCATGGTCAGCGAGCACCGCGCCGTCGCCGAACTATGACCGCAGGAGGTGGACATGAGCGATGAAGAGTTCAAGGCCCTGAAGAAAGAAGTCAGCCAGAAAAAGCGTATCGCGACCGAATGGGCTTCGCAGATCCACGACCTGGTCGAGGACCGCCTGTTGAGCGGTTACGACGAACTGCCGGAGCTTGCCCAGCGTACTCATCAGGCTTGCCTGGACTGGGCCGAGGCCAAGGCACGGCTGGATCGCGTCGATGTATCCTGATCGCGCGGCGCGGCATGGGCAGATGGAAAAAGCGATAGAAACAGGGACATACCCGCCGAAGGAACGGCCAGACAGATAACCGTTGACTGCCATCATTCGTGATGGACGAGAGAGAAACCATGGCAGAGACAGTGATCACCGGGCGTACCCGGGGCGGAGCCGAATGGGTGCCGCAATTCGTCACCGCACTGAATGCGCAGACATGCATCGGTTGCGGCCGTTGCTACAAGGTCTGTCCGCGTGACGTGTTCACGCTGGTCGAACGTGGCGAGATGGTCGATGACGACGACGATTTCGATGACGATGACGAAATGTCGGTCATGTCCATCAAGGATGAACTCGACTGCATCGGCTGCATGTCCTGCGCCAGGGTCTGCCCCAAGAAGTGTCATAGCCACGCAGCCCTGGCGGGGTGAGGAAACGCTCATGGCCAAGCCCGATTACCACATCTTCGTCTGTGTCCAGAGTCGCCCGGAAGGGCACCCGCGCGGCAGTTGCGGCGCCAAGAGCACGGGAGCATTGTTCGACGCCTTCTCCCAGGCGTTGATCCAGCGCAATCTGCTGGGTCGCGTGGCGTTGACAGGTACCGCTTGCCTCGGACCGTGCCAGGCCGGAGCCAACGTACTGATCTATCCCGGTGCGGTCATGTACAGTTGGGTCGAGCCACAGGAGGCCGCCGAGATCATCGAGCAGCATATCCTCAGTGGTGAGCTCATTACCGACAGGCTCACGCCGGCCGAGCTCTGGTAGCGACATGTCCAACGTCACGCTGCTGCGTTCCAAGCGCGCCTTCTTTTCCGATACGGTGCCGCAAGCGTTGCGCTACCTGCTCGACCACGCGCTGTGCGCCGATGCACCGGAAACCGTGGAAGCCCTGTTGCTGGAAGCGCGACGCCGTTGGCCACAGGAGCCTGATGCGCATATCGGCCTCTACAAGTTCTACTTCGTCAATGGCCGCTATCGCGAAGCCGAGGCCGCCGTCTGGGCGGCCTTGCGTGCGGCTGCCGCTGGTGCTGGCTTCGATCGCAACTACCGGCGGCTACACGCCCATAGCGCCGACTGGAGCCGGCGACGCGGGCTCGAACGTCTGTATCTGTTCAGTCTCAAGGCGCTGGGGGTGATCCGCTTGCGCCGAGGCAAGGTGGACGCGGCGCGACGGGCGCTGGAAAAGCTGCTGGAACTGGATCCGGTCGATGAAATCGGCGGCGATGCCTTCCTGCAGATCGCCTTATCATTCAGCGAGGAGTCCGTCCGATGATGATGTCCCTGGATGAACGCTCCTTGGACGAGCGTCTGCAAGAGGTCCAGCCACTGTTCGATGAAATCTGGACAGCGCTGGCCGCCAGCCTGCGCCAAGCCGGCATCGAGCGGGATATCTCGGTAGCCGGCACGCCGAGCAGTCATGCCAAGCTACGAGAAGACCCCTACGATCACAGCCTGGCGCTGTATTGCGAATGGCATGATTCCGCGGGGAAATGTCTGGGCAGCGCCCTGGTCTATGCCGATGGCCTGGTATTCGTCGAGTTCGATGTGCTATTGCCACATCCGCGCGATCCACGCTGGTTCATCGAGGCGGCGACGGCCTGGGGTTACGCCGGAGCGTTGAAAAGCGAACTGCGACTGTTGCGAGCCCTCGAAGAATGAACGGATTGTATGACTGGCTGCTCGACAGTGGTACCGACAGCGCGGTGCTGCAACGTCTATGCCTGGGATTGAGCTGGACCCTGGCCGAGGTGGGCGACAACCAGGGCTTCGCCTTCAGCCCCCGGCGGGTGCCGCGCACCCTGAGTTGGGCGGGCACCCTCGGCGGGCAACCGAGCGACACGCTGCGCCCCTGGCTGCTGTCGTGGGACGCCGCCGAAGCGGCCGTCGGCCTTGCGGTGCTCAATGCCTGCGTCAATCGACCGAATGGATGCGTGGCACGGGCCAAGCCGCTATCCGATGCCGCCGTGCCTGGTCATCTGCGTGTCTTCGCCCATTTTCGCCCCCGGCTGGAGGGGCGACGGGTGGTGGTGATTGGCCACTACCCCGGCCTCGACCGGCTCTGGCAGGGCTTCGCCCATCACTGTCTGGAGCGTCAGCCCCAGGCCGGCGACCTTCCCGACAGCGCCGCCGAATACCTGTTGCCCGAGGCCGACTGGGTGTTCGTCACCGCCAGCAGCATCGCCAACAAGACCCTGCCACGCTTGCTGGAACTATCCCGTCAGGCTCGGGTGGTATTGATGGGGCCGAGCCTGCCCTGGCTATCCGGCTGGCGCCAGTTCGGTGTCGACTACCTGGCCGGCGTGCGTGTGCTGGATGCCGATGCCGCCCACCGCACCGTCGCCGAGGGTGGCGGCACACGGCTGTTCGCCGGGCCGGTGGAGTACGCATTATTGGAGTTGCAACCATGATCGGACAGAATGCCGCCGAGGCACTGTCTTGGCGGATATTGCTATGCCACAAGCATCCAGTGAGTGCACGCCTGCATTTTCTCGTCCCGCTGCGTGCAGGCGTGGTGTTGCCGCAACCCTTGCCGGAATTGTCCGTGTTCGCCGAGGCACGATCCAGCGACCTGGTACAGGCGCATCCCGCCAGCGCCTTGCGTCATCTGCAGGAGTGTCTCGGCATCGGCCACACGCTCGAGCTGGTCAGCGAGTTCCAGGTCGGCATGGAGGTGCCGGGCATGACCCTGCCGGTCTATCTCGCCGCATTGCCGGGTCACGACCTGTGTCCGGCCCCCACCGACACTCGCTGGATCGAACTGTCGAAGAGCATCGGCATGCCGTGGCTCGATCGTGAATTGCTTCGGCGTGCCTATGAGGTGCTGATCGGGTAGGCCAACGAGCGGCGAACGGGGATGGAGACCATCCCCGTGTGTCCGACAATGCAATCAGACGCGCAACAACGCCTTGGCCAGCTTTTCCGAGAACTGTTCTTCGGTGAACTGCGGCTCGTTCGGTGGGTAGAGTTCGACTTCATCGATGGTGAAGCCATACTCCTTACCCAGCGCGATCAACTCGCGGACCTTCTCGCAGGCTTTCAATTTCTCGGCCAGGAGCCGATCGGTCTTGGCTTGATCCGAGAAAGATTTGATTTCTTTGATGGACATGCTGTTCTCTCTGTTGCGATTCAGTGGAAAGCAAGGCTGAGCAACGCCTTGCGCAAACCCTAATGCAACATTGATGCCTTGATTTCATCATTATGAAATCAATTGATTATGTCCATTCCTCTGTCGTATTACCGACAATCGCGACACACGGCGCGGTAAACCTCACCACCGCGTCCGACCGAGCGTGACGGGGTTGCCACGGCTGGCCAGCGACGCGGTGATGGTTACCCATGTCGGTTCGTTCAGTCGACGGCGATGATGATATGGGAAGCCTTGATCAGGGCGGTGCAGGGTTGTCCCACGGCCAAGGCCAGTTCCGACACACTTTCGTTGGTGACTATCGCGGTGATCCCCTGACCGGTGGGCAACTGCAAGATCACCTCGCTATTCACGGCGCCAGGAATGATTCCGCTCACGGTGCCTTGCAGCCGGTTGCGGGCACTGATCTTCACTTCGGGGTCGGGGGACAGCAGGATGAAGCTGGCCTTGATCAAGGCCAGGGCGGGCTTGCCCGGCGCGAGTTGTAGCCTCTCGATGCTGTCGTTGGTGATGTTGGCAACGACGACCAGCTCGTTTCCCAGGTCGAGCACCACGTTGCCGTTGACGGCTCCCTTCTTGATTTCCTTTATCGATCCAGACAGTTGATTGCGTGCACTGGTTTTCATGATAGCGATGCCCCTTGCTTTGATCGTTGGAAATATTTCACAACATGTTGCGCAAGAAAAGTTCCACGACTCCATTTATAGTAGAATAATGCTTATAAAACAATAAATTGCTGCCCATGGGGCACATTGCGTCTACGCAGGTCGTGTCGTATAGACTACATTGTCATGTCTCGCTATGTTGTTTTGTATATAACTTGACAGGGAAATTCACTGTTCTCATCCCCCGCGCTACGTACAAAATAGCCAATAATGAAGGATGGTCCACGTTTGGAACGAGATTTGCCTGTGCTATTTTCGTTGTATTGAGTTATTCATATCGGTGTTTGGGTGCATGTGAAGGAAACGCTTGCAATTCAGTAATTGATAACTATTATCATTTGAGTTGGCGCACCTAACTGGAGCATCCGTTATGCTTGATCCCATTCGTTCTACCTCGCCCATGATCGATAGCTTCGCTTTCGACTATGACGGCTTCACTGTGCTGCGTGGTTGCCTTCCGAAGTCGGTGATCGATCATTATGCCGCCGCCGTGGCCGCCTACCTGCTGCGTTGCGAGCCTCCCAAGATGGGCGTGCGACAGGTGCATCCGGAGGTCCTGCGCCGTCGTCAGGCGGTGTATGGCCGGACGACCGGTATATCGGGACTGGTGTTGCACGAGCGAGTGCTGAAGCCGCTGAACATGCTGGCGGGGGAGAGTAGCTACCTCCTGGGTGTCGGCAGCCTGGAGAGCGAGCAGGTGCTGTCGGCTTGCAATGCATGTGCCGGCGCGCCGGCACATCTGAGCGTATGGATCGCGTTGCGTTCCATCCCCCTGGAAGCCGGCCTCAAGGTCAGTCCCGGTAGCCATGCTCACAGCCGCCGCAGTTTGCAGCGCCTGCTGGCGGCGGAGCCGGCGCTGGCCGGCAGGCTGCAGCGGATGCGCGAGGAGGGTGCCAGCCTGGAGCAGTGGCGCGAGCTTGAAACGCATCTGCTATGGGCCTTGCGCGCGCAGGAAGAGCAGCAGGCGGAGCAGAACATGCGCCTGCTGGCGCTGCACAAGGGCGATGTGCTGATTCAACAGCAGGGCCTGATCAGTTCGGCGGCAAGAGTCGAGGGCCGCAGTTGCCTGGTCGCACGCTATGGCGCGGAGCAACTACACCGCAACCACTATTTCAGTGATCTTGGCACGCTCCCCAGCGCTCCGGTTTGATGCGCCTTTCGTCCATACCCCGATCCTCGGGCTGGGATGCCTCGCAAATGGACGAGTGCATGTCGTAAACCTGACAACCTCTCCTCGCAGGTCTTGTTCGCGACAGGTTTTCACTCCCCGGGTTTTTCTTTAACGTACTAATAAAACTATATATTTTTATTGAAATATCCAGTATGGCCCCCCCCTTGCTCTGATCTCTTCGTCAGGTTGCCGCGAGCAGCCAGCTACAGCCGAGGAGATATTTCAATGATAACCATGACCGACAGCGCCGCAGCCGCCGTCAATCGCTTCATGGCCAACGCCGATAAGCCGGTCGTTGCTCTGCGCATCCGCGTCGAGGACGGTGGCTGCTCGGGCCTGAAATACAGTCTGAAGCTGGAAGAGAGTGGCTCCGGAAACGACCAGACAGTCGATTGCGGTGGAATCACCCTGCTGATCGACGACACCAGCGCCCCCTTGCTCAGTGGCGTGACCATGGACTTCGTGGAAAGCATGGAGGGGAGCGGCTTCACCTTCGTCAACCCGAACGCCAGCAGTAGCTGTGGATGCGGAAAATCCTTCGCCTGCTAGGCAACCCCTGCTAGGCAACATGAGGTCGCCGGTAGCGCCGGGGCCCAACAGACATCGGGAGATCAGCCGTCATGTGGGACTACTCGGAAAAGGTCAAGGAACACTTCTACAACCCGAAGAATGCCGGTGCGGTGTTGGATGCCAATGCCGTCGGTGATGTCGGCTCACTGAGCTGTGGCGATGCCCTGCGTCTGTCGCTGCGTGTGGACCCGGATACGAATATCATCGAAGACGCGGGGTTCCAGACCTTCGGCTGTGGTTCGGCCATCGCCTCGTCATCCGCGCTGACCGAGATGGTCAAGGGCTTGACGGTCGACGATGCGCTGAAGATCAGCAACCAGGATATCGCCGATTACCTCGATGGCCTGCCACCGGAAAAGATGCACTGTTCGGTGATGGGCCGCGAAGCCCTGCAGGCCGCCGTCGC
Organism: Billgrantia endophytica; assembly: GCF_002879615.1. Lineage (GTDB taxonomy): Bacteria > Pseudomonadota > Gammaproteobacteria > Pseudomonadales > Halomonadaceae > Halomonas > Halomonas endophytica. The sequence continues at coordinate 74,419 of NZ_PNRF01000032.1, forward strand.
CAATTACCGTGGCGAGGAGTTGGAGGACGACCACGAAGAGGGTGCCCTGGTCTGCAAGTGCTTCGCCGTGGACGAGGTCATGGTACGCGACACCATCCGTGCCAATCACTTGTCCAGCGTCGAGGACGTGAGCAACTACACCAAGGCCGGCGGTGGTTGCTCGGCCTGCCATGAAGCCATCGAGAATATTCTTGGAGAAGAGCTGGCCGCTCGTGGCGAGACCTTCACTCCGGCGCCTATCAAGGCCCGGTCGCCCAGGAAATCGGCCAGGCAGCCACTGGTGGCGCTCGACGTGGCCGAGCCCGAACCCGAGCCGACTCCGTCCGCCGCTCCCGCTGGCAAGCTGACCAACGTGCAGCGCATCCGGCGTATCGAAGCGGTCTTGGAGTCGATCCGTCCGACCTTGCAGCGCGACCATGGTGACGTGGAACTGATCGATGTCGATGGCAAGAACGTCTACGTCAAGCTGACCGGCGCCTGTATCGGTTGCCAGATGGCCAGCATGACCCTGGGCGGTATCCAGCAGCGACTGATGGAGGATCTGGGCGAGTTCGTCAAGGTGATTCCGGACAACAGCGCGCCAGCCAAAACTCAGATCGCGGGGGTGTGAGATGAACGACGTCTATCTCGACAACAATGCTACCACTCGGGTGGATGACGAAGTGGTCCAGGCCATGCTGCCGTTCTTCACCGAGCAGTTCGGCAACCCGTCATCGTTGCACAGCTTCGGCAACCAGGTCGGCCATAGCCTGAAACGCGCCCGGCAGAGCCTGCAGACGTTGCTCGGTGCCGAGCACGACTCGGAGATCATCTTCACCTCCTGTGGTACCGAGTCCGACTCCACCGCCATTCTTTCGGCGCTCAAGGCGCAGCCGGAGCGCAAGACCATCATCACTACCGTGGTCGAACACCCGGCGATACTGACCCTATGCGACTACCTGTCCAGCGAGGGTTACACCGTGCACAAACTGGCGGTGGACAATCGCGGTCGTCTCGACCTCGAGGAGTACGCTGCTCTGCTGAGCGACGATGTGGCGGTGGTTTCGGTGATGTGGGCCAACAACGAAACCGGCAACCTGTTTCCCGTCGAGGAGATGGCGTGCCTGGCCGATGAGGCCGGCATCATGTTCCATACCGATGCCGTGCAGGCGGTGGGCAAGGTGCCGCTGGACCTGAAGAACTCATCGATTCACATGCTTTCGCTCTCCGGGCACAAATTGCACGCACCCAAGGGTGTCGGCGTACTCTACTTGCGTCGCGGTACGCGCTTTCGCCCGCTGCTGCGCGGTGGCCACCAGGAGCGTGGGCGCCGGGCCGGGACCGAGAACGTCGCCTCGATCATCGGCCTGGGCGTGGCCGCCGAGCGTGCCCTGCAGTTCATGGAGCACGAGAACAGCGAAGTCAGGCGCCTGCGCGACAAGCTCGAAGCCGGCATTCTCGCCGAGGTGCCCTACGCCTTCGTCACTGGCGACCCGGACAACCGGCTGCCCAACACCGCCAATATCGCCTTCGAGTACATCGAGGGAGAGGCCATCCTGTTGCTGCTCAACAAGGTCGGTATCGCCGCATCCAGCGGTTCGGCCTGCACCTCCGGTTCGCTGGAGCCGTCGCACGTGATGCGTGCCATGGACATTCCCTACACCGCAGCCCATGGCACCGTGCGGTTCTCCCTGTCGCGCTATACCACCGACGCCGAGATCGAACACGTGATTCGTGAAGTGCCGCCGATCGTGGCCCAGTTGCGCAAACTGTCGCCGTACTGGAGTGGCAACGGCCCATTGCAGGAAAGCGGCAAGGATTTTGCCCCTGTCTACGGCTGAACGCGGCGCAGCGCCTCTTCAACGCACGGGAGATAGCTATGAGCACAGTGGTCATCGATGACACCACCCTGCGTGACGGTGAACAGGGTGCCGGCGTGGCCTTCAATGCCGAGGAGAAGATCGCCATCGCTCGTGGCTTGGCCGACATCGGAGTGCCGGAGTTGGAGATCGGCATTCCCAGCATGGGCGAGGAGGAGCGCGAGGTGATGCGTGCCATCGCCGCCCTCGGCTTGCCTGTCCGGCTGCTGGCGTGGTGCCGGCTGTGCGATTTCGACCTGCGGGCGGCGTTGGACAGTGGCGTGGGCATGGTCGACCTGTCGCTGCCGGTGTCCGACCTGATGTTGCGCCACAAGCTCGATCGCGATCGCGACTGGGCGTTGAGGGAGGTCTCCCGGCTGGTCCGCGAGGCACGCATGGCGGGGCTGGAGGTGTGCCTGGGCTGTGAAGACGCCTCGCGGGCCGATATGGAGTTCATCGTGCGTGTGGCGGAGGTCGCCCAGGCCGCCGGCGCCCGGCGTCTGCGCTTCGCCGATACGGTGGGGGTGATGGAGCCGTTCGGCATGTACGAGCGTTTCCTTTTCCTGCGCCAGCGCCTGGACATCGAGCTCGAGGTGCACGCGCACGACGACTTCGGTCTGGCCACCGCCAATACCCTGGCCGCGGTGAAAGGCGGTGCCAGCCATATCAACACCACGGTCAACGGCTTGGGCGAGCGTGCCGGCAACGCGGCGCTGGAAGAGTGCGCGCTGGCCCTGACGCATCTCCACGGCATCGACAGCGGTATCGACACGCGCGGCATCCCGGCCATCTCGGCGTTGGTCGAGCAGGCATCGGGGCGTCAGGTGGCATGGCAGAAGAGCGTGGTCGGTGCCGGGGTATTCACCCATGAGGCGGGCATTCACGTCGATGGTCTGCTCAAGTATCGGCGCAACTACGAAGGGCTCGATCCCGACGAACTCGGTCGCAGCCATAGCCTGGTGTTGGGCAAGCACTCCGGCTCGCACATGGTTCAGACCAGCTATCAGGCCCTGGGCATCGAGCTGCAAGACGGCCAGAGCCAGGTTCTGCTCAACCGTATTCGTGCCTTTTCCACCCGCACCAAGCGTAGCCCCGAGGCCGACGAGTTGGAGGCCTTCTATCGGCAATTGTACGAGGAACCGGCCGTACCGCTGGTTGGAGGGGCGACATGAGCCTGTTTGGAGAGTGGCGCGAGGATATCCGCTGCGTGTTCCAGCGCGATCCCGCCGCGCGTACCCCCTTCGAGGTGCTGACCACCTATCCGGGGGTCCACGCGGTCATGGCCCACCGCCTGGCCCACCGCCTGTGGCGGGCCGAATGGCGCTATCCGGCACGCCTGCTGTCGTTCCTCGCACGGCTGGTGAGCAATGTCGATATCCACCCTGGCGCACGCATCGGCGCGCGCCTGTTCATCGATCACGGCGCTGGCGTGGTGATCGGGGAGACCGCCGAGATCGGCGAGGACGTAACCCTCTATCACGGCGTCACGCTGGGTGGCACCAGTTGGCACAAGGGCAAGCGCCACCCGACCCTGGGCGATGGCGTGCTGGTCGGTGCCGGAGCCAAGATCCTCGGGCCGATCACCATCGGCGCCCAGGCTCGGGTCGGCGCCAATTCGGTGGTGGTGTGTGAGGTGCCACCCGCCTGCACCGTGGTCGGCATTCCCGGCAAGGTGGTCAAGGTGCGCGAGGCCGGTCGTCTCAATCCCTATGGGGTCGACCTCGACCATCACCTGATTCCCGACCCGGTCGGCAAGGCCATCGCCTGCCTGCTGGAGCGACTCGATAGCCTCGAGAAACGGGTCGAGGCGGGTGATCCGATCGTCTCCGGTAGCCAGCAGCAGCTTTACCAGAGTTGCGATCCGGACAATGACATCTGCGAAAACGACTGTGCCGGCGGTGGCATCGCCCTGGGCCAGGTGCCTGGGCACAGACGCACCACCACGCTCGGCACGACGGCCGATTGAGCGCCCAAGCGCAAGGAGCACCCATGGATCTGCAGGACTTCAATGGCGATGGCCTCTACTTCGACGAGCCGCTGCCGGCGGACATCGAAGCCCGCCTGGCCGCTGCCGCCCGACAGTACAGCCAGGGCACGGCTGAACGCCCGCTGCTCGAGGCATGGGCGCTGGCTCCGGACAACCTCTGTGTACTGGTCGGATTGTACCGCTTCTATTACTACCAGCATCGCTATATGGATGCCCTCGACATCGCCACTCGGGTCATGACGATCGTCGCGCCGCGTCTGGCATTGCCATCGGCGTGGAACGAAATCGACGACCGCCATCTGATGTCGGCGAAGGAGCATGGCGTCGGACTGCTGCGCTTCTATTTGCTGGCGCTCAAGGGGGCCGGCTATCTATGCCTGCGCCTCGGCCATTTCGAAAAGGGCAAGGCCATGCTCGCCAAGGTCGTGGAGCTTGACATCGACGACCGACTGGGCGCCCGACTGCTGCTCGATGTCGTGACGGCCAATACCGGCCAAATCCTGCCCTTTCCCACTGCGGCCACCGCGGAGATACGACCATGACCACGCAAGGCTTTTCCCCGGATTCCGACCTGACGCTGGACGAGGCCATGGAGGATCTGGTCTCCGCCGAGGACTTCCTCGACTTCTTCGGCGTGAGCTATGCCCAGGAGATCGTCCACGTCAACCGCCTGCATATCATGCAACGCTACCATGACTACCTGAGCAAGGCCGGCGACCTCGACGAACATGGCGATTGTGCGCGTCACGACATCTATCGTCAGTTGCTGACGTGCGCCTATCAGGACTTCGTCGAGTCCGATGCCCAGACCGAAAAGGTATTCAAGGTCTTCCACATGCATGAACCGCAGAAGACCTTCGTCTCCATCGACCAACTGTTGGGCTGAGCCAAGGGAGGATGCCATGACCCTGCCGCGCTTCGACTATGGCGAGGAGGTACGCCTGATCCGTAATGTGCGTAACGATGGCACCTATCCGGGATTGGAAACCGGCGTGCAGCTTGTACGCCGCGGTGAAGTGGGATGTGTCTATGATGTCGGTACCTACCTGCAGGACCAGATCATCTATCGTGTGCATTTCCTTGGAGTGGGGCGCACCGTCGGCTGTCGTGAAGAGGAACTGATTCCCGCCTCGTCGCCCTGGATTCCCAACCGTTTCGAGTTTCGCGATGACGTGGTGACCGCCTGCGACTTGGCCATTCGTGGCGAGGTGGTGATCGTCAAGGGTCAGGCGGGCAGTATCGAGAAGGTGTTGCGCGATCAGCCGCAGGGCATTCAGTACCACGTGCATTTCGGCAATGGCCGGGTATTGCAGGTGCCCGAGCATAGCCTGATTCCGGCCGGGGAAGGGGAGGCAACCAGCGATGGGCAATGAACGACGACAAGCGGGGCCGGGCGGCAGCCCCTACCATCTCCTGAAAGTCGCCCATGAGCGGTTCGAGCGGGCGCCGGGCGATCTCGACGAACAGCAGTTGCGCCAGGCCCAGCGCATCGCCGCCCGACAGCTGCAGATCGAAGAGGCGGTGTTGCATAGCCCGGAAGCGTTGGGTGTGGTGATCCCATCCTCGCAGGTGGACGATGCCTGGACACGTCTCGGCAACCGCTACCAGGATGCCAACGTCTTGCGACAAGCCCTCGCGGCCTGTGGCCTGGACCAGGCCCGGATGAAAGAGGCGCTGGCCCGCGAACTGAAGGTCGAGGCGGTGCTCGCTCGTGTCTGCGCCGGCCTGCCGGAGGTCGACGACGCCGAGGCCGGACGCTACTACCACGACCATCCGGAGCAGTTCACACGCCCGGCCTCGCGTCAGGCGCGACATATCCTCGTCACCATCAACGCCAGCTATCCGGAAAACACTCGCGAGGTGGCGCTGGCCCGCATCGAGGCCATCGCCAATGATCTGTACCGCGAGCCGAAGCGCTTTGCCGACCAGGCGCTGAGGCATTCGGAATGCCCGACCTCATTGCAGGGGGGGCAGCTTGGCAACGTCAAGCCGGGCACGCTGTATCCCGAGCTCGAGGCCTGTCTGTTCGAGATGGCGCAGGGGCAGATCAGCCCGGTCATCGAATCGCCCCTGGGGTTCCACCTGTTGTACTGCGAAGCCGCCTTGCCGGCCATGTTGTTGCCCCTCGACAAGGTTCTGACGCCCCTGCGCGAAAAACTCCAGGCGCATCGGCGCAAGGTCCACCAGCGCCAGTGGCTGGAAAGCCTGCTGCAACGTACCCCTCGGAAGGAGAACCAGGCCCATGGCTGATACCGAAACCCCCTGCTGCTCTTTCTGCGGGGCGGAGAAGAGCCCCGACATACCCTTGATCGCCGGTAACGAAGGGCGTATCTGCGAAGCCTGCGTCAAGCTCGCCCACCAGGTCGTGAGCAGTTGGGGGCAACGGCGCAAGAGCGAGCAACTGGCGCCGCAATTACGAACGCCCTCTGCCTATCGACGGCACCTGGACGAGTCGGTGATCGGCCAGGAAGCGGCCAAGGATACCCTGGCGGTGGCGGTCTACAATCATTATCTGCGCCTGCTCAACTGTGAACGTGGCCCCGCCTGCCAACTCGGCGAGCAGATAGAGCTGGAGAAGTCCAATATCCTCATGGCCGGGCCTTCCGGCACCGGCAAGACGCTGCTGGTGCGCACCCTGGCGCGTATTCTCGGCGTACCCTTCGCATCGGCCGATGCCACCACGCTGACCCAGGCCGGCTATGTCGGTGACGACGTCGACAGCATCATCTCGCGTTTGCTGGAGGCGGCCGGTGGCGATGTGCAGCAGGCCCAATGGGGCATCGTGTACATCGACGAGGTCGACAAGCTGGCCAAGCGCAGCGGGGGAGGCTCGGCGGTACGCGATATCTCCGGGGAGGGGGTGCAGCAGGCTCTGTTGAAGATGGTCGAAGGTACCGAGGTGCGCATTTCCAAATCGACCCGGCGCAACGAACAGGGCGAGGAACAGGTGGTCGACACCCGCAACATCCTGTTCATTGCCGGTGGCGCCTTCCCAGGCCTCGACACCATGGTCTTCAGCCGGGTCCAGCCGAAGGACACGGGTATCGGCTTTCACTCCCAGCCGGCTCAGGAGAAGCCCAGCACCAACGAACTGCTGGTTTCCCTGATGCCGGACGATCTGCACGAGTTCGGGCTTATTCCCGAGTTCATCGGGCGTTTTCCGATCATCACCTTCCTGCAGGAGCTGGACCACGAGATCTTGCTGCGGATTCTCACCGAACCGCGCAATGCCTTGGTGAAACAGTACCAACAGCTTTTCCTCTATCAGAACGTGGCCCTGGAGATCACCCCTGCGGCCCTGAGCCATATCGCCGACCAGGCCCTGCAACGCAAGACCGGTGCCCGTGGCCTGCGTGCGGTACTGGAAGCCGCCTTGCAGCCGGTCATGTTCGACATGCCGTCACAGCCCCTGCTGCGACGCTGTACCCTGGACCTGGTGGCAGAGGGAGGGCATGCAAGGCTGCACGTATCGCAAATACTGGCCGAAGAGGGAAAAGAGGACGATACGGCATCGACGGAGTCGTCATTTGCCACGTCGGAAAACGCCGCGCAAACGCCGCGCATGAGCCTTGATGTGTAACCCCATTGATGAATCGATTGACTTCATACGTCGGACCCATGCCGTGGTCCGTTTCTCCACTGATGACAGCGGGTCGGGACGCCCGAGTGGGCTGACGACCTGAAAGAGCTTTCACATTTGCAACCAGAGGTGAGTGATATGGCCAGGATCGGACTCTTTTTCGGCACCAGTACGGGGAAAACCCGCAAGGTTGCCAAAATGATCAGGAAGCAACTCGGTGAAGATACCGCTGAGGCCCCTCTCAACGTCAATCGCACCACACCGGAGGACTTCGCCCAATACGAATTCCTGATTCTGGGTACGCCGACGCTGGGTGACGGACTACTGCCCGGGCTTTCGGCCGACTGCGAGGATGAAAGCTGGGAGGAGTTCCTGCCCAAGCTGGAGGATACCGACTTCAGTGGCAAGACGATCGCGCTGTTCGGGCTGGGCGACCAGATAGGGTATGCCGACGAGTTCCTCGACGGGATGATCGCGCTCTATGACTTCTTCAGCGAGCGTGGCGCCAGGATCGTCGGTGCCTGGCCGACCGAAGGTTACGAGTTCGAACACTCCGAGGCCGTGGTCGACGACAAGTTCGTCGGCCTGGCGTTGGACCTGGACAACCAGAGTGGCTTGACGGAGGAGCGGGTCAAGACATGGTTGGCGCAGATCGCACCGGATTTCGATCTAGTGTAGTGAATCAGACGTCGGCTGCTTAGACTAATCTTGGCGGCACCCGTTGCCGCCATGCACCAGGGGCTCGAAAATCGGAGAGCAGGCTGAGAATAGTCATGTTTCTGTTGTTGTGCCTCATCAAGCCGGTACCGATGGGATAGCCGCATGCCAAATCCGGTAAGCTGGAACGCCTGAGGGTGGGAAAGCGACGAGGTGATGGATATGGCGGTACTGCTGATCGGTGTGTTGCTGCTGATCTTTATTCTGCCCAACTACTGGACCAAGTGGGTATTGTCACGTCATGCCCGGCCGCGTGACGACTATCCAGGTACCGGGGGAGAACTGGCCAGGCATCTGCTCGAACGCCTCGGCATCGAGGGAGTGGAGGTGGAAGTCTCCGAACATGGCGACCACTACGACCCGACGGCGCGGCGGGTGCGGTTGTCGCCGGAGCACTATGAGGGCCGCTCGCTGACCGCGGTGACGGTAGCCGCCCACGAGGTTGGCCACGCCATTCAACATGCGCGGGGTTATGCGCCTCTGCTGGCGCGCACCCGGCTGGTCGGGATGGCGCAGCAGGCCGAGAAGATCGGCGCTCTGCTGATGATGGCTGCCCCCTTCCTGTTCATACTGACGCGACTGCCCGGCGGCATGCTGATCGTTGTGTTGGCAGCGCTGATCAGCTTCGGTACTGCAGCGATGGTACACCTGGTGACCCTGCCGGTGGAGTTCGACGCCAGCTTCCAGCGGGCCCTGCCGCTGCTCAAGGACTATGTGCCACCCTACGACATGCCGGGGGCCCGGCATGTGCTCACCGCCTGTGCCTTCACCTACGTGGCGGCATCGCTGGCCAGTATTCTGAACCTGGGGCGATGGCTGGTGATTCTGCGGCGTTAGGGAAACAAATGCCTGCGCGAGCGAATCGCTTTGTTACTGCGGTGCTCAGACCAGTCACATATACCCCATATGCTCCTGGTCTTGCGCTCCTCGCGCCTTGCGCTTCATCTCGCTCGGCGATTTGTTCAGCGTTTCCCTATTTGGGCTTGTTGGCGAGAATTACGGCACGACGCGGAGCAGGGTAGCCCTCGCGGGTCTTGCTCGGGTTGTGCGGGTCGAGAAAATCAGCCAGGGACTGGAAGGTCATCCAGTCTGTCGAACGCTGCTCGTCGAGGCTGGTGACGGCTTCATCGACGACACGCACGTTATCGAACCCGCAGCGTTCGATCCACTGGCAAAGCGCCGCGGAGGAGGGCAGGAAGTAGACGTTGGGCATGGCGGCATAGCGCTCGCCGGGTAGCAGCACCGTCGTTTCGTCGCCTTCCACCACCAGGGTCTCCAGCACCAGTTCGCCGCCCGGCCGCAGGGCATCCTTCAGCTGCAGCAGGTGCTCCAGTGGTGAAGGCCGGTGGTACAGCACGCCCATGGAAAAGACCGTGTCGAAGAAGGCGAGCCGGCTCGGGACATCCTCGATGCCGACCGGCAGGAAGTGGGTGCGTCCGCCATCCGTGCCGCCGACGAAGTGCCGCACCGCCTGGAACTGATAGTAGAAGCGCGGCGAGGGATCGATCACCAGCACGAAGTCGGCGCCGGCGCCGCTCATGCGCCAGGCGTGGTAGCCGCTGCCGCCCCCTACGTCCAGGACTCGTCGGCCGCGCAGGTCGGCCAGGTGCGGAGCCACCCGCTGCCATTTCCAGTCGGAGCGCCATTCGGTATCGATGGAGATTCCCCCCAGGCGATAGGGACCCTTGCGCCAGGGAATGAGTTGTCGCAGCAGGTTCTCGCACTGGCGTCGCTGCGAATCGGTGAGGTCGCAGTCGACCGTAACCGTATCGGCATCCAGCCGCACCTGCCGTTCGACGGGCAGGGCCGGTAGCCTGGAGACCGCCTTCTCCCAGGCGGGCAGGTCACCGTAGCGCTGACGGTCCAGGCCCGCGGCCAGCTGTTCGGGCAGCCGCGCGAGCCAACGGTCCAGCCCCTGGTCGATGAAGGCGCGATAGAGTTCACGATGAGGGTGGGACATACCGGTTCCTGTCTTAAAAAACGCACCAGCCACTGGCTTCCATGGCACGGTAGCGCCAGTAGCGCAGCCGCGAAGGGTCGGCATGGGCGGCATAGGTCGTGCTGTAATGTTCGTGGGACGTATTGTGCCAGTGCCGCTCGAAGGCGTCTCGCGCACGGTCGATGGCCGGGTGCGCAAGGGTGGCTTCGAGCTGGACATTGAGCTCGAGGTTGAGGTCGTCGAGGCTCCGACGCGTCAGATTGGCGGACCCGGCCAGCAGCGTGGCGGGGCGGTTGCCACCGCTACGCAGCAGCAGCTTGCCGTGGGCCTGTTCGCCCCGGGTATCGCTCCAGCGAACGGCAATGCCCGCTTCATGCAGGTCCCGAGACGCCTGGCGATTGGGGATGCCGGGGCTGGGGCGTCCGAAATGCGCCTTGTTGGGATCGAGCAGCACCCGGATCGCCACCCCCCGCCGATGGGCGCCGAGCAGAGCCTTGATCATGCCGCGATGCGACAGGTAGAGCGTCTCGATATCGAGCTGCTCGCCGGGCTGTGCGGTCTCGACGGTGTGGAGAAGAGCGTCGCGGATGGCTCCTTCGCTGAGGATTCGCAGCCGTGGGGTGGCGGTCGACAGTTGAGCCGCGGGGGGCGGGGTTGGTACTGTCAGCCCGGAGGCGCCCGAGAAGCCGGCGATCCCGGCCTCCGACGCCATCAGGTCCAGGGCGGCGGAACCCGACAGGGTAAGGGCAAGGTCGCGGTAGTCGCTGCTGCCGTCGTCGAGATTGGCGGAGCTGACTATCGCCCGCCAGCCATCGCCATCATCGACCACCAGGGTCTTGCGGTGATTGGCGTTCAGGTTGAGAGCCGCGAGATAGCTGCGCAGGGTGGCGCGTCCAGGACCCACCGGGTTGGGCAACCAGCCGTTTCGGGTGGTATTTCCCCATTGCCGGATGGCCAGCCGCCACAGGGCATTCCAGGTGGGATTGGGGTCGCGACTGGCGGAGAGGCGGGTGATGATCACCTGCGCCCCCGCGGCACGAAGTTCCGTGAGGTGGGTGGCCTGGTGGCCACCATACGCGGTATTGATGGGGTCGGTGATCAGCACGATCTCGAGTTCCGGCATCTCCCGCTTGCGTGCCAGCAGGGCATCGACCAGTTCGAAGGAAACCCGGCGATGGCAATCCGGTGGTGAATCGGCCGGGTCGTTGAACTGAAAGATATCGATCATCACCAGTCGCCGCGCCTGGCCAATCAGGCGTAGCCACTCGTCGACGATCTGCTGGCGGCAGTGGCGCTGCCCGTCGGCATCGAGAAATGTCTCGTCGAGCAGCAGCCGGGAGTCGCCGGCGTCGCGCCATGGGCCGGTGACCTTCAGTCCGGACGGAAGCGGTTTCCGGGAGTGCCACCAGGCCGTGGCGACATAGAGACCCAGCCCCGCGCCCAGCAGCACGATCCATAACCCGCTCATGGCGACTCATAGGTCTTGAAGGCGATCAGCGAGGCAAAGTTGAGGTACTGGAACCAGGTCAGCGAACGGGGGAAGCCGGCCTTGCCGAGGCGGTCATGGTGGGCCTCGAGGGTATCCGGGATCAGCACGTTCTCGAGCGCGGTCCGCTTCTGGCTGATTTCCAGATCGCTGTAACCGTTGGCGCGCTTGAAGTCGTGGTAGCGTTCCACGCGCCAGGCATTGTCCTGCTCGTCGGGGTCGATGACCTTTTCGGAGAGGACCAGTACCCCGCCCGGTTCCAGGGCGTCGTATAGCCTGGCAATCACCGCGTCCCGGTCTTCGGGAGACAGGAACTGCAAGGTGAAATTGAGCACGATCATGCCCGTGGCCTGATAGTCGAGTGTACGAATATCGCCTTCGATCACCTGAATGTCATGGTCGGGGCATTCGGCCGCCAGGGTTTCCCGCGCCCGCGCCACCATGGCCGGCGAGAGGTCCACCCCGGTCAGCCGGAAGGCATCGGGGGGCAGCTGGCTGGCCAGCGCCAGGCCCACCGCACCCAGCGAGCAGCCCAGGTCATAGACGTGGGCGCCATGGCGCAGGTGACGCTGGGCGATGAGGCCCAGCATGCCCAGGATCTGACCGTAGCCCGGCACCGAGCGGCGGATCATGTCCGGGAAGCAGGCGACCACCCGCTCATCGAAGGAGAATTGCGCAACCCGGTCCAGGGGTGTGGAAAAGATCGCGTCACGGTAAGATACATGACTCATGGGGCGTGCCGGAAAGTGCGAGTTGGCCACCATGTTACGCGTGTCACAGGCTGGCTGCACCAATGGACGATAACGAGCAAGGAGGATTCGCATGAGCCATCCCCCCATCGATCAGGCGCCCGCCTGGCAGGCCCTGGCGGGTCATGCCGAGACGGTGCGTGGTCGGCACCTGCGCGAACTGTTCGCCGATCAGCGGCGTGGCCTGGATTTTTCGCGGCGGGCGGCTGGCCTGACCCTGGACCTTTCCAAGCAGCGCTGGTGCCACGAGACCTTGGGGCTGCTGCTCGACCTTGCCCGTGAGGCACGCATGCCCGAGGCGATCGAGGCCTTGCTGTCCGGGCAGCACGTCAATATCAGCGAGGATCGTCCCGCGCTGCATACCGCCTTGCGCCTCCCGGAGGAGGCATCACTGGTGGTGGATGGCAACGATGTCGTGCCGGGCGTTCATGAGTCCCTGGCCAAGATGGGAACCATGGTCGAGCGCCTCCATGCCAGCCAGTGGCGGGGTGCCACCGGACGTCCCATTCACGACGTGGTGAACCTGGGTGTCGGTGGCTCCGACCTCGGGCCGCTGATGGTGACTCATGCCCTGGCCGACTACCGTCCCGATGACGTCCCCCATATCGACGTTCACTTTGCCTCCACCATGGACGGCTCCCAACTGGTCGATTACCTGAGCCGCTTCAACCCCGAGACCACGCTGTTCGTGATCTCGTCGAAATCCTTCACCACCATCGATACGCTCTCCAACGCGCGCACCGCCCAGGACTGGCTGATGACACGACTGGTGAAGGAGGGCAACGCGCGGGTGGACGAGTCGATGGTCATGCGGCAGCATTTCATCGGTGTCTCGGCCAAGCCCGACAAGATGACCAAGTGGGGTATCGCCGAGTCCAGCCAGCTCGAATTCTGGGAGTGGGTGGGCGGTCGCTACTCGCTGTGGGGGGCCATCGGCCTGCCTATCGCGCTGGTGATCGGCATGAAGAATTTCCGTGACCTGCTGGCCGGTGCACATGCCATGGACCGTCACTTTGCCGCAGCACCTCTCGCCGACAACCTGCCGGTGCTGCTGGCATTGGCAGGCATCTGGAACGCCAACTTCCTGGGGATCCGTGCCCATTCCATCCTGCCTTACGATGGTCGGCTGGAGTACTTCGCCGCTTACCTGGAGCAGCTCGAGATGGAGTCCAACGGCAAGTCGGCGACCCATGAGGGCCACGAAGTCAACTATTCGACCTGCCCGGTGCTCTGGGGTCAGCTCGGGCCCAATGCCCAGCATGCCTTCTATCAGCTGCTGCATCAGGGTACCCAGCCGGTGGTGTGCGACTTCATCGCACCGCTACGCCGCTACGACGAGGTTAAGGATGATGCCACGCGCGCGCATCTCAAGGCCCAGCACCGCCTGACCCTGGCCAACTGCTTTGCCCAGTCGCGCCTGTTGATGCTGGGTGACGATGCCATCGACGAGCCGGGTGAACGGCCTGGGCACAAGCGCTACCGGGGCAACCAGCCCTCCACCACGCTATTGCTCGACCGCCTGACTCCCGCGACCCTGGGAGCGTTGATTGCCCTCTACGAGCACAAGGTCTACGTCCAGGCAACGATCTGGGGAATCAATCCCTTCGATCAGTGGGGGGTGGAGCTTGGCAAGCAGATCGCGGGGGAAACCGGGGACATGCTCGCCAACCATGCCGGTCACGAGCGCATGGACGCTTCCACCCGCGCCCTGATCGAGGCCGTCTGGCAGGCGGAAGCGGCTGGAGAGGAGTGAGACGAAAGTGATGCTGGTAATGCATACAGGTGTTTGGGTATGCTGAGTGCGCCGGGACCGTGGCCTGGCACCAGTGGCGTACTGTATCTGCACGGTTTCAATAGCGGCTATGGCTCGCCCAAGGCGGCGCTGATGCGGTCGGCCTGTGCGGCCCTGGGGCTGCGCTGCGAGACGCCGCAACTGCCTCACCGGCCGGCGGCGGCCTACCGGCTGGCCGAGTCCCTGCTTGAGGGGCTGGGCCCGAAGCCGCTGTTGGCCGGCAGTTCCCTGGGGGGATTCCTGGCGACCTGCCTGGCCGAGCGCCATGACCTGCCGGCCGCGGTGATCAATCCGGCGGTACGTCCGGTGCGCCTGGTGACGGGCTGGGTCGGCGAGGTCTTCGTCAACGCGCATACCGGTGAACGCTTTGCCATCGAGCCTGGCCACGTCGAGGAGCTGTCGCACCTGACGCCGGTAGCCGTTTCGCCCGGGCGCTACCTGCTGCTGCTGGGTACGGCCGACGAAAGCCTCGACCCGACGGACGCCTTCGATCTCTACCGTGGTGCCCGAACTATCCTGCACCCCGGCGGCGATCATGCCTTCGGCATGCTGGCAGAGTATCTTCCAGCGATTCTTGCCCACGGGGGCCATGGCCTGGCTCCGGGGCGCATCACCGATCAGGACCTGGATATGGACGACGCATGACACAGTACAGCGCCAGCTCAATCGAAGTACTTTCCGGCCTCGATCCGGTGCGCAAGCGCCCCGGCATGTATACCGATACCACCCGCCCCAACCACCTGATCCAGGAGGTCATCGACAACAGCGTCGACGAGGCGCTGGCCGGTCATGCCCGGGAAGTGGTCGTCCGGCTGCTTGGAGATGGCGGCATCGAGGTCAGCGACGACGGCCGGGGCATGCCCATCGACATGCATCCGGAACATGGCGTTTCCGGTATCGAACTGATCCTCACCCGGCTGCATGCCGGGGGCAAGTTCTCGCAATCCAGCTACCGCTTCTCCGGCGGCCTGCACGGGGTCGGTGTCTCGGTGGTGAATGCCCTGTCGCGCCGGCTTGAAGTCGAGGTGCTGCGCGACGGCAGCCGGCATGCCATGGCCTTCGAGCATGGCGACAAGGTATCGGAGCTGGCCGTGATCGGCAGTGCGGCCAAGCGGACCACCGGTACCATCGTGCGCTTCTGGCCCGACCTCACCTATTTCGACAGTCCCCGCCTTGCCATGGGCCGGCTCCAGCACCTGCTGCGGGCCAAGGCGGTGCTCTGTCCCGGGCTCAAGGTCATGCTGGTCGAGGCCGATGGGACCGAGAGCGTCTGGCAGTACGAGGATGGCCTGCGCGACTACCTGGCCCAGGCCACTGACGGTTTCGAGGTGTTGCCGGCCTCGCCCCTGATCGGCCATTTCGCCGACGAGGAGCAGGCGGTGGATTGGGCGATCCAGTGGCTGCCGGAAGGTGGCGAGCCGCTGATGGAGAGCTACGTCAACCTGATTCCCACGCCCCAGGGCGGCACCCACGTCAACGGCCTGCGCTCGGGCCTGCTCGATGCCTTGCGCGAATTCTGTGAATACCGCAGCCTGCTGCCGCGAGGCGTCAAGCTGACCGCCGACGATCTCTGGGAACGCGTCTCCTATGTGCTGTCGGTGAAGATGCTCGACCCCCAGTTCGCCGGCCAGACCAAGGAGCGGCTGTCGTCTCGCACCGTGGCAGCCTTCGTTGCGGGGGTGGTCAAGGATGCCTTCTCGCTGTGGCTCAACCACCACGTCGACCAGGCCGAGGCGCTGGCCGAACTGGCGATCAACGCCGCCCAGCGGCGCCAGAAAAGCGCCAAGAAGGTGGCGCGCAAGAAGGTCACGGCGGGGCCGGCGTTGCCGGGCAAGCTGGCCGACTGTTCCGGACAGGACCCGGCCCAGGGCGAACTCTTCCTGGTGGAGGGAGACTCCGCCGGCGGCAGCGCCAAGCAGGCGCGCAACCGCGAGACCCAGGCGATCCTGCCGCTGCGCGGCAAGATCCTCAACACCTGGGAAGTCGAGTCACACGATATCTACGGCTCTCAGGAGGTCCACGACATTGCCGTGGCGGTGGGGATGGACCCGGGCAGCGACGATCTCTCCAAGCTGCGCTACCACAAGATCTGCATTCTCGCCGATGCCGATTCCGATGGCCTGCATATCGCCACGCTGCTGTGCGCGCTCTTCGTGCGTCACTTCCCCACGCTGGTGGACGCCGGTCATGTCTACGTGGCCATGCCGCCGCTCTACCGCATCGACCTGGGCAAGGAAGTGCACTACGCCCTGGACGAGAGCGAGAAAGCGTCGGTTCTGCGCCGGCTGGAGGGCAAGCGTGGCACGGTGAACGTCCAGCGCTTCAAGGGGCTGGGGGAGATGAGTCCGCTGCAACTGCGCGAGACCACCATGGCGGTGGAGACCCGGCGCCTGGTGCAGCTCACCCGGGAGGAGGGCGACGGCACCATGGAGATGATGGACATGCTGCTGGCCAAGAAGCGTTCGCCGGATCGCAAGAGCTGGCTGGAAGACTATGGCAACTTGGCGGACATAGAAGTCTGACGCGGCTTCGCCGGGAACTGAACGCCGTCGGGGTAAGCAGGAAGAGATACCGAGGCTAGCGGCGCCGGGGACAGGTCCGAGGGGAGGTCCGATGCCAGGGATGGCATCGGTAGCGCCCAGGGAGGGGTTCATAGCGCCTCCCCGAGGGCCGGTCGCCGGGTCAGCTGCGATGCAAGTCCACTGGCTCTGATGAGCTGGCAGAGGGATGATCCCTCGACGATTCCACGATCGCGAATAAGGTCAACATGCTATGACCATGGATATCCAGGTGGCGGAAGGCGACGTTGAACGCCTCTCGCTGCGCGAATATACCGAGAAGGCGTACCTCGACTACTCGATGTACGTGATCCTCGACCGGGCGCTGCCGCACATCGGTGACGGCATGAAGCCGGTGCAGCGACGCATCATCTACGCCATGCGCGAGCTGGCGTTGGGTGCCAACGCCAAGTACAAGAAGTCGGCGCGGACCGTCGGCGACGTGCTGGGCAAGTTCCACCCTCACGGTGACAGCGCCTGCTACGAGGCGATGGTGCTGATGGCCCAGCCCTTCAGCTACCGCTATCCGCTGGTGGATGGCCAGGGCAACTGGGGCAGCCCCGACGACCCCAAGTCCTTCGCGGCGATGCGCTATACCGAAGCGCGGCTGTCGAAGTTCGCCGAGGTGCTGCTCGCCGAGCTGGGGCAGGGCACCGTCGACTGGACCCCCAATTTCGACGGTACCATGAACGAGCCGGTGGTGCTGCCGGCGCGGCTGCCCCATGTGTTGCTCAATGGCGGCACCGGCATCGCCGTCGGCATGGCCACCGATATCCCGCCGCACAATGTCAGGGAAGTGGTCGAGGCCACCTGCCACCTGCTGCGCAACCCGGGTGCGACGACGACGGATCTGGTCGAATTCCTGCCCGCGCCCGATTTCCCCACCCAGGCCGAGATCATCACGCCCCGAGCTGACCTGCGCAAACTCTACGAGAGCGGCCGTGGCTCGGTGAAGCTGCGCGCCTGCTATACCCTGGAAGAGGGCAAGGTGGTGGTCACCGCGCTACCCTACCAGGTCAGCGGCTCCAGGATACTGGAACAGATCGCCGCCCAGATGAACGCCCGGAAGCTGCCCATGGTGGCGGATCTGCGCGACGAGTCGACACACGAGGATCCGACCCGGCTGGTGATCGAGCCGCGCTCCAACCGGGTCGATATCGAGGCGTTGATGGCGCATCTGTTCGCCACCACCGATCTCGAGAAGAACATTCGGGTCAATCTGAATGTCATCGGCCTGGACGGTCGCCCACGGGTGATGCCGCTGCCCGACATGCTCGGCGAGTGGCTGCGCTTTCGCCGCGCCACGGTGCGTCGGCGCCTGGAACACCGCCTGGGCAAGGTGGAGGACCGGCTGCACATCCTGGAAGGCCTGCTGGCGGCCTATCTCAACCTCGACGAGGTCATCCGGATCATCCGCGAGGAGGACGAACCCAAGGCCGAATTGATGCGCGCCTTCGCACTCTCCGATCGCCAGGCCGAAGCGATACTCGAGCTGCGCCTGCGCCATCTGGCCAAGCTCGAGGAGATGAAGATCCGTGGGGAGCAGGACGCCCTGGAGAACGAGCGCAAGCGTCTTCAGGAGCTGCTCGGCAATGAAGCCGCCTTGACCGATCTGATCGAAGAGGAGATTCGCGAGGCGGGGCGCGAGCATGGCGACGAGCGTCGTGCACCCATCGTCGAGCGCGAGGAGGCCCGGGCGCTTTCCGAGGTCGAGTTGATGGGTGCCGATCCCATCACCGTGGTGCTGTCCGAGAAGGGCTGGATTCGCGCTGCCAAGGGACATGAGATCGACCCGGAAGGGCTCTCCTACAAGTCCGGGGACGGTTTCTCCCTGGCGGCCCGGGGCAAGACCAACCAGCCGCTGGTGCTGCTCGACGACACCGGGCGTGCCTATACCCTGGCGGCCCACAACCTGCCCAGCGCACGGAGCCAGGGCGAGCCGGTGACCGGGCGGGTCAACGTGGTGGCGGGAGCCCATATGGCGGGTCTGATGCTGGCGCCGCCGACCACCCGCTACCTGCTGACCTCCGATGGGGGCTATGGTTTCGTGGCGCGCCTGGAGGAGCTGACCGGCAAGAACAAGTCGGGCAAGTCGGTTCTCTCGGTGCCCAAGGGGTGTCGCGTGATGGCGCCGGTGCAGGTGCCCGATGGGCAGGGCAGCTATGTGGCGGCCGTTTCCAGCGAGGGGCGCCTGCTGGTCTTCCCGCTCGATCAGTTGCCCGAGATGTCCAAGGGCAAGGGCAACAAGATGATCGACATCCCGGGTGCCAGGGCGGCGAGGCGAGAGGAACTGGTGCGCGATATCGCGGTGCTGCCGGAAGGCGCGGCCCTGGTGATCCATGCCGGCAAGCGCAAGTTGACGCTCAAGGCCGCCGAACTGGATTACTATCGCGGTGAGCGTGGCCGACGTGGCAGCAAGTTGCCCCGCGGTCTGCAGAAAGTCGATCGTTTGGAGAGCTCGACGTCTGGAGGTTGAACCGACCCGATTCCACCAATCTGCTCGGTCTTGTAAAAGGCAAGACGGCAAAGGGGCAGGCCGAAGAGGAGGTCATTTGCCATGGATGGCAAATGTAGCGCCCAGGGATGGGTTCACAGCGCCTCCTCGCAGGCCTGGCGCCGAAAGCCGCCAGTACCCGCTTATTCTTGAGGCACGTATGACAAGACGACTGCTGATACGCGCCACCGGCGCGGCACGACCCGGCCAGCTGGCCGGCCTGGGACAGGCCATGGCGCGCAGCGGCGCTCGACTGCTGGACATCAATCAGAGCGTCACCTTCGGCATGGTCTCGCTGGAGGCGCTGGTGGGGCTCGACCGGGACAGCGACCTGGAGAGTGCGCTGAGTGCCGCCGGCGACACCCTGGGACTCGACGTGCAGGCCATCCAGGTGAGTGCCGAGGATTACCAGCGCTGGAGCGTTCAGGCCAGCGAGCCGCGGCTGATCCTGACCCTGCTGGCGCCGCATCTGCCCGCGGGCATCCTGGCCGAGGTGGGAGCGCTGACCGCCGAGCACGGCCTGACCGTGGAGCTGATTCATCGCCTTTCCGGGCGTGAGCCACTGGACGGCGGGGTGCCCGCGTACGGCTCCTGCGTCGAATGCTGGCTGCGTGGGGAGGAGGTGGACCTCGATGCGCTGCGCGAGAAGGCCCTGGCGCTAGGTGCCATGCATGGTGTGGACATCGCCATTCAGGAGGATTCCATCTGGCGCCGGCATCGTCGCCTGGTCTGTTTCGACATGGACTCGACGCTGATCCAGGCCGAGGTGATCGATGAACTGGCCCGCCGCCACGGCGTCTATGATGACGTGGCCGAGATCACAGAGCGTGCCATGCGCGGTGAACTGGACTTCCAGCAGAGCTTCCGGGAACGCATGAGCAAGCTCAAGGGACTCGACGAGGCCGTGCTCGCCGAGATCGCCGAGACACTGCCGATGATGGACGGTGTCGAACGGTTGATGATGCACCTGAAGCGCCTGGGCTACCGCACGGTGATTCTGTCCGGGGGCTTTACCTACTTCGCCAGGCACCTGCAGGAGAAGCTCGGTTTCGACGAGGTTCATGCCAACGAACTGGTGATCGAAAATGGCAAGGTGACAGGCGAGGTCCGCGAACCGATCCTGGATGCGAACCGCAAGGCCGACTTGCTGCGGGAAATCGCCGAGCGGGAAGGGCTCGCCCTGGAGCAGACCATCGCCGTGGGGGACGGTGCCAATGACCTGAAGATGCTGTCCACCGCGGGTATGGGCATCGCTTTTCGTGCCAAACCACTGGTTCGCAGCCAGGCACGGCAGTCGATCTCGACCCTGGGAATCGATGCGGTACTCTACCTGATGGGCTATCGTCAGGTGGATCTGGAAGACGAGTCACGCTGATACGCTGGTCCCGAGACGCAAACTGGCTTACCTTCGAAGAATCCCATCGGACCGGAGGTCGCCATGCCCCAAGCGCGTTTCACTACCGAGCAGCTGGAAGAGCTCAATATCCTCTGTCTGTTCAACCTGGATACCACCCAGGAGGGCATCAAGGTGCATTCCAGCGCCGCTCCGGAGGCCGTTGCAGCGGCGGCACGGCTGTATGACAAGGGACTGGTGACCCAGGCGGACGGCGGCTACATGACACCGCTCGGCCGGGAAGCCGCCCAGCACGCCCAGGACCTGCTGGGTCTTCTCGACCCGGCCAATCTCACGACCTGACGCCTCGCACCCGGCCGGGTAACGCCTTTCAGGTATTGAGCACGACGCCACCGTTGAGATGCAGCGTCTGTCCGCTCATGTAGGACGACTCCTCACAGGCCAGGTAGACATAGGCCGGCCCCATTTCGGAAGGCTGGCCGGCTCGATCCATCGGTACCTGCCCGCCGAAGTAGGCCACCTTCTCCTCCGGGAAGCTTGCCGGTATCAGCGGTGTCCACACCGGCCCCGGCGCAACGGCATTGACCCGGATCCCCCGGTCCACCAGTGCCATGGCCAGGGAGCGGACCAGCCCTTGGATGGCACCCTTGGTGGCGGTGTAATCGATCAGCGAGTCGTTGCCCTTGAAGGCGTTGATCGAGGAGGTGGAAATGATGACATCCCCCTCGTTCATGTGGGGAAGCGCCGCCTGGGTCAGGTAGAAGTGACTGAAGACGTTTGTCTGGAAGGTGCGCTGGAGCTGTTCGGGGGGGATCTCCGTCACGTCGTTCCAGTCGTACTGTTCGGCCGAGTTGTGCACCAGGATGTTGACCTTGCCGAATTCAGCCAGGGTCCTGTCGACGATCTCATGGCAGAAGTCCGGCTTGCCCACATCGCCCTTGAGTACCAGGCAGCGCCGTCCTTCGGCTTCGACCAGGCCCCGGGTTTCCTGGGCGTCGGTGTCCTCTTCAAGGTGAACGATCACGCTGTCGGCGCCCTCGCGGGCATAATGCACGGCAACCGCGCGGCCAATGCCGCTGTCGCCCCCGGTAATGATGGCGACCTTGTCCTTGAGTTTGTCTGCGCCCCGGTAGGTGTCACGAATGAACTCGGGCCTGGGGCTCATGACATGCTCGTCGCCTGGCTGAGCCTGCTGTTCCTGGGGAGGTTGCTTCCGTTCGCTCATGTGATGGGCTCCTTTCCTTGTCGCACTTCTGCCGCACGGCAACGCAAGTGGCTCCTTCTGGAGCCGGCTCCTTGTGACCGCTTCTGCGCGCAGTTGGTGACTTGAAGGTAGAAGAGCCCGCCTGGCATGTACAAGCAACAACGGTGAAGGATGGTTGTGCTGGAGTAACTTGGCGTGATCGCGTGACCAAGCTCCACCGGCCGCTGCATGGTACCATCACGCCGTCTCGGCTCTGCTCCAATCCCCAGTCGGGGCCTGTGTGGCTTGACAGGACGTTCTGCCGGTTCTGTCGGATCCATGCAAGACGCCTTATGTCATAGATCGGTATGAGATTTTCTTGCCCATGAGCGCTTCCATCGATATCTGGCGCGATCGCTTCGAGCGGCTGCGCGCGAACAAGCTCTTCGAGCTGACGGTGATCGGCATCATCGTCTTCTCGGCACTGCTGATCGGTGCCAAGACCTACGATGAGACCACCCGCTTCCAGCAGACGCTGCTGGTGCTGGACGTGGGCGTGACGATCTTCTTCCTGATGGAGATCCTGATCCGCATGGCGGCGGAGCGGCAGCTGCGCGATTTCTTCCGCAAGGGCTGGAACGTCTTCGACTTCCTTGTCGTCACTGCCAGCCTGATCCCCATGGACGACTCGGAGATGGTCCTGTTGGCACGGCTGCTGCGCATCTTCCGCGTGCTGCGTCTGGTCTCGATGATTCCCGAGCTGCGCATGCTGATGGCGGCGCTGTTCAAGTCGATTCCGCGCATGGGCTACGTGGCGCTATTGATGTTCATCATCTTCTACATCTATGCGGCCATCGGCAGCTTCCTGTTCAGCGACGTGGACGAGCAGCTGTGGGGCAACATTTCCCTGGCCATGCTGACACTGTTCCAGGTCGCCACCTTCGAGAGCTGGGCCACGGCGGTGCTCTACCCCACCATGGAGCACTATCCCTACGCCTGGATCTTCTTTCTCACCTTCATCTTTCTCAACGCTTTCATCTTCCTCAACATGATGATCGGCATCGTGCTCGACGTGATGCAGAAGGAGAGCGTGCAGATCGAACTGGAGAGCGGGACCGGCGAGGCAGCCGAATTGCATGGCCTGCGCGATGATGTGCGGGAACTTCGTGCCCAGCTGTCGAGAATGGAAACGATGCTGGAGCGACGGGAAGGATAGCGCCTAATATGAAATGAGCGAGATCGAACGCAACCGGACCGGACCTCGGGGAACGAGGCCGGTGCCCGACAAGGGAAGAGGAGGAAGGGATGACCACTTCGAGCCCACTGGCGGCAAGGCCTTTTCTGCCGCCCTATCTGCTTGAGCGAGTCGTCAGCGGCGGGAGCCTGAGATTGCGCGATTGCGCGCGCCAGACGCTACTTGTCGATAGCCGGTTTCGCGCCCGCACCGGGGCGGTAGCGCTGCCCCAGGGCAGCCTGCGGCGGGGCGAGCCGGCTCGCTATGTCCATTCGGCGGAGCATCAGCAGGTACTGCCCGGCAAGCTGGTGCGCGGTGAGGGAGACGGCGAGAGCGGCGATCCGGCCATCGACGAGGCCTACCAGGGCCTGGGCGCCACCTACCGCCTGTTCTGGGAGGTCTACCAGCGGCACTCCCTCGATGACCGGGGCATGGCGCTGCTGGCGACCGTGCATTATGGCAAGGACTACGAGAATGCCTTCTGGGACGGCAACCAGATGGTCTTCGGCGACGGTGACGGCGAGCTCTTCAATCGCTTCACCATTGCCATCGACATCATCGCCCATGAACTGGCCCATGGTGTCATCCAGCATGAGGCGGCGCTGGAATATGCCTATCAGGCCGGGGCCCTCAACGAGTCGCTGTCGGATGTGTTCGGCAGCCTGGTCAAGCAGCGCCAGCTGGAGCAGGACGTCGAACGAGCCGACTGGCTGATTGGCGAGGGCCTGTTCACGGAGCGTGTCGCCGGGCGGGCCCTGCGCTCCATGGCCGAGCCCGGAACGGCGTACGACGACCCCTTGCTGGGCCGTGATCCGCAACCCGGGCATATGGACGACTTCGTCGAGACCCATGAGGACAATGGCGGAGTGCATATCAACTCGGGCATTCCCAATCATGCCTTCCATCTGGTTGCCATGGCCCTGGGCGGCCATGCCTGGGAGCGCGCGGGGCGGGTGTGGTACGACACCCTGGTCGATCGTCGACTGACGCACGATAGCGATTTCGCTGCGTTTGCCGAGTTGACGCGGGACAACGCCGCCAGACGGTTCGGCCCCTCCGGCCAGGAAGTCGAGGCGATACGCGATGCCTGGCGATCCGTTGGCGTGTTGCCGTGACACGGAGCATTCCGGGTGAGCCACCGGCTCTGACGCCGGGCAGCGTGCTGCGCCTGAGCCGCGAGGGTGGTCTTGCCCATTTTCCCGGGCTGGCGCGCCCGCGCTGCGTGTATTGCGCGCGGTGCAGCGAGGAGCAGCTTCGCGAACTACAGTCCCTGTTGAGGGAATTGCCCCGTGACGGTGGGGCGATATCGAGGGATGCCGCTGACCGTCGCCGACTCTGCGTGAAGGTGGTGGATGAGAGGGGAACGGTCGTCTGGTCGCAAACCGTGCCCGAAGAGTCGGTGCCACAGGCGCTTCTGGACTGGTGGCGCAGGGCCGAAATCGCCCCGCCATGAGCCAAGACATCACGCCCAGGCTTGACAAGGGTGCCACAGACTGATTTTCTAGAGGCATGAAACCGTCATTTCACCACCTCAGCCTGGACCTACGACTACTAACCGGCCTTTGAACGCGCCGGGCGATGTGCCGTGCATCGCGATTTCTTGTCCAGGTCAGTTGAGGTATCGAAATGTCATCCTTCCCAGTTCTTGTCCGTAGCAGCTGTTGTTCTGACGTGATCGTGACCGGTCGCGGGAGCCACCGTGCTACTGGCGCCAGCGCCCCGGAATGCCTCGTGCAGCCGGGGCGCTTCCGTTTCCGCGCGAGGTCGCGAATTCGGTCCCCTCGCATGATTGACACCTCCATGATGCCGAACCCCCACATCTTGAACGCCAGAGCGCCAGTCCAGGGAGAATGCCGCCATGATGCTCGATAACCCCGCCGCCAAGTACCGCCCCTTCGTCGCTGTCGATCTGCCTGATCGCCAGTGGCCCAGCAAGCGCATCGAGACACCACCGCTGTGGTGCAGTGTCGATCTGCGCGACGGCAACCAGGCATTGATCGATCCCATGGATCATGAGCGCAAGCAGCGCTTCTTCGACCTGCTGGTCAAGATCGGCTTCAAGGAGATCGAGGTCGGCTTTCCCTCGGCATCCCAGACCGACTTCGATTTCGTCAGGGCACTGGTGGAGCAGGACAAGGTGCCCGACGACGTGACCATCCAGGTCCTGACCCAGGCTCGGCCGCACCTGATCGACCGGACCTTCGAATCCCTCAAGGGTGCCAAGAACGCCATCGTTCACGTCTACAATGCCACCGACCCGGTCTTTCGCCGGGTGGTGTTCAATGTCGACAAGGCCGAGTGCACCCAGATCGCCGTGGATGCCACCCGGCAGATCCGGCAGCGCATGAGCGAAGCCCCCGAGACCAACTGGACCTTCCAGTACTCACCCGAGCTGTTCACCACGACCGAGATGGACTTCGCCAAGGAGGTGGTGGAGGCGGTGATGGAGGCCTACGGCGCCACGGCCGAGAAGCCGATGATCGTCAACTTGCCCGCAACCGTGGAGGCGGCGACGCCCAACAACTACGCCGACCAGGTGGAGTGGTTCTGCCGCAACGTGAAGAATCGCGGCAGCCTGATCGTCAGCGTTCACCCCCACAACGATCGTGGCACCGGCGTGGCGGCTGCCGAACTGACGGTGATGGCCGGTGCCGATCGGGTCGAGGGTACGCTGTTCGGCAACGGCGAGCGCACCGGCAATGTGGACATCGTGACGCTCGCCATGAATCTCTACACCCAGGGCGTGCACCCCAACCTCGATTTTTCCAACATCACGCCGATCATGCGCGAGGTGGAGTACTGCAACCAGCTGCCGGTGCATCCGCGTCACCCCTACGTGGGCGACCTGGTCTTCACCGCCTTCTCCGGCTCGCATCAGGACGCCATCAAGAAGGGCATGGCGGTACGCCGGGTCAATCCGGAAGCGGTCTGGGAGGTGCCTTACCTGCCCATCGATCCCATGGACGTGGGGCGTAGCTATGAGGCGGTGATTCGCGTCAACAGCCAGTCCGGCAAGGGCGGCGTCTCCTACCTGCTGGAGCAGGAGCACGGCATCGAACTGCCGCGCCGGCTTTCCATCGAGTTCAGTCATGTGGTGCAGGAAGTGGCCGACCGTACGGCCAAGGAGATTACCTCCCAAATGATCTACCAGGCCTTCGCCGACGAGTATCTCGAAAAGCGCGAGCCCATGGCGCTGGTCAGTCATCGGCTCTCCTCCGAGCCCGACAGCCCCAGGATTCATCTGGAGGCCCAGGTCGAGCAGCAGGGCGAGCGGTTGACCCTTCACGGCGAGGGCAACGGCCCCCTGGCGGCCTTTGTCCGGGCACTGGCGGCCGAGGGCAACGATGTCGAGATCATCGACTATCACGAGCACTCCCGCGGCCAGGGTGCCGATGCCGAGGCGATCGCCTATGTGGAAGTGCGTATCGAGGGCGAGGCGATATTCGGTGTCGGTATCGACGAGAGCATCACGACCGCTTCCATGAAGGCGGTGGTGAGCGCGATCAACCGCTACCGCTCCACCCAGGCGCCGGCCGCTAACGTGACCGCTGAGAGCTTGGCGGAGGTGAAGTAACCGGCCGGCAGCTGATCCGGCGACAGGTCTACGAGGAGGCGCCGTAAACCCATCCCGGGACGCTACTTTTTCCTTCCCTGGAAAAAGACCTCCTCTCCGACCTGTCCCCGGTGCTGCTCGCCCCGTGGTTACCGGCTGAAGCGGCGTCTTGCTGGCTTCGCCGGGGATCTCCCGCACCAGGCGGGGCATCAGGAAACCAGGCAGTTGCCCCCTCAGGCCCGCGACCAGTTCGCGGGCCTCGTCGTCCGGTATATCGACAGGCGCCGATCACGGCCTGATTGATCTCGTTGGCATGGTTGATATGCAGTACCACGACCTTTTGCAGGCGCGTTCCAGTCAGCCAGTCGAGCAGGGCAGCATCGATACGGTCGGGGATCACCACTGGCGGCCAGTGGCCTGCGCGACTTGGAACGCCAGATGATATCGCTAGCTCTGCGCTAGCCACCCCCGCCAGCCACCGTATTCGGTCACATCCCGCGCCTCGCCGCTCTCATGAAGTGCCCCTGCCGCACAGATAAAGCCGGTCTTCCACTCGCCGCTGGCCAGCTCCACCCGACCGAGGCCGAGCGGTGCCGGAATGCCGGCCAGCAAGCTGCCGACCGTCTCGATGGGCAGGCGCCACACTTCCACGTCGATGGCGGTGCCATGGGTCTCGTCTCGGACCATCGCCGGGCGGGCCGGTGGGCCGCCGGCCAGCGCGTACAGACGATAGCGTGGCGCGCTCAAGGTCGCCTCGACCAGCATGCCGCCGCGCTCGGTGAGCTGATGATTGAGTGGCAGGCCGTCGAGGTGGGCGCCGCACACCACCAGCTCCAGGGTACCGTCGCGGGCCGGTTCGAGATGGTCGAGTGCGGGTCGCTCGAGCCCGGTGGCGCCCAGCGGCAGCCCGAGCCGTGCCTCCAGGGCGCGGCCCAGGGAGAGCAGCGTCAGGTCATCGAAGACCGGACCGAACAGCGTCACGCCGAACGGCAGGCCGGCGTCGGTGAACCCGGTGGGCACGGCCAGCGCGCTGTAGTCGAGCAGGTTCATGAAGTTGGTCCAGATACCCAGGCGCGAGTTGACACCGATGGGGTCCGCCGCCACCTCCGCCTTGGTGGGGTGGGTCACGGTGGTGGGGGCGAGCATCAGATCCACTTGGGCAATCAAGGTGTCGGCCTGGCGCTTGTACTCGGCGAGCCGGTAGCGGGCGTCGAAGGCCTCCACGGCCAGCGGCGTGGCGCCGCCCTCGGTGATCTGGCGCGTTACCGGGTGCACGGCGTCGGGAGCGCTTTCCAGCAACTCGCGAATGGCATGAAAACGCTCGGCCACCCAGGGCCCTTCGTAGAGCAGTCGGGCGGCGGCGAGCAGCGGGGTGCAGTCGAGCTCGACCTTCTCGCCGCCCAGCGCTTCTAGCCTGGCAATGGCGGCGTGCATACCGGCGGTATAGTCGCCGTCGGTTTGCCACTGACTCTCGAAGGGCACGCCGAAACGGAAGCGTGCAGGCGCCCGGCCATAGCGCTGGCCATGCACGGCAAAATCGTGACGCCGCGACCAGGCGCACTCCGGGTCGAAGGCGTTGGCAACGTTGAACACTGTATTGGCGTCGTCGGCGCTCAGCGCGAACAGGCTGATGGTATCCAGCGTCGCACAGGCCGGCACTACGCCGCGGGTGCTGAGCAGCCCCAGACTTGGCTTGACGCCGAACAGGTTATGGAAGCAGGCCGGCACGCGACCGGAACCGGCGGTGTCGGTGCCCAGCGCGAAGCTGACCTGACCCTGGGCGGTCGTCACCGCCGAGCCGCTGCTGGAGCCGCCGGGAATATGGTCCGCATCGAAGGCGTTGCCGGGTACGCCGTAGTCATCCAGGGCCCGCTCGCCGACCAGGCCGGTGGCGAACTGGTCGAGGTTGGTCTTGCCCAGTGGGATGGCGCCGGCCTCGATCAGCCGGGCCACGACAAAGGCGTGCTTGTCGGGTGTGTAGGCGAAGGCCGGGCAGCCGGCGGTGGTGGGGATGCCCGCCAGGTCGATATTGTCCTTGATGGCGAAGGGAATGCCGTAGAGCGGCAGGCTGCCCGGCGACTCGCCTTCCAGGCGCAAGAGATAGGGAGCGAGCTGCTCGTGGGAGAGGCGGGTGATCCAGGCCGGGTCATGGCTGCGTGTCGCGGCCTCGCTCAGCAGCGTGTCGATCAACTGATGTGGTGTCAGTTCACCGCTGTGGTAGGCAGCATGCAGGGAGGTGATGTCCAGGCGTGGGGTAATCATGGCAGGCCCTCATCAATATAGGTTCAGTCAACGGGTTCAGTCGGCAACAGGTGACGGCAGGCACAGGCCTACTCGCCAGGGGTGGGTCGAGAGCGCCACCCGCCAACTCTCTGCATCGCGGCGCAGGTAGTCGAAGCGCAGGCCGGCGCGCCAGCGCAGGGCTGCATCGTTCAGGTCCTTCAGGTGGGTATACAGGGTGGCGGCGTCGGCGCCCGGCGGGCGATGGGCGATGGCCACGGCGTGGTCGCCGAGCTGTAGCCAGACCGGACGCCCTTGGGCATCGAAGGCCAGGTGCTCGTCGCGGTTTCCATTCGCCAGCCGTTCCCAGCGCTCCAAATAGCGACCACTGGGGTGACGCTCTTCCAGAGTGTTGTCGCCATCGAAATGCATGATGCCGCTGTCCCGCTCCAGGCTCGGTAAGAGGTCTGCAACACGGTGCCAGGTGCACGACTCGCCCCCGGGTGGTGTCTCAAACGAAGCGTCGACCTGCGTCAGACCGGCGAAGGCAGTCAGGTCGGCCAGCCACAGCAACTGTTCACGGTTACAGCCATCGAGGCCGCTGATGCCGTTGAAGTCCGGCCGCTCGACGGTCAGACGCAGATCGGCGTGCCAGCTCGCGGTCTGTAACCACACCACCCGAGAGGTGGTGTCGCGGACACCATGGGGTGGCGCGGCGGGCTCGGCGTACAAGGTGCGTTGCCATACGCCGCAATAGCGTGATGGCACTGTGGGCCAGGCGATGCTCATGTGTCGGGTTCCTTGTGCCGTCCATGCTGACCGAGTGTGCCGATGTCCCGCGCCCCTTTCGGCAGGGCGATCTCGCCGCGTTCCAGGCGCTGCTGCAGATAGCGGAAGGTGTGGATGGTCTGGGCGTAGAGGTGGTCGCCGGCCTTGAGCGGGGCATGGCGGGGCCCTCCGCCGTGACGGGCCACCAGCTCGGGCAGCGGGGCCACGGTCGTGTGATAGTCGCAGGCGAAGAACAGCGGGAAGGCGTAGCGTTCCTCCTTCACCTTGCGCACCCGGTGCGAAGTGGCGACGAACTCGCCGTTGGTCCAGATCTCCAGCATATCGCCGATGTTGATCACCAGGGCGTCATCTCGGTAGGGCACCTCGATCCATTCGCCGGCGCCGTTCATTACCTCCAGCCCCGGTGCGGTGGGTAGCAGCAGGGTGAAGCACTCGTAGTCGGTATGCGCGCCGATGCCCTGCACGTCCTCGGCATGCGCATCGAAGGGGTAGTGGATCAGCCGCAACTGGCTGGGTGGCTTGTTCACATGACGCAGGAAGTGCCTCTCGGGCAGCTCCAGCGCCAGGGCGAAACCGCGCATCAACGCCCGGCCGACCTGGTAGGTGGCCTGGTAGTAGCGCTCGACGGGTTCGCGGAAGCCGTCGAGATCCGGCCAGGGGTTGGGGCCGAGCAGCGGCGTGCCGGCACGTACCTCGGGGTCGTCCTCGGGCAGTTCGAAGGCCAGGTCGAAGGCCTCCTTGAGGTCGCGCTTGGTGGGGTCGGGAGCCTCCTCGCCCTGGGGTACGTAGCCGCGATGATGGGGGTACTGGCCAATATAGCGGGTCATCTTGGCCTCCAGCGGCTGGGCGAAGAACGCCTTGGCCTGCTCGATCAGCCCTTCTCGCAACTTGCGGGAGAGGCCATGGCCGACGATCTGGAAGAAGCCGACCTCGCGGGCGGCCCGACCGAGCTCGCGAGCCACGGCCTGGCGTGCTGCCGGGTCGTCGTCGCGCAGGCCCTGGATGTCGATCACCGGAATGGCCTGGAAATTCTCCAGGCGGGAGTCGCGATGCATGGTGTTCATGAGACTTCCTCCTCGCGGCGGGCGAGTACCACCAATGGCTGGCCCGGCGCCACGGCGGCCCCCTCCTGAATCGGCAGCCGTGCCACACGGCCGGCTTCGAGGGCGGTGATTTCGACCTCCATCTTCATCGATTCGACCAGCGCGACGGGTTGCCCGGCCTCGACCGTATCGCCCTCGCCGACCAGCAACTTCCACAGGCTGCCGGTGACCGGGCTGTCGATGCCGGTCTCGTCGTCGCTGAGTTCGGCGGCCTCGGCGGTTTCGGGAGCCTGATCCTCGAAGGTGAACTGCCCGTTGGCCCGCCAGGCCGCCATCTCGGCCTGGAAGGCGGTCTCGCGACGGCGGCGGAAGTCATCGATCGCCAGCGCGTGGCGTGCCAGCTCGGTCTGGTAGTCGGCGAGGCGGAAGCGAGTGGTCTCGATCTCGAGTGGATAGCGGCCATGGGGGAAGTCGCGGCGAATCCGCGTCAGTTCCTCGTGGCTGACCTCGAAGAAGCGTAACTGGTCGAAGAAGCGTAGCAGCCAGGGATTCTCGAAGTGCTCGGTTTTGCGGTAGCGGTTCCACATCTGCAGGGTGCGACCGACGAACTGGTAGCCGCCGGGGCCCTCCATACCATAGACGCAGAGGTAGGCGCCGCCGATGCCCACCGAGTTCTCGGCGGTCCAGGTGCGTGCCGGGTTGTACTTGGTGGTCACCAGACGCTGGCGCGGGTCCAGTGGTGTGGCCACCGGCGCACCGAGATAGACGTCGCCGAGGCCCATCACCAGGTAGCTGGCGTCGAAGACGATATCGCGGACCTGTCGGACGTCATCCAACCCGTTGATACGACGAATGAACTCCAGGTTGCTGGGACACCAGGGGGCATCCGGGCGCACCGAGCGCTGGTATTTGTCGATGGCTTCCTGGCAGGCGGGGTCGTCCCAGGAGAGCGGCAGATGCACCACCCGGGCCTCGACCTCGAGGGTCTCGACGTCGCGCAGCTCGAGTTCGGCACGCTGCAGATGCGCGAGCAGGTTGTCCAGGGGCAGCACCGTGGGATCGTAATGCACCTGCAACGAACGAATGCCGGGGGTGAGTTCGAGCAGACCCGATAGCGGATTGTCGCGTAACCATAACATCCAGGCGTGAACCCGGAAGCGTAGTGCGATGTCCAGCTCCATGGCGCCGAACTCGATCAGCAGGAAGTCGTCGCCGGCGCGGCGATAGAGAATCCGCTCGGCGACGGCCTCGGTCGCCACCTCGCGTAGCACCGGGCTGCCGCGCTCCTCGCGAAGCGGCACGCTGGGCTGCGGCGTAAGCGTGTCGAGGAGCGCTTGCTGACGCGCTTCCAGCGCTCGCGCGGTGGCCAGGCTCACCGGCACGAAGCGCACCCTGTCGCCGGCGGCCAACTGACCGAGCTTCCAGCGCTCGGCGCGTACCACCGTGGCCGGGCAGACGAAGCCGCCCAGCGATGGGCCGTCGGGGCCGAGGATCACCGGCATGTCGCCGGTGAAGTCGATGGTGCCGAAGGCGTAGGCGTTGTCGTGGATATTCGACGGGTGCAGGCCAGCCTCGCCGCCGTCGGCGCGGGCCCACTCTGGGCGCGGGCCGATCAGGCGCACGCCGGTGCGACTGGAATGATAGTGTACTTCCCACTGGTGGGCGAAGAAGGTGTCGATGTCGCTCTCGGTGAAGAAGTCAGGTGCACCGTGGGGGCCGTAGAGCACGGCGACCTCCCAGGTCGTGCCTGCTCCCGGGTTGCCGAATGTCGGGATGAGGTCGGCCTCGAGCGCGCGCGGTGCGGTCGGTTCGAGCTTGGGCAGGTCGAGCATATCGCCGTTGCGCAGGGCGCGACCGCCATGGCCGCCGAACTGGCCGAGGGTGAAGGTCGACTGCGAGCCGAGATAGGCGGGACAGTCGATGCCGCCACGCACCAGTAGGTAGGCACGGGCACCGGCCTGGACCTGGCCGAGCGACAGTGACGCTCCAGCGGGTACGTCGAGCACCTGCCAGAAATCCACCGCTTCGCCGTCGAGCGTGGCTGGTATCTTGGTGCCAGCGAGCACTATCTGGGTGGCGCGATGAAAGACGAGCGTTGGCCCGGTGAGGATGATCTCCAGTCCGGCGGTATCGCTGGGGTTGTCGAGCAGGCGGTTGCCAAGGCGGAATGACCAGTCATCGAAGGGGCCGGAGGACGGTACGCCGACGTCCCAGTGGCCCTGGCGGCCGGGGTGATCCTGGATGGTGGTCATCGTCCCCGGCGCGATCACTTCGATGGCCGGCGGTGCCCAGTAGAGATCCGCGAGCCAGCGGGTGTGGATGTCGGCGCGCCGGAAGCGGTCATCGCGCAGCGCGTGCGCGAGCCAGGTGCGGTTGGTGGAGATGCCGTAGACGCTCGATGCGTCCAGCGCCTCGCTCAGGCGCTCGATGGCGGTGTTGCGGTCGTCGGCATGCACGATCACCTTGGCCAGCATGGGGTCGAACAGCGCCGATACCTCGAGTCCCGCCTCGAGAGCGTGGTCGATACGCAGGCCATCAGTGTCGGGAAACCGTACCTCGGTGAGCAGCCCGGCGCTGGGGCGGAAGTCGTGGACGGGTTCCTCGGCGTAGAGCCGTGCCTGCAGCGCATGGCCACGTGGTGTCAGGTCGTGGGTCAAGGTGGTGAGGTCGCCCAATTCACCGGCCCCCAGGCGTACCATCCACTCGACGATATCCACGCCCCAGACTTGCTCGGTGACGCCGTGTTCGACCTGTAGCCGGGTGTTGACCTCAAGGAAGTAGAAGGCCTGACGGTCGGCGTCATAGATGAACTCCACGGTGCCGGCACTACGGTAGTCGACGATCTCACCGAGGCGCACCGCGGTGGCGGCCAGTTCCCGGCGTACCGTGTCGGGCAAGTCGGGAGCCGGACACTCCTCGATCACCTTCTGGTGGCGGCGCTGGGTGGAGCAGTCGCGCTCGCCGAGCGCCACGACCGTGCCTTTTCCGTCGCCGAACAGCTGTACTTCGAGATGGCGAGCATGGGGAACATAGGCCTCCAGGAAGACGCCATCATCACCGAAATTGCGCTGGCCCAAACCCTTGACGCTGTCGAAGGCACGCTCGAGCGCTCGCGCATCGTCGCAGACCTGCATGCCGATACCGCCGCCGCCGGCGGTGGACTTGAGCATCACCGGATAGCCGACACGTTCGGCTTCGCGAATCGCCTGGTCGACACTGTCCAGCAGGCCTGAACCAGGGACCAGCGGTACCCCGGCACGCTCGGCGAGAGATCGGGCCTGGTGCTTCAGGCCGAAGTCGCATACCTGGGCGGCGGTCGGCCCGAGGAACGCCAGTCCGGTCGCTTCGCAGGCCTCGATGAAGCAGGTGTTCTCGGAGAGGAAACCGTAGCCGGGGTGCACCGCCTGGGCGCCGCTCTTGCGGGCGATGTCGAGCAACTTGTCGATGTCAAGGTAGGTGTCGGCGGCGGCGCCCTCGCCCAGCGAGTAGGCCTCGTCGGCCTGGTGGACGTAGGGAGCGTCGCGGTCGGCCTCGGCATGGACCACGACCGAGCCGACGCCGAGGCGCTTCAGGGTACGCAGAATGCGTGCGGCGATGGCGCCGCGGTTGGCAATCAGGACCTTGCTGAACATGTGTCTTGTCCATAGATGGTGCGGGTCGTCCCGCATCTTTCCAGCGCCAACTGAGGTCGTCCCCAGGGAGCGAGTCGATGAACTGCGAGCCACGAGCGGCGCCGGAAACGGGCGGCCACCCCTGTCTATGTCCCAAGCAGTCTCTCTTTAACCTCCTAATCCCACACCAGCAGCTCGATGGGCGTCGGGTTATAGCCGTTGCACGGGTTGTTGAGCTGTGGGCAGTTGGAGACCAGCACCACCACGTCCATGGCGGCGAGCATCTCGACGTACTTGTCCGGCGCCGAGATGCCGTCCTCGAAGGTCAAGCCACCCTCGGCAGTCACCGGCACGTTCATGAAGAAGTTGATGTTATGGGTGATGTCGCGCTTGGTGATGCCGTATTCGGGGTGGTCGGCGATGGCCTGCATCCAGTTGTCGCGGCAGGAGTGCATGTGGCGCTTCTCCAGGTCGTAACGCACCGTGTTGCTCTCGCTGGCGCAAGCGCCGCCGAGGGTATCGTGGCGGCCGCAGGTGTCGGCGGTGATGGTCAGCAACAGCCTGCCCTCGCTGGAGAGCAGCCGGGAGCCGGCGGTGAGATAGAGCGCGCCTTGTTCGCGCACCGTGTCCATGGCGCTATAGCGCTCGGCGGTGTCATGGGCGTTGAAGAACAGGGTGTCGGCGGCCTGGTTGCCCTCGAGGTCGCGGATGCGCAGGGTCTGGCCGGCCTTGACGATGCCGATGAAGTGGTCGCCGGCGTCGACAGTGGTGCGGTGCACGGCGTTTTCGGGGCGCAGGGTGCTGGCGATGATCATGATGGGCGTCCTCGCTTACAGGCCGAGATGGTAGAGACGGTTGTTTTCGAAGCCACGGGCGTTCTCCGGCCGCGAGCGGTAGCAGTCATCATCCTCGGTGGGCGGCGGTGCGGTGCCCAGCGCGATGTCTACGCCACGGCGGGGGTAGTCGGGGCTGGGGTCGAGGGGGTGGGGGCAGGTGTGCAGTACCATCAGAGTGTCCATCTCCAGGCGCAGGGTAACGCTGGCACCGGGCTGGCAGTGGCCGGACACGTAGCGCAGCCGCCCTTGGTCGTCGCTCGCCACCCGCGAGAAGAGGTTGAGGTTGGCGGCCAGGTCGCGCTTGCCCAGTCCGTATTTGGCCAGCTCGACCAGGAAGGCATCAAAGCCGGTGCGGGTCCAGTCGTTGCGGGCCTGTTGGTAGCTCAACGGTTGCCAACCTTTCTCCAGCAGATGGTGAGGCATCAGGTTGCCGCCGACGCTGTCGTGCCAGCCGAGGTCGTCCTCGACGATAGAGGCAAAGATGCGACCCATGTCGGAGTAGAGACAGTGGCCACGGGTCAGCTTGAAGGTGTGCTGGGCCTTGAGGGTGTCGGGCAGGTTGAGGCGTTCGAGCGGGTTCTCGGGGTTGTAGCAGAGCAGTCCGACGTTGGTGTCCGCCTCCTGGGCGGTGAGGCTCAGCGTCGTGCCACGGCGCAGGCGCAGCGACCAGTGGTGGCCGCCGGGCAGGTGGGTAGTGTAGAGCGTTTTGCTGTCGTCAGCATGGCGTGAGGGGGTGCTCATGGCAGCGTCTCCTGTGCAAGCGTCTGGATGCCGCGTGCGGCGAGTCGGGCCGGGAGATCCTCCGGTGGCTGACGCTCGCTGATCGGCAGGTCGTAGGTGATGGTGGCACCAAAGGCCTCGGGTGCCTGGGGGTCGTGGCGTGTCTTGTCGAATACCCATAGCCGGGTACCGAGGGCGAAGGCTTCCTTGAGATCGTGGGTGATCATGAAGATGGTCAACTGCTGTTCGCGCCACAAGCGGGTGATCAGGCTCTGCATGTCCTGGCGAATGCCTGGATCCAGGGCACCGAAGGGTTCGTCGAGCAGCAGGATGCGTGGACGCATCATCAGTGCCTGGGCGATGGCCAGGCGCTGTTGCATGCCGCCGGAAAGCTCATGGGGATACTTTTTTAGCGCACGGCCGAGACCGACCTCCTCGATGCGCGTGATCGCCTTGTCGCGGGCTCGGCGTCGCGCCGCGCCAAAGCTCTTGCCCAACAGCTTCGAGTCGCGTAGCTCCTCGGCGATCATTACGTTGCCGAGCACGCTGAGGTGCGGAAACACCGAGTACTTCTGGAATACCACGCCGCGATCCGGACCCGGCTCGCCAGGGATCGGTTGGCCATCGAGCCGCAGCTCGCCGCGGGAGACGCTCTCGGTACCGAGCAGTATCTTGAGGAAGGTGGTCTTGCCACAGCCCGAGGCACCCACCAGGGTGACGAATTCGCCGGCCTCGACATTGAAATCGAGCCCTTCGAGCACCACGTGTCTGCCGTAGTGCTTCTCCAGGCGCTTGGCTTGCAGCAGGCTCATGACGTGTCCCCCTCGCCGGCGTGGTACCAGGGGAAGGCCAGTCGCGAGATCCAGGCCAGCAGTTGGTCGAGCAGGAAGGCCAGCAGCGTGATCCAGGCGACATAGGGCAGGATCACGTCCATCGACAGGTAGCGACGCACCAGGAAGATTCGATAGCCGAGTCCTTCCTGAGAGGCAATGGCCTCGGCGGCGATCAGAAACAGCCAGGCGGTGCCCAGTGCCAGGCGGGTGGCATTGAGCAGACGAGGTGTGAGCTGCGGCAGCAGCACTCGGGTCAGCACCTGCCAGGAGCTGGCTCCGAGGGTCTGGGCCTTGATCAACTGCTCGTCGGGCAGGCGCAGGGCGTGGCCCTGCAGGTCGCGAATCAGAAAGGGCGTCACCCCAATTGCGATCAGCGCGATCTTGGCCATCTCGCCGGTACCGAAGGCGATGAACAGGATGGGCAGGATCGCCATCGGTGGGATCAGCGAGACCACTGTGACCAGTGGCGAGAGTTTGGCACGTACCAGCGGCAAGCCACCATTGACGATGCCTACACTTAGGCCGATCAGCGCACTGATGGCGACGCCGATCAGCAGCCGCTCGAGGCTCGCCACGGTATCCGCCCACAGGATGATCTGGCCGGTGCGGACGTTCTCTTCGGTGGCCAGGTTGTAGAAGGTCTGGGCCATGGTGGCCGGTGCCGGCAGCAGTCGATCATTGGGGTTCTCGGCCAGGCGTGCATTGGACAGGGCGAGATAGATCATTGCCAGCAGCAGGAAGGGCAGTAGCCCCAACAGCCAGCGGCCACCCTTGGACGGCGTGAGGTTGATCAGGCGTTTCATATGGGCTCCGCGTCAGGTGAGAGTCGCAAGGCATGCGCTACCACGGGCAGCGCATGTCGTCCTGACGATTGGCTTATTGTCGTGAGTCGATATAGGCCTGGGTGAAGCTCGGGTCGAAGCGCAGTTGGATATTGCCCTCGTCGCCGTATACGCCGCTGGGGGTTTCGATGCCGACCACTTCGGGGGAGGGGGCCATGTCGCCGAGCAGGCCATGTTCAAAGCTGAACTCGGCGACGCGTTGCATGGTCTCGAGCAGGTCGTCGCTTTCCAGCAATTCCACGGCATCGGCGGGGTCGGTATACATGTGGGTGGCCTCTAGCTGGGCACGATAGCCATCGAGGTCGGTGCCGGCGGCGTCGGCCATGATCGACAGCGCCGCGTCATCGTCGGCGGCGACCAACTCCATGACTTCGTACCAGGCACCGACCAGGGCATGGCCGAAATCGGGGTTGGCGGCCAGGGTGTCGCTGTTGACCACCAACATGTCGAGGATCTCGCCGGGAATTTCGGCGGAGGTGTAGACCACGTGGCTGTCGGGCATCTCGGCGATGGCATTGAGCTGGGGATTCCAGGCTGCCACGGCCTCGGTGCTGTCGCTGGAGAAGAGGCCGACGATATCGGCATCCGAGGTGTTGACGGTCTCGATGTCACGCTCGGTAAGGCCGACGCTTTCCAGGGCGCGAGCCAGGAAGTAGTGAGAAACGCTGAATTGCACCAGGTTGACGCGGCGGCCTTCGATGTCGGCCAGATCGTCGCTGTCCTTGAGCACGATGCCATCGTTGCCGTCGGAGTAGTCGTTGATGATCAGTGCGGTGGAGTCGACGCCACTGGCGGCGGGGATGGTCAGTGCATCCATGTTGGTCATGGCGCAGCCGTCGACGTTTCCGGAGGTGAACTGGTTGATCGATTCGACGTAGTCGTTGACCTGGATGACATCGATGCTGATGCCGTACTCCTCGGCCCATTTATCGATGATGCCTTCCTGGTCGGCATAGGCCCAGGGCATCCAGCCGGCATAGATCGACCAGCAGACGCGGAATTCGTCGCGTTCCTGGCCGTGAGCTGGTGAGGTAGCCAGAACGCTGGCAAGCAGCACCGAGGAAAGCGCACAGGAAGCGATCAAATTGCTGCGGCTATGCAGGGCCAGCGGATGTCCGGTGAGAGGGCGGGGAAGCGTGGCAGGGGTCATGGCAGTCTCCAAACGGTTGGGAGCGAGCTAGGGGGGCATCGGCGCAGCAACTGCACCTTATCCTCCCGGGCTTTTCTCCCGCCGTGTAACCTTGCATCTGTGAGGAACGTCCGTGACGGAACACTTCCCCGCTGATGCCGGGTCGACGGCTCTCGGACCTGGCGCCGCATCTGGGGGCTTACTTGATGCGACCGGAACCCTAGCCGTCCATTGGAAACCGAATTGTCTGGCAGCCAAAGCTGCCGATACCCCATATCATGCAATGTGAGGCAAGAATAGGGCCGGTCATGAGGTAATAATCGTGAAAACAGGGCATTGAGGGAGTGCGAGGCGCCGGTGGGCAATCGCGACTCGGCATCGGTGTTTCAAGATGGTGCGCACTTGTCGCATGCGCACCATCCTGGTGGTTAGTGGCGTCAAAGTGGCGTCTTGCTGGCTTCGCCGGGGATCTCACGCACCAGGCGGGGCATCAGGAAACCAGGCAGTTGCCCCCTCAGGCCCGCGATCAGTTCGCGGGCCTCTTCGTCTGTCACGTCGAAGTGGGCGGCCCCCGCCACCGGGTCGAGCACGTGCAGGTAGTAGGGCAGGACGCCGGCTTCGAAGAGCCGCTCGGAGAGGTTGGCCAGCGTCTCGACCGAGTCGTTGACACCGCGCAGCAGCACGCTCTGGTTGAGCAGGGTCACGCCAGCGCCTTTCAGGCGCTCGCAGGCCGCCGCCACGGCGTCATCGATCTCGTTGGCATGGTTGATGTGCAACACCACCACCTTCTGCAGGCGGGTGGTGGAGAGCCAGTGGAGCAGGGCGTCGTCGACCCGGTCGGGGATCACCACCGGCAGCCGAGTGTGAAGGCGCAGCCGTTTCAGGTGGGGAATGGCGGCGAGGCGTTCCGCCAGCCATGCCAGTTGGCGGTCGCTGGCGGCCAGCGGGTCACCACCGGAGAGAATGGCTTCGGTGATCGAGACGTCGTCACGCAGATACTCGAGAGAGTCTTCCCACTGGGTGCGGGAGGGTGTGTTCTCGCCGTAGGGAAAGTGGCGGCGGAAGCAGTAGCGGCAGTTCACGGCACAGGCGGGGCTGGCGATCAGCAGGACGCGCCCGGCGTACTTGTGGATCAGGCCTCGCCCGGGAGTGTGGTCGGCTTCCGCCAGGGGGTCGGATACGTAGCCCCGGACCACCTCGCCTTCGGCAGCCAGCGGCAGTACCTGGCGCAGCAGGGGGTCCTGTGGGTCTCCGGGGCGCATGCGGGACAGAAAGGCCTCCGGCACCCGCACCTCGAACAGGGAGTGGCCTCGCTCGGCGCCGGGAAGCCAGCCGCCATCGAGGCCCAGGCGGCGACACAGTTCCCCCGGGTCGCGGATGGCCTGCGACAGCTGGGCCTGCCAGGCCGACTGCAGGGCCAAGGGCGTCACGTCGGGGTGTGTCGATTCCTGGCTCTGCAAAACGGAGGGGCTTCGGGTTATCATGTGGCACACCAGTCACATAGGGACGAGGGGATGACTCCTCGTCGATTCCGTATTCGCGCGTCCAGATCGAGCTGCGACGCGCTCGATCCTGCGAGGCAATATGGCGAACTATTCTACCAACGAATTCAAGGGCGGGCTGAAGGTGATGCTGGATGGCGACCCCTGCGCGATCGTCGAGAACGAATTCGTCAAGCCGGGCAAGGGCCAGGCCTTCAACCGGGTCAAGCTGCGCAACCTGATCACCGGCCGTGTCTGGGAGCGCACCTTCAAGTCCGGCGAATCCCTTGAGGGCGCGGACGTGATGGACCTGGAGATGGAGTATCTCTACTCCGACGGGGACATGTGGTACTTCATGAAGACCGACGGTTCCTTCGAGCAGTATGCGGTCGAGAAGAAGGCCCTCGGCGACACGGCCAAGTGGCTCAAGGAGCAGGTGGCCTACACCGTGACCCTGTGGAACGACAATGCCATCAGCGTCACCCCGCCCAACTTCATCGAGCTGGAAGTGGTCGAGACCGACCCGGGACTCAAGGGCGACACCGCTCAGGGCGGCTCCAAGCCGGCAACCCTCTCTTCCGGTGCCGTGGTTCGCGTTCCGCTGTTCATCAACCAGGGCGAGGTGCTGAAAGTCGATACCCGCTCCGGGGATTATGTCAGCCGCGCTTGAGGGAAGATCCTCCAAGGCTAGCGGCGCCGGGGATAGGCTATCGCAGATAGCTTCCATCGCTCGGGGCCGGTCTGGCGACAAGCCTGTGAGGAGGCGCTGTGAACACTTCCCTGTACGCTACCGATGTCATCCCTGGCGTAGGACCTCCTCTTCGGCTTGTCCCCAATTCCCCTCGCTTGGCGTATCCGCGATAGCCTTGGCACTGGGGAAGCCACGGCTCCGTGCCTGTTTCCGACGAGACAGCAACCCACGAAGGCTACGCTTTTCCGGCGTGGCTTTCGTCGTTCTGGAGAAAGTGTCATGGCAACCGACTGGCAGCCCACGGCGAGTATCGAGACGCTGCGCGAGCGGGCGCGGCTACTGGCCCAGGTGCGGGCGTTCTTCGCCGGGCGGGATGTGCTGGAGGTCGAGACGCCGGTTCTTGGCCATGGTGGCAGTACCGATGTGCACCTGGCCTCGCTCTCCTGCCAGGCGGATACGCCGGCCGGGCGTGAGCGGCTGTGGCTGATCACTTCGCCGGAGTTCTCCATGAAGCGGTTGCTCGCCGCCGGTAGCGGGCCGATCTTCCAGCTGGCGAAGAGCTTTCGCGACGGCGAGGTGGGGCGACGCCACAACCTCGAGTTCACCATGCTGGAATGGTATCGGCCGGGCTTCGTGCTCAACGAGCTGATCGACGAGACGGCGGCACTGATTCACACGATCCTGCCAGGCGCATCTGGTCCGCTTCGGCGGCGCCGCTACCGCGAGCTGTTTCGCGCGGCGCTCCATATCGACCCCTTCCATGCGCCGCTGAGCGACCTGCGCCGCCTGGCCGGTGAGCGCGGTGGGCTCGACATGGCGGAAGCGCCGCGCGATACCTGTCTGGACCTGCTGATGAGCCTGGTCATCGAGCCGACACTGGGTCGTGACGGACAGGAGGTGGTGGTGGACTACCCGGCTAGCCAGGCGGCCCTGGCGCGTCGTCATCGCGACCCGGAGGATGGCGAGTGGGTCGCCTCGCGCTTCGAGGTCTATGCGCAGGGACTGGAACTGGCCAACGGCTATGATGAGCTCATCGATGCCGGTGAACAGCGCATGCGCTTCGAGGAAGACAATGCCGAGCGCCGCCGGCTGGGGTTTGCCGAGGTCGATATCGACGAGCGCCTGCTGGCGGCCCTCGAATACGGCATGCCGGCGGGCTGTGGGGTCGCGCTGGGCTTGGACCGGCTGATCCAACTGGCGTTGGGCAAGCAGAGCGTGGCGGAGGTGATGGCCTTCGCCACGCCCAACTGCTGATTCACCACCTGGGCATCATCGTTCAATGAGCGCCAGGGAGGGAAAGCCGCCCAACGACTGGCCCATGGTCACCTTGGTCTTGGGCGCCAGGGTGTCGTCGAAGCCGACCGGGCCGGCGAAAGCCATCACCACGGTGGAGCCGAGCTTGAAGCGTCCCATCTCCTCGCCACGTTCGAGGCGTACCGGGGTATCGAAGCGGATGCGCTGCACCTGCCCCGAGAGCGGCGTAATCTGTCCTGCCCAGACGGTTTCGATGGCGGCCACGATCATCGCCCCGACCAGTACCACCACCATGCGGCCGTGCTCGGTATCGAAATGGCACACCAGGCGCTCGTTGCGGGCGAACAGGTTGGGCACGTGGTCGGTGGTGGCCGCATTGACCGAGAACAGTCGCCCCGGCACGTAGACCATCTCGGTCAGGGAGCCGCCCAGCGGCATGTGCACCCGGTGATAGTCCCTGGGCGAAAGATAGATGTTGGCATAACTGCCACCCCGGTAGCGCCTGGCCGCTTCCTCGTCGCCGCCGAGCAGGTCGGCCATGGAGAAGCGGTGCCCCTTGGCCTGCAACAGCCGGTCCGCCTCGATGGCGCCGAACTGGGACAGGGTTCCGTCGGCGGGGCAGAGCAGCCCTTCACCGAGGGGTCTGGCATCCGGCTTCAGTTTTCGGGTGAAGAAGTCATTGAAGGTGGCATAGGCCGTGGGATCGGGCTCGACGGCCTCGCGCATGTCGACCTTGAACCGCTTGATGAAGGCGCGGATCAAGGCGTTCTTCAGCCAGGGCTGGCGACATTCGGCGAGCTTGCCCACCAGGCGCGAGAGCAGATGGTGGGGAACGGGGTACTGGATCAGGGCGAAGCACTTGGCGAGAGACAAGGTAGTGGTTCCGTTGCGGGATTGGTTGGTTTGCCTTACTTCTCTATCGGCGTATCGTCGCGGTTGCCCCACTCCTTCCAGGAGCCGGCGTAGCCACGCATCTTCTCGAATCCCAGCGCCTTGCCCACCAGCCAGGTGAAGCCGCTGCGGTGATGGCTCTGGCAGTGAGTGACCACTTCCATGTCCGGTGTCAGACCCAGGGCTCCCAGCTCGGTGATCAGCTCCGCATAGTCGCGGATACGCAAGGCGCGCTCCTGGTCCATGGCAGCGGTCCATTCCATGTTCACCGCGCCGGGAATATGTCCGAGCCGCCTGTTGTCGCCTTTCTCCCCGTCATACTCGGCCCGGGAGCGAGCGTCCCAGACAGCGAAGCCCTTCTCCCCCAGGCGCTCCAGGATCTCGCTGCGATCGATGGCCACCTCGGGGTGCAGGATGTCGGCCTCGTAATCGCTGGGGATGGGGGAGCGCGATTCGGTCGAGATGGGCTGACCGGCATGGCGCCAGGCGTGGATACCGCCGTTGAGATAGGAGTAGCGGGTATGCCCGATCAGCTCCAGGGTCCACAGCAGGCGTCCGGCCCAGCCCCCGCCCTCATCGTCATAGGCCACCACATGGGTATCCCGTGTCAGGCCGAGTGACGAGAAGAGATGCGAGAGCGCGTCTGTGGCTGGCACCTCGCAGGGGACATCGCCTTCACCACGCATCAGCTTGCGAAAGTCGAGAAACACGGCGCCCGGGACATGCCCCTCGCCATGGCTGTCAGCCTTTATCGGCACGTCGATGATCAGCAGCTGAGGATCGTCCAGATGCTCGGCAAGCTGTTCGGGCTCGACGATCAGCGGCAACAGATTCTCTTCAGAGCTCATGGCACTCTCCTTATTTTCAGCCTTGGTTCCAGCCTTGACACCGGCCTGCGTCGGGTCGCTTTCACTCTACCTCAGATCTCGTCATGGCTCAGGCTTCGTTGAGGCTGTCGACGATGCGGCGGTAACTGTCAAAACGTTCGGGATGGATGTCCCCTCGCTTCACGGCTTCGAGCACTGCGCAGCCCGGCTCCTGCCGGTGGCGACAATCGCGGAATCGACAGCGCCCGAGCAGTTCGCGAAACTCGATGAAGCCTTCGGTGACCTGCTGTTCGTCCAGGTGCATCAGCCCGAATTCACGAATTCCGGGGGAGTCGATCAATTCGGCGTTTTCGGCAGTCGGCAGGTCGTAGAGTCGCGCCGTGGTGGTGGTATGGGTACCCTTGCGCGAATCCTTCGACAGCGCCCCGATGCGAAGCGCCTCGCCGGGGAGCAGACGATCGATGAGGGATGACTTGCCTACGCCGCTCTGACCGACGAAGACCGAGGTGCGTCCGGCCAGGCGGTCATGAAGGGCGGCGAGGCCATTCTCCCGTGCCGTGGTGGTCGCCACTACCGGGTATCCCAATGCCTCGTAGCGGTTGAGCAGCGCCATCAATTCGCCACCGTCCTTCGGCAGCAGGTCGATCTTGTTGAGTACCAGCGTCGGGTCGATGCCAGTGGCTTCGGCGGCCACCAGGTAGCGATCGATCAAGTTGGGATGGGGGGCGGGCTCCACGGCGAAGACGATCAGGATCTGATCGATATTGGCGGCAACCGGCTTCAACTGGCCTCGGGCGTCGGGGCGCTCCAGGACACTCTGGCGTTCCGAGCGGGCCACGACAACGCCTTCGACGACATGCCCGGCAGGATCAT
Organism: Billgrantia endophytica; assembly: GCF_002879615.1. Taxonomy (GTDB): domain Bacteria; phylum Pseudomonadota; class Gammaproteobacteria; order Pseudomonadales; family Halomonadaceae; genus Halomonas; species Halomonas endophytica. The sequence goes on from NZ_PNRF01000032.1 coordinate 118,923, forward strand.
GGGTCGCGCGCCAGATCACACGGTCGCCGGTCACCAGGCCTTCGAGGTTGGCGCGCAGGTGACAGCGCACCGGGTCGCCGCCGCTGTCGGCGCGAACATCCAGGGTACGCCCGAAATGGGCGATGACGCGCCCGGGTTGCTCGGGACCGTACTCGCCGGCAGCGAGTTTCCGGGAATCCTCGTCACCCCGCTGTTCGGCGCGACGAGCGCGTTCGGCTTGTACCTTCTCGATACGCCAGCGCTGCTGGCGGCTCAACTTGCGTTTGCTCATGAGGGCCCGAAAATCGTTACAATGATGGCATTGTAACCAGCGTGGCCTGGCCTGTCGTGCTGTGCCCGTTTTTCTGGAGCTCCCAATGACCGATTCCCCTGAACCACGCCAGGACCTGCTGGTGTGGATCGATCTTGAAATGACCGGGCTGGACCCGGAGCGCGAGCGTATCATCGAGGTGGCCACCCTGCTCACCGATAACGACCTCAACCTCATCGCCGAGGGCCCGGTGCTCGCCGTCCATCAGCCCGATGGGTTGCTGGCGGCGATGGACGACTGGAACCAGAAGACCCATGGCGAGTCGGGCCTGGTCGAGCGGGTCAAGCAGAGCCGCATCGACACTGCCGAGGCCGAGCGACGTACCCTCGACTTTCTCAAGGCCCACGTGACCCCGGGTTCGTCACCGATGTGCGGCAACAGCGTGCACCAGGACCGGCGCTTCCTCGAACGCGAGATGCCCGGGCTGCTGGCCTTCTTCCACTACCGCAACCTGGACGTCTCGACGCTGAAGGAACTGGCCAAGCGTTGGAACCCGGGCGCGCTGGCCGGCTTCAGCAAGCGCAATACGCACCAGGCGCTGGACGATATCCGCGAGTCGCTGGCCGAGCTGGCCCACTATCGCAATACGTTCCTGCGGCTGGCGGGCAGTGAGCGTGACGAGGAGGAGTGAGAGGAAAGTCTGACCCAGTCGTCAGATGGAAGGAGTCGGAGCTGTCATGTGAGCGATTTAGCCGGGACGCCGATGCGAGCGAGCCGAGTCGCGCAAATCGACCGGGATGTCGATTTAGGGCTAGCAAGAGGGACCTTGTTCTAGCCCGGCGCGTCGCTCGGCTCGCGAAGCGTCGGGGTTTCGTCACGGCGCAAGCGAGTATACAGGCTCCGACGTACACTCAGATGCCGGCGTTCCCTAGCCCTGGCTGGCAATCAGCCTGCCACGCTTTTCCCGCTGCCGCCCGAGCGCCCAGCGCACGTGCTCGCGCACCAGATCGGAGGGGTAGGACAGGCGCGCCATCAAGGCGGCTTCCACAGCCTCGCTCCATGGGGCGTTGCCCAGCCCCACCGCCAGGTTGCGCAGCCAGCGCTCATAGCCGATGCGCCGTATCGGGCTGCCGGCGGTCTTGTCGAGGAACTCCTCCTCGCCCCAGCCGAACAGCGAGACCAGGCTGGCCCGGTCGAGGTCGTGGCGCGGCGCGAAGTCCGCTTCCCGTGTGGCGCGGGCGAAGCGAGTGAAGGGGCAGACCAGCTGGCAGTCGTCGCAGCCGAATACCCGATTGCCCATGGCCTCACGGTATTGCTCGGGAATGGCGCCGAACAGCTCGATGGTGAGATAGGAAATGCAGGCCCGGGCATCCACCACTCGATCCGCGACGATGGCGCCCGTCGGGCAGGCGGTGCGGCATGCGCTGCAGCTGCCGCAATGGTCGGCCTCGAAGGGCGGATCCACCGGCAACGGCAGGTCGACGTAGAGCTCTCCCAGGAAAAACAGCGAACCGGCCTTGGGATTGAGTAACATGGCATTCTTCCCCACCCAGCCGAGCCCCGCCTTGCGGGCGATTGCGCGCTCCATCACCGGTGCCGAGTCCACGAAGGCGCGGTAGCCGAAAGGGCCCGTCCTGGCTTCGATCCACTGTGCCAGCGTGGCCAGCCGCTTGCGCATCAGCTTGTGGTAGTCGCGACCAACGGCATAGCGGGAGACATAGGCCGTTTCCGGCTGACCCAGTACCTTGGCGCTTTCCACGTCGGCGGGCAGGTAATCCAGGCGTACGCTGATCAATCGGACAGTGCCGGGTATGAGCGCTTCGGGCCGTGTGCGCCTGGTGCCATGCTTGGCCATGAAGCCCATTTCACCGTGATGGCCGGCGTCCAGCCAGCGCTGCAGGTAGCGCTCGTCATCGGTCAGGTCGATGTCGGTGATACCCACCTGCTGGAAGCCCAGTTCTCGTCCCCAGGTCTTGATGGTGTCGGCCAGGTTGGCGAGTTCGGTGTCGTCCAGGGGTGCCGGAGGCGTCATGATCGAGAAAAAACCACGTAAATGCGCGCTGGGGGATTGGCGAAAGCGCCATGAAGCTTACACTTGTCTATGGTAAAGCATCCTTCGCAGGGGAGACACCGGATGTCCGAGAATCAGCCCGACAAGACACAGCCCTTGCTGCGGCCCCTGTATCGGGCCGATCAGGTGCGGGAACTCGATCGGCGTACCATTGCCGCCGGAATCGAGGGCTTTGCCCTGATGCAGCGTGCCGCCGCGGCTGCCTGGCAGAGCCTCACGTCGCGCTGGCCGGGGGTGCGGCGGCTGACCGTGCTGTGCGGAGGCGGCAACAATGGTGGCGACGGTCATGTCCTGGCGGCGCTGGCTGCGGCGGCCGGGCTGGACGTGCAGCGTATCGTGCTCAAGAAGACGGAAACGCTGGAAGGGGATGCGGCCCGGGCCGCCGAGATGGCGACGGCTGCCGGCGTGGGTGTGGTCGACTGGCAGCCTGGCCTGAACCTTACCGGCGAAGTGGTGGTGGACGCTCTCCTCGGGACGGGGCTGGGGGGAGAGGCGCGCGGTGCGTTTCGCGAGGCCATCGAGGCCGTCAATGCCAGCGGCCTTCCGGTACTGGCGATCGACATTCCCTCGGGGCTGGCCGCGGACACGGGGGCGGAGCTTGGCCTCGCGGTACGTGCCACCCGCACCGTAACCTTCATCGCCGACAAGATCGGCCTGCATACCGGCCGAGCCCCGGCCCTGGCCGGAGAGGTGCATTTCCGCGCACTGGGAGTCGATGCCGCTGCGCACCATGACCTGGTGCCAGCGGCTTGGCTGCTCGACAGCGCCTTGCTCCCGGCCATGCTGCCTCCGCGTCGGCGCGATGCGCACAAGGGAGACATGGGCCACCTGCTGGTACTGGGCGGGGCGCCCGGCTTCGGTGGGGCGGCACTGCTGGCCGGCGGGGCGGCCGCTCGCCTGGGGGCCGGCAAGATCAGCCTGGCCACGGCGCCCGAACATGTCACGGCCTGCCTGATGCATCGACCGGAAGTCATGGTGCATGGCATGCGCGGAGCGGCGGATCTCGGTGATCTTCCCGCGCGTGTCGACATAGTGGTGGCAGGGCCGGGCCTGGGGCAAGGTCCCTGGGGGCAGGGCATGATGCAGGCGGCGCTGGGGGCGAAGCGACCCCTGGTAGTGGATGCCGACGGTCTCAATCTGCTGGCCAGCCGCTGGACCGGGGAACGACGCGATGACTGGATCCTGACGCCGCACCCGGGGGAGGCGGGCCGGCTGCTGGGTATCGGCGCAGCAGAGGTGGAAGCCGATCGCCCCGCTGCCGCACGCGAGCTGCAGCGCCGTCGCGGTGGCGTGGTGGTACTCAAGGGTGCCGGTAGCCTCGTGGTCGGCCCGGAGGGGATGGTGGTTTGCCCCTACGGTAACCCCGGCATGGCCTCGGGTGGCATGGGTGACGTGCTGTCGGGAATTCTGGGCGCCCTGCTGGCCCAGGGGATCGGGCTGGAGGATGCCGCCCGTCTCGGGGTGCTGGTACACGCGATGGCGGGCGATCTGGCGGCTCGGGATGGTGGCGAGCGTGGTCTGCTGGCTGCTGATCTGGCATCCTATGCACGACGTCTGGTCAATCCCGGGATCAACTCCGGGTCCAATTCCCTGGCAGGTAGTGGCAATGCGCGTGCGACTCGATGATGAAGACACCCAGGTCGCCTTCGGCGAGTGCCTTGGCCGCGCCCTGGCCGGACATGGGCGTGTCTATCTCGAGGGCGACCTGGGTGTCGGGAAGACGACGCTGACCCGGGGTATCCTGCGGGCATACGGCCATGCGGGGGCCGTCAAGAGCCCCACCTATACCCTGGTCGAGCCCTATGAGTTCGGCGGCAGGTGGCTCTACCATTTCGACCTCTATCGTCTCGGCGACCCGGAGGAGCTGGAATTCATCGGTGGGCGCGACCTCTTTGCCGACGATGCCCTTTGTATCGTCGAGTGGCCCAGCCGGGGGGCAGGATGGCTGCCGATACCGGACCTTGTCATAACTCTCGGCCTGGACGAACCGGGCCGGGTCGCCAGCCTGGAGGTCTTCTCGGAGCACGGGCGGGCCGTCCTGACGACGCTGGCGGTGGATGCCACCCTGGACGACGCAATCATCGAGCAGGAACGCGAAGCACCGTGATGACGATCCGATACTTGCCTGTGAGTCTCTTTCCGGGCGCCCCCTCATGGCGCTGGTGCCAGGTCATGCTGGCACTCTTGCCGTTACTGCTGTTTCCCAAGCTGGCTCTGGCGGCGCAGGTGGACAATGTGCGCCTCTGGGCGGCGCCGGATCATGCCCGCCTGGTCTTCGACCTATCCGGCCATGCCGAGGCCGATGTCTTCATTCTCGACGGTCCCCGGCGGCTGGTCATCGACCTTGATGACAGTGGTCTCAATACCGAGCTTTCCGCGCTGAATCTGGATGGCAGTGCCATTACCGCCGTGCGCAGCGGGGTACGGGATGGCAATGGCCTGCGGGTGGTGCTGGAACTCTCCCGAGAGGTCGAGCCGCGCCATTTCACGCTACCGCCCAATGATCAGTATGGCCATCGCCTGGTAGTGGACATGGAGTACCCGGGGGAAAGCGCGGTGGAAAATCCCATCGACCCCATCGAGGCGATGATCCGCGAGCAGGAGATCATCGCCAACCGCGGGCGTTCCGAGGGGGCGGAGAGTGCGCCCCGGGTGGATGCCGAATCCGCCGTGGCGAGCCAGCCGGCGGCGCCGCATCCCCGCCGCGACATCATTATCGCCATCGATCCCGGCCATGGGGGAGAGGACCCCGGCGCGATCGGGCCAGGCGGCACACGCGAGAAGGACGTGGTCATGGAAATCAGTCGCCGGCTGCAACGTCTGGTGGACGGTGCCGAAGGGTTCCGTGCCGTGATGATCCGGGACGGGGACTACTACATCGGCTTGCGTCAGCGTACCCGTATTGCCCGCGAGCAGAAGGCCGACTTCTTCGTCTCGATCCATGCCGATGCCTTCAACAGTCCGCGCCCCAACGGCAGTTCGGTCTATGCCCTGTCCCAGCGTGGTGCCACCTCGGAGACCGCCCAGTGGCTGGCGGCCAGCGAGAACCAGGCCGACCTGATTGGCGGCGTGGACGGTAACCTGTCGCTGAACGACAAGGATGAGGTGCTGCGAGGCGTACTGCTCGATCTCACCATGACCGCCACGCTCAACGACTCGCTGGCCATCGGCGGCCAGGTGCTCGACCAGCTTGGCCGGGTCAATCGGCTGCACCGTTCGCGTGTGGAGCAGGCAGGCTTCATGGTGCTGAAATCGCCGGATATCCCGTCGCTGCTGATCGAGACGGGGTTCATTTCCAACCCCGAAGAGGAGCGGCGTCTGCGGGAGGGCGGACATCAGCAGAAACTGGCCGAGTCGATCTTCGCGGGCCTGAGCGAACATTTCCGCCGCAACCCGCCTCCAGCCAGCCTGCTGGCCTGGCAGCGGGACAATCAGCGCAGCCCTGCCGGGGACGAGTACCGTATCCAGCCCGGCGACACGCTGTCGGGCATCGCGTCGCATCATGGCGTACCCGTGGGTCGGCTCAAGCAGGCCAACGAGCTCAATGGCGACGTGATACGTGTCGGGCAGGTACTACGGATTCCGCGTTCATGACGATATCTCGCACGGACCATCAGGGCGCTACGGTCGAAGCTCGGCGTATTCGGGTTCTCGACCCCCGCCTGGCCAACCAGATTGCCGCCGGAGAGGTGGTGGAGCGCCCCGCCTCGGTGGTCAAGGAACTGGTCGAGAATGCCATCGATGCCGGTAGCCGCCGCATCGAGGTGGACATCGAGGCGGGCGGCGCACGGCTGATTCGGGTGCGCGACGACGGCAGTGGCATCGGCGAAGCCGATCTGCCGCTGGCCCTGTCGCGGCACGCCACCAGCAAGATCGTGTCGCTGGAGGAGCTGGAAGGCGTGGCCAGTCTGGGCTTTCGTGGAGAGGCGCTGGCGTCGATCTGCTCGGTATCGCGCCTGGAGCTGGTCGCCAATGCCGCAGAGGACCCCCAGGGGGGCTGGCGGGTCGTCGTCGAGGGACGCCAGATGGAACCGCGTGTCACGCCGGCTCCGCACCCTCGCGGTACATCGGTTACCGTGCGGGATCTCTTCTTCAATACGCCTGCCCGGCGCAAGTTCCTGCGTACCGAGAAAACGGAATATGGTCACGTGGAGGAGGCGTTCCGCCGCCTGGCCCTGTCACGCTTCGACATCACCTGGGTGCTTCGGCACAATCAGAAGATCGTTCACCAACTGCCCGCCAGTATCGACACGATGGCCCGTGAGCGCCGCATCGGCGCGCTGCTCGGCAAGGGGTTCCTGGAGCATGCCCTGCACCTGGACCTGGGAGCCGGCAGCCTGCGACTGTGGGGCTGGGTCGGGCTGCCTACCCACTCCCGTGCCCAGGCCGACCAACAATATTTCTTCGTCAATGGGCGGGTGGTGCGGGATCGCCTGGTGGCTCATGCCATTCGTCAGGCCTACCGGGATGTGTTGTTCCATGGCCGCCATCCGGTCTTCGTGCTCTATCTGGAAGTCGATCCGCTGATCGTGGATGTCAATGTGCATCCTACCAAGCATGAGGTGCGTTTCCGCGATGGCCGGATGGTGCACGACTTCCTGTTCTCGAGCTTGCACCGGGCATTGGCGGAGGCGCGTCCTGGCGAGCAGGGCGATCATGCTGTCGCAGTGGCCGAGGGTTCGCCAACGAACGACCAGGCTGGCCGATTCGAGCATGAGGTTCGTGAAGGCGGGGGGCGCTGGCAGCAGCAGCCGATGGCGCTGCATGACCGCGCCGCTGGCGAGGGCGAGCGGGTCACGCCAGACCACGTACGGGCCTTCATGAACGGCTATCGGGCTCTCCATCCCGACCATGAAACGCAGCTGCTGACACCCCGGCCGGCTGCGCCCGGGGCGGGCGGCACTGCCGCCGAGGTGGCCCTGGCCGAACGGCAGCATCCTGGAGGAGCCGAATCCTTGGTGGCTCGTCCAGGCCTCCCCGAGGAAGACGCCACCCGTGCCCCGCCCCTGGGCTATGCCGTTGCCCAGCTGCATGGTGTCTATATTCTCTCCCAGACCGAGCGGGGTCTGGTGATAGTGGACATGCATGCCGCCCACGAGCGTATCGTCTATGAGCGCATGAAGACCGAAGTGCACGGTGGCGCACTGGAGGCTCAGCCATTACTGATGCCGGTGTCGCTGGCCGCCAGCGCTGCGGAAGTCGCCACCGCCGAGGCCGAACGGGAAGCCTTTGCGCGTTTCGGCGTGGAGCTCGATGTGGCCGGCCCGGAGACTCTGTTGGTGCGCCAGGTACCGGCATTACTGGTGGATGCCGATGTGGAACCGTTGGTTCGCGACATGCTGGGTGATCTGGAGCGCTATGGTCGCTCCGACCGCCTGGAAGCCCATGTCAACGAGTTGCTGGCCACCATGGCCTGCCACGGCAGCATACGGGCCAATCGCCGCCTGACGACGGCAGAAATGAACGCCCTGCTGCGCGACATGGAGCGCACCGAGCGTAGCGGCCAGTGCAATCATGGCCGCCCCACCTGGACCGAGATGTCGCTCAAGGAACTGGACCGCCTTTTCCTGCGCGGCCAGTGAGAGAGCGCCGTAACCGGATATGTGGAATGTCTGACGATCGCCCCCTGGCCATCCTGCTGATGGGCCCCACTGCCGCCGGCAAGACCGATCTGGCCATTGAACTGCATGAGCGGCTCGACTGTGAGCTGATCAGCATGGATTCGGCCATGGTCTATCGCGGCATGGATATCGGCAGTGCCAAGCCTTCCCCCCGGGAGCTGGCCCGGGCGCCGCATCGACTGATCGATATTCGTGATCCGGCGGAATCCTATTCGGCGGCCTCCTTTCGTGAAGATGCCCTGCGTGAGATGCGACAAATCACCGCAGCGGGCCGGGTGCCGCTCCTGGTGGGCGGCACCATGATGTACGCCAAGCGCCTGATCGAGGGAGTCGCCAACCTGCCTTCGGCCGATCCGGCGATACGGGCCGAGTTGGCAAGGGAAGTGGAGCGGGGCGGGCTCGTCGCCCTGCACGACGAGCTCAGCCGCATCGATCCGGAAGCGGCTCGACGCATTCACCCCAATGATCCCCAGCGGCTGATGCGCGCCCTGGAAGTCTTTCGGGCCAGTGGTCTGACCTTGACCGAGCTATGGCATCGGCAACGTCCTGAAACCTTTCCGTGGAAATTGCTGTCGATAGGTATCGCGCCATCCGATCGCGGCCTCCTGCATGCTCGTATTGCCGACCGTTTCGATGCCATGTTGACGGCCGGCCTGATCGAGGAGGTAGCGGCGCTCAGGGCCCGTGGCGACCTGCATCCTGGCCTGCCGTCCATGAAAAGCGTGGGGTATCGCCAGGTATGGGAGTATCTGGATGCCAGCGGAGACAGGGCTCACTTGCGCCATCGAACTGTCGTGGCGACGCGGCAGTTGGCCAAGCGCCAATTGACATGGCTTCGCAACTGGCCGGAGCTGCGCTGGGTCGATACCCAGTGTGGCGATGCGTTGGGCGACGTCCTGAAGTTCGTGCGCGAATTCGGCTCTTAGCGTAAGATGTTGTCTTCAAGTGGCCGGGTGACCGCCCCGAGCCGGTATGGTGACATGCCGCGCTGGCAAACAACCCAAGAACACAACTTCCACCCCTCATGAGAACGTTTTAGGGAGAGGTAACATGTCCAAAGGGCAGTCCCTTCAAGACCCGTACCTGAATATTCTGCGCAAGGAGCGCATTCCGGTATCGATTTTCCTGGTCAACGGCATCAAGCTGCAGGGACAGATCGAGTCCTTCGATCAGTTCGTCATTCTGCTGCGCAATACCGTTAGCCAGATGGTCTACAAGCATGCCATTTCCACCGTGGTTCCGTCGCGCAACGTGCGTCTGCCACCTCAGGATCCTGCTGCCCAGCCGGAATCAAACGTGTGAGGATACTGATTGTTTTTTGAACGTCCCGATGCCGGTGAAACGGCAGTACTGGTTCATGTGGATTTTCAGGATGAACGCGAACGCGAGGACCCAGGCGAGTTCCTGGAGCTGGTGCGTTCCGCAGGTGCCGAGTCGGCAACGCTGTTGAGTGGCAGTCGGCATCGGCCCGATTCACGCACCTTCATCGGGAGCGGCAAGGTCGAAGAGCTGCGTGAAGCGCTGAGCATTCACGGTGCCGAACTGGTGATCTTCAACCATGCCCTCAGTCCCTCCCAGGAGCGCAATCTGGAGCGTGTGCTCAAGTGTCGTGTGCTGGATCGAACGGGCCTCATCCTCGATATCTTTGCCCAGCGGGCGCGTACCCATGAAGGCAAGCTTCAAGTCGAGCTGGCCCAACTGGAGTACATGTCCACTCGCCTGATTCGGGGTTGGACTCACCTGGAGCGTCAGAAGGGGGGGATCGGCCTGCGTGGACCCGGCGAAACCCAGCTGGAGACCGACCGCCGGCTGTTGCGGGCGCGTATCAAGGCCATCCACAAGCGCCTCGACAAGGTGCGCAGTCAGCGTTCCCAGAATCGTCGCGCCAGAGCCCGGGCGGAGATTCCCAGCGTTTCCCTTGTCGGCTATACCAACGCCGGCAAGTCAACGCTATTCAACGCCTTGACCGAGTCGAAGGTCTATACGGCAGATCAGCTGTTCGCTACCCTCGACCCGACGCTGCGGCGCCTGGAAATCGGCGATGTGGGGCCTGTTGTGCTGGCTGACACCGTGGGTTTCATCCGACACTTGCCGCACAAGCTGGTGGAGGCCTTCCGGGCTACCCTGCAGGAGGCCGCCGAAGCCACGCTTCTGGTGCATGTGATCGATGCGGCCGACCCGGATCGCGATCTCAACGTGACGCAGGTCGAGGGTGTACTTGACGAGATCGGCGCGCTCGATGTGCCGATGCTCAAGGTCATGAACAAGATCGATCTGCTCGACAGTGCCCCTCGTATCGAACGCGATGGTCACGGTCGTCCCGAGGCGGTCTGGCTGTCGGCCCAGAAGGGGCGTGGTCTCGACCTGTTGGCCCAGGCGCTGTCGGAGTGCCTGGCCAATGACGTGATCGACTTCCCTCTGGTCCTGTCGCCGGAACAGGGGCGCCTGCGGGCGGGACTGCACGAGCTGGATGCCGTGCGGGAAGAGGGCTTCGATGAAGAGGGCATGATTCGACTCGGCATCCGGTTGCCTCGCCGCGATTTCCTGCAGTTGATGGCGCGGTTGGGTGAGCGGGCAGAAGACTATCTTCCGCCTGAGCTGTGTGAGCGTCCTGTCTGGGAGGAGTGACGACCAGACGGCTGGTCACTGGGGGCGCTGCAAGACGCAGCCTCGCGATGGCAGGTCGCGCAGGTATCGAACCGATTTCGCAATGAACCGATTCGCAATAACAGAACGGGCCACGACGCCAATGGCGTCGACAGGATGGCAACCGACTCCTTCGCTGGCCTGGCTGGTGGCGGGGGGGCAACGCAGAGTGGAGAAGACGTATGGCTTGGAATGAGCCTGGTGGCGGCAACCAGCACGACCCTTGGAGCGGTGGGGGGCGACGCGGCGGCGGAAACGGAAACGGCGGCGGAAACCGTGGTGGCAAACAGGGGCCTCCCGACCTTGACGAGGCCCTGAAGAAGTTTCAGGACAAGCTCAACAGCATGTTGGGCGGTCGTGGCGGCAAGGGAGGCGGTCGTGGGGGCCAGGGAGGCAGTGGCAAGCCACGCAATACCCTTGCCTTGCCTGGGCTGCTGCTCGTCATTGCCCTGGCGATCTGGGGAGCCATGGGCTTCTATCTGGTCGACCAGGCTGAACGGGGCGTGGTGCTTCGCTTCGGCAAGTTTCAGGAAATAGTCACCCCTGGCCTGCATTGGAACCCGCCGCTGATCGATGACGTGCGGATGGTCAACGTGACCCGCGTTCGCTCGCTGACTCAGACCCAGTCGATGCTGACCCGTGACGAGAACATCGTCGAAGTCGAGATATCGGCCCAGTATCAGGTGAACAACCCACGCGACTTCGTGCTCAATGTGCGCAATCCGCAGCTTTCCATAGAGAACGCGCTGGATTCGGCGCTGCGTCACGTGGTTGGCGGGACGGACATGATCGAGATCCTGACCTCGGGTCGTGAGATTCTCGGCAGCTCCGTGGCAAGCCGCCTGCAGACCTACCTCGACAGCTATGGTACGGGGATTCGCCTGCAGACCATCAACATCGAGTCCACCTCGGCGCCGGCGCCGGTCATCGATGCCTTCGATGACGTCATCCGGGCTCGTGAGGATCGCCAGCGGACGATCAACGAAGGGATGGCCTATGCCAATGCCATCATCCCGGCTGCCCAGGGTCAGGCTCAGCGCCTGGTCGAACAGGGCCAGGGGTATCGTGAGTCCGTCGTCGCCGAGGCTCAGGGTCAGGTCAACCGCTTCAATGCGCTGCTGACCCAGTATCAGACCGCTCCGGAAATCATGCGTGAGCGTCTCTATCTCGATACCATCACCGAGGTCTTCGGCAAGACGCCGATGGTCCTGATCGATGTCAGCGAAGACAGCCCGTTGATGTATTTGCCGCTCGACCAGCGCCCTGGTGGCGGAGCGAGTGGCGAAGGTGACGGCGACGGAGCCCGCGGCGAGAGTGGTGAACTGGATCCGCGCGTGCTCGAGAGACTTCGCACGACATCGTCGACGCAGGGCAGTAACGCCAGTGGTATCCGCAGGGAGGGCCGCTAAATGATTAACAACCGTTCCCTGATCATCGTGGGCAGCCTGGCCGCCGTTGCCTGGTTGGCCAGCAACAGCCTCTATGTGGTCGACGAGACCGAACGTGCCGTCAAGTTGCGCTTCGGTGAGGTCATCGAGGAGAACATCCAGCCGGGCCTGCATTTCAAGGTGCCGATCACCCAGACCGTGCGAAAGTTCGACACTCGGGTGCTGACGCTGGATACCGATACCAGCCGCTACCTGACCCTCGAGCAGAAAGCGGTCATCGTGGACTCCTTCGTCAAGTGGCAGGTGATCAACCCCACCCGCTACTACGAGGCGACTGCCGGCGATGAGATGATGGCGATCCGGCTGATCCAGCCCCGGGTCGACGAGAGCCTGCGTAACGAGTTCGGCCGCCTGGACCTGCAGCAGATCATTGCCGAGCGTCGGGACGACCTCATGATCCGTCCGACAGCCGATCTCGACGAGCTGATGCGCGAGGAGCTGGGGGTGTCGATCCTGGATATTCGCGTCAAGCGGATCGACCTGCCCGAGGATGTATCGGCAGCCGTCTATGACCGTATGCGCTCCGAGCGCGAGCGCGAGGCTCGCGAGTGGCGTGCCCAGGGCCAGGAAGAGGCCGAGCGCATTCGCGCCAACGCCGACCGTCGCCGTCAGGTACTGCTGGCCCAGGCGACCGAGCGGGCCGAGACGCTGCGTGGTGAAGGTGATGCCGAAGCGGCCGCCATCTTCTCCGAATCCTACGGTCAGGATCAGGAGTTCTTCAGCTTCTGGCGCAGTCTGAACGCCTATCGGAGCAGCTTCGATGGCGAACAGGACATGCTGGTGCTCGATCCCTCCAGCGACTTCTTCCGCTATCTCAAGAGCCCGGCTCTCCAGCCGCGGGACTGACGCGGGCAAAAGGGCGGTGGGGTAGGCAGGCTGCCCCCCATCGTCCTTTCATTAGGTCGCATCTGGCTTGCGGTGGGGTTCAACCCGTCGTCAAACGTGATAGAATCCTTGAACCGGGCGTGGCCCGGTTTTTTTGTGGGCATTTTCCGGCGGCATCGAACGAACGTTATTCGCCCGACCCTTATCGCCTTGCAGGATTGACAACATGACCATTGCTGACCGCTGGCTGCTGCCCGACGGCATGGACGAGGTGCTGCCGCCCCAGGCGAGCCGCATGGAAGAGCTGCGCCGGGCACTGCTCGATCTTTATCACTGCTGGGGCTATGACCAGGTGATGCCGCCGCCGGTGGAGTTCCTCGACTCGCTGTTGACGGGGACCGGCACGGACCTGGATCTGCAGACCTTCAAGTTGACCGATCAGTCGACAGGGCGGCTGATGGGCGTGAGTGCCGACGTCACGCCGCAGGTGGCGCGCATGGATGCCCACTCGATGCGCCACCGGGGCCCGGCCAGACTCTGTTACTGCACCAACGTGCTGCGTGCCAAGGCCGATCAGCCTCAGGGCGGCCGCAGCCCGGTCCAGGTCGGTGTGGAGCTGTTCGGCCATGCCGGCCTCGAGGCCGATCTGGAGATCCTGCGCCTGGCACTGACCAGCCTCAAGGTGGCGGGAGCTGATGAACTGCACCTGGCACTCGGTCATATCGGCATCTATCGCAGCCTGGTCCAGGCGGCAGCCCTCGATAGTGACCAGGAGCGGGCGTTATTCGCTGCGTTGGAGCTCAAGTCGCCAGGCGCATTGGCAGAGCAGATCGAAGCCAGCGTCAGTGACGCGGCACTGGCAGAGATGTTCATGGCGCTGGGCGACTTGCATGGTGGCCCCGAGGTTCTGGACGCGGCTCGCGACGCCTTCGCCGGTGCACCGGCTGCGGTAGCCGAGGCCCTGGCCCAGTTGCGGGCCCTGTACCGCGGGGTGCTGGAGGCGCATCCCGAGGTCGAGCCCTATGTCGACCTGGCGGAACTGCGGGGCTACCAGTACCACACGGGCATGATGTTTGCCGCTTTCGTACCCGGCTATGGTCAGGCATTGGCCAAGGGCGGACGCTATGACGACACCGGCCGGGCCTTTGGTCGCGCCCGCCCGGCGACCGGCTTTTCCATGGATCTCAAGCTGTTGGCCACCCTGGTCCAAAGCGAGCCGGCTTGTGACGGGATCTGGGCTCCCGCGGATGGGGCTGGGGTCGGTGAGGCCATTGCCGCCTTGCGAGAGCAAGGCATGCGGGTCGTGCAGGCGCTGCCTGGACAGGCCACGGCTCCCGAGGCGCATCGCTGCAGTCGCCGACTGGTATTGACGGACGGCCACTGGCAGGCCGTGACGCTCTAGAGATGACATAGCCGGCGGTGCGAGCCGGCCACCGAACGCGGCCCAAGGGCCGGATCATGGACGCGCACCTGAGCGGCGCCGACACGAGAGATGAAATCACCATGGGCAAGAACGTAGTCGTACTGGGCACACAGTGGGGAGACGAAGGCAAGGGCAAGGTCGTCGACCTGCTTACCGAATCCGCTTCGGCGGTGGTGCGTTTCCAGGGCGGACACAATGCAGGTCATACGCTGGTCATCGACGGTGAGAAGACCGTACTGCACCTGATTCCCTCCGGCGTCCTGCGCAGGGACAAGATCTGCATCATCGGCAACGGGGTGGTTCTGTCTCCCGAGGCGCTGATCAAGGAGATTCGTGAACTGGAAGCGAAAGGGGTGCCGGTACGCGAGCGCTTGCGCCTGTCGCCTGCCTGTCCGCTGATCCTGCCGTATCACGCTCGTCTCGACCTGGCCCGCGAGAAAGCGCGTGGTGTCGCCAAGATCGGTACCACCGGCCGCGGTATCGGTCCCGCCTACGAGGACAAGGTAGCACGTCGCGGCCTGCGTCTCGGCGACATGCTCCATCGGGAGCGCTTCGCCTCCAAGCTCGGCGAGGTGCTGGATTACCACAACTTCGTGCTGGTCAACTATCACGGCGAGAAACCGGTCGACTTCCAGATGGTTCTCGACGAGGCCATGGAAATGGTCGAGGAGCTGCGCCCCATGGTCTGCGACACCGTCGGCCTGGTCCATGAGCTGCGTCGTGCCAACGAGAATATCCTGTTCGAGGGGGCCCAGGGATCACTGCTGGATATCGATCATGGCACCTATCCCTTCGTCACCAGCTCCAACACCACTGCCGGTGGCACCGCCACGGGTTCGGGTGTCGGACCGCTCTACCTGGACTACGTGCTGGGGATCACCAAGGCCTATACCACCCGTGTCGGCTCAGGCCCTTTCCCCACCGAGCTGTTCGACGAGCATGGACGTCATCTGGCCGAGCGTGGCCATGAATTCGGTGCCACCACCGGTCGTCCTCGCCGCTGTGGCTGGTTCGATGCCGTGGCCCTGCGTCATGCGGTTCAGATCAACTCCGTTTCCGGCATCTGCCTGACCAAGCTGGACGTGCTCGATGGCCTGGAGAACATCCGCGTCTGTGTCGGCTATCGCAGCAAGGATGGCAAGGTACTCGATACACCAGTGGATTCCGAAGGCTACGAGGCCCTCGAGCCAGTCTATGAAGACCTGCCCGGCTGGAGCGAATCGACCCTGGGCGTCAAGCGGGTCGAGGATCTGCCGGCCAATGCGCGCTCCTATATCAGCTACCTGGAAGAGAAGGTGGGGACCTCCATCGATATCATATCCACCGGACCGGACCGCAACGAGACCATCGTGCTGCGCAATCCTTTCGACGACTGAGCAACGCACCAGTTCGCCTGGATGACGACAACCCCAGGTTTCATGAACTCCCGTTATACGAAAGGCCGGCACTGGGTTGCCGGCCTTTCGCGATCTGCGCGGTGAACGGCCTGATCACTCGGATTCCGCGATCGCTTCCGACAGCAGGTCATGGAGTGTTTCAAGGGCCAGGTCGCTGTCGCCTTCCATCACGTCATCCAGCCACAGCAGGGCCTGGTCACGATTGGCCGTCTCGAGACCATGTGCCGAGAGGTAGGCCTCGGCCAGGGCAAGCCGAGCGGAGCCGTGCCCCTGTTCGGCCGACTGAAGGAGATAATCCGCCCCGCGCCGGGGATCCTGTTCGAGCAACTCGCCGCGGAGATATTCGCGCCCCAGGGTGGCTTGGGCACCGGGGTGATTCTGGTCGGCAGCCTCCTGTAACAGCGCTTGTCCCCGTTCGATATCCTGGGGCATGCCGTTCTCGCCGCGCAGCAGGATGCGGCCGAGATTGGCTCGGGCCGAGAGACTGCCGCTCTCCACGGCGCGGTTCAGCCACTCCGCGGCCTGGTCCGGGTCGGATTCGACGCCGTTGCCGGTCAGGTAGGCCTGGCCGAGCCACTGTGCCGCATGTGGATTGCCGGTGTCGGCCGCCTGGCGCAGATAGGCGACGCCTTGTTCAGGGTCGGCCTCCACGTGGTCACCGTTGAGGTAGGCTCGACCCAGCCTCAGCCGTGCGGCCTCATGACCGCCGTCGGCGGCGGTCTGAAGCATCTGGATGCCGCGCTCGGGGTCGGTTTCGAGCAGCAGTTCCCCGAAATCTGCCCGTGCTCCGGCATGGCCCGCATCGGCGGCACGTTCCAGCCAGGCCCTTGCATGCTGATGGTCCTGCTGGACACCACGCCCATCCATGAAGGCCCGGCCCAGATCGGCCATGGCGCCGGGATGACCGTCCTCGGCTGCGGAAATCAAGGCATTGATATCGCCCTGGGCGCCACGGTCACGTTGAACGTAGGTGAGGGCATCGTCGGCGGCTTCATGACCGGTCTCCTGGGCACGGTTCAGCCATCGGGTCGCTTGATCCAGGTCCTGTTCGACCCCGTTGCCATGGCGATAGGCCCTGCCGAGGACCACCATGGCGTAGCCATCGCCCTGGTTGGCCGCTTCCACCAGCAGATCATGACCCCGGGAAGGGTCCCGACTGTCCAGCGGGCCTTCCAGATAGGCTTCACCAAGCTGGGTCATTGCCGTCGTGTCGCCGGCCTGGGCGGCCGCCTGGAGCAGCTCTTCGCCTCGAGTCAGATCCCGCGGGAGGGTCTCGCCTTCGAGATGGGCTTGTCCCAACAGCCGCAGCGCTCCCTCCTGTCCCCTGTCGGCGGCTTCCTGCAGCAGTGCCTCCCCCCGGGAGCCGTCAGGGGAAACACCGCGGCCTTCCAGATAGGCCTGGCCGAGCTGCTGAGTGGCCCAGGGGTGGCCCTGCTCATGCCCCCGCTCCAGGTAATCGACGGCTATATAAGGTTGACCGGCGATGCGTTCGTCGTCGAGATAGAGTGCCCCCAACTGTGCCAGGGCCAAGGGATGGTCCTGCTCGGCGGCCTGTTCGAGCAGGCCGATGCCCCGCGGCAGATCATTGAGACCGCCCTGGCCTTCCACCAGGGCACGCCCCAGCATGACGGCGGCATCGAGCGACCCGGCTTCCACAGCTTCACGTAGCCAGCGTTCGGCACGCACCGGCTGTGGGCTACCCGTCTCGGGCTCCAGCAGGGCATGACCCAGATGGGCCATGGCGTCGACGTTGCCCTGGTTGGCGGCCTGCTCCAGGAGTTCGACACCCTGCTGGTATTCGCCGGTATCGAGCATGGCGTTACCCGCCCGGGCCAGCGCGTCCAGGTCCCCTGCGTCGGCGGCCTGCTGCAGCCAATGTACCCGCTGATCGGGCTGGTCGCCGAGCAGGCCGCCTGGTTCGTAAAGCCTGGCGAGCTGGAGCATGGCGTTCGTCTCGCCCTGGCTGGCCTGCTTTTCCAGCACGTCCGCGTAGCGCTGGGAATAATCCATGGAGCGGGCCGGATCCTCTTCCAGCCATCCCCCGGGTGCGTAGGCCTCTGCCAGCCCCTTGAGCGCATGTTCCTGCTCACGCCCGGCGGCCCGGGCATAGAGCTGGTAGGCCAGGTCCGGGTCGGCTTCCACCCCGTCTCCTCCTTCGGCAAGCAGCGCGGCCAACCGGACTTCCGCGTCGCGGTCGAGGTCGGCCTCCATCGCCTGCCACAGCAGGTAATAGGCGAGAACGTCGTTGCGCTCGACTCCGGCTCCAGTGCGGTAGAGGCCGGCAAGGTTCAATGACGCATGGCCATGGATTGGGGAAGGGCGTTCAATGGCTTTGCCATACAGGCGGGCAGCCTCGGCCTGGTCCCGTTCGACACCCAGGCCACGCTCGTACAGCTTCGCCATTTCGTAATAGGCGGACGGAAAGCCGCGCTCCATGAGGGACTGGAACTCTTCGATGGCTTCCTCGTGGCGCCCGGCGGCAAGGGAGTCCTGGGCGGCATTGACCCGGTCCCAGTCGTAACCGTCCATCGGTACTTCGAGGCCGCCGTCGAACCAGGCCTCGTATTCCGCCGGAATGGCGCGGGCATGGCCACCGCCGGGGGGCTCGTCGGTAATGGCACAGCCTGCCAACCATGCCACGAGGATGGCCGCTGCGGCCAGCCGCAGCGGCGGTGCGATTCGGTTTCGGTAGGTGATCGTTTTCATGGTTATCCGCCTTGATATCGGGTCGCAATGACCGTGTTCCCTAGTCGCCAAGGCCGTAGAAGGCCTCGGTCCGGCTCCGATCATCGTCCAGCACGACGTGCTGTTGGGCATCGGGCTGCATGAGATAGAACGTCACGTAGCCCCCCGCGCTGCGGTTGTAGAGCGGACGTAGCCGGGACACCAGGCTGGCCATGCGCGGATGGTCGAAACGGCGCTGGTAGATGTCCATCCAGGTAAAGTATTGCGGGTCCTTGAGAAAGCCCATGTACTGCTCGAGAGGGGCGTGGTCCCCCAGCGCCGCCGGGTCGTCGAGAATCGTGAAGAGATAGTCGACGGCATCATGAATGGTGCTCCCCTCGTACTCCAGATCGAAGATGTCGTAGCCCTGGCGGGAAATGACCTCCATGTTGGTCACCAGGTAGAGCAGGGCGTAATTCTGGTAGTGGATGGCACGGCGACCCCGCCGCACTTCCAGCGGCAGCGCCCCCTCTTCGGTCATGTCGTGCAGGGCGGAGTAGATGGCACTGACCCCGAAGCGAAACAGGTCTTCGTCTTCGGTGAGTATGCCGATCATGCTGGCGTAGAGCGCGCGACGGTAGAAGTGGTTGTTGCAGCAGCTCTCTTCGGGTTCGCCGGGTATCGCCGAGTGCTGCAGGGCGAGCCCGCGAAGCCAGAGTTCGACCTGTTCACGCTCCTCTTCCATGCCTTCGATATAAGGGCGGACGGTGGAGTAGGCCATGGCGGCGGCAAACAGCATCGACTCGCTGGCAAACCAGGCCTGCGGTTCCATGGATTCGTAACGGAAAGTGGTGAGTGCGCCGGCCTCTGCCCAATGGTCCAGATAGTTCACCAGGCATTCGGCATAGTAGGGGTCGCTGGTGGAAACGAAGGAGCCCGCCAGCATCGAGACAGTGTCCTCGAAGAGAAAGAGCGGCTCGGTGGCGACTTCCCACTCCTCGGGAGAGGGGTAGTAACCGGGGATGCGCCCCCGGGTCGTGATGGGTTCGTAATTCAGCAGCTGCCTGCAGCTCGGTCCTTGGGCCAGCTCATCCTTCTGTTGCAGCAGGATGGAGTTGTCGGTATTGCCGAGAAGTTCCTTGCGCTCTTCGACGTCGAAATAGCCGGCATCGGGGTTCGTGACCGTATAGCCCGAAAGATCTATGCCTTGCCGCTGTTCACGAGAGAGGGTATCGGGATCGGCACTGGCGCCTGCCCACGCTCCGGCCAGGGCCAGGGGTAGAGCCAGGTGCAGCAGTTGGCGCGGCGGACGGCTTCGCAGGCGCTGTGTCATGGTCGGTATCACTCCTTTGATACTCAAATGATGTGGCTTCACGGGGTGTAGAAGCGAAAGGCCGCGAAGTCGACAAACTGGTCTCGTGGGGTTTGCCACTCCTTGCCGGTTCCACCGAAGAAGGTCGAGAACATCAGGCCGTCGATGGTCGATTCCGGCGTGGTGCGATAGGTGATGTCGCGGTGTTCGAGCACCGGACGACCGTCGATCCACAGGCGGGCGATGCCATTGTCCCGTCCCGGGTCGTTGAGTATGACCTCCTGTTCGACGCTCACCCATCGCCCCACCGGGAAATGCCAGGACCCGCGACCCACCGATACGCCTTCGTGACCCACCACATAGGGGTAGAGCTCCCCCTCGCCCATTTCGCGCCACATCAGGCGCAGCGAGAAGCCGTTCTCGCCGTCCACGGCTTCACCGCCGCTTGGGGCATCACCGCCATAAAGGCCGGGCAGCTTGCCGCCCTTGACGAAGTCGAAATCGGGGGCGAAGCGCACCTGGTAGCTGAGACAGGCTCGTTCCGCCCCAGCCAGGGCTTTCGGATCGGCATAGAAGCCGGCTCCGCCGAGCGGTTCATCGCTCGGGGACGAGGTACCAGCCGGGTAATGGACCCGCAGGCCGGGTTCGTCAAGGTCGGTATGCTCGGCACCGAGGCGCTGTACATTCTCCTCGGTGCCCCAGTGGCGGTGGGTGTCGAAGCCTTCACGGATCGACTCGTGGCCGTTGCCTGCCTGGGCGGGCCTTGGCGTATCGACCTGTACATAACGCTGGGAACAGGCCTCGACCTGTGGCACTCCCACGGAGGCTTCGTCGACATCCTCGGCGAGGGCCGGTCCGACGGTCAGCAGGGCCAGGGCCGTCAACAGGCCGCCGGCCTTGCGATGTCTTGCGTAGAGAACGTTGTCCAGAGGCATGCTGGCTCCTTGCGGTTGGGCCGCGCTGTCATGGCACTGCGGATCGCCTGCGGTACAGGGCCCCTTACCCTTCATCGGTGTCGTCATCGTTTTCCTCCAGGGCGGCGCGATAGATGTTGTCACCGAACTGAATCACCGTGCGTACTCCCTGCCAGATGCGCTCGGAAGCGGCACCCAGCAGCGGTGCTTCGGTGAATCGGACATCCACCGGCTGGCCGACGCTTTCGGCCGGCAGCGTTTCCTCGGGAACCAGCAGGACGCTGGCGACGTTCTGCTGTTGTCGCACCCAATTGGGGAAGCCGGCACGGGGCTGGCGTTCCACGTCAAGCGCTACATTGCGAACCCGGGCGCGAATCGGCTCGGAGCTGTTGGCCAGGGTGATGTAGGCTTGCTGGTTGGGTTCGATACGATTGATATCGTTCATGTGAACCAGCGCTTCCACCATGACGTCGTCATCGCCGGTACGGATCAGGGTCATGATCCGCTCGCTCTCGTTGATATAGGTGCCATCGGCACTGCTCAGGGCCCAGGCCACGAGACAGTCACAGGGGCTATAGATATTGTTGCTTGCCTTTCTTGCCTCCAGGGCGGTAATGCGCGAGTTCTCGTAGTCCCGCACCGTTTCGAACTGCTCGATCCGGGCCTGGGCGATCTCCGGCGACACCGATTCGAAGGTCATGGTATCGCCGCTGGCCGGCTGGGCGGAGTTGGCCAGGCTGACCTCCTGGTTACCGGCTTCCATGTGTTCCTGAAGGTTCTCGATCAGCCGGTTGTTGTAGTTCAGTGCGGCATCGGCAAGGATCAGGTCGGACTCCAGATCGCTGTTCTCGACATTGGTGAGCAGTTGGTCCCGTTCGACCCGATCACCGGCCTGGAGCTCGTGTTCGGCCAGGATGCCGGGCCCGGGGGCACGGATGTCGATACGGGGTGCGGTAACGGCGGCAAAGCTCGGTTCGATAAGCATGAAGTTGCGATAGGCGGTCGCGGCACCCACCAGCACCAGCAGCCCGATGGCCAGGAACAGGATGATGTAGCGTCCCATCGGCTTGGGTGGCCGGGCGGGGGCGCGCGGCTTGCCCGGCTCGATCTGGCGCTTGTGCGGTGTCTGGGGGTCTTCACCCGCCATCAGGCCTTCGATATCGGGTGAACGACCGCTAAGTGCGCTGCGTATGACCTGACGCAGCAGCTCGCGATGAGGCGGCTCGATATCGATGATTTCGAAGCTGGCCCGCTGACCACCCCCGTTGGGGGCGGCGGAGCCGACCCGGAGGCATTCGGCCTTCAGCGGAACGATCAGCTCGGTCGGGCCAGCCATCAGCAGGAGCGAAGCCGATACCTTCTCGCCGGGCTGAAAGCCGCGTTCGCTCTGGGCCGAGAAGCCACCAAGCGAAACATCGGAGCCGGGCAAGGTGCTGCCGTCATCCAGCCGGACACGGAATGGGAGTGCGACACGGATATAGCCTCGCTCGTCGCGACGCTCGTGCTGCACTCGGTCGCCTTTGGTCAGGCGCGCATGCTCCTGGCCGCCGCTCTCGGATTCCGGGACACCGCCTCGTGGGGGAGTATGCCCCAGGGTGGGTTCATGACGTTCTTGATCGTCGCTTGAGTAGTGGTCAGCCATCCGTTGGTCGCTCCTTGCGTTAGGGTCCAACCGTTGCCACGTCAGTTGCGGCAAGGGGTTCGAGCCTCAGACGTATGTTGACGAGAGTCAGATCATGTTCATGCAGCGCCAGGCTGCAGCTTGCATCGGTGGTGCAATGCACCCTGCCTTCGACGGGTTCTCCGTCCGGCCCCCGCAGCCGTGCTGCAAGATCGGGTACCAGCGCCAGAGTCGTGGTGGCGTTGCCGACGGCGCCGCTGACCAGGTCCGCTCTTGCCCGCGGGCCCTTATCCCAGGCATCGAGCAAGGTGCCATCCAGGCGGAAGGTGCCGGCGGGGAGCTGCACCGTGCCACCGTCAGGGGTGTCGACAAGGGCCAGGTAGAGCCAGCGGTCGACGTATTCCTGCTGCGAGTTGCCCCAGCCGTTGTCCCGCGCAATGGAGAGCGAGATTCGGTCCGGTGGTTGCAGTACGCCAGTGGTAAGCGTCAGGGCGAAAAGCAGTACGCCGTAGGCGAAGCCGTGAAGCACGTGGCCCATGCGCCGCTGGCGTCGGGCTGCCACCGGGTTGCCGGGCTCCCCGGCGGAGATGCCCTGGCGCGACCATTTCTGGCGGTTGAAGCGGAAGCTGACATAGGTCTTGAGCATCGCGCCCCATACCTGGTTGTAATAGATCAGCGGGATCCACAGCAGGCTGTAGCGACCTCTCTGCCACGCCAGAATCAGCGTGGCGATGCCACGGGTGAAGATGATCCAGAGGACGTAGGCGAAGAGGAAGGATGGCCTGACGAATAGCGATACCAGCGTTACCACCGTTGGCCCGACCAGCGTGGTCCACATGGAAAGGCGCTGGTCCACCAGGCTCCACCAGGTGAACATCCCCATGGGGCGTGGCCCCAGGGCGATGGCCCGATTGCTGGTACGCAGCATGTTGCCGTACCAGCGGCGCATCAGGTCGGTGGTCGAGGCGAAGAAGCGTCGCCTGTCCGGCAGCTCCTCGAACCCCGTGACATGGACATCGGGCAGGTAGAGCATTCGCCAGCCATTCTTCAGCAGCCAGAACCAGGATGACTTGTCATCACCCGAAAGGAACGTGAAATGGCCGAATCGCCAATGATCGACATGGTCGCTTTCGATGAGTTCGATGAAATCCGGCTGAGTTGCCAGGTCGGCACGAAAGACGCTGTAGCGTCCCGTGAGTACCAGTAGTCTCCTGGACACCGACATGGAGCTCATCATCAGGTGCCGCTGGGCGTAGCGCAGGTCATACCACTCGCATGTGGCATCGTCACCGGTGACCTCGGCGCGATTGTTGGTGGTCAAGGCCCCAAGGTCTGCCTGGGCCTGGAAGAAGGAGAGCGAGCGTGGCAGCGTGCCGGGCTCGAGGCGGATATCGCCATCCATCGAGATCAGCAATGCCCCCGGGGCCGGCAGGCGGCGTGAGATTGCTCGCAGCACCTCGGCCATGGCGGAGCGCTTGCCATCCCCCTTCTGGAACATGTAGCGGATCTCGATGTTCTCCGGCCAGTCATGCTCATCCATGACATGGGTGATGACATCCACGTCGGTGCGATCCGATATCGAGGCGAAGATGGTGGTGGGCACTCCGTAGTCGGCGACCTCCCGAACCATGGCGTCGTAGACCTGAAAGTTGATTTCGGCCTCGATGCGATAGGACGTGCAGAGCACGAAGAGCTCGGGTGGACGCACGATTTCGTCCACCGTATCCGCCTCGGCTCGCAGCCGAGGGAAAACGTGGCGGTTGTACCAGACCGAGCGAACGGCTTGTATCAGCCACCACGAGTAGCGCCAGACGGCGATACCCCCGATGACGAAGAAGAAGCTCTGTGACTCCGGGGTGAAGACATCCGATGGCAGCTGACTGAACACCACGATCAACAGGGCCAGGCCCAGCGCCAGGGTGGTACATTCCGATACCCAACTGGCAACGGTAGGATCTCGAGGAGCACGGGACATGTCGACTCCTCAGGCCAGTACTGGCCGTACCGAGTCACCACGGCCAATGGCGTAATAGCTGAGCCCGGCAGCCTTGACGGTTTCCGGGGAAAAGAGGTTGCGGCCGTCGATCACCACCGGTTCGAGCAGTGTCTTGTACAGTTGGTCGAAATCGATGGTACGGAAGGCCTTCCACTCGGTGCAGATGACCAGCGCGTGAGCGCCTTCCAGTGCCTCGTCGCGGTTGTCGGCGAGGACGAGGTCATCGCGTTCGCCATAGATCCGGTGGCACTCGCTGGCCGCCTCGGGATCGAAGGCCTGGACGCGGGCGCCAGCCTTCCAGAGGGCTTCCATCAACGTCCGGCTGGGGGCCTCACGCATGTCGTCGGTGTTGGGCTTGAAGGCCAGACCCCATAAGGCGATGGTCTTGTCGGCGAGCTGGCCATCGAAGGCCTGGCATAGCTTCTCGAACAGCTTGCCCTTCTGCCGGCTGTTGACACGCTCCACGGCCTTGATCATTTCGGCGGGATGTCCCGCCTCTTCGGCGGTATGGGCCAACGCCTTGACGTCCTTGGGAAAGCAGGAGCCACCATAGCCGCAGCCGGGATAGATGAAACTGTAGCCGATCCGGGGATCGGAGCCGATACCGTGGCGAACCTCTTCAACGTCGGCGCCCAGGCGCTCGGCCAGGTTGGCCACTTCATTGATGAAGCTGATCTTGGTGGCCAGCATGGCATTGGCCGCGTACTTGGTCAGCTCGGCACTGCGGATGCCCATGAACAGCATCTTGTCGCGCTGACGGTTGTAGGGGCCATAGCACTCCATCATGGCCTTCTTGACGCGCTCAGAATCCGTCCCGACCACGATTCGCGAGCCTCGGGAAAAGTCTTCGAGCGCGGCTCCTTCCTTGAGGAATTCGGGATTGGAGCAGACATCGAACGCCATCGACCGACCGCGCTTTTCCAATGATGCCGCGACGGCACGCCCCACCTTGCTGGCGGTTCCTACCGGCACGGTCGACTTGTCGACGATGATCCTGTAGTCGTTCATGTTATTGCCGATGGTTTCAGCCACCTTGAGCACATGGGTCAGGTCGGCGCTGCCATCCTCGTCTGAAGGGGTGCCTACCGCGATGAACTGAAGCAGGCCGAAATCGACACCCTCGGCGGAGTCCGTCGTGAAGCGCAGCCGCCCCGCGGCCTGGTTCTTGCCGATCAGGCTCTCGAGGCCGGGTTCGTAGATAGGGACTTCACCGGCATTCAGACGGGCGACCTTGTCGACGTCCACGTCGACACAGATCACGTCATGACCGACATCGGCCAGACAGGCGCCGGTCACGAGTCCCACATAGCCAGAACCGAAGATGGTAATCCTCATGTCGTTGCTCCTTGCTGGTTGGCCCCTGCTTTCCCAATGACGTCACCTGTCGGCGTGCCGACGAACCATGACGAAGCAGAGCCGGGAACATGTCCTTACGCCCTAGCCAAGAAGCAACTTTTGCGCCAACTTGGCCAAGAAGTTATAAAACGGCGTTCTGAATGGGGGGGAACATGAGGGAAGGTCATTCTGCCGCCTCGACGCGTCGCCATTAAGCGACGCCTGCGGCCAAGTGTGAGGAGAGACTTGTAGATCAAGTGCTTGAAGTGTCGTCAAATGGAGACGTTGCCGGTTAGTTGTTATTTACATGATTGTTTTTAAAGGGTTGATTCTTGTTGGTGCAGCGCAGGATATCCCTGGACGTGTCACTCACGACCAGCCCGCGTGCTCGGCCAGACGTGCCATGCGGTAGGTGTGGTGATCCAGTGCCGTGGTTTCACGAATGAACGGGGCGTCGAACTCGGCGAGTCTCCCTGGCGAAGATATCCTGTTCTTCCGGAGGCAAGTCACGCAGGCGAAGGCGTTTGACCCGCTCCACAGGGCGGCTGCCGACATCAACAGCATGCCCTTGCGCCATGTCATCGACAAGCGAGGCGGCGGGTGAAATGATTTCACGCTTCCGGCCGCTGACAGCGATTTCGGCCATGATGACAAGCCCGACTCTTCGAGGCACGCAATGACCGTGACCCTGCGCCAGGCCAGTACCCGTGACCTGGCTTCCCTTTTTCGCCTGGAGCAACTGGCCTTTACCAGCGACCACTTCAGCCGCCGCCAGCTCTGGCACCTGCTCAACCGCGCGCACGCCTTGACCCTGGTGGTCGAGTGCGCGGCGTCCGACGGCGGTGAGGCACGGTTGCTGGGCTATGGCACGCTGCTGTTGCGTCGTGGCAGCCGGCGCGTTCGGCTCTACTCCTTCTGCGTACATCCCGACGCCAGGGGAAGCGGCCTGGGGCGCCGATTGCTCGAAGCGCTGGAAGCCGAGGCACGTAGCCGAGGGGCCGAGGTTCTGGGCCTGGAGGTGCGTGCCGACAACCGGATCGCACTGGGGCTCTATCGTCGAATGGGGTTTCGCCTCGAACGCTGGCTGGACGATTACTACGAGGATGGCTGTGCCGGCTGGCAAATGACGAAGCCGCTGGCGCCTGCTGCCGAGGCCATGGCTGGGCAGGCAGGCGGACCAGTGGACTGATAGAATCAGTTCACCATCAATGGACAGACAGGATAGCGTCATGCCCTCCTTCGACATCGTCTCCGAATTCGACAAACATGAAGCCAGCAACGCCGTGGATCAGGCCAATCGTGAAATCCAGAGCCGCTTCGACTTCAAGGGCGTCACGGCGAGTCTCGAGCTCAATGGCGACACCGTCCAGCTCGAAGCCGAGGTCGATTTCCAGCTCACGCAGATGCTCGACGTGCTGCGCAATCGACTCATTGCCCGGGGCATCGACGCTCGCTGCATGGATCCGCAGGCTCCCGAGCTTTCCGGTGTCCGGGCTCGCCAGCAGATCATTCTGAAGCAGGGGCTGGAGCAGAAGGAAGCCAAGGACATCGTCAAGCGCATCAAGGACAGCAAGCTCAAGGTCCAGGCGCAAATCCAGGGCGACAAGGTTCGCGTCACCGGCAAGAAGCGTGACGACTTGCAGCAGGTCATGGCACTGCTGAGAGGAGAAGGCGGCCCGGACCTCGCTTTGCAGTTCGATAATTTCCGCGATTGATCTTATCTGCCGCCAAGGACTGAGCGATCGCCACTGGCATGCGGCCGTATTTCGTCATTGACTGACTCAGGTCAAAGTGGTGTTCGATCGCACTTGAACAATTTCCCCGCGCCACCAGATTGATACATGCCTAGGGGCCCATACCTGATGGCAATGGGTTATTTCGATGTGCGTCACGAATCGAGACGATCGAACAGGAGGTGGCGTATGAATCTGCAAAAGTTTACTCCCTGGAACTGGTTCAAGAGCGAGCGTGCCGATGCGCCGGCACCCTCATCCTTGACCGAGCCCCGTAGAGGCGAAATCACGCCGCTGCTGGGCATGCATCAGGAACTGGATCGCTGGATGGACAATGTCATGCGCCAATTCGGCATGCCGTCACTGGAAAGCCGTTTTGGTGACATGCCAGGCCTGTTGAGGCCACAGCTCGATATTGCCGAGCGCGAGTCCGAGTACCTGATCAGTATCGAGGTGCCCGGTGTCGAGGAGAAGGACATCAAGCTGGCCCTGGACGACCATCGTCTGGTGATCGAGGGGGAAAAGCGTCAGGAAAGTCGCACCGAGGAGGACCACTTCAGTCGGGTCGAGCGTTCCTATGGCAGCTTCCGCCGCGTGCTGGACTTGCCGGCGGATGCCCGCGCGGAGGAAATATCGGCCTCCTTCGCCAACGGTGTCCTGACGGTGCAGGTGCCGCGCAGCGCGGAGGCAAAGCCGCCGCGTCGTGACATTCCTATTCAGTAGGAACTCGACATCTCATGTCGTTGCGAGCTCGTCCCGGTGGCGAGCTCGCTCTCGTTCCGTGGCGCCGAATGGCGTCATAGGCAGAGGCGATTGGCCATTAGCCCTTCAATGGGCTTCAATGGGAAGCAACCGAACATTCACGATCACCCCGGAGGGAGCGTATGCATTCGCTTCGCCGCGTTGCTTACATTGCCTTGGCCTGGGTCAGTTTCATTCTTGGCGTCATTGGCGTCTTCGTGCCGTTGATGCCGACCACCTGCTTCATGCTGCTGGCGGTCTGGGCGGCTTCCCGAGGCTCACCCCGCTTTGCATCGTGGATTCGCGAACACCCGCGCTTTGGGCCGCCTGTCGTGGCCTGGGAGGGGGAAAGGGCCATCCCCCGGCATGCCAAATGGCTGGCCCTGACCATGCTGGGCTTCTCGGTCCTGATCCTGCTGTTCACTCTCAGCCTGTTCTGGCTGAAAGCCATCCTGGTGACCGGCTTGTCCCTGTTGGGACTATGGATCGCCAGCCGCCCCGAGCCCCGTGGGCTGCCTGCTCCCTCCACGCACCTCATTCGCCGATGACGCGCCAGGTAGCTTTGAGGTTGGGGAGCCGGCCCCCGTACAATGGTCACCGATTCCCGCCAGGAGCCTTTTTCTGATGTCTGAACCCAAGCCGACCTTCTTGCATGACTATCGGCCGCCTGCCTATCGTGTTACCCATACCGAACTGAGCTTCGACCTCGAACCCGGCGCGACCCGCGTCAAGGCCAGCCTGCATCTGGAGCGGCACCCGCAGCGGGAAGCGGGATCACCCCTGATGCTCGATGGCGAGCAGCTCGAGCTCAAGTCGATCGCCATTGACGGTCAGCCCCTGGACGACGATGAATACTCGCTCTCCGAGACAGGCCTGACCGTACACCGGGTCCCCGAGCGCTTCCGGCTGGATACCGAGGTGGAGATCGCTCCGGAGGAGAACACCGCCCTGGAGGGGCTGTACCTCTCCAACGGCATGTACTGCACCCAGTGCGAGGCCGAGGGTTTCCGTCGCATCACCTTCTACCCGGATCGCCCCGATGTCATGGCGACTTTCTCCACCACGGTGATCGGCGACCAGGCTCGCCTGCCGGTACTGCTCTCCAACGGCAACCCCGTGGAACGTGGGGAACTCCCCAACGGCAAGCATTTCGTCACCTGGGAGGATCCGCATCCCAAGCCTTGCTACCTGTTTGCCCTGGTGGGCGGCGACCTGAAGAAGGTCGAGGATCGCTTCACCACCATGAGCGGTCGCGAGGTAGCGCTTCAGATCTGGGTAGAGGAAGAGAACCTGGGCAAGACCGGCCATGCGATGGCGTCGTTGAAGCGTGCCATGAAGTGGGACGAAGAAACCTATGGTCGCGAATACGATCTCGACCTGTTCATGATCGTGGCGGTGAACGACTTCAACATGGGAGCCATGGAGAACAAGGGGCTCAACATCTTCAACTCGGCGGCGGTGCTGACCCATCCAAAGACCGCTACCGACGTTGCCTTCCAGCGGGTCGAGAGCATCGTTGCCCACGAGTACTTCCATAACTGGTCGGGTAATCGGGTGACCTGCCGTGACTGGTTTCAGCTTTCGCTGAAGGAGGGGTTTACGGTATTCCGCGACCAGTGCTTTTCGGCGGACGCCAATTCGGCACCGGTCAAGCGTATCGAGGATGCCTCCTTCTTCCGTACCGCCCAGTTCGCCGAGGATGCCGGTCCTACCGCCCATCCGGTACGGCCCGATCATTACATCGAGATCGGCAATTTCTATACCCTGACCATTTATGAGAAGGGTGCCGAAGTCGTGCGCATGCTGTGCAACCTGGTGGGCTGGGAGACCTTCCGTCGCGGTAGCGATCTCTACTTCGAGCGTTTCGATGGCCAGGCCGTCACCATCGAGGACTTCGTATCGTGCATGGCAGAGGTATCGGGGTTGGACCTGTCCCAGTTCATGCGGTGGTACTCCCAGGCCGGAACGCCGGAGATCGATGCGTATGGCGAGTACGACTACGCCAATGCCGAATACCATCTGACCCTGCGTCAGCGAACCCCCGTCACCCCGGGGCAAGCCGACAAGCAGCCGTTGCACATCCCGGTGCGCATGGGGCTGGTGGGCACCAAGTCCGGACGGGATCTGAGCCTGAACCTGGAAGGCGAGGATCTCGGTACCGCTGCCGTCATCCACCTGCGCGAGGCGGAGCAGTCCTTCGTGTTCACCGATGTCAGCGAGGCACCGGTGCCCTCGTTGCTGCGCGGCTTCTCGGCTCCGGTTCAGCTGCGCTTCCCCTACAGCCGCGAGGACCTCGCTTTCCTGCTGGCCAATGATTCCGATGGCTTCAACCGTTGGGATGCCGGCCAGCGCCTGGCCATGCTGGCGCTGGATGATCTGATCGCCGCGCATCGCAATGGCGTGGAAAAGGTGATGGACCCAAGGATCGTCGAGGCTTTCCGCGCTCTGCTTGAGCGGGGGAGCGATGACAAGGCGGTGCTGGCCGAGATGCTGACGCTGCCCTCCGAAGCCTATATTGCCGAGCAGCAGCCGCTGGTGGATGTGGATGCCATCCATGCCGCCCGGACTTTCGTCAAGCAGTCCCTGGCGGTGACCCTGCGTGACGAATTCATGGCGCTCTTCGAAGCCAACCGTTCTGATGAACCATATGCGCCCGAACCCGAGCAGATCGGTGCACGCAGCCTGAAGAACGTGGCGCTCTCCTACTTGATGGCGATCGAGGACGAGCAGGGCATCGAGCTGACCCAGGCCCAGTTCGATGCCGATCACAACATGACCGATGTCCGTCATGCACTGACGCTGCTGACGCACAGCAGTCGTGATGAACTGGCCGATCCGGCGCTGCGGGCATTCGGCGAGAAGTGGGCCCACGACCCGCTGGTGATGGACCAGTGGTTCAGCCTCCAGGTCACCCGTCCGCAGGCGGACGCCCTCGATCGGGTCAAGTTCCTGATGGCCCACCCGGCCTTCTCTATGAAAAACCCCAACAATATTCGTGCCCTGATTGGCGCCTTCGCCAACCAGAATCGGGTGAATTTCCACCGTGCCGACGGGGAGAGCTACCGGCTGCTGGCCGATGTGGTCATCGAACTCAACCGCCTAAATCCCGAGGTGGCGGCACGCCTGATCACGCCGTTGACGCGTTGGCAGCGCTTCGACGAAGCCCGTCAGGGGCTGATGAAGGGCGAACTCGAGCGCATTCGTGCCGAGAGACTCTCGCCCAATGTCTATGAGGTGGTGGAAAAGGCCCTCGCCTGACCTTGGGTCAGGCGAGCCCTCTCCTCATGAGCCCAATCAGTTGATCAGCCAGCTCAGCACCGTGACACCCAGCACCGCCCAGATGACAGTGGCGATCAGGCTGCGACGGAGCAGGGCGCGAAGGCCAAGATAGAGCAGCCAGAGGCCAAGTATCAGAACCACCAGGCTTATCAACGAGGGGGAAATCCCCAGCGAAGCCGATAGCCCGTGGAGGAAACCCTGGGCGGCATCGCCGAGGTTGCGGAAGAAATGGATCAGTAGATCCACCACGAAGCGGATGATGTCGCCGAGAGTGCTGCCCAGCCAGGTAAAGAAATCTTGCATGCGTCGTTCCGGTAGCCTTGTTCGATCATATCGAGCACGGCACCTACGATATCATCCATGATGGCCCGGCCCACCAACTTGTTGTCGTCTTGAGAACATTCGTGGGGGAATCGACCCGACATGGACAGGCTCGCCTGTTAGCCTTGTCACCGGCCATGCCATACCGGCCATGGCGGCGCTGGGCAGACCCGGGCAACTGATCAGACAGTAACGGACATCAAGATCGCGCCAATGGCGCTGGACGGAGAGGGAAGAACATGAACGTTTCATTGATCGTCATACTTGTTGTGCTGGGCCTATTGGTATTTTACGGCTTCAGTATCTATAACCGTCTGGTGGCGTTGAAGAATCGCTACCAGAATGCCTTTGCTCAGATTGAGGTGCAGCTCAAGCGACGATACGATCTGATTCCGAACCTGGTCGAGACCGCCAAGGCCTACATGGCCCATGAGCGGGAGACCTTGCAGGCTGTCACCGAGGCGCGCAACACCGCCCTGGCTGGCCTGAAGACCGCCGCGGCCCATCCCGGCGAGCCTGGCGCCATGGCTGAACTGGCCGGGGCTGAAGGGGCGCTGGGTTCTGCTCTGGGTCGGCTGAATATGGTCATGGAAGCTTACCCGGACCTCAAGGCTTCCGAGAACATGCGACAACTTTCCGAGACCCTGACCAGTACCGAGAACCGGGTGGCCTTCGCTCGCCAGGCCTTCAACGATGCCGTCATGCAGTACAATACCTATAGGCAGAGTTTCCCCCCGGTCGTGCTGGCAGGCCCCATGGGGCACCGAGAGGATGCGGCTCTGCTGGAATTCGAGGACAGTGCCGAAATTCAGGCGGCGCCAAAGGTCAGTTTCTGACGGGGGTGTCGCATGGATTTTTTCGAAGCCCAGGATCAGGCCAGGCG
This sequence comes from Billgrantia endophytica, assembly GCF_002879615.1. GTDB lineage: Bacteria > Pseudomonadota > Gammaproteobacteria > Pseudomonadales > Halomonadaceae > Halomonas > Halomonas endophytica. The sequence goes on from NZ_PNRF01000032.1 coordinate 151,403, forward strand.
GCTGACCGCGCGGTTGATTCTCCTGTTGATCGTGGCAGTAGTGGGATTGGTCGCCGTTGCAGTGCTGGTGGTGGCGGTTGCCATGGCTCTGCTGGACGGAGGGCAAGCCGGCGCCGATCCGCTGGACAGGGCGCTGGATCCGGTCCTGCTGGGCAGCGTGGCGATTGGCGTGCTGGCAGTGGTTGGCCTTGGCAGCCTGACGCGTCATATACAGCTGAAGGCGGGAGGGGCCACCGTGGCGGAAGCGCTGGGAGGCCGGCTGATCAACGCCGGCACCCGCGATGGCGATGAGCAGCGGCTGCTCAATGTCGTGGAGGAAATGGCCATCGCTTCGGGCATGCCAGTGCCATTGGTCTACGTACTGGAAGAGCCGGCAATCAATGCCTTTGCCGCGGGCCACTCGCCCCGGGATGCTGTCATCGGCGTGACTCGCGGGGCTATCCAGGTGCTGGATCGAGACGAGCTGCAGGGCGTCGTGGCCCACGAATTCAGTCATATCCTGCACGGCGACATGCGACTCAACATGCGCCTGGTCGCGCTGCTGTCTGGCATACTGCTCATTGGTCTGGTCGGTCGGATGCTGCTGCGTGGCACGGCGGGCAGGGGTGCCGTACGCAGCTCCCGCCGCGGTAATGGCCAGATCGTCATGCTGGGGGCGGGGCTCGCCCTGATGATCGTGGGCTCGGTGGGTTCCCTGTGCGGCAATCTGATCAAGGCGGCGGTGAGTCGGCAGCGGGAATTCCTGGCGGATGCCAGCGCGGTACAGTATACCCGCCACCCTGATGGCCTGGCCCGTGCGCTGAAGCGATTGGCGGCACATACCCATGGCTCGGAACTCGGCGCGGTCCAGGCGGCCGAATTCAGCCACCTCTATTTTGGTCGTGGACTTCCGGGGTTGAGCGGCCTCACGGCTACCCATCCACCCCTGACGACACGTATCGAACGGCTGCAGCCAGGCTGGGATGGCAGTCTCCCCGAGCCGCGCCCGGTCAATGGCCAGCCCGCTACCGGGGCGCAGCAGCCCGGTGCAGCGCCTGGTGCCGCCGGGTTGGCGGGAGCCGCGTCCGCCCATACCGGGTCTGCACGCTCCGGCGGTCCCGCTGGCCTCGCCCAGCGGGTCGGCCAGTTGCGACCGGAAGATCTCGTTCGGGCACGACAGGCGCTGGCCGGGATCGATGCTCGCTTGCTGGACGCCGCGCATGATCCATATGCCGCCCGGGCGCTGGTCTATGGCATTCTCATGGGCGTTGACCCGACTAGCCGCCAGCGTCAACGGCAGGCCTTGGTGACACAGGCCTTGCCAGAAGTACTCGGGGAGCTCGACCGTCTGGCTGAACCCCTCGAGGAGATAACCCCGGGGCAACGGCTACCATTGATCGAGCTGACCTTGCCGATCCTGCAGTCGCTATCCACCGCCCAATATGCCCGCTTTCGGGCTTGCCTCGTTTGTCTGATGGAAGAGGAAGCGCAGCCAGGCGCACTACAGTGGTCGCTGCATCGGTTGTTGACCGTGGGTATCGAAGGGGCGCGTCACCGCCGCTATCGCAAGCGCCACCTGTACCAGGTGGACGCCGCCGCCGGGCGGTTGTTGTCGAGCCTTGCCAAGGCGGGAGAGGTTGAAGAGCAGGAGGCGCGTGATGCCTTTCGGGCTGCCGTCGCGGAACTGCCGATCACACCCGATTTCGTGGCGGTACCAGCGAGTCCGGATGAGCTCGACCGGGCCGTGGAACACTTGCAGCAATTGACTGACGAGGAGCGGTTGCAACTGCTGACGGCCATGGGCCGATGTGTCTCACATGATGGGCGTATCTCGGCTCGCGAAGCGGAGCTGCTGCGGGCCGTCGCCTGGTCCCTGGGCTGTCCGCTTCCGGCAACGGCCACCGATTGACCGACAGTGGGTATTCGCTTCACCTTGCCACGGGATCGTTTTCCCTCTCTGTTGTCCAACCCGTTACGCCAAGGCAAAAATGCTGTCGACTTGCAGGTACGTCAGGGCTTTGCTGCAATAAGCTTCCTTTTGACGGCCTTACATAGACTGGAGATACCCGAATGGCGAAAAAACCCTGGATACCGGTGGCAGCCGTGCTGGCCCTTGCGCTGGGTCTGGTTGGCTGCGGCGATGCTGAGGAAGATGCCGGGGTAACCGAGACCGAGGAGGTCGGTACTCCCGCTGGCGAGGCCACCGATGATATGGCAACCGAGGAAGATGAAACGCTGCAGGAGGAGGCGCCCGCTCCGCTACCGGCGGAGGACGACACTGCCGAAGCGTCCGAGGAGGACGGCGTGGGCCTTCCGCCGGATGACGATATAGACACGGACGTGGAGACACTGGGCGAGTCCCCGACTGCCACCCTGGAGGAAGGAGGAGCACTGCCAGGCGAGCCGACGCGCTCTGACATCGATGCGATCCTGGAGGATACCGAGCGTCGCTTCGAGGAAGCCCAGAGGCAGATCGACGAACAGTATGAAGAGGCCGAGCAGGATCCGCCGGTGTTCGAGCCCATGGAGGATCCGACCAGCCTGGAGCCCATGGAAGACGATGAACGGGGTGCAACGTCAACCATCAATGACGGCGATGCGCTTCCCGGCGAGACGACCCAGTCCGACATCGATGCACTGCTGGAGGAAACCGAACGCCGCTTCGAGGAAGCCCGCCGCCAGTTGGACGAGCAGTTCGAAGAGGCCGAGCGCAGGGATCCGCAGAGCGAGGCACCTCGGTTCGACATCGAGGACTGATCCCGGATGCAGGCCCTGTCCCACGAAAAAGGCCCACCAGAAATCGGTGGGCCTTTCGTCTGAGGCGGTCTGCCTTCAATCAGAAGACAGGCCTGCACGCTTGCCGAGGCAGTGCCTCAGTTGGCGATCTTGATGTTGGAGGCCTGAAGGCCTTTCTTTCCCTGAGTGACCTCGAAGGTGACCTTCTGGCCGTCTTGCAGGGTCTTGAAGCCGTCAGCCTGAATCTCGGAGAAATGGGCAAACAGGTCATCACCACCATCATCCGGTGAAATGAAGCCGTAACCCTTGGTGTCGTTGAACCACTTGACAGTGCCAGTTGCCATTGTCGATTTCCTTACTTCCTGATTAATCGTGCTGGGCACTCGGCTGTGCCGCCGGAGGCCCGAAGTGCGTGGGCAAGGCTAGAAAGGTGCGCTTCGGGTGTATCGACGAATCCAAATACAACTGACGACTTTCTACTTGCTGACCAACGCAGCGGATCATGCAGAAATGGCCCTGGAGGCCCCATGACGAGTACCTTGCCGCAGCCATACTGCCCGCTCAATCAACTGTAGATAGAATTTTTCTAAGCGTCCAGAGAATCTCGACCGAGAGATCGCCCTGGCATAACCGACAGGCAAGCAGGCTTCCTGCCCGTTTCTCGGTACGCGATTGGTGGGTCGCCTCTACTCCACGCAGGCTCGCTGTCGTGCCGCGGTGATCGATGGCATTGGCCATGGGCATCCGGCAAGCGGTAGTGGGACGGCGCACTTCTGGCGTAGAATCGCTCTCTGCGAGTTCGAGGCCTTCCATGACTTGGGGAGAGACAATCGACATGTTGCTGGATGCCCATTTCTGGCCATTTCTGGTTGCCATTACGCTGCTGACCATGAGCCCCGGCGTCGATACACTCCTGGTGATTCGCAACACGGCCCGTGGCGGGGTGCGTGATGGTGTCTTGACCAGTCTGGCCATCTGCTGTGGCCTGTTCGTGCACGCGGCGGTTTCCGCACTGGGCATATCGCTGATTCTGTTGCAGTCCGCCTGGGCCTTCTCCGTGCTCAAGCTGGCCGGGGCCGGTTACCTGATCTGGCTGGGGGCTGCCAGCCTGCTTGCGGCCAGGCGGGGCCAGGGGTTACCGGTCGCGGCGATGCAGGGGGAGCGCCAGATAGTGCCGATAGGGCGTCCGCTGCGGGAAGGGCTGCTGTCCAACGTCCTGAATCCCAAGACGGTGATCTTCTACATGGCCTTCCTGCCTCAGTTCATCGCGCCGACCGACCCGGCCTTGCTCAAGTCGCTGTGGCTGGCCGGGGTGCATTTCGTCATCGCCAACCTGTGGCAGATCGGCATTGCCGTGACGGTGAGTGGAGCAGGGCGGTGGTTGGGCAGCCGAGCCTTTTCCCGAGGGCTCAATGGAGCCACCGGAGTGGTACTGATCGGGTTTGGCCTCAAGCTGGCCTTCGAACGGCAGCCGGCCTGATTGACGAGCTACGCCATGACATAGGCCCCGGTATTTGGCCGGGGCCTATGTCGTTCGCGACCCGGGCGGAGTCAGTTGCGGGCCAGCAGTGACCCATCATAGCGGACGGTGGTTTCCGCTGAGCTAAGCATCGCGACGCCTTCGGAGCTGCCACCGTTGGCCAGGCTCTCGAAAATGACCCGGTAGGCGAGTACCGCCTGAACATAATCGCGAGTTTCGCGGAAGGGGATGCTCTCCACGAACAGATCGAACTCCTCCGGCGAGTCGCGCAGCCAGCGATCGACCCTGCCTGGTCCCGCGTTGTAGGCCGCGGCAGCGGCCAGACGATTTCCGCGATAACGGGCGGTCATGTCACGGATGTAAGTGCTGCCCAGACGTATGTTGAGCTCCGGGTCGAGGACACCGTGGGGCCCCGGGTCACTGATGCCGAGCTGTCGGCTCAGCAGGGTGGCGGTGCCGGGCATGATTTGCATCAGGCCGCGGGCGCCGGCGGGAGAGAGCGCCACGGGATTGTAGGCGCTTTCGCGCCTGGCGATGCCCATCAGCAGATAAGGATCGACACCGGTATTGTTCCCCCAGCGCATGAAATGCTCGCGATAGGCTTCCGGGAAGCGCCAGTCAAGCGCATCCCACATCTGGCCTGTAATGGTGGTCTGGACCAGACGCGCATGCCAGCCACGGCGTTGGGCATAGTCGGCAAGCGCCCTTGCTTCCCGCTCCGTCCCGGTGGCCACGGCGTTCAGCCATTCGCTGTTGGCCAGGCCATCCTCGCCGATGCGCAGCAGTGCCTCGGTACGCTGCACCGCCGGCCAGCGGGCGATCTCCTCACGGAAACTCTCGTCGAAACCGCTGCGCTCCAGGTTCAGGGCATAGGGCTGACCGATACGGTCGGCAGCCGCGAAGGCAAAGAAGTTGCGTCCTTGCGCCGCTCGGGCATACGCCTCCCGGGCCTGGTCGGAATCGCCCAGCTGCTCATGGGCCCGTGCCATCCAGTATTGCCAGCGACTGTCATCGCGGGTCTCGTCGGGCAGCATCGCGACCCAGCGCAGCGCGTCGGCCCAGTCGCGCTGGGTCAGGGCATGCCGAACACGCAGTTCGAGCACTCTCGATGTGCCTATCCGTGGCAGGGCATCGTCCACCCAACCCCGGTTGTTGTCGATATTGCGCACCAGGGAATAGAACGCGAGATCCTCTTCGATGGCATGACGATGATCGCCATCGAAGGGCAGGTGCGAGGCAATCTTGCGCCATGCTTCCATGGCGGCTTCGGTATCGGCTCGGGTGAAGCCGTACATGGCAGCGGCAAACAGCGCGCCGCTGCCGTGGCACTCGGGACCGATACAGGTGGGCACCTGGGTCACGGCTGCGTAATCGCGCTGCAGGCGGGACACGGCATCGCGTGCTTCCTGCCAGCGACTGCCGAGCTGGCGACCCAGGAAGCTGGCGAGACCGGTTTCTCCCTGCCGCCAGGCCAGCATCTTGCGCTCCCAGATGTCCAGTTCGGTGATCTCGCCTTTTTCGCGGAGACGATTGAACAGGGTATCGCATGCCGATGGCTGGGAACTGCCGACATGCCAGAGTTTCCGGCCCCCCTCAGCGGCGGCAAGGGGATCGGGGCCCAGCAACGCCGTATAGTAATGGCACTGTCGTTCGGTTCCGCTGGGCTCGCCATCGGCTACCGCCAGCAGGCTGCCGTAGCGTCCGGCACTACCGTAACGGCTGATGGCCTGCCCTCGCATCCACTCGGCCAGAGGGGCGTCTTTATGACGCTCGATGAAAGCCAGGACCTGGCCTGGCTCGGCCAATGGCAACTGGTTGCGCAGGCGATGATATTCCACGTAGCCGGAAAGGACATGGTCATCGATCGCGGCGCTGTTGACCCTGTCCCATTGCTGGTTGCGTGCCGCCTCCAGGGCATCACGCAGGGCGCTGTCACTGGGCTGGCCATAGGCCACGAGAGGCAGGCTGAGTGCTGCCGCGGCAAGCCAGGCGGCGGCGCGGCGAACCGGGTGGCGATGGCGCATGGTGTCGGCCTCCGAAAGGCTGATGTCGAGGTCCCCGTATCGTCGCCTATTGGCAACCGTTTGAGTAGAGCCTCGGCCGATTTCCTTTCAATCGAGGTATCGGGGTACGTTTCGTTGAAAGCCGCGCCGCTTGTGCTGCCCGTGGGCGAGGGCTAGGCTTGGCAGATATAGATCAAACGCTTGTTGGAATTTGCCGCGAGGAGTGCAGGTGTGATCCCTGATGACCTTGATGACGAAGCGGCGGGATTCCGTGCCACTGGCCCAGGTCCTGACGCCTGGCGAACCGCCCTGAACCGGTTCGTGGCGGTGATCCCTCATACCCGTGAGCTGGGCCTCGAGGTGGTTTCCGTGACGCCTCCCAATGTGACCATGCGCTTGCCTTGGCGGGATGAACTGCTGGGGGATACCACTCGAGGCCTGGTACATGGCGGCGTGTTGACCATGTTGCTGGATACTGTCTGCGGCTCTGCGGTGCTGTGCTCATTGCCGGCTCCCGAGGTGTGCCCGACCCTGGACCTTCGTGTCGATCACTATCGACCCGCGTTGGCACGGCTGCCTATCATGGCCCGGGCTCGAGTGCTGAGGGTGACCGAGTCGATAGTGTTCACCGAGGGGATCCTTTGGCAGGAGCCCGAGCGGCCTATCGCACGGGGGACCGGCAACTTCGTGCGTTTGGGGTCGCGCAATACCCCCCCGGGTTTTGGTGAGGCGCTCTTCAGCGGGGTGGATGACCATGCAGGATGATTTCCACGACGTGACCTGGCTGACGAAGACGCGAGCCGAGGGGGATGTGGCATCCTGGCTGGCTCGGCTGCCCTATGCCCGGTTCATCGGTATCTCGGCCTCGCCCGATGGCGAGGGGAACGGGTTGATCTATCGGCTCGAGCCCCACGAGTACAACGTCGGCAATGTTCTGTTGCCGGCGATTCATGGCGGGGTCGTGGCCGCGTTCATGGAGACGGCTGGCACCCTGGACCTGATGCTGGCGGCCCGAGAGCCCCGCCTGCCGCGGATCATCGACTTCTCGATCGATTACCTGCGTACCGCCCGGGTGGTGCCGACCCATGCCCGTTGTACCCTGCTCCGCGAAGGGCGCCGTCTGGCCAATGTCAAGGTAACCGCCTGGCAGGCAAATGAAGAGAAACCGGTGGCCACGGCGCGCCTTCACTTCGTATTGTCCACTCCCGAAGACCCCAGCGGTTGAAATCGCCATCCTGGTCCCCATATCGCTGAACAGTTCTGCATTGGGCGACGCCAATAGTGGCGTCGCCGCTGGTTCAAGCCATGAGGTACCGATCCATGTCCACTACCGCTCACGAGGAAACCCTCGGCTTTCAGACCGAGGTCAAGCAGCTCCTGCATCTGATGATCCACTCCCTCTATTCCAACCGGGAGATATTCCTGCGCGAGCTGATTTCCAACGCCGCCGATGCCTGCGACAAGCTGCGCTATGCGGCGCTGGATAACGATGCCCTTTATGAGGGCGACAGCGAACTGCGCATCGAGATCGAGCATGATCAGGCGGCCGGTACCGTGACCGTTCGCGACAACGGTATCGGCATGAGCCGAGCCGAAGTGATCCAGAACCTGGGCACCATCGCGCGCAGCGGGACCGCCGAGTTCCTCAAGCAGCTTTCCGGCGAACAACAGAAGGACGCCAGGCTGATCGGCCAGTTCGGGGTGGGCTTCTACTCCAGCTTCATCGTGGCCGACGAGGTGACGGTGCGCACCCGCAAGGCCGGCACCGAGCACGGTGACGGTGTCGAGTGGCGCTCGAAGGGTGAGGGTGAGTTCACGGTTGCCGACATCGACCGCGAGCTTCATGGCACCGAGATCGTCCTCCACCTCAAGAAGGACGCCGGTGAGTTTGCCGACGACTACCGTCTCAAGAGCCTGGTCCGCAAGTACTCGGATCACATCGAGGTTCCGGTGCGCATGCCGAGCGTCGATGTCGAGCGGAATGACGAGGGCGAGGAGATTCCCGGCACCGAGAAGATCCGTTGGGAAAACGTCAACGAAGCGACGGCCCTGTGGGTGAGACCCAAGAGTGACGTCTCGGATGACGACTACAAGGCCTTCTACAAGCATGTGGCCCATGACTTCAGCGACCCGCTGAGCTGGAGTCACAACAAGGTCGAGGGCAAGCTCGAATACACCAACCTGCTCTACGTGCCCGGCCGTGCTCCCTTCGACCTGTATGAGCGGGATGGGTCCCGTGGGGTCAAGCTCTACGTGCAGCGCGTCTTCATCATGGACGATGCCGAGCAGTTCTTGCCGATCTACCTGCGCTTCATCAAGGGCGTGCTCGATACCCGAGAGCTGTCGCTCAATGTCTCGCGCGAATTGCTGCAGCAGGACCCCAAGGTCGAGAAGATCAAGAGCGCCCTGACCAAGCGGGGGCTCGACATGCTCAAGAAACTGGCCAAGGACAAGGAAGCCTACCAGACCTTCTGGAATACCTTCGGCAGCGTGCTCAAGGAGGGGCCGGCGGAAGATTTCGCCAACCGCGAGAAGATCGCCGCCCTGCTGCGCTTCTCCAGCACACATACCGACAGCTCCACTCAGGACCAGTCACTGTCCGACTATGTCGAGCGTATGCAGGAAGGCCAGAAGAAGATCTACTATATCGTTGCCGACAGCTTCAATGCGGCCAAGAGCAGCCCCCACCTGGAGATATTCCGCAAGAAGGGCATCGAGGTACTGCTGTTGAGCGACCGTATCGACGAGTGGTTGATGAGCCACCTGACCGACTTCGATGGCAAGTCGTTCATCGATGTCGCCAAGGGTGAGCTCGATCTCGGCGATATCGAAGGGGAAGAAGAGAAGAAGGCCCAGGAGGAAACCGCCAAGGCCAAGGAGGAACTGGTCAAGCGTGTCCAGGATGCCTTGGGAGAGGAGGTCCAGGAGGTCAAGGTGACTCATCGATTGACCGACTCGCCGGCATGCGTTGTCCTGCCTGAGCATGAGATGGGGTACCAGATGCGCCGTATCATGGAGGCCGCGGGGCAGCCGGTTCCGGACGTCAAGCCGATCCTGGAGCTCAACCCCGAGCATGCCCTGGTCGCCCGGCTCGAGTCTGCCGAAGGGGCGAGCTTCAGCGACCTGGCGCGAATCCTGCTCGACCAGGCGATCATCGCGGAGGGTGGCCGACTCGATGATCCAGCCGCTTACGTCAAGCGTCTCAACGCATTGCTGACCGCTTGATGATGGAGGGTGCCCGAAGGGCGCCCCAGCAAGTACTTGCCAACCCCACCGGTCCGACGGGCCGGTGGGGTTCTTGTTGGTGGCGTGGAAAGGTTTGCGTCATTCGTCAGCCCGTGACACTCGCACCGGTCGTTACCCCGTCTTCATTGCCCGTATGGGTCGGCTAACGTGACGTGCTGCTTGCCCTGCTTCGTAGTAATGTTGGTTTGTTACACAGAAATCGCAGCGGCGGTGCCTTGCTACAGGGAGTGCCGTGTGGGCGGGAGCTGCGCTCTTGGTGGTCTTGGTTGCCTTGAGGGGTTTCTGTATCTCATGTATATGTGTTGTGCAAAAGTCACGCAAGAACAAACCCACACCATGGGGGACCCAACGTGAAGATCGGATCACCGAAGGAACGATACAGGGGCGAGGCGCGGGTCGCCTTGACGCCTGAGAGCGCGCAGCAGATCCAGAAGCTGGGGCATGAATGCCTCGTCGAATCGGGGGCGGGCGAAGCCGCCGGTTTTTCCGATGAGACATACCGTGAGGCGGGGGTCACCGTCGTGGCGGATGCGGCCTCCCTCTGGAGGGAAACCGACGTCGTCATCAAGGTACGCGAGCCTTCCGATGAAGAAGCCGATCTGCTGCGTGAAGGGCAGACGCTGATTGCCTTCTTCTGGCCCGCCCAGAACGAGGCATTGCTCGAGCGCTGCAAGGCGCGGGGAGCGACGGTCATCGCCATGGACATGGTGCCGCGCATCTCGCGTGCGCAGAAGATGGATGCGCTCTCGTCGATGGCGAACATTGCCGGCTATCGGGCGGTGATCGAGGCGGGTAACAACTTCGGGCGGTTCTTTACCGGTCAGGTCACCGCGGCGGGCAAGGTGCCGCCGGCCAAGGTACTGGTGATCGGCGCCGGTGTGGCCGGACTGTCGGCAATCGGTACGGCTGCCAGCCTGGGGGCGGTCGTGCGTGCCTTCGACGTGCGCCCCGAAGTCGCCGAGCAGATCGAATCCATGGGTGCCGAATTCCTGTTCCTCGACTTCGAGGAGGCGCAGGACGGCTCGGGCAGCGGTGGTTATGCCGCCCCCTCCAGCCCGGAATTTCGCGAGAAACAGCTGGCGCTTTTCCGCGAACAGGCCCCGGATGTCGATATCGTCGTCACCACCGCACTGATTCCGGGCAGGCCGGCTCCCAAGCTGTGGCTCGAGGACATGGTCAAGGCCATGAAACCGGGGTCGGTCATCGTCGACCTGGCCGCCGAGAAGGGCGGCAACTGCGACCTGACCGAGCCGGACAAGAAAGTCGTCAGCGACAATGGCGTGACCATTGTCGGCTATACCGACTTTCCCTCGCGCATGGCGACCCAGTCATCGCTGCTCTACGCCACCAACATCCGCCATATGCTCACCGATCTGACGCCGGCGAAGGATGGCGCGATCGTGCAGAACATGGAGGACGACGTGATCCGTGGCGCGACGGTCGCTCACCGGGGTGAAATCACCTTCCCGCCGCCGCCGCCCAAGGTCAAGGCCATTGCCGCCGCCAAACCGAAGGAGAGGGTCAAGGAACCCACGCTGGAAGAGAAGAAGGCGGCAGAGCTTGCGACCTTCAAGGTGCAGACCAAGCGTCAGTTGACGCTTCTCGGTGTGGGTGGTGCGCTCATGCTGGTGCTGGGTCAGGTTGCGCCGGTGTCATTCATGCAACATTTCATCGTTTTCGTCCTGGCCTGTTTCGTCGGGTTCCAGGTGATCTGGAATGTGAGTCACTCGCTGCATACCCCCCTCATGGCGGTGACCAACGCGGTCTCCGGCATCATCATCCTTGGCGCGATATTGCAGATCGGTTCGGGGAACTGGATCGTGGTACTGCTAGCGGCGGTGTCGGTACTGATCGCCACCATCAATATCGTGGGTGGCTTCCTGGTGACACGCCGGATGCTGGCCATGTTCCAGAAATCCTGAGCGGCGGAGAAAAGACATGTTGGGTCAAGGTTTTGTTTCTGCCGCAGCCATTGCGGCAAGCGTGCTCTTCATCCTCTCGCTGGGGGGGTTGAGCAACCAGGAAAAAGCCAAGCGCGCGGTGTGGTACGGCATCGTGGGCATGGCCGTAGCGGTCTTCTTCACGGCCTTCGGGCCGGGGATCGGCGGCTACTGGTGGATGATCCCGATGATCATCATCGGCTCGGTGATCGGTTGGTACGTGGCCAGCCGGGTTGCCATGACCGAAATGCCACAATTGGTGGCGGCCCTGCATAGCTTTGTCGGCCTGGCGGCGGTATTCGTCGCCTGGAATGCCGACCTGGAGCGGCGGCGAGTCATGGCGGCCCAGCTGGCCGGCGCCACCACGGAACACTTCTCGGCTTTCGCCGCGTTGGTCGCGACCAAGGCGCCCGATGAGCTGATGTTCCTGCAGATCGAGGTAGTCTTTGCGATCTTCATCGGTGCCGTCACCTTCACCGGTTCGGTGGTGGCCTTCGGCAAGCTGGCCGGCAAGGTGGATGGCAAACCCAACCCGTTGCCTGGCGGCCACATGCTCAACGCCGGTGCCGCTCTGCTGTGCCTGGTACTGGCGATCGCCTATATCGGCGGTGCGGGTTTCTGGACGCTGTTCATCCTGGCGGTATTGGCCTTCTTCATCGGCTGGCATCTGATCATGGGAATCGGCGGCGCCGACATGCCGGTGGTGGTGTCGATGCTGAACAGCTACTCGGGCTGGGCAGCGGCGGCCATCGGCTTCACACTCTCCAATGATCTGCTGATCGTGACCGGTGCGCTGGTCGGCTCGTCCGGTGCGATTCTTTCCTACATCATGTGCAAGGCGATGAACCGCAATTTCATCAGCGTCATCCTCGGTGGCTTCGGTGCCGCCCAGAGAGGCGCGGCAGCCGAGATCGAAGGTGAACAGGTGGCGATCGATGCAGGCGGTGTGGCCAGTTCCCTGAATAATGCCAACAGTGTGATCATCGTGCCGGGCTACGGTATGGCGGTGGCCCAGGCGCAGAACGCGGTCAGCGAACTGGTGCGCAAGCTGCGTTCGGCGGGAAAGGAGGTGCGTTTCGGTATCCACCCGGTGGCCGGCCGGCTGCCCGGGCACATGAACGTGCTGCTGGCCGAGGCCAAGGTGCCGTACGATATCGTGCTGGAAATGGATGAGATCAACGACGATTTTCCGAAGACGGACGTGGTGATCGTCATCGGCTCGAACGATATCGTCAATCCCGCGGCGCAGGATGACCCCAACAGCCCCATCGCCGGCATGCCGGTGCTGGAGGTGTGGAAGTCCTCGGTGGTGTTCGTCTGCAAGCGCGGTCAGGGCACGGGCTACTCCGGTATCGAGAACCCCTTGTTCTACAAGGAAAATACGCGCATGTTCTATGGGGATGCCAGGGAGAGTATCGATTCGCTGCTGTCGCTGATCGAGTGAACCGGGGAGCCCGGGGCGTCATGTCCCTCGGGCTGCTACTCTCGACGAAGACGCCCTCCTCGAGGGCGTTTTTCGATACAATTCCCTCTACACCTTCATTCTATCGGGGCGACCATGTCAGATGATCCCATGCGGGTGGCAGTGCTGGGCGGAGGCAGTTTCGGTACGGCGCTTGCCAGTATCGCCGCAGACAACGGAGGCGAGGTGTGTCAGTGGTTGCGCGACCCCGAGCTGGCGGCGCAGATCAACCGTGAACACCGTAACGGCCGTTACCTGCCCGATTACGCCATCAATCCGACCGTGAAGGCTTCCAGCAACATGCAGGACGTCCTGGAGCGCGCCGAACTGGTGCTGGTGGCCATTCCCTCCAACGCCTTCCGGGATGTCGTGCGACAGGCTCGGCCCTGGCTGCATGCCGACCAGATCCTGGTGAGCACCACCAAGGGTATTCAGGAAGATGGCTTCAAGCTGATGAGCCGAATTCTCGAGGAAGAGACCGGTTTCATCCATATCGGCGTGATCTCCGGGCCCAATCTGGCGACCGAGATCGCCCAGAAGCAGCTTACCGCCACGGTGGTGGCAAGCGACGACCCCTTGACTCGGACACGGGTGCAGAAGGCCCTGGGCTGTGATTATTTCCGGGTCTATGCCAGCAATGATCGTTACGGTGTCGAGCTGGGCGGTGCCCTCAAGAACATCTATGCCATCGCCGCGGGGATAGCCGCGGCCCTTGGCATGGGGGAGAACACTCGCAGCATGCTGATGACCCGAGCGCTGGCCGAGATGGGGCGCTTCGCGGTGGATCAGGGGGCCAATCCCATGACGTTCCTGGGGCTGGCCGGGGTCGGTGATTTGATCGTCACCTGTTCGTCGCCCCTCTCGCGAAACTATCGGGTCGGCCACGCCCTGGGACAGGGCAAGAGCCTCGACGAAGCCGTCGAGGCACTGGGCCAGGTGGCCGAAGGGGTCAATACGGTACGGCTGGTGCGAGACAAGGCGCGTGAGGACAACGTCTACATGCCGTTGGCGGAAGGGCTCTATCAAGTGCTGTTCGAGGGTGTGCCGGCCAGGGAGATGGCACGCATGCTGATGCTCGGGGAGCAGAGCAGCGACGTCGAATTCCTGCTTTCCCGCGAGGATGTCCAGCAGGCCCACCGACGCGTCGAGACCCGCAATGAGTGAACGCCTGCTCATCATGCGCCACGGTGAAGCCGGCCCCGGCTACCCGGATGCCGAGCGGGTACTGACGTCCAGGGGGCACGCCGAGGTGGCCCGGATGGCCGATTGGCTGCAGTACCGGGCGCTGGATGGCATTCGTATCCTTGCCAGCCCCTTCGCGCGCGCCCGACAGACCGCCGATCATGTGGCGGCGGCCCTGGGCAACGAGGTAGAGACCCTGGCGATCATCACCCCGGACGACAGGCCCCAGGCCGTGGGCGACTGGCTGCTGGAACAGGCGACTGCACGGCCTGTACTGCTGGTCAGTCATATGCCATTGGTCGGCGCCTTGACCGGGCTGCTGGTCGAGGGGCGTGCCGACCGTGGGCCAGGCTTCCCGACGGCTGCCGTTGCCGAGCTCGAGGCCGAGATATGGGCGGCGGGCTGCGCCAACATGATCCGCTTTACGACGCCGCGCGACGTTCCGGAATCACCGGTCTAGCTCGAGTGTCTTGGGCGGCTTCGAATAGAGAAGAAGGACGCAATCGGTGAAGGCGGAGGCCTGGAGCAGTTCGAAGTGGTGGTTGGCTCCCGCGATCAGATCAAGCCGGCGAGGCGGAGCCCAAACACCCCCAGTGTGATGGTGACGCTTGCCATCAAGGTGGTCAGGGCAATGATATTGGCGGTGAGCATGGCGTTGCCGCCCATCGCCTTGGCCATCACGAAAGCTGCCGCTGCCGTGGGGCTGGCGAAGAACAGGAACAGCACGCCCAGTTCGCGTCCCTCGAAGCCGGCCAGCCAGGCCGCAGCGGTGGCCAGGGCCGGTAGCGTGACCATTTTCAACGTACTGGCCCCCGTGGCGAGCCTGCCTGACTCCATGATCGACCCCAGGGACAGGGTGGCTCCGATGCAGATCAGCGCCAGGGGCAAGGTCAGCGAGGCGAAATATTCGCCAGATGTCATCAGCCAGCCGGGCAGGCGGAGCTCCAGCGCCGCCACTGGTACCGCCACCACCACGGCCAGGATCAGCGGGTTGTGAGCGATATGAGTCACTATGCTGCGCCAGTCGGTATTCTGGTCTGGCTGATAGGTGGCCAGGGCGATCACCGAGAAGGCGTTATAGGTGAGAATGACCACGCCGAGCAGCAGGCCACCGGCGGAAAGTCCATATTCGCCGTACATGCCGGCGGCCAGGGCGAGGCCGACGATGCCGCAATTGCCACGAAAGGCACCCTGTACATACACGCCTCTGTCGGTGTACGGCACCCGCAGGATGGCCCACCCCCAGCAGAAGAGAAAGCTGCCCAGGGTGGCCAGGGCAAAGAAGCCCAGCAGCCCGGGATTGAGAGTGGCGTCCAGGTCGGCCTTGATGATGCTGAGGAAGATCAGCATCGGCATGGTGCCCTTGAACACCAGCAGCGAGGCGGTGTTGATGAAGCCCTGGTCGATCCAGCCGGCACGCTTCAGCCCCAGGCCGATGAATACCATGGCGAAAACCGGGAGGGTGATCTCGAGGGTGCTGAAGAATACGTCGAGCAGGGCCATGTCAGCGGACCAGCCACAGGCCGACCGTCACGGCGGCGATCACGGTGATCCAGAAGATCCGGTTACGGATGCGTGTGTCGCGCGGTGGTCGCGGATCAGAGGGCATGGCTAGACTCCAGTGGGCAGGGGAGCGGCATCGGCCGGATTGACTTGGCGAAATAGGGTAAACCCGTTAGCCTGCTATCGCCACTGACATTACGTTTCGTTCGACCTGGATTTCAGCCATGACCGTTTCCACCGCCACCCGACGACCGCGACTGGTCTTTGCCCATGCCAATGGATTTCCCGGCATGAGCTACCGTAGCCTGCTTGCGCCGCTTCGCGAGCGATTCGATGTGCATCCGGTCGATCGGCTGGGGCACCACCCCGATTACCCCGTTGGTGCCAACTGGTTGGCACTGAGGGATGAGCTGATCGATCACGTGACCCATCGTGACGAGCCGGTCATCGGGGTCGGGCACTCGATGGGCGGAGTCTTGATGGCAATGGCGGCCGAGCATGCGCCCGGTAGCTTTCGTTGCGTTGTCATGCTGGACCCGCCGCTGATGCTGGGCCTGGATGCCTGGAGCATGAAGGTGGCCAAGCGCTTCGGCTTCATCGACCGCGTCACGCCTGCGGGGAAATCCAAGGGAAGGCGGTCGGAGTGGCCGAATCGCGATGCCATGGCCAACCATTTGCGCCGCCGGGGCCTGTTCCGGCGCTTTACCCCGGATGCCCTGCATGACTATGTCGAGGGTGGCACCCGGCTGCGCGATGACGGCGCCGCCGAACTGGTCTATGACCCGGTGATCGAGACCGAAATATTCCGCCATTTACCGGATCACCTGACACGCCTCCCGAGGAGCCTGCGCGTCCCGTTCGGGCTGCTGGCGGGCAGCGAGTCGGACCTGATCACGCCGGCGCGCCGCCGTCGCCTGGAGCGACACGGGATCAACCTCGCCCTGGTACCCGGCACTCACATGTTTCCCATGGAGCACCCTGAAGAGACCCGCCGGGCCTTGTTGACGATGCTCGACGAGCTTCTGGAGGTGTCCCGATGAGCGAGGCTCGGTCACTCACGCTGGCCGGTGGGCGGCTGGCAGGCTTGTGCTGGGGCGATGATGCCGCTCCGACCTGGCTCGCCTTGCATGGCTGGCTGGACAATGCGGCAAGCTTCACGCGCCTGGCCCCCCATCTGGTCGAACGTCTGGGGGTTCGGGTGGTCGCCATCGATTTCACCGGCCATGGGCTGTCGCAGCATGTCGAGGGCGATTACGCCCTTTGGGATTATTGTCACGACCTGCTGGACGCCGCCGATGAGCTGGGCCTGGAGCGTGTCACGCTTCTGGCCCACTCCATGGGGGCCGGCGTGGCTTGCCTGACCGCCGCGGCCCTGCCGGAACGGGTCGAGCGGCTACTGCTGATCGATGGCCTGGGTGTCGTCACTACCGAAGTGGAGGACACGCCCGCCCAGCTTCGTAAGGGGCTACGGGCAGCGCGCCGCCCGCTGTCGTCCGTACCGCGCTATCCTGACAGTAGTACCGCCGTGGCGGCTCGGGTTGCGGGAGGGGTGACGTCCATCGACGGGGAAACCGCGACGCCGCTGGTAATGCGCAATCTGATGTCCGAGGGCGATGGGCATGTGCGGCTGCGTACGGATGGCCGTCTACTATGGCCATCACCGGTTCGCCTGACGCCCGATCAGGTACTGGCGACACTGGGCAAGATTCGTGCTCCAGTACTGCTGATCGAAGGTGAAACGGGCATTCTCGGTAATCGGGATACCGTGGCTGCCGCACGGGCAGTGGTTCCGGTGCTCACCCGGCGCGTATTGCCGGGAGGGCATCACCTTCATCTCGAGCCCGGTTCCGTGGTGGCGGTGGCGGATGCCATCACCGACTGGCTCGTCTCGCCCGAAGCGTTTGAAGAAAGGGGGGCACAAGGAGAAACCTGATGAGCGATCGACGAGCAGCGGAGATGGGCAAGCGCGTCGCCCTGACGCTTGGCAGCGGCGGGGCTCGTGGCTATGCGCATATTGGCGTGATCCAGGTACTCGAGGCCCGTGGCTACGAGATCGTGGCGATCTCGGGTTGCTCCATGGGGGCGGTCATTGGCGGTGTCTATGCGGCGGGAGGTCTCGACGCGTACCGAGACTGGGTATGCCAGCTCGATTACTTCGATGTGCTCAAG
The DNA here is from genome assembly GCF_002879615.1 of Billgrantia endophytica. Lineage (GTDB taxonomy): Bacteria > Pseudomonadota > Gammaproteobacteria > Pseudomonadales > Halomonadaceae > Halomonas > Halomonas endophytica. The sequence goes on from NZ_PNRF01000032.1 coordinate 169,103, forward strand.
CTGGTGGACGTGACCTGGAGTCCGATGGGAGCCATGCGGGCCAGCAAGGTGATGAGCAAGCTGGAAAGTCTGGTCGGGGACATTCAGATAGAGGACTTGCCGATTCCCTTCACCACCGTGGCCACCGACCTGGTGCGCCAGCGCGAGGTATGGTTCCAGACCGGCTCTCTGTTGAGGGCCATGCGTGCCTCTATCGCGGTACCCGGCGTCATTACCCCCGTACATGTGGGAGAACAGACCCTGGTCGACGGTGGTCTACTCAATCCGCTACCCATCATTCCTACCGTATCGGCTCACGCCGACTTCATGCTGGCCGTGAACGTTACCGCTCACAGCCCGCATCCAGTGACACTGAAAGACCTGATGCCGCCTGAAGACGAGACTGCGGAGGCTGAGGCCGGTTCGTTGAGCGGCTGGATGGACGTGCGTGGCGTGACGCGTCGGTTGCTGGATGGGCTGGGCAATGGCGGCAACGAGACGGGTGGTGATATCGAGGAGAGCAAGGCCGGCAAGGTGGCCACGGGTCGTCGAGCCTGGGGGCGGCTGGACATGGTCCTGGCCTCCTTCGATACCACCCAGGCGGCATTGGCCAAGTACAAGATCGCCGGCTACCCCCCTGATGTGCTGATTGAAGTGCCCAAGACGGTCTGCGGCGCGTTCGAGTTCCACCGTGCCGAGGCGTTGGTTCGGCTGGGACAGCACCTGGCCATGGAAGCGCTGGACCGTTACGAAGGTCGCACCCGAAGTGGTCCGGGAGGTAACGCGGGAATGGTGGTGGAACCGGCACAGATAGCGGCGGAACGGGAGTCGGGGGGTGGGGCCTAGGCCTGGGATCGGCTAGGCATTCTGCCCATGGCGCCGGAGCAGGACATAGACGGCGCCCGTGCCGCCGTCGACATCCCGGGCCGACGTGAATGCCAGCACCGCGGGCCACTCTCGTAGCCAGGCATTGACATGGCTCTTGATGACGGGGTAGTTCGCCGTACTGCCCCACGCCTTGCCATGAACCACCAGTACGCACCGCATCCGGCCTGAGGTCGCCTCGCGCAAGAAGCTCTCCAGCTCGCGTCGGGCTTCATCCAGGGTGTGGCCATGCAGGTCCAGGCCCGCCTCCCAGGCTATCCGCCCCCGTTTCAGCTGGCTCCGGGTACGGTAGGGCAGGTCCGGCAGGGCAAACTCCAGGGCTTCCGATGGGCGAACCGGCTCGACACGGCCGTCGCTGGTCCGGCTGCCCGCCGCCTCGGTGTTGTCTGCGGCTACCGCGGCGGCACGGCGCTCGGCCGCAGCGGTGTCCTGGCGGCGGGGGCGTCCCGGGTCGGCACGATCAGTCGTGATAGGCCGCACGCCGGCTTCCCGCAACGCCTGGCGAAAGGCATTGACGTCGTCATCTTCCGGGGGCGGGTGGCGTCGGCTCATGCGGGACTCTTGCTGGCGAATCGAGCCGCCAGTATAGCGAGCTGAGAGCCGCTGTGAACCGCCCGCCGCCACGGGTACAATCAAGAACCTGTTCGCAACCGATCCGCAGGACCTCCCGTGGCCGAATCCCCCCCCGTTTCCCGTTCGACGTTGACTCTTGACGACGAGGCGCTCTGCGCCGGTCTCGTCACCCTGCGTGACTACCTGCGCTGGGCCGCCAGCGAATTCCACCTGGCCGGCCTGTTTCATGGTCACGGCACCGATTCCGCCTGGGACGAAGCCGTCACGCTGGCATTGGGGTCGCTGCATCTGCCCTGGAACGTGGATCCGGCCGTACTCGATGCGCGCCTGCTTCCCATGGAGCGCCTGCGCATCGTGACCCTGGTGCGGGAGCGTATCACCACCCGGCGACCGCTGCCCTACCTGTTGGGCGAGGCCTTCTTTGCCGGTTTCCCGTTCAGCGTCGATGAGCGCGTGCTGATCCCGCGATCGCCCATTGCCGAGCTCATCGAGTCGGGCTTCGCCGCCTGGTTTCCCGAGGAGCCTCCGTCGCGGGTGCTCGATCTGTGTACCGGATCGGGATGCATCGGCATCGCCACGGCACTGCACCTGCCCACCAGCGATGTGGACCTGACCGACATCAGCCCGGATGCCCTGGCCGTAGCCAAGCAGAACATCCAGCGCCACGACGTGGGCGCGCGTGTCCGGGCCGTCCTCTCGGATGTGTTCGACGGGCTTGCCGGCCAGCGCTATGACCTGATCGTCTCCAACCCGCCCTATGTGGATGCCCGCGACCTCGCCACCATGCCTGCCGAGTTCCGTCACGAACCGGCACTGGCGCTGGGGGCTGGCAGTGATGGATTGGATATCGTGAGGCGTATCCTGCGCGGTGCCCGTGCTCATCTTGCCGATGATGGGGTGCTGATCGTGGAAGTGGGCAACTCCGACCGCCACCTGGAAGCCGCCTTTCCCGAGGTGCCTTTCCTGTGGCTCGATTTCGAGCGTGGCGGTCAGGGGGTCTTCGCCCTTGCCGCTGCGGAACTCGACGCCCATGCGGCGTCCTTCGCCTGATCGTCCGGGGCGATCACCCGATACCAGGAGGCACGTCCATGTCCGGCAATACGTTCGGCAAGTTGTTTACCGTCACCACCTTCGGCGAGAGCCACGGCCCGGCCCTGGGAGCCATCGTCGATGGTTGCCCCCCGGGCCTTCCGCTTGCCGAAGCGGATCTGCAGCATGACCTGGACCGCCGTCGTCCGGGCACCTCGCGCCACACCACCCAGCGCCGTGAACCCGACCGGGTCAGGATCCTGTCCGGCGTCTTCGAAGGGGTGACCACCGGCACGTCGATAGGACTGTTGATCGAGAACACCGACCAGCGCTCCAAGGACTATTCGAACATCAAGGACCAGTTCCGCCCCGCTCACGCCGACTATACCTATCATCACAAGTACGGGGTACGCGATTACCGGGGCGGTGGGCGCTCAAGCGCCCGGGAAACCGCCATGCGGGTGGCTGCCGGTGCCATTGCCAAGCGCTACCTTGCCACCCGGGGAATCCGGGTGCGCGGTTACATGAGCCAGCTCGGTCCCATCGAGATCGCCTTCAAGAGCTGGGAGGGGGTGAACGACAACCCCTTCTTCTGCCCCGACCCTGGCAGGGTGGCCGAACTCGAGACCTACATGGATGAACTGCGCCGTGATCAGGATTCGGTGGGCGCGAAAATCACCGTCGTGGCGGACGGGCTACCGCCGGGCCTCGGTGAGCCGGTCTTCGACCGACTCGATGCCGAACTGGCCCATGGGCTGATGAGCATCAATGCGGTCAAGGGAGTGGAGATCGGTGACGGCTTTGCCGCGGTGTCACAGCGTGGCAGCGAGCATCGCGACGAGATGGCGCCGGAAGGATTCCTGTCCAACCATGCCGGCGGTGTCCTGGGCGGTATCTCCTCGGGCCAGCCGCTGATCGCTCATCTGGCGCTCAAGCCCACTTCGAGCATCACGACGCCGGGACGTTCCATCGATCGACATGGTAACCCGGTCGACGTCGTCACCAAGGGACGCCACGACCCTTGTGTCGGTATTCGTGCCACGCCGATCGCCGAGGCGATGATGGCGCTGACGCTGATGGATCACCTGCTGCGCCATCGGGCCCAGAACATCGATGTGCGGGTGACGACACCCATACTGCGTTGAGTGAGGTGCCTGGACCGGCCCGTCGAGACCGACACGGGCTGCTACACTCAAAGGACAACTAGAGCCGAGTATCGCCATGAAGATCAATGTCGAGTTCGACCTGACGCCCGACGAGTTCCGTCGTTCCCTGGGCCTGCCCGATGTCGAGGCCTTCCAGCAGGACCTGCTGAACCGGATTTACAAGCAGATGGAGTCCGGCGTGGAAGGCTACGACCCCATGAGCCTGATGCAGCCTTTCCTGCAGCAACAGGGGCTGCCGCAAGGGCTCACGCAGGGCCTTTCCCAAGGGCTTGCCAGTTTCGGCACCTATCAGCAGATGATGCTGGATATGCTGCGACAGGCGGGTAGCGGTGCAGGCAAGAGTCGTGCAGGAACGGCGGAAACGGAGAGCGGCGGCGATGGCAAGCAGAAGGGGGAAAAGGTGAAAGAGCCCCCCGGACGAGCAGCCAAGAAGACGGCGAGCGCTCGCTCTCGTTCACGGCGCAGCGAGTGAGCCCTGCGCCCGGTGCTGATGTTGGTCCTTGTGGTCGACATTGTGTTGCAACAGGGCTCATGGCAGACTACGCTTTGTGCAGTGCAGCATGATGCCATGCGGCTTGCTTGAGGTGCGAAACTGCGCCCCGCATGTTTCCCGGCCCACAGGAGGTTACCACCATGCAGGACAAGATGATCGACAACTTCAATCAGCAGACACGCCGCTTCTTCGAGCCCATGCGCAAGCTGAACTCACTGATGCTCGGCAACATGGAAAAGATGACCGAATATCAGCTCGAGGCCATGAAACGCTACAGCCAGATGGGTACCGAGCGCATGCGCAGTGCGTCTGAAATCAGCGATGCCGAGGGCCTCCAGCAGTTTGGCGCCGAGCAAGCCGAAATGATGAACGAGCTCTCCAAGCAGATGATGGAAGATGCCAAGGTGCTCGGCGAGATGAGCCAGGAATTCAAGACCGAGCTGGAAACGCTCTTCAGCGAGGCTAGCCAGCAACTGGCCGAGCAGGCCCGCGAGGCCGGTGCAAGTGCCAAGCAGGCCAAGGCGGACGCCCCGGCCAAGGCGGACGCCCCGGCCAAGGCCGCGAGCCAGTCCTCTCGCAAGAGCTGAGGGTCGAAAGCGAAAGGTGCCGGAACGGAAAGTGTCATTGCGCTGTTCGGGGTAGCCCGGGCAGTGCTACCTGCCTCCACAGGGCCCGGCAACGGGCCCTGTGGAGGCAGGTTCGTTGCAGTCACGCAGAGAGTCGATGATCAGGAGAGGGCTATGCAGCCAGGGTTGGAAGGTCCGTCTCAGGCCGAGTGGGAAGAGTGGAACGCACAGTTGCAGGAAGTGGGGCAGCAATACCAGGCCTTGTTGCAGGACCTGCTGGAAAAGATGGCGCCCGATGCGGCGGCCGATACCATCCATACCGATATGCGGGAAGCTTTTCAGGCCGGTGCCGAGTCGCTGATGCGCAACCCGCAGCTCCTGTGGCAGACCAAGGCTTGCCTGTTGCAGGATCAATGGCGGCTTTGGCAGAACGGCTGGCGAGCCGTTTCGGGTGAAGCGGTAGAGCCGCTGGTAGTGCCGATGCCTGGCGACCGGCGTTTCCAGGACGAGGCCTGGACCCAGGATCCCTGTTACCAGGCCATCCTGCAACAATACCTGCTGTTTTCCCGTACGGTCGAGGGGCTGATCGAGCAACTGGAGGGGTTGCCGGAACAGCAGAAGCGCAACCTTGCCTTCTATGCCCGTCAATTGGTCAACGCCATGGCGCCGACCAACTTCATTACCACCAACCCGGAGGTGATGCGCCGTATCCAGGAAACCCGCGGACAGAACCTCGTGGATGGCCTGACGCAACTGCGCAAGGACCTGGCCAATTCCTCCGATGGCCTGAATGTGACCATGACCGATCGCAGTGCCTTCGAGATCGGTCGCAACGTTGCCGTGACGCCGGGCCATGTGGTCTTCGAAAACGAGTTGATTCAGCTGATTCAGTACACGCCCACGACGGATACGGTATTCAAGACCCCGCTGCTCGTGGTGCCGCCCTGGATCAACAAGTACTACATTCTCGACCTGCGGCAGGACAACTCACTGGTCAAGTGGCTGGTCGACCAGGGTCATACCGTCTTCCTCATTTCCTGGCGCAACCCTGGTCCCGAACAACGCGACCTGACCTGGGCCGATTACATGCAGATGGGGCCGATCACGGCGATGGAAGCCATTGGGCAGGCCTGTGGCGAGAAATCGGTCAACCTGTTCAGCTATTGTGTCGGCGGTACTCTGGCAGCATCCACCGTGGCCTATCTCACCAGTACTCGTCGTGGCCGCAAGGTCAAGTCGGTCACCTACATGGCCACGCTGCAGGATTTCCGTGACCCGGGAGAACTCGGCGTGCTGCTCAGCGAGCCGATACTGGCCGGCATCGAGGCGCGGCTCGAACAGAATGGTTACCTGGATGGGCGCTCCATGGCCTATACCTTCAACCTGTTGCGCGAGAATGACCTTTTCTGGTCCTTCTATGTCAGCAACTACCTGAAGGGCGACAATCCGGCACCTTTCGATCTGCTCTACTGGAACACCGACGGCACCAATCTGCCGGCGGGCACCCACGGCTGGTATCTACGGCACATGTATCTGGAGAACCGGTTGGCGCAGCCTGGCGGCATCGAGCTGGACGGGGTCAAGATCGATCTGCGCAAGATTTCCACGCCCAGCTATTTCGTGTCCACCCGTGATGATCATATCGCCAAGTGGAACAGCACCTACTACGGAGCCCTGTTACCCAAAGGGCCTGTGACATTCGTGCTGGGAGGCTCGGGCCATATTGCCGGTATCGTCAACCCGCCTCACAGGAACAAATACGGCTATTGGACCAACAGTGAGCTGCCGGACACCCATGAGGAGTGGTTCGAGGGTGCCGAGTTTCACGAAGGCTCCTGGTGGCCACACTGGCAGCAGTGGATGACGGAAGGGGGCTACGCCGATCCGGACAAGCGGGTTCCGGCCCGACAGCCCGGCGAGGGGGAGCTGCCCCTGCTCGAGGAGGCTCCGGGCCGCTATGTGCGCGCGACCATCCCCGAGGTACTGGGCGAGGTGCCGTCCAGTCAGGCATGAGCCAGCCATCGCAGGTTGGTAAAAGAACGGGGCCCGCCGAGTGCGGGCCCCGTTTCGTCAGGTCCTGCAAGAAGGTTCAGGTCCGGGTAGTCGCATGGCCACGGCGTGGTAAGCGAAGGCCAGGTACCACGAGCAGGGCAGCCAACAGCCATGCCGGCCAGCTTCCGGTGCGGGTGAAGGGGGTCAGTCCCTGCATGGGAACGGCTTCGCCGGTCAACGCGATCGTCTCGAACTGTGGTGCGCGAGCGATAACCCTTCCCTGGTCATCAATGATGGCGGTAACGCCGTTGCTGGTAGCCCGGACCACGTAACGGCCATTCTCCAACGCGCGCAGCCTGGCCATCTGCAGGTGCTGCAGGGGGCCGATCGATTCGCCAAACCAGGTGTCGTTGGAAACCGTCAGGATCAGCTCGGCGTCTCTGGCGCGGTTGGCCACCAGGTCGGCGTAGATGATTTCGTAGCAGATGGCGTTCCCGATGGTGGTGCCTACGGCCTGGATTGGCGGCTGATCGGAAGGCCCGCGAGTCATCGCCGGCATGGGCAAGTCGAAGAAGGCAATGGTGCCGCGCAGCCAGCGTTCCAAGGGCAGGTATTCGCCGAAGGGCACCAGGTGCGCCTTGCGGTATTCGCCTTCCGTATCGCCGATCCCGATCACGCTGTTGTAGTAAAGACCCCGCCCCTCTCGCTGCAGAATACCGGTAAGCAGGGCGCTGCCGGGGGCAAGATTGGACTGGGCGCGCTCCAGAATCGGTAGCGCCTCGTCCTCGAACATGGGCAGCGCGGCCTCTGGCCATACGATCAGGTCGATGTCGTCCGGTTGGTCGCGTGTCATCTCCAGGTAGGTATTGGCGGCGATACGCCGTCCTTCAGGTGTCCACTTGATCAACTGCGGCAGATTGCCTTGCAGCAGTGCCACTCGAAGGGGGCTGCCCGCAGGCTCGGTCCACTGGTCTGGCAGGGCCAGGGGGGCCAGCCATAGAGCCGCGATCGGTGCCGCGGCCCACCAGCGGCGGCGCAGGAACTCGATCGCCAGAGTGCCGCTCAGTACGGTGATCAGCGACAGGGCGTAGACGCCGCCAATCGGTGCCCAGGGCGCCAGCGGTGAGTCGACATGGGCACTGCCCAGCAGGAGCCAGGGAAAGCCGGTGAACAGCCAGGTGCGCAGCCACTCGCCCAGCACCCAGGCGCCGGCGAACGTCAGGACGGCGAGTCGTGGTCCGGTCAGCAACCGGTATAGCCAGAGCGTCGCGGCGAAGAAGAGCGCCATGGCGCACACGAACAGGGTGGTCAGGAATAACGCCAGCGGGACCCCGGTGTAGCCATAGTCGTGTATGGAGACGTAGACCCAGGAAGCCCCGGAGCCGAACAGCCCGACACCATAGATCCAGCCCTTGAGGGCGGCCTGGCCGGGCGTCAGGGCGTGGATGCCGAGATAGATCAGGCCGGCGGCTATCGGCCCCAGCCACCAGAGTTCGAAGGGGGAGGCGGTCAGCGTGGTCAGCACCCCGGCGACAAGCGCCAGGAGGTGGCCGATCGCCGGGGATGGGCGTAGCTCGGTCATGGGTCGTCCCTATCCGGGGTATCGTTCATTCGTTCTGGGAAAGCGACTCATCGCACGCGGCGGCTTCCAGCAGTCGGATGCGCCGGTTGTCGGCATTGAGTACGGTGAAACGCCAGCCGCCGAGTTCGGCATGCTCGCCGCGTCCGGGAAGGTGACCGAAGCGCTGCATGATCAGGCCACCCACGGTATCGAACTCATCGTCGGAAAAACGCGTGCCGAAGCGCTCGTTGAAATCCTCGATGGGTGTCAGGGCGCGAATGGCATAGCGACCTTCGCCCAGCTCGCGGATGTCATCGTCCTCGTCGGTATCGTGTTCATCCTCGATGTCGCCGACGATCTGCTCGAGGATATCCTCGATGGTCACGATGCCTGCCGTGCCGCCATACTCGTCGACCACCACCGCCATGTGGTTGTGAGTGTCGCGAAACTCCTTGAGCAGGCTGTTGAGTCGCTTGGACTCCGGGACGAACATGACGGGACGCAGGACATCCTCTATCCGAAAACGCTCACGCTCCTCGTCGGGACAGTTGAGCAACTGTAACAAGTCCTTGACCAGTAACAACCCCTTGACCTCATCGAGGTTCTCGCCGATCACCGGGTAGCGGGAATGACCGGTCTCGTGGATCAGCGTCAGGTACTCTTCCGGAGGCTGGTCAGCGGCAATGGCTGCGACCTGGGAGCGGGGGATCAGGACTTCGCGTACCTGCTGATCGCTGATCTGCAGAGCCCCCTCGATGATCATCATGGCGTCCTGTTCCAGCTTCAGCCGGGTGGCGGCCTGGCGCAGGAACTCCATCAGTTCATCCCGCGAACTGGGGCCGTCATTGTCACCTGAAAGGGCGCCGAGTAGTCTTTCTAGCCAGGACTTTCCGCCCTGGCCGGTCGATCGGTCTTCGCTCATGGATCGAGTCTCTCGTCCTTGCTGTCGAAGTGTCGCTCGTTGTCGTGAATGTATCGGGGAGGCGCATAGGGATCCTCGATGCATAGACCGGCCAGTATGTCGCGCTCCAGCTGTTCCATCGTTTCCGCTTCGTCCTCTTCGAGATGATCGTGGCCCAGCAGGTGCAGGGTGCCATGAACAACCAGGTGTGCGTAGTGTTCTTCCAGGTTCTTGCGCTGCTCAAGGGCTTCCCGTGCGACCACCGGATGGCAGATTACCAGGTCGCCGAGTAGAGGGAGCTGGATACCGGGAGGGTTTTCGAATGGAAACGACAGCACGTTGGTGGGCCGATCCTTGCCACGGTAGTCGCGGTTCAGGGCTTGGCTCTCTTCACTGTCGACGAAGCGGATGGTGATCTCGAGCCGCGTTTCTTCGGGGTGGCGGGCCAGTACGGCTGCGACCCAGGCTTCGAGCTGGCCCTGTTCCGGTAGCGTCTTGCTCGACGAGGCTACCTGTCGGTCCACTTCCGGTGAAGGGGTCATGTCGCGCTGTCGCCCCTGTGGCGTTCGCGTTCCTGGCGCAATATTTCGCGCTCGCGGGTGCGTGCCTCCTGGCGGGCGCGCTCCTGAACCTCCTGGTCGGCCTCGAAGCTTTCATAGGCTTCGATGATCCGCTGCACGAGGGGGTGGCGAACCACATCCTTGGCGGCAAAGTGCGTCACACCGATGCCGGCGGCCCCCCGCAGGACTTCCAGTACCTGTATCAGGCCCGAGCTCTGGCCGCGGGGCAGGTCGACCTGGGTCACGTCGCCGGTGATCACCGCCGTGGAGCCGAAGCCGATCCGGGTCAGGAACATCTTCATCTGCTCGCGAGTCGTGTTCTGGCTTTCGTCGAGGATGATGAAGGCATTGTTCAGCGTGCGTCCGCGCATATAGGCCAGCGGGGCGATCTCGATCACTTGGCGCTCGATCAGCTTGCCCACCTGCTCGAAGCCGAGCATTTCATAGAGTGCGTCGTAGAGCGGGCGCAGGTAGGGATCGATCTTCTGAGCCAGGTCGCCGGGCAGGAAACCCAACTTCTCGCCGGCTTCCACGGCGGGGCGTACCAGCAGAATACGGCGCACCTCCTGCTGGTTGAGGGCCTCCACCGCCGCGGCCACGGCCAGGTAGGTCTTGCCGGTACCGGCTGGCCCGATGCCGAAATTGATGTCGTGGGTACGGATGCTCGAGACGTAACCCTGCTGGTTCTGTCCGCGCGGCTTGATCAGTACCTTCGGCGTGCGCAGCAGCACCTCTCCGTCGCTGTGCCCTTCGTCCTCTTCCAGCGCCTCGAGACCGGACTCCTGCAGGAAAAGATGCACGGTATCCGGCGATAGCTGGCTGGCTTCCGCTTCCCGATAAAGGTGCTCGAGGACATTCGCCGCGGCCTTCACCCGCGGCCCTGGCCCGGCCAACTGGAACACGTTGCCGCGATTGCGCAGGGTGACACCGAGTCGTTCCTCGACCAGTTGCAGGTGCTCGTCTCGCTGGCCGCAGAGATTGGCCAGTCGTTGGGGGTCATTGGGCTCGAGGCTCAATGTGATGATGCGGTTCGCCTGAGAGGTTTGCTGGCTCAAGACAGGGGGATCCATGCGTTGCGTGTAGGTAGTGCCCAGCTTACTGCCCCGGCGAAGGCCGGGGCAATGGCAGAATGCGCCGAGGCAGAGCGTTCCGTGGCAGCGTCAATCAGTGTAGCGCTGGTGAAGCCAACTCGCCGCGTAGCGAGTTGGGTAGCGCTTCCGTGATGGTCACGTCGACGAAGTGGCCGATCAGGGCCGTGGGGTTGGGCGCGCGGAAATTGACTACCCGGTTGTTCTCGGTTCTCCCGGAGAGCTGGCCCGGGTCCCTGGGCGAGAACCCGGAGATCAGGATGCGCTGGGTCGAGCCCACCATCCGGCGACTGATCTGCATCGCCTGCTGAATGATGCGATCCTGCAGGATCGCCAGGCGCTGTTTCTTGACGCTCTCCGGCGTATCGTCGTCGAGACTCGCCGCCGGTGTGCCTGGGCGAGCCGAATAGACGAAGCTGAAGGAGTGGTCGAATCCGATACGGTGAATCAAGGCCATCGTGTCCTCGAAGTCGGCCTCGGTCTCGCCGGGGAAGCCGATGATGAAGTCCGAAGAAAAGCTGATGTCCGGACGCAGCGCGCGGATGCGCTCCATCTTCTCGACGTATTCCTCCACGGTATGGCCGCGCTTCATCGCCGCGAGAATGCGGTCGGAGCCCGACTGCACCGGAAGGTGGAGGTGGCTGACCAGCTCCGGCACTTCACCGTAGGCTTCGATCAGGGTGTCGGAGAACTCAACGGGATGAGACGTGGTGAAGCGCACCCGGTCGATACCATCCACCGCCGCCACGCAGCTGATCAGCTCGGCCAGGTCGATCTCGTCGCCCAGCAGGTTCTCGCCCCGGTAGGCATTCACGTTCTGGCCCAGCAGATTGATTTCACGTACGCCCTGGTCGGCGAGATGGATCACTTCCTCCATTACCCCCTCGAAGGGTCGCGACACCTCTTCGCCCCTGGTGTAAGGCACCACGCAGAACGTGCAGTATTTGGAGCAGCCTTCCATGACCGAAACGAAGGCAGTGGCTCCATCGGAGCTTGGGCTCGGCAGGTGATCGAACTTCTCGATCTCCGGAAACGTCACGTCGACGACCGAGATCTGGTCGTTGCGGCGGGCATCCAGCATCGAGGGTACGCGGTGCAGGGTCTGTGGGCCGAACACCATGTCCACGTGGGGGGCTCGCTTGCGCAGGGCCTCGCCTTCCTGACTGGCCACGCAGCCGCCCACGCCGATCACGAGGTCGGGCTTGGCTTCCTTGAGCTTCTTCCAGCGGCCAAGCTGGTGGAAGACTTTCTCCTGTGCCTTCTCGCGAATCGAGCAGGTGTTGAGGAGGATGACGTCGGCATCGCCTTCGTCGTCGGTCAATTCAAGCTGGTGGGATTCCCCGAGCAGGTCCGCCATGCGCGCGGAGTCGTACTCGTTCATCTGGCAGCCATGAGTCTTGATGAAGAGTTTCTTCGCCATAAGAATAGAGGCCATGGTCGGTTGCCCGACGTGTGCGTCACCGGTGAGTGGAGCGTCGCGGATACGGTCGCAGGGGCCGTTCTCGAAGGTCAATCATTATACGGAAGCACTCGCGGCGGGGCCAGCATGGTCGCCTTGCCCCCCATTGACCCGTTGCGCGACAAGCCTCGGCGTTCAGACCGAGGAAGGATAGCGTGAACAGCGTAGCTGTTCTATAGTGCTGTATATCAATACAGCCAAGGTGCGGTAATGCAACGCCTCCAGGCCTTCAAATACGAACTGATACCGACAGGCGAGCAGGTGCGCAACATGCGCCGCTTCGCTGGCTCGTGCCGGTTCGTGTTCAACAAGGCGCTGGCGTTGCAGAAGGAGCGTCACGAGCGGGGCGAGAAGATGCTGGGCCATGCGGCACTGTGCAAGCGGCTCACCGGCTGGCGTCGTAGCGATGATACCCCGTGACCCACCCGCTCCAACAGTCGCTGAAAGACCTGGAGCGCGCCTACGCGCACTTCTTCGCCAAGCGGGCCGACGTCCCGCGCTTCAAGAAGAAAGGCCGGCGCGACAGCTTCCGCTATCCCGGCCCCAAGCAGATCAAGCTTGACCAGGGCAATAGCCGCGTCTTCCTCCCCAAGCTTGGCTGGCTGCGCTATCGCAACAGCCGAGACGTGTTGGGTCGGGTGAAGAACGTCACCGTGAGCCAATCATGCGGCAAATGGTTCGTGGCAATTCAGACCGAACGCGAGGTTGAACAGCCGGTGCCGAAAGCCACCCGCGCGGTCGGTATCGACATGGGGATTGCCCGCTTTGCCACGTTGTCGGATGGGTCACTCGTCGAACCCCTCAACAGCGTCAAGCGACACGCAACGGCCTTGCGCAAGGCGCAGCAGGCCATGAGCCGCAAGACCCGATTCAGCAACAACTGGAAGAAGGCCAAAGCCCGCGTCCAGCGACTCCACGCCCGCATCGGCAATGCCCGCCGCGACTACCTGCACAAGACCTCGACCACCATCAGTCAAACCCACGCGATGGTATGCATCGAAGACTTGCAGGTACGTAACATGAGCCAGTCGGCGGCAGGCACTACCGAACAGCCGGGCCGAAACGTTCGGGCCAAGTCCGGCCTGAACAAGGCCATCCTCGATCAGGGCTGGTTCGAGTTCCGTCGTCAACTGGACTACAAGCTGGCGTGGAACGGCGGTTGGCTCATTGCCGTGCCGCCGCGGAACACCATCCGCACTTGTCCCGAGTGTGGCCATGTGTCGGCGGACAATCGCCGGACCCAGGCGCGCTTCGAGTGCGTGGATTGCGGTTTCGCGGAACACGCCGATGTGGTCGGCGCGATCAATGTGTTAAGGGCAGGACATGCCGGTTCGCCTGTGAAGTGAGCGATGCGGTAATGTCGCCAGCAGCAGGAACCCACCGAGGTGAGTCAGCCCTGGTGGGCTGAACACGGTAGGAATCCCCTTCCTTTCCGCCCTTTCTTTGGGTGGTGAGCGTCAGCGAGAGGAAGGGGAGGATGTCAATGTGATACCCTTGCGAATCGGCATGGGTGCGCCCCGATCCGGTGGCGCAGAACGGCAAATTCGTACGGGAAGGAAACACGGTTTTATGGCGGCCAAGCCGATCTATCGGGTGGTTTTTCACCAGCAGGGTGAAGTCTGGGAACTGTATGCCCGCGAGATTTTCCAGAGCGATCTCTGGGGGTTCATCGAAGTCGAGGAATTCGTTTTCCAGGATGGTTCGAAGCTGGTGGTGGACCCGTCTGCCGACAGGCTGCGTCATACCTTCGATGGTGTGACGCGAAGCTATTTGCCCATCAACTCCATCGTCCGTATCGATGAGGTGGAGCGTGAGGGGACGCCGCGGGCAGTCAAGAGCGAAGGTCGGGTGGCGGAGTTCCCGCGCGGCCCGATGCCGCCGACTCGGGAGCGCTGAGGGCTGGTCAGGAATTGACCAGTTGGGCGCCGAACCATGCCGGGCTGCATGTGTCGGTTACTTTCCAGCGGTTTTCCCGGGACTTATCCACAGAAGCTGTGGATAGACTCAAGAAGACAGCAGTCTCATCGGCCGTCGTTAGAACGGGAGGTTCGGCAACGGCATACAGGTCGCGGCAAAGCAGCTGCCGCAGGAGCCTTCGATAGCCAGGACAACGGCATGACGATGCAACGATTCAAGACACTGTTGGCGGGTGTGGCCCTGGGGCTCGTGACCCTGCCATTGCAAGCCCAGCAGGACAATGACGGTACCCGGTGGGTGTCCGACGAGCTGACGACCTACGTGCGCAGCGGACCGACGGACGGGTATCGGATCGTCGGCACCCTGACGTCTGGTGAGCCGGTGACGGTTCTCGAGACCAGCGGTAACTACAGCCGGGTCGAGAACAGTGAAGGCAATACGGTCTGGATATTGAGCAATGAGTTGCAGCAGGAACCCAGTGCCCGGGAACAGTTGCCCGACCTGGAGAGCCAGGTCGTGGCGCTCCAGGCCGAGCTGGACGGTATCAACGAGACCTGGGAAGGGCGGGTCTCGGCGATGACCGAGACGCTGGAAGTGCGTGAGCAGCGCATCGCCGAACTGGAAGCACGCAGCCAGCAGTTCGATAGTGAAGCCGACCAGGCGCGCCAGACCATCCGCCAGCTCCAGGCCAGGCTGGACACCCAGGAAGAGGACCTGCTGATGCGCTACTTCATGTATGGCGGCGGTGTGGCCGGTGCGGGCTTGCTGGTCGGGCTGATCGTTCCCCACTTGCCCCGCAAGCGGCGCAAGCGTGACCGTTGGTTCTGAGGAGACCCCATGGCTCGGGAATGGCTGGACCGGTGGCGTGAGGGTCGAATCGGTTTTCATCGCTCGGATACGCATCCCGCCCTGATCCGGTACTGGCCTCTGCTTGGTGCCAAGCCCGGCACCAAGGTGCTGGTGCCGCTATGCGGCAAGAGCCTCGACATGCGCTGGCTGGCGCGGCACGATCATCCGGTATTGGGTATCGAGCTGGCCGAAGAGGCTATCGAGCAGTTCATTGCCGAGGGCCGGGGGGAGGTGTCGCGTTATCAACAGGGCCCTTTCTCCGTCTGTCGTCAGGGAAGCGTGGAGCTCTGGTGTGGGGATTTCTTTCATTTCCATATCGAGCAGGCCGCAGAGATCGGCGCCTTCTACGACCGAGCGGCACTGATTGCGCTTCCCCCGGCGACCCGTCAACGTTATGCCTTCCATCTCGCCCAACTGATACCGCCGGGGGCCCGCGGGCTGCTGGTCAGCCTCACGCGTGCGCCCGGTGACGACGGTGGTCCTCCCTTCACTGTCACCGCAGAGGAAGTCCGTGAGCTCTTTGAGCCCAACTTCCAGGTCACGCACCTGGAAGATGGTGATCCGGAAGAGGGCAGCGGGTTTCGCGAGAGTATCTGGGCGATGGTTCGCCGCGGGCCTCTGCTTTGCCCATGACCCGACGTGTCGTCATGGTGTGGCGCTGTGCTCAGCGGGCCAGCAGTTGACCGAGTTCGGGGTCGCGGAAGGCACGGTCGAGAGCGTCGCTGAGCAGGTCATTGAGCATGCGGGTATTGGTGTCCCGGTCCGGGCGCACGGCGAAGCTTTGAGTGCGCCGTGAGGTATAAGTACCGGTATAGGTGTTGCCCCGGTTGACCACCCTGGCCTCGAGTACGGCTTCCAGGCGGGCCTCGTCGATGACCGGCCGGCTTTCGCCCCGCTCGTAGCCCAGGTGCAGCAATGTCAGGGTGAGGCTGGGCTGCCCATCGGCAGCTTGAGTGGTGGGCGAGAAGCCCATGTCGCTGACGGCGCGCTCGGCCTCGCGCTGCAGGTGCGGTATCAGTTCGTGAGCGCTGACGGTAATGGTGGCGGTCGACATGGCACTGCCGGTACGGGTGCCGATCACTTCACCGTCACGATCATCGACTGCCATGACGGTGATGGACTGGCCGCTGCCGGTACTTGGCACGTCGGCGCTGCGCTGGGGGTTCAACTGCAGGTAGTGGGGGCTGGCGCAGCCAGCCAGCATGGCCCCGGCCAGCATGGCGGCACCGGCACGCAAGAAGTGACGTCGAAGCATCCGACTCTCCCGAGTGTCATGATGGGGCTCGATCCCTGGGCCTGATGCACAGGATACGAGCCTGGTTTGAGAAAGAATCCGTCTCGTCGAGACGCGGTAGTGACGCAAAGGGCGAGTATAACGTTCTTCATCGACCCTGACGTAAAACGCTTCGCCATGGCATCATTCCCCATCGCCAGGGGCCCTCCTGATCGAGGAGGGCCGCGGGGAATCCATCGGGCGGAGAGGACGAGGCCGTGATGGCCTTGCCGGGTCAGGACACGGTTTCGAGGAGGCTCATTGCCGCGGCAGTCCGCTCCTCGGGAAATCGGTGCCAGCGACGGGGCACCGCGAAGAGCCGCACACCGCGGGCCAGGTTCAGCCGCTCGAAGTCGGCATGGCGTATCGTGGCCAGCCAGGGTTCGCCCAGCCAGTCGGCTTCCAGTTCCACGCGCACTTCGGCACCAACCGGTGAAATGGCGGTGACGGTAACAGGCAGGTGAGCGTCGGCGGTGGGAGCTTCCACCAGCTCCACCTCATGGGGGCGCAGCAACAGCTCATCCTCGCCGTCGGGTAATGCCACCTTCAGGCTGGCATCGCCGCAAGTGAGCACACCACTGCGCACGGAGCCTTCCAGGTGGTTCACGTCCCCCAGGAACTCGAACACGAATCGGTTGACTGGTGCGCGATACAACGCATCCGGCGTATCGATCTGCTCGATGCGTCCATTGCTCATCACGACCACACGATCGGATAGCTCCAGGGCCTCTTCCTGATCATGGGTGACAAAGACGCTGGTGAAATTCAGTTCGTCATGCAGGTGACGCAGCCAGCGACGCAGCTCCTGGCGTACCTTGGCATCCAGCGCGCCGAAGGGTTCGTCGAGCAACAGGACATCCGGGCGCAGGGCCAGCGCCCGGGCCAGGGAGACACGCTGCTGCTGGCCGCCGGAGAGCTGGGCGGGGTAGCGATTCGCCAGTTGCTCGAGCTGCACCATTTCCAGCAGGCGGTGCACGCGGGCACGGATCTCACCGCTGGTAGGCCGGCTCTTGCGTGGCATCACGGTCAGTCCGAATGCCACGTTATCGAAGACGGACATGTGGCGAAACAGGGCATAGTGCTGGAAGACGAAGCCGACACGGCGATCCCGCACATGGAGGTTGGTCACGTCGCGATCACCGAACTGGATGCGGCCGGCGGGTTCCCGATCGGCCGATTCCAGGCCCGCCATGATGCGAAGCAGGGTCGTCTTGCCGGAACCCGATGGTCCGAGCAGACCCACCAGCTCGCCGTCCCGGATATCCAGGTTCAGCGGCTCCAGGGCGCGGCTGTTGCCGAAATGCTTGGCCACATTCTGTAGGCGGATGCTCATGCATGAACCTCCCGGCGCGCAGCGCGCCATTCCATGCTGGCCTTGGCGGCCAGCGTGAGCAGGGCGATCAAGGCCAGCAGCGATGCGCTGGCGAAGGCGCCCACGGTATTGTAGTCCTGGTAGAGCTGCTCCAGGTGCAGTGGCAGCGTATTGGTCTGGCCACGTATCGCCCCGGACACTACCGAGACGGCGCCGAATTCGCCCACGGCCCGCGCATTGGTCAGGATCACGCCATAGAGCAGTGCCCAGCGGATGTTGGGCAGCGTGACCCGGCGAAAGATGGTCCAGCCCGGTGCGCCCAACGTTACCGCGGCTTCCTCCTCGCGAGAGCCCTGGGCCTGCATCAGTGGAATCAGCTCACGCGCCACGAAGGGGCAGGTCACGAAGATGGTGACCATCAGAATGCCCGGCCAGGCGAACATCAGCTGAATGTCGTGTGTGTCGAGCCAGCCCCCGAGCCAGCCGTTGCGTCCGTAGAGCAACAGATAGATCAAACCGGCGACGACGGGCGAGACCGCGAAGGGGATGTCGATCAGCGTCTGCAGGATACGCCTGCCGGGAAAGCTGAAGCGGGTCACCAGCCAGGCCAGGGCCACACCGAATACCAGGCACATGGGTATCGTGAGCACGGTGACGAAGAGGGTGAGGCTGATGGCCGCCAGCGTGTAGTGGTTGTTGACGTTGGCCCAGAACACTCCGATGCCCTGAGCGAAGGCCTGGGCGAAGATCGCGACCAGCGGCAGCAACAGGAACAGGGCCGACAGAGCCACGGCCAGGAAGACGAGCAGGCGCCGGACCGCCGGGGCATCACCAATTCGCTGCATCAGCCGCGCCCTCCATGCAATCGCTTGATGAAGCGACCTTGCCAGATGTTGATGGCCAGCAGTAGTGCCAGTGACACGAACAGTATCACCGAGGCGATGGCCGAGGCGCCGGCATAGTCATATTCCTGCAGCCGGACGAAGATCATCAGCGAGGTGATCTCGGTCTCGTAGGGCATGTTTCCGGCGATGAAGATGATCGCGCCGAACTCCCCAAGCGAGCGCACGAAGGCAAGCCCGGTGCCGGTGACCAGCGCCGGCCAAAGATGCGGCAGGATCACCCGTCGAAAGGCGGTTCCATCCGACGCGCCGAGGGTCAGGGCCGCCTCGTCCACCTCGACGGGCATATCTTCCAGCACCGGCTGCACCGTGCGCACCACGAAGGGAATGCTGGTGAATGCCATGGCCAGGGCGATGCCCACCCAGGTATAGGCGACCTGCAGGCCCAGCGGCTCCAGCAGGCGCCCCATCCAACCGTTGCTGGAGTAGAGCGTGGCCAGGGTAATGCCGGCCACGGCCGTGGGCAGGGCAAAGGGCAGATCCATCAGAGCGTCGAGCAGACGCTTGCCGGGAAACTCGTAGCGTACCAGCACCCAGGCCAACAGCAGGCCGAAGGCGGCATTGACGATGGCGGCCACCGCCGCCGCACCGATGGTAACGATATAGCTGGCTACCACACGTCCATCGCTGATGATCGCCCAGTACTGGGCCAGGCTGAGGTCCGCCAGCTGCCCGACGAGCCCGGTCAACGGCAGCAGCAGCACCAGCGAGACGAAAGTCAGGCTGATGCCCAGCGACAAGCCGAAACCAGGCAGCACCCGCTTGGGGGTGCTGCCGATACCGATGGAAAGCGATCTGGTGCTCATGACTGGCGTCTCATGGCGTCTGTCTCATGACGTCTGTGGCGGTCGTCTCAGCGACGTTGCAACTGGTCGAGCAGGGCGCCGCCGGAGAAATGGGCGTCCATGGCCTCTTCCCAACTGCCGACGATATCCTCCACCCGCATCAGCTCGGTCTCGGGGAACTGGTCGGCGAATTCCTCCACCACGGCCTCGTGATGGACGCGGTAGTTGAAGCCGGCCAGCAGACGCTGTCCCTCCTCGGTATAGAGGTAATCCAGATAGCCGCGGGCCAGGTCATCATTGCCGTTGCGTTCGGCGTTGGTTTGTACCACGGCGACCGGGAATTCCGCCAGGATACTGATCGGAGGCACGATGACTTCATAGTCATCCTCGCCATATTCGCCGCGGATGTTGTTGACCTCGGATTCGAAGCTGATCAGCACATCCCCGATGCCGCGTTCGATGAAACTGGTGGTGGCGCCACGGCCGCCGGTATCGAACACCGCCACGTTGCGCAGGAAGGTGCGCATGAAATCGTGAACCTGCTCCTCGTCGCCGTCGAACGCCTCCTCGGCGAAGCCCCAGGCGGCCAGGTAAGTGTAACGCGCATTGCCGGAGGTCTTGGGGTTGGGGAACACCAGGCTCACGTCGTCGCGAGCCAGGTCGTCCCAATTTTCGATGCCCTTGGGGTTGCCCTCGCGGACCAGGAACGCGGTGGTGGAGTAGTAGGGCGAGGCGTTGTTGTCGAACTGCTCCTGCCAATCCTCGTCAACCAGGCCGGCATCCGCCAGCACCTGCACATCGGTGACCTGGTTGTAGGTCACCACGTCGGCGCGCAGGCCCTGCAGGATTGAGCGGGCCTGGGCTGAGGAGCCACCATGGGATTGCTGGACTGCGATGCTCTCACCGTGCTCGGCCTGCCACCACTCCTGGAACTCCGGGTTGATGGCGGAGAACAGCTCACGGGCGATGTCGTAGGAGGAGTTGAGCAACTCGCGGTCGCTGGCCATGGCGGGAGCCGTGAGGCTGGCGCCCAAGACAATGGCAACCACGGCACGGTGAAAACGTTTTAGTGCATACATGCATGTGACTCCAGATAGCAGGCGGATTGTCGTAAGGGTAATCCTGCAAAACAGGAATTACAATCATAGTTTTTATTCTATTTGGAGATATGACTGTGGCGCTTTCTTCTCTGGCTCCGGTCTCGTTTCCCGGCTTCTGACGGATCCTGATAGAATAAACCCTTCTTCCGAGGGACAGCCTGGACACCCGCCTATGACCGATGCGCCAATCACCGACGCGACCCGCGATTTTCTCATAGCCCCCTCCATCCTCTCCGCCAACTTTGCTCGCCTGGGCGAAGAGGTGGACAACGTGCTGGCTTCCGGCGCCGATATCGTCCACTTCGACGTCATGGACAACCATTACGTCCCGAATCTGACCATCGGTCCCATGGTCTGTGAGGCGCTGCGCCAGCATGGCATTACCGCCCCCATCGACGTGCACCTGATGGTACGGCCGGTGGATCGACTGATCGGTGACTTCATCGAGGCGGGCGCCACGTACATCACCTTCCATCCGGAAGCCTCCGATCACATCGACCGCTCGCTGCAGTTGATCCACGACGGGGGTTGCAAGGCCGGGCTGGTCTTCAACCCGGCCACGCCGCTGTCGTACCTCGATTACGTCATGGACAAGGTGGATATGGTGCTATTGATGAGCGTCAACCCGGGTTTCGGTGGGCAGGCTTTCCTTCCCGCTACGCTGGCGAAATTACGGGAAGCGCGCCAACGGATCGATGCATCGGAACGGGCCATCCGCCTCGAGGTCGACGGGGGCGTCAACATCGATAACGTCGCCGAGATCGCTCGGGCAGGTGCCGATACCTTGGTTGCCGGCTCGGCAGTGTTCAAGGCAGGGCGGGCGGCCGACCCGCACCGCTACGATACGGTTATCCGCGATTTTCGTGAGCGCCTGGCCAGTGTCCACTGACGCGCCTTCTGCGGTGTCGCGCTGCTGGCACCTCTACATGATCGAAACTGCCAGTGGCGCCCTCTATACCGGCGTCACCACCAATGTGGCGCGTCGTTTCGCGGAGCATTGCCATGGCAAGCGCGGTGCCAGGGCGCTGCGCGGCAAGGGCCCGCTGGCCCTGGTACACCAACAGGCGGCAGGCAGCCAGGGTGAGGCGCTGCGGCTCGAAGCCGATATCAAGCGGCTCAGTCCGGCAGCCAAGCGGGCCTGGCTGGCCGGCCAGGGTGGCGCCGGCGAAAGCCGGTGAGAGGTGCCCCCCGAGTAGGCCTGAAAGATGTCATGGTTGCCCGGGCGAGAGGAGAAAAGTCAGCCAGGCCAGGCCTGGCGACTTTTCTCCAGCGGCCCGTTCAGTGGAGCTTCATCCTGGGACGCAGGTAGCGATTCAGGCCGTCTACCACTACCGTCATGGTGGTCTTGATGGCACCATGAATGGCGAACTGGTGCATACGATACAGGGACGCATAGAAGAACTTTGCCAGGCGTCCCTCGATGAACAGGCTGCGTGCCGACGCGCCTCGCATCAGACTGCCGATGGCTTCGAAGTGGGCAAGGGAAATCAGCGAGCCGCGATCGCGGAAGATGAACGTCCTGAGTGGTTTCCCATCCAGTGTGGCTCGGAGGTTGTGATAGAGCAGGGTGGCCTGCTGATGAGCGGCCTGAGCCCGGGGCGGAACCGGCTTGCCGTTCGCCTGGAGACAGCTGGCGCAATCCCCGAGGGCAAAGATGCGATCATCGTCGAGGCTCTGCAGGGTCGGGTGTACCTTGACCTGGTGATTGCGTTCGGTCGACAGCCCCAGTTCGGACAGGAAGGGGGGCGCCTTGATGCCCGCCGCCCACACGCTCAAGTCCGTCTCGATGCGGGTGCCGTCTGCTGTCGTGAAGCTGGTTTCGTCGACACGGGTGACCCGCGTGTCGACATGCAGTTCGACCCCGAGCTTCTCGAGCTCCCGGTGAACCGCCGTGGTGATGCGCTCAGGAAGAGCGGGCAGAATGCTGGGCGCGGCCTCGATCAGATGAACCTTGAGCTGCCCGCTATCAAGCGATGTGAAGCCATAGCTGTGCAGCATCTTCGAGGCGTCGTAGAGCTCCGCCGCGAGCTCCACCCCCGTGGCACCCGCGCCGACGATACCGACGGCAAGTTTGACATGCAGGCGGCGCTTGGGATCGCTGTAGCGCAGGAATGTATTGAGCATGTCGCGGCGGAAGGCTTCCGCCTGGGCCGGGCTGTCGAGAAAGTGACAATGTTCGGCCACCCCCGGCGTGCCGAAATCGTTACTGACA
Organism: Billgrantia endophytica; assembly: GCF_002879615.1. Classification (GTDB taxonomy): domain Bacteria; phylum Pseudomonadota; class Gammaproteobacteria; order Pseudomonadales; family Halomonadaceae; genus Halomonas; species Halomonas endophytica. The sequence continues at coordinate 191,705 of NZ_PNRF01000032.1, forward strand.
CTGCCAAGCGCGAGTACCAGGTAGTCATAGTCAAGATGCCGGGACGGGAGCACGACGCTGTCGTCGTCGTCCACGATGGGTGCGAGGGTCAGCCGCCGGGCCTCACGGTCGATGCCATCGAGGGTGCCGCGCTGGAAACGGTAGCCGTGGGTCTTGGAGTGGCCCTGGTAGGAAACCTCGTCGAGGCTGGAATCCAGGGCGCCGGTAGCCACCTCATGCAGCAAGGGTTTCCAGATGTGGGTAGGGTTGCGGTCGACGAGCACGACCTCGGCATGCTTGCGCTTGCCGAGCTTGCGACCGAGCCGGGTGACCAGCTCGAGTCCGCCCGCGCCTCCGCCTACCACCACGATGCGTGGTAGTGTCATTCGAGACTCCTGACTGAAAATGGAAAGGGGAAGGGTGGAAACAAGGTTGCCTGGGTCAGGGCGGATCGTCCTGCCAGATGAGCCAGGAAGCATGGCTCGGCGGCGAAGGGGGTTTCACTCTGCAATCGGCAACCGCCAGCCCCAGCATAGCGGGCTACAGGGGTCACTGACCATGGGCAACGCCAGGCACGAGCCGACAGTGGGTGATGCCGGCGGGGTCGCCCCGTGACACGGAGGAGTGGACTTGCATGCGATTCTGAAGGATATACGTCTTGTCGCATTCGACCTGGATGGCACACTTATCGATTCGGTGCCCGATCTGGCGGTTGCGGTGGACATGGCCCTGGCCGACCTCGGCCTGGCGCCGGCGGGCATGGAAAACGTGCGTGACTGGGTCGGCAACGGGTCTCGCAAGCTGGTGGAGCGGGCCCTGGCCGCTGCCTTGAACGATACGCCGCCTGCGGAATTGCTCGAACAGGGCCACCGGGGGTTTCTCGAGCATTACGGCCGTGATCCGAGCTCTCGCACCCGGATTTATCCCGGCGCTCGCGAGGCCCTGGATGGGTTGAGGACCGGCGGGATGCCGCTCGCGCTGGTGACCAACAAGCCGTTCGCGTTCATTGCCCCGATACTGGCGGGCTTCGGCCTGGAGCGGCATTTCGGGCTCTGCCTGGGGGGCGATTCACTGGACCGGAAGAAGCCCGATCCTGCTCCGCTGCTGCATGTGGCGGCCCAGTTTGGCCTGCACCCCCGGGATTGCCTGATGGTGGGGGATTCACGTCACGACATCGCCGCTGGGCAGGCTGCGGGTTTTCGTACCCTGGCAGTACCTTACGGCTACAATCATGGCGAATCGGTTCGTGATAGCCGGCCCGATGACGTGGTTGAATCGCTGGCGGAACTCGTTTAGGGTGATTTTGGATGACTTCAGCAATCGATACGGGGACCCCTCTCATGGTGGTCATGCTTCCCCTTTCATCATTGAGGAACCGGGGATGATGACCCTCGAACGTTTCCAGGAGCTGGCATCCGCCGGCTATAACCGCATACCGGTCACCCGTGAAGTGCTGGCTGATCTCGATACCCCGCTTTCCACCTACCTCAAGCTTGCCGACGAGCCCTGGACGTTTCTCCTCGAGTCGGTACAGGGTGGAGAGAAGTGGGGGCGCTATTCGATCATCGGGCTGCCTTGCCGCGAGCGTATCGAGGTGCGCGGTTTCGTCGTTTACCACATGATCGATGGCGAGCAGCAAGGCGCAGTCGAGGTCGAGGATCCGCTTGACTGGATCGAGCAGTTCCAGGCGCGGTTCAAGGTACCCCGGCTCGACGACCAGCCGCGTTTCGATGGCGGCCTGGTCGGCTATTTCGGCTATGACACCATTCGCTATATCGAGCCGCGCCTGCGTGGTGTCGAAAAGCCGGATCCGCTGGGCGTGCCGGACATCCTGCTGATGGTCTGCAACGACCTGGTCGTGTTCGACAATCTCTCGGGTCGCTTGACGCTATGGACCCACGCTGACCCCGCCGAGGCCGATGCCCATGAGGCGGCGGTCGTGCGCCTGGAGCAGTTGGAAGTCCGCCTGCGAAGCGCCACACTGAACACCATCAGTCCCGGCACGGGTCGCAGTGCCGTGGAAGAGGGGCATTTCACGTCAGGCTTCACCGAAGCGGGCTTCAAGGCGGCGGTCGAGAAGATCAAGGAATACGTGCTGGCGGGCGATGTCATGCAGTGCGTACCCTCGCAGCGAATGTCGATTCCTTATCAGGCTTCGCCACTGGATCTCTATCGTGCGTTGCGAAGCCTCAATCCGTCCCCCTACATGTTCTTCTTCAACCTTGGGGATCACCATGTCGTTGGTTCGTCGCCCGAGATCCTGACTCGGCTGGAGGATGGCGAGGTGACGGTGCGTCCGATTGCCGGCACCCGGATCCGCGGCAAGACCGAAGAAGAGGATCGAGCGCTGGAAGCCGACCTGCTGGGCGATCCGAAGGAGGTCGCCGAACACCTGATGCTTATCGATCTGGGGCGCAACGACGTGGGGCGTATCAGCGAGACTGGCTCCGTCGTGGTGACGGACCAGATGGCAGTGGAGCGTTATTCCCACGTCATGCATATCGTCTCCAACGTTACCGGCCAGCTCAGGCAAGGGCTCTCCGCCATGGATGTCCTGCGCGCCACCTTTCCGGCGGGCACGCTCTCCGGCGCTCCCAAGATTCGTGCCATGGAAATCATCGACGAACTGGAGCCGGTCAAGCGCGGGATCTATTCGGGCGCAGTGGGCTATCTCTCCTGGCACGGCAACATGGACACCGCCATCGCCATCCGCACGGCGGTGATCAAGGATGGTGAGCTGCACGTCCAGGCTGGGGCCGGCGTGGTCGCCGACTCGGTCCCCGAACTCGAATGGCAGGAAACCCTCAACAAGGGGCGTGCGATATTCCGTGCCGTTGCCATGGCCGAGCGCGGTCTCGATAATCTCTGAGCATCAAAAAAGACGATTGAAGAAGGGCGTGTATGGCGGCTCAGTCGACAGGGGGAACGCTTGCGACGCCACCAGCACGGGCGCCGCTTGAAGCCACGTCGAGGACTACCGAGAGATAGAGCCCCAGCACGGCGGTGAGCAGGCCTCTCTGCATGAAGTGATAGGAGAAGGGGGCTGCGATCGCCTCTGGCAGCAACCCGACGATGGTCGTCAGGGCTGCAATCAGCCCGTCGATGATGGCCATGCCAAACAGGTTCGCTGTCTCGATCACGGCAGGACTTCCCCATGTGCGCCGAGGGCCTTCACTTCGACCTGTCCGGCTGTCAGACGAGCCAGCATGGCATCAGTCAGCATGGCATCGGGTGCCCCCAGTACCTGAATGGTGCCGGAACCCCGCTTTCCTCTCTTTCTTCCCCTCGTTCCGTTGTGTTTCCTCTTGCTCCTTCGTTTCATCGACTTCCGTCAACGCGTCGCGAATTACCCGTGCATTGTGACGCATGAGGGCAATGTAGTTGGCTGCTTCCCCATCCGCCTCGCTAAGGGAATCGACATAGAGCGGACCCGCGACGTCAGCGCCGGTATCGTTGGCAATGCTGCGAACATGCCGGTCCGAGATGGTGCTCTCCCAGAACAGGGCGGCCGGCCTGGCTTCGTTGACCAGGTCGATGATGCGCATGACTTGCTGTGGTGAGCCTTCCGTCTCGGCATTCGTGCCCCAGACACCATCATGGCGGAAGTCATAAGCATCGGCGAAGTAGACGAAGGCGGCCTCACTGGTGATCAACAAACGCTTGTCGTCGGGAATATTGGCCAGCATTTCCGCGACTTCCTCATGAAGGTCATCGAGCGCCTCGCGAGCCTTCTCGGCGCGTGAATAAAAGCTGTCCGCCGCCTCCGGGTGCAACTCGGCGAGGGTGTCGGCAATGACCTGGACATAGGCCGCCGCAGCCCGGGGGGCCATCCAGAGGTGTGGATCCGGTTCACCCGTGTATTCGCCGGTCACGATTGGCAGAGTCGGGTATTCAGAGTCTTCGGCCAGGGGCACCAGTGGTGCGCGATTTCCCACCGTGGCATACACCTGGCGCATCCATTGCTCCAGTTGGTAGCCGTTGTAGAACACCAGGTCGGCATCTTCCAGGGCGATGAAGTTGTTCGGTGTCAATTCCCACTCATGAACCTCGGCTCCGGCAGGGGTGAGGGTGACCAGTTGGATATCCCTGCCACCGACCTGGGCAACGAGATCGCCCAGTATCGAGAAAGTGGCTACCACCTTGGGTGATGCTGCCGCTGCGTTGACACCGCCGACCATGGCAGCGAGGGGGAAGGCCAACCAGAGCAGGGCATGGCGGGTAGAGCGCATCGTCAATCTCCTTTTTGCGGTAGCGCATGGGGCCGATGATAGAGTCTGGCGTCTGGCCTGACCAGCCGTGGCAGGCCGAGCTGACCATAGGGGCTTGAGCTGTTCCTCTTCTGCTTGTCCCCCCCGGGTCAGCCTGGTTCATGCCGGCCTGGGAGGAACAAAAAGACCGCCACGCGAGACACCTCTCGGCAGCGATTGACGGCAGGACGATTCATTTCCTCGGGTGGGTTCACTCCTTGGGTCGGCTGGCCAAATGATCGCGAATCTCTCGCAGCAGAAGGACCTCTTCAGGCGGGGGGGCAGGCGGTGTTGGCGATTCGACCTGCTGGCGTCTGAGGCGGTTGATCGCCTTGACCAGCAGAAACACCGCAAACGCGACGATCAGGAAACTCACCACGTTATTGACGAACACGCCAGCATTGAGCGTCACGGCGCCCGCCGCTGTGGCCTCTGTCAGACTGGCATAAGGCCCCTCTCCCTTCAGCACAAGAAAGATGTCGGTGAAATCCACTCCCCCCAGCAGTAGCCCAATCGGCGGCATCAACACATCATTCACCAGGCTCGACACGATAGTGCCGAATGCACCGCCTATGATGATGCCCACTGCCATATCCACCACGTTGCCGCGAACGGCAAACTCCTTGAATTCCTTCAACATGGACGCTTCCTCGCAGATCCGGCGCACACGGCGACGGAGTCGGTTCAACCGGTCAAGTTGAGTGTAGCCGGAACCAGGCGGACTTTAATGACTCGTGCAGCACTGGCCCCAACAGGTATCGCGTTGTCATTATCCGTGTTTGGCCTTCGATTGCCATGGATTGACAGCCAGCCCGGCACAACGGCACTATTGCGTGCATGACATCATCAGATCACATTCGTTCGAGCCGGAAGTGGTGGCGCTCCTGAAGCGGGGCGGCACCGTTGCGTCTTGAATGACCATGCCGCCGTCAGGGCGGCATTTTTGTGGCTGATGTCCCTGCACGGCTGGTGCGGTCAACGAACTCGATCTGGGTAACCTCTGCAAGGCCGAATTGCCATCTGCAACAGAAACAGGACCTTACAGCCATGTCCGTGCTGATGATCGACAATTACGACAGCTTTACCTTCAACGTAGTGCAGTACCTGGGCGAGCTGGGGGCCGAGGTGGTCACCTTCCGCAACGATGCCATCAGCATAGAGCGGATCGAGGCGCTGGCACCGACACACCTGGTCGTATCGCCTGGACCCTGCACGCCCAACGAGGCGGGCATCTCTCTGGCAGCGATTCGCCACTTCGCCGGCGAGCTGCCTATTCTCGGGATCTGCCTTGGACACCAGGCCATCGGCCAGGTATTCGGCGGCAAGGTGGTGCGAGCGCCCCAGGTGATGCATGGCAAGACCTCGCGAATACGGCATCGCGGTCAGGGCGTTTTCAAAGGTCTTGAGGAACCGTTGGAGGTCACTCGCTATCATTCATTGGTGGTCGAGGCGGACTCGTTGCCCGAATGCCTGGAAGTCACGGCCTGGACCGACGAGGATGACGTGACCCCGGGCTTGATCATGGGGCTGCGCCATCGCGAGATGGACATCGAAGGCGTGCAGTTCCATCCGGAGTCGATTCTTACTCGCCAGGGGCATGAGCTGCTGGCCAATTTCCTGAAGCGTCGCTGACCCGCGCCCGACAGAGGAGTGACTGCCCATGCAGATGCGAGACGCCATTGCTGCGGTGATGCGCCGTGACAATCTGGGGTTCGACCAGACCCATGCGGTGATGCATCAGATCATGACCGGAGAGGCCACCGACGCGCAGATTGGCGGCTTGCTGGTCGGCCTGGCCATGAAGGGGGAAACCGCGGAGGAAATCAGTGCCGCGGCTCAGGTCATGCGCGAGCTGATGAAGCGGGTCAGGATAGAAGCCGACAATATCGTCGATATCGTCGGCACCGGCGGTGATGGCGCCAACCTGTTCAATATCTCTACGGCAGCCAGTTTCGTTGCCGCCGCTGCGGGTGCCCATGTGGCCAAGCACGGCAACCGCAGCGTGTCGTCCTCATCGGGCAGTGCGGATCTGTTCGACGTGGCGGGTATCCATCTGGATCTCAAGCCGGACCAGGTGGGGCGTTGCATCGAGCGGGTCGGGGTCGGCTTCATGTTCGCCCCCAACCATCACCCCGCCATGCGCTACGCCATCGGCCCAAGGCGTGAAATGGGCGTTCGCACCCTGTTCAATATTCTGGGACCGCTTACCAACCCCGCCGGGGCACCCAACCAGCTGTTGGGGGTTTATTCTCCAGCCCTGGTGCCCTTGATGGCGGAAGTCCTGCAGTATCTGGGTAGCCATCATGTCATGGTGGTGCATGCCGAGGATGGGCTGGACGAGATCTCGCTCGCTGCCCCCACGCAGGTGGCGGAGCTGAAGGATGGTGAGATTCTCCATTATACGATTACGCCCGAGGAGCTGGGTATCGAAAGCCAGGATATGGCACAGCTCAAGGTGGTCAGTGCCGAGGATAGCCTGCGTCTGGTGCAAGAGGCGCTGGTGGGTGACGGTGCGGCGGCGGACATCGTATCACTCAACGCCGGGGCGGCACTGTATTGTGCCGATATTGCCGATTCACTGAAAGAAGGTGTGGCCATGGCCCAGGACGCCCAGGCTTCCAGGCTACCATTGGAAAAAATGAAGGAATTGGCCGACTTTACTCGAGTGCTGATTCCCTGAGCACTCCCAGTCTGCGGCAGTCGACTGCCGCCTCGATTTCAGGACTTTTCGCCATGAGCCCGACGCAGGACGCTCCCCCCACCATTCTTACCCGCATCCTGGCCCGCAAGGAGCAGGAGGTCGATGAGCGGCGCCGTGCCGTGCCCGAAGCCGAGCTGCTGGCGCTGGCCGAGCAGCAGAGTGCCCCGCGGGGTTTCATTGCCGCCCTGAATCGCTGCATGGATGAAGGCGATCCGGCAGTCATCGCCGAGATCAAGAAGGCCTCCCCCTCACGAGGTGTCATCCGGGAGGATTTCCAGCCAGGCGAGATCGCCAGGCAATATACCGCTGGTGGGGCATCTTGCCTCTCGGTCCTGACCGATGCCGACTTCTTTCAGGGCCACGAAGACTTCCTGATCGAGGCGCGCGAAGCCTGTGAGCTGCCGGTTATCCGCAAGGACTTCATCATCCACGGCTATCAGGTCAGCGAGGCGCGGGCCATCGGTGCCGACTGCATCCTGCTGATCGTCGCCGCGCTGGAGGATGCCCGAATGGCGGACCTGTATCAGCAGGCGGTATTACTGGGCATGGATGTGCTGGTGGAAGTGCACGATATCCATGAGCTCGAGCGGGCTCTCAAGCTCGGTATCGGCCTGGTAGGCATCAACAATCGCAATCTGCACACCTTCGAGACACGCCTGGAAACCACGCTGGAATTGCTGACCCGCATTCCGGCCGGTGTCACCGTCGTGACGGAATCGGGCATCAACACCCGCAATGATGTACTGCGCATGCGTGAGCATGACGTCCATGCCTTCCTCGTCGGCGAAGCCTTCATGCGTGAAAGCGACCCGGGGGAGGCGCTGCGACGGCTATTTTTCTAGGCTACCGATTTAGCAGCCAGAGTATTGCCGAAACCAGCAGGCTCAGCAGAATCATGGTGGTGATGGGGAAATAGAACGAGACATTCTCTCGCCTGATGGCGATGTCGCCGGGAAGCTGACCGAAGGGCAGCCTGGAGAGCCATGGCCAGAAGAGACCGATGGCAACGATGCACAGGCCGATGATGATCAGGGTGCGTGACATGTTGCCTCCTGTTCGCCCTATGGGTGCGACCCGGGAGACCGACGGCGTGCCGCCGGCCATGCTCTGCCAGTTTACCAGTTGAGCTGACGGAAGAGCGCCAACAAGCCCTGCAACGGGTGTGGCAGGCCCTGGTCGGAAAGCCGCTTCGCCTGGCTGCGGCAGGAGTAGCCGGTGGCCAGCAGGCGCCCGCTGTTGGTCTCGTCTTCCACCACCGGCTGCCACGACTGGGCGTAGAGGGTGGCCGAGGTGTGGCGGTTGCGCGCCTCATGCCCATAGGTGCCGGACATGCCGCAACAGCCGGTGGCGATCAGGTCCAGCTCGAAACCGAACGCGGTGAACACTTGCTGCCACGCCTTGGGGCTGCCCGGGGCGTTGGTCTTCTCGGTGCAGTGGGAGAGCAACCGGAAGCCGGGATCGGCCAGGTTGTCCATCTGCTGGCTCAGCCCCGCCGGAACCAGCCGCTGGCCCTGGGCGACGAGCCACTCCTGAAGCATCAGGACATCGGGCACGGCATCGGGTCCCAACGCCTTCACGTACTCCTGGCGGTAGGTCAGGGTCATGGCCGGATCGATACCCACCAACGGTACGCCGAACTCGGCCAGGGCACGCAGGCGTCGGGCCTGCGTCTCGGCGGTGCGCGCGAAGGCACCGAGGAAACCCTGCACGTTGAGCGGCTTGCCGTTGGGCGAGTAGGGGGCGACGAAGACCTTGATGTCGAGACGCGACAACAGCTCGACGATGTCCATCACCAGCTCGGCCTCGAAGAAGCTGGTGAAGGCATCCTGGACGATGACCACGCTGCGGGTCTTCTGGGCGTCGGTCAGCAGGCCAAGCGAGGTCGGTGTGGCCTCGGCCACCCCCCAGGCTTGCAGCTGCTTGCCCAGGCGCGCCCGTGACAGCCGCGGACTGTCGACCAGGCCGATGGGGCCAGCCAGCAGTCTGTCGACCAGGCGGTTGCCCAGGGCGGCGTTGTAGAGCGGTGCGACCCGGGCCAGTACCGGCACGAAGAACTCCATGCCGCCGATGAGGTAGTCGCGCACGGGGCGAAGGTAGCGACCGTGGTAGACCTCCAGGAACCGGGAACGGAACTCCGGTACGTCGACCTTCACCGGACACTGGCCGGCGCAGGACTTGCACGCCAGGCACCCGGCCATGGCGTCGTAGACTTCGTGGGAAAAGTCGTCTTCCCCCTTGCGCCTCAGCGTGTTCAAGGCACGCCGGGGCAGGCGCTTGAGAAAGCCAAGGCCGCCCTCGGTCTGCTGCGCTCGCGACTCGTCGAGCACATCGATACCGGCGTTGCCCTGCAGGCGCAGCCATTCGCGCATCAGGCTGGCGCGTCCCTTGGGCGAGTGCACCCGGTCGCGGGTCGCCTTCCACGAGGGGCACATGGCATCGTTCGGGTCGTAGTTGTAGCAGGCACCGTTGCCGTTGCAGTAGACCGCGGCACCGTATGCTTGCCACACCCGCTCATCGATCTGGCGGTCGAGCTGGCCACGGGTGGGCACGGCGTCGATGGCCAGCAGGCCGGGATCGACCCACTTGACCACCTGCTCTTCGCTGGCGTCGGGCGGGGTGGGCAGCGGTGTGGCGATCTTGCCCGGGTTCAACTGGTTGTGGGGGTCGAAGGCGGCCTTGATCCGCCGCAGGCTGGGGTAGAGCTCGCCGAAGAACCTGGGTGCATATTCCGACCGCACGCCCTTGCCGTGTTCGCCCCACAGCAGGCCACCATATTTCCGGGTCAGTTCGGCGACCTCATCGGACACCTCGCGGATCAGCCGCTCCTGGGCGGGGTCCTTCATGTCGATGGCCGGGCGCACGTGCAGCACGCCGGCATCCACGTGGCCGAACATGCCATAGTCGAGCTCACGTGCGTCCAGCAGCGCACGGAACTCGGCAATGTAGTCGGCCAGGTGTTCCGGCGGCACCGCAGTGTCCTCGACGAAGGGAAGCGGTCGCTTCTCTCCCTTGACGTTGCCCAGCAAGCCCACGGCTCGCTTGCGCATGCCGTAGACACGCTGGATGGCCGAACGGCCCTCGGCCAGCGTATAGCCGAGGCGTTCGACGCTGTCATCCGCCTCCAAGTGGTGGCAGAAGACGGCGACCCGCTCGGCCAGGCGCGCGGGATCGTCGTCGTTGAACTCGATCAGGTTGATGCCGCGAATCGCCACTGTCTTGCCTGGGTGGGCGATAGTGCTGGTAGCGTCGCTATCATCGGCGCCGTGACCGGCAGCGGCCTCGCCGGGAAAGAATTCCGCCACGCTGTCCCAGACGAAATCCTCCATGGCCAGCTGCAGGACCTTGTCGTCCACCGTCTCGATGGAGGTGGGGCGCGCCTGCGGCTGGGTTTGTGAAGAGCTGCTGCTCGACATCAGTGCCCGAGCATCGCGCAGGGCGTCCATGAAGCCGGCATAGCGGACGTTGACCAGGGTCGAGTGCCGGGGAACCGGCAGCACGTTGAGCACCGCCTCGTTGAGGAAGCCCAGCGAGCCCTCGGCACCGCACAGCAGGCTGTTGATGTCGAGCCGGCCATCCGCGTCCCGCAGGTGCGCCAGGTCATAGCCGGTCAGGCAGCGGTTGAGCGGGGGGAACTTGGCGGCGATCAGGTCGCCCCGGGTATCGACGATCTCCCGGGCGGTGCGGTAGGCCGTACCGATCACGCCGTCACGGGCACATAGCGCCTCGAGTTCTTCCGCCTGGACCGGTCGGCTGACCAGCCGTTCGCCGCCGAGCAGCACGCTGTCGAGTTCCAGCACATGGTCGCGGGTCTTGCCGTACTCGCAGCTGCCCTGGCCGCTGGCGTCGGTGGAGATCATGCCGCCGATGGTGGCGCGGTTGGAGGTGGAGAGGTCCGGCGCGAAGAACAGGCCGTGCGGCTTCAATGCCGCATTGAGCTGATCCTTGACGACGCCGGCCTGGACCCGCACGCGGCGATTGGCGACATCGATGTCGAGGATTCGATTCATGTGTCGCGAGACATCCACCACCAGGCCATCGGTGAGCGACTGGCCGTTGGTGCCGGTACCGCCGCCGCGGGGCGTCAGCACCACCCGGCGATGTTCCACCTGGCCGGCGAGGTGTGCGATGCGCTCGAGATCTTCCGCCCCCTTGGGGTAGAGCACCGCCTGGGGCAGGCGCTGATAGAGGGAGTTGTCGGTAGCCAGTACCGTGCGGTTGGCGTAGTCCGGGGCGATTTCGCCGGCGAAACCGGCGGCCCGCAGGGCCTCGAGAAAGCGCACGTAGTGGGCGCCGAGTCCGTTCAGGTGGCTCGCTTGTGTCGTGTCCAGTCGTGCGATCATGGTGTCGTGTCGGCCTTGGTCGCTGTCACGGCGGGGCCGGACAGGCAGAAGGAATGCCGCTATTTTACCCCGAGAGGGCGGTGGTGCGCATCCCGGCGCGTGGCGCCCAGGCGGCCTTTTCCCTACAATGGGGCGCCTTGATTTCACCTGCGACGGACTGGATGCCATGCTCGATCCCAAACTGCTGCGCAGCGACCTCGACAGGGTCGCCCAACGACTGGCCACGCGGGGCTTTGTCCTCGATACCGAGCGGCTCACCGCCCTGGAGGCTCGGCGCCGTGAGCTGCTGACCGAGACCGAGTCGCTGCAGAACGAGCGGAATACCCGCTCCAGGGCGATCGGCAAGGCCAAGGCCCAGGGCGAGGACATCCAGCCTCTGCTGGCGGAAGTGAGTGATCTCGGTGATCGTCTCGACGCCGCCAAGGTTCGTCTCGCCGACGTGCAGGCAGAGTGGGAGGACCTGGTCAGCGGCTTGCCCAACCTGCCCCACGCCAGCGTGCCGGTGGGCGTGAGCGAAGATGACAACGTCGAGCTGCATCGCTGGGGCACCCCCAGGACGTTCGATTTCGAGGTCAGGGATCATGTCGACCTGGGGGCGCTCAGGGGCGACATGGACTTCGAGCTGGGGAGCAAGCTGACCGGCGCACGTTTCACCGTGATGCGCGGCCCCATCGCGCGGCTGCACCGGGCGCTGGCCCAGTTCATGCTCGACAAGCAGACCCTGGAGCATGGCTACGAAGAGTGCTACGTTCCGTACGTGGTCAACGCCGACTCGCTGTTTGGCACGGGCCAGTTGCCCAAGTTCGGCGAGGACCTGTTTCGCCTCGACGACGAGCGGGGCTATCATCTCATTCCCACCGCTGAAGTACCGCTGACCAATTTCGTCCGTGACGAGATACTCGATCACCGCCTGCTGCCGGTAAAGCTGACCGCGCATACCCCCTGCTTTCGCAGCGAAGCGGGCTCGCATGGCCGGGACACCCGCGGCATGATTCGTCAGCATCAGTTCGACAAGGTCGAGATGGTGCAGATGGTCGAGCCTGGGCAGAGCTATGAGGCGCTGGAAGAGATGCGTGGCCATGCCGAGGCGATCCTGCAGGCGCTGGATCTGCCCTACCGGGTCGTCACTCTCTGCACCGGCGACATGGGCTTCGGTGCCACCAAGACCTATGATCTGGAAGTGTGGCTGCCCAGCCAGCAGACCTACCGTGAGATCTCCTCGATTTCCAATTGCGAGGACTTCCAGGCGCGGCGCATGCAGGCGCGTTTTCGCCATCCCGAACAGAAGAAGCCTCAACTGTTGCATACCCTGAATGGCTCCGGCCTGGCAGTCGGGCGTTGCCTGATTGCGGTCATGGAGAACCACCAGAATGCCGAGGGGGCGATCACGATTCCGGAAGCGCTGCGTTCCCATATGGGTGGCGTCGAAGTGATCAATATCTGAGTCGGTTTCCCTGCCTTCGGTTGCTTCCCGGGCGCAGGGTGAGCGCCTCGAAAGCCGATATCGCAACGGGCCTGGCAAGTGCCAGGCCCGTTGCGATGCCGCATGCAGCGTCTCCGGTCAGGGCTCGATGGTCCAGCTCACGCTGACTCCGGCCTCGATGGTGATGGTGCCCGGGCGATACTCTGCCGCACCGGCGCTTTCCCGACTATCGGCGCTCATGGCCATCATGCGCGGGGCATAAATGGGGGAGCGGGTCTCACTGATGCTGATCACGGGACCCAGGGAGACATCGAGGGTGGAGGCCATCAGTTCGGCCTTGTGGCGGGCCTTCTCCAGCGCCTTGATCAGCGCTTCGTCGGTAGCGGCCTCCCGGTCGGTCAGGTCGTAGGTTACCCCGTCCAGTGCATTCACTCCCGCCTCGGTCAGTGCGTCGAGCAGTAGCGGCAGGCGTTCCAGATCCTCGACTTCTACCCGGAAAGGACGCTCCAGGCGAGTCCGTGCCAGCGTCTCGCGCTCTCCGTCGGCCGTTCTGGTGCCCGGCACGTATTCCGGCTGTACGTTCAGCGAGCCGGCGCTGATCGCGTCGCGCTCAAGCCCTGCTTCTTCCAGTGTACGGATGAGAACCGCGGCGCGCTCCTCGAGTCGGTCACGGGCTTCGCGCAGGGCGGTGGGGTCGCTCTCGGTCTCGTCATGCCGCGGAATGGCCGGCGTACGCTCCCAGAGGCGGGCGCTGAGGGTCGCCCGGTCTGGAACGACATCAAGCTGGGCCTCGGCCTGAACGTCCAGCCGCGAGCGGTTGTCATCGGCAAGGGTAGTGGCGGCCATCAGCGGCGTCGTGGAAAGCAGGGCACCCAGCAACAGGTACCGGAATCGGGTTTGGCGGGGCATGGGAGCCTCCTTGCAGCAGTGGATAATGGCCGGCCAACTCGCCGGGCTCTGATTCGAGAGAGAAAGCGGCGTATGGTTCCGCACATTGGCGTGGTTCCACCGAATCTGCATGTTTGATCCTGAAACGGGAGAATTTGTGTGCCGGCCTCGCAAGCGGCATGATGAAGACGGACACGCCAGACAGGGATAGATGGCATGCTTGACAGCAACGAGGATGGGCAGCACGGCTACCCCCTGATGCTCACGCTGGCGCTGGCTGCACTGGTGATCATCATCGCCGGTATGAAGGCCGGTTCGGATTTGATCGTGCCATTGCTGCTGGCGCTGTTCATCGCCGTTATCTGCACGGCACCAGTGCAGTGGTTGAATCGCCTGGGCGTTAGCCTGCGCTTCGCGGTCTGCATCACCTTGCTGGTCATTGGCGCCTTGCTGTCGCTGGTCGGCGTACTGGTTGCCAATACCTTCTGGACCTTCATCGAGGCCCTGCCCGGGATCGAAGACCGCCTGTACGAACACTACCTGGACATTCTCGCCAGTCTGGCCGACATGGGGCTGGCCATCGATCCCGACCGCCTGGCGGGACTGTTCGACATGGAAGATGACAGTGCCTGGGTGCCCATGCTGCTGGGAGAATTGGGCAATCTTGTCATGCAGAGTGTCGTGGTGGCCCTGCTGGTCGTTTTCATGCTCTTCGAGACACTCAATTTTCGCACCAAGGTATCCCAGGCCCTGGACGATCCGGCACCGAGCCTGAGGCGTTTCCATGAGTTCAGCTTGACGCTGAAGCGCTACCTGGCGGTCAAGACCTTGATCAGTCTGGTGACCGGGGTACTGGCCTGGCTGGCCTGTGTTCTGGTCGGCGTGGATTTCCCGCTGTTGTGGGGTGTCCTGGCCTTTGCCCTGAACTATATACCCAATATCGGGTCGGCACTGGCTGCGCTACCGCCCATCCTGCTGATGCTGGTGTCCCAGGATGGGGGGCTTTTTCAGGCTTTCGTGCTGGCAACGGCTTATCTGGCCATCAATTTCGTGCTCGGCAATCTGGTGGAGCCACGCCTCATGGGGCGGGCGCTGGGCCTCTCGACCTTTGTGGCGTTTCTCTCGCTGGTGGTATGGGGCTGGGTCTTCGGCGTGGTGGGGATGCTGTTGTCGGTGGTATTGACCATGACCTTGAAAATTGCCTTGAATAGCCACCCCCAGACGCGATGGATCGCTCGATTGCTGGGGCCGGGTCGGCAAACGGACGATGCGCCAGCAGTCAGAGAGGAGAGAGAGCCGCCACTGGAGAGAGTCGACAAGGCCGAGTGATGCCCCAAAAGCGTTCGCCCCGGCCATGGCCGGGGCGAGAGGGTATTCATGGCATGGGATCAGGCGTTCTGATCGATGAATTGCGCCAACTGGGATTTGGACTGTGCGCCTACCAGAGAGGCGACCTTGGAGCCCGACTTGAACAGCATGACGGTGGGAACGCCGCGAACGCCCTGCTCGGCGGCGATTTCCGGAGCGTCGTCCACATTGATGCTGACTACCTTGAGGTTGCCGGAACGTTCTTCGGCGACCTCGTCGATCACCGGCGCCATGACTTTGCAGGGGCCGCACCAGGGCGCCCAGAACTTCAGCAGCACGGGTTGATCTGCCTTGAGGACTTCCTGCTCGAAGTTGGCATTGGTGACATCGACGTTGTTGGCCATGTGTTTCTCCAGTTACGTTGCGCTGCATCGAGCGGATCGAGATGACACGCCCGGGGGCATGTCTGGTCGGCTGATGTTAGCGGCCGACCGGGTCGCTGGCAAATAGTGCTCGCTTGCGGCTGCGTGTTCCCGCTTTTCCTCCGGTTTCCTGAGTCATTCTGTTTCGGGGTGTTACCAACGGCAGCCCGAATCGTTTCCCAAGCGCTGGGCTTGACACGTCCGCTTCCTCCGGATTTTCTCTAACCTATTGCTTTTCATGACCTTCCAGCCCGTTGGCGTGCCTGGTGCCCCGCCATTCAGCGCCGGTCATGGCGCGACGAAGGACTTCGACAAGGGGCGGGGTCTCGGCTACGTTGCCAGAGACAGACCGGACGTAACAGGGCAGGGTTCGGCACAGGCGCGTGTTGCCGGCACGGCCACCTACTCTTGGGGCCAGGATCGTGGCGCCAGAAAAAAGCGGTGCGGGGAAGCCTCGGTGCTTTCCACAGGTCAATGCCGTGCGCGGGCGTGTGTTGCCAGGCCCGGACAAGGAGAGCCAGGCCATGACGCCAGATTGTACGATCGTATTCGATGGGCAGCGGCTATCGGGAGAAGCCGATGAGCCGCTCGTGGACTTCCTCGAAGGCCACGGTATCGCACTTCCCCATGTCTGCTATCACCCCTCGCTTGGTGCGCTGGAAACCTGCGATGCCTGCTGGGTCGAAGTCGATGGCGGGCTGAAGCGGGGCTGCTCGATACGCACATCAGACGGATTGACCATCTCCAGCCGTAATGAACATGCCGAAGCCGCACGCCACGAAGGGATGGATCGGCTGCTCGGCAAGCACGAACTCTACTGTACGGTATGCGAGAACAACAATGGCGACTGCACGCTTCACAACACCATGGTGGACATGCAGATACCCATCCAGCGCTACGAGTTCCAGCGCAAGCCCCATGAGAAGGACACTTCCAGTCCTTTTTATACCTACGATCCCGATCAATGCATCCTGTGTGGCCGCTGCGTAGAGGCCTGCCAGAATGTCGAAGTCAACGAGACACTGAGCATCGATTTTGCGAGCGAGAATCCGCGGGTGCTATGGGATGGCGGCAAGGCCATCGACGATTCCAGCTGCGTACACTGCGGTCATTGCGTCACGGTCTGCCCCTGTAATGCCTTGATGGAAAACAGCATGGATGGCCAGGCCGGTCCTTTCACCGCAATGCCATGGTCGCTCAAGCGCCCAATGATCGAGATCATCAAGGCAGTGGAGATCACCATTGGCGCGACGCCGGTCTCGGGGCTATCGGAAATGGACATGAAGATGCGACAGCCCGAGATCAAGCGTACCAAGACCGTCTGTACCTATTGCGGGGTCGGGTGTGCCTTCGAGATGTGGACCCGGGACCGTCACATCCTCAAGGTCCAACCGGTACCGGAGGCGCCCGCCAACGGCATTTCCACCTGCATCAAGGGCAAGTTCGCCTGGGATTTCGTCAATAGCGAGAAGCGCCTGACCATGCCTCTGATTCGTGAGAATGGTCGCTTCCGGGAGGCAGGCTGGGACGAGGCGCTCGATCTGGTGGCGCGGCGGCTGCTGGAGGTTCGCGAGGCCCATGGCCCGGATAGCCTGGGGTTCATCGGCTCGAGCAAGGCAAGCAATGAGGAGGCCTACCTGACCCAGAAGATCGCACGGCTGATCATTGGCACCAACAATGTCGACAATTCCTCGCGTTATTGCCAGAACCCGGCTACCCAGGGTCTGTTCCGCACGGTCGGCTATGGTGGCGATGCCGGTACGATCAAGGATATCGAGCAGGCAGAGGTCGTGGTGCTGGTTGGCAGCAACACCGCCGAGAACCATCCCGTGATCGCAGCCCGGATCAAGGCGGCCCAGAAGCTGCGAGGCCAGAAAGTGATCGTGATCGACCCCCGCCGGCATGAAATGGCCGACCGGGCCGATATCTTTCTGCGCCCCAACGCCAGCACGGACCTTATCCTGGCATCGGCGCTGTCGCGCTACCTGTTCGACCATGGCCTGGCGGACATGGAGTTTCTCGACCAGTGGGTCAACGGTGTCGAGGAGTACCGTGATTCGTTGGAGCCGTTCACACTCGAGTTCGCTGAAAAGATGACGGGCGTTTCCCGCCAGGAACTGATCGAAACGGCAGAAATGATCGGCCGGGCGGGCAGTGTCTGCCTGCTGTGGGCGATGGGCATTACTCAGCACAGCCACGGCTCTGATACCAGCACGGCGCTCTCGAACCTGTTGCTGGTGACCGGCAATTACGGCAAGCCCGGTACGGGCGGCTACCCCATGCGGGGTCATAACAACGTTCAGGGGGCCAGCGACTTCGGTTGTCTGAAGGACCGCTATCCCGGGTATGACCACGTCGCCGATGAGGAGAGCCGAAAGCGATGGGCCGAAGGGTGGGGGGTGACGCCTGAAGCGTTATCCAACGAGCCCGGTAAAGGCAACTTTCTGATGGTGCAAGCGGCAGACAAGGGCGATATCAAAGCGATGTATATCATTGGCGAAGAGACGGCGTTCTCGGATGCCAATACCCACAACGTGCTGTCGGCTTTCGAGAAACTCGACTTCATGGTGGTGCAGGACATGTTCCTGAGCCGCACCGCCGAATTTGCCGACGTGGTGTTGCCTGCGAGCCCAAGCGTCGAAAAAGAGGGCACTTTCGTCAATACCGAGCGTCGTATCCAGCGCTTCCATGAAGTGCTGCCACCGCTTGGGGACAGCCGGCCCGACTGGAGGATACTGACGGACCTGGCAGCCCGTATGGGTCATGACTGGGGCTATGAGCACCCCTCCCGGATCATGGACGAGTGCGCCCGAATTGCACCGATGTTTGCCGGTGTCAGCTACGATCGCCTGGCAGGCTGGAATTCGCAACTCTGGCCGGTGGCGGCGGACGGTACCGATTCTCCGCTGCTCTACACCGATGGCTTTCCCAACGAGGACGGCAAGGCCAACCTCTTTCCGCTTGAATGGCGGATGCCGGAGGAGACCACCGACGCCGAGTACGATCTCTCTCTCGATAATGGCCGCATGCGTGAGCACTTCCAGGCCTCCAACCAGACTGGCCGGAGCGAGGGGGTCTGGCAGCAGGTGCCGAGAGGGTTTGTCGAGGTGAGCCCGGAGCTGGCCTCCGAGCGAGGCATCGAGGAAGGGACCTGGGTTCGCCTGACCTCGCGTCGCGACAGTATCGAATTGCCGACCGTCATCACCGACCGGGTGGCGGGCAAGACACTTTTTCTGCCGATCCACTTCGGTAAGTTTGGTATCAACACGCTGACAGGTGAGCATAACGACCCCGACGTCCAGACGCCGGCCTATAAGGAGACTGCGGTCAAGCTGGAGGTCCTGTCGAAGCGGGGCGAGCCTCCTTTGCCGAGCACCAACTATCGCTTTGGCCAGCCTACCCCGACCCAGGGTGTCGAGGTGGCGGTCAAGTGGTCCCGTGGCGATTATGTGTTGCCGCCCGCACAGCAAGCCAACCCGAGGAAGATGTGATGGCTGAACGAATATCCCATGACGTGACGCCACCCAGGATCGGCATGGATGCTCACGAGGAGCTCGAACAGTTGCTGCAGACACTGCATGAGCATGGCGTGCTGCGCTTGACCAACAATGTGGTGGCTGCCAATACCGAGATTGCCAAGGTCCTGGTGGACGGCATCGGCAAGGAGGGCACTCTCAACGCCATCCAGAATCTCTCGGCGTTGGCGATGATGCTCTCCGCCATTCCGCCCGAGCGGTTCTACAAGGTGATGTTTGCCTTCAAGGAGGGCATCGACCAGGTCAGCCTGCATCAGCCCGGCAAGGAGGGCGAAGAGTCACCAGGGATCAGCGGAGCCTACAAGATGCTTCACGATGAACAGCTCTGGCATGCCGTGGCGCCGCTGATCGAGGGGCTCAAGGCCTTTGCCGAACGACTCGACAAGCCAGTCGACAAGCCAGTGACGGACTATACCGGCAAGCCGACCAGCGGGCCCTGAACGGCGATCTGTGTATCCGCTTCGCACCCTGCTGGCAGGGTGCGAAGCCATGTAGCAACGGCGTGGCCGGCAAGGAAGGGAGAAAGGGTGTCGTTGTCACGACACGTCAGCCGCGTCCGGTCAGTGCGCAAGGCTTTCCGTGCCATGCCCCCACGAGCCAGGTGCAGACTGGTCCAGGATCCGCTCCGGACAGGAGTAGATGTTGAAGCGGCCCTCACGCAGGAACCCCACCAGAGTGATACCGAACTTCCTGGCGAGACGGACCGCATAGCTGCTGGGCGCCGATATGGCGCATACCACTGGCACGCGGGCCATGATGCATTTCTGGATGAGTTCGAAGCTGGCACGGCCACTGAGAACGACGATCTGTCCGGTGAGCGGTAACCGGTGATTCAGCAACGCCCAGCCGTTCAGCTTGTCGAGTGCATTATGGCGGCCGACATCTTCTTGGACTGCCTGGAGCTCTCCCGAGTCATCGAAGAGTGCCGCAGCGTGGAGCCCCCCTGTCTCGGCAAAGAGCCGTTGGTGTTCACGAAGCCGGGAGGGAAGGGAGCAGAGCAACTCACCCGACACGGCTGGTCCCGGCGACAGTGGTCCCAGATTTTCCATCGTGCCCAGGTCGAGTCTTTTCTTGCCGCAGACGCCACAAGCACTATTGGAGAACGAGGAGCGTTGCAGCATCTCTGCCTTTTCATTGCTGAAATGCTTCAGTGCGATCTGCACGACGTCTGGCTCATCGACAAGATGGCAAAGCATCTCGAAATCGCCGCGGGTTCTTGCCAGCCCTTCGCTCAGCATCAGGCCGGCAGCAAGCTCACGGTCCTGCCCCGGGGTGCGCATGGTGATGACCGGCTCGGTGCCGACCACGCGGATCTCCAACGCCTCTTCGATGGCCAGTACATCTTCCCGGGTGGTTAGGCCTTGCGGTCCCATCGTCACGATATCGATTCGGGCACCACCCGCTACGTCGGTTCCCATAGGCTGCTCCCTGTAGAAACGGGTCGACACGCCATCTTCCTGAAGCTTATTTGAGGCTAGTTCACGGGGGGCCGCTTTCCAACCCTGCCATGGGCGGCATGGCCCGCCCCTTCCGAAGAGCGACTGATACGTCACGCGATAATGCGACGATGCATCACTTTACGCCATGCTTATGAAGTCAGCAGAGGTGGGTGGTTTTCTTTTATGCTATTTAGTGATTACATGATGCTGCTTTAATCGCTATTTTGTATTGATCCGCCGGGCGGTAGGTAGAGGGAGCAAGTTCACCATGAAACTTCAGCAGCTGCGCTATGTCTGGGAAGTGACCCGTCACAATCTCAATGTGTCGGCAACTGCCCAGAGCCTCTATACCTCTCAACCGGGCATCTCCAAGCAGATACGGCTACTGGAAGATGAGCTGGGGGTCGAGATATTCGCCCGCAGCGGCAAGCACCTGACACGGGTCACGCCTGCCGGTCAGGCTATCGTCGAACTGGCGGGGCAGGTGCTGAGGCTGGCCGAAAACATCAAGCAGGTGGCACAGGAGCATAGCGATGAGCGGCGCGGAAGCCTGTCCATTGCCACGACCCACACCCAGGCCCGCTATGCGCTGCCGCCGGTGATCGGCGAGTTCACGAAAAAATATCCGGAGGTGGCACTGCACATGCAGCAGGGCACGCCCAAGCAGATCGCCCAGATGGTCAGTGATGGCCAGGCCGACTTCGCCATCTGCACCGAGTCGCTGGAACTGTTCAACGATTTGATCCTGCTGCCCTGCTATCGCTGGAATCGCTGTGTGCTGGTTCCGCGTGGGCATCCGTTAGCCGAGGGCGAACTGACACTGGAACGCCTTGCCGAGCAGCCACTGGTGACCTATGTCTTCGGCTTCACCGGGCGCTCTCAGCTCGACGATGCGTTCCGGGCCAAGGGCCTCTCGCCCAATGTGGTGCTGACTGCCGCCGATGCCGATGTGATCAAGACCTATGTCCGGCTTGGCCTGGGCGTCGGTATCGTGGCGCATATGGCGGTAGACCCGGGGCTGGATGACGACCTCGTGGTGCTCGAGGCCGGTCACTTGTTCGAAAGCTCCGTGACCAAGATCGGCATTCGCCGGGGCACCTTCATGCGCGGATACATGTATGACTTCGTCAAGGGCTTCGCCGATCATCTCGACCGGGAGCTGGTCGATGCCGCCCTGGCCGCTGGGCCGCGCCATGAGCACGGATTGTTCAAGGAGATCGAGCTGCCGATCCGGTAGAAGGCGTACAAGAACGCCGTGCCGATACGCTCGTGACAGGCTCGATCTCGCCCTGCCAGTCAACGTGAAGCGAGATTGGCCACGTGAAGCCCGCACTCCTTGCCGCCCTGGTCTTCCCACCACCACCGACCCTCGCGTTCGTGTTGATGGGGCAGGGTGGGGCGAGTGCAGGGTTCGCAGCCGATGCTGACGAATCCTCGCTCATGCAGCGGATTGTAGGGCACATCGAACATGCGGATATAGGTCCACACGTCCTCGCTGGTCCAGTGCGTCAACGGATTGATCTTGTAGAGAGGCGAAGCCTCGCTACCGAAGGCGCCATCACGCTCGGCGATCTGAAGCGTCGAGCGCGTGCCCGGGCTCTGGTCACGCCGTTGACCGGTGACCCACACCGTAAGCCCCTGCAGGCGTTCACGCAGCGGCGCGACCTTGCGGATGCCGCAGCACTCCTGGTGCCCATCGCGATAGAAACTGAACAGGCCCTTCTCGCGAACCAGCGCCTGTATTGCCTGGGTATCGGGAAAGCGGACATCGATCTCGATACCGTAGTGTTCACGAACCCGCTCGATGAAGGCATAGGTTTCGGGGTGTAGTCGCCCGGTGTCCAGCGAGAAGACATGTACCTTCTCCTTTGGCGCTATCTTGAGCGCCAGGTCGATCAGTACCACGTCTTCGGCACCGGAGAAGGAAAGCGTCAATTCACTGAAAGCGGCATAAGCAGCACGCAGGATATCCTTGGGTGAGGCCTGGTCGTGCTCAAGAACGAACTGGGCGGTCTGGAAGGACGCCATTATCGATCTCCCTGGTAGATGATGAACGTACCCTACCAAAGGCCGTGGCTCATGCCCCAATACCGATTGGTTTGACACTTATATGCCATTTTGTGCTTAGCCCTTGTCCTGCTTATTCCAGGGCCTTCATCAAATGACGAATCTTGTCCAGTGTCTCGGTGTACTCGGCGTTCACGTCCGAGTCCGCCACCAGCCCGCCTCCCCCCCAAAGATGAAGCCTGCCGGCATCGGCCACTGCGGTACGTATGGCGATGGAGGTGTCCATGTGCCCACGTACATCGACATAGCCCAGGCTGCCGCAGTAGACACTACGCCTGCTGGGCTCCAGTTCATCGATGATCTGCATGGCGCGTACCTTGGGGGCCCCGGTAATCGAGCCGCCGGGAAAGGCCGCGGCCAGCAGGTCCAGCGCCTGGCGCCCGGGCGCGAGATCTCCACGCACGATGCTGACCAGATGGTGCACGTTGGCGTAGCTCTCCAGCCCGCACAGCTGGGGTACTCTTACGCTACCGGGGCGGCACACCCGGCCCAGGTCATTGCGCAGAAGATCGACGATCATCACGTTCTCGGCACGATCCTTGAGGCTGGCCGCCAGCTCCTGGGCCAGCCGCCGGTCTTCCTCGAGAGTCCGTCCGCGAGGGCGAGTGCCCTTGATGGGGCGGGTTTCGATGCCTCCGTCGTCGTGACAACCAAGGAAGCGCTCCGGAGATAGTGACAGGATCGCCTGGTTGCCCCAGGCCATGTATGCAGAAAATGGGGTGGGCGTTGCGTGTCGAAGCCGCTGATAGGCAGCCCACAGGTCGCCTGTAAAGGGGGCGCTGAAACGCTGGGCCAGGTTGATCTGATAGCAGTCCCCGGCTCGAATGTAGTTCTGCACGGCCTTGAAGCGGCGCGCATAGCCTGAATGATCCAGCTCGCCCTGGAAGGGGGCCAGTAGCCGAAAGGGGGCGGCCGGAGCGGGTGCCGCTTCGAACCACTCCATGACCTGAATCCGGCGCTCCGCGCTCGCGACCAGCCATGTCTCGCCTTTTTCGTGATCCTGGACGACGGCCCAGTCGTAGAGGCCAACGCGGCTTGCCGGTAGGTGCACGACCGGCTGTGACCGGCCCCCTACCGGTTCCAGGCAACGGCCCAGGTCGTACCCCCAATAGCCGATCAGACCACCGAGAAAGGGCAGGTGGCTATCGGGCGTCTCGAGAGACAGGCTGTCCAGCAGCCTCTGCTGGGCGGTAAACGGGTCGTGGCCCGAGGTGCCCGGTACGCCACCTGATACCTGCCCCTGCTCATCGACGGTCAGTGTCGCCAACGGATCACTGCTCATGATGTCGTAGCGTCCGCCGGGAGCGGCAGGGCGCCCGCTATCCAGCAATACCGAACCGGGGCGGTTCCGCAGGAGGGCGAAATAGCCCAGCGGGTCGTCCTGGTAGGGTAGGGGGGTGATCTCGAGTCGTGTGGTCATCAACGGGGCCTTTCGGAACAGGCGACCCATTCTAGGGATCAGGCTGCGTTTTGTCCTATCCCGCAACACCCAGGATAGTGCTACCGCCCTCAACGGTAGAGAAATTGTCGACAGCAGTCCCGAGCAGATGCTTGGTTGTCTACAACCAAAGACGTAGCATGTTGGGCTTGTTCGGCGGTTGACCGGGCAGGAGCCAATGTCTAAAGTCTTCTCATCATTCAATTGTCGACAATTGCCATGAACTCATTCGTATCAGAACAGGTCGCTCCCGAGGTTCGCACTCTTGCCGAACGGGTCTTCCATGAACTGCAGGATGCCATCGTCCGGGGCAAGCTGGCGCCGGGAAGCAAGATTACCGAACCAGGCCTGTCCAAGGCCTACGGTATCTCGCGCGGCCCGTTGCGCGAGGCGATGCGACGCCTGGAAGCGCATCGCCTCATCGAGCGAGTACCTCACGTGGGTGCGCGTGTCGTCAAGCTCTCGATGAAGGAACTGCTGGAATTGTTCGACGTTCGCGAAGCGCTCGAGAGCATGGCGGCCCGGCTGGCGGCGGAACACATGACCGCCGAGGAGATCGCCGGCCTGCGCGAGGTGCTATCGGTCCATGAGCGTCAGGCCGACCTGCGCAAGGGCGAAGCCTATTACCAGCGTGAAGGCGACCTGGACTTCCACTACCGCATTGTCCAGGGCAGTCACAACCGAATGCTGATGACGATGCTGTGCGATGACCTTTATTACCTGGTGCGGCTCTATCGCACCCAGTTCAGCGCCAGCGGAACGCGGCCTCATCGCGCCTTCGTCGAACACCATCGTATCGTCGATGCCATCGAGGCCGGCGACGCCGAACTGGCCGAGCTGCTGATGCGCCGTCATGTCAGCGCCTCACGGGCCAACGTGGCCGACCGTTACGCCACGATTCTCCAGCAGCAAGCCGAGGCGGCGACCTGAGGCCAGCCCGGACATACAGAGGAGCATTTTAATGACTCAAGCCACTCCCGGCGCGCGTTTCCGTGCCGCCCTGCAAGCCAATCGGCCTTTGTCGATTGTCGGTACCATCAATGCTTATACCGCCATGATGGCCGAGCGAGTGGGGCACCAGGCCATCTACCTTTCCGGTGGTGGCGTGGCGAATGCCTCCTTCGGCCTGCCCGACCTGGGCATGACCACCATGAATGACGTGGTAGCGGATGCCCACCGTATCTGTGGCGCCACGGACTTGCCGCTGCTGGTGGACATCGACACCGGATGGGGCGGTGCCTTCAACATCGCCCGGACCGTCAAGGAGATGCAGCGTGCCGGCGTAGCCGCCGTACATATCGAGGATCAGGTGGCCCAGAAACGCTGCGGCCACCGTCCCAACAAGGCGATCGTTTCCCAGGAGGAGATGGTCGATCGCGTCAAGGCGGCCGCCGATGCCCGGATCGATCCGGACTTCTACCTGATCGCCCGCACCGACGCGTTCCAGAAGGATGGTCTGGATGCCGCCATCGAGCGTGCCAGTGCCTGCATCGAGGCCGGTGCCGACGCCATCTTCGCCGAGGCGGTGCACACCCTGGACGACTACCGCGCCTTCTGTGAGCGCGTCGATGCGCCGATCCTGGCCAATATCACCGAATTCGGGGCCACGCCGCTGTTCAGTCAACAGGAGCTCGGTGAGGTTGGCTGCCGCATGGTGCTCTATCCGCTGTCGGCGTTCCGCGCCATGAACGCCGCCGCGCTGACGGTCTATCAGAGCATCCACGACAAGGGGCATCAGCGGGACGTGGTCGAGCTGATGCAGACTCGGGATGAGCTCTATGACTTCCTCAACTATCACAGTTTCGAACAGAAGCTGGACGCCCTCTTCGAGAAAGGCACTGATTGAAGAGAACGCCCACAGGGGCGACAAGGCATGCACCCCGGGGAGTCCACATGAGGCCTGAATCCTGGCCCTGTACCGTGGCGCCCAAGACAGATACAGAAAAAAGACCAAGGAGACACGACATGTCAGAGAAACCCGTCAGTAGCACAGGTCTGCGCGGCCAGAGCGCCGGCACCACGGCCCTATGTACTGTTGGCAAGACCGGCTCGGGCCTGACCTACCGCGGCTTCGACGTCAAGGAACTGGCCGAGAAGGCGCGTTTCGAGGAAGTGGCCTACCTGCTGCTCAAGGGCAAGCTGCCGAACCAGGCCGAGCTGGATGCCTATATCACCAAGCTCAAGGGGCTGCGTGGCCTGCCCCAGGCGCTCAAGACCGTGCTCGAACAGATTCCGGCTAGCGCCCACCCGATGGATGTGATGCGTACTGGCGCTTCCATGCTGGGCAACCTCGAGACCGAAGAGAGTTTCGACGAGCAACAGGACGTTTCCGATCGCCTGCTGGCGGTGCTGCCATCGATCATCTGTTACTGGTATCGCTATTCCCACGATGGCGTGCGGATCGAGACCGAGACCGACGACGAGTCGGTGGGTGCCCATTTCCTGCACCTGCTGCGTGGCGAAGCGCCCAGCGACCTGCACGCCCGGGTGATGAACGTCTCGTTGATTCTCTATGCCGAGCACGAGTTCAACGCCTCGACCTTCACCGCGCGTGTCTGCGCCTCGACGCTGTCCGACATGCACTCCTGCGTGACCGGCGCCATTGGCTCGCTGCGTGGTCCGCTGCATGGCGGTGCCAACGAGGCGGCCATGGACATGATCGAGAACTGGAAGTCGCCGGAAGAAGCCGAGCGCGAGATCATGGGCATGCTCGACCGCAGGGAGAAGATCATGGGCTTCGGGCATGCCATCTATCGCGAGTCCGACCCGCGCAACGCCATCATCAAGGAGTGGTCCGAGAGGCTGGCCCAGGACGTGGGCGACACCGTGCTCTATCCGGTGTCGGTGCGTGTCGAGGACGTCATGTGGCGCGAGAAGAAACTGTTCTGCAACGCCGACTTCTTCCATGCCAGTGCCTACCACTTCATGGAGATCCCCACCAAGCTGTTCACGCCGATCTTCGTCTGCTCGCGTGTCACCGGCTGGTGCGCCCATGTCTTCGAACAGCGGGCCAACAATCGCATCATCCGTCCCAGCGCTGACTATATCGGCCCCGAAAAGAGCGAGTGGGTACCGATCGAGCAGCGCGACTGATCCGCGCCACCTGCGGCGACCGCCCCGCGGTCGCCCTGTTCCTCTTCAACAGGGGCGGGCGGCAACGCCAACTCCGTGCCTCTGTGCTCGACTCGACGGATGCCTGACGCCATGAATACCGAATATCGCAAGCCCTTGCCCGGGACTGAATTGGACTATTTCGACGCGCGCGCCGCCGTCGATGCGATTCAGCCTGGTGCCTATGAAACACTCCCTTACACCTCACGGGTGCTGGCCGAAAACCTGGTGCGTCGCTGTGAGCCCGGCATGCTGACGGACTCGCTGAAGCAGTTGATCGAGCGCAAGCGCGACCTGGACTTCCCCTGGTTTCCGGCGCGCGTGGTGTGTCACGATATCCTCGGCCAGACCGCCCTGGTCGATCTGGCCGGCCTGCGCGATGCCATCGCCGCGAAAGGTGGCGACCCGGCCAAGGTCAACCCGGTGGTGCCGACCCAACTGATCGTCGACCACTCGCTGGCCGTCGAGCATGCCGGTTTCGAGAAGGATGCCTTCGAGAAGAACCGTGCCATCGAGGATCGCCGCAACGACGATCGCTTCCACTTCATCAACTGGACCAAGACCGCGTTCGAGAACGTCGACGTGATTCCGCCGGGCAACGGCATCATGCACCAGATCAATCTGGAGAAGATGTCGCCGGTGGTCCAGGTTCGCCCCGATGAGAATGGAAGGCGCGTCGCTTTCGTCGACACCTGTGTCGGTACCGACAGCCACACGCCGATGGTCGATGCCCTGGGCGTGATCTCCGTCGGTGTGGGCGGCCTGGAAGCCGAAAGCGTCATGCTTGGCCGTGCCTCTTACATGCGTCTGCCGGATATCATCGGTGTCGAGCTGACCGGCAAACTGCAGCCGGGCATCACCAGCACGGACATGGTGCTGGCACTGACCGAATTCCTGCGTCGCGAGCGGGTGGTGGGAGCCTATCTCGAATTCTTCGGCGAAGGCGCCTCGAGCCTGACCGTGGGCGACCGGGCCACCATTTCCAACATGACCCCGGAATATGGCGCCACCGCCGCCATGTTCTATATCGATGAGCAGACCATCGATTACCTCAAGCTGACCGGTCGCGAGGACGACCAGGTCGCCCTGGTGGAGCGCTTCGCCAGGGAGACCGGCCTGTGGGCCGGCAGCCTGGAAAACGTCGAGTATGAGCGGGTGCTGACCTTCGACCTGTCCAGCGTGGCGCGTACCCTGGCCGGCCCGTCCAACCCCCATGCCCTGCTGCCCACCTCGGAACTGGCGTCACGCGGCATCAGCGGGACGGTGGAAAACGAGGAAGGCCTGATGCCCGATGGCGCGGTGATCATCGCGGCCATCACCAGCTGCACCAACACCAGCAACCCTCGCAACATGGTGGCGGCCGGCCTGATCGCCCGTAACGCTAACAAACTGGGCCTGACCCGCAAGCCCTGGGTGAAGACCTCCCTGGCGCCGGGCTCCAAGACGGTGAAGATGTACCTGGAAGAGGCCAACCTGCTGCCCGAGCTGGAAAGTCTCGGCTTCGGCGTGGTGGCCTTCGCCTGTACCACCTGCAACGGCATGAGTGGGGCCCTGGACCCGGTGATACAGCAGGAGATCATCGACCGCGACCTCTACGCCACGGCGGTACTATCGGGCAACCGCAACTTCGACGGCCGGATTCATCCCTATGCCAAGCAGGCCTTCCTGGCCTCGCCGCCGCTGGTGGTAGCCTACGCCATCGCCGGCACCATCCGCTTCGACATCGAGAAGGATGCGCTGGGCTTCGATCAGGATGGTACCCCCATCACGCTGAAGGACATCTGGCCCAGCGACGAAGAGATCGATGCCATCGTCAAGGCAAGCGTGAAGCCCGAGCAATTCCGGGAAACCTACATCCCGATGTTCGACATCAGTCGGGAGCGCAGTGTCCGCGTCGAGCCGCTTTATGACTGGCGCCCGCAGAGCACCTATATCCGCCGCCCGCCTTACTGGGAGGGTGCGCTGGCCGGTGATCGCTCGCTCACGGGCATGCGCCCCCTGGCGGTGCTGGGAGACAATATCACCACCGACCACCTGTCGCCGTCCAATGCCATCATGATGGATAGCGCGGCGGGCGAATACCTGCACAGGATGGGCGTGCCGGAGGAGGACTTCAACTCCTACGCCACCCACCGGGGCGACCACCTCACGGCCCAGCGTGCCACCTTCGCCAACCCCAAACTGCTGAACGAAATGGTGCAGGAGAACGGTGAAGTGAAGCAGGGCTCTCTGGCCCGCGTCGAGCCGGAAGGCGAGGTCACACGCATGTGGGAGGCGATCGAGATCTACATGGATCGCAAACAGCCGCTGATCATCATCGCCGGTGCCGACTACGGCCAGGGCTCTTCCCGTGACTGGGCGGCCAAGGGTGTGCGTCTCGCCGGCGTGGAGGCCATCGCCGCCGAAGGCTTCGAGCGCATTCACCGCACCAACCTGATCGGGATGGGAGTGCTGCCGCTGGAGTTCGGGCCGGGCACTACGCGGAAAACGCTGGATATCGACGGTACCGAGACCTTCGATGTGGTGGGCGAGCCGAGGCCCCGTGCGACCCTGACGCTGGTGATCAACCGCAAGAGCGGCGAGCGTGTGGAGGTGCCGGTGACCTGTCGCCTCGATACCGCTGAAGAGCTCTCGATCTTCGAGGCCGGCGGCGTGTTGCAGCGCTTCGCCAAGGACTTCCTCGAATCGGAAACGGCGGCCTGAATAACCGCCTGAGAAACGTGACCCACTGACCTGCCCGCCGACCCGGTGCCGCCGATACCGCACCGGGTCGGCGGTTTCCAACAGGACGCTATTGCCATGGCACATGCACCCCAGCACCATGTTTCCCAAATCAGGATCCCTGCCACCTATATGCGTGGCGGCACCAGCAAGGGCGTGTTCTTTCGCCTGCAGGATCTGCCCGATGCGGCCCAGATCCCCGGTGAGGCGCGGGACAAGCTGTTGATGCGCGTGATCGGCAGCCCCGATCCCTACCAGAAGCAGATCGATGGCATGGGCGGGGCGACCTCCAGCACCAGCAAGACGGTCATCCTGTCGAAGAGCACCCAGCCGGATCACGATGTCGATTACCTGTTTGGCCAGGTCGCCATCGACAAGGCTTTCGTCGACTGGAGCGGCAATTGCGGCAACCTGTCGGCGGCCGTGGGGCCCTTCGCCATCAGTAATGGCCTGGTGGACCCTGTGCGTATTCCGCAAGATGGCGTGGCTACGGTACGCATCTGGCAGGCCAATATCCGCAAGACCATCATTGCCGAGGTACCGATGACAGGCGGCGCCGTGCAGGAAACCGGCGACTTCGAACTCGACGGCGTCACCTTTCCGGCGGCGGAGATCCCGGTGGCGTTCATGGACCCGGCCGATGGGGAGGGTGAGATGTTCCCCACAGGCAATCTGGTCGATGACCTCGAAGTGCCGGGTGTGGGCACGCTGAAGGCGACCCTGATAAACGCCGGCATCCCGACCATCTTCATCAATGCGGAAGCCATCGGCTATACCGGGAACGAGCTGCAGGACGCCATCAACGGCAACCCCGATGCGCTGGCCATGTTCGAAAGAATTCGGGCCCATGGCGCCGTGCGCATGGGGCTGATCCGGCACGCGGACGAGGCCGCCAGCCGCCAGCACACACCCAAGGTGGCTTTCGTCGCCAAGCCGGTCGACTACATCGCCTCCAGCGGCAAGGCGGTCAAGGCCGCCGATGTGGATCTGCTGGTGCGCGCTCTCTCCATGGGCAAGCTGCACCACGCCATGATGGGTACGGCCGCGGTTGCCATCGGTACCGCCGCGGCGGTACCGGGAACACTGGTCAATCTCGCGGCGGGCGGTGGAGACCGCACTTCGGTTCACTTCGGGCATCCTTCGGGCACCCTGCGCGTTGGCGCGGAAGCCACTCAGGTGAACGGCGACTGGACGGTGACCAAAGCGATCATGAGCCGCAGCGCGAGGGTCCTGATGGAAGGCTGGGTGCGGGTCCCTGGCGACACATTCCCGGTGGGTTGACGCCAGGGCCAAGACGACGCTGGCAGCCCGGGCTCTGGGCACCGATACTCTTTATTGAGTGGTTTTTTTCAGTTCGCCGAGACCTTGCTTCACAGCAACGAGGGGGCAGACGATGAATGTAACCGTCGAAACCAACGTTCGTCCGGATTACGACGCGGAACTGCAGAAAATTGCCGACTATGTCCTGGACTACAGGATCGAGAGTGTCGAAGCCTGGGACACCGCTCGCAATTGCCTGATGGACACGCTGGGCTGCGGCCTGCTGGCGCTTCGCTTCCCGGAGTGTACGAAACACCTTGGCCCGATCGTGGAAGGCACCATCGTGCCGCACGGTGCCCGGGTCCCCGGGACCTCGTTCCGCCTCGACCCGGTCAAGGCCGCATGGGACATCGGCTGCATCGTGCGCTGGCTCGATTACAACGATACCTGGCTGGCCGCCGAGTGGGGGCACCCCTCCGACAACCTGGGCGGTATCCTCGCCGTGGCCGACCACCTTTCCCAGAAGCGGGTCGCCGTGGGAGAGGTGCCGCTGACCATGCGCGACGTGCTGGAAGCCATGATCATGGCCCACGAGATCCAGGGCGTGCTGGCATTGGAGAACTCCTTCAACCGCGTCGGACTCGACCACGTGGTGTTGGTCAAGGTGGCGACCACCGCCGTGACCGCCAAGATGATGGGGGCCGATCGTGAGCAACTGCTCTCCGCCCTGTCCCACGCCTGGGTCGATGGCCAGAGCCTGCGTACCTATCGCCATGCGCCCAATGCCGGCTCGCGCAAGAGCTGGGCCGCCGGTGATGCCACCTCCCGCGGGGTGCGCCTGGCCGATATCGCATTGCGCGGCGAGATGGGCGTGCCGGGGGCACTGTCGGCGCCGCAGTGGGGTTTTTACGACGTGTTGTTCAGCCATACCAACAAGGACCTGGCGACCAAGCCGGAAAGAGAGCGCAAGTTCACCTTCCAGCGCGACTTCGGCACCTATGTCATGGAGAACGTGCTGTTCAAGATATCCTTCCCGGCCGAGTTCCATTCCCAGACCGCCTGTGAAGCCGCCGTTACCCTGCACCCGCAGGTGAAGGACCGCCTGGACGAGATCGACAGGATTGTACTGACCACGCACGATTCGGCGATCCGCATCATCTCCAAGTCCGGGGCCTTGGCGAATCCGGCAGACCGGGACCATTGTCTCCAGTACATGACTGCCGTGCCGCTCGCCTTCGGCAGCTTGGTGGCCGACCATTATGAGGATGAGTTCCACGCTGCCAACCCGATCATCGATGAACTGCGCAACAAGATGGAAGTGGTCGAGGACGAACGCTATTCGCGTGACTATCACGATCCCGACAAGCGCTCCATTGCCAACGCCATTCAGGTCTTGTTCAAGGACGGCAGCGCCACCGACAAGGTCGAGGTCGAGTACCCCATCGGGCATCGACGTCGCCGTTCCGAAGGGATCACCGTGCTGGAAGACAAGTTCAGGCGCAATCTGGCCACTCGCTTTCCACAGGGGCGTACCCGCACGATTTTCGAACTGTGCAAGGACCAGGCGTGTCTGCAACGTATGCCTGTCCACAAATTCGTCGACCTGTTCGTGATTTGACGAGATAGTAAGGCGAATCCTTGACGGTGGTCATGGTGCACTCTGCAAGAGTGGACTATAGTTTTTTGACGAGTAGGGGTTGTGTACTTCCTCGGTAATGAGTAAAGTACGCATCCGCTGCCGGCAACGGGTAATGTTGCCAGCGGTGGAAGTGGAGAAAGTGCTTGTTTCTGTTTGGTTTTTTTTCGAATCGGCTAGAGCGGTTCGCGATTGACAGAAGCGCCGGAGACGGTAGAATGCACGCCACGCTGAAGGTCGCCGGCAGGACCGGCGCTTCGCGGCAGGGTCACCCCGGTGACGGCCGCGAAGCGAGTTGACAAGCTTGGCCGAATGAGTAGAATACGCCTTCCTCGCAGGGCGCTGGCGGGGCCGCTGACAGAGTCG
>NZ_PNRF01000049.1 GCF_002879615.1 Billgrantia endophytica
CTGCAAGCCAACGACTTCGACGGCATGCGCGAGCTGTTCACCGCCTTCTTCGCCAGTATCCCGCTGGACTGGCACCGCAAGAACCCCATCGCCCGTTACGAGGGCTACTACGCCAGCGTGTTCTACGCCTACTTCGCCGCCCTGGGGCTGGATATCGTCACCGAGGAGACGAGCCACGCCGGCCGCCTGGACATGGCGGTGCGCTTCAACGGCCAGGTCTACCTGTTCGAGTTCAAGGTGGTGGAGCTGGAACCCGACGGCCGCGCCCTGGCGCAGATCAAGGAACGCGGCTACGCCGAGCCTTATCGGGCCAGTGGCCAGCCGATCCACCTGATCGGCGTCGAGTTCAGCCGCGAGCGGCGCCAGGTGGTCGGCTTCGAGGTGGAGACGCTGTAGCGAGCTGAACGCTGTATGCTTTACGACATAATGCCTATGAACCACTAACAATGTCGTGAAGACACCATACATCCCCTATGCCCGCCCCCAGCCTTCACACAGGAAGGCAGAAAAAAAATCCCTATGTCACCGGCTATATAGCGTCAAATTTCCTCATATCCCATTTTTTTCCGGCATGTCCACTTCCCATGGCCGTATATCGTGTATTGGCACACGCCTTGCTCTCTATATACCCGATTATATAAAGATGGCCGGCTTTCGAGCCGGCCCGGTTACGCAAGGGGACATAGGTATGAAAATGGTGGCAGGCATGCTGGGTATGGCATTGCCGGTGGCATTGGCGCTGACCTTCAGCCAGGCACACGGCGCACCGGAAGAGGCGGAACAGCGGGCGCAACAGGCGCCCAGTGCCGGACAGTTGCAGCGCGAGATCCAGCAGCAGACGCTGGTCCGCAGCCTCGGCGACGGGATCGCCGCCCATGTGGGGCGGGAGCCCGACCAGCCCTACGAGGTGATCGACGGCGGCATGCCCCTGCCGCGCGAACTGTGCGAGCACGCCGCCACAGGCTGTCACTCGGCGGCCCAGGAGACCCAGCGATGAAACATCTCGTACCCGGGCTCTCCCTCTCGCTGTTGGCCCTCTCCCTGCTCGGCCTCGGCCACCCCGCCAGCGCGCAGGTCGCCCCGGATGCCGGGCAGCAACTGCGCGAACTCCAGGAACGCCCCCCGCAACTGCCGCCGGAACCGACCCTGGAACTGCAACTGCCGCAGGACGACGCCGGCGAGGAGACCACCGACCTGGATGGACCGACGGTGGAGGTCCACGGCTTCATCGTCAGCGGCAACCTCAGCATCGACGGCGACACGTTGCTCGCACAACTCGACGATCTCGCTGGGCGCGACCTAAGCCTCGGCGAACTCGAGAACGCCGCCGCCCGCCTGACCCGCTACTACCGCGACCAGGGCTACCCGCTGGCGCGTGCCTACGTCCCGGCACAGACCATCGAGGACGGCATCGTCGAGATTGCCGTGCTCGAGGGGCGCTACGGCGAAATCGATATCCACAATGCCTCGCGGCTGCAAGACCCGGCGCTGGCACCGCTGAAACGCCTGGAACCCGGCGAACCGGTACGCGCGGCGGCGCTGGAACGCGCGCTGCTGCTGGTCGACCAGCGCGCCGGGGCCAGCACCCGCGCCACCCTGCGCCCCGGCGACGAAACCGGCACCACTCACCTGCGGGTCGGACTGGACCCCACCCCTC
Organism: Billgrantia endophytica; assembly: GCF_002879615.1. Classification (GTDB taxonomy): domain Bacteria; phylum Pseudomonadota; class Gammaproteobacteria; order Pseudomonadales; family Halomonadaceae; genus Halomonas; species Halomonas endophytica. The sequence goes on from NZ_PNRF01000049.1 coordinate 1,658, forward strand.
TGCTCTCCGGCAGCCTCGAGTACGACAACGCCGGCAACCGCTTCACCGGCGCCGACCGCCTGACCGGCAGCCTCGGCATCGACAGCCCCCTGGGGCTGGGCGACCGGCTCGACCTGCGCCTGCTGGGCACCCGCGAGGACCAGCTCTACTATCAGGGCGCCTATCAGCTACCGATGGGCCGCTGGGGCACCAGCCTCGGTGCCAGCTATTCCTACATGGAGTACGAACTCGGCAAGGACTTCACCGAACTGGACGCCCACGGCACCTCCAGGACCACCAGCCTCTTCGTCAACCAACCGCTGATCGTCAGCCGCGCCCTGTGGCTCAACGCCCGCCTGCAGTACGACCACCACCGCCTCAGCGACAAGATCGGCCTGTTCGACACCGACAACCGCAAGCGTTCACGGGTAGGTCGCTTCACCCTCGACGGCAACGCCCGCGACGATCTCTTCGGCGGCGGCATCACCAGCTTCGCCCTCACCTGGAGCCATGGCGAGCTCGACCTGCGCACGCCCGAAGAGCGCCAGTGGGACGACCTCACCGCACGCACCCACGGCAGCTTCAATACCTTCTCTCCCAGCGTCATCCGCCTGCAACGCCTCGCCGACCGCCTCAGCCTGTTCACCCGCCTGCGAGCTCAATGGGCCGACGGCAACCTCGACGGCTCCGAAGGCCTCGGCCTCGGCGGGCCCTACGGCGTGCGCGCCTACCCCCAAGGCGAAGCCCAGGGCGACGAAGGCGTGATCGCCAACCTCGAACTGCGCTACGCCCTCACCCCCCAGTGGCAGCTCTCCACCTTCCTCGATCACGGCCGCATCCGCGTCAACCACGACGACTGGGACGACAGCGACAACCGCCGTAACCTCAGCGCCGCCGGCCTCGGCGCCTCCTGGGCCAGCCAGCACTGGCGGCTGGACGTCTCCAGCGCCTGGCGCGTCGGCAACGCCGACCCCCAGAGTGACGACCACAAGGCCCCCCGGCTCTGGGTGCAAGGCGCCTACCTGTTCTAGGGAAACACTGAATAAATGCCTGCGCGGGCGAATCGCTGCGTTGCGCGGTGCTCGGAATCCTCACCTATACCGCATAGGCTCCGGTTCCTGCGCTCCGTGCGCCTTACGCTTCACACCGCTCGCCGATTCATTCAGCGCTTCCCTACGGGCAGGCAGTCGCGACGCGCAAGAAATGCAAATTAAATAACGCTCAAGCAAGGCAAAGAACGCAGGGGAACCCATCATGAATCGCGTCCATCGCATCGTCTTCAACCGCCGCCTCGGGCGCTTCCAGGTCGCCGACGAAAACGCCCGGCGCCGTGGCAAGACCCGTGGCAACACCGATGGCCGCATCGGCCGCGTGGCCGGCGGCTCCCTGCTCGCCGCCAGCCTGCTGCTCGCCGGCACCGCCCACGGCGCCAACCTGCCCAGCGGCGGCGAGATCGTCCACGGCAGCGGCACGATCTCCACCCCCGGCGCCCAGCACCTGCGCGTCGCCCAGGCCAGCGACAAGCTGATCGCCAACTGGGACAGCTTCGACATCGGCGAGGGCCACCGCGTCTCCTTCGACCAGCCCGGCAGCGCCTCGGTGGCCCTCAACCGCGTACTCGGCAGCGATGCCTCGCGGATCATGGGCCAGCTCGACGCCAACGGCCAGGTGTTCCTGGTCAACCCCAACGGCGTGCTGTTCGGTCCCAACGCCCGAGTCGACACCGCCGGCCTGGTGGCGTCCACCCTGGATATCCGCGACGAGGACTTCCTCAACGGCCACTACCGCTTCCAGGCTGATGCCGATGGCAACGCCGCCGAGGTATTGAATCAGGGCACCATCACCGCCCACGACGGCGGCGCCGTGGCGCTGCTCGGTGGCCGGGTCAGCAACGAGGGGGTGATTCAGGCCCAGCTCGGCAGCGTGGCCCTGGCCGCCGGTGACGCCATGACGCTGGACTTCGCCGGCGACGGCCTGCTCAGTGTCGAGATCGACCAGCCGGCCCTGGACGCGCTGGTCGAGAACCGCCAGTTGATCCAGGCCGACGGTGGTCGTGTACTGCTCACCGCCAGCGCCGCCGACAGCCTGCTCAACAACGTCGTCAACCAGCAAGGCATCGTGCGCGCCCGCAGCCTGGAAACCCGCAATGGCCAGATCGTGCTCGAAGGCGGCGACAGCGGCCGCGTCCAGATCGCCGGCAGCCTCGACGCGGGCAGCGATACCGGCAGCGGCGGCGGCATCCAGGTCAGCGGCGAACATATCGCCCTGAGCGGCGCCACCCTGGACGTTTCCGGCGCCACGGGCGGTGGCAGCATCGAGATCGGCGGCGGTTACCGTGGCGGCGGCGACCTGCCCCACGCCCGCAGCGCCACGGTGGACGCCACCAGCACCCTCAGCGCCGATGCCACGCACCACGGCGACGGCGGCAGCATCGTCGTCTGGTCCGA
>NZ_PNRF01000024.1 GCF_002879615.1 Billgrantia endophytica
CATTGGCGGCATCCAGGTCGTGGCCAGCGACCAGGACGGCGACAGCGCCACGGCAACGGTCGATCTCACCGTGTTCGACGACGAGCCCGAGGTCGAGCTGGGCGGCCAGCGCGTCGCCACCGAAGGCGGCGACGTCATCGCCGGCACCTGGTCGAGCGATCCGGGTGCCGACAGCGATGGCGCCGAGCGCTTCATCGCCTTCAACGGCGGTGTCGAAGAAGCCTTCGTGGTCGGCCAGGCCTATGAGTTGGACGAAGGCACGCTGACCTTCCACGAGAATGGCACCTGGACCTTCGACCCGGGCGTTAACCTGGACCACAACGACAAGCAGTCGATCCAGTTCGAACTGATCAAGGTCGACGGCGACGGCGACCGGGCCAGTGACACGCACCGGATCAAGATCAAGGACGGCGCCGACCCGACGCCGGGAGACGAGAACGGCGAGGGCGGCACGGTCGCCCTGGAAGTCAACGAGCGCGGGCTGCGCGAGAGCGCGGACAGCGACAAGCTGGTGGCCCAGGGTGATCTGACCTTCACCGCCGGCAGCGACGACATTGTCGACTTCGCCTTCGGTGACACCGGCGGCATCCACGTTGACGGCCTGGATGGCACCCTGACCTGGAGCCTGGATGCCGACGGCAACCTGATCGGCAACCTCGACGGCGCCGAGGTGCTCAAGCTGAGCCTCGCTGGCACCGACCCGATCGCCGCGCAGACGAGCGGCACGGTCACCGTGAGCGTCGAACTGCTGGGTGCGCTGCCGCACGACGTGGACAGCCTGACCATCGAGGGCATCGAGGTGGTGGCTATCGACCGCGACGGCGACGTCTCGGCGCCGGGCCGCGTCGGCGTCGACGTGCTAGACGACCTGCCAACACCGAAGGTCGACGAGGTTGACTTGAGTAAACTCGACCTGACCACCTTCGACCGCTTCGCTGCCGAGGAGGGAGGCACCTCCGACAGCGCCAACGTCGGGGCCGCCTTCCTCGCCGCCGTGACGCCGAACTACGGCGCCGACGGCAAGGGTAGCATCGAGATCAGCGACTACGCCCTAGCCATCGACCCGACTGTCGCCACCGGGCTGCAGAGTCAAGGCGTCGACATCGTTCTGGAGATGGACGGCGATGATGTCGTGGGCATGGCCGGTGAGACCGAAGTATTCCGTCTCAGCGTCGACGAGAGCGGCGAGGTCACTCTGACCCAGAGCGCCGTGATCGATCATTCCTGGGCGGATGGCAAGAACGTTGAGTTTCTGCCGGAAGGCAGTGTGACCCTGAATGCGGTGGCGACGGTCATCGATGGTGATGGTGACGCCGTGACGATCGATGTTTCGGCCGAATTGGGTGGTTCGGATGGCGTCGTGAATTTCGTGGATGCGATACCGGAAGCCCATGACTCTTCCATAGCGCTGGAAGAGCTGGAAATCCCGCCATTCTATGCCAACGTCTCGCTGGCCCTGGATATTTCGTTCAGCATGTATCAAGACGGTGTCATGGGCGAGCAGAAGGAGGCGGCACTCAAGTTGCTGGAGCGTTATGAGGAGGCACTTGGGGCGGCGGGCGGCGAGGTCAAGGTTCAGCTCGTCATGATCGGCACCGATGCCACCGCCTCCAACTGGGGGAACATCGGCATGGATGGCATCGCATGGATGACCATCGATGAGGCCAAAGCGCTGATTGAGGCGATCCCGGAATATCATCCGCCTGGCTGGAGCGCTCAATACACCAACTACACCGCTGCCTTGAATGGCATCATGGATAATTACGATGGCCGGGTCGATGAGGAGGGAGTGCAGAACCACTCCTACTTCCTGACCGATGGTGACCCCGCAAAAGCGGGATCAGGATGGGGAGGGGGGCTTGTGGAAGACCCCGTCCCTCAGGAGGTGCTGGACCTCTGGCATGCATTCCTTGAGTCCAATGACATGCTCTCCTACGCCATCGGCATGGGCGACAGCCCGACGGCAGAGCATCTGCAGTCGATTGCCTACAATGGTCTAACCGGAGAGGACCATGACGACCTGCTGCATCTTGACATCGATTTCGATGATCTGGCAGACCTGCTGGCCTCCCTCGCCCCCGAGCCGGTAAGCAATTACCTGGATATCGACTTTGGCGCGGACGATGGCCATATCCTCAGCATCACCGTGGATGGCGTGACCTACCTTTACGACCCTGAAGCCAACGATGGAGAGGGTGCGGTTACGGGTGGTGGTGAGTTCAACCCTGCGACCAATGAATTGACCGTCGAGACCAATGCGGGCGGTACCTTCACACTCGATATGCAGACTGGGGCCTACACTTATGTTCCGCCTGAGTCGGTGAGCGGCGGTGTAACCGAAGAAATCATCGAGTTCGTGGTGATAGATGGCGACGGTGACACGGCCGGGGCGACTCTTACCATCGATCTTGAGAGCTTGCCCATCAAGATCGATGCCGAAGACAATCAGGTAGTCGGCAAGGAAGACACCGCCCTTGTCGTCAAGTGGGAGGACTTCAAGGTTTCGGGCGAGGCCGAGGGTATTGTCATCACGGATATGACCGAGGCAGGCACGCTGCAGCTCAAGGTCGGTGATGAATGGGTGGATATCGCCGAAGGCCAGAAGATCACCAAGGCCGATATCGAGGCGGGTAATCTGCGCTTCATGCCGGACGAGAACGAATCAGGCTTCGATAAATACGAGGGTGACGGCGTTGGTAATAAGCAGGCCGATTATGCACACATCACCTTCAAGCCTTATACCGGTACGCAGGAAGGCCAGGAAACGACGCTGACGGTGGATATCAAGCCGGTCGCCGATGCGCCGGAGGTGTCGCTGACGGTCACGCCGGGAGAGGTCCATAGCGAAGGTGATGGTGCCGAAATCATCAAGGTCAATGGTGGTAGCGGTGTGCCGGGTGGCTTTGACGTCCAGGATGGTCAGATCATCAAGATTGGCGATGGCGTGCGGGTATGGCTTTCGGAAGGCGACTCCGTGCCAGAATTGAATGGTGGGACGATCGCGTATTATGGTCAAGGTAACAGTCATGGCGATAGCGGGTACTCCGATATCTTTGTCCTGCACCCTGACAGTGGTTACTGGCAAGATGGCAACTGGAGAGCCCCGAATGCTGTCACGGGTAACCGGGGGGCGCAGTCCGACGGTACGCCCCAGGATTATATCTTCCTATCGGGTGATCCTGCCGGATACAGCGTAAATGAGGGCCCCAATAATAGGAATGATGACTTCAATACGATCGACAATATAAGCGTAAACCATAACGGCAAGACGATTGTCCAAGGCAGCAATCAGATTGAGGGGTGGATCCATGGCGATGGGACTTGGGGTGGGCCCAACCCTGAGCCGGAGATCGAGAAGGAAGACGGTGGCAACGGTGGTGTCGCCTACCAAGAGTTCACGCTCAACGTGTCGGCGGAACTGACCGATACCGATGGCAGCGAAATTCTCTCGGGCATCACGCTGACCGGCATTCCCGAGGGGGCCAGTGTTGAGCTCGTCGATCCGCCAGAAGGTGTGAAACTCAAGGAGATTGGTAATGGCTGGTTTATCACCAACCCCGGCCAAGGGGATCTCAACGATATTGAGCTGACACTTCAGGTGCCTCTGGATGCCGAACCCTTCGTTATCAAGGCGGAGGCGACGTCCACCGAAGTGTATCGCGATGAGAATGGCAACCCCATCCCCGTGGATGGCGTAGACACGGCCACGGGCTATGATCAGGCTGCTGGCGTGGTTGCGCCCGTGGAGCCGCCTGTCATTGATGGCCTGGATGATGCCATCGTCGTCAACGAGGCTTACCTGGAAGGCGGTACGAAGGAAGGCGAAGGCGAGCCCGAGGCAGAAGGCAGCTTCACTGTTTCTTCTCAAGTGGGCATCAGCCAACTGAGTATCGCCGGTGAGAGCATCTCCATTGCCGACCTGCTGGCCTTGGCGGGTGGCAATGGCACTATCGGCCCCATTGATACGGCGGAGGGCAACACCCTCGTCATTACGGGATACGACGGTGACGCCAAGGGCGGCACGGTCCACTACGAGCTCATACTGGTGGATAGCGTGACGCATCCCGGTCCAGATGAGGATAGTCTGGATAAGGAAGCGATTCCCGTGTCGGTAGTCGATGAACTCGGCCAGTCTTCGGCTGCGAACATTGGCGTGACCATCGTCGACGATACGCCGTCCCGTTTCGAACTGGCCGAGGCGATAGAGGTGCCGGTCAGCGAAATCGAAATGGCCGATCTCGATGCCGGCTGGCAGAATATGGTCGCGACATCCGGCTCCGGCCAGGTGACTACTACCTCGGATGACAGTGGCATCTATATCCAGTGGGGAGGTAGCAGTGGCTCCGGCTATGACTTCGTCTACTCAGAAGGACTGACAGGCTCTGAACTGGTGGAAACCGATTCCCTGTTCTCACTGGGTACGTTGACGCACAACAATTTCTCGATCTCGGCGAACAGCAAGGTTCTGGATACTGTCGATCTTGAGGTTTCCTTCACGGTTGTCATCGACGGCGTGCCGGTCGAAGTCACCACTGTCATTCAGTTGGAGCATGACGAGACACCCAATAACAAGACGCCGGTAACCCATGAGGATAACGACGATATCGTCAAGATCACCAATCCCGAACAGGAGCAGGTGATCACGGTCGGCGATCGCGAGTACGTGCTCAAGATCAAGGGCTTCATGGATGAAGACGGAAAGCTCGTCGATACGGTCTACACGACCGAGACGAAGGCCAGTTCGTTCGAGCTCTATGCCGAGATCGCTTCCACCGACGATCTGCCGGTAGTGACCGGACAGGTCGAGGCCGACTGGGGTGCCGATGGGGCGGCAGCGGAGGGAAGCCTGCTATGGCGTAATGGCGAGGAGGCGCCTGTATCCAGCGGCACGATTGAGGGACAGCATGGCACGCTGACTGTCAACGCCGACGGCACCTATACCTATGAGGTCAGCCGTGGTGCACGTGACGGTATGAAGGCGGGTGAATCCTATGAGGATGAGTTCACCTATTACCTCACCGATGCGGATGGCGACGTGGTCGCATCGACGCTGACCATCAATCTTGAAGGGGTGGTGAACGGCATCGTGGCCGTCGGCAACGTGGCGACCGCCGACCTGGCCTTGGTCGATATCATGCCGGAGCCGGTCCATAGCCAGGTGATGGGCAACGAGACTTCGCACCATGCGACCAGTAATACTCGTGTCGATAACTACAGCGAGACCTTTGTCATTGAAGAGGGAAGCACAGGACAGTTCAGTTTTGATGTGTCCATATCGACGCCGTCGCTCTGGCCGCAATCGACTTCAGCCTCCTTGTCCTGGTCGCTGCTGAAAAGCGATGGTAATGATGACTGGGTCGAGGTGCCGGGATACGGCGGCAATGCCGGTAATGGTGTCCACGGCGCCACTGGGCTGGAGGAAGGCGAGTACAAGGTCGAGTTCACGGCGACCACGAGTGGTTCAGTTTGGCTACCATTCGTTGGTACGTCGTATTCGAGCGTTTCCATCAGCGATGTCAACCTGATCCAGCAACCCGATAGCTACCAGGAAGCCCAAGCGACTGCAGTGGAAGGCAATGTCCTGACCGACTCGGGTGTGGACGGCAGCAGCGATATTCCGGGCTCCACCAATACCGTGCTCAAGGTATGGGATGGCGAGGCGTTCGTTGCCGCAACCAAGGACGGGGTGAGTATTGCCGGCCAGTATGGCGAGTTCACTCTCTATGCTGATGGCGGCTATCTCTACGAGCCGGACCCGGATATCGACAGCGTGGGACAGATCGACACCGTGGCCTACCAGCTTGCGCACCCCTCCGGCGTCACAGCGGAAGCCTCTCTGCAGGTGGGTATCACCGGCCCGGGTGTCGACAGCTTCGTCTGGGGAACGGATAGCGACGATAGTATTGCCGGCGGCGGTGGTAACGACATCATCGTTGGCGGCGCGGGAGATGACATTCTCACCGGTGGTGAGGGTAACGATGTCTTCAAGTGGAACTTTGGCGACCAGGGTACCACGGAGGCCCCAGCCAATGACGTGGTGACCGACTTTGCCAATGGTAACAACACGCTAGATCTTGCCGACCTGCTGCAAGGGGAAGATGGAAGTAACATTGGCCAATTCGTCCTCGCCGAACAGGAGGGCGCCGATACCGTGCTGTACCTGAGCTCGGATGGCAGCCTGGCTGGCAGCAAGGACAATGCCGATCAAGTCATCCGTCTGCAGGGCAAGTCGTTCGAGGATTTCGGTGCTGAAGCAGGTAACAGTGGCGACTTGATCAGCAAGATGATCGAGAGTGGGCAGCTGCATATCGATCAGTAATCACGTTTCGCAATACATCATGAGCCCCGCCCGCTCCTTTGGGCGGGGCTTTTTTAAATACGCATGGGAAGCACGCCCGGGTCTGGTGCGTGCGGAAGGGGAGTGGTCATGTACATCAAACGTAGCAAGAACGGTGAAATCGAGCAGCTCAGCCGCGAGGCGACAGCCGACTGCAAGGAGTTCATCGAACTGAACTCCCCGGAGCTGGTGGCGTTCATCGGCAGTGACGAGAAGGCGCAGGTCGAAGCGCTGCGCAGCTCCGATCTGGAGTTCGTGCGCGTGCTGGAGGATGTCATCGAGCTGCTGATGGACAGGGGCGCCATCAGTTTCACCGACCTGCCGGCCGCGGCCCAGGAAAAACTGATGGCCCGCCAGACGCTGCGCCAGCGGGCCAATCGCGTCGATCTGCTGAGCGAGGATGGTGTCATCTGAGTCGCCCTGAGGGGTTCACTGCGGGCTTGCTTCGAGTAGGGCACGGTGGCAGGCCGCTGTCGAGGCGGGCTCCGCTGCGCTGCGCTAATATACCCGTGTATGGGCGACTGGGCGTTTACTGCGTCTGAGGGGGCAGAGGGTGTATATCAAGCGCGGCGATAACGGCGAGATCGAGTTGGTGAGCCGGGAGGCTACGGCGGATTGCCGGGAGTTCTTGGCCGGTGATTCCCCTGAGCTATTGGCGTTTTTTGGGCAGGATGGTGTTCAGCGTCAGGCCGATGAGCTGCGCCAGTCGGATCTGGAATTCGTGCGGGTGCTGGAAGACGTGATCAATGTCCTCATGGACAAGAGCGTGATCAGCTTTACCGACCTGCCGGAGCCGGCCCAGCAAAAACTGCTGCGGCGACAGTCGCTGCGCCGGCGGGTCAACGATGTCGGGCTGTTCGATGAAGACGACGAGGGCGTTATTTGACGGGTTGGGGGAGGGCTTGCAGGAGTGCTGCCAGGTGCCACGGTGAAGGCCGCTGCGCTGGCAAGTATTGCTACGCGGGCGACACCGCGGTCGCGAGCTAAAGCTATCTCCAACAGCCTGTTTTTTTACCTTGTGAGAGCGTCACGTCATTCCGTCGTATCGCCTTCCTCTTCCTCGTCGCGGTGCCGAACGCCTGGGCCGGTCACGCCGTCAAGGCCCAGTTCGAATAGCACGGCGGCGGCACGGCTCGTCTTTACACCTTCGGCAATGGCGATGATTCCCAGGGAGTGGGCCAGGGTGGTCATGCCGCGCAGCAGGCTCTGCTGTTCCGTCTGTTCTTCGATGTTGTGACTCAGGGCGGCGTCGATCTTGAGGAAACTCAGCCCCAGGTCCTGCAAGCCCTGGATCCTGCCGAACTGCGTGCTGACATGCTCGAGTCCCATCTTGCAGCCGAGCGGCAGCAGTTCATTGCAGAGGCTCTGAAGGGCCTGGGGTTGCTGCAAGGCAACCGACTGGGGCAGCTCGAACCAGAGGCGTGGTGCGGCATCCGGGTGGGCGCGCACGCGGGATATCAGTTCGCCAACGAAATGACCGTTGCTCAATGAGCTGGCCGAGAGATTGACCCCCACGGGCTGGCCGCTGGAGGTCGTATCCTTCAAGGCCGCCGACACCACGGCGAGATCCAGCTCGGGCGTCATTTCCAGGCGGGATACCCACGGCAGGAAAATGCCGGCGGGGCGCCATTCGCCTTTCAGGCGCAGCCGAGAGGGGACTTCATGGTGAATGAGTCGTCCGCTGGCATCCAGGACCGGGTAATGAGCCAGGAAGACGCCTTGTTCCAGTGCCTCGTGCAGTGCCTTGCGCCATTCATCGTGGCGCGTGTAGAGCACACTGTCGACCGGCACGGCAACGATCACCTGGCCGATTTCTCCCTGTGATTCGGCAGCTGCCAGGGCCCCATCGAGGCTTGCCAGCAGTGCGGCCTGATTTTCGCCCTGGGTATATTCACACAGTGCCGATGGCAGCAGGAGGGAAATGCCATGCTGATCGTTCAACACCTGGAGTCGTAGCTTCAGCTCTTTGCCGGTCGCTTCCAGGTCGTGTGAGCGCGGAATGATCACGGCGAAGTCGCTGCCATTCAGGCGGCCTACCTGGCCGTGTCCGTAAAGCAGGGTCAGCTGTTCCAGGGTGCGTGCCGTCTTGGCCAATAATGCGTCGGTGGCCGCGTGGCCGAGCTGCTGATTGACCTCGGCAAGCCGGCCGACACGAACCAGTGCCAGGGTGCCACTGGCATCGTCGCCATCGCTTTGCAGGTGGGCCTGCAACTGGTCGAGGAAAGGCACGCGAGTCAGGGTATCGGTTACCGGATCGTGCTGCATTCGGCGGCGTAGCTGATCGAGCTTTTCGCTTTCTTCTCCCAGCATCCGGCGCACGGCATCGGAGAGGCGGTTCATTGCCTGCACGACTTCCCGCAGTTCCCGCGTTCGTGGCTCCCTGGCGGTTGTGAAGCGGCGCTCTCCTATGGCTTGTGCCTGGGTGACCACGTCGCGCAATGGGCGACGAATGGTACGCACGACCCAACTGGCCAGCGCCAGGCTGAGAACGCCGGCAATGGCAAACCAACCCGCCAACTCCAGGCTGCTGCGCCAGAGAGAGCGGTAGGCGAAGCTGTGCTGGCTTTCCAGCTCCAGCGTGCCGTATTGATGCCAGCCATCCTGCACCACGGCCTGTCCGGCGGGAATGTCGAAGCGCACCAGGCTCACGAACCAGGCGGGTACATCGTCGATATGCTCACTCGCCTCACGCCTGTCGATTGTCTCGCCTTCGGTGTCACGCAGTTCGATGCGCTGATAGTGCCCGGTGTCGAACTGGGCGGCGAGCAGCAGTTCGAGAATGACCGGGTCTTTTTCCAGTTGGCTCATGGATAGCGCCAGGGCGTTGGCGTTATCCGTGTTCTTGATGCGAATTTCCTGTTCGATATAGTGCCGGCTGCTGGTCACGCCGATGAGCAAGCTGCCGACGAAGGCCAGCAGCAGCAGTACGACAATGGTCAGCCAGAGCTGCTTGATCAGTGACATCTTAATCCCCCGCCTGGGCCTGAAACCCCTGGTTGTTCTGACAGTTGTGCTGACATCAAATGAATCCCTGTTCCTGCATGCGTCCAATCACGTTACGCCAGCGTGAGAGCCTGGCGACCGGGTCCGCTCGTGACTGGCTCGAACCGCCGGCCCACAGCCCTTCGCTGTTGAAACTGAAGACCGGGTCCAGGTCGGTACGCTGGGAGGCTGGCGTGATCGAGGGCACGAGATTGTCGAGAACCAGCGGTGTGGCGGCCGGGGTTTCGTAATAGCCCAGTACCATATGCGCCTGAACGATCTGACCACGCCCGATGCGGGCGCGAACGTAGATCATGCGCAGCCGATCGCCCGGCACGCCGAGTTCCTTGAGGGTGACGTACTTGGCGATGGAGTAGTCCTCGCAGTCGCCCTGTCCCTGCCCCATGGTTTCCAGCGGTGTTGCCCAGAAGTCTTCCTGCCCCCAGTTATCGATATCGTCTACCCAGCGAACGCGACGGTTGAAGAAGTCATTGACCTCGCGTAGTTGCGTATCCAGGTCGGCGTCTCTGAGTCGGTCGAGCAGGGCGAACCACTCTTCCAGAGTGTTCAGTCCCTGCTGGCCATACAGCCGCTGCATGCTGGTACGCAATCTTGCACGGTCGATACGCGCTTCCACCCGTGTCGGCTTCAGCCCTAGCCCCGCCACGAGCAGCACACTGCCCAGGCCGGCCAGAAAACGGCGGCGACCGGGTTGGAAGGTGTGCTGAGAGGGACCGTAAGGCATGGGGCGAGCCGGCAGTAGTGTTTCGTTGCGTAACGAGTCGTGTCATTAAGTACATGACGTTTCGAGTATAAAGGACCGAGCATGCCAGTACGACAGGCATGAACATCACATGCGAGGGGGCGTGGTGTTCTCAGCCTTTCCCCGGGCCCTGCCAGACGCGTAGCCTGCCGATCCAGCTCAGGGACCGGGAGGCGGACCGCAGTTCGTGAGCCGCTGCGTCGAGGCTCTGGTGTGGAGGGAGTTCACGGACGTAGACCGAGACATCGATCTGATTGTCCAGGTAATGCAGGTCGAGAGCGACACGGGTCTGCCAGACGGGGCAGGCGCTCCATGTTTCGTCAAGCACGCCTTCCACGTCGCGGCGCAGGGGCAGGCCGGGTCGCAGGCTGTGCTCGGTTTCGTCGGAATCGTCTTCCGGGTCGATATGGAAGGTGACGTCGGCAAGGTTGGGGAAGGCATCGCGCAGGTGCCGGCTGACCTGGTTGCCGATCTCGTGGGCCTCGGACACGGTAAGCCGCGGTGCCACGACGATATGCAGGTCCAGCACGTCGTGGCTGCCGAGTGAACGGGTGCGCAGATCATGCACGCCATCCACGCCGGGAACGGCTTCGGCGATGGTTCGCATGCGCTCGCGGTCGGCGGTGGGAAGGGCGGTATCAATCAGCTCCTGGCTGGATTCCCACAGCAGCCGGCCCCCCACCTGGCCGACCATGATGCCCACCACGATGGCGGCCACGGCATCCATCCAGCCGACGCCGAACTGGGCCGCCAGCAGGCCGATCAGCACCACGACAGTGGAAAGGGCGTCTGAACGGGAGTGCCAGGCATTGGCTTCCAGAAGGCGGGAGTTCACCCGCTTGGCGACCCGCATGGTATAGCGGTAGATCCACTCCTTGGCGATCAGCGCCACCACGGCAATGCCGATGGCCCAGAACCCGGGGGCCGGAATGGGGTCGCCATCGATCAGGCGGGCAAGGCTTGCCCAGGCGATGCCGCCTGCCACGAAAATGAGAACGCTGCCGAGCCACAGGGTGGCGAGCGTTTCGATGCGTCCGTGGCCATAGGGGTGATTGCTGTCGGGAGCCTGGCGCCCGAAATGCGTGGCAGCCAGCACGAAACCATCGGTGACGAGATCGGAGAAAGAGTGGATGCCATCGGCGATAAGGGCGGCGGAGCCGACCAGCCAGCCCGCGACTATCTTCATCGAGCCGACGATCAGGTCGACCATGGCACCGATCAGGGTGACCTTGTGGGCTTCGCGAGTGCGAATGGCGTGGTCAATCATCGTTCACCATCTCTCCCGCCTTGTTGCGGACCGGATTGGCGTATTGGGTCAGCCACCAATCGCGCAGCTCGGTGGGTACGTCGTTCAGCCGTGCCTGGAAGTGTGCGCGGTCAAGGTCGCTGACCTCGCTCATGTCCAACAGTTCGGGGGCACCGCCCAGGGCCTCGAGTGCCAGGTAATGGCTGGGAAAGAGGTGGTAGCCGCCCACGACCTGGCGATCGATTTCGGCCGCCACGGCTTCCGGCGTATCGAAACTCGTCCCCAGCGGTTCGCCGAAACGGAGCTGTACCCTGCCCTTGTGGCCGGTGATGCCGGCAACGATGGACTGGATATCCTCGAACTCACTCTTGTCGTAGCGGCCCTGAGTGTGGATGGCATGCAGCTCTCTGGCCTTCTGCAGGTCGCAGGGGTCGTATTCGTAGCTGATCGATACCGGGACCATGCGCAGCTCGGCGATCGCTTCACCGATCGGGGCCTTGCGATCCTCTTGTCGTCTCGCCATGGTCAGCATCTTGATGATTGCCGTGTCCGTGCGATCGATGCCGTCCTTGGCCCGTCCTTCCCGCTGGGCCATCCAGATCGAATGGTTGTCCCCGGTGATGGAGTGGCGGATATAGGCGGAGAGCGACTGGTATGCGGCCAGCATCGCGCGTTTGCCACGCAGGGCGCGGGGCACGATGAAGCTCTTGTTGAGCCGCATGAGGTCGGTGACATAAGGCTTCTTGAGAAGGTTGTCGCCAATGGCGATACGCACGGTATCGCGGCCGGCCAGATGCAGCGCGTAATTGACGAAGGCGGGGTCGAGCGATATGTCCCGGTGGTTGCCAATGAAGAGATAGGCCGCATCCGGAGCCAGGTGCTCCAGGCCCTCGACGACGAAGTCGTCGGTGGAGGTACGAATCATGCGGGCCATGTAATGCGCGATACGCATCTGGAAGTCGCGGACACTGGTGACGTCGCGTGTCTCACGGCGAATGGCGTAGGCCGCTATGGCGCGTGCCAGTGCAGGCAGCATTCTGCTGAGGCGAGGCAGGCGGTAGCGCGTCAGGGCGTCCAGCAGTTCCCTGTTGCTGGACAGGCGCGCGAGCACTGCCGCGACTTCCTCGTCCTGATAGGGACGAATGTCAGCCCAAGGGTCATTGAGATCCACGCCGGTCGGAGCATCGGCCGCCGGCGCGTCTTGCTTGGCCGGATCGATCATGCGCTGCCCTGCGGCGAGGCGTTCGAGACTTCGCCATCCAGCCATTCGATCAAGCGTTCGATCTGTTCGGCTAGCGCCTGGGTCATCAGCATGAAGTCAGCCTCCAGTCGTACGATGGCGTCCCCATCATCTTCAGTTTCATTGGCTTCGTCGATCAGTGCGTCACTGAACCGCAGGGATTTCAGCGCCAGGTCATCATGTAGCACGAAGCTTAGCCGTCCTTCTATCTCCAGGGCTAGCCGGCTGGCCTGGCGGCCCGTCGCGAGCAGTTGCTGGATCTCGTCGCTGTCCAGATCCACCTGGCGGGCACGCAATACGCCATCGTCGCCCTTGGCCTTGAGCTCGACCTGATCACCCAGTTGCAGGCTTGCCGGACGGCTGTCCGGTTCGGCCAGCCAGTGGGTCATGGCGCGCATCGGCAGGGTCTGGGTGGCGAGCGGGGTGACCTTGAGACTGCCGAGGGTTTCCCGCAGCAGGTCCAGTACCTCCTCGGCGCGCTTGCGTGAGCTGCTGTTCACCGCAATCAGGTTGCGCTGCGTATCCCACCACAGGTCGACCTTCTGGCTACGGATAAAGGCCCGTGGCAGCAGTTCTTCGTAGACCTGCTCCTTCAGCTCCTGCTTTTCCTGACGGCGCAGCTTGCGGCCTTCACGGGCTTCGATATCGGCGCCACGCTCCTCGACTTCCTCGCGCACCACGCCAGCCGGCAGCAGGCGCTCCTGCCGCAGTACCGTCATCAGGCGCTGGCCCTGCAGTTCATGCAGCAGCGCGGTGCCGGCCCGCCCCGCTGGCGGGCACCAGCCCAGTCGCCGCGCTTCCGTATTGCCGGGTAGGCGCGCGGCCTGCCCGGCTAGTGCCGATTCCAGGTCGGCCGCCGGGATCGCCGCTGCCTCATGCAAGCGGTAAAGATGCAAGTGCTTGAACCACATGGCGCATTCCCTGAGCAAAAAAGACGCATATTATGGCCAAGGGGGGGCGGCGGTTCCAGTGCCCCGGCAAAGACAGGGCAATCTGAATTTCAAACTCTTGTTTGAATTTCGTGGGTGAAGGCGCCTAGAATCGAGGCTGCACGTCACACGAGGAGAACATTGATGGATTCCCGCTTGTCCCGCGTCACCCTGCGTATCAGGGGCTACCACCTGGATGGCTATGGCCATGTCAACAACGCCCGCTATCTGGAGTTCATGGAGGAGGGGCGTTGGGGGTACTTCGACGATCGTCCCGATGTGGCCCGGCTGTTCGCCAGCGGCAACCCCGCGCTGGTCGCCGTGAACCTCAACATCAACTACCGGCTCGCCGCCGTGGCGGGGGATGACCTGGAAGTGCTGACTCGCCTGGCGGAGCTGGGCGGCCGTAGTGCTCGCATGCACCAGGAGATTCGCCGCATACGGGATGGCAAGGTGGTCGCCGATGCCAATCTGACATTCGTGCTGCTCGATGTGAAGGCCAACCAGTCGCTCGCCATCGAGGGTGAGTACCGCGAGGCACTGGCCCCATTGGTCATGGGCGATGAAGGCGTTGCCTGAGCTTCGCTCATAATCGGCTTTCTCTGACAGGGCCCCGCTGCCTTTGCGCTGTTGGCGATGATATGATGTAAGGCTGTCATGGTGCGCCGTGCTATTCGCATAGGGACGCGCCAACACTGCTGCAGTGCAAAGGATTCGACGACCCATGGGTGACATCGCCAGAGAGATTCTGCCAGTCAATATCGAGGACGAACTCAAGCAATCGTATCTCGATTACGCGATGAGCGTGATTATCGGCCGGGCGTTGCCCGACGTGCGCGACGGCCTGAAGCCAGTGCATCGGCGTGTACTGTTTGCCATGCACGAGCTGAGCAACGACTGGAACAAACCCTACAAGAAATCGGCCCGCGTAGTCGGTGATGTCATCGGTAAGTATCACCCCCATGGTGACAGCGCCGTCTACGACACCATCGTTCGCATGGCCCAGCATTTCTCCATGCGTCACGTGCTGGTCGATGGGCAGGGTAACTTCGGTTCCATCGATGGCGACAACGCTGCCGCGATGCGTTATACCGAGGTGCGCATGGCGCGGCTCGCTCACGAGCTGCTGGCGGACCTTGAGAAGGACACGGTCGACTGGGTCGACAACTATGACGGTACCGAGCGCATCCCGGATGTGCTGCCCACCAAGGTGCCCAACCTGCTGATCAATGGCTCCTCGGGCATCGCCGTCGGGATGGCCACCAATATTCCGCCCCACAACATGGTGGAAATCATCAGCGGCTGCCTGGCCCTGATCGACGACTACACCCTCACCGTCGATGACCTGATGGCGTATATCCCCGGCCCGGATTTCCCCACGGGGGCCATCATCAATGGTCGCGCCGGGATTCTCGAGGCCTATCGTACCGGGCGGGGGCGCATCTATGTGCGTGCCTGTCATACCATCGAACACGATGACAAGACCGGGCGCGACCATATCATCGTTACCGAGCTGCCTTATCAGGTGAACAAGGCGCGGTTGATCGAGAAGATCGCCGAGCTGGTGAAGGACAAGAAGATAGAGGGCATTGCCGAGCTGCGCGACGAATCCGACAAGGACGGGCTGCGCGTGGTGATCGAGGTCAAGCGGGGTGAGTCTGGCGAGGTGGTGGTCAACAACCTCTTCGCTCAGACCCAGCTGCAGAATGTCTTCGGCATCAATATGGTCGCCATCGAGGATGGTCAGCCCAAGATCCTCAATCTCAAGGAGATCCTCGAAGCCTTCATTCGCCACCGCCGCGAAGTCGTGACCCGCCGTACCTTGTTCGAGCTGAAGAAGGCCCGCGAGCGTGGCCATATTCTTGAAGGCCTCGCCGTGGCCATCTCCAATATCGACGAGGTGATCGAGCTGATCAAGGCCTCGCCGAGTGCCGCCGAGGCCAAGGAGAAGCTGCTCGACAAGGTATGGCCGCCGGGCCAGGTTACCGCCATGCTGGAGCGGGCGGGCGCGACCTCCTGCAAGCCGGAAGAGCTGGAGGAAGGGTTTGGCCTCAATCGGACCGGTAGCGAATATCGCCTCTCCCCGGCCCAGGCCCAGGCCATTCTCGAGCTTCGCCTGCATCGCCTGACCGGGCTGGAAACCGAGAAGCTGCTCGACGAGTACCTGAGCATCCTGGAGCGTATCGCTGAACTGATGACGATCCTGGCGTCCAGTGAGCGCCTGCTCGAAGTGATCCGTGAGGAACTGGCTGCCGTGCGCGACCAGTTCGGCGATGAACGCCGGACCGAGATCCAGGCCAGCCACCTCGATCTTTCCATCGAGGACCTGATCGCCGAGGAGGACATGGTGGTCACGGTCTCCCGGACCGGTTACGCCAAGACCCAGCCGCTATCCGACTACCAGGCCCAGCGTCGTGGCGGCCGCGGCAAGTCCGCCACGGCCATGAAGGACGAGGACGTCATCGAGCACCTGCTGGTCGCCTCGACCCACGATACCGTGCTGCTGTTCTCCAACAGGGGCAAGGTCTACTGGCTCAAGGTCTACGAGATGCCCAACGCCAGCCGTGGCTCCCGGGGCAAGCCGCTGGTCAACATGCTGCCGTTGGACGAGGGAGAGGCGATCAACGCCATCCTGCCGGTGCGTGAGTATCGGGAAGACAGCTATATCTTCTTCGCGACCGCCAAGGGTACTGTCAAGCGTACCAGCCTGGATCAGTTCTCGCGGCCACGCAGTGTCGGCCTGATCGCCATCGACCTGGAGGAGGGCGACCGCCTGGTCGGAGCCGCGATTACCTCGGGTTCCGACCACGCCATGCTGCTGTCCTCCAACGGCAAGGCGATTCGTTTCGAAGAGGGCAATGTGCGTGCCATGGGGCGTACTGCCCGCGGTGTGCGCGGCATGCGCCTGCTGGGCGGTGCCGAAGTCATCAGTCTCATCATCCCGCAGAGTCAGCAGATCGATGCCGAAGCGGATGCCGAAACCGAGATCGAAGAGGGTATCGAGATCGAATCCGGTAATGGCAACGGCAATGGCAACGGCGGTCAGATCTACATCCTCACCGCCAGCGAGAACGGCTATGGCAAGCGCACGCGCCTCGAAGAGTTCCCGCTGCGCGGCCGTGGTGGCCAGGGCGTGATTGCCATGCAGACGAGTGAACGCAACGGTTCGCTCGTTGCTGCGATGCAGGTCTATTCGGCCGACGAGATGATGCTGATCACCGATAGGGGCACCCTGGTGCGCACTCGCGTCGATGAGGTCTCGATCACGTCCCGTAATACACAGGGCGTGATGCTGATTCGTCTCGGAAACGACGAAAAGCTGGTCAAGACCGTGCGCGTCGACGAGCCCGAGGAGGTCGGTGACATCGAAGACGCCGACGCTGACGACGCCGATATTCAGGGAGCCGCCGTTCAGGATGTCGACGACGCTCAGGGTACCGACATTCAGGACACCGACGACGCCGACAAGGACGATTGAGAGCGTATTTAACCGGGGAGCGATGAGCTGTTCCGGCGACAAGCCTTCGCGAGGGCGCTGTAAACCCGTCCATGGGCGCTACTTTTGCCATCCATGGCAAAAGACCCTCGCTTCGCCTTGTCCCCGGCGCTCATCTCGCTCAACGCATAGCCTTGAGCACTAAAAGGCCAGAACGGAACACCACGCTGATGACACGCCACTATAACTTCTGCGCCGGTCCCGCGGCGCTACCGGCTCCAGTCCTGGAGCGGGCTCGCGATGAGCTGCTGGACTATCAGGGGCGCGGGCTCTCCGTCATGGAGATGAGCCACCGGTCGCCAGAGTTCGTCGCCATCGCCAAGCAGGCCGAGGCCGACCTGCGCGAGCTGCTTGCCGTGCCCGACGATTACCGGGTGCTGTTCCTGCAGGGTGGCGCCAGTCTGCAGTTCTCGATGGTGCCCATGAACCTGCTGGGCAATGGCGGCAGCGCGAACTTCCTTTATACCGGTATCTGGGGCAAGAAGGCGCTTGCCGAAGCGAAGAAGCTTGGCTTCGCGACCCACCTGGCCGGCTCGAGTGAAGCCAGCCGGCATACCGAAGCGCCGCAGCGGGCGGATATCGAACTGGCCGCGGATGCCGCCTACCTCCACTATACCGCCAACGAGACGATCGGCGGCCTGGAGTTCGATTATGTGCCGGGTGACGAAGAGGGTGGGCTGCACCGGGACGATGGCAAGGTGGTGCCGCTGGTTTGCGACCTGTCATCCAGCATCCTGTCGGGTCCGCTTGATGTGTCGAAGTTCGGGGTGATTTATGCCGGTGCCCAGAAGAACATCGGTCCCGCGGGCCTGACCCTGGTGCTCGTGCGCGACGACCTGCTGGATCGCCGTTGCGAGCGGATTCCCGGCTTGTTCGAGTATCGGGCCATGGCCGAGGCCGGCTCCATGATCAATACGCCGCCCACCTTCGCCTGGTATCTCGCCGGCCTGGTCTTCCAGTGGCTGAAGCGGGACATCGGCGGGCTCGAGGCCATGGACGCCATCAACAGCCGCAAGGCCGCCAAGCTCTATGCGGCCATCGACGGCAGCGGGCTGTTCTCCAATCCTATCGCCCTGCGCAACCGCTCACGGATGAACGTACCCTTCGTGCTGGCCGACGAGCGACTCGACAAGCCGTTCCTCGCGGAAGCCGAGGAGGCCGGGCTGCTGAACCTCAAGGGGCATCGCAGCGTCGGCGGCATGCGTGCCAGCCTGTACAACGCCGTGCCAGAAGCCGCCGTGGATGCTCTCATCGACTTCATGGCCGATTTCGAGAAGCGAAGGGGATAACACATGAGCGATACCCCCACCAATCTGGATGCGCTGCGGGAGCGCATCGACAGCCTGGACAACGACATACTGAGGCTGATCAGTGCCCGGGCGGAGTGTGCCAAGCAGGTCGCCGAGGTGAAAACCAGGAGCGACCCCGACTCCGTCTTCTACCGGCCGGAGCGCGAAGCCCAGGTGCTGAGGCGCATCATGGAGCTCAATACCGGTCCACTGGACAGCGAGGAAATGGCGCGACTGTTTCGCGAGATCATGTCCGCCTGCCTGGCGCTGGAGCAGCCCATCAAGGTTGCCTACCTCGGCCCCGAGGGCACCTTCACCCAGCAGGCGGCCCTCAAGCATTTCGGGGAGAGTGCGGTGAGTCTGCCGATGGCGGCCATCGACGAGGTGTTCCGCGAAGTGGAGGCCGGTGCCGTCAACTATGGCGTGGTGCCGGTGGAGAATTCCACCGAGGGCGTGATCAGCCACACCCTGGACTCCTTCATGGACTCCTCGATCCGCATCTGCGGCGAGGTGGTGTTGCGTATTCACCATCATCTGTTGGTATCGGAGGCAACGCTGCGGGACAAGGTGTCGCGTATCTACTCGCACCCCCAGTCCTTTGCCCAGTGTCGCAAGTGGCTGGACGCCCACTACCCCCGTGCCGAACGGGTGCCGGTGTCGTCGAATGCCGAAGCCGCCAGGATGATCAAGGGTGAATGGCACAGCGCAGCCATCGCCGGGGACATGGCGGCCAATCTGTATGAGTTGGAAAAGATTTCCGAGAAGATCGAGGACCGTCCGGACAATTCGACGCGCTTTCTCATCATCGGCAGTCAGCACGTGCCCATGTCCGGAGAGGACAAGACCTCGGTGGTCGTGGCCATGCGCAACCAACCCGGTGCGCTCCATGAGTTGCTCGAGCCCTTCCACCGGCACCATATCGACCTGACGCGCCTGGAAACACGCCCCTCGCGCACCGGCATGTGGAACTATGTGTTCTTCATCGACTTCAAGGGTCACGTCGACGAGCCCCGGGTTGCGGCGGTGCTGGAGGAAGTTCGCCTGAGAGCCGCCGAACTCAAGGTGCTGGGTTCCTACCCGATGGGCGTGCTCTAGGCGTGGTGGGCGTCGCAACGGAAATGGGTGGGGTCCGAGAGTCCCGGATACTGATCGTCGGCCTGGGGCTGATCGGCGGGTCCCTGGCTGCTGCTCTGCGTGCTGCCGGCTATGGTCTCGAGAATCGGCCGGGCGAGATCGTGGCCTGTGATCCGGATGCCGGCGAGATAGCGCTCGGGATCGAAATGGGTTTGATCGATGGGGGCGACACTCGACTCGCGCCGCTGGTCGAAGGGGCTTCGTTGATCGTGCTGGCCGTGCCGGTGCTGGCCATGGAAAGCGTCATGGTGGAGCTGGCCGGGGTATTGCCGGGCGGGTCCCTCGATGGTACAGCACCCGGGGTCGTGGTGACCGACGTGGGCAGCACCAAGGCGGCCATTCGCGACTGTGCGCTTCGCGCGTTCGGTCGTTTGCCTGCGGGCCTGGTGCTGGGCCACCCCATTGCCGGCTCGGAGAAGAGCGGCGTCGTCGCCTCCAATCCGCGGCTCTACGCCAATCACAAGGTGATCCTGACACCTGTCCCGGAGACCGCTCCGGCTGCCGTTGACCGGGTGCGTGCACTCTGGCGCGCCTGTCGGGCCGAGATACTGGAGATGGAGGTCGAACGACATGATCAGGTGCTGGCCCGGACCAGCCATCTGCCCCATCTCCTGGCCTTCTCCCTGGTCGATACCCTGGCGCGCCAGGATGAGCGACTGGATATCTTTCGCTATGCCGCCGGGGGCTTTCGCGACTTTACCCGTATTGCCGGCAGCGATCCGGTGATGTGGCGGGACATCTTCATTGCCAACCGCGACGCGGTTCTGGCTTCCCTGGACGATTTCGAAGCGGGTGTGTCGCGCCTTCGCCAGGCAGTGGAAGCGGGCGATGGCGATGCCATGCTGGCCATCTTCGACCGAGCCAGCCATGCGCGGCACTACTTCGACTCTCTCCTGAATCAGACCAGCTATCAGGCGGAATACCAGATGCAGCAACAAGGCAGACTCACCTTTCTGGCCAGCCCGGGCGGGCGTGTCGCCGGACGCATTCGCGTGCCCGGCGACAAGTCGATTTCCCACCGTTCGATCATGCTCGGAGCCCTCGCCGAGGGGGTGACGGAAGTGAAGGGATTCCTGGAAGGGGAGGACAGTCTGGCCACCCTGCAGGCGTTCCGCGAGATGGGTGTCGCCATCGAAGGGCCTCATCAGGGGCGGGTCATCGTCCATGGCGTGGGCATGCACGGGCTCAAGGCACCTTCAGGGCCCCTCTATGTCGGTAATGCCGGCACCGCCATGCGCCTGTTTGCCGGGCTTCTGGCCGGGCAGGCCTTCGATACCGAGTTGATCGGCGACGCCTCCCTGACCAAGCGCCCCATGGGGCGTGTGGCCGACCCGCTACGCCTGATGGGGGCCGTCATCGATACCGCCGAAGGCGGTCGTCCGCCGCTGAAGATCCGTGGAGGACAGCGCCTGAAGGGCATCGACTACGATATGCCCATGGCCAGCGCGCAGGTGAAATCCTGCCTGCTCCTGGCCGGTCTCTATGCCGATGGCGAAACCCGGGTGCGTGAGCCGGCACCGACCCGCGACCACACCGAGCGCATGCTGGCCGGCTTCGGCTACGAGGTGCACCGCAAGGGCGATACCTGCTGGCTCGAGGGCGGTGGCACACTCGCCGCGGCGCCGATCGACGTGCCCTCGGACATTTCATCGGCCACCTTCTTCCTGGTGGCGGCCGCCATTACCCCGGGTTCCAATCTCGTGCTCGAGCACGTTGGGATCAACCCGACGCGTATCGGTGTGATCAACGTGCTCAAGCTCATGGGCGCCGATCTGTGGTTAGTCAACGAGCATGAAGTGGGGGGCGAGCCGGTGGCCGACCTGCACATCCGCTATGCGCCGCTGCATGGTATCGATATCCCCGAGGACCAGGTGCCGCTGGCTATCGACGAATTCCCGGCCCTTTTCATCGCTGCCGCCAGTGCCATCGGCACCACCCGGTTGCGTGGCGCGGAAGAGCTGCGGGTCAAGGAATCCGATCGCATTCAGGCCATGGCCGATGGCCTGGCCGCCATTGGCGTCGAGCATACCGTGCTGGAAGATGGCATCGATATCGTCGGGGCCGGCGAGCGGGAAGTGGCCTACGGCGGCGGGCGCATCGACAGCCTTGGCGACCACCGTATCGCCATGGCCTTCGTGATCGCGTCGCTGCGGGCCGGTGACGAGATCATCATCGATGATTGTGCCAACGTGGCGACCTCGTTTCCCGGCTTCACGGCGCTGGCGCGCACCGTTGGGCTGAAGGTAAGGGAAGAGACGGATGAGGTGGCGCCATGAGCGATGATACCGCCGCGGTGTTGACCCTGGATGGCCCTGGCGGGGCCGGCAAGGGCACCATCAGCCGTTTGATCGCCGCTCGCCTGGGATGGCACCTGCTGGATAGCGGCGCCCTGTATCGTCTCACGGCCCTGGCGGCGCAGCGACATGGTGTGGCGCTTGACGATGAGCCGGCCCTGGCCCGGCAGGCGGCAGGGCTCGACGTGGTCTTCCTGGCCGAGGGGGAAAGCACGCGAGTGCTGCTCGAGGGCGATGACGTCACGCGTGAGATCCGAACCGAGCAGGTGGGCGATACGGCCTCCCAGGTGGCCTCGCTGCCCGCGGTGCGTCAGGCTCTGTTGCAGCGTCAGCGGGACTTCCGCCGCTCGCCTGGCCTGGTGGCCGATGGCCGCGACATGGGGACCGTGGTCTTCCCCGACGCGGAGCTCAAGGTATTCCTCACCGCCAGCCCCGAGGAGCGGGCGCGGCGGCGCCACCTTCAGTTGCAGGAAGCAGGGTTGGATGCTAGTCTATCGAGTCTTTTGAAGGAGATTCAGGCACGCGATGCACGCGATATGCAGCGCAGCGTGGCTCCGCTCGTACCGGCGCATGACGCCATCGAGCTGGATACCACGAGCCTGAACATACCGGAAGTGGTGGAACGGTTGACGGAGTGGCTGGCCGAACGCGGCCTCACCCGGCAGACTTGATCTCCCTTGCGGCGCCCCCGTCAGGATGTGATGGCATGGCCGAGCAGCCCTTTCACTGAAAGCTCGCCCAGGTCGAACCGGCGCTAACATTCCCGGGGGTTTGGCAAATTAGGCCCGCACTCGCTGGTGGTGCGGAGAAGGCGGCGACGCCTCAACACCGTTGATCACGTAGGAAAATCATGAGCGAAAGCTTTGCTGAACTGTTTGAACAGTCACTCCAGGACATCAACATGGAGCCGGGCGCCATCGTCACGGCCACTGTTGTCGACATCGAAGGTGACTGGGTCACCGTCAATGCCGGCCTGAAGTCCGAAGGACAGATTCCCGTAGCTCAGTTCCGCGACGAAAGTGGCGAACTGAACATTGCGATCGGCGACGAAGTCAGCGTCGCCCTGGAAGCCGTTGAAGACGGTTTCGGCGAGACGCGTCTGTCTCGCGAGAAGGCCAAACGCGCCGAAGCCTGGAAGGTGCTGGAAGCGGCCTTCGACAAGGAAGAGATCGTCAAGGGCGTGATCAACGGCAAGGTGAAAGGCGGTTTTACCGTCGATATCGATTCCATTCGTGCCTTCCTGCCGGGTTCCCTGGTCGACGTGCGTCCGGTGCGCGATACCACGCACCTTGAGCACAAGGAACTCGACTTCAAGGTCATCAAGCTCGATCCGAAGCGCAACAACGTCGTCGTTTCCCGCCGTGCCGTACTCGAGGCCGAGAACAGCGCCGAGCGTGAAGCCCTGCTCGCCACCCTGCAGGAAGGCCAGCAGATCATCGGTATCGTCAAGAACCTGACCGATTACGGTGCCTTCGTTGACCTGGGTGGCGTCGATGGCCTGCTGCATATCACCGACATGGCCTGGAAGCGCATCAAGCACCCGAGCGAAATCGTGGCCGTCGGCGACGAGATCAATGTCAAGGTGCTCAAGTTCGACCGCGAGCGCAATCGCGTTTCCCTGGGTCTGAAGCAACTGGGTGAAGACCCCTGGGTCAACATCAAGGAGCGCTATCCCGAGAGCACCGTGGTCACGGCCCGTGTCACCAACCTTACCGACTACGGCTGTTTCGCCGAGCTGGAAGAGGGTGTCGAAGGCCTGGTTCACGTCTCCGAGATGGACTGGACCAACAAGAACATCCATCCTTCCAAGGTCGTCAATATTGGCGACGAAGTGGAAGTCATGATCCTGGACATCGACGAAGAGCGTCGTCGTATTTCCCTGGGTATCAAGCAGTGCACCGCGAATCCGTGGGAAACCTTCAACGCCCAGTACAACAAGGGCGATCGTGTTTCCGGTACCATCAAGTCGATCACCGACTTCGGTATCTTCATCGGTCTGGAAGGCGGCATCGACGGCCTGGTTCACCTCTCCGACCTGTCATGGTCCGAAACCGGTGAAGAAGCCGTTCGTCGCTTCAAGAAGGGCGACGAAGCGGAAGCCGTCATCCTCTCCATCGATCCGGAGCGTGAGCGCATCTCCCTGGGTATCAAGCAGCTCGATACCGATCCGGTTGCCGAGTACCTCGCCGTCAACGACAAGGGCTCCATCGTGTCGGGTCGTGTGATCGAGATCGATGCCAAGGAAGCCCACGTCGAGCTCGCGACTGACGTCGTCGCCATCCTCAAGGCGTCCGAGATCAGCGCCGATCGCGTCGAAGACGCTCGCAACGTGCTGAACGAAGGCGATACCGTCGAGGCCCGTATCGTTGGCGTCGATCGCAAGAACCGTGCGATCAGCCTTTCGATCAAGGCGAAGGACCAGGACGACACCCGTCAGAATCTGAAGAAACTGCGTGAAGAGAACGTCGAAGCGGGTGGCCCGACCACCATCGGCGACCTGATCAAGCAGCAGATGGGTCAGGACTGATCTGTCGCGGCCCCGGTTATCCGGGGCCGCACGGAACGGTTGACGAAAACGCCGCCTCGGCTAACCGAGGCGGCGTTTTCTTGTGACACAACGCTGAAGAGCCGCTTTGCGCCGTCAGGCTATTACAGGGCATTGACGAATTTCAGTGGCTGAGAGGTTGTCATGACCTCGGCCCAGAGGTCGTATTCGTCGGCATGGGTCACCCGGGCACGTACCACTTCGCCCGGTGTAAGGGTATGTTTGGCTTCCAGGAATACCATGCCGTCGATGTCGGGCGCATCCGCCTCACTGCGGCCAACCGGCCCTTCCGCGTCGACTTCGTCCACCAGCACCTCGATTTCCCGGCCGATCTTCTGCTGCAGGCGAGCGGCGGAAATTTCCTGCTGATGGGCCATGAAGCGTTCCCAGCGCTCCTGTTTCACGTCATCGGGTACCGGCTCCAGGCCAAGTTCATTGGCCGGAGCGCCATCCACTGGGGAGTATTGGAAGCAGCCAACGCGGTCGAGCTGTGCGTCGCCGAGCCAGTCGAGCAGGTACTGGAAATCCTCCTCGGTTTCACCTGGGAAGCCGACGATAAAGGTGGAACGGACCGTCAGCTCGGGGCAGGTTTCACGCCAACGCTTGATGCGCTCGAGTGTCCTGTCCTCGAAGGCGGGACGCTTCATGGCCTTCAGTACCCTGGGGCTCGCATGCTGGAAGGGGATGTCCAGATAGGGCAGGATCTTGCCCTCGGCCATCAGCGGGATCAGCTCGTCCACATGGGGGTAGGGGTAGACGTAGTGAAGTCGGATCCGAATGCCCAGCTCGGCCAGTGCCTCGCACAGCTCGGTGAGGCGAGCCTTGACCGGCCGGCCGCGCCACTCCTGTTCAACGTAGCGCAGGTCGACGCCATAGGCGCTGGTATCCTGGGAGATGACCAGTAGCTCCTTGACGCCGGCCCGAGCCAGGCTCTCGGCCTCCCTGAGCACGTCACCCACGGGCCGACTGACCAGCTTGCCGCGCATGGAGGGAATGATGCAGAAGCTGCAGGAGTGATTGCAGCCCTCGGAGATCTTCAAATAGGCGTAGTGACGGGGCGTGAGCTTGATGCCCTGGGGTGGAACGAGGTCGATGAGTGGGTCATGGGCGGTATTGGCGGGAGCGGCATCATGCACGGCACCCACCACCTTTTCGTATTGCTGGGGGCCGGTGACCGCCAATACGCTGGGATGCACGTTACGGATGGCCGCCTCGTCGACGCCCATGCAACCGGTCACGATGACCCTGCCATTTTCGGCGATGGCTTCACCGATGGCCTCCAGTGACTCGGCCTTGGCGCTATCGATGAAGCCGCAGGTATTGACCACGACCACGTCGGCATCATCATAGCTGGGTACGATTTCATAACCCTCGGTACGCAACTGGGTCAGAATGCGTTCGGAATCCACCAGCGCCTTGGGGCAACCCAGTGAGACAAAACCGACCTTGGGTGTGGACATCAAAAACCTCACAGGATAAAGCTGGGGCTGCCAGGTATCCGAGCCGCATTGGCCGCCGCCCGGTCGCGTGGCAGGGCAGTCGAGCCCTGATAGTCGAAGGCGAATTCTAGCGTCGTCCAGGAGTATAGGGAACCGTCATGGCAACTATTGAACACAGTGCAATCCTCAAGGCCCCGCCGGAGCGGGTCTTTGCCCTGCTGGAGCGGGTGGAGGATTTCGTTGATTACTCCGACCTGATCAAGGACATCGAATCGTTGGGCGAAGAGCGCTATCGCTGGCACGTGCATGCGGTCGGGATGGACTGGACCTTCGACGTGGCCATCACCGAGTCCCGGGCGCCGGAAGTGCTGGCGTGGGAATCGATTGAAGGGGTGCGCAACCAGGGGTGCTATCGACTCACCCCCGTAGAAGAGGGCACCAGAGTGGTGCTGACCCTGACCTATGCCATTCGCAACCGTCTGGTGGAAAAAGCCGTGGCGCGGGCTGCCAGGCCCCTGGTCAACAAGGTCAGCCGGCAAATCCTGGATCGCGTCGAGGCGCGGCTGTAAGGTGAGCTGGCGCCGTAGGCCGCTTTCCCACCCTGTTGGAGCCGCCTGGTTCGACGCTTCGACTTTTCGTACAAGACCTGGTGTCGTTAGGACGCTATCTTTTCCTTTTCTTCGCCAGGGGCTAGAATCGTTTCGACGAGGCCGCCGGTCTCCTTCGAGGATACAGCCGTGATCAAAGGGCTGCTGTTATGCCTGGCCATGTTGGTGGTGCAGTTGGGAATACTTCAGTATGTCGATCGGCGGGTTGCCGCCATGCCATTATTGGTCGATAGCACGGTGGATGAGAGGGCTGGGAATGGCGCGGCGGTAGAGCAGCCCTCTACGCGATTGCCTGGCCCTGATGGCAAGCGGGATGCCTGAAGCGCGTGACCCGAGACGAGGCGCGTGGCAACATGTGCTCCTTTGAACGGGCATGCGAGACAACCGATGCTACAAGATTTCTCATTGCGCCGACGCTGGAGATTGGTAGCTGTCGGGGCCAGCCTTCTCATGGCCGGTTATCTTTGGATCTGGCATTCGCCGGATTTCGTCGCTATCAAGCATTGGGCCGAAGAGGTCTCGCATCATCCGGTGGTGGTCATCGGAGTCATCCTGGTCATGGCGGTGACGCTGGCTTTCGGCTTGCCAGGCAGTATCGGGCTATGGCTGATTGCGCCTTTCTATCCACCGTTGGTGGCAACGCCCATGCTGATCCTTGGCAGCCTGGGCGGCGCCCTGGGGGCTTACCACCTTGCCGCCAGGATCGGGGATCGTTGGAACCCCAGGGGGCTCACGCGCAAGATCATGCGCATGCTGGAGCAGCGCAGCGACTTCCTGACCCAGTGCGCCCTGCGCGTATTGCCGGGGTTCCCTCATTCGGTGATCAATTTCGCCGCCGGGCTTCGCCGCCTACCGCTGCGCACCTTCGTGATAGCCGCCGTCGTCGGACTTGGCATCAAGTGGGCTGTCTATGCCAGCGCCATTCACGGTGCGCTGGAGGCGGTGGCCAAGGAGGAAGACATCATCAGTGCGGACATCGTGCTGCCATTGGTGGCATTGGCCGTGCTGCTGTTGATCGGTGCCTGGATGCGTCGTCGTGTGGAGGAGGGGCGCGAGGTATAGCCCCCTCGGTTATTCCTTGTAGTGAGCCACGCCATCCCTCCCGTCATGCTTGACGCCGTACATGGCCTTGTCGGCGGCGTCCACCATGGCGTTGGCATCCTTGAACTCGGCATCTTCCAGTGAGGCGATGCCGATCGAGGCGGTGACGTGCAGCGGTTCCCCTTCCGCCTGTGCCAGGGGCTGGGTATTCAGGTAGTGCCGTATCCTGTCGGCCAGGATGACGGCCTGGTCGCGCCGGGTGTGTGGCATGATGACGAGGAATTCCTCGCCGCCATAGCGTCCGGCGATGTCGCTTTCCCGCACCATATTGTCCAGTGCGGCGGAGAAGTGGATCAGCACCTCGTCGCCAAAGCGATGTCCATAGTGGTCGTTGATGCGCTTGAAGTGGTCCAGATCGATGAACATGACCGTTAGCGACTGCTGGGAAAGCCGTGAGCCTTCGAAGTGGTGATTCAGCAGTTTCTCCAGCCAGGGGCGATTGGCAAGCCGGGTCAGGTGGTCGGTGCGGTGTTGCTCGTCGAGTTCGACGTGGCTGGCATGGAGTGCCTCGAGCTCGCGCTGCTTCTCGGTGAGCCGGTGGTGGAGCCGGAGGTTCTGCTCGAAAAGCAGTTCCTTGGCTTCCGCCAGTAAGGCGACACTGTTCAGGTCCGGTGGGCAGGTGGCCTCGAAGAGTTCGGCCATCGAGGGGAGCCGGTGCTGGAGATCTTCCATGGCGGACACTACCAGCGCGATATCCAGGGATGCCAGGGGAGCCAATTGATGCAACAGGTTGCTGAAGGCTTGGGCCGGGGTGGGCGAGAGCCAGCTATCGGCAATCCGGCAGGAGAGGCGCAGGCATAGATTGCGTGGATTGCCGTCCATGAGGGGGCCGTGGCTTTCGATGATACCGGCGGCGAGATGGTGTGGCACTCCCCAGCCGACTGCCAGCCAGGCGCCGACCAGCGCGTGATCACAGCCGTAATGCCGTCGTTCGGTCTCACACAGCATCTCGTGATGGCGTACACCTGGGATGCGTTCTGTGTAGCCATTGGTATCGACGGCTTCGAGCGCCAATATGCCAATGTCCTGGATCAGTGCGGTGGTAAAGACCTGTCCGGTCTCGCGGGGGCAGAGCTGTTGTGCCAATTGCTGGGCAGACAGTGCTGCAATAATGGCGCGCTGCCATAGATAGTCGTATTCCAGCGTGTCGCTGGAGCCGGTGCGCGGCAGGCCAAAGCTCAACGCGGCGGCAAGGGTCGCATCGAGACCCAGGCGCGAGACGGCATCGAGGCAGGAGGTGACGCGATTGGTGCCGCGAGCATAGAAGGCGCTGTTGGCCAGCGCCAACAGTCGCATGGTCAAAGCCTGGTCCTGCTCGATTATCTTGGCAAAGTCGTTGAGGCACGGCTCCGGTGAGCGTGCAAGCCCTATGACACGGGCGGCCGCCGCGGGCAGGCTCGGGAGCGTGCGACAGGTGGCCAGGCGGTCACGAAGAAGATCGGGTAGGGAGGGGAGATCAGGAGCAGGCAAGCCAGTATCGGCATCGAGCTCTGCAATCGACGTCCTATCGAGAGGCATGATGGCTCCTGATGTAAACACTCGTTTGTTGTTTTTAAGTTACCTTAGCCAAACGGTCAAGAAATTTATATCTTCCGCAACGAGGCGTCCAGGTGATCGACCACTTCGGCCCAGTCGGCATCCTCATCCAAGGCATTGACGATAAATGCGGCCTGGGCTTCACTCCAGAACGGCGCTTCGTGAAGCTGCATGGTGTCCTGCAGCGGTGCGTGACGCTCAATGAAGTCCTTGATGGACTTCTCATCGGCAGGCAGGCCCAACTGCTCGAAAAGCTCGGTAAAATGATGGACAGGCTTTTCCATGGTATGACTCCAAGTGCCCAGGTAACCAAACAATAGCCGGTTTGCGCCTTATCCGCCTGATGCACTTCAACGGTGGTACTTGTCCTTTCGATTGCTCAACGCTCGCCAACCAGTGCAGTAAGGAAGCGTTCTCGACGTTCGGTATCGTCCAGCGGCTGGGCCAAGAGATGAATCAGTTTGGTCAAGGCGGCTTCCGGTGTCATGGCATCGGCCGACAGCACACCAGCCTGGGCCAGCCCTTGTCCCGCCGCATAGTGACCGATGTCGATGCTGCCACCGGGGCATTGGCTGACCGCGACAAGCAGTTTTCCTTCTCCGGTTGCCTTGGCCAGGACACCCAATAGATTCGGGTCCTCCGGTGCGTTGCCGCTACCCCACACTTCCAGCAGGGCCCCCCTGACCCGTTCATCCTCGAGCCAGGCAGACAGCTGCCAGGCCTGGACCCCTGGCCAGAGGGCGATGCGGACCACGCCACCGTTCGCCAGCGCTTCATAATCGGGCAGTTCGAAGCGCGGAGCCCCTCGCTGTTGCGCCGCCAGCCCTCGGCCTGGGAAGAGTATGGCATCGTTGTCGATTCGTCGGCCCAGATGCGGGTAATTGGGGCTGGCAAAGGCATCGGCGGATTCGCTGTGTATCTTGCGGGTCTTGACACCACGCATCAGCCGGCCGGCGAAGGCGACGGCCACCTCCTGCAGGCGGGGCTCCACGGCGAAGCGAAGGGCCAGTTCAATGTTGGCGAGCGCATCGCTGCCCTCGGCTTCCAGCGGCAACATGGCACCGGTTATCACGACCGGGCGGTCGAGGCCCTGAAGCTGGAAGGCGAGGCTGGATGCGGTCCATGAGAGCGTATCGGTGCCGTGCAGTATCACGACCCCCGCGTGCGCTGGCAGTTCGGCAGCGACTGCCCGGGCCAGGCGCTGCCAGTCGGCGGGCGTGGCGGAACTGGAGTCGATGGGGTCTGCGCTTTCATGAACCACGAACTCGGGCAGGCTGGCCTGCCGGGCAGGAGGCAGGGTCGACAGGGCGCGGCGCAGGCGGGAGTCGATATTGCCGCCGGGTGCCAGTCCTTGCGCCGTGGGAACCATGCCCAGTGTGCCGCCTGCATACAGAACCAGGACGGGGCGAGTGGTGTGGGAGGGCAGGCTCATGTCGGCTCCTGGTAACGTCATTGAGGATGCGTCGAGGTGGCCATGATAGCGGTTGGGCGGGAAAGTCTCACTCCTCCACCTTTACCCTGGCCCCGTGACTGACTTGCTCCCCCGGGTGATTGATGACGACCTCGCTCTCGGCGAGTCCGGAGAGAACCTGGGTGACCATGCCCTGTCGACGACCGATCTCCACCGTGCGGCGCGCGGCGCGCCCCTCCTCGACGACGAAAACGGTCCATGCGCCCTGGTGGCGAAATAGCGCGCTGGTGGGAATCTGCATCACCTCGTTCCCTTCCCAGACCAGAAAATCGGCATCGATGCGAAAGCCCTTGCCGAGGCCGAGCGCTTCAGGGTCCACGGATTCGGCGAAGTCGACGATGACCGGGACACGCTGTTCATCCACTCCCAGCGCCGAGATACGCGTGAAACCGGCAGGTTCGATGCGCCTGATTCGCCCCTCCAGTGCATCGCCTCCCCAGCCGCTGAAACGTACCGTCATTCCCGGGCGCAGGCGTACCGCATCCATGGAAAGCAGGTCCACCTGTACTTCGATATCTGTCGGCCGCCCAAGCTCCAGGATCGGCTCACCGGCTGCCACGCTGCCTTCACAGCAGCGATGGCGGGTGAGTACCACGCCCGAGATGGGGGCGCGTATTGCCAGCTCGGGGGTATCGTCGGGTTGGCTGCGCTGCCCGCTGACGACGTCCAGCATGGCGCGGGCGGCCTCCACCTCGAAGCGTGCCACCTCGACGTTGGAGGCCGCCGAATTTTCCAGGGCGCGTTGACGATCTCTCAGGTTCTGGCGGTGTTCCAGCTCGGCGTTCGAGATGAGATTGCGCTCATGGAGCTGCCGATGACGCTGATACTCCGCCTCGGCAAAACGTCGATCGGCGCGGGTGGTTTCCAGGTTGGCCTGGGTGGCCCGCCATCGGGCCTGGGCGGCCTGGAGGTTATCTTCGGCCTGCTGCCGTGAGCGTGCATCGAGCGCTGGCGCCGGGCTCGGTTCCAGGCGGAACAGGGTGTCGCCTTCCGCTACTGTATCGCCCACTTCGAGCATGACACGCTGCAGGTAGCCGGCGATGGGGGCCGAGACGTGCCAGGTGTCCCGCAGGCGGGTGCGACCCTCTTCGCTCACCGTTTCGGTGAAGGGGCCGACATTCACCGTGGCGATACTGACGGTGACGGGGGAAGGCCATAGGGCCCAGGCCAGCAGCCCGAGGGCGGCCAGTCCCAGGGCTGCGCCGATGAGGCGTTTGATGTGGCGTGTCATGGCTTTCATTTGTCGTTCCTTGTCTACTCCACGGCTTTCAGAGCGGTGACCATGTCCAGCCGCCCCAGGCGTCGAATCACCAGTACGGCGACGATTGCCGAGGCTGCAACGACACCGGCGGCGGCAAAACCAAATGCGTAGGGGGGCAGGGTTAGTGGCACTCTGAAGAGGTCATTGCTGAAGGCCTGGTTGAGCAGTGCACTGAAGCCGACTCCGATCAGCCACCCCAGCGGGATCGCCAGCAGGGTGATCAGGACGATCTCGCCCAGCAGTATCCGGGCCACTTCGGCCCTGGTGTAACCCAGTACCCGCAGCGTTGCGAGCTCCCTTGCCCGTTCGGCAAAGGTGATACGCGCGTTGTTGTAGGTCACACCGAAAGCGATCGAGCCGGCCAGGGCCACGAACACCAGGGCAAACATCAGGATGGTTTCATCCATGTAGTCGCGAATGCCTCGCTCGGCTTCCGACAGCATACCGATAGAGGCTACCGCGGGCATCCGGTGAAGGGCGTCGTTCAGTGCCGCCTGCTGGTCGCTGTCGACCAGTAGCCAGGCACCGCTGATGGCCGGTCCTTCGTTCAGCAGGGCATTGAGGGTGTCACGCTGCAGATAGGCGCCGACACCGATGGGTTCATCCACCAGGGCGGACAATGGCAGCTTGAGGTGTTGTCGCCGTCCTTCCTTCACGGCTACCTCCAACGTATCGCCCACCCCGGCCTGGAGGTGGTCAGCCAGGAATCGAGTCAGCATGACCCCTTCCACCGGAAGCGTTTGTGGGCGCCCCTGGGGGTCCAGCACCTGGCGCATCCGTGGCCGCTCGTCCATGCCCAGCAGGCTGGTCCGGTATTCCCTGTGGCCGTGAATGAGGGTGACGGGCACCCGGCGCCAGGATTCCACTACCAGCACGCCGGGAAGGTGGCGCAGCTCACCAGCAGCACGGGCCGGTGTGACGTCGCTGAAGGTCAGCTCAATATCCATGCGCATGACCTGGCGATACTGTTGGTCGAGCATTTCCTCGACGGCGCTCAGCTGATAGGCACCCATCAGCAATAGCCCGGCGGAAAGGGCGATCCCGATTACCGAAAGACTCGCCTTGGCGGGGTGTCGCAGCAAGTGCCGCAGCACGATCCGTGACTCGTTGCCCAGCGCTCGGCCGAATGGCGAACGCTCCAGCCAGGTGCGGCGAAAGCGCTGCGGTGCGGGAGGGCGCATGGCTTCCGCCGGTGGTTCACGCACGGCTCTCCCCACGGCATGCCAGGTACCTGCCAGGGCCGCCAGGCCGGCCACGCCAAGAGCGAGTGCCATGGCCCAGGGAGGCACGTGAAAGTGCATCTCGGGAAAGCGGAAGTATTCGGCGTAGATGCCGGCAAGGCCATGTGCCGCCCAGGCGCCGAGCAGCACCCCCGCCACCCAGCCCAGGAGAACGATCAGGACGGCCAGCAGGCCGTAGTGCCGGGCCAGTTCGCCGTTGCGATAGCCAAAGGCCTTGAGCATGGCCAGGGGTTCGCGCTGTGTCTGGATGATGCGTGCCATCACGACGTTGAGGAGAAAGGCCGAAACGGCCAGGAAGATGGCCGGCAGTATGGTGGCCTGGGCGCGTTGCTGGGCCAGCTCTTCCTCCAGGAAGCGGTGCGACTGCTGGTCATGACGGGTCTGTGTGCCGGTACCGCCATAGCGGGCCAGAATCAGGTCCAGTTCGTCGATCAGCGTATCGACATCGGCACCCGCCTGCAGCGTGATCAGTAGCTGGTTGAAGGCACCTTTCATGCCATAGGCGTTGGCAAGCGTGCGCTCATTCATCCAGAGGGTGGCATAGCGCTTGTAGTCCGGCAGCAGGTCGGTGGGAGCCGCCTGGTAGATGATTTCGGGGCTGCGAGCAATACCGCTCAGCAATAGCCGTGTCTGGCGACCATCGATTATCGCCTGGATGGTATCGCCGGGGCGTAGGCCATGCGCATCGGCGAAGGCGTCACTGACGATTGCCTGGTCGTTGCGTCCGGCTTCGGGCAGGCTGCCGGCGAGTAGATGCAGGCGGTTCAGGTTTGGCTGGCGGCCATCGGGTAGCGATAGTATGACGCCGCGCACCGGGTCATCGAAGCCGGTTACGTCCAGGCGAACCGGGGCGCGCACTCT
The DNA here is from genome assembly GCF_002879615.1 of Billgrantia endophytica. Taxonomy (GTDB): domain Bacteria; phylum Pseudomonadota; class Gammaproteobacteria; order Pseudomonadales; family Halomonadaceae; genus Halomonas; species Halomonas endophytica. Next base: position 33,774 of record NZ_PNRF01000024.1, read on the forward strand.
GGGCTCCAGGCGACTTACGCCATCCAGCGTCTGGAGACGTTCCAGCAGTCCCAATGGTGCTCGCTTGATGTCGGCGAAGAGGTCGGCATAGTGATGGCTGGCGTAGAAGCGATCGCGGGAACCGGATAGCGCCTCCAGGGTCGTCACTGACATGATCAGGGTCATGACGCCACTGGCGATGACCACCGCAATGGCCAGCGCCTGCCCCTTGAGTCGAAACAGGTCGCGGAGCAACTTCAGGTGCAGGGTGCCGACCTTCATGATCGTCATGGTGTCACCAGCGCAACTCACTGGGTGGCCGCCGCCTGGCATTGACATGAATGTCGCCCACCTGGCCGTCCCGCAGGCGAATCACCCGGTCAGCCATTTCGCCGATCACCTCGTTATGGGTGATGATGGCGAGCATCGTGCCGGTGGTTCGATTGATCTCTTCCAGCACTTCCAATACGCGGATACCGGTGCGGAAGTCGAGAGCTCCGGTGGGCTCATCGCAAAGCAGGACCTCGGGCCGCTTGGCGATGGCGCGGGCAATGGCAACGCGCTGTTGTTCGCCACCGGAAAGTTGAGAGGGGAAGTGGTCCAGCCGCGCTTGCAGGCCGACCATGGCGAGCGCTTCTGCCGGAGGCATGGGGTCGCGGCTGATATCGGTGACGATGGCCACGTTCTCGCGGGCGGTCAGGCTGGAAATCAGGTTGTAGAACTGGAACACGAAACCGACGTGATGGCGTCTGAATTCGGTCAGCGTTCGCTGGCTGGCATGTGTCAGGTCACGATCACGGTAGTGCACGCTGCCTTCGCTGGCGCTGTCGAGACCGCCCATGATATTGAGCAGGGTGGACTTGCCGGAACCCGAGGCACCCAGCATCACGACCAACTCTCCCGCACGCAGTTCGAGGTCGATGCCGCGTAGCGCCTGGATGGTCACTTCACCCATCTGGTAGAAGCGCTTCAGTCCGCGGGTCTGGAACACCACATCGGAAGTGTCGTTCATTGGCTGCCTGGATGAGGGAAGGGGCGGTCGAGATAGGGCTTCGGCCTTGATCGAAATCACACTATATCAAGAGGAAGAGAATCATGGAGCGACCGATGTCATGTCGCACTGGATGTCTTCGGGGGCGCTGGTCATGAACCTGCCGGGAGGCGCCATTTCGCAGCGGTGCCGGTCAGCGGGTGATCAACCTGCCTGCCTCATCGACATCCAGCCGGCGGTTGCGTCCGGCCAGCAGAGCGAAGCTGGCAGCGGCAGCAACGATCGATAGCAGCGCCGTGGTGAGAGCCGTCAGGCTGACGTCGAACTGGAGGAGCACGCCTACCGTCAGGGGCCCCATGGCCGCCAGCGTGTATCCGCCGCCCTGGGCCAGGCCGGACAGCTTGCCGGCCAGGCGTGAGTTGCCGGTACGCAGCACGATCAGCGCCAGGGCCAGACTGAAACTGCCTCCCTGGCCGAGCCCCAGCAGGACGACCCCGGCCCAGCGCCAGCCCGTCGGGCCCTGCAGCAGCAGCCAGAGTCCGGCACCGACACAGCCCAGGGTAAGCATCAGTGCGGGGCGCTGGTCGCGGCCGAAGCGTGCCAGCCAGGGCGCTCCCAAAGCCGAGATCAGCTGCACCATGACAGAGGCGCCCATCATCCAACCGGCTTCCGATTCACTGTATCCGCGTGCTTGCAGCAGGGTGGGTAGCCAGCCGAAGACAATGTAGGCAAGCGATGATTGGGTCCCCATATACAGCATGACGTGCCAGGCGAGCGGTTGGGAGAGAAGCTGGCGCAGGGAGCCGCCCCCGCCGGGTGAAGGAGCGGCCCGCGGTGTGCGCGGCATGAGCATGACCCAGGCCAGCAGGGCGGTCACGCTCGGCAATGACCAGCCGATCAGGCTGAGGCGCCAGTTACCTAGCAGGTCGGTCAAGGGTATGCTCAGCCCTGCACCGAGGGCTCCCCCCAGGCACAGGGCCATGGTATAGACACCGGTCATCAGGTCGGCGCCCGCGGGAATTTCGCGCTTGACCAGAGCTGGCAGCAGCGTGCCGGCAATGCCGATGGCGGCACCGGCCAGCAGCGTACCGGCAAACAACAGGATGGTGGGCGGGGTGCCCCGTATCAGCAGGCCGAGGATCATGAGCACCAAGGCCAGTGTCAGAGTGTTTTCCGGCCCCAGCCGCCTGGCGAGCCACGGGGCGAGAGGCGCAAAGACGCCCAGGCAGAGAACCGGAAGGGTGGTAAGCGCACCGATGGCGAGAGGGGACAGGCCGGTGTCGAGTTGCACCCGAACGAGGAGAGGGGCAAGGGAGGAGAGCGCCGGACGCAAGTTGAGGGAAACCAGCACCATCAGTACCAGAAACAGCACGATACGCGTGGTGTTGTGCTGGTGTTCGGTCGTCATCGTCTCGCCATTCCCTCGTTCCTTGTCGGGTCCGGCGATGGGGCAGCCCGCATCGGCGTGCCCCATCGCCGTCCGCTACCAGGTGCCGGCTCAGGCCTGACGGGCGCCCTGACCACGGCTGCGGCGCCGGCGTGGCGCCCGGTTGTCGTCGCCGCTGCGGTTGCCTTCGCTGCCACGCGAAGCGGCACCGCGATGACTGGTGCTGTTACCGCCGTTGCCGCGCTGCCCCTGTCCGCCAGAGCGGCCACCGCGTCCGCCACGGCCATTCTCGATGGGCTCGGGCTTGGCATTGGGGTCGGGCTCGAACCCCGGCTCGACATGTTTCACCAGGTCGCGCTTGATCAGTCGCTCGATACCCTTCAACAGGCCATGCTCGTCGACGCAGACCAGGGAAACGGCCTGGCCGTCGCTGCCGGCACGGCCGGTGCGACCGATACGGTGAACGTAGTCTTCCGCCACGTTGGGCAGTTCGAAATTGACCACGTGGGGCAGTTCGTTGATATCGAGGCCGCGGGCCGCGATGTCGGTTGCCACCAATACCTGCAGGTCGCCGGTCTTGAAGGCGGCCAGGGCCTTGGTGCGAGCCGACTGGCTCTTGTTGCCGTGAATCGCCATGGCAGGGATGTCCTGCTTGGAGAGCTGCTCGGCCAGCCGGTTGGCGCCATGCTTGGTACGGGTAAAGACTAGCACCTGGTTCCAGCTGTGGCGGGTGATCAGGTGGGCCAGCAGCTCACGCTTCTTCTCCCTGTCGACCCGATAGATCGACTGGTCGACGGTCTCGGCGGTGGTGTTGCGACGCGCCACCTCGATCATGGCCGGGTTGTCGAGCAGCTTGCCGGCAAGCGCCTGGATCTCGTTGGAGAAGGTGGCCGAGAACAGCAGGTTCTGGCGCTTCTCGGGCAGCACGCGCAGGATCTTCTTGATGTCGTGGATGAAGCCCATGTCCAGCATGCGATCGGCTTCGTCGAGCACCAGGATCTCGACGTGGGACAGGTCCACGTGCTTCTGCTGGTGCAGGTCGAGCAGGCGGCCGGGCGTGGCCACCAGCACGTCCAGGCCGGGTCGGATGGCGTCTACCTGGGGTTGCTGGCCTACGCCGCCGAAGATGACATGGCTCTTCAGGGTGAGATGGCGACCGTAGTCGGCCACGCTTTCGCCCACCTGGGCCGCCAGTTCGCGGGTCGGCGTCAGGATCAGGGCGCGAATCTGGCGCTTGCCGGGTCGCGGCCCTTCTGCCAGGCGTTGCAGCATCGGCAGGGTGAAGCCTGCGGTCTTGCCGGTACCGGTCTGGGCGCTGGCCAACAGGTCGCCACCATTGAGAACGGCAGGTATCGCCTGGCGCTGAATGGGGGTCGGAATCGTGTAGCCCTGTGCCTCGACGGCACGGAGCAGTTCGGCACGCAGGCCGAGTTCGGAAAAGGTCATGCGGTCTCCGCAGATACGCCTCCGCCGTGCCATGTGCGTCTTGCACATGACCAGTCCCGGGCCAAGGCGTGAAAAATTCGGTTCAGGGCGCGGCAGGAGGGACTACAGGTTGCCGCGAGTGCGCATTATGCCATAGCGAGGGGAGCGGCGCAGCTTTTATGGGTTGTTCTTCTCCAAGGGGTTCTTCTCGAAGAGGTTCTGCTTGATACGCGCCAGGGTGGCGGCCCCAAGACCGCTGACGTGATCCAGCTCCTCGGGGTCCGCCTGGCGCAGCCGTGCACTATCGCTGAAGCCATGGGCGAAGAGGGCGCGGGCGCTGACCGGTCCAATGCCATCGACGGTGGTGAGTTCCGCGGCGTAGTGGTCGATGAAGGCTTGCCGGGACTCGTCCGATAGGTCGTCGCAGGCGCCTTGGCGACACAGGTCACAGGCCAGCCTGGCCATGCCTTGCGCTATACCGTCCAGGGTTGGCAACTGGACATCCGGGCAGGCCTGAAGCTGCTGGCGAAGTTCCTCCAGCGCCTCGTCGGCTGCCTTTAGCGGGGCCACGGCATCGGCGGGCTTGGCGGCCATTGCCTCGAGCAGGTGTTCCTCCAGCCGTCGTATCTGTGCCTTCAGCGCCAGTGCGGCTTCATGGCTCAAGGCTGGATCCAGCGTCTCATGCGTCATGAACGAGTCCCTGTCTTGTGGTGGTTCGTCTCTAGCGTAGCGTACCCAGTCGAATTGGGCTCATCAGGCTCGGCCCTCGACCTGTCGAACCCGGCGAACTCCGTCGGCGATCTGCTCGGCTACCCGATCCCAACTGCTGCCCAGCGCGCGCACCAGGGCCGGATAGCCGTCATCATGGAGTTCCGTCGCGGCCCGGAAGTCTTCCATGGCAAGCAGGCTGCCATCCGCCGCATGTAGCTGCCACCGGCCGCTGGCTATGGCAAGGCCATCGTGATGGCCTTGGAAACGATCGACCTCCAGGCGCAGCGTCACGGCGGAAGGGTCGCGGATGGGGCCGGCATCGCGCACTACGCGTGTGTCGGGAAGACGCTCCGCCAGGCGGGCTCTCAGGCCGCGCTCCAACTGGTGTCCCAGGGGTTCGGCCCACAGGTGCTGGCGTGCCGCGTTGAGGGTGATGTCGTCCAGTTGCAGCACGATCCCGTCGACATCCAGATAGTGCGCCAGATGCGGTGCGCGCACGACCAGTAGATGCTCGGCCCGTGCCGTGGACGCAGGAGCGGTTTCGCTCCCGGGCAGGGTGAAACGGTCGGCCGGCGCGGTTGCGGTAGCGCAACCGCTTAGCCAGAGCATGGCGGCCACGGCGGCCAGCCAGGGGATCATTCTCATTCAGGGCTCCATTGTTCAGATCATGATGGTAATAGAAGTCGCGTATCCCAATGATATCTAATCGCGCCGTGGTGCCCTGGGCTGTGGATCTTCGGCATCCAGGCTATCGAACAGCAGGGCACGGGGGTTCTCGTTCAGCGTTCGCGTCACCGGTTGCAGGTCGCGCATCAGGCGTTCCAGTCGTTCCGCGGCTCCTGTCAGCTCACGATAGGCGCTGGAATCCGGTGAGATCCCCTCGAGCGTTTCACGCAGGGCATCCAGAGTGTCATTGAGGTTGCCGGGCAAGCCACGGGTCCCGGGGTCGTCAAGCATGGCTTGCAAGGATGCACTCAGCTCGCGTACCTCGCCGAGCATCGCCTCCGAACTGGCCAGATTACGGTCAAGCCCCGCCAGCAGCGGTTCGATCTCCAGGGCATTGAGCTTCGCGAGCAGGCTGGTCACCTGGGCCTCGATCTGGGCAAAGCCGGCGGAGGTGGTGGGGAAGACGGTACGATCGCTGAATATCTCGCTCACATGGTTACCGGCTTCGTCGCGATGGAAGTTGGTATCCACGAACATGGCGCCCGTCAGCAGGTTACCGGTCTTCAATGAGGCACGCAGGCCCATCTCGAACATCCGGTCGAAGCGCTCTTCCCAATCCCGCAGGTCAAGCTGCTGGTTTTCGATGCCAAGTCGCTGGGGCTCGATACGGATCAAGACAGGAATGGAGAAGCCGCTTCTGCTCTCCGGCTGGGGTGCGGTGAACTGCCAGGGAACCGATGCCACGGTACCGATGCGCACGCCGCGGAATTCCACTGGTGCCCCCCGTGTCAGGCCCCGGACTGTGTCGTCCACCAGGAGCACATATTCCAGGTAGCGGTCGAAGGTGCCCTGCCGGGCGCTGTCTTCATCGGGGTAGAGATTGAACGTCGTGTCATTCTCCACCGGCTCACCCATGGGCAGGTCTTCCGGTACGCCGAAGGTGACGCCGCCGCCCAGCAAGGCTTCCATGGATTCCACATTGACCCGGATGCCGTCGGCGTCCAGGCGCAGGTCGACACCACTGGCCGACCAGAAGCGGGTGCTGTCGGTGACCAGTTGGTCGTAGGGGCTTTCGATGAAGATTCGCTGGTCCATGCGCCGGGCATCGGCATCGAAGGAGACTTCTTCCACCCGACCCACGGTATACCCCTGGAAGGTCACCGGGTCGCCAGCCCGGAGGGAGTTGCCGAGTTGGCTGACCAGGTTGACACGAAGCCCCGCCGCATCGGCCGAGGCCACGGGTGGTTGATCGCTGACGGCAAACTCTCTGACACCCGGCTCGCCGCTGCCAGGCCGCAGTTGGATAAAGGCCCCGGAGAGTACCGTGCCCAGTCCGCTGATGCCTTCACGACCGATACGGGGCTTGACCACCCAGAAGCGGCTGTCTTCCGCCAGCATGGCCTCCGTGTCAGGAGCCATCCGGGCAGTGATGACCGTGTGAGTCAGGTCATCGGAAAGCTGAACGCGCTCGACGCGGCCGATCTCGACATTGCGGCTCTTGATCAAGGTACTGCCGGCCTCGACACCTTCCGCATTGTCCATGGTCAGGGTGATCAACGGTCCACGGCTACGATAGTTGTCGTACACCAGCCACAGGCCGATCACGATAGCCACGATGGGTACGATCCAGATCGGGGAGAGTCGTGTCTGGGGCGTGGGTCTGGCCCGATGCATGTCGCGGGGCGCGTCGTTCTCGCGAGGGGTATCGTTCATCCAGGGGTTCCTTGCGGGTCGCGGGTCTCACGCGGCAGGGGCGTGTCCCAGATCAAGCGGGGGTCGAAGGTCATGGCGGCGAGCATGGTCATAACCACGACGGCTCCGAAAGCCAGGGCCGCGGGCCCGGGTGTGATGGACATCAGCGAGCCGGCGCGTATCAGGGCCACCAGAATGGCCACCACGAAGACATCCACCATCGACCATCGGCCGATGAATTCGGTCAGGCGATAGAGGCGTGTGCGGGAGCCGGCATTGAGTTCATTGCTGCGTTTCACCACCAGGCAGAGCCAGGCCAGGGCCACCAGCTTGCCCACGGGGACGATCACGCTGGCCGTGAAGATGACCACGGCCACCGGCCAGGAGCCCATCTGGATCAGCTCGACGACGCCGCCGACGATGGTCGACGGCGTGGTGTGCCCCAGGCTGGTGGTGGTCATGATCGGATAGACATTGGCTGGCACGTACATCAGCGTGGCGGCAGCGAGCAGGGCCCAGGTGCGCTGCAGGCTGTGAGGCAGGCGCGAATGCAGTTTCTCGTCACAGCGCCGGCAATGACTGTGCCCACCGGATGCAAGCCGGTTGACCAGGCCGCAGGTGGAGCACCCGGTCAACCCTTGAGAGGCTGCGGTCTCCCCCGTTCGGGCTCCTTCCGGAGCCAGTGGCTCGCCGGTAAGGGAGAACCACATCCAGTCCGAGTCGAGGGATTGGGTGGTGAACAGCAACAGTGCGGCGAAGACACAGAAGGCCCAGAAGGAGATGCCGAGCTCGATCTGTGCCAGGCCGGCGACTTTGATGAGACTGACCAGCGCCCCGATGATGAAGACGTCGGCCATCATCCAGGGGTGCAGATGGGACAGGGATCTGGCGATGTTTCGGCTGGCCGGCAATGGCTCTCCGCGCAGCAGGCCGAACTGCAGCCAGATCACGCCCAGCAGATAGACGGCCGGCAGTACCAGTATGGTCAGGATCACCGCGATCGCGACAATGGGTTGATGAAAGCCGATCAGGGTCGTGGCGGTCTGGGAGAGTTCGATTCGATTACCGATGCCTCCCACGCTGAAGCTGACGAACGGGAAGGAGGCTGCTAGCATCAGCGCGATCAGTGCGGATACGGCCAGGGCCATGCTGCGTTGAGCCGGCTGACGGTGCCGCTTGGCCAGCGTATGGCCGCAGCGGGGGCAGTCGGCCTTCTGTCCTGCCCGCAAGGGGGGGAGGGCGACCAGCCAGTCGCACTCATGACAGGCACGCAGGCGCCGCCGTGAGGTGCGTACCTCTGGCGGGGCTTGGTCTACCTGGGGCTCGTCCCGGGGGAAGGACGGAAAACGAAAGGGTTGCCTGGACACCAAAAACCGTTACCTGAAGACTGGCCGATAGGAGGGCGATGGCGTTGCCATTGCCTAGTAAGGTTGTGCCATGCAGAAGTGTGACACGTTGACGCTGTGGGTTCTATATACAAACATTCGGCACTGAATGTTCCTGAGGATCGAAAATGTTATATCCCATCCTGGCTGTGGTTGGAGGTCTAGTCCTGTTGGTATGGAGCGCCGAGCGCTTTGTCGATGGGGCCGCGGTTTCATCTCGAAGGATGGGTGTTTCTCCGCTGTTGGTCGGCATGCTGGTAATCGGTTTCGGTACCTCGGCACCGGAGTTGATGGTATCGGCCCTGGCGGCTGGTCAGGGCAACCCCGGCCTGGCGCTGGGGAACGCCTACGGTTCCAATATTGCCAATATCGGTTTGATCCTGGGCCTGGTGGCACTGATGTCTCCACTCGCGGTGCACTCCGGTGTGATTCGCCGGGAACTGCCTCTGCTCGGCGGCGTTACCCTGTTGTCGGCCTTGCTGATGTGGGGAGGGGTTATCGGTCGCCTGGAAGGCAGTCTGCTACTCGCTTTACTGGCTGCGTTCATCCTGGTGAGCATCGTGCAGGCTCGCCGGGCTGGCGACGATGCCTATGCGACGGAAACCGAAAAGAGCCTGCAGGCCTCTTCCCTGTCGCTCAGGGCCGGGCTGGCCTGGACCCTGGTGGGTTTGCTGTCGTTGATAGTGAGTTCACACATTCTGGTCTGGGGGGCGATTGCCATCGCCCAGGGCTTTGGCGTCAGTGACCTGGTCATTGGCCTCACCGTGGTGGCGGTCGGCACGTCGCTTCCGGAGCTGGCCTCCTCGATCAGCGCGTTGCGGCGAGGTGAGCATGACCTGGTACTGGGTAACGTAGTCGGCTCGAACCTCTTCAATACGCTGGGGGTGGTGGGGCTTGCCGCCGTGATCATGCCCATCGAGGTGGGAAGCGAGGTGTTGCTGCGCGACTGGAGCATGATGGCCGTCATGACCGCGCTGATGGTGGTCTTTGCCATGGGCTGGCGAGGGCGGCCGGGCCGCATCAACCGACTCGAAGGTGCGGTGCTGATGATCATGTTCCTTGGCTATATGATCTTCCTGGGTAGGCTGATGGCTGTTTCCGCTGTCGCGGCCTGAGCCGGCCAGCGTAGCGGCTGCGACAACCCGACACAGGTGAAATCACAAAAAAATCATAGGATTTCTGTAGGTTACGGAGCAAGATGAAACAGACATTCTTGGATCAAGAAAGGCATGTATAGGAAACCTGTATCAGGTATTCCTTGCCTTGTATTCTGATCTAGGCTCAGTTTGAGTGTCGAGGTGGAATGCGTCACGGCAACCCGGGAAGGCGTTGCCGAAGGCACAACAAAGCACCCTGCGTGCACCCGCATCCCTGTAGACGTTTTTCTCTTTGCGGCCAAGAGGCATGCGTCATGGAGCTTGATCCCCTGCTGCTGTCACGATTGCAGTTTGCCTTCGTGGTTTCCTTTCACGCCATCTTTCCGGTCTTCACCATTGGTTTGGCATCCTACATTGCCGTGCTTCATGCGCTCTTCTACAAGACGCGCAATCCCGCCTGGGACCGCCTGGCCCAGCTCTGGACCAAGGTGTTCGCCGTGGCGTTCGGCATGGGCGTGGTGTCCGGCATCGTGATGTCCTTCCAGTTCGGCACCAACTGGAGCAACTTCGCCCAGTCCACCGCCAACTTCATGGGGCCAATGCTGAGCTATGAGGTGGTCACCGCTTTCTTCCTCGAGGCGGCATTTCTGGGCGTGCTGCTGTTCGGCCGTGGCCGGGTGCCCCAGGGCGTCCACCTGTTCGCGGCCATCATGGTGGCGGTGGGCACCTTCATTTCGACCTTCTGGATCCTGGCGGCCAATAGCTGGATGCACACGCCGGCCGGTGTCGAGGTGGTGAACGGCGTCTTTCGGGTCACCTCCTGGACCGAGGCGATCTTCAACCCTTCCTTCCCGTTCCGGCTCGCCCACATGGCCATGGCCTCGTTCATTACCGGCGGGTTCGTGGTGGCCGGTGTCAGTGCCTGGTATCTGCTGATCGGCCGGGATGTCGAGGCGAATCGCAAGGCGTTGTCGATGTGCCTGTGGATGTTGCTGGTGCTGACGCCAACCCAGGCTCTGGTGGGCGATTTCCATGGCCTCAATACGCTGGAGTACCAGCCCACCAAGCTGGCGGCCATGGAGGGCAACTGGGAAACCCGGGAGGGCGCGCCGTTCCTGCTGTTCGCCTGGCCGGACCAGGAAGCCCAGCAGAACCGTTTCGAGATCGGCATACCCTATATGGCCAGCCTGATCCTGACTCATGAGTTGCATGGCGAGGTACCCGGTATCCTGGAGGCGTCGCCGGAAGAGCAGCCCCCCGTCGCGCTGGTGTTCTGGGCATTCCGGGTCATGGTCGGTATCGGTTTCCTGATGATCGCGGTGTCCCTGGTTGGCCTCTACCTGCGCCGCGGCGGACGGATCTATCACTCCCATCGCTTCCTGCAGACGCTGAGGCTGATGTCGGTGATGCCCTTCGTTGCCGTGCTCGCCGGCTGGATCACCACCGAATCGGGGCGTGCCCCCTGGCTGGTCTACGGAATCATGACCCATGCCGATGGAGTCACCCCGTCGCTGACCGGGGGCATGGCCCTGTTCACCCTGATCGGGTACGTGCTGGTCTATGGCGTGATCTTCTATGCCGGTACCTACTACCTCACCCGGGTCATCCGCTACGGAATGCAGGAGAAGGACGAGGAGAAGCTGGTCGACGACTTCGAAACCCCCAAGCGGCCCTGGTCGGCCACCGGCACACCCTTCGACGACGATCCCACCAAGGTGGAGGGCTGAACCATGGAAATGTTCGACCTGTCATTGATCTGGGCACTCATCATCGGCTTCGGCATCATGATGTACGTGCTCATGGATGGCTTCGACCTTGGGCTGGGGATTCTTTTCCCCTTCGCGCCGGACGAGGATGCCCGCGATGTGATGATGAACTCGGTCGCACCGGTGTGGGACGGCAACGAAACCTGGCTGGTACTGGGAGGCGCGGGATTGTTGGGCGCCTTTCCACTCGTCTACTCCGTCTTCCTGCCGGCACTCTATATCGGTGTATTCCTGATGCTGGCGGGGCTGGTGTTTCGCGGTGTCGCCTTCGAGCTTCGCTTCAAGTCGCGTCGCGAGCGGCGAAACCGCCGGATGTGGAACCGGGCGTTCAGTTGGGGGTCGGCGATCGCGGCGTTTGCCCAGGGCGCCGTCGTCGGTACTTACATCCAGGGATTCGAGACCCACGACGGGGTTTTCGTGGGGGGCCCCTTCGACTGGCTCACGCCGTTCTCGGTGTTGACCGGCATCGGAATCATGTTCGGCTATGCGCTGTTGGGCACCACCTGGCTGATCCTGAAGTCAGAGGGCTATATCCAGGCGTGGGCCTACAAGCTGACCCCACCCCTGCTATTGGCGGTATTGGTGATCTTCGCGATCATCAGCATCTGGACGCCGCTGGTGAATCCGCTCGTCTGGGAGCGCTGGTTCGGCATTATCGGCGTCATATGGATTCTGCCCGCGCTGACCCTGCTGTGCATGTTTGCGGTCTATTGGTCGGTGAGACGCGGCCGTGAACTGATGCCCTTCATGGCCACGCTGGGCATGTTCCTGTTCACCTATCTGGGGCTGGTGGTCAGCAAGTGGCCGATGATCGTACCGCCCGACTACACCATCTGGGACGCTGCCTCGGCACCCGAATCACAGCTGTTCCTGCTGATCGGTGTGCTGTTCGTCCTGCCGTTCGTGCTGGGCTATACCTTCTGGTCCTACTGGGTCTTCCGCGGCAAGGTCAGGGTAGGCGAAGGGTATCATTGAGCCGATGGGCGAGCATTCCGGCCCGGCACTGACGTCACGCCGCTGGCTGTCGGCCCATGCCGCCGGCCAGCGGTCGTGGCTGGCCCTGGCCACGCTGGCTGGCATGGCGGCAGGGGCCTTGACGATCCTTCAGCTGTCCCTGCTGGCCTGGATCGTCAGCCGGCTTCTGGTCGACGGTGTCGATCTTGCCTCCCTTGACTGGGTATTTGCTTCGCTTGCGGTGGTGCTGCCGTTACGAGCTTTGGCCCAATGGGGGCAGGAGGCGGCCGGGCAGGAAGCCAGCCTGCGCATTCGCGAAGCGGTCAGGCGTGAACTGCTCGACCATCTTGCCGCCATGGGCCCAGTGCGTGCGGGCAACCGCCATACGGCCAGCCTGGCGAGCCAATTGGTCGAGCAGGTCGAGGCCCTTGATGGCTATTTCGCCCGTTTCTTGCCACAACTTCGTCTGGCGGTCGCGATCCCGCTGGCCATACTGGTGGTAGTGGTCTGGCTGGACTGGCTGGCGGCGCTTTTCCTCTTGCTTTCGGCTCCTCTGATACCCGTCTTCATGGCACTGGTCGGCATCGGCGCGGAGCGGTTGAACCGCGAGCAATTCGCCGCGGTGAGCCGGCTGGCCGGCCACTTCCTCGACCGGGTGCGTGGCATCGCCACCCTGCAGCTTTTTCATCGTGCCGAGGCGGCGACGGTCGAGGTGGAGGCGACAGCCGACCGCTACCGGCAGTTGAGCATGCGAACCCTGCGTCTGGCCTTTCTCTCCTCGGCGGTACTGGAATTCTTCGCATCGGTGGCCATCGCCGTGGTCGCGATCTATGTCGGCTTCGGGCTGCTGGGCTATATCGACCATGGCCCGGCCGATGAACTGACCCTGTTTACCGGGTTGCTGGTACTGTTGCTGGCACCGGAGTTCTTTCAGCCCCTGCGCAGCCTGGCACAGCACTACCACGACCGTGCCGCCGCCCTGGGTGCTGCCGATGGCATGGTGACGCTGCTGGCCGAGCCGGTGGCCAGCTCCCGAATCCATCCGGCGCCTGGCGTGACGGTATCGGGACAGCTGCTTTCCCTCTCCGGCGTGACGCTTTCCCACCCGGGTCGTGGTCGCGTATTGGGCCCGCTGGACCTTGCCGTGGAAGAGGGCGAGACGCTGCTGATCACTGGCCCTACCGGTGTCGGCAAGTCGGCCCTGCTGCAGCTGCTGGCGGGCTTCGTCGCCCCGGACCAGGGCGAGCGCCGGGTCCTGGCCGGGCTGACCTTCGCCTGGATGGACCAGCGCCCGCTGTTGATTCATGGCAGCCTCGCCGACAACCTTCGGCTCGCCCGCCCCGAGGCGAGCCGGAAGCAGCTCTGTCAGGCCCTCGAACAGGCGGGCCTGGCGATGCTGGTCCAGTCGCTGCCCAACGGCATCGATACACCACTTGGGGAACGAGGGTCGGGGCTGTCCGGTGGCCAGGCCCAGCGCCTGGCCCTCGCTCGGGTCTTTCTCTCCAATGCGCCTCTGATCCTTCTGGATGAGCCGACCAGTAGCCTGGATGACGATACCGAGACCCAGGTGATCGACTCATTGAGAGAGCTGGTGACCCAGGGCCGGACGCTGGTCATTGCCACCCACCATCCGGCGCTGATCCGGCTGGCGACTCGTCGGCTGACGCTGGCGCATGGCCAGATCCAGTCTGTCGACGGCGAGGAACCGCCAGATGCGTGACTCTTCTCTGAGAAGAACGTTCCTGCCATGGTTGCGTCTGTTGGCACGTCGACGCGGTCGCCTGGCCGGGGGAACGGCACTGCTGATGCTGACGCTTTTTTCTGCCATCGGCTTGCTGGCGCTCTCCGGCTGGTTCATTACGGCCAGTGCACTGACGGGCATGGCGCTGGCCGCCGGCATTGCGGCAAGCCTGGATGTGCATGTGCCGGGTGGCGGTATTCGTACTTTCGCCGTGACTCGCACCGTGGCGCGCTATTGCGAGCGGCTCTATAACCACGACACCGTGTTGAGGCTGCTTGCCGATCTCAGGGGGCAGCTCTTTGCCGTGATGACCCGCCTTGATGAGCGGACCCTGTCCAGGCGGCGCTCGAGTGACTGGCTGAATCGGCTCACGGCTGATATCGACACACTGGACGGTCTTTATCTTCGGCTGTTGGCGCCTCCTGCCGTGGCGTTGCTGCTCATCGTCTCGGTGTCCGGCTTTCTGGCGCTGTGGGCGCCCTCGGTGGGGGCTGCGGTAGCCTGCGTGCTGCTGCCTGCCTGGCTGTGGTTGACCGCAGGGCAGGCCTGGCTCGGCATGGCGCCCAGCCGTGGCCAGGCCACACACCTGCAGCGGTTGCGAGGCCAGGTCATCGAGCACCTGCAGGGCCAGGCGGAACTGGAGGCCTACGGTAGTCGGGCATCGCACCGCTGTCGCCTGCGTGAACGGGAAGCGGATCTGCAGCGTGAGCAGCGGCGGTTGGGCAGGTTCGCTTCCCTGGGCACATCACTGGCCAATCTGCTGGTTGGCCTGGCGATGCTGGTGGCCCTGTGGCTGGCCGCTGCGACCTGGCAACAAGGCGTCATCGGCGGTGCCATCATGGTCATGATGCCACTGGCTGTGCTGGCGACGGGCGAAGCCCTTAACCTGCTACCGGTAGCGTTCACCCATCTGGGGGCGACTCGAGCCGCGGCCGAGCGACTCAACGCCCTGTCGGAGTCCGGAACCATGCCCACGCCACCGGCCGCTGCGCCATTACCAGCGGGACCGCTTTCGGTGTCGCTGCAGGGAGTAGGCCTGCGTTATCCGGATGCGCTGTTGCCGGCGCTGTGTGATATCGACCTGAGCCTGGCACCGGGCGATCGCCTGGTGCTGACGGGAGCTTCCGGTTCCGGTAAGTCCAGCGTGGCGGCCTTGCTGACACGCCGGCTGCTACCTTCCGAGGGCAGTATTCGTCTGGGAGGGATGGCGCTGGAGGAGGTGGAGGAAAGATCGCTGCGCGAGGGGGTGGCCATCCTGGGGCAACAGGCCGATCTTTTCCAGGACAGCCTGGCGATGAATCTGCTCCTGGCGGCCCCCGATGCCAGTGACGCTGAACTCTGGCAAGCCCTTGATTGGGCTGGTCTGGCCGACTGGGCCGAGGCATTGCCCAATGGTCTGTCGACACGAGTGGGAGAGGGCGGCCGGGAACTCTCTGGCGGACAGGCGCGGCGTCTGGCGCTGGCACGGCTGTGGCTGCGCGACCCCGGACTGGTCATTCTCGACGAGCCTTTCGCCGCGCTGGATGCCGCCACCGCAGCCAGAATTTCCGTGCGGCTCGATGCCTGGCTGGCAGGTCGCACGGTGCTTTTCCTGGTCCATCAGCTCCATGGTGGGCCCTTCGATCCGCCAGGTGTGACCCATTGCCGGCGGCTTCGGCAAGGTCGGTTGACCGATTGCGCAATCTAGCAGTATCGATCAGGATGAGAATAAACTGGCGACGAGGTGATCGATGCGTGATTTCCTTCAGCGGCTGCCGAAGGCAGAACTACATCTTCATATCGAGGGCTCCCTGGAACCGGAGCTGATGTTTGCCCTGGCCGAGCGGAACGGGATTACACTGCCCTACCATTCCGTAGGGGCGGTTCGCAAGGCCTACGATTTCGAGGACCTGCCGTCCTTCCTGACCCTTTACTACCAGGGCATGAGCGTTCTGAGGACCGCTGAGGACTTCTACGACCTGGCCATGGACTATTTATTTCCGGCGTGCCCATGCGGAAGGCGTGGTGCATGTGGAGATGCACTTCGACCCCCAGGCGCATCTGGTACGAGGCATCGAGCTCGACGTGGTAATGGAGGGGCTGAGTCTGGCGCGACGCCAGGCAGAGCGGGAGCTGGACGTATCCACGGCACTGATCATGGCTTTCCTGCGCGATCGTCCGGCCGAGGAGGCGATGAAGGTGCTGGAGAGTGCGGCCCCCTACTGGGAAATGCTCGATGCCGTGGGGCTCGACAGTGCCGAACTTGGCCATCCGCCATCGAAATTCGCCGAGGTCTTCCAGCGCGCGAAACTGCTGGGTATTCCCCGGGTTGCGCATGCCGGTGAGGAAGGGCCGCCCGAGTACATTCGCGAAGCCCTGGATATGCTGGATGTCTGCCGCATCGACCACGGTGTACGTTGCCTGGAAGAGCCGGAGCTGGTGGCGCGTCTGCGTGACGAAGGTGTGGTGCTGACCGTCTGTCCGCTTTCCAACGTAAGGCTGAAGGTGGTCGAGAAAATGGCGGATCACCCCTTGCCGCAGCTTATCGAGGCCGGTTTGCGAATCACGATCAATTCCGACGATCCTGCCTATTTCGGTGGTGGCTTGCTGGACAACTATGTGGCCTGCCACGAGGCATTCGGCTGGCCGAAGGAGACCTGCATCCAGTTGGCCGGCAGCGCCATCGAATCCGCCTTCATGAGTGATGGTCGGCGTCTCGACCTGCACAAGCGACTGGCTGCCAGCCTTTGACCCCAACGAAAACCCCCGGCGAGGGCCGGGGGCGGATGATATACCCAAGCGTGTCTGACGTTACGGAAGGGCAGGCACTTCGAAGTCGGGCATTTCACCGGTCAGGGTGTGCAGGAAGGCGGCGATGTCCGCAATGGTTGCCTCGTCGAAGTCACGACCCAGCATTTCCGTGCCCATGATGGCCACGGCTTCCTCGAGGGTTTCGGTGGCGCCGTTGTTCATGTACGGATAGGTGACGCTGACGTTGCGCAGGGTCGGGGTGCGGAACTTGTACATGTCGGCTTCGTCGCCGGTCACATCAAAACGACCCACGTCGGTGGAACCGGGCACCTGGATCGCCCAGAAGTTGCTGTCGGTCAGTGCCGGGCCGCTGTGACAGGCGATACAGCCGTTCTCCACGAACGCCACCATGCCATCCTTTTCCTGCTGGTTCAGGGCGTCCATGTCGCCTCTCAGGTAGCGATCGAACGGCGAGTTCGGCGTATTCAACGTGCGCTGGAAGCTCGCCAGTGCCTTGGCCAGGTTTTCCTTGTTGATCGGGTCCTCGTCGCCGGGATAGGCTTCACCGAATTTTTCGTGATAGAGATCGAACTCCTGCAACCGCTCCAGTGCCTGGTCCAGGTCCATGGCCATCTCGATGTCGGCCTCGATGGGGCCGAGCGCCTGGCCCTCGAGATCCGGCTCGCGACCGTCCCAGAACTGGGAGCCCAGGAAGCCGGAGTTCAGTACGGTCGGAGTGTTGCGATCGCCGATCTGGCCGTCGTGACCGGTGGCGCGCGGAATGCGGTCGCTCCAGCCCAGAGCCGGGTTGTGGCAGGTGGCGCAGCTGATCACGCCGCTCGAAGAGATCCTCGGCTCGAAGAACAGCATGTTGCCCAGCTCCACCTTCTCCGGCGTCAGCGAATTGTCGGCTGGGATCGGCGGGAAGTGGGGCAGCGGTTCGAAGCGGTCGCGATAGTCGCCCAAGCCGTCATCGGCAATGGCTCCACTGGAGACGGCAAGCGCAGCACCCAGCGATACGGCGGCCATCAGGCGTGCGGGCCGAACAAGAACGTGGTAGGTCATGGCGATTCTCCCAGATGAGTAACAGAGACAAGAACATCCTTTGTTGTGCAGTCAGGTTATTCCGGTCACTTGAACCATATCAACCTAGTAGAATAGTCGGATAAGAGGGTCTGTTGAGCTGGGTCAAGGTTTTCCGCGATACTGTCCGGCATCGATGGACGGCACTTGTACGGAGCACCAACTCTCAGCATCTTTTTTCACTCGTTTGCCATTGGGAGTGGATTCGAATGCCACGCTATCGCTATCCGGGGATTTCCGAATCCGAAGTGACACCAAAGGCTCTGTTCGAATCACGACGGCGGTTTCTGCGCCGGGGCGCCGCGCTCGGCATGGCTGTCGCCACGCCCGGTTTGTTCTGGGCGCCTGGCGCTCATGCCTGGCCGAGCGTGCTGGAAAGCAAACTGGACGCGGACTTGCCAAAGCATGAACTGGCGGGCGGCGAATCCCTGACCTCTTTGCGAGATATTACCACCTACAACAACTTCTACGAATTCGGTACCGGCAAGCGTGACCCGGAGATCTATGGTCATCGCCTGGTCACCGATCCCTGGTCGGTGACCATCGGGGGGGAGGTGGAGAAGGCTGGCACCTTTGCTCTGGAAGACGTGCTCAAGGGACAGTCGCTGGAGGAGCGCATCTATCGGCTGCGCTGTGTGGAGGCGTGGTCGATGGTGATTCCCTGGATCGGCTTCCCTCTGGGAGACCTGCTCAAACGTCATGCCCCCACGTCCCGGGCGAAATATGTCGTCTTCGAGTCGCTTCATGATCCCGACAACCTTCGGGGACAGCGTCGGTCGATCATCGAATGGCCCTACCGCGAAGCATTGCGAATCGACGAGGCCATGCACCCCTTGACGCTGCTGGCGGTGGGTCTCTACGGCGAGGAGATGCCCAACCAGAACGGCGCTCCGATCCGACTGGTGGTGCCCTGGAAATACGGTTTCAAGAGCATCAAGTCCATCGTGCGCATCGAGCTGGTCGAGGAGCATCCCACCACCTCATGGCAGGCGCAGAATCCCGAGGAATACGGTTTCTATGCCAACGTCAATCCAGAGGTCGATCATCCACGCTGGTCCCAGGCTCGCGAACGCCGCATTGGCGAAAGCGGGCGCCGCGAGACGCTGATGTTCAACGGCTACGCCGAGGAGGTGGCAGGGCTTTACACGGGGATGGATCTGGATCGTCACTATTGATCATGAGCGTTGAGGGAGCGAGAGGGTATGCCGTCTAGACAAGGCGCGATCTGGATCTTTCGGCTGCTGGTGTTGTTGGGAAGCAGTGCGCCGGCCTTGTGGCTGGCCTGGCAGTGGTACTACGGTGACCTGGGTGCGGTGCCGAGCGAGGCCGTGGTGCACTTCACCGGCAAGACCGGATTGACGCTGCTGCTGGTGACCATTGCCTTCAGTCCTGCCTTTCGCTTCACCGGCTGGGTCGGCTTCATGATCGCCCGTCGCCAGATCGGCCTGTGGGCCTTCTTCTGGCTGGTGGCGCACATGCTGGCCTGGATGGGGCTGGACCAGTACTGGGACTGGCCCTGGATTCGCCGCGAGATGGTCGACCTGCCCTATATCCGCTACGGCGTTGCGGCATTGGCGCTATTGGTGCCCCTGGCGCTGACCTCGTTTTACGGCGTACAGAAAGCCATGGGTTACCGTGCCTGGCACTGGCTGCATCGCCTGATCTATGTGTCGGCGGCGCTGGGGGTCATCCATTTCTGGGTGCTGACCCGTGCGGATTACCTGCTGCCGACGCTGTTCGCCGCCGCGCTGGCGGCACTCGTGCTCTTTCGGCTCATTGATGCCGCCATCCATCGCCAATGAGTGGGTGCGGGCAGTGCCGCACCCTCTTCTCTTTAGTGGGTGGTCACCAGCATGACCACGCTGAGGGCCGCCGAGATCCACATGGCCGGCTTGATATCCTGGAGTCGGCCGGTGAATACCTTGATCAGCACGAAGCTGAGAAAGCCGAAGGCGATGCCCAGGGTGATCGAGTAGGTCAGCGGCATCAGGATGATGGCCAGGAAGGCGGGGAAGGCTTGCTCGAATCGGGACCACTCGATCTTGCTGATCGGCGCCAACATGAACAGCCCCACCAGCACCAATGCCGGTGCGGTGGCGATACCCGGTACCAGCGAGAGCAGCGGCGACAGGAACAGGAACGGCAGGAACAGGAAGGCGATGGTCACCGCCACCAGGCCGGTGCGGCCGCCCTGGGCCACACCAGCGCCGGATTCGATGAAGGTCTGGGCGGCGCTGGTACCCAGCGGAGCGGCGATCATCGAGGCGAAGGCGTCGACCGTCATGGAACGCTTGAGGTTGCGCGGATTGCCATCCTTGTCCTTGAGGTCCGCGGATTCGGAAAGTGCCATGAAGCACGACAAGGCATCGAAGAAGTTGGTGAACAGCATGACGAAGATGAACGGCAGGTAGGCGACCCTCAGCGCACCCCAGATATCGACCTGCATCACCGCGCTGAAGTCGGGCCATGCCGCCAGCCCACTCCACTCCACCACCACGTCGCCTCCCCACAGCCGGCCCATCGGAGAAGCCAGCAGGGTAGTCAGGGCGATGCCCAGGATCAGGGCGCCATTGAAGCGAAGGATGACCAGTATCGCCGTCGCCATCATGCCGATGAAGAAGGTGACCATGCTGGCGTCCATGTTGCCCAGTGTTACCAGGGTGGCATCGCTGCCGGTGATGAAGCCCGCATTCTTGAAGCCGATGAAGGTGATGAACAGGCCGATGCCGCAGGTGATCGCATAGCGCAGCGAAGGAGGTATGGCCTCGATGATCGCCTTGCGCACGTTGAACATGGCCAGGGTGGCGAACAGCACGCCCGACCAGAACACGCAGCCCAGCGCGACTTCCCAGGAAAGCCCGGCGCCCTGCACCAGGGTATAGGTGAACAGGGCGTTCATCCCCATCCCCGGGGCAACCAGAATCGGGTTGCGGGCATACAGCCCCATCGCCAGGCTGCTCAGGAAGCTGATCAGTACCGTGGCTGAGAGCGCGGCAGAGAAGGGAATGCCAGCGTCACTGAGAACCGCCGGGTTGACCACGATGATATACATCGAGGCCAGGAAGGTGGCGATACCCGCCAGTATCTCGGTACGTACACTGGAGCCTCGACGGCTCACGCCGAAATAGCTGTCCAGCCAATTGCCTTGGGCCAGCGACTGGTCGCTTGCCTTGCCGGCCAGGGAAGAGGAAGTCGGTTCCATAGCTTGTGTCCGTTGTTGTTGGATTGGCGTTGTCGAATAAGCGTTGTTGGTAGAGGCGGTGACAGGGCTGACCGTTTGGTCAATCGCGTCCGGCTACAGCCTAGACAATATTTGACCGACTGGACAGATAGGTTACGACTAACGTCGTAGTGTAGGGGGGAGAGGGGCCGGAGACATCTCGCTTGTGTAAGCGTTGCCCTCAACGTTTCGCTTGGTTACGGTAGGTAAAAAACGCAGAAGATCGCTTAGACGTACTCAGGGATGCCGCATTAGGGATGATGGAAATCGTCATCCATTCTGCCAGCAGGGCGGTAGCGTGCTGTAGATCCGCTGTTATGCAATATTCAAACAGGCAATGGAGTAAGAATGTCGATCTCAACAATTTCAAGTTCGATTACTAGGTTGCAAAAAGAAATATCAGAGTCCCAAGAAGGACCGCTGCATGCAGAACCCAGCCTCGGCAGATCACCGCAACGGAGCTGGCCGGCAAGTATCATTCACGATATAAGAGAGAAGGACAATCGAACGACACTGACTGGATGAAGCACCGGGTGGATAGCCAACTGGGTAAGGAGATATATAGCCACCGGATGTCAGTGGTGGAGCCGGTATTCGGCAACATTGGCACCACGAAACGATTGAATCGATTCGGGCTTCGTGGCAAGAAGAAGGTACAGGGCCAGTGGCAGTTATACTGCCGGGTACATAATATTGAAAAGCTGGCAAATTACGGCAGATTGACTGCATAGAGAGGCCACGCTTGGGGCGGGTAGGCCGCTACTGATCGACAGAGGATAGCGCGGAGGTTTCAGGGAATCCCGTCGATATCTATGGAAGGATCTGGGCGTGATGGACTGGATGAGCTGAACCAATGTGGAGAGGGTGTAGGATATCCGTAAGAAGGTTTTTCTACAGCCTCGTTAGGCATCTATCGTGACCATTGCTGTTATGGAGGAACCGAGAATGATCATTGCTATTACCAAGTTTCGGTTGCCGAAGCGCGTCAGCCGGGAAGAAGCAAGAGAGATTTTCTTAAGCACAGCGCCCAAGTACCAAGGCGCATCTGGGCTTTTCCGTAAGCACTACGTTGTGTGGGAAGATGGAGGCACGGTCGGCGGAGTGTATCTCTGGAACTCCCGATCTGAAGCGGAGGCCATGTATACAGAAAGTTGGAAGGCTTTTGTCCGAGAGAAGTACGGCACAGAGCCATCAGTCACGTATCTTGAGAATCCCATTACCGTTGACAACGTATCGGGAGAGATTCTCTCCAGTGGATAGTTCGGCGTGCTTCCGTAGCTGCCTTTGCAGCGAACAATGCCCAACCCGTACATCGAACGGACAGCCTGTAGCGGGAAAGATCAGATTTCACCTGCTGTCAGCTGCCGCTCATGTCGAGCGTTGGGCGACAGAACAGACTAGATGATCGGGCGCATTTGAATCATCATTTTTGACGTCAAAAGATGTGCTATGCTGATGCCGTTCAGCAATGGAGGACTGCGCATGAGAACCACGGTTAATTTAGATGAGGAGCTTCTGTCGGAGGCCGAAAGAGTTTCTGGTATCAAAGAGCGGGCCACCCTTGTCAATGAAGGGATCAAAGCCTTGATCGAGCGCGAGAGCGCGAGGCGTCTTGCTCGGCTGGGTGGCTCGCAACCGGGACTGGAGCCGATACGTCGTAGGCAATCGGAGCCGACATGATTCTGGTCGATACTTCTGTATGGATTGACTACTTTCGAGAAGGCCTGCCCCGGCTTGTAAGGCTCCTGGAGCAGAACTTCGTGCTCACGCATCCATTCGTCCTGGGCGAACTTGCCTGCGGTAATTTGACGTCGCGTACTGAAACGCTCAGGCTTCTCTCCAATCTTCCCGTGGCGCCAAGGGCATCAGATTCTGAAGTGCTAGCGTTTATCGAAGCGAATCGGCTTATGGGAAGGGGTATTGGGTTCATTGATGCACACTTGCTCGCGTCAACCGCTTTAGCCGCCGATACAAGGCTATGGACCCATGACAAGCGTCTTGCGAAAGTATCGAAAAACCTAGATTTTGGCTATGAGAGCAGTGTCAACTGAAATCGGCCACGGCGCGTAATCGTCGCCCAACAGGGCGCTGCAACCGACCCTTGACATTGCCACCCCTGCGTTGCCGCTCCGGGGCGTCAATGTCAAGGGAGGCTGAGCTTGGTCGTTAGATTTTCAAGGAGTCAATTTGGTCGCTGGTCTCTACGGCGGACTGACTGCGAACAAGAGGACTCTCCTCATTCAAGCCGTTCCAGCCGCGCTTGGCCTTGTCTTGCTGCTCCTGGCTTCGTAGATATTGGTTATCGCATAGCCTGATGCTTGACCTCGTGCTCGAGTTGCGCACAGGGGCATAGGGCTCGATTACCACGTTATCGAGCCTTCACCCATGGCGAGTGGTCCTCATGAATTCTGTTCCTGCTGGAGCAGCTTGATTCATCTGAGAAAACCATTCGCCATTTTCGTTTCAGGCTATGTCTGAAAACTGCCTGCGCTTGGACATACGGCGTTAAAAATCAGCTCAAAGTACTCATTTACACCGCGTAAACTCCGTCTTTGGACTCGCGACGTCCATGTCG
>NZ_PNRF01000039.1 GCF_002879615.1 Billgrantia endophytica
TCCTGCGCAGGTACGTGACTTCTCTCGTAGCCTGGGGGTACGCGGCAAAACGGACAAGAAGGACAGCGTGGTGTTGGCACGGTATGGCGCAACTCAACAGCCTGAATGCTGGCAGCCAGAGCCTGAGGAAGTGCGCAAGCTCAAGGCGCTGGCGGCGCGACTCGATGCAATGGACAAAGACATTCACCGTGAGCGAAACCGGCGGGAAAAAGCCGAGTTCATCATGGCAACCGATATTCTCCGCTCGATTGATGACATCCTGCTGGCATTGACGCGCGAGCGGGATCGCCTCCAGCAACAGATCGATGATCATCTCGATCAGCACCCTGGCTTAAAGCGGGACCGGGTCTTGTTGCAAACGATCCCGGGGGTTGGTCCCGCCGTGTCACTCAGGTTGTTGGCGATGCTACGTAGCCGCGCGTTCCAGAGCGCTCGGCAGGCTGCTGCTTTTGCGGGACTTGTGCCCGTTAGTTGGGAGTCGGGTAGTTCCGTGCGCATGCGGCCCCGTCTTTCGAAAGCTGGCAACCCGAAGCTGCGCCAGAGCCTGTACATGGCGGCCGTCGTAGGGCTGAGGCGAAACCCAGATATCTCGGCGCTCTACCGGCGGCTGACAGGAAACGGCAAGAGCACAATGGCGGCCTTGGGGGCGGCGATGCGGAAGCTAATCCACATCGCCTATGGCATCCTCAAGACCCAAACCGAATATCGGTCGCAAACCACCTAATGGGTTGTTTGTGACTGGTTAGGAGAGATGGTATCTAAGATAATAGACTGATGGATTAGCCTGCTCCAGTAACCGTGCGGCAGGGTGGAAAAAACAAGGCTGTTGGGGGTAGCGTCAGCTCGCGACCGGGGGTGGTGGGCCAGCAAGTCAAGGTCATGATCAGCACCAATTGACGGCAATAGCTCCACATGGTCGGCCATCACCAGAGTGATGCCGTCGTTGGGCTCATTCTCTTCAGGCACCTCACGCACCAAGTAGACGCGAACCTCCGGTGCGGCATGACCCGCACGGAAGCCGATTACCTGCTCGGTGAGTGGATCCTGAGCATTGCGCCAGTATGCAGTAATGTTCATGCCGCGTCCGGCCAGCCGCGAGAGATACCCCATGATCATGTGGCAGTGGCGGATCTTGACTACCGAGAGCCCGCGAGCGCGAGCCTAGGCGAAGCCGAGCTCGGTGGCCAGGCTGATACTGCGTAGTACGCTATGCCCCTGACCGTCGAGCACCGCCAAATCACCGTCCTGGTAGATCACCTTGGGCAGCGCATTCGGGTCCTCCTCGAGAAGGTAGCCGAGGCCCCGGCTCAACTGTTCGATACCATGCAGGCCGTGGCACTGCATCCAGGTGACCATGTCGGCGCCATCGGCAGCATCGCCATCCTCGAAACCGATACCGCTGAACGCTTTTCGGCACGGTTGCTCCGCTCCGAGTGAGACTCATCATCTCTGTCCCGCCGCTTTCGATGTGCGACGGCCGGCAAGCTGTACCCTGGCGGCACGAACCAGCGGAGCCAGGAAGGTCACTACCGTGATGGCCAGGATCACCGCCGTGATCGGGCGCTCGACGAAGACCCACATACCGCTGTTGGAGGCAATCAACCCGCGACGGAAGTTCTCCTCGATCAGAGCCCCCAGCACGATGGCCAGAACGATGGGCACGACGGAGAGGCCGGCCCGGCGTAACAGGAAGCCGAAGATACCAAGCCCGATGGCCACATAAACATCGAAGACATTGTTGCGAACACTGAAGGCGCCCACCACGGAGAGAGTGAGAATCGTCATGACAATGAATGGCTTGGGTAACTGCACTAGGCGAACCCAGAAACTGACGCCAAAGATACCGAAGCCCAGCATGAAGATATTGGCAATTACCAGCGCCAGGAAGATAAAGTAGACTAGCGCAGGGTTCTCCACGAACAAGCTGGGTCCTGGAGTGACACCATGCAGCATCATCGCCCCAAGCAACACCGCCGCGGTGGCGGAACCGGGAATACCGAAGGCCAGAAGCGGCACAAGGGCTGAACTCACCGTGCCATTGTTACTCGACTCAGCCGCCGCCAGACCCTCTTCCGATCCCTTGCCGAACTCATCAGGATGGCGGGAGAAACGCCGTGCCTCATTGTAGCCAATCCAGTTGGCTGCTGCTGCACCGGCGGCAGGAATGGCACCCAGAATAGCACCAACGATCGAGCCAATGGCCGTGGCACGACCGATCTTTCGTAGCAACCCCCACCCCATCGAGTAAGCAAAGAATTTTGGCTTGTGAACGGTGGCATTTCGATCAGTTTTTTCTGATATAAGTGACAGGGCCTCGGAGATTGCAAAAAGGCCCACCAGCGCGGGAATGTAGGGTACACCTTCGATCAGGTTCATGTTCCCGAAAGTAAAGCGCGGATAGCCTGTGAAAGGGTCAATGCCGATAGTGGTGATCAGAAGCCCGAAAATGGCCAGGATGAACCCGCTGAGAAACATCCCATGGACCAGGCTGGCGATGATGGCCACTCCCAGCAACCCTAGTGCAAAGTACTCTGGGGCGCCGAAATTGAGGGCGAATTCTGCTAGCGGTACGGCGAGAAACACGAGCGCTACGGTACCGAAAATGCCTCCGATCACAGATGCGGTGATCGAGATGCTCAGTGCACGATCAAGCTTGCCAGCCTTGGACATCGGAAAACCGTCAAGGACGGTGGCGGCAGAGGCCGGCGTACCGGGTACACCGATGGTGATGGCGGTAATGGACCCTGCATAGGTGGCTGCCGTGTAGAGCCCGAGGAGTGCACCGATAGCGACCTCCATGGGCAGGGCAAAGGTGGCCGAAACCAGCAGGGCAGTTCCCGAAGTGGCATCCAGGCCCGGTGTGACGCCAAAGGACATGCCGATCATCACGCCAATCAGCACCCCAAGCAGAATAGTAGGCTGTGCAAGGATTTCGGCACCTGCCATTAAGCCGTCAATTATCATGAAACCTCCCGATGAGGAGATATCCCCGCTGGACCCGCCTGTCAGAGGCGAGAAAGTGGGATGCTGAGGAGTTGGTCAAACAGTGCCCATAGCACGACCGACATGGCCAGGCTAAAGATACCGTTGACCACCAGGCGCCGTGAGCCGATGACCCACAAGCCGGTATAGAGCGCTACCGGCAGGACGTAGAACAAACCGAAGCGGCTCGATGCCCACACCGCACTTCCCATGCCCAAGGCAAACAGAAACGCTAGCCCGACATCACCTAGAGGGACCTTCTTGGCACGCCCCCAAGAGATCACGGTATCCACCACGATCAGCGTCATCATCACGATGGCCAGCCATATGGGGAACATGGCAGGGCCTATATCATCGGCTGACAAAGGCCTAGGAAATGCCTGCGTCATCCAGATGAATAGAGCCCCCATCGCGAAGAGGCAGATATAGATGATGTGGACCAGCGGAACCATCACAGCGCCCTCACTCGTTATCTTCTATCATGCCGAGTTGAATCAGAACTTCTCGATCCGATTCCGCTTGGGCTTCTAGCAGGGCTGTAAACTCCTCTCGCGGCATTCTTCCTGACAGCGTGGATGTCTCCTCAAGGTATTCCTGGAACCCTTCGCTCTGCACGGCTTGATCCATGATGTCGTAGAGAGCATCGACGATCTCGTCCGGGGTATCTCCATGCACAAAGTTTCCACGCCAGTGATAACGCGTTAGATCAATCCCCTCATCGGCAAAGGTCGGAATATCTGGATAGGCATCAAGGCGCTCTTCGGAAGTGTGCGCTAGAACCTGGGTGCGATCCTTGAAACGTCCGTAAATGGCGATGTTGCTCATGGCCGCCTCAAGATCGCCGGACATCACATCGGCCACTGCATCGGCACCACTACTGTATTGCACCCAACGAACGTCTACTCCTGCTTCATCAGCCATAGCTAACGTGGCTAACTGGTGTGGGGAACCAGTGCCAAAACCGCCAATTCGAAACTGGCCTCCCCGTTCACGCATATCTTCAAGAAGATCGTCTAGACTTGAGTAAGCACCATCACGTTGTACGTACAAGGCAAAGGGGTCAAGTTGAACACGATAGAGAGGCGTAAAGTCCCGCCAGTCATGAGCTGCGCCAGGAAGCTGAAGAATGGCGGTTATGCCAGTGCCATCTGTATGAATAGTGTAACCATCAGCAGGCTGGCTCTTTAGGTATGACATTGCAACCTGACCACTTCCCCCAGGTCGGCCCTCTACGACAACCGGCACACCAGCAATTGCTTCCATATGCTGAGCCAGGTTTCTCATCATCACGTCAACAGGAGCTCCGGGACTTGACGTATGTACGACTCTGATTGGCTGATCGGGAAAATCGGCCAAGACGGGGGAGACCAGAGCCAGCGATGTAGCCCCGACCACGGATGCTCCAAAGAGCTGATTGAGTTTTAGCATGGTGTACTCCGATTCAAGGTTTTGTATTTGTTAATTTTATTTGCTTTTTTCGTTCTGTTTCTACCAACCTCCTCCCCGGGCTCTTTAGTGGTTTCTATAGAGACTACTTCACGGAGCCAATTTAGCACCAACGCAGATATCAGCTCATCAAGGCTATATCAATCTTCAATCAGTGCGGTGCGTGATACCGCTTCTGCGGTCCTATTGAAATGCTCGCCGATGAGTGTGCATGCCGTTTCACTGTCACGGGCTAGCGTGGCGGTCATGATAGCCTTATGTTCCTCCGGTACTGGCCTGTCGCTGTTCTTCATCGACAGCGCGATGCGACGATAGCGCTCGCTCTGGTCGAACAGATTCTGACGATGGGCCTGCAGCCAACGCGAGTCACAAGCGGACACCAATGACGTATGAAACTCCTTGTGACGCACTTCCCACTCCTCACCAGGCGATGCCAGGAGTAGGCGGCTATCCAGCTTCGAAAGCCGATAGAAAGCCGCCATGATGCCTGCCTCCCAGGCATCGTCACCCTTATCGATTGACTCCTTGAGGGCATGACATTCGAGCAGGGTGCGCATTTTCGTGATATCGAACAGTTCGGAACGCGACACCCTGCCCACACGAAACCCGCGGCGCCCCTCCGCATGCACCAGCCCGTCTCCAGTAAGGCGAGACAGCGCCTCACGAATCGGGCTTGCCCCTGTGCCATAAAGGCCTTTCAGGTGCTCGACACGCAGCTTGAAGCCTGGCTTGAGCTTGCCATTGAGGATGTCCATACGCAGTGCGGCATAAGCTTGGTCGGTAAGCGTGACCGCTGTCTGTGTCAGGGTGCTGATTGAGCCCATGAGCCAGTCAAACCTTCTCGGTAGCATTAATCTATCGATAATATTGCATCAACTCGACAAATTTTCAAGCCTGTCTAGTAGACTATTTCGCCATGAGTCTCGCGTTTCGCTTAGAAGACCAGCTTCATGAGGCGAGACGATCAACGACAATTAATTGTTTTATAAGGATTAAAAAGAACACTGCGGGTGGAGACTGATTCAGCATGAAGCTTCGGAAGCATTATCGATAAAAACAATTTTATCGACAAAGTTGACTATCAGCGATAGGATTTTTAAACTGTGAAAAACTGCGCATCGCCGCATCCATGGACGGTCTGTTTCCATCCGGCTCCAGTGCGATGTGTCCGAACAGGAATTCATCCGGGTCCTGCCCAGGAGAGGAGAAACGATGACAGCGATACAGGGAGGCGAGTATGAAAGCGCACGAGATGTGCGGGCTGCACGAGCATACTGGTTACGGGTACCCCTCAAGGTGCCCTACGAAAACGCACTCTGCCGGCTCGAAAGTTTCGATGTCATGGTGATCCAGCTCGTCGATGGTGAAGGTCGTGTCGGCTGGGGGGAAGCCTGCCCCGTAACCGGTTACTCTCCAGAAACACCGGAACAGGCATGGCGCTGGATAGGCGAACAACTCCCCAGAATCGTCGGCGCTCACCCCAGGAGGTGGCATGCGCTACTCGATGCCTCACTGGCGAAATATCCATTCGTGGTATCAGCGATCCACGAAGGGTTGTCCGACCTCACCAGGAGTCCACTGTTGCACCGTGACGACCCTCCATCGGTGAGGCTGCTGGGCACGGTGAATACCCTTGACAAGCAGGTGGCCCCCGATGCGGCCCTCCAGCTCCTGGATCGCGGCTATACCACCCTCAAGGTCAAGGTCGGCTACGATCCGCGTGAAGACTCCGAGCGAGTCTGTCGCATTGCCGAAGCGGTGGCGGGCGAGGCACAACTGCGCCTAGATGCCAACCAAGGATACAGCCTGGAGGATGCCATCGGCTTCGCCCGGCGTGTTCCCGCAGATGCTGTGGAGGTGTTCGAACAACCGGTGCCCGCCGACCGCTGGGACCAGTTGGAAGCCATTGGGCGCCTGAAACTGCTCCCGCTGATGCTCGATGAATCGATCTACGACGACTCGGACATCCGCCGTGCCGCCACCTTCGATGGAGTAACAGCCGTCAAGCTCAAGATGAGCAAGTCAGGCGGCCCCCGCGGCCTGGCTGACCAGGTCGCGCTTTGCCGGTCTCTCGGACTCAATGTGGTCGTCGGCAATGGTGTCGCGAGTGATCTGGGCTGCTTTCACGAGGCGGTCTGTTATGGGCAGTTGGGTCTCGACACGGCTGCCGAGATGAACGGCTTTCTGAAGACAACCAGCAGCCTACTCGATACACCGCTGTCAATGAACCAGGACAGCCTCGAGCTGCCGAACCCACGAACAGTAGCCGTCGATGAACAGCGACTGCTTTCCTTATCCATTGAAACTCGCGAGTTTCCATAACTCGAAAGCTAACCCGCTACTAAAAGGTGTCCTATGACAACGATGAACACTGTGATCGTGACCCCCTCGGGTGCTGCTCTTGGAGCGGACATCACCGGCGTCGACCTTTCTCGACCGCTTACCGATGAACAGGTGGCGACCATTGTCGATGCCTGGCACCAGAACCTCGTGCTACGCATTCGTAACCAGTCACTCTCCGATGCGGACCTGATCCGGTTCAGTAAGCATTTCGGCGATCTTGATCTGGCGCCGATCTCGAGCTCCGGCAAGCGTGAAATCCCCGAGCATCCCGAGATCGTGGTGATCTCCAATGTGAAGGAGGGCGGCCATCCCATCGGCAGCCTCGGCAATGCCGAAGCCGAGTGGCATACTGACATGTCCTATGTAGAGATGCCGCCCAAGATGAGCTGCCTCTATTCACTGGAAGTGCCCGAGGAGGGTGGCAATACCAGCTTCCTGAATATGTATTCTGCCTATGAGGCACTGCCGGATCACCTGAAACAGGCCATCACCGGCAAGCGCTGCAAGCACGACATCAGCAGAAACAGTGCCGGCGAAGTACGCAAGGGATTCGAGGCGTACGCCAATGAACCCGATCCGCGCAAGATCCCCGGCACCTACCACCCCTTGATGTGCTCCCACCCCAAGACCGGCAGGAAGTGCCTGTATCTCGGCCGAAGGGGCAATGCCCACATCGAAGACTTGGGTGTCGAGGAGAGTGAAGCATTGCTCGACCAGTTATGGGCACATGCGATAAAGCCCGATTTCCGTTGGGACCATGTGTGGCGGGTAGGTGACCTGATTCTCTGGGATAACCGCTGCACCATGCATCGCCGCGACGCCTTCGACGACTGTTCGCGCCGCATCATGCACCGCACCCAAGTAAAAGGCGAGACCCGTCCGGCATGAATCTTGGCCCGCCAGCAGCGCTGGCGGGCCCTGTCAACAAGCACCTGGGCAAGTCCATGCCGTCATGGCCACCCGTGTGTCCTTAACTCAGATATGAACCTCAGGAGGAAGCCATGCGACTGCTACGCTTTGGCCAGCTCGGTAGCGAAAAGCCCGGGTTGCTGGACGCCGACAACACGATTCGAGACCTGTCAGGCATCATCGATGACATCACCCCCGCCAACCTATCGGACGAGGTACTCCAGCGGCTCGGGCAGCTTGACCCAGCGAGTTTGCCCATTGTCGAAGGTACTCAGCGCCTGGGGCCCTGCGTATCCGGCACCGGCAAGTATCTGTGCGTGGGCCTGAACTATTCGGACCACGCCGAGGAGTCGGGCATGACGCCCCCACCCGAACCGATCCTGTTCATGAAGGCCACCAGCGCCATCGTTGGGCCGAATGATGATGTGGTCCTACCACGTCGTTCCGAAAAGAGTGACTGGGAAGTGGAACTGGGGATCGTCATCGGCAGCGAGACGAAATATGTCTCCGAGCAGGATGCCATCGATCATATCGCCGGCTACTGCGTGCTCAATGACCTTTCCGAGCGTACCTTCCAGTTAGAACGTTCTGGCCAATGGGTCAAGGGCAAGTCGGCGGATACCTTCGGCCCCGTGGGCCCCTACCTGGTGACCCGTGACGAAGTGCCAGAACCCAACAATCTGCATCTCTGGCTCGAGGTCGATGGCAAGCGGTACCAGGATGGGACGACAGCGAACATGATCTTCAAGGTGCCCTACCTGGTGAGTTATATCAGCCAGTTCATGACATTGATGCCCGGCGACATCATCGCCACCGGTACCCCGGCAGGTGTCGGCATGGGCCAGTCACCCCAGGTATATCTGCGGGAAGGGAATATGATGCGACTGGGGATTGAAGGGCTGGGTGAGCAGGCCCAGCGCATTGTGACTCCTCGCTGACCAACAACCAGCCGGCATGATCATCATCGCAACACAGACTTGCCTCAGATGCCGCCAGGTCTTGTCGGCGAAGTCATGGGCCGGGCAGGCCTTGCCGCACTCCGGGCATGGGTAGAGGCTGCCTCGCTCGGC
This sequence comes from Billgrantia endophytica, assembly GCF_002879615.1. GTDB lineage: Bacteria > Pseudomonadota > Gammaproteobacteria > Pseudomonadales > Halomonadaceae > Halomonas > Halomonas endophytica. Next base: position 8,751 of record NZ_PNRF01000039.1, read on the forward strand.
CTCAACATAGAGATCCAGGCGGTGGGGCGACACGGGGAGGTATCCAGGTGCTGGTCCTTGAGGATCCAGGGCGCTTGCAGGCCCAGGCCGAGGGTCAGAACCTGGGTGCCATCCATGCCATGCCTCCTGTTCATGTGGAGGTCATATCCTGACCCAGCTCAGGGGGCGAATTCCACACCCAACGACGAAGAGTCCGTTAAATCGTCTCATGCGCGAGTCCGACCAAAGTAACTCATTTACACCGTGTAAACTCCGTCTTTTTGACTCGCGACATCCATGTCGCTCGCGGTCTATGCTAACGCTCCCTAGGCCTAACGGCAGGTCACAAGCCAGGAACCGGCACTCTACCGCCGAGGCCATATTCGGCACCGTCCGGCTCCTGGCGCTCGAACAAAAGCTCCCGCGAAATCTCGTCGACGCTGCGCACCCCGCACAGTTGCATGCTGCGCTGGAGTTCATCCCGCAGTATAGCCAAGGCCTGTGCGGCTCCACGCTGCCCATCGGCAACCGCTCCCCATAACGTAGCGCGCCCTGCCAATACCCCTTGAGCCCCCAGAGCCCGGGCTTTGAGGATATCAACTCCACGGCGCACTCCACCATCCACCAGAACGGGGACTCTTCCCTCGACGGCACTCACCACCCCCGGCAATATATCCAGGGTTGCGGCCGCGCCATCCAGTTGGCGCCCCCCATGGTTGGATACCACTATTCCATCGCAACCCATGGCAGCCAAGCGAGCGGCATCATCCGCCCGCATGACACCCTTGACGATCAGCTTATGCGGCCACTCGTCACGCAAGCTTTTCAGGGAATCCCAGTCGAAAGAGGGGTCGTAACTCCTGCCCACCGATGAGGCGAGTTTCGTGGTACTGGCGGAAGGAGCCTCCAGACCTTTGAGATTCTCCATCACCGGTACCCCGTAGCGCAGCATTCTCATCGCCCAAACGGGACGGCTGGCAAAGTCGAGCAAGTTCCGTGATGTGTAGCGAAAGGGAAACGACAGGTGATTGCGGAAATCCCGCTCACGCTTCCCTCCCACCGGCAGGTCCACCGTAATCATCAAAGCCTCGTAGCCAGCGCTCTTGGCCCGGAATATCAGCGAACTCAGCAGTTCCTTGTCCTTGAGGATATAAGCTTGAAACCACAACCTCCCGGATGCAGCATCGGCGATCTGCTCGATGGAAGCGGTGGCGGAAGTGGAAAGTGTGTAAGGCACCCCCGCTTCGACGGCGGCCCGTGCGATATCGACATCGCCACCATGCCGGCCGAAGCCCACGGCTCCGGTGGGAGCCACCACCAGTGGCAACGCAGAGCGTCCACCCACGATGTCGGTGTCGAGCCCCACCTCGGCAACGTTTACCAGACACCTTGGCGCAAGCTTGACCCTGCCAAAGGCCGAGCGATTATCGGCCAGAGTCAGCTCGTCTTCGGCTCCTCCATCGAAAAAGTCGAATATTGCCTTAGGCAAGCGACGCTGAGCGGCTTGCCTCAGCCCCTCGATACTATGAATCCTTCGGGAGTCAAACATGGAAAACCTCAAAACCACTCGTGGCCAAGAATCGAAAAACCGTTTCTTCATCATTCATCTCACGCGCAGAACCAGTTTTCCCCGCAAATGGCGGGATTCGCTCACTTCATGCGCCCTGGCGGCCTCCTCCAGTCGATAAACGGTAATCTCGGGAATCTTGACCGCTCCGACCTCAACCAGATGCAATATGCGCTGCAAATGCTTGGTGTCCCTCGCCACCTGCGGCCTCAGTGAAATCACATCATCCCGTCCAGGCTCTGGTGCTGTAGGACCGGAAGCGATGAAGGCTGCCCTCCCCCCCGGCTTCAGCACGGAGAAAGAGCGCCCGGCCACGTCTCCTCCCACGGTATCCAGAACGGCATCGCACTCGCTCACGCATGAGGAAAAATCCTGGCTTCGGTAGTCGATCACCTCATCGGCACCCAGCGCTTTCAGATAGGCATGATTGGATGAGCTGGCCGTGGTAATGACATACGCTCCCAGGTGCTTGGCCAGCTGGATGGCGATACTGCCCACGCCACCCGCCCCGCCCTGAATGAGTATCTTCTCCCCGCTCCGCAGCGCCAGCGTCTCTTCGATGCTGACGATGGCCGTCAACCCGATGAGAGCCATTGCGGCCGCCTCCTCGTGCGTCAGCCAATCAGGCTTCAAGGTCACGTTCCTGCGATTGATGGCAACCTTTTCCGCATAAGCGCCATCATCGGCCGTTTCGCACACGCCAAACACGGGGAAGCCGATCAAGCGCTCGTCGACTCCGGCCCCGACGGCCTCCACGACCCCGGAGAAATCGCGCCCCAGCACATAGGGATAGTCGCGTATTTCCTTGTATTTCCCCGCGCGTATCCGCCAGTCCACGCCGTTGACACTGGCGGCGTGCACATCGACGAGTAGCTCTCCTGGCCCAGCCAGGGGGCTTACAAGGTCGCCATACCGCAGGACCTCCGGTCCTCCCGTTTGCTCAAAATAAGCCGCTTTCATAGGAATCCCCAGTCATCACGGAAAGGAAATCACCACTTTTCCCACATGGTGTCCGGTCCTCAGGTGCTCGTAGGCCCTTTCCGCCTCCCGGAATTCGTAGGTCCTGTCCATGACGGGGCGGATGCCATGCCAGTCAATGGCCCGGTTCATGGCCTCGAAATGTGTCCGAGAACCGACATAAAGGCCACGCAGTGTCACGTTTCGTCGGCGTGCCCGCGTGGGGTCGATCAGGCCCTTGGCCTGGGCGCCGATCAGATGCACCATGCCCCCATTGCGGGTCGCCTCTATCGAACGCCCCACGTTTTCGCCCCCCACGACCTCCACTACGTGATCGACCCCGGTGCCGCCGGTCAACTCCAGGACCCGCTCGTGCCATTCCCGGTGCGTGGAGTAATTGATAGTGTCATTCGCTCCCAGCCTGTCGAGAGTGGCCAGCTTCTCCTCGCTGGAGCTCGTCGCCACGACACGTGCCCCCGCCAGCTTGGCGAACTGCAGAGCGAACAGGGAGACGCCCCCGGTGCCAAGGATCAGCACCGCATCGCCCGGCTGGATCGGCCGGTTGCCAAAGAGAGCATTCCAGGCGGTGACGCCGGCACAGGGTAGCGTGCAGCCTTCCTGGAAAGAGAGATGAGACGGCAGCTCCACCAGTCCGTGCTGGTCGAACACGGCGTACTCCCGCAACACGCCGTGGCACCCTCCCCCCAGCGCGGAGCCGGCATAAGACTCCTCATACTCCCCCGCGATCCACTGCTGGACGAAAGTCGCCGCCACGCGATCTCCGGGGGACACTCTGGTCACGTCGTCGCCCACCTCTACCACCTCCCCCGCGCCATCGGATAGAGGCACCAGGTTCTCGGGGGTCTTGCCCAGGGCATAGCGCCCCGATGCGACCAGAAGATCGCGGTGGTTCAACGCCGCGGCATGCATCCTGACCAGCACCTGGCCAGGCCCCGGGCGGGGTGCCTCCGCCTGGTACCGAATGAGCCCACCACTATCGCCAACTGCGTAATAGTGCATGTTTCTCTCCTGATTCGATCCGCCTGCCCCGATTCGTTCCCGCCGCACTCGACGACTAACGTCCTCCACCCACGCGCAATACACTGCCCGCCACATAGGAGGCGGCACCGGATACCAGCCACATCACCGCTTCGGCGATCTCCTCCGGCCTGGCCATGCGCCGCAGCGGAATCGTCTCGATCAGCGCATCCCGGTCGGAATGCGCGTGAATGTCGGTATCGGTAACGCCCGGCGAGACAGCATTGACCCGGATGCCTTCTGCGCCGACCTCTCGCGCCAGACCCAGGGTGAAGGCCTCGACGGCGGCCTTTGAGGCTGCGTACCACACATAGGAGTGCGCCGCGCCATGCCCCGCCGCTCCCGACGAAAGGTTGACGATGCCGCCGCCCTTGCCGCCGTGCTGGGTGGAGAGACGCGACACCGCCTGTCTGCAGCATTCCATCAGGCCGAACACGTTGACGTCGAATACCTGGCGAACGGTGCCGGGGTCGCAGCTCATGAAGTCTCCTCGCGCCCCAGTGATGCCGGCATTGTTCACCACACCGGACAGTTCACCGCGCTGCTCATCGACGAGTGCGAACAGCCTCGATGCCGCGTTGCTCTCCGCCATATCGACGCACAGTGCCAGCGCCGAGCCGCCCATGGCCTCGATTTCCTCGACCAGGGAGTTCGCGGCACAGGCATCGCTGTGATAGGAAAAGATCACCGCATAGCCCCGCTCCGCCCCCAGGCGGCACACGGCACGGCCGATTCCACGCCCGCCTCCGGTGACCAGCAGTATCGGTTTGGAAGACATTTCCCCCTCCGAAGCAATAACCATCAAGAAATGCCCAAGTTCCTGCTCTCCCGCTCCACCACCGCCATCAGTAATCGCAGAAACGCCTTCGGCCCCGGAGCGAGAGCCTCGCCTCGTCGCGTGACCTTGCCGATCGTGCGTGCCAGGCGCTTGCCCCGGAATGGCACGGCAGTCAGCCCCATCGCGCTCAACATGCCGAGGTCCACCGCCGGCATCACCGCGCCTCCGAATCCCGCCGCCGCCAGGGCATATAGGGTCGGGTAATGTACCGCCTCGTACTTGGGATAAATTGAGATCCCCTCCGCCCGGATGGCGTCCTCCAGTACCGCCCGCGCCGTTGTTCCCTCGGCCGAACAGATCACGTTGAGGTTCGCCAGATCCTTCAGGCGCGCGAAGCCCCGAATGGCGATGGGATGATCCATGCGCACGATCAGGGAGAACTCCTGATCGAAGATGGGATCGAAGCTCAGCTCATCGATGACCGGGCGATAAGGGCCTATGCCAAAATCCACGTTGCCGTTACGGATGGACTCGAACATCTGTGGCGCCAGATCCTCCCTCAACATCACGCGGATACCAGGATGCTCCACCTCAAATTCCGCCAGCACTCTGGGCACCAGGCTGACTGCGATGGTCGGGGAAAAGGATGCCACCACCTGCCCTGTCAACAGGCCGGCATGGGCATGGATGTCGCGCACCAGGCGCTCCGACTCCGCCATCAGCCGCTTGCCCCGCTCTAGCAGTTCGGCTCCCGCCGTGGTCAAACGTACTTGTCGGGTGGAGCGAATGAACAGCTTGACACCCAACGACTCCTCCATCTGGTTGATATGCGCGGTCACCGCCGGCTGAGAGCGCCCGACGATCTCCCCGGCGCGACGGAAGCTCAAGGTCTCCGCAACGGCGATGAACACATCCAGGCGGCGGAACAGGGTAAGGGCAAGCTTTTCCGGTTGTGGCAGCATCTCGGCCTCGCTCTCGCATCTTGGTCTTGGGATCATTCACCCGGCCTGAGTAGCTCGAACACTTCCCGCACGGCCACGTAATCTCTGTAGCCGCAACGTGCCAGAGCTTGCGCCGCAGCGGTATCAAACCTTCCCTCGCACAAGAAAGCATCATCGATATGGACGCCCACCACTTGTCCAACGATCAGATGTCGATCCAACGCCCTTCCCTCCAAGTCGTGGAGTTCGATGCAATCCACCACGCGGCACTCAAGCGCCGCCGGGGAACCGGCAACCCTCGGCGGGCGCACGCTGTCGGAGGGTATGAAATCGAGTCCCGCGAACTCGAATTCGCTCTCACCATGGGGAAGAGTAGCGGCGCTGTCGTTCATCGCCCGGGCCAAAGGCAGAGTGGCAAGATTGAAGACGAACTCCCGCGTGATCCTGGCGTTGCGCGGGGTATCCTTCATGCCCTCGCTGCTGAAACCGACCATGGGCGGGTGGCTCGATAGCGCGTTGAAGAAGCTGTAGGGCGCCAGGTTGGGCTGCCCCTCCTCGTTCACGGTGGATATCCAGCCGATCGGCCGGGGCGCGACGATGGCTTTGAACGGGTCGTGGGGCAAACCATGCCCCGCCTGAGGCTCATAGAACATGCACTTCTCCCTGGTGCTTGATTCGACGCTTACGCCGCTTACCTCGGCATCCTGTCCGCACCCACGGCCTTGGCTTGGGGCGAGTCGAAAATCCAGTCGGCCATCACCTGACAGCGCTTTATCAGCCTGGGCTCATCCGGGCCATAATCGGCCACGGCATTGTGCAGCGTTCCAATGTTTTCCCACATCAATACGTCGTTCTCGTTCCACACATGGGTGTACTGGTACTTGGGATTGAGCTGGTGAGCGAAGAGGAATTCCAGCATTTCCTCGCTCTCCTTCTCCGGCCATCCGTTGATCTTTACGGTATAGCCGGGATTGGCGTACAACACCTTTTTCCCCGTGATCGGATGGGTGAGGAATACGGGATGGGACACCGGCGGCTTGGCCTTCCGCTGCTCCGGCGTCAGCGGAGGGCGAGTGCTGCCCTTTTCCCGTCTCATCATCTCCCAAAATTTGTTGAAATCGTGAACGGCCGTAGCATCCTTCAACTTCTCACGCACGTCCCCGGGCAGATCGTCATAGGCCGCGTGCATGTTGAGGAAACTGGTGCACCCCAGGGCCTGCCCGTTCCGGCGAGGCACCTTGATGGCGTAAAGCACGTTGGCAAAGGCTATTGTGCTGCTGTAGGACATATCGGTATGCCAATCCTGTCCTGCATCGGCGATGCCAATGGGCTTTCCATTCTCCACGATGTTGGAAAGAATCATCACTTCCGGATGCGCCGGCTCCTGGAAGCTATTGGCCACGTTGATCTCCAGGCTGCCGAAGCGGCTGCTGAAGTGCTTAAGCGATACGGCATCCAGTTTCTGCCGTGAAAAACATACGACCCCATAATCGCCAAGCAATTTCAGGACAACATCGAACTCTTCCTGGCTCAATGTCTTGGACAAATCCATCCCTTCGACTTTAACACCAAGAGTTTGATCGCTAGGTATCACTTTCATACTAGGCATTACACTCTCCTTTATAGAATAAGTCCTTATAACCTCTCAGTACCCCCTCGAATCACGGAACCACCAAACAAGCACCCTGACCATTTGGGTCGTCTTTAACCCGTCTATAGAGGAAAACATCTCATTCATGTCAGATTTTTTTATTTACAACAGAGTTTTCCAATATTCCGATATTCGGTATCTCCATGCGAATTTCATCTCCGCACTTCAGATAAACCGGTGGATTTCTAAAACACCCCACTCCGGAAGGAGTCCCGGTAGTCACGATATCCCCCGGCTCCAGAGTCATAAATCGGCTAATATAGGAAAGCAGGTAAGGCACCGGGAATATCATGTCCCTGACATACCCTTTCTGCATTGGCTGCCTGTTCACCCAGCAGCGCAGCTCCACGCTCTCAAGATCCGGCATGACATCTGCAGTGACCATGACCGGCCCCATAGGGGAAAAGCCGTCCATGCTCTTGGCAAATGAGGTCTGCGGAGGCTCGACGTCGAATTGAAACTCCCTGGCGGAGACATCATTGACGATGGTGTATCCGGCCACATGCGAAAGCGCGCATTTCACATCGACATCACTCATTTCCTTGCCGATGACCACCCCCAGCTCCACTTCCCAATCCATCTTCCTCACCTGGGGGGGGCAAGGGATCGTGTCTCCTGGCCCGATGACGGAGGAGCTAGCCTTGAGAAAGAGCCTAGGCTCCTCCTGAGCACTCAGCCCTCCCTCTCCGGCATGGGAGGCGTAGTTTCGTCCTATACCCACAATCTTTCCTGGCCGTTGGATAGGGGCCTTGACTCGTATGTCCCGCATGAGGAAATCAGCCTGCTTCGCTTCCTCTACCGTTTTCCTCAGCAGGGAGAAGTCGCCATTCAAAAGCCTGAGTAACGCCAGCATGCCAATGGGCTCTCCCGGCTCACTCCCTGACCACGAGCCGCGTCCTCTCTTCTCTTCCACGTATCCTTGCAAACGGCCGCTAACGTCTATTCCTTCGCCTTCCCAAAAGACAGCGCCTACACGCTCTTCGCTATCCTTGACATAAGTGAACAGTTTCATACCTCACCTCTTGAAAAACTCTCGATCCCCGGCAACTCATCCCAGCAGATCCGGCAGGAACAGTGTCATGGCCGGAAAAGAGATGATCAGCGCCAGAACCACCAGGTCGATCACGAGGAACAGCGACACTCCCGCGAAACCTTTCTTTGTGCTCACTCCCGTGGAACCGGAAGCGATATAGACATTCAGCCCGAGGGGAGGAGACACCAGTCCGATCTCCGCCGTCTTCACGATCACGACTCCAAGCCATATTCCGTCGAATCCCAGCCCCGTCATGACGGCATAAGTGATGGGAACGGTCAGTACGATGATCGCGAATTGGTCCATGAACATGCCAAGGACAAGGTACACTGCCACAACCAGCAACAGCACCACGTAGGGCGACAAACCAGCCGTGGCTATCCACTCGATCATCGCGGTAGTGATGTGGGTGTAAGCCATGAAGTAGCCAAACAGCAGCGCACCGAAGATGATCGTGACGATCATCGAGGTAGTGCGCAGTGTCTTGCCCACGGCCGCCGTAAAGGATCCCCATGTCATTCGCCGGAGAATCAGGCTGATAACCAGCGCCCCGAAGGCCCCGAGTGCGCCGACCTCGGTCGGAGTAGCGATTCCGGAATAGAGCGCTCCCAGCACAATAACCACCAGGATAACTACGGGCCACACACGGCCAGACTGGCGAAGCTCGGCGCCGTCAATTCTGCCCCGTTCCTCCAGCGCCTTGGGGTCGGGTGCCAGGTGCGGCCAGAGACGTACGGCGATGGCAATGGTGATGATATAGCCAAGTGCCGTCAGAATTCCGGGTATGAGTCCGGCCATGAACAGGCGTCCGATGGACTCCTCGGTGATGATCCCGTACACGACGAAGGCAATGGAGGGTGGAATCATGATCGCCAGCGTACCGGCGATCGCTATGGTGCCGATGGAGAATCCTTCGTCATATCCCAGCGCTTTCATCGTGGGAAATGCCGCACTGGAAATAGAGGCGACCGAGGCGGTACTACTACCAGATGCGGCGGCCAGGATGGAACCAGCGAGTACGCAGGCCATCGCCAGGCCCCCCTTCACCTTTTTTAACAGGCGATTACACGCAATCATCAAGTCCTTGGCGATGCCACTGGCACCGAGAAATTCGGCCATCAGCACGAACATGGGAATGGTGAGCAGCACATAATTCGAGGCCGTATGGTGCACCACCTGCCCTAGCAAGCCGGCGAGCGTACTGAGGTTCGTGATCATGATCAGGCTAATGACGCCGGCCAGGCCCAGGGCGAACCCCACCGGAACCCCCACCACGATCAGCAGCAATAGCAATCCGATTCCAACGAAAATATCCATTTAGCTCTACCCTTTGGAAAGCCCTGGGAGCGGTCAGTGCGAGGCACCAATGGGGCGCAGGCGTGGTGCCGTTGCATCGAGCAGCAGGCGCAAGGCCAGCAGGCCGCAGCCGATGGGCACCCATATCCACGACCAGGCCACTGGCCAGTCGATGACCCCCATGATGACCTGATCCCTAGTCCAGGCCCGGTGAAATACCAGAGCGGCATGCCAGGCAAGTGCAGCCATGTACAGGGAAGAAGCCAGCAGTCCAATCCGAATCAAGGACGCCACGCACCTTTGTGGCAACTTGTCCATCAACAGCCTGATCTGAATGGCCCCCCCCGTCCGGTAGCCCCAGGAAAGCCCGAGCATGGTCAGCGCAACGAGCAAGTAGTACTGGGTCAAATGCAGTTGGAAGGTGAGAGGCCAGGCGAACAGGTGACGCAGAAGGGCATCGAAAGTCACCAGCAACATGGTGATCAACGCCGCGCACCCGGCCACGATAGCCGCCAAGTTCTCCGTCCAAACCAGCACATCGTCCATTCTCTTATGTACGATAGACAGCATGCCTCTCACCTCTCCGTGTTCCTGAAGCGCTATTGATCGGCCAGGGCCGCCGCATACTCATCGAACACCTGTTGCGCGGGGTGACCGCGACGTTCCAGGCGCTGCACCCAACTCTCACTCACGGCCTCAAGGCGCTCGTTGAGTTCCTCCAGGGCCTCCGGAGAGAACTCGTAGATATCGATACCACTTTCGGCAAATTCCTGTGACAACAGCTCCACTTCATCGTCCAGGTAGTGCGCCATATCCTCCTGTACCCGGTCGCCACACTCCAGAAAGGCTTGCTGCAACTCATCGGACAATGCTTCGAAATCACCCAGACGCATGGCGAATACATTGGAGAAGGTACCGAACTCGCCATTACGGCTCATGCTGGACATGATTTCATCGAGGCTAAAGGGCTTGATGCTGGCGAATCCAGAGATGGTGCCATCGGCGGTTCCGCGCTCCAGCGCCACGTAAGTGTCCCCGATGGGAATCTCCGCAGGAGAGGCACCGAGCTCCGATATGGCCAGGTTCATCGCACCTCCCGCCGATCTCACCACCTTGCCGCGGAAGTCATCGACGCTCTCGATCTTGTCACCCATGGAAACCATCTGGTAAGGGGGATAGACAGAGACGAACAACGGCATGATGTCGTGGGAAACAAACTCATCGGCCAGCACACCGTTCCTCACGGCTTCCGAATAGGCAGCGACGATTTCCTTGGAAGAACTGCCCAGGCCCGGCAGCATGGAGACACCATTGAGAGGCAGCTCATCGCTGACATAGCCAATGGGAATGATGACCACGTCGGCAATCCGGCTCTGCAGAGCCCGGAACAATTCCGGCGTACTCGAAATCTGTCCACTGGGATAATAGTCGAAATCTACTTCGCCTTCCGACTCCTCCCTGACACACTCCATCCAGGGTTCGGCCCCCTGGCGAGACAGCATGTGACCCTCGGGGCTGCCATGGACGAAAGAGAAGCTTTGGGCCTGAGCCGCTGCCGCGTTGGCAATAGCGAACAGCCCGATACAGATCGGCGAGAACAGATGCTTCATTTTCATTGCTTGGCACTCCATTAGAGAATATTGTTATATCTGCCAAAAACGCAGATGCTGAAAGGCACGACCAGCGCGTGCTCAAGAGACTTCAAGGGGAAGCCCGGGACGGGTGACTCGCATGGACTCCCGGCGATCGAAATCCTGAAACCAGGATGCCAAGCGCTCGCGGCCACTCAGCCACTCCTGCTCTTCATGCCGGAACATGAGCCAGGCCAAGGTGCACGCCACGCAGATGGAACCCAGGTCGACCCGGTCGTCGTACTCCGGCAACAATCGTTCCAGGGCATCCACGCCACGTTGCGCAGTCGCCAATTGCTTGGCGATCCAGGTGGCGGATCGTTCGTTCTCCGGGCGCATGTCTTCCAGGCGCACCGCCATGCCGGCGTCCAGAATGCCGTCGCCCAGTGCCACCAAGGTCCGGACTCGCCAGCGTCGCGACGCATCCTTTGGCAACAGAGCGCCATCCACCAATTCATTGAGGTATTCGCCGATGACGGGGGAGTCGTAAATCGTGCTCCCATAGGCGAGGGATAGGGCCGGAATCTTTCCCAGGGGATTGACGTCCCAGAACCCCGTGGAGGGGTCTCGCGGGTCGGTTTCCACCATCTCGATGCGTTGAGCAATGCCAAGCTCGTGAATGGCCACGCGCACTTTTCGCGCATAGGGGGAGTTGATCGAAAGATAGAGTCTCATCGGCGGCTCCACATAGTCTCTTGTTCTTATACGGCCAGCCTGGAGGCTGCCCTTTATTGATCTAGATCAAATTCCAGGAGAAGAAATTGATTGAATATTGATCTGGATCAGATCCTAGGACACCGATTGATAAAATACAAAACGATTTATCAGATTAAATAATCAGATTTTCTGATCAATATTTCTGCAGCCCAAAGGGAGTGCCCCGTCAAGTGGGGTAACAGCGGTTGTAGCCACCGCACCCTTCCCGACGGGGCGGGTCGCCCAGACCTCGATGCCATGCAGGATCGAGGGTGGGTCGCTGGGAACCGAAACGTTGCTGAACGCCGGCGGCCTCCGCCAAGGCGCCCGCGGCGCCAGTCGCAATGCGGGGCAGCGCTCCAACGGGATGGAAAAATCAGGGTGTATGGGGGGCATATAAGGTAGCTTCAGCTCGCGACCGCGGCATTGCCCAGGCCGGCAATCCCCCAAGTCATCAGCCTCGGGCCACGCCGCCCGCTGGCAACACCAGCGGGCGGCGGAGTTCCCGGAAAGCGATGATCAGGCATCGCCCTCGACACGCTGGCCGCAAAAGAAGCCGACACCGACACTGGGCGACTGGAAGGTGATGGTGCTGCCCTTTTCGAAATAGAAGACATCTCCCACTCGGGCATGTACCTGCTTTCCCGTTTCATCGGAAATCAGCAACTCCCCTGAAACGATAATTTTCATTTCATGGTAGTGGTAGTAATACTCGAGTGGTATCTCCGATTTCTCCATACGGAAAAATCCGGAAACGATCATTTTTTCTTCATCCTTAGAAGCCACAATATCATCGAGAAAGGCGTTGCTTCCGGGTTTATTCATACTGGGAAGTTCAGCCTTGATCGCTTGTTCGAAATATTGCATTGCCATGATGAATCCTCGTTCAGGGGTAAGGCATGGTGGAGTCCGGTCAAGCCAGGTCGTATCAACCCGCCCTGGACATGACCGTTGCAGGACCGGCCAGATAGGCCTCGAGAGAATCGTCCATGGCCTCGAGCCATGGTGTGTGATGGGGCGGAGAGAGTTTTCCGGTCATCAGCGAGCGATAGGAGTGATCGCGGAAGGTCATGATATCGTCATGCTTGTGGTGCTCCCATTCGAGGAAAGTGCGATTCACACCGTCGATATCGAAGCTGGGATAGTCTGTTTCGGCGATCAGTGATCTTACGTAATCACCTTGGAAAACGATCATCTCTTCATCCGTTTCCAGTGCCTCTTCCCGCATGCGCCACTCGCCGCTGCTGCGCCGCATGTCCGCCTTTTCAGGCACACCGATGCGGCCGAGAATGACATCCCGGACATACCAGGCCTGGGCGTCGAACATGTTGAAGGTGTACCACTGGTCCTGCATGCCCAAGTAGAAAAATTTGGGGTTGTCCTCCCATACCACACCCTGGTACAACCCAAGGGGCCATAGGCGGTTGCCGGTCTTCAGGCGCAGGGGTTCGCTCAAGAAAGGGAAGTGATGCAGATAGCCTGTGCACAGGATGATGGCGTCGGCTTTCTTGCTCGTGCCGTCGGAAAAATGCACCCGGTCCCGGTCGGCCCTGACGAGAAGCGGCTTTTCCTCCCAGTTTTCAGGCCATTTGAAGCCCATGGGGCGGGTTCGATAGCTGGTGGTAACGCTGCGCGCGCCGTACTTGTAGCACTGGGAGCCGATGTCTTCCGCCGAATAGCTGCTGCCGACCAGAAGAATGTCCTTGCCCTTGAATTCCAGCGCATCGCGGAAATCGTGGGCATGGAGGATGCGCCCGCCAAAGGTTTCGAATCCTTCGAATTGCGGCACGTTGGGAGTGGAGAAGTGCCCCGAGGCCACCACGACATGGTCGAACTCTTCGCTGCTGACCGTATCGGACGTATGATCGTGAGCGGTTACCGTGAACTTTCCGCTTTGCTCACAGTACAGGACCTGACGCACCGGGCAGTTGAAGCGGATGTAGTCGCGTACGCCCATCTTCTCGACACGCCCCTGGATGTAGTCCCAGAGCACCGCGCGCGGCGGGTATGAGGCGATAGGCTTGCCGAAATGCTCCTCGAAGGTATAGTCGGCGAATTCCAGACACTCCTTGGGGCCATTGGACCAGAGATAGCGATACATGCTGCAGTGCACCGCCTCTCCATTTTCGTCCAGCCCCGTCCGCCACGTATAGTTCCAGAGCCCTCCCCAATCGGCTTGTTTTTCGTAGCACACCAGTTCCGGGATTTCCGCCCCCTTGGCCCGTGCCGACTGGAAGGCCCGCAATTGCGCCAGGCCGCTGGGACCGGCGCCAATGATGGCAACACGCTTGGTCATGACCATGTCCTGAAGTCTCGGTTTAGTTGTTGGATTCACTCAGGCAGTGACGCACCCATGCGTTCACTTGAATTCCAACCTAATCGAGTCCAGCGTGAATACCTATTCCCAGGAAAGGGTAAACCTAAAGGGTTAACGAGGCGGGTAATCGACGCCCGACAAGTCCATGATCACTCCGGCGACCCCCAGCACATCGCCATTGCCTGCATAGAGGCCATGCCCTTTTTCGCTGACGAATTTCACGTGTCCTTCGGCATGACGTATCCGGTAGTGAAGCTCGAAGTCGAGACGCCGACGCAGCGCGTCCTGAACCTGCTCCCAGACCCGGTCCGCATCATCAGGATGAATGACCTCGCCATAGCTGATCGGCGCCTGGTTCACCAAGGCTTCCGCTGCGTAACCGGTCAGTGTCCGGCAACCTTCGCTGACGTACTCCATGCTCCAGTTACGGTTGTTGCGTGCGCGATAGATCATCACGGGCAGTCCATTGACCAGTTGCGACAGGCTGCGGTGGCTGGCGGAAAGTATCTGCTCCTGACGCACCTGGGCGGTTACATCGCACAGAGTCATGCTGGCGGGCCATGCGTCCGTACCGTGCAGCGATTGGACACGCGCCTCACACCACCGCAGCTCGCCCGAGGCGCTCATGACTCTCACCGTGAGCGGAGCGGACGGGACACGCCGCTCCACCTGCAGGCGCAGGCGGTGCCAGCAGTCGCGATCGGCGGGATGGATACGGCCGAGCAGGCGATGGGCACGAGCCCCGCCCATCTCGCGCCAGCGGCGGTTGGCGAAGAGAATTCGGCTGGTGGCATCGAGGATCAGCACGGCCTCGTTCAGGCTATCCAGAAGTCGCGTGGCGTCGCCGGCCTCCCCCTCTCTGCCGGTCAGGCCAAGCGAGCCGAGCAGACCGATCATGTCGGCTCCCCCTCCGGCGGCAATGGATGGGCATGCACCCAAGCGGCCAATTCCAGCCGCGAGCGCAGGTTGAGCTTGCGCAGCAGATTCTTGACATACACCTTGACCGTGCTGTCGCTGATCCCCATTTCCCGGGCGATCAGCTTGTTGCTAAGACCTTTTGCAATCCATCTCAGGGTGAGGCACTCACGCTCGGTGAGAGCTGCCGGCCAATCCGGCGGTACGTCATCCACTCCGGCGCAGGCTCGCGACCGTTCGCTGCGCAGCCGCTGGGCCAGCATCATGACCATCTCATCGTTGAGACCCACCTTGCCTTCCAGCACGGCCTCGAGCCGCTCGAGAATGATATCGGGGTCGGTATCCTTGAGCAGATAGCCATCCGCGCCGAGCTGGATGGCCCGCAACAGATGATCGCTGCTGTCGGATGCCGTCAGCATCACCACCCAGACATCGTCATGCAGCGACTTGATCCGCTCCAATAGTGCCATGCCATCGGTACCGGGCATCTGCAGGTCGAGCAGGATCAGTTCGGGATGCAGGCGGTCGAGGCTGGGCAGCAGTTCCTGTGCGGTATCGAACTCCGCCAGTACCTCGAAGCGCTGGCTCTCGGTAAGCAACTCCGCCACGCCACGTCGGAACAGAGGATGATCGTCAACCAGTACGACGCCAGCCACATCCATGGTCACCTCTGCATATCGAGTTTCAGTTCGATCCGGGTGCCGCCGCCAGGCCGGTCGCCCAGCCACAGCCGTGCCCCGATCCTGCCGGCACGCTCGGACATGATGTCCAGTCCGAAGCTGCCATGAGTGATTTCACTGCCCGACAGGCCCCGTCCATTGTCCTCCACACGCACCAGCAGCCCGCCGTTGGTACGCGGCAGCAGTTGAATTCGGACATGTGAGGCGTGCGCATGGCGTACGCTGTTGCTCAGCGACTCGCGGACGATCAGCAGCACCTGCAGAGCAACCGGACGCGGCAGCGTTAGCGAATGGGCCCGGTCGTCGAGTTCGAAGACCAGTCCGGAGAGCTTCTCGAACTCCTCCACCGTTCCCATCAGCTCAGTGTGCAGGGAGCCCTTCAGGGACATTCTGGCCATATTGATCAGTTCGCGGGTACGGCGGTAGGCCCGGTGGGTCTGCTCGTGAATGACAGTTGCCGCCTCGCTGAGCCTGTCACACCCACTGCCCTCGCAGTGCTGCATCAGGCGTGCCGTTTTCAGGCGCAGGTAGCCCAGTTCCTGAGCGACCGAATCATGCAACTCCGCCGCATACTCCCGCCGCTCCGTACCCACCGCCTGCTGCAACTGACGTTGATGCGCCAGGCTGAGACGCAACCCCTCGCCGAGGGTGCTGCACAACACGCCGTAGCGATGCGCCACCTGGTCGGTGCCAGGGCGAGAACGGGCGAAGCGCAGCAGCAGCCAGGCTGGCGCCTCCTCACGGACCCGGGAAAGCACCAGCGCATATACCGGCTCTCCCACGTCCGGCTCGACGAGCGTGCATGGCGATTCCACCGGGCCAGCCAGTTGATACGCCAGCGACGAGACGAGTTCGGGCGGCACCGCTGTGTGTGCTGGTGCCACCAGGGAGAGAGCAGGTGTGCCGGGCATTCTCAGCGCTACCAGCACATCGACACGGTCGGTATAGGAACGCCCGCGGTTGAGCCGCTCCTGCAGTGACTGCAGTACGCCAGGAAGTTCCCTGAGCGGATCGCCGCATGCCACGACCCCCAGCACCAAACCAGCGAGAAACTCCCCTTCCCGCCAGGCTTCTCGCCTGTGCCGCCGCACCTTTTCGGAATGGCCGGCCATACGGCCCAACCAGTTGCTGAGGCTGATCGCCACGGGGCGCCTCCTGTCGTGGTGAGCGTTCTTCACCCAGCGTTACATGAAGCATGATCCATGCCATCTAGCCGTGGTTACTACCAAGGAGTTACCTCCTTTGACGCATTGCTCTATTCAACACCACAAGTAAAGATTTTTTCCTTGAAAGAAATAGCCATCCAGTCACGACATCAGGCCAGCTGCGCATCAACGCCAGGCCAATCCCGCACCAATGCGGGGCAATACGGACAATCATGCACCCCGGAAACGCACATGCCAGGCACCGGCACGCCGACAATGACAACTAGCGAGGTAACAGCATGAATAGAAGGCTGGCTATTGAAAGGGAATCCGGCGCCACTTCCCAGCGCTACCGCATCCCCGGCCAGGGGGGAATACGCCTATCGTTTCTGCCCGGCGAGCGCATCACCGTATCGTCACAGGATGGCCACCAGTGTTGCGAGCTACTGGCCCTCGACGGTAATGGCTTGGTACATGCCGCCATCGACCCGCCCGGAGCGCGTCTGGCCTGTCTGGCCGTGGCGCAACTGCACCGGGCAGGAGAAGCGAGCCAGGCGCTGCGGAAGCGTTTCGACGAGTGGCGTATCGACCCGGCCCTGATGACCGGGGGAGTTCAGCTTCCCGGAGAAGCGCTGCCCTGGACGCTCACGCTGCCTGCCGACGCCGACCCACTGATTCTGGTGTTGCTTGCCCCCGGCGAGGACATGACCGTCGATGGCCAGTGCCCGGCCACCGAACTGGACGTTGAGCACTGGCGCCATGCCTCTGCCGGCACGGGATTGCCACCGCCCCTCGCTTCCTGCCGGGCGGAGATCCGCATTCCCCACAGCAGCGCGCGTGTCTACGAGGTCAGAGCCGGTGAGTGGATCCAAGTCATCGACGTCGCCGGCAAACAGTGTTCCGACTTCATCGCCTTCGACAAGGCGGCCCTAGCGCACGGCGAGGAGCTGACGCTCGACTCAACGGCTACACGAACCCTTGCGGGCACTGCCCTGCCTCAACCGGGGCTCTACTCGCGGGTGACCGATATCCATCAGCAGCCGATGCTGGAGCTGGTGCAGGATACCGTTGGCCGCCACGACAGCTTCCTCCTGGCCTGTACCCCCAAATATTACGAGGACAGCGGCTATTTCGGTCATATCAGCTGTACCGAAAACTTCAATCGCGAACTGGCCCCCTTCGGCATCCGGTCGCGTTCGGGCTGGCCGGCGCTCAATCTTTTCTTCAACACCCAGGTGGAGCCCTGTGGAAGCCTGACGCAGGACGAACCCTGGTCGCGCCCCGGGGATTACGTGCTGCTGCGCGCAACACGGGACCTGCTCTGTGCCTCTTCGGCCTGTCCCGACGATATCGACCCGGCCAACGGCTGGTGTCCGACCGACATTCACATACGCCTCTATGGCGCCGAACAACACTTCCCGCGAGCCATTGCCAGCCGAGTCACTCCCGAGGAGCTACCGCGCATGACCCAGCAGACAGCCTTTCATGACCGCACATCGGCCCTGACCAAGCGTTTCATCGAGTATCGCGGTTACTGGGTACCGGAAGCGTTCGAGGGATGGGGCGCCCGTGCCGAGTATCTGGCCTGCCGCGAGCGAGTCGCGGTCATGGACCTGTCACCGCTGCGCAAGTTCGAGGTCGTGGGGCCGGATGCCGAATCCCTGCTGCAGTATGCCCTGACGCGCAACGTCCGGCGTCTGGCAGTGGGTGAAATCGTCTATTCGGCGGCCTGTCACGAGACGGGCGGCATGCTCGACGACGGCACTCTGTTCCGTATGAGCGAACAGGGTTTCCGCTGGATATGTGGCGCTCCCTACAACGGTATCTGGCTACGAGAGCTCGCCGCACAACGCGGCGCCAGGGTGAGCATTCGCGAATCCTCCGCGCAATTGCACAATTTGGCCATTCAGGGGCCACGCAGCCGGGAGCTGCTGGAAACGTTGATCTGGAATGCCGAATCCCAGCCAAGCGTGGCCGGACTGCGTTGGTTTCACTTCATGATCGGGCGCCTCGGGGGGCCGGAAGGCATACCGCTGATGGTATCCCGCACCGGCTATACCGGCGAATTGGGCTTCGAGGTCTGGTGTCATCCCAAGCATGCCGAAGCCGTCTGGGATGCGATCTGGGAAGCGGGCAAACCCTACGGCCTGGCTCCTCTCGGCTTTGCCGCACTCGACATGTTGCGCATAGAAGCCGGGCTGATCTTCGCCGATCACGAATTCTGTCCGCAGATCAACCCCTTCGAGGCGGGTATCGGCTTCACGGTGCCCTTGAAGACCAAGGAGGAGGACTTCATGGGTCGCAATGCCCTGGCCAGCCAGTCGCCCGAAGGTCGCCACAAATTGGTGGGACTGCGCCTCAGCGGCGCGGAAGTGCCCACCCATGGCGACCTGGTTTACCAGGGACGTTTTCCCGTCGGGGTGGTGACCAGCGCCACTCAGTCCCCGTTGCTGGGTTGCCCGATCGCCCTGTGCCGGCTGGCTCCCCAATTCACGGCACCAGGCACCCGGTTGGAAGTCGGTCGTCTCGACGGTCATCAGAAGCGCCTGGCAGCCGAAGTGGCCATCCTGCCCTTTCACGATCCCGAGCGCTTGCGGGTGCGGAGTTGAGGATCGAGGGCTCTTGCAATCCACCTTCGCGGCATGGCAGGCGCCACTCGCACCGCAACGGTGCCAAGTGTTCTCCCACCGATGGCACGCATGACTCTCGAGGATTCAGCGTTATTCCGTAATAAGTTGATAAAACAACGAATTAAATATTTTTTACTCAGATTGATCGTTTTAAAGGGAGGGTTGGCCATGTTTTTGCATTGAAATAATCGCAATGAGAAAAAAAATATCCTACCAAGAAACATCACAAGACATTCCATCGAAAGCCAGGCCATGCCGGCCATGGCTGAGGAGACTCTTCCGTGGAAACAGATGCGTTGTCCCAACTGCAAGCATTGCAGCAACAGGTGGAACTACTCAGTTCCATCGACATGGAAATCTATTATTGGTGGTGCATGACCCTGATGTTCCTCATCCATGCGGGCTTCCTGGCCTACGAGATGGGAGCATCACGCGCCAAGAATGCCCTGGCAGCGGGAGTGAAGAACATCCTCGCCCTCGGCTACCTGCTGCCAAGTTTCTTCCTGGTCGGCTGGTGGATCTACGGTGCCTTCCCCGCGGGCTTCAGTATCGCCGAGGGCGCCTCCCTTGGCGCGCCGTGGAGCGAAAGCATGGGACCGAACGTCGCCGACAAGGGCACTGGCATCTTCTGGGCCGCCTTCGCCATGTTTGGCGCCACCACAGCATCTATCCTTTCCGGCTCGCTGATCGAGCGCGTACGGCTGAGCGCCTACGTGATGATGGCCGTTCTACTCGGCGCCGTGCTGTGGATACTCGGCGCCGCCTGGGGCTGGCACCCCGATGGCTGGCTGTTGACCCAGTTCGGCTACCATGACATCGGCGCGGCGGGGCCGGTGCATACAGTAGCCGGCATGTTCGCCCTGGGGGTGCTGATCAACCTCGGCGCACGCATCGGCAAGTTCGGCCCCAACGGCGAGATCAACGACATTCCCGCCCATAGCATGCCGATGGCGATCATCGGCCTGATGCTGATCATCGTCGGCCTGTTCGGCTTCCTCGGCGGCTGCATCATCTACAACGTCGGGGGGGATTGGACCACCATCTACGGCACGCCCACCAACCTCTCGGCCTTCGCCTTCAATGCGCTGATCGGGTTCGGCGGGGGTGTCATCGGCGCCTATGCCATCAGTCGCGACCCGTTCTGGATGGTGTCCGGCGCCCTGGCGGGCATCATCTCGGTCGCCGCCGGGCTGGATCTCTACTACCCGCCTGTCGCCTTCGCCGTCGCCTTCGCCGGCGGCGCGATGATCCCGATCACCGGTCGCGCGCTGAACAAGCTAGGCATCGACGATGCCGTAGGTGCCGTCTCCGTCCACGGCTTCGCCGGTATCTGGAGCCTGATCGCCGCCGGCATCTTCATGCACGGCTATCCCAACATGGAGGGCCTGCCCGACATCACTTTCCTCGGCCAGCTCACCGGCGCGGTGGTGATGGCGCTGCTGGGCTTCGTGCCCGGCTATCTGTTTTCCCTGGTCCTCAAGAGAGCAGGGATACTCCGCGTGCCCCCAGAGGTGGAGCATATGGGAATCGATGCGGTGGAGGTGCCGAGCAAGGCCTACCCGGAGGCCGTTCCAGCCAACGGCGGCCAAGCTCGCAGTACGTGAGATGCGGTAATCGAAACGCCCGGTGGCAACGCTCCGGGCGTAGCACGAATGATGAAATGACACTCGAAGGAGAAATAGAATGAGCCCGATCACCAGTTGGGAAGGCGCCGAAGCGGTCTTCACCTTTGGCCCCGATTCGTTCGGCGTCTGGCTGTTCCTGGCCCTCATGACGGCCATCATGGTCGGTGTCGTGGCCCGCATGGTCGTCCACGAAAATCGTACCTTCAGCAATATCGAGCCGGACTTGCTGAAAGAAGGCGCCATGAAGGGCGTCAATATCTGATTACGCTGCCTGGCATCCGCTCCCAACGGAGCGGTGCCCCCTTCCCGCCTGAAGTTTGTTATTCTGTTGCGCAACAGGTTGCCAGCCTCGCATGCCGTTTTCCCTGCCGGGCCATGGCATGGCAAAACAGGGGCATGCCGCTCAGCGCAGGTGCCCGGTGGCTGGCGTTACGTGCAATACAAAGGTCCCAGCGGCAATGAACGACTCCATTACCACCGACAAGAGCGAAACCCGCCTGCGGCTTGAGCAGCATATCGCTCGCGCGCTCAAACAGAAGCGCATTTCCCAAGGTTACAAGATTTCCGACGTCGCGCGCATCGCGGGGCTGAGCCAGGGAATGATCAGCAAGGTCGAGAATGCGCAGGTTTCCACCAGCCTGGACACCCTGAGCCGCTTGTGCGATGCCATCGGCCTACCCATATCCAAGCTGTTCAGCGACTATGACCAGGTCGGCCGGGGCGCTCAGTTGATCAAAGCGGGCGAGGGCATGGAAGTGGTACGCACCGGAACCGAAGTCGGTCATACCTACCAATTGCTGAGCTACCTTCAAGGCCCCAAGAAACATTACGAACCCTTCCTGATCACCATGGACGACGCCAGCGAGGTGTTTCCCAACTTCTGCCACGCCGGGCACGAGTTCATCTATCTGCTGAAAGGGCGCCTGATCTACCGCCATGGCGAGAAGTTCTATGAAATGGGGCCGGGAGACAGCCTGGCTTTCGATGCTGGTGTTCCCCACGGCCCGGAAAAGTTGCTGGAGGTACCGCTGCAGCTGCTGTCGATCATCCACTACGATAGTGACGAAGAGGCATGAGCGGCTACCAACGCAGCAGTGGACGAACGACCCCGCGACACACAAAGACAACGTTACGCATATGATTGGGGGTCGGCTCCTTGAGCCTCAAGGCATGTCCGATTCCGACAGTCGGCCGGCTTTCAGGGAAGCCTCGAGCTGGCCAGCGAATGGCTCAACGTCTTCAGGAACCCCGTGCGATGGAACTGCACGGGAGAGAGGTTCACCGCCACCTTCAGGCCCTCGACCCCCCGTGAGTCGAGGAAGCGCATGTCGAGACACGCTCGCTCGAGCGTCCACCGGCTGATCGGCATGACCTGGCCGGTCTCCTCCGCCACCGGGATGAACTCGCTCGGCGGCACATACCCCCTTTCCGGGTGATTCCAGCGCAGCAGGGCTTCCACGGAGACGACGGTCATACAGCGGCTGGTAGTGCAGCTCGAACCGCTTCCCATCTATCGCTTCCTGGAGTTTATTGCGCATCGCCAGACGCTCATTGACGCGCCTGGTGATTTCGCGGGTGAACCATTGATAGGCATTGCGCCCCTGCTGCTTGGCCCTGTACATCGCCATGTCGGCCTGCTGGATCAGCTTCATGGGCTGATCGATGGCGTCGTGGCTCATGGCGATACCGATACTGGCAGACAGGTACAGCTCGTGGTCGTCTATCCGATAGGGCCGCGCCACGAGCCGCAGCAGACACTGCGCCATGTCCGCCTGCTCGTCATGGGGCGTGTCGGGCAACAACACGCTACGCAGGGGGTAAACGATGCCCAGCCAGTGGGTCAGCAGCCCCGCACCGCCCATCAGGATGAGCACCGCGGCCATGTAGAGCGTGGTATCCCTGCCGATGTCCAGCGTCTTATGAGGCATAGGGCGATGTACCTCCCGACACGATGTTCAGCGCTGGCTCACCTATGCGGGCTCACCTATGCGGGCTCACCTATGCGGGCTCACCGATGCTTCTTGCCATTCTCTGGTGACAACGAGACAGCCCGACCAACCTTTTTCAACGCATCAGAATCAGGTATCGGCATGCGGAAGGAATGCTGTAATCCTGGCCACCAACGGACCCCTTCAGGTCTCCGCGGCTGCCCGCACCCCATCCTGGATGACCACCTGGTTGCGCCCCCGGTGCTTGGCACGATAGCTGGCGCGGTCGGCCCGTTTCACCAACGGCCCGCCATCGCGGTCCTCTTCGTCCAGCCGTGACACACCGATGCTTGCCGTGACGCGGAAACCGTGCCCCTCCGCCCGGAACTCGATCTGCTCGATGCGCTCGCGAATCCGCTCGGCGATGTCGGCGGCCTGATCCAGCGGGCACCCCGGCAGCAACAGGGCGAACTCGTCGCCGCCGAGCCTGGCCACGGCATCCCGCTGGCGCACGGCATCCTGCAGCAGCTGGCCGATTCGGCGCAGCAACTCGTCCCCGGCCGCATGGCCCGCGGTATCGTTGACCGGCTTGAAATGGTCCAGGTCCATCATGATCAGCGACAGCACCTTGTCGCTTTTCCGGCGGTGCAGGGAACAAGCCTCCTCCAGGCGATTCTCGAATCCACGGCGATTCAGGCAGCCGGTAAGCAGGTCGTGCTCCGCCTCCCAGCGTTGCCGGGTTTCCCGCTCATGGCGCTCGGTAATATCCTGGATCATGCCGACGAACCCCAGTGCGGCCTCATCCAGCTGAACCTGGCTCACCTGCATCTCCAGCCACAAGGATTGATCGCCGCGCAGGAAGCGATACTGCTGACGGCGCTCCTCCCCGCTCTGCAGCATGGCACGCCAGTTCTCGATGAACGCCGGGCGGTCGTCGACATGCACCCGGCGTACCCACTCGGACGTTCGGGAGGTGGCGAGGTCGAAGCCGGAGAGGGACTCCAGCGCGGGGTTGATGTAGTTCATCCGGCCCGTCATGTCGGCCAGGAACATGCCCACCGGCGACGACTCCAGCACCGCCTGCAGGAAGGCCTCACGCGCTTCCCGGGCGGCCAGGGCATCGCGACGCTGCGCATCCAGCCGATCGAAGGCCTTGGCCACCTGCCGCAGCTCGCCCAGGGAGGTATCCACGGCAAGGCTCTCGACATCGCCCCGCCCGATCCGCTCGATCAACCGTTCCAGCCGATGCAACGGCGCGAGCCCCAGGCCCAGCAACCACCAGAGCAGCGGCAGCATGAACGCCATGGTCGCCAGCCCCACCCAGCGCAGCTCGGTGGCGTATCGCTGGATGGGCGCCCGCACCTGGCTCATGGGCAGGAAGGCGCCGACCACCCAGTCGGCCGGCCAGATCTGACGAAACGCCATCAGCGCAGGCTCGCCGCCCAGCTCTTCCCCCATGCCGCTGCCCTCCCAGCCATACAGCGCCCGATCCATCAGCGGCACGCGTTCGGCACCGGGCACCCACTGCATGATCCAGCCCGAATCGGGATGGCTGATGACCTGCCCCCGGGAAGTGGCCAGCATGACATACCCCTGGGCGCCGATACGCAGAGAGCGCAGATTGATGAAGGCATCGCCATCCCGCAGGCTCGAGTTGCCCCCCAGGATGCCCAAGAAGCGGCCCTCGTCGTCGAGCAACGGCTCTATCACCATGATCTGCGGAACGCCGGTCTCCCCTCCCTCATAGGGCTCGCTGACATGAGGCCTGCGAATACCGCGCACATAGCGAAAATAGTCGCGGTCGGCGATAGTCGGTCCGCCGAGTTCGAAGGGCGGCCAGGCAGCCACCGGCTCCCCCTCGGCATCGAAGACCATCAGCCGATCGAACAGCGACAGCAGCCCCTCCTGCGCCTGCAGGCGAGTGACGAGATCGGGATCGTCGACCGACAGGGAAGGTTCCAGCCGGGCCAGGGCATTCTGTCGCTCCTGGATGGAGCGCCGAAGCTGCTGGGCGACCAGGTCGGCCTCGTACTCCAGGTGAGTCAGGTTCTCGCGCTTGGCCAGAGTGCCACCGCTGAGATGGCTGTAGAGCAACAGTGTCGCCACCAGCATCAGCCAGCCCAGGCTGACGCCAAGCAGCAGGCGGGAACGCAGAGTCGGGAGCCACCATCCTGCCAAGGGCCATCCACCTATCGCCAAGGGGTTTACCCTTATCATCGCATTCCATCGGCGCCAGCGACAGCACCGGGTTGCGGGAGGTGCGTCAGCTCGTGACCGCGGCTTTTCCACCATGGCAGACATGGCCACGCTGTAGGAGGACGATTTATCGCACGACCGCGGTGTCGCCCCGCCTTGACGATAATTGCCAACGCAGCGGCCTCCGCCGGGGCACCTGCGGCGCCAGTCGCGATGGGGGACCAGCGCTCCAACAGCGATATTCTCCACCCAGGAGGGGCAAACCGCTGTTGGAGATAGCAACAGCCCGCGACCGCAGGGTTGCCTGCGTTAACAATGAACGCTAGCGAAACTCTCCACGCCCTTGCAAGCTCGTTGATATGTACGCACAAAAGACGTACGCTATGCCTATCCACCCCATTTCGGCGCCGATCAGCGAATCGAGCACACGGTGCCAAGGAGGCCACGATGCCGACCGCCTATCCCCACGATGACTCTGGCAACGGCCGCGAGCGCAATACCGAGCGCTTCGCCTTCCGTACCGTACCGCGCATCAAGCAAGCCATCGAGCGCGCCGCTGCGCTGTGCGGCCAGGATATGTCCTCTTTCGTGCTGGCCGCCGCCTACGAGCGCGCCCTCGAAACGATCCAGGCGCATGAGGTGACCCGGCTGACGGCTGACGACCATCACGCGTTCTTCGACGCCCTGGAGAACCCGCCGGCACCGACCGACAAGCTGCGGGCCGCCTCTGCCCATCACCAGGAGACGGTGGCAAAGCACTGATGCCATCCTCCGTTGTCATCGAGCCGCTCGATAAGGCCAAGCACGATCGAGCGGCTTTTTCGTCTGGCGTTCCCCAGGTGGACCGCTACCTGAAAGAGACGGCAAGCCGCTTGATGAAAGGCGGCACGGTCAAGGTCTTCGTGATGGTGGAGCCTCAACGGCGTCCAGACGAGATTCTCGGGTTCTACTCGATCAACGCACATAGCGTGCAGGGCGGAGACCTACCCAAGCGCTACCAGCGCGTTGCCCTGGCCGATGGCAGCCTACCGGCAGCCTTCATCGGCATGATCGGCGTGGCCGAAGCCGCCCAGGGCCAGGGCATCGGCAGTCGGCTGCTGATCGATGCCCTGAATGGGGCCTACCTGGCCTCGCAACGAGTAGGGACGGCCATGGTGCTGCTGGACATCCTCGACTGCGGCGACCCCGAGGCCATAACACGGCGACAGCGACTGTATGCCGGCTTTGGCTTTCAGTCGCTGCCCTCCAACCCACTACGGATGTTCCTACCGATAGGCACCATCGCCGAACTGCAACGCCAGTGAGAACATTGAAACGCAACCATCGCCACGACGGCGGCCTCCGCCGGGGCGCCTGAGGCGCCAGCCGCGACGCGGAGTCGAGGCGTCGAACCGGGCGCTCCAACAGGGTGGGGGAAAAACCGACGCAGGGATTCACACCCCGGAGTGGCGCCCTGCCCCTTCTTCGGCCAGGGCCAGCAGCGCGTCCCGGTCGACCAGGGTCATTTCACGCCCTTCCACCGAGACCAGCCCCTGGGCCTGAAAGCGTGCCAGCACCCGGCTGACGGTTTCCAGCGCCAGCCCCAGGTAGCTGCCGATATCCGAACGGGACATGGAAAGATGGAAGCGGGCGGGGGAAAAGCCGCGGGCGCGGAAGCGGTTGGATAACCCCAGCAGGAAACTGGCCAGGCGCTGGTCGGCGGTGCGCCCCGAGAGCAGGCACATCATGCGCTGGTCGTTACGCAGCTCGCGGCTCATGCAGCGATAGAGCTGACTGCGCAGCGTGGGCGAATGTTCGGCGAGGTCTTCCAGGCGCGTAAAAGGCAGTTCGCAGACGAAGGTGGTTTCCAGTGCCACCACACTGCCATAGCACCGTGATTCCCCAATGCCGTCGAGCCCCACCAGTTCCCCGGGCAGGTAGAAGTGGGTGATCTGGTCGCGCTGCCCCTCCTGCGCCACCGTCTGCTTCAGGCTGCCCGAGCGCACCGCGTAAAGGCTTTCGAAGCTGCCCCCCTGGCGCACCAGCGCCTCGCCCCGCTTCAGGGGGCGCGGGCGTTGGAGAATCGCGTCGAAGGACTCCAGCTCATTGAGCTCCAGCCCCAGCGGCAAGCAACGCGCATGCTGGCTGCACAGCTCGCAGCGGGTCTCCTTGACCGGCTGGCACCGACCGGACTCAGCCATCTGGCCTCTCCTCTCCTTTGCTTTGATACCTCTGGAATCAGGATTCTGGCCCGCCTGGTCTGACGGTGTCCTGCCGCAGCGACGAAGCCATTGACAAAGTGAGAGCTTCCTTGACCCAGATCAACCTTAGTACCCGACAGGCATCTTCGCTTGCACCAAACGGTAATCAAATGAAAGTTTCAGTAACTGTAGCACTTTCGTCTTGTCAAATGGGTGAGTAATTGTTATCAACGTTTCCAGTGGATACATTTCCTACGACCGTCCATCCAATGTCCTACCTCTTTAGAAGGAGCCATGGATAGCGTATCTCGAGCCCCCGAACACCAATCAATGATTGCATGCATCACAACGATCGTTGCGTATCAGAAAACTCCATCCGACTCGCCGGATAGACGCATCAGATAATGGCCTGCAAGCCCTTGTCGGCGATGACGTTGAGCAACTTGAGCGCCGGGCCGGCTGGGCGCGTCTCACCCTGTTCCCACTTGCGCACCGTCGAGGCCGTGGTGTGCAGGTGATGGGCAAACACCGGCTGGCTGAAGTGCAGTGCCTCACGCAGACGTTTAATGTCGTCGGCACTGAACTCGCGCACTGGCGGCGGGCAAATCGCGTCGAACTCGCGCATGGTCACTTTGCTGATCGCTCCAGCATCGTGCAATGCGGCCAGGTCACCACGCAGGGATTCAATGATTTTGCTCGTCACAACACACCTCCAGTAAAACGCCAGCCTGTAATGCCTTCACCAAGTCCTTGGCCGATAGTAACGTACGGTAGCCACCGCTCTTACCAGCACCTGGACGGGCGACCCGCTTCTTGTAAAGGTGGCCGGCCAAGTCGGCGTCAATCAACCCACCCTCCATTTCCTGGACCGCCTTGCATAAGGCCGTATCGGACAGTTTCTCGCCCGATTGCCATCGTGCAAAATCCTTTCGCTTCAGCATGTTCACACCTGCTCACTTCCCAAACCATACCCGTAACGGGCACGATAGTCCATTCCTTGTAAGCCTTGCACAGGAAGTCGGGAACGAGGGTGTCACCCAGCTCGATGGGCTGCGCCGCCTGGGGTTTGCCGAATCAATTGCGGACTTGGGTTTTCCGACCCGCCTACAGTTATCGAGAGCCCTCTTGGCACCACCCTCGGGAACAGCGCCAGTCAGGCGCTGCGCGCCATGCCTGGCGCATCCATAAAAAAACCGGCCCCTTCAGGGGCCGGTTCTGTCGTCGAACGAGTCGACGCGTCTTGCGGTTCAGCTCGACTTAGAAGTCGTAGCGAACGCCGACGGTGAGGCGCAGGTCGTCGTCGATGTCGCTGATGGACTGATCGCTGTCGAAGTCATAGTCGACGACTTCGGCCCAGACGTACATCGGCTGGCTGAAGCGATAGTTGGCGCCCAGGGTCCAGCGGTTGCCGCTGTCGACGCCATCCAGAGCGTAGCGAACACGGTTGTAGTCGGCGTAGAGCTCGCCCATGCCGTAGTCGAACACGCCCATCAGGGTCCACATGTTCTCGATGGAATCTTCAGCGTCTGCAGCAATGCGATCCTGGTCGTGCAGATCGGTCACTTCCTCGTACTTCACGCCCAGGCGGAAGGCGGGAGTGAAGTCATAGACCACCGCACCGACCCAGACGTCCTCGCCGGCCGGGTTGGCACCGCCGCCGTCGTAGCTGGCGCCGCGATCCTCCACGTCCTTGGACTGGTTGTAGCCCAGGCCCAGGAACAGATCGTTCCAGGTGTAGGTCACAGCGGACTGCCAGCTCTGAGTGGAAGAGTTGTCCACTTCCACCCACTCACCAGTATCCGGATCAGTAAAGCCACCCATCGGGGCATTGTTGCCGCTCAGGTGCTTGGCCTGTACGTGGGCCTGGAAGCCTTCCAGATCCGGGGTGGAGTAGGCGATGGAGTCGCCGCGGGCGGCAGTCGCGCCACCGCTCAAGGTGGTGTAGCCCTCGTACTCCTGAATCTCGAAGAGACCGGTGATGGCCTGGTAGACCATGCCGTCGAAGTTACCGACGCGCACGGTACCGAACGGATCGCTGGTCAGACCGACGAAGGAGTTGCGGATCTGCGGGCTGCTGTTGTGCTGGCGATCCAGTTGCGGACGGATTTCCATGTTGGCGAAGGCCAGCAGGTCGCTGGAGACCTGGTGGCGGGCACGGAAGCCGAAGCGGGAGAAGACGTCGATGAACTCGGAGCCGCTTTCCTTAATTACCCGACCCTGGTCGTCGGTGTTGTGACCGTCTAAACCACCGGTGGTCAAACCGAAGTTGATACGGCCGTAGACGTCGACCTGGGTGCCGTCCTGGTCGTAGACGGTGGCGGCTTGAGCGGCGGCGGAGACGCCCAGGGCACCGGCAATGGCAGTCGCTAACAGTGTCTTTTTCATCGCGATAGTTCCTTTCACTAGCTTACTGTTTCGATCGTTACTGCACGGATCGGAATAATACGTGCAGGTAGCTTGCCGGGCATGGGTCCCACCGCTCATTTGGCGCGTTCCTTCCCAGGAAGATGGCCGGGGCCGGGCATGTCCTCAGCGAAGCCTTGTTATAGTCCAATGCTCGCAGGTAGAACTCTATACCGGGAAATGAGGGAGCGCAACAAGAAAAAACACTGTTTCCCTTCGATGCCAACCTACTTCGCGGAACTTTCCCCTGCTCTTGCGGTCCCGTGCGCGTCCTGCCCGGGGGCCGCAGCCGCAGGCCTGTCGAAACAGCTACCTGGCAGCGATGAGCCCGCACATGATGCCCCGCTCATACAACGCTGGCAAGGGCAAGGCCTAAACGGTGTGGCGGGGGGCGCATCAGGGGCGCTTGCCCCGGCCGTTGTGCTTGGCCAGCAGCGCCGAGAGCTTTGCTTCCATGCGCTCCTCCGGCTTGGCGCTGGCGAGGGCATCCGGCGTGCGTTCGCCGGTGGCGGCCGGCTCGTTCCCGGCCGGCGCGGCGTGCCGCGAAACGGCCGTTCCATGGTTGCGGCGGCCCTTTCTGTCGGTTTTGTCGGTTTTTCCGGTCCTCCCGGCTTTGCCGCCACGCCGCCGGCCGGGCGCGCCAGCCTGGTCGCGCTGCCGGCGCTCGGCCTGCAGCCGTTCCAGCTTGCGCTGGGCGTGCTCCGCGGCCTGGGTGTCCACCGTGCCTTCCGGCCGCCCTTCCAGGTCGATGCGCTCGGCCCCTTGCCGCACCGCCTTCAGGTAGCGGGGAAGGTTGACGTAGCCGGCCAGCGCGCGCCGCACCAGCTTTTCGGGCCAGGGTTCGCGCCGGGCGAGGTCCTGGTGAATGCCCACTTTCAGCGGCCGGGTATGGCCCTTGAAGAAGGTGTCGGGGTAGCGCTGGTACCACTCGGCGAGCAGCGCCTCGGCGGTGGGCGCCTGCTCGATGGGCAGCGCGCCCTGACGCTCGGTGGGGTCGGTGGCATCGGTCGTGTCGGTGGCGGCCGAGGGGACCTGTGATGCCGTGGCCTGCGATGTCGTGGCCGGCGCCTCGCCGGCCACGGGCCGGGGGGCGCTCTCCCGGGGGCGGTGGTCGATCAGGGCGGCGAGCCCCTGGGCGCGCCGTGGCGCCCCCGGGAAGACGGGCGCCGGTGCACCGCTCTTGATGCGTCCGCGCAGGCGAGCGTTGTCCTCTTCCAGTTCGCGGTTCTGCTCGTCGAGCTCGCGATTTTCCTCTTCCAGCTCCAGGCGCGCCGCTTCGAGCTCCAGGCACGCCGCTTCCTGTTCACGCTGGGCCGCTTGGGATTCGGCCAGCCGGGTTTCCAGTTCCTGCAATTTGGCGCGGCACAGGCGCAGCTCGTCGAGCGCATCGGCGGCGCGCCGCTCCAGGGATTGGAACAGATGATTTGAACGTTCTTCGATCACACCGCTCCCTCCATAGACGGTCCGTTGAGCCAAGTTTGTGATACAAGCTCGGCGCAGACAAATCCTGTGTTGAATTCTAGCGGTTATCAGAGCGGCCGTTGATTCGGCAGGGGCAGCGGTTCGGGCAGCGGCTTTTCCAGCGACATTCGCTTCTCTGCGTAGTCACGCACCCGGCCATAGGTCGCCATCAGCATCAGAGAGTACTCTTTGGCGGCTTCGAGCGATGCGGCAAAAGCCACCGGGTCCTGCATATACTCGTGAACCAGCTGGTTGCACAGCTTGCGCCCCGCCAGCAGGTTTCAACGCTCTCCAGCATGCCAAGGCGCTCCGCACGATTGAGATTTTCGATCTGGCTGCCGGTGCGCTCGGCCATACTCTGTAGCCAACGTGGAATCAGCTTGTCAGCGATGGTGTCCTGCATGCGGCCATAGCGCGAGACAAAGGCCTCGAGCCTGACCGCCTCCTCGGGATGGTGTTCCAGGCCAGCCACCCAGTCGGCATCGGGTTCGGGAGCGCCGACGCCGAACAGGCTGTTCCAGCTGTAGCGAAGATGGCGTCCTTCACGCTCAACGATATCCAGCGTCGAGAGGAACCTGTCGACGGGGAGGAGTTGCTGCGTATCCTTGCTCATAGCGTTCGGGCCGTCCGCTGGGCGTGACGATGCATGGGAACGTCGACCTCGCTGCCGAAGACTTCAGCGGTCGCCTGCTTGATGATTGCAATCTGCTCGGTCGTCAATCGCATCGGCCGCCACCCCGCTCCATGCTGCCGTTCAAGCCCCCTCGAGCGGCACCGCATGGCTCAATGTACGCCATTGCCATGGACGGCCTCAAGGTTGCCCACGGCGATACTCGACGAAGCTGTAGCTCGGCTGCCCTGCGGCGGGTTCGCCGGGAAGGCGCCGCACTTCTTTCCACTCGGCCGGGTCCAGCGCGGGGAAGCGGGTGTCGCCTTCCACGTCGATCTCCACCTCGGTCAGGTAGAGGCGGCTGGCATGGGGCAGCGCCTGGGCGTAGATCTCGCCGCCGCCCATGACCATGATCTCGTCGGCGGCGTCGATGGTCGCCTGCTGGTCGGCGAGTGCCAGGGCCGATTCCAGGTCGTGGCAGACCCGCACGCCGTCGTGCCGGAAGGCGGTGTCCCGGGTCACCACGATGTTGAGCCGCCCGGGCAAGGGGCGCCCGATCGACTCGAAGGTCTTGCGGCCCATGATCAGCGGCTTGGCCTGGGTCATGCGCTTGAAGAACTTGAGGTCCTCCGGCAGGTACCAGGGCAGCTTGTTGCCCACGCCGATCACACGGTTGCGGGAGAGCGCGGCTATCATCGCCACCGGTATCAGTGTTTCGTCCGTCATACGGCCACCTCGGCCTTGATGTGGGGGTGGGGGTCGTAGCCCTCGATGGCGATGTGGTCGAAGCGGAAATCGAACAGGTCGTCGATTCCCGGGTCGAGCACCAGCCGGGGTGCCGGCCGCGGGGAGCGCGCAAGCTGGCGCTCCGCCTGTTCCAGGTGGTTCAGGTAGAGGTGGGCGTCGCCCAGGGTGTGGACGAAGTCGCCGGGCTCGAGACCGACGACCTGGGCAATCATCCGGGTCAGCAGCGCATAGCTGGCGATGTTGAACGGCACGCCCAGGAAGATATCGGCACTGCGCTGGTAGAGCTGGCAGGAGAGCCGCCCTTCCGCCACATGGAACTGGAACAGGCAGTGGCAGGGCGGCAGCGCCATCTCGTCCACCAGGGCCGGGTTCCAGGCCGAGACGATCAGCCGCCGCGAGCCGGGGTTGGTGCGCAGCTGTTCGAGCAGCGTGACGATCTGGTCCACATGGCCGCCCCGGGGGTCGGGCCAGCTGCGCCACTGGTAGCCGTAGACCGGGCCGAGGTCGCCGTTCTCGTCGGCCCACTCGTCCCAGATGCGGACCCCGTTCTCCTTGAGGTAGGCGATGTTGGTGTCGCCGCGCAGGAACCACAGCAGTTCATGAACGATCGAGCGCAGGTGCAGCTTCTTGGTGGTCACCAGCGGAAAGCCCCGCGACAGGTCGAAGCGCATCTGGTGGCCGAAGATCGAGCGGGTGCCCACTCCGGTACGGTCGGCGCGCTCGATACCGCGATCGAGCACCTGGCGCATCAGGTCAAGGTAGGGTTGCTCGAGGGCGGGCTGGGCGTTGTCGTTGGGCATCGTCAGGCTGACCCTGGAAGTGGAGAATAAAAGAGGAAACGGGGGGCTAGAGTCTACCTCCCCCCCACGTGTCGGGCCACCCGCGAACGCTCTTGCCCGCTACCCGGCCCGGGCGTCCACCGGCTGGCGGCGCGACCAGAAGATGAGCAGGATGCCGAAGACGATCATCGGCAGCGTCAGCAGCATGCCCATGGTCACCCAGCCGAAGGCGATGAAGCCGATGTGGGCGTCGGGCAGGCGCACGAATTCCACCGCAAAGCGGAACACGCCGTAGAGCAGCAGGAACAACCCCGAGATCAGCCCGCGCCGGCGGGGCTCGCTCGATACCCACCACAGCACCGCGAAGAGGACGAGCCCCTCCAGGAAGGCTTCGTAGAGCGCGGTGGGGTGGCGCGGTTCCGGCCCCATGCCGGGGAACGGCATGCCCCAGGGCAGTTCGGTGACCCGACCCGGCAGCTCGCGATTGATGAAGTTGCCGATGCGCCCGGCGCCCAGGCCGATCGGCACCATGGGGGCGAAGAAGTCGGTCAGGGTGAAGAAGGCCATGCGCTTCTTCCTGGCGTACCACAGGGCCGCCAGCAGCACCCCTATCAGCCCCCCGTGGAAGCTCATGCCGCCGTCCCAGATACGGAATACCCACAGCGGGTCGGCCAGCCATTGCCCCATGCCGTAGAACAGGGCATAGCCCAGCCGCCCCCCCGCCACCACGCCGATGGCGGTATAGAACAGCAGGTCGCCCACGTCGTCGTGGGTCAGGCCGATGCGGTGGGCGCGCCGGCGGCCCAGCCACCAGGCGCCAACGAAGCCGATCACGTACATCAGGCCGTACCAGTGGACCTGGAACGGCCCCAGGGAAATGGCAACCGGGTCGATATCGGGGTAGTTCACATTGCTTACCTCAGAACAGGAATCTCAGACCCACTATCGCCAACAGGACGGCGAAAGAGAGTCGCAGTATCTTGGCCGGCAGCACGTGGGCCAGGCGCACACCCAACCGGGCGAAGGGCACGCTGGCGATCACGATGCCGAGGAAGGCGGGCCACATGACGAAACCGGTGGCTCCAGCCGGCAGCAGGACGTTGCCCCACCCCACGACGATGAAGGTTGCCGCACCGGCCAGGGCGATGGGCAGCCCGCATGCGGACGAGGTGCCGATGGCACTCGTCATGCTGGCGCCGCAGCGGGACAGCCAGGGCACGCTCAGCGTGCCGCCACCAATTCCGAACAGCGCCGAAATGGCGCCGATCACCCCGCCGGCGATACCCATGCCCAGCCGCCCGGGCACGACGGCACCCGCCTTCGGGCCCTTGCCCAGCGCCATCCTGGCCGCCACGAGAATCACGAAAACGCCGAACAGGGTGCCAAGCAGCCCGCCGGAAAGCGCCCCGGCCACGAAGACGCCGGCCACGGCTCCCAGTATCAGGCCCGGCAGCAGGGCCATGAACCAGTCACGCTGGATGCTGCCCCTGCGATGGTGCGCCCAGGCCGATGAGCTGCCCGTCACCACGATGGTGGCAAGCGAGGTGCCGACGGCCAGGTGCATGGTAACGGCGGGGTCGACGCCCTGCAGGCCGAAGGCGAACACCAGAGCCGGCACGATGACCAGCCCACCCCCGACGCCGAACAGGCCCGCCATGGTGCCGGCCGCCGCTCCCAGTGCCAGGTAGCCGAGCAGGGTTGCGATGAGTGTCATGATGCCGCCGTTTCCTCGAAGGCGTCCGGACGCCAGTGCCGTAGCAGGTCGATGAGAGCCCGGGGGCCGTAGGGCTTGGCCAGGTAGTCGTCCATGCCGGCGTCGCGAAAACGTCGCCTATCGCTCTCGGTCGCGTTGGCGGTCAGGGCCACCAGTATGCTGCGGGTTCCCTCGGGGTCGCGGGTTTCCAGTTCGCGCCAGCGACGCGCCGCCTCCACGCCATCCATGCCCGGCATGAAGATGTCCATCAGTACCAGGTCGTAGGTCTTTTGATGCCGGCGTTCCAGCGACTCCTGGCCACTGGCGACGCTGTCCACGCTGAAGCCCTGGGCTTCCAGTACCTGGCTGGCCAGCATGCGATTGACCGGGCCGTCGTCGACGACCAGCACCCGCAGGGGCACCTCGCGCGACACCAGGAGCAATTCGTTCGGCATTTCCAGGTTCTCGCCATTGCCGGCCAGGCTGCTCACCAGCAGCATCACGTCGGCCATGCGTTCACGCAGTTCGACGAGATGGCGGGAGTCGATATGAGTGGCGGCATTCTCCAATTCCCGAGTCAGGTCGGCAAGCAACGGTTCCAGCTCGCGCTGCAGCAGCGTCAGGTAGCGCGACTTGAGGCGGGACTCTTCCCGGGCCCGTTCGCGTGCCGCCACCAGTCCACCCAGTTGGGGCAATCGCTCATGGGGGTCCTCGAACAGCAGCAGCTCGTACTCCCCGGTTTCGAGACATTCCACCAGCAGTTGCCGCCAGTTCCCTTCGGCATCGAGCACCTGCATTTCACCCGGCTTGCCGTCGGGCGGCCGTTGAGCGCGCAGCCAGGCAGCGGGCGGCTTGCCGTTCAGGCTTCCCCCCCCTTTGCCCAGCAGTTGCTCCATCACCAGGTTGGTGCCCACGATGTCGCCCTGATAGAGCAGCAGGGCCGGGCGCGAGGTGGACATAAGCAGGCCGGCCAGGTCGGGCACCCGGCGCAAGCGAGCCTGAAGCTGGCCCACGCGGCTCTGGAGCCTGTTCAATCGATCCAGGGCCGAGTCGGTAGCGGAAACCGTGGCCATCGGCGGTTCGCGCCAGCGAGGCAGGGCCTGGTCGGCCTCGAACAGGAGCCGTTCGAGGCGCCTGAGGCCATTGTCCACATGCGCCTCGCAGTCTCGCAGGCGATGGCGCAGTTGCAGCAGAAAGGCGGTCGTGGTCAGGGTGGTGCCGGCCAGCAGTGTAAGCAGCAACCAGCCGGAAGCCGCCCAGGAGGTGGGGTCGGGCGTGGCCTGCCACAGAAAGAGACCCACGGCCAGACAGAGCAGCACGAGCAGCAACTGGGCCAGCAGCAGCGG
Source organism: Billgrantia endophytica (assembly GCF_002879615.1). Lineage (GTDB taxonomy): Bacteria > Pseudomonadota > Gammaproteobacteria > Pseudomonadales > Halomonadaceae > Halomonas > Halomonas endophytica. The sequence continues at coordinate 44,973 of NZ_PNRF01000039.1, forward strand.
CCATAGCAGCGGCCAGACCAGGCGGGGCCAGAGGTACTCCTTGCGAGTAGCGGGCATCATCATCCCTGTGGCAATGCGGCGATGTTTGGGAGTGTACGCCGCCCGGCCACGGCTGTCATGGCAGCGCGGCATGACCGCTTTCATTCCCTTCGAGCGACACGATTTCTTCATTTTCCCCCAGCGCCTGGCCACCGGGGCCAAAGCGACGCTCTCCCAGCCGAATGGTGCCGTCCCCGGCATTCCACTCCAGCCAGGTCATGGCCCGGGTGCCATACCGCTCCCCTTGTATGAAGGGAGCCGACAGCCAGCGTTCCAGCTCCAGGCCCACGCCGGTTTCGGGCAGATGGGCATCGTCCGCCGGATGGTGGTCCGCCATGGCGGCCAGCGCGTCTTGCGGCCAGCGCCCGCGACGCAGTGCGGTCATCACGCCTTGCCGTGCGGTGATCAGCTTGGGCCAGGGAGTGTCCAGGCTGGCGTTGGAGAGCCCGTGGACCCCGGGCGACACGGTGGACAGGGACAGGCGTTCACGCCCCCGGTGCAGATGCCAGAGCCGTCCACGGTCTCCCGCCAGCAGGTTGAAGCCGGCATAGCGCCAGCCATCACCGCCGGCCAGTGCCTTCAGCCAGCCGGCGAGATCGGAGCATTCCAGGGCATCGCGCACCAGTTGGCCACGGCTCGGCGCGGCGGCCCCTACCTTGAGCGCGGGATCACGCACGTTGGTCACCGCGGCGAAGCGCCCACTCCGGTGCACCGCGAGCCAGCTGCCGCCGGCTTCGAGGTCTCGCCCGCCGACGATGCCGGGGGCGTCGCCCCAGGTACCCAGCGGGGCCGAAGGCCGGTGATGGAACTCGTCGCGGTTGGCCACCAGGCGAAGCGGGACGCGAGTGTCAGGCCGGTATTCGAAGGCGATCAGGCACATGGATCGCGGTCAGTCTCGCGGCGGCAGCAGGTGCGCCAGCTGCCACTCGCTCAGTTGATGGAACAGATGGCTACGCACCGCACTGGGCGTATTGAGTGCCAGGGTTTCCTCGACCAGGGCCCTTGCCGCGTCAAGGGAGACCCGCCGGATGGCGGCCCGAACCCGGGGCAGGCTGGGTGCGTTCATGGAAAGGGCATTGAAGCCCATCCCCATCAGCAGCAATGCCCCGGCCGGGTCGCCAGCCAGTTCACCACAGACCGAAATCGGCATCTTGAGCCGCGCGGATTCGGTCGCCAGCTTCGCCATGGCACTGAGCACCGCCGGATGGCAGGCGTCGTAGAGCCCCGCGACGCGGGGGTTGTTGCGGTCCACCGCCAGCAGGTATTGGGTGAGGTCGTTGCTGCCCACCGAGAAGAAGTCGGTTCGCTCGGCCAGGGCGTCGAGTTGATAGAGGGTGGCCGGCACTTCCAGCATCACGCCCACCCGGGGGCGCTTGACGATCACGTCGTCCTCGGCCAGTTCACGAATGGCCCGGTCCAGCAGCTTCAGGGCGTCGTCGACCTCGTCGACGTTGGTCACCATGGGCAGCAGCACCTGCAGGTTGTCGAGCCCCTGGGAGGCGCGCAGCATGGCGCGCAGCTGCACCATCAGGACTTCGGGGTGATCGAGGGTGACCCGGATGCCACGCCAGCCAAGGAAGGGGTTGGCCTCCTCGATGGGAAAATAAGGCAGGTCCTTGTCGCCGCCGATATCGAGGGTACGCATGACCACGGGCAGGGGCGCGAAGCTTTCGAGCTGATCGCGATAGAGCCGGACCTGCTCCTGCTCCCCGGGAAAGCGTTCGGCGATCATGAAAGGCACTTCGGTGCGGTACAGCCCCACTCCGCTGATGCGTTTCTTCAGCGACACCGCCATGTCGATGGCCAGGCCGGTATTGACCATGAGCGGCATGGCATGACCGTCCGGGGTCTCGCTGGGCAGGTCCTGCTCGTGCTCCAGTACCTCGGTCAGCGCCTCTTCCTCGGCGATCAGGCTGCGGTAGCGGTTCTCGAGCTCTTCGGACGGCCGCACGAACAGGCGGCCACGGTGGCCGTCCAGCACCACCCGAACGCCACTGAGCCGCGGGAGGGGAAGGTCGACCATGCCCAGCACGGTGGGTATCCCCATGGCCCGGGCGATGATCGCCACGTGGGAGGTGCTGGAACCGCGAACGGACACCAGCCCGGCAAGGCGTTCGCGGGGTATTTCGCCCAGGGTGGCGACGCTGATCTCGTCCCCCACCAGTATGGAGTTTTCCGGAAAGGTGTCGGGCATCTGGGGCGTTTCTTCCTGCAGGTGGGCCAGCACGCGGCGACCCAGGTCGCGCACATCGGCGGCCCGCTCACGCAGGTAGTCGTCGTCGACACGCTCCAGGTACTGCACGTGACGACGCACCACATCGGCCAGGGCCCCGGGCGCCCACTGCCCTTCGCGGATGCGCTTCTCGACTTCCTGGGAAAGCGCCGCCTCGCTGAGCATCTGCTGGTAGACCTCGAACAGGGCCAGCTCCTGGGCCGAGATACGGCTTGCCAGGCGCTCGCCCGCCGCCTTGATCTCTTCGCGGACACGCCCGATGGCCACTCGAAGCCGGGAGATCTCATGTTCGACGTCGGTAGGAACCAGGTCCGGGACACTGCTCAGGTCCGCCGGCGGGGCGACGACCACCACTTCGCCAATGGCCATGCCGGGCGACGCCGCCACGCCGGTAAACAGGGCCTGGCCACCCGGCAGGCTGGGGCGATTCAGGCTGCCGGTGGCCAGGGCATGGGCCAGCACCCCGGCAAGCTGCGCCCCCATGGTGATGAGGAAGGCTTCGTCTTCGTCGTCGTAGCGACGCTTTTCGCTCTGCTGCACCACCAGCACGCCCAGCATGCGGCGCTGGTGGATGATGGGAACGCCCAGGAAGCTGGAATACCGCTCCTCGCCGGTCGCCTCGAAGTAGCGGAAGCGTGGATGAGACGGCGCATCCTCGAGGTTGAGCGGCTCTTCACGCTCCGCCACCAGGCCGACCAGACCCTCTCCGATCCGCAGGCTGACCCGGCCCACCGCGCGGCTGTGCAAGCCAATGGTTTCCATCAGCACCAGCTCGTCGATATCGGGATCGTAGAGATAGAAGGAACACACATCGGTGCGCATGGCCTTGCGGATACGGCGCACCATGGTGGCCAAGGCCGCGTCCAGGTTGCGCGCCCCGTTGACCTCCTGAATGACCCGGCGCAGAACCTCGAGCATCGGCGTCTTGCTTTCCATGATTGTCGTCTCCCGCCTGCTGAGGAACCCCCGCCGATGATCTCCATCCGAGCGAAGGGGCTGCCACCCCTGGACCGTCACCTCCCTGGCGATCGGTTGACGTCCAGGGGTCGTGTCACCGCCCTTCCAGCGCCAGCCGCTGGGCACGAGGCGACAGTTCCCTCAGGGCCCGGCGATAGACCTCGCGCTTGAAGGGCACTACCTGGCCCAGTGGGTACCAGTAGCTGACCCAGCGCCAGCCGTCGAACTCCGGCTTGGCCGAGCTATCCATGCAAATGCGACTCTCCTGACAGCGGATCCGTAGCAGGAACCACTTCTGTTTCTGGCCAATGCAGACCGGCCTGGAATTCGTTCGAACCATGCGTCGCGGCAGGCGATAGCGCAGCCATCCCCGGGTACAGGCAAGCAGTTCGACGTCATCGACGGTCAGGCCGATTTCCTCTTCCAGCTCGCGATAGAGGGCCTGTTGCGGTGTTTCGGTTGCCTTGATGCCTCCCTGGGGAAACTGCCACGCATTCTGTCCTACCCGACGCGCCCATAGCAGCTGCCCCTGGCCGTTGGCGATGATAATGCCAACGTTGGGGCGAAAGCCGTCAGCGTCGATCACGGACGTCACCTTGTAGATTCGTCATTGAGGTCATTCTTCCACAATGCGACGAAGCGCATCAATACAACAAAGCGGCAGTGTGCCTCGAACACCCCCGCGGGCTCGGCGGGAAAAGCCGCGCCCGTGGCTTAGCACCGGCCGTGAATGTCTGACATAATCCCGGGCTTTCGTTCACAAAACGCCGTCATTTCTTACACGTTGGACGGCTTTTCTCATCAACCGAAAGGGGTAAGTCGTGAGCCTGGCCATCTTCGACCTGGACAACACCTTGCTGTCCATCGACAGCGACCACGCCTGGGGCGAGTTTCTACTGGAACAGGGCGCCGTGGACCCGGTGGCCTATCGCGAGGCCAACGACCGGTTCATGGCCGACTACGAGGCCGGCACGCTGGACATGCATGCGTTTCTGGAAGTGGCGCTCAGGCCACTGGCCGAGAACAGCCCGGAGCAGCTGGCCGCCTGGCATCAGCAGTTCATGGCCAGCAAGATCGAACCGCACGTCCTGGTCAAGGGCGAGGAGCTGATGGCCCGTCACCGTGCCAGCGGCGACACCCTGCTGATCGTTACCGCCACCAACCGCTTCATCACCGCCCCCATCGCCCAGCGCCTGGGCGTGGACCACCTGATCGCCGTGGAGCCGGAGATGATAGACGGACGCTACACCGGCAAGGTGAGCGGTACGCCGAGCTATCGGGAGGGCAAGGTGGCACGCCTCGAGGAGTGGCTGGCCGGCACCGACCTGACCCTGGACGGCGCGTGGTTCTACAGCGACTCCCACAACGACCTGCCGCTGCTGGAACGGGTCGAGCACCCCGTGGCGGTGGACCCGGACGACACCCTGCGCGAAGTGGCCGAAAGGAAGGGCTGGCGGATCATCAGCCTGCGGGATTGATGGCAGGCATGAGCCACCCTCCAACAGCGATACTCTCCACCCTGTCGGAGGACGATTTATCGCACGACCGCGGTGTTGCCCCGCCTTGGCGATAATCGCCAACGCAGCGGCCTCCGCCGGGCGCCTGCGGCGCCGGTCGCGACGCAGAGCGGCGCTCCAACAGGGTGGGGGAAACAAGGCTGTGGGAGGACGATTTATCGCACGACCGCGGTGTTGCCCCGCCTTGGCGATAGTTGCCAACGCAGTGGCCTCCGCCGGGCGCCTGCGGCGCCGGTCGCGACGCAGAGCGGCGCTCCAACAGAGTGGGGGAAACAGGCTGTGGGAGGACGATTTATCGCACGGCCGCGGTGTTGCCCCGCCTTGGTGATAATCGCCAACGCAGCGGCCTCCGCCGGGCGCCTGCGGCGCCGGTCGCGACGCAGAGC
>NZ_PNRF01000016.1 GCF_002879615.1 Billgrantia endophytica
TAAGTACCTGATCAAAAATTTTCGTGTAGAATCCATGCTAGGATCTCTAACACGGATGGAACCATGGCTAGGCGCTTCGTTGCCCCTCTCACTGAATCTGAGCAGCAGACGCTGACCTCCGCCTATCACCACGGTGAGAAGCGCGCCTCACGTCGGCGTGCGCATGCCATCCTGCTGAGTGATCAAGGCCATACCATCGACCAGATCAGTGAGATACTGCAGGTCCGCCGCGATGCCGTATCTCGATGGCTCAAACAGTGGGAGACGTCGGGCCTCGACGGGCTCATCGATAAGCCACGCAGTGGACGCACGCCGATCCTGGATGAGTGCGATCACCAGCGGCTGCAGGAGCTGGTCGCCGAGCAACCTCATCAGATTCGATCTTTGCAGGCACGTCTGCAAGAAGAGACCGGCAAGACGGTCAGCACGGTGACCCTTCGCCGGGCATTGAAAAAAAAATGACTTCAGCTTCAAGCGCATTCGGCACTCCCTCAAGGCGCGGCGTGACGAGACGGATTTCCGCAACACTCAGGGCCTGCTGAAAGCGCTCCAGGAGCGTGAAGACCAAGGGGAACATGAGCTCTACTACTTTGATGAATCGGGCTTCTCACAATCGTCATCGGTCCCATATGCATGGAGCCCCATCGGCAAGCCCTGCGAGGTGACCGCTTACTCTCATAGCCGAAGGCTGAACGTACTGGGGTTCCTCAGCCGTGCCGGGAAGCTGATCTACCACACCGCCACCAAAGCGGTGACCACCGAGACGGTCATCGAAGCGTTTGACCAGTTTGTGGCCCAGAAAGACCCCGATACCTTCGCCGTCGTGGTGCTCGACAATGCCAGCATGCATCGTTCCAAAGCCTTCAGACGGAAGATAGTGGAGTGGATGTCGCATCGTGTACACCTGGTCTACCTATCGGCTTACTCGCCGGAGCTGAATCTGATTGAGATTCTGTGGCGGCAGATGAAGTACGCATGGTTGCCGTTGAGTGCCTATCTCTCGTTTGATCGGCTCTGCAACGAGGTCGATCGCCTACTCGGTGGCTACGGATCTGAGTACGCGATTAATTTTGAAAAGCCACTTACCACCCGCTCGACATAGCCATCGAACTCGACAAACGGAGCAACCAGCGGCGGCTTTTTCTTGCCCTGGGCAAAACTCACCATTCCCGTTTGGCGATTGAACTCACTACGACGGTTTTCCATGTAGCGGTAGGCGTGACGAAAGAGTATTTTATGGAAAGGCGTCAACAAGAAAGTGCACAGCCGGACAATGCCGTTCATAAGATGCTGCGTAGTATATGCCCCGATTACGAATGATGTTGGCACACCCAGCAAGACAACCAATGTACTAATAATCAGTCCGAAACCAGATCCGTCAGGGAAAGAATTCAATAGAGTCAGACCAAGGACAACGAATAGCGCCAGCAAGAAAAAAAAATATAACACTGGCACTACTAATAATAATGCCGAGAAACCCAGCTGGCTTTTCAGAAAACAAATGCGCTGATGATCCCACCACCAATCATCCGATTCATAGAAACGCCTGTTTTCCTGCTCCAGATGTTGAACTAACTCCATATCTTCGCTGAGTTGCTGGTAGGGATTGATGTCTGCGTAGTCGCCAAAGGGCAGCAGCTCCTCACCCAGCCGTTCGCGCTTTCTTGGCGGTGCGGGCAGCGGCGGGATGGCATTGCCCCGGTAGGCACCGGGGCTGTAGTCGCTGGCATTGGCCTCTCTCATACGCGAAATTCCTTGATATACCAGTAGCGTGGGTCCTGTGATCGCCCGGTAAAGGATCTGATAAAATCGCTGATCGGGTTGTTGACTGTGCGATACGACCGGGCCGGCAGCGCATCATGCTGGCCTTCCTCATAAGGTTCGTACGCTTTCAACATCGGGGTAGGTAGCACCATTTCTCCCAGTTCCCACTCGATTCTGGCTTGCAGGGCGATGCGCAGCCGGGAAGTCGACGTGATAGAAGAGCCCACCATCTCGAAGCGCTCCTCTGCCACTTTGCGCTTGACCAGAAAGCGTACGGCGCTTTGCTGTGGCAGCAGTTGGCGCTTGCCAATTTCAAATGGCTCCGGCGCTCGGGTGATATACGAGAGCCGTTCATAGGTGCCAAGCGGGGTGATAGTGCCGGTATCGGTCTGCTCCAGTTCCTGAACGGCCAGATTTAACGTTTCCCCAATCTTGTAACGGCTGATCAGCGGTGTGCTGATAGTGACCACATAATCGCGCTTGCTGGGGGTGTCCGTTGTGGATTCCCATACGCTTTCCAGTAGGGCTTGTTTTTCTGTACGTTCCAGGCTGCCGTAGAGCACCACCTCTATATTAACGGGGCTGAACTGCGTCAACAGTTGTGGGTAGTAAATACTATCGTCGGCGGATGCCATGGCGCTATCAGGGTGGGTGCCCAGGGGGCCCTGCCTAAGCAGTTGTTCAAAGGGGGTAGCCTGATTCATGGCGGCGTAGCTGGTCCCACCGATGGCCAGCCCCAGGCCGAGCAACGCCCAACCCCAGCCGGGAATCATCACCAGCCCCGCCATCAGAGGAGCAGTGAGAAACAGCATCCCACCGGCAATCGCAACACTATGGCCGATGACTGCATCACGATCTCCCTGCTGCAAGCTATTGCGTAGCTCCCAACTGCTGACGCCCACCACCATTACACCAGCGAAGAAATTAGCCAAACTCAGCGTTCGAGCAATAGTACTAGCCCCAACCTTGGTTAGCCTAGAACCAAGAAAAGGCCAGTTTTTCACATCAAACCAAGGCCGTTGTACGAATCGGCCTATTGCTGACTCTGAGTTAGGATACAGAACTGAGTACAACTTCATGGTGGCCGCACTCAGATCTACTCCAGCACTTGCTACTTTTATAAACTGCAGAGCAACAACTCCATCCTTCTTGGCCATGCCAAGACTTGTCATTTCCACACCCAAATTATAAATCGCAAACCCCACCAACAGCCTCGACACCGCCGGGCCATCCATCATCACCTTCACTTGCCCGGCAACCCTGGCCATGCGCAACTGAGCAACCTTGCTGGCTTCTGGGTGCCCCACCGGCAGAACAAACACCAGCACATGCCCGGCGACCTGACGAATGGCTTCGTCGACTTCCGCAGACATACGCTTCGGGCTGGTCGAGGTGCGTAAATTCCCACGGGGGTCTATCTGTTCGGCATAGAGGTAGTCCCGCTGGGTCTGGAAGGCACCGCTGTAGCGATCAGCGTCGGTCAGCCCCCAGGCGATGCCATCACCGTGCACCCCAATGATCGTGTAGCGGTTCAGGTCGACATCACCACGCCGCATGACCTGCAACTCACCACCCAGGTTGCCATCCATCAGGTTGGCATGGGTGCCGATGGCGGTGAAGAGGCGACGCAGGTGGATGACCTCGATATCGTCGCTGACGCGCTCCGCTGCCCGCAGTAGTGCCTGGCTCCATTGCCCCAGCACCGTGCTCAGCAGGCCGCTCACCTTGCCGGCATTAGACAGGCTGAGCACGGCATTCGATTGATCTTGCTCCTGTTCAGCCAGATTCCGGGCAATGAGCCCCAGGGTCTCCAGTCCCAGGCTTTCCGCCAGGGCATCATCAAGGTCGCTGTCATTCTCAGCCAGCTGGCGTAGGAGGGTGGGGTTGAAATGGCCGCTGCCATCGTTGGTTTCATCGCCAACGGGCGCTTGAGTGGCTTCGCTCTCGTCGGCACTCCATAGCGCTTGCCATTCACGATCCGTCAGCAGCGTTTTGAGCAGTTGCCGGGTACGTGCTTCCTGGCGGGCGTCACCCTGGTCTTGTAGCACACCGGGGAGCTGTTGCAGTACGCCGTAAAGGTCACCACACAGAGCGTAACCTTCGCAGATGCCCAATTGATGGTGGCTGGTGAAGTCGCGCAGTATGGCGGTGAGCTGGCCCTGGCTGGCCAGCCGCTGGAGGGTGTCGAGCGAGGTGCGCAGCACAGTAATCGCGGCGTCCCGCTCGGCTTGCTGCAAGGTGGTGTCAAGTTTGGCTGCGTCGATGGCACTGCGGAACTCGGCCAGCGGATTCGGCTCACCTTCCCTTGGCTCGGCGTAAAGCGCCTGACGAATCAGCTTGGCCGAATGCCCCAGGGGATTATCAGCCAGCACACTGTCGAGCCCATCCAGGTAGTGCTGGGCGAGGTGGATTTGGGCCAGGGCGTGGCGCAGCGTGAACAGTGGATCGGGCAGGGCGACGGCAACGATGCCAGGGTTGTCGCGGATATTGTCCAGCAGGTCGTTACCCGTATCGCACGCCAGTGCCAGGGTAGCGGCTCGGTCGGTTTCACCGGCTTGCTCCCATAGCGCTTTAAGTTTACTGCATAGTTCACTGTTCGCTGGAGAGGTAAAGTCGGCGGTGAAAGCATCAGGGGCTTCCAGCATCAGTTCGATGCCGAGATCGCGTTCGCGCAGTGCCGGTTGTTCGCTCAGGCTCCCGGCGGGAAAGCCGGTCTGCATGGAGAGTCGGCCTTCCATGTCGAGAATCACGGCATGGGCATGCCCTACGGCCGTGGTGCGAGTCTCAAGCCGACTGACGTTGTTTTCAAGCCATGCGATGTAGGGCCAGCTCCAGGCAATTTCACTGTAGGCGAGGCGTACTCGGTGCAGGGTGGCCTGTCCCTGCAGCATGGCGGGTAGCAGGATGTCATCGAGCCATTCGCCTTCGCTGTCGCGCTCGTTGGGGATATTGCCTCCCTCAGCCTGCTCACGATAGTGGGTGAGATCCACATCACTGAGCTTGCCGTCGGGGCCTATCTCAAGCTCACGCCACAAGCGGTTGTCGAAGAACACATATAAGTAGCCTGGGCGCAGCATGGCGGTGGCAATGCCGGTATGGGTCGTGACGCCACGTTGTTGAACGGGACGATGGCGGCCCACTTCCGCCAAGGGGCGAACGGCTAGCAGGGTGTTGTCCTGCAGGCTCCCATCAGTGCGCTCAAAGACGGTTCTGGCGTGCTCCACGAGGGGTATTTCAATCTCACCACCACCTTCACGCTTGGGAATCACCAGTGCCAGGGTGCCGTCTTCGTCATCTTCGTACTCGACCCGCCGCCGTACGCCCAGGTCAATATCTTCGTCCTGCAGTGCCTTTAGATCGCCTTCGCTCATCCGTTTTGTCCCTCATCCGTCCGGCCCCACCCCTTGCGTAGACGAACCTGCTGACCGTCCTGTCGACCGCTGGTAACGTCAACGAGAAACTCCCGTTCGCCCAGCCCTTCGGCCTCGACTCGTTGTGCCTGCTGGCTGGGCCCATGGCCAGAGGAGGCGATACGGGAATGTTCCTCTCCCTCGGCATGCCGGGGCAGTTCAGGCGCCTGAGCCCCCTGCCCGCTCCCCGAGCCGGGGCTGCCGCCGGAGTTGATCTTGACCTGAGCGCCGACGATGGTGATGCCGCTGGGGTCGAGCTTGAGGAAGCTGCCGCCAGCCTTGAGGGTGATCTCGGCGCCAGCATCGATCACGGTCTTGCTGCCGGCCTTGTGATGCACTTCCTGGCCCGCCTCGACGAGCTGGGCGCGGGCGGTCTTTTCGTGGCGGGTGGCGCCGACGATGAGGTGGTCGTCGCCGTCGATCTGGGTGTGGCGCTGGCCGTGCACAGTGAGGTGGTCGTCGGCGTGGATCTCGCTGATGCGGTGGCGGTTCACCGTGAGGTGGCTGTCGTTGCCGATCGCTTCGGTGCGGTCGTTGTTCGTCAGCAATTCCAGGTCTTTCTGGGCGTGCAGCCAGATCTGCTCACCCTCGGCTTCGTCCTCGAAGCGCAGTTCATTGAAGCCTTCGCCCTGGTGGCTCTGGGTGCGGATCACGGTGCGGGTCTTGTGAGCCGGGAGTTCGTAGGGCGGCGTATTGATGGCGTTGTAGACCCGCCCGGTGATCAGCGGCTGATCGGGATCGCCTTCCAGGTAGCTGACGATCACTTCATGCCCGATCCGGGGGATCGTCATGCTGCCGTAGCCGCCTCCGGCCCAGTCCTGGCTAACTCTGAGCCAGGCGCTTGCCGTTTCATTAGGCTCGGCGTAGCGATCCCAGGGGAACTGCACCTTGACCCGACCGTGTTGGTCGCAGTGAACCTCTTCGCCCGCGGGGCCCACGACGAAGGCAATCTGAGGGCCGTCGACGCGAGGCTTGGGGTCGGGCATGGGGCGCCAGGTCAGGTCGGCGGGCATGAGGACGAGTTCGTTGTGGTAGCGGGTCATGCCGCTGCCATCGTCGCCATCTGCTTGATCCTGAACGAAACCGCCCTCTTCCAGGGCCTGGGGCTGCGTGCCGTGGTGGACCACGCCGAGTACCTGCCAGTCGCGGTTGAGGTCGTCGAGGTCGTGGTCGGTCAGGGTGAAACAGGTGCCCGGGGCGAGTTCGGGCAGGTCGCTCTCGGCGTCGGCGGTGTTGGCGCTCTGGCGCAGCGCTTCGAGGCGAATGCGGGTGAAGGCCTGGCCCGAGGTGTCGGCCTTGTAGCGGCCGGGGTAGTCGTAGTGCTCGTACCCTGTATCAACGACGCCACGCTGGCCATGGGCCTCGAGGCCGTCGACAAAGTGGCTATGCGACTGCCCGTAGGCCGGTTGCTTGAAGGAGTAGTCCTTGAGCGTGGCCGCGGCCGAGGCGACGCGGGCATGCTGCCGAAGCTTGCGTACGTGACGCGCCGGTGGCGTTCCCCCGGCGCGACCGTGGTAGCTGCGCTCGCCCAGGTGGGCGAGCACCTGGGGGGCATCGGCGAACACCAGGCGGTGAGCGGCACTCGGAGTATCGCTGCCGCTCTCGAAGCCTGTTTCGAAGAACTCGTGAAAATAGAAAAGCCCCTCTTCGGCGGCCAGGCGTTCGACGAAGGCGAGATCGTCCTCACGGTACTGCACGCAATATTCTCGAGGCTCGGGTTCACGGGTGGCGGCGAAGGCATGATCGGTCAGGCCGTGCTCGTCGCACAGGGTGTTGAGCACGGTGAGCGGCGAGACGTCCTGGAAGATGCGCGAGTTCTGGCGCAGCCCAAGGCGCCACAAGGCGGGGCGGATCTCGACTCGGTAGAAGGTGTGGCGGTGGCCGCGGTCGCCGCGGCCGAACTCGCTGACAATGCCATGAACATGGCGCAATGCCTCGCCGTCCTGCCAGATGCTCAGGGTAGCCTCGCGGTCGAGAATGCCGGTAGCGGAGAGGCTACCATCGCGGCTGGCGAAGCGTACCGAGAGCTCAAAGGGAGCGGAGAGCCATTCACGGTGTGTGAACTCGATGACCGCAAGGTCCTCGGTTCCGGACAATAAGAGAGTGAATTGCAAACCAGTGGCCTGAGCCATGTCGCCTCCCTGCGGCTGAAACTATCGTTTTATTGATCGTTGGAGTATTCGCGGTTTTACGCGCGAAAATCATACCAATCGCAGAATCGAGTATCTGTGGTGCTTCGCCGATAGACGCGTAGGAAATATCTTACAAAGGAGACTGAGCCTCCTCGTCCTCGGCGGCTGCCCTACGCCAAGGGCGCCTCCGGCAACATAGCGAGTGAAGACGTGGACTACCTGCTCAAAGGCCTCGGCATCAAAACAGGCGTCGACCTCGACAAGCTCGCCGAAACCGGCACCTGGATCACACAGACCATCGGCCGACCGAATCGGTCGAAGGTGGGGGTGGCGTTGGCGGCGAAGTAATTGCGTGGTAGAAACCACCAAGCCCCTGAGCCAGGTGGTTGGCTCAGGGGCTTGGTGGTTTCTCGCCGACTTCTGCGTCGTGATTACGACTGGTAGCCACTCACAACCGGCGGCCTCAAGATTCTCAGAACAACGATCCGCCAGCAGGCGTTAAAACCTGGGATTGATACTCAGCGACAGCATGGCCGATAGATGACACAATGGCCTTCCTGACTCCTGCTTCAACTCATTGAAGGCGTCCTGTACGACTTGCATGACTCGTTGGGTCCCGGTCAATAATGCCGGCGGCCATCAGGCGTGCAACCACGTCGCTGGTCAATAAAAACGTATCCTTTCCGACAAAACGTAAAAATCCAGCAGCCGAGCGTCCGCCTAGGCGAGCGCCGCGTTTGGCCAGTAAATGCCACAAGTCGATGATGTCGGCACTCGGCAAGCTGGCGATAAACTCACCGAAGCTGCAGCCCAGCTCCTGGCGAATATCCAGAATGAATTGGGCGTTTTTAGGGGTACAAAACCCCAGAAGGCTTCTTCAAAGGCAGGCCACTTGGCGTCGACCATAGAATGTTGCATGCCGGCCTGAAATACCCGCTGGCTCATCGCAGAAAGGTAGCGATCATCCCCCTTCTGCTTCAACTCATCAGGAGTCAGCGCTTCGGGCAGGAAGGCCTCCATCGCCTCGTCAGATTCAAAACGCTTGCGTACGGTGTCGTAAAGCCAACGGTAGTCATGTGTCATGCTTATCTCAATGGGATAAATGGAATCAGCACCTGCCAAGCGCCCCATGCCCCGGCGGCAAGGGCGGCGTGCAGTTGCTAAAGGAATTCTCATGGTCCGGGGGCACCGAAGCGCCCCCGGGGAATAGGCAACAGAAGTCCAATTTCTCAACTCACTGCCACTTGCCTTTGCCACCGCCGATGCCGGTGACGATGGAGACGGCCCCCGACTGGAAGTGGCCCAACAGTTTGCTGTGGCTGTCAAAGTACAGGATGCTCAGGTAGACCGGTGTGGCCTGGAACTCGAAGCTCACGGTATCGCGGTAGAGCCGGTCGAGATCGTCGGTGTAGACGTGCCCGAACAGGGCACCGCCGCCCGGCGAGGAGGCGCCTCCGGCATCGCCGTCGAAGGTCTTGCCATCGGTGATGTTGACCTGGAACTTGAGATAGAAGATCAGGCTGGCCACGCTGCCGTTGGCGGCGTAGGCCTTTTCGGAGGCGACCAGTGCCGCGGTGGCCTCCTCGATCTTCTCGGGCTCGAGCTTGCCATGCATGGCGACACGGAAGTCGTGGGCGATCAGCTGCTTGTCGATGGTTTGCGGAGCGTTCATGGAGTGATACCTCGTGCGTTGTCCTGGAATCGGCGGCCGGAATCCGGCCGCGGCTTACTGCCCTAGTCATTCCAGTTCAGAACTCTCATACCGGCCGCATCAGCTTGGTATCACCGCGAGCGCTGGAAACGGCGCCACGAAGCGCAACGGATCACTTCGGTATCACCGCATCTCGCCCCCTTGGCCGCGTCGTGCTCTTGTTGGATTCTATAGGAAAACAACGACTGAGGGGCACCATCTCCGCTGTCTTGACCTGGCCCAGTACCACGCCATTCGCCGCACTGAAGGCACTGACCATGTGTATCGCTCCTTTGCCCTTGCCGCAGCAGTACGACCCACGCAGCGTCTTGCCATCAATGGCCACCACCGCGCCATCAGTGACGTCATGGCAGGCCTTCATCCACTCGGCAAACGAGCTTTTCAGCTGCTCGGCATTTACCAGGGCCATCACCCTGGCCAAGGTGTCATGGCTGGGTATACCAGACTCAAAATCACCGTACTGGCGAAGAAAAACGAGCTTTGCGTGGCCAAAATCCTCGATCTCGTCCCAACCCTCAGCCCCACAAATCACCGCGCAGACGGTCAGAAACAGGATATCCGACAGCTGGTGCTGCACTTTCCAGGCCTGGCGGAAATCGGGAACGATCGATAAATGGTGCATAAGGGACGGTGTCAGCATGAGTCATCCATGAGAAAAAGCCGTTAGATGACTACATTAGCTCCTACTGGTAAAGCGCCACGAAGGCCGTCGTAGAGCGGTTTTTCATGCGTTTCCCTGGGAAGCGCAAGCGGAGATAGAGCGCTATAACCAAGCCACGGCTCGGCGGCGCCTCGAGGGCCGGCAAGAAGGTTGCCCGCTGCTGTTCGCCGGCGGCTGGACTCGCGGTGCCGGCCTGCAGGAGCAGTGCCTGGAACAATCGGCGCATCTCGTCGCCCTGCTGCTGGCAGCACCCGAGCGTCGGACCGATCCCTTGCGGTTAGCGCCGGCTGACAGCCAGGCGAGGCAGCGTCATCTGCAGGCCAGCGGCTTCACCCTGGTGCCAGCACGCTCGTAAGGTCTTCAGAGCGCTCGTCTCGGCGCTCTCCTGGTCATGCTCGCCGCCGCCCTCCAGCCAGTCGGCGTGGGCCTTGATCAGGGCGCAGTGGTGCTCGCCCCAGGCACAGGGCTCCGCCGCCATCAGTTGGGTCAGGCGCTGGGCATAGTGGCGGGCCGCCTCGGGGCGCCGGTCGAGCAGGCTGACCTCCGCCGCCGCGATCAGGAAGCGATAGCCGTTGTGCCCCACGCAACCCGCGTCCAGCAATGCTTCGCCCTGTTGCAGGGTCGCCAGGCGTGTCTCGGGGTCCTCTTCCAGCAGCGCCCGGGTGCCCAGCACCCAGGGACCGATGAAGGCCTTCAGCCCATGCTGTTTGACCAACTGCCAGGCGCGCTCGATGCTGGCTCGCGCCTCGGCCAGCCGTCCCGTGATCAGCTCGACCCGGGCACGGCTCTCCAGCAGAAACGCCTCGAAGCGCCCCGAACCCAGGCCGCGGGCTACCGTCAGCGCCTGTTCGACCTGCTCGTCCGCCGCTTGTGGCTCGCCCTGGGAGATCAGAATCCACCCCGCCGTGAGCCGTGCCACCACCTCGGCACGCCGGTTACCGACCCGCTTGCCCAGCTCGGCGGCATCGAAGCAATCGGCCAGTGCCGCCTCGGTCTCGTTGGCATAGATGCGCGCCGTACCCAGCATGAACAGATTGGAGGCCTCCAGGTCGGCGTGACCATGGGTTCGGCACAGCGTTACGCAGTGGTCGAACAGCTCGAGAGTGCTGCGCATCTGCCCCTCGGCATAGTGGGCATCGCCAAGCCCGCTCAGGGCCTGGATCTCGGTGCGCACGTCGCCGCCACGGCGGGCCTGCTCCAGGGCGCGGGTGTGATAGGCACGGCTGGTGGCAAAGTCGCCCCGGGGAAAATAGAGATTGCCCTTGAGATAGAGTGCCTCGGCCAGGGGCAAGGGATCCTCCAGTGCTTCGGCCAGGGGCAGCAGGCCGTCGAGAATCGCCTCCTCCGCCTCCAGCGCATCGAGCATGTTCAGTACCCGGGCCAGCCAGAGGTCGGCACTGATGCGCTGCCGTTCCTCCCGGGCGAAGGTACGCGCCACCTCGAAGTGCTCCCGCGCCGCCTGAATACGCCCGGTGGCCATCGCCACCTGGCCCTGCAGCAGCATCAGCCGGTACTCATCCTTCGGCGCATAGTCGATGGAGCGGCACTGCTTCAGCAGCGCCATGGCTTCCTCGTGCCGGTAGCGGGCCATTTCCGCCGCCACCGCCTGCAGGAAGGTATTCGGCGCCTCCAGGGAGCGCGCCCGGTGAAGGTGGCGCGCCCGCAGCCCCGGTTCCGCCTCGCCATAGAGCGCGGCCAGGCGCAGGTGTAGGCGGTCGCGCTGTACCTTGGGAATCCCTTCGTAGATCCCTTGCAGGATCAGGTCGTGCACGAAGCGGTAGCTGCCCTCCCCCAGCGGGCGCACCAGGCTGTAGCGCTGGGGGAGTTCGGGCTGATAGTTGGCCTGCCCCAGCACCTCCTGCAGCGAGGCCAGGGAGAAGCGCTGCCCCATCACCGCGGCGATGCACATGGCACGACGATCCAGATCGGTGAGCTGATCCAGCTTGCTCTGTACCAGATTGGCGAGGCTGGCCGGCAGGCTGCGATGAGGATGAAACAGCAGCAGTTGGGTCAGGAACAGCGGGTTGCCCTGGGCCTGGGTCACGCAGCGGGCGGCGTGCTCGGCGGGCACCGTGCCGTAGCTGGCCACTAATGCCTCGGCCTCCTGGGGGCGCAGCGGCGGCAGCTCGATCAGGGTGAGCGGCAGCTCGGGCAGCTGCGGCCGCAGGCGGGTCTCCAGCGGATCCTGCTCCAGGCGCGAGGTAAACAGCCAGATCACCGGCGCTTCCTGGGTCTCCTGCAGCAGCCCGGTGAGGGTGGCCAGCAGCGCCTCGTCGGCCCAGTGCAGATCCTCCACCACCACCAGTTGCGGGCGATGAATGGAGCGCGCCAGGAGCAGGTCGCGCAGTGCCAGCACCAAGCGCTGGCTGCGGGTCGCCGGGGTCATGGCGGCATAGAGCGACTGCGCCTCCTCCGGCTGAGCCAGCCCCAACAGTGGACGCAGCAGCATGGCATGATCCATGGGCAGGCGCAGCGCCGAGAGACGAGCCAGCAGATGCGCCTCGGCTAACCCCTCCCCCTGCGTTTCCGCTTTCGCCTCGGCGGAGGTTTGCAGCAGCGAACGCGCGAGCTGCATCAGCGGGCCTTCATCGGCCCGGGTACCGAAATCCAGTACCTCGGCCTGGTGATGATCGGCATGAGCCGCGGCCATCTCCGCAAACTCGGCGCTGAGTCGCGTCTTGCCGATGCCCGCCACGCCGCGGATATAGATCAGGTGACCGGCCTGGTAGGCCTGGGTGCTCTCGAGGATGGCTTGCAACTGGCCCAACTGCACCCGGCGCCCCACCAGTTCGAAACGAGCCTCGCGCGCCTCGTCCCGGGGTTGGCAATAGCGCAGCCACTCCCCGCCTTCATCATCGAAAACGAAGCGCTCCGCCAACTGCACCGCCACGCCGCGCTCGACCCATACGCCGCTCTGCTCTCCCGACATCGAAAGCGGCGTAGCCGTGGGCCAATGGCCAGCCTGAAGATAAACGCCACGGGCCACCCCTTGCTCCACCAGGGTGGCGGCACACAACAGGCCACGCTGCGCATCGCTGCGGTAAGCCCGAGGCAGCCCGAACAACGCCGTACCCCCTTCCGCCAGACTGCCGCCGAAATGCTGCACCCAACTCGCCAGCGCTGATGGATCGGCCGCCACGGCATGCAGTTGGATCAGCACACGGGCGCTCTCCATCTCCTCGATATCGGAAGCGACAGCGGCAGCCTCCTCGGCCTCCGCCGATAGCTCCTCGACCTCGACCTCGTAGATCTCGGCCAGATGGCGAGCGGTACGATACAGCACCGCCTTGCCACTCTCGGCCCGCTTGATCGAAGCGATGGAGACGCACAAGCGCCGATCAAAACAGTACTCGGCCAGCGCCTCCTGACTCAGGCCCAGCCGCTTGCGATGCTGCTTCAAGCGCTTGCGATCCAACCGCAAGCGCCCGTCTTGGGGGATGATCACTGTTGGCTTCCTTTGCCGGGTGGTTGGGGCATGAGAGGGATAGGTTGGCAACCCCCTTTAGCAGCGGCAGCTTGCTGTCCGGTGCCTAAACTTGTTAATTTTTTCTCTCTCGGATTTACGGACATTTATATGGTCAATTTCCTTTAGGGCATAGTGACGCATAACCATACCCAAGACAAAGAGAATAGATGTTAGAAACAATACACCATATGCTTCAGCAGAAGACTTTATAGATAGGGCAATCAGTGATGCTATTGGAGCCCAAAAACATTTTTCAGACAGCTTAATGATCCCGTTTAAAAACATCCTCTGTGTCTCTTCAGATTTATAGGCCAAACATCCTTTTCCATGAAAATAATCCTTGTATACCTTAAACCAATTCATTCACTATCTCTGATTGAAATTTAACTGTTCAACGCCCGCCATCACCGGTGACAAACCGCAGCGGAGCGGAGATGTTGGCATCCGGCGCGTGGCCTGGCTATGTGCTGTCATTCTCCTGGCGTCCAAACAATGGGGCACTCTCCCATCGCAAGCGCCGCCCAACGCCCCAGCCAGCCTGGTGGCGACATGATTGATGGTTAGCCGTTTTGCATACGCCGCGCTTCCAATTCTTTAATAAATTGATCTTTGAGCTTTGGTGAAATCATTATTGACCGGCGCCGACCATAAGCTATACGCAATCTATCGAGAGAAAGCGCTGGGCTAGACAATGGGCTTGATGTTGACGTGATTCCCGTAATGTCCTTGATTGGGACCGACCACCTGAACGGTCCACTTCTCACTGACAAGGTGGTATCACCCAGAGTATAACTCGTATTCATCATAAGCCACAAAGGTAGCCCTGCTCCAATAATGAGAACAGGTAAAGTGACCAATGTAGCAGCCGTATTCCCTGATCGAAGAGACAACAAGAATGCGAATATGCATGCAATTACTGCCCCGATCAGAACGACGCCTAACCATGCATCGATCTTTGAAGTGTATATTTTCTCCATTACTGTCCTCTACTTAACGATCATGGTGGCCGGCACCGCCGTTCGGCCCATTCAGCCGCCTACCCTACCCCAAGCTGGGCCTTGGCCGCCGCGAGGTGCTGCTCGATGCCCGTGACGATCGCAAAGACCCCGTATTTGATCGGCGAAGCGGCGTGCCTCTCCTTGATATGCTCCACCATGGCGGGCCAAGTGCGGCCGCCAGCGAGTTCGTAGGCGGCGACCAGCCGCTCCAGGCTCTCCGGACTGAAGGCCGAAAGGTGGCCGGAGAAGTCGATTGACGGATCGCTGATCTCCGCCTCCGTCCAGTCGATCACGCCGCTGACGCGCGCGTCGGCCGCAGCGGTGACATGCCCGACATAGAGGTCGCCATGAGTGAGGACGGAGAAGTCGGGCCAAAGTTTGTCGTTATCCAGCCAGCGCCGGCATCGCTCTTCCAGCTCCCGGCCGATGCCGATCTCTCGTTTCACGCTTTCCAGATCCTGGTGGACCTTGACTCGAGCTTCCTCCGGAGAAGCGTCAGGAATGCCGGCCGCCACCGCCTCCGCTACCGGTGACGCGTGCAAAGCCACAAGCACCTCGGCGAGGCTCACCACATAGGTTTCAGCTTCCGGATCGATGTTCCAGGTAACGGTGTGGGTCTCGGCATCGAAGACGAGCGCCATGGGGTCCGCCAGCATGGGATAAGCCACCAGACCAGGACCAAGCACCTGCCAATCCGGAACCTCTACCGGAAGCCGATGCTTCACGAAATCCAGGATTCGTGCCTCGCGTTCGATCTTGGGCTGCACGTCGTCGCGGCGGGGAATTCGGAGAACCCAGCGCCGTCCCGTCGTGTCCGTTGCAAACCCGACCCGAAAATCGAGCCCCGTCTCGTTGAAGGTAACATCGCCCGCCAAATGCAAGCCGTGCCGGGCCGCTAGAGCCAGCGTATCGGCGACGAGCCTGGCGGTATCTTTTGTCATCAGCCAACTCCGAAACTGGATGGGCACGCTGAGCCACAGTCACCATCGGCATAGGGGCTTGGCTGCTGACGCTCAGTTCATACAACGGCAATGGCGTAGCCACCCAAAGCACGTTTCCCTGCCGTCTCTTTCCCGAGTATGTGCTGCTCGCGGAGAGTGAGACCGCACGACTGCAGTAATTCAGCCAGATGATCGCTTGTTGGCGGAGTGCTATCAATACCGAACTTCAGCGGCTCTCCGCCCGCCTGGAGCGACGCTCTCACCACACGCAGATGCAACGATTGCGACTCGAGCACCTCGGTCGTGAAATAGTCGAACGCAATGACGCTGCCCCGTGCACAGCCAGCGATCTTGCGCAGTGTGTCTTCAACGGCTGCCCGGTCTAGGTATGGGGTTACACCCTCCCACAAAAAGAGGGAGGGTTTGTCAGCATCGAAACCCGCCTCCACGAGGCGGTTGAACCAGTCTTCTTTTTCGAAGTCTGCAGCCACGAACGTTACTCCCGCCGAATCGATTTCGGCAACTTCCATGGCCTCTTGTTTGATCGCTAGCGTTTCTGGAGTATCTACTTCAAAGGACCGCACACTCCATTGCTTGGGTAATCGATAGGCGCGCGTATCGAAGCCCGCACCCAGGATGACGAACTGGGGAATATCAGCCAAGTATTGCTCCACCACCCCATCATAAAACGTCTGGCGGGCGGAGACTTGGTTGCTAAACGTCACGTCGCCTTCAAAAGGGTATCGAAAGGCTGGCGGCACATAGCCGCTCAGGCGATGGGCAAGCTGCAGCGGGCCAAACAAGAGCCACACCGCGAACGGCGAAATGCCTGGCAGCACCATCAGCAACCGATGCGCGGGCTCGTCGTACCGGACGCCGAGCCGGTGTTGAAACCAACGTGCCGATAGCGGCCCTTGGGCTGTTCCCGATACGCCCGAGGTGCGTTTGGCATAGAGCTTACCGACCCAGAATACGTAGCCGATCACCATCGCCGGAAATAAGAGAATGCAAACGATATAGAAGATGATCGCAGCCAGGGGGCCGCGCCGTGAGACAATCTCTTGTTCGGGGTCAGTCATGTCTTACCTCTTTAACACTTGCAGCATGCGCGCCCTGGGAATGGAGACGGAGGCGCAATGTAAAGGGCGTCGCCGTGCCTGCGCTGGTTAACTGATTTTCTGAGCAACGACAGAGTACGTGTGCCAGTGCTTTTTTCTGCCGAGCAAGGTCACACCTTCTGAATCATGCTCGTAGATATCAATAATATTAAAATCACATTCAAAAAGCTCTTCTAACTCGGCGCGTGTGTGAATTGTAAGGTCACCGCGTTCCATCTTTGCCCAAGAATCGTTCAGGCCCATAAAATGGCCACAAAAGACGCCCCCACTCAGCAATGATCGAGTAATATTCATCCAAGCGAGAGAGAACAGCTCCGGATTACAAAAAAACAAACTGGAGCATGCGCTGATCAAGGATGATTCCGGATACTCAAATTTCTCAAAGCTGCAAACCTGAGGAAATAGCGTTTCGTTGAGGTAGCTGCCTCCCATTTTACTTAAGCATGCTATGGCAGCATCGCTTTTGTCATATGCGTATACCGTAAAACCACGCTCAGCCAAGAATAGGGCATCACGCCCAGCCCCACAGCCTACATCCACCGACACCTTGGGCAGCGAAGCATCAACTACATCAAGCGCCATCTTGAGATGGGGGTACACCTCTGCACCCAATGATCGTTCATAGTATACTTGCTCACTCATGGTCGACTCTCGATGCATTTAACATTCGCAACACGGCACAGCTTTTCTGCGTCCGAATCCGAAGGGCTGACTTGATTGGGTTTTGTTAGGTGTTGAATATGGGTGGAATGCCCCAAAGCTGCACCTCGATATAGAGTTCAAAATCAGTTTCCCAATATCGCTCGTAAGGAACCACGTGATCATTTTCAGGAACGCCGAACCGAGTAACGAGCTCACTCACCTCGCTAAGCAGAAATACTTGATTGTAGTATGGCTTATCGTCTCGGGTTAGCGCAACAAAACTATCCGGGTAGGTCAAGGATGTCACGTCAGGATCGAGCTGCGAGAGAGGGATTCTCAGCTCACTTTGGTTAGCGTTCAGATCACGAAACCAGGGAGATTCTCCAAGCACCAGATAGAAGGGGTGGCGGCGACGCGGCTTACCCCCTCGCGCAACGAAGAGTTCACGCAGCCGAGTTTCAACCTCACGTCGGACTTCAATGTAATTCCTGCCGTAGCGCCGCCGATAGCCGGGATCACGCTGATGACGAGTCAGAAGATCTAGGAATACGGGATCCTCTGAACCGGCAGGAAGCTCTGAGAGACTCCGAAACGGACCAATCTCGCGCAAATAGTAATGGGTAGCAAATTTGGGGAATCTCATCATGGCAGCACCATGCCTAATGCCCGCCATCACTGGATGCTAAAACCGGCTCGAAACAGAGGTTTTAGCATCCGGTGCATGACTTGATTATGCAGCATGTAGCGGCTTGATACGATCCACTTCGTCCTTGATCGACTGAGCTGCCGTCCAAAGATCAACAGATCGCTGCGCATTCAGCCAGAACTCCGGAGAGTTACCAAACAAACGAGCAAGCCGAAGTGCCATTTCAGGACTGACAGCACGGCGCTCACGCAACAGTTCATTAACTGACTGGCGAGAGACACCCAGAGACTCAGCCAGCCCCGCAACCGTCAGGCCATAGTCCGGCAGGAAATCCTCTCTCAGCATTTCACCCGGATGAGTTGGCTTGCGCTGCATACCGGCAGTATTAGGAATAGCCATAGTCATCACCTCACTCAGTGGTAGTCACACACTTCGACCTCATACGCATCGCCATCTTCAAAACAAAAACAGATACGCCACTGATCATTTATTGAAATCGCGTGCGGCCCCTGCCTATTTCCGGAAAGTGGGTGAAGGCGATTGCCGGGCGGCACTTTCAAGTCCTCCAGCTGTTCGGCCAGATTCACGTATTCAAGTTTTCTGGCAGCTCTTGGTGCGACATCCGCAGGAAACTTCTTTGACTTGCCCTTGGAGTACAGCTCTTGAGTTCGTTTGTCAGCGAAGGACTTGATCATGCCCAAATTGTAGCGTGTCACGTGACGCACGTCAACAAAGCTTGAAAATGACTGCATAACCCCTGAGTTAGGCCCCGTGCTCATGCAGCCATGGCGCATAGCTTAAGCCGACCAGTAATCCCTCGGGGCTGATGAACCTTGCCACCGTCTGCCCCCAATGCTCTGTCCTAGCCTCGTGAATGAAGTCTTGACCTTTGGCTTTCATTTCCTCAACCGCAGACTCTACGGCTGCGGTATCAGCCAACTCAAACTCAATGGTTGCCGTTGGTTCTGGCACATGCGAGGGCCACTCATCCTGCCCAACGCAAGACTGCGCGGCCATTTTTAGTGGCCACACGCCGAAATGATTGGCTCCAGGAAACTTGTCCATGAAGCGATAGTCGTCTTGTCTCTTTAGTGGCAAGCCGAGAGTTTCTTGATACAGCGATGCGCTTGCATCTGGCTGCTTTGTTATTGCAGCAAACCCGGCAATGCATTTGATATCCATTGAGAGTCCTGTGTCTTTGATGAGGCCTAACGAGGCTGTAGAAAAACTCGATTCTGAGTCCCTCCCACCGCCTGTCTTCTTATTCTGTGTGCCGCCCACCAAGCGGACAATTTCCTTGACCAAGGGACCTAACTGACCATTTCGGTTCCTTGGTGATACCAAAGGCTCTCATCACCGGCATTTGGCGGCCACCTTCAGGCCTTGTAACCCCTTTATCACGTGCCTAACCGACCATAATTGGCAAGCTTCTCAATGTTATGTATCAAGCAGTATAACTGCCACTGACCCTGTACCTTCTTCTTGCCACGAAGCCCGAATCGGTTCAAACGTTTCGTAGTGCCGATGTTGCCGAATACCGGCTCCACCACTGACATTCGGTGACTATATATCTCCTTACCTTGCTGGCTATCCACTCGGTGCTTCATCCAGTCTGTGTAGCTCGGTTGTCCGTCGCTCTTTATCGTAAAGGAGACTTGTCGGCCAGCTCCGTTGCGGTGATTTGCCGAGGCGGGGTTCTGCATGCAGCGGTGCTTCTTGGGGCAGTGCCGGCATTGCAGCAGTCGCCCCTCGAAATGTGCTCGTAGCTTGCCATTCTCGGCTTCCCGTTGCCCCCGGTAGGTCAGGGATTCCCCATTGGGGCAGATACAGCTAAGGGTGACCGGGTCGAATTGGAATTCACTGGCCGGAAAGGTGGCTTTCCATCCCTTGTCTGGCAGGTTCTGGTGCCGCTTGCCGTACTTGTCTTTCTGCTCGGCAAACCTCGGGTCCCGGCTACGGAACTGATTATCCGGCACATAGCCATTGATCTGTCGTTCGTGCAGGTACTTCATATTGGCCTCATTGGCGAAGCCCGTATCAGCAGTGACGACGGTGCCTTGCTGGTAGATGTTGTCAGCAATCCCCAGCTTCTTGAAGCGGGCCTTCACCCTCTCGAGTACCGGTTGCAGCGTGTGGTGTTCCTGTCCCTCTCCAAACGCCTGGGCATCGATGATGATTTGGTGCTTCTTGTCCACCGTGGCCACGCCGTTGTAGCCCTGGATCGTGCCCTTGCTGGTGGTCATCTTGGCGCTTTGGTTATCCGTGATGTTGCTCTTCACTTCCTTGCTCCGCTTCCCCCGGCCCATCCTTGGGCTGTGCGTCTTTAGGAAGCGGTCGACTTTGTTCATGGCAGCATCTAGCGAGAGGATCGTCTTGGCCCGACGAATATCCCGATCAAGCTCGGCTTCCGTCTCGGCTTCATCCCGCGCGTAGTGTTCCAGCAGGTGATGACGAATCAGACGTCGCAGCTTCTCCCGCTTCTCGCCCAGCTCCTTGAAGGTGCCAGACCACCCCTTCGAGGCATCCGAGGGCATCTTGCAGCCGTCAATGGCAAAGAGTTCGTTGCCCAGCAGGCCTTGCTCATGGCACACCAGCAGCACCTGCTCAAAGAGGGCTTCAATCTCCTCGGTGTGGCTGCTGACGAACTTCGCCAAGGTGGTGAAGTGGGGGACGGTATCGCAGGACAACGCCTTGAAGATGATGTTGGTTTCGCAGCACCACTGCATCTCGCGGCTGGAGGTGATTCCCTTGGAATAGGCGAACAGGATGATCTTCAGCAGGATGGCGGGGGCATAGGCCAGCCGGCCCGTATCGTGGTTGCGGTACTGGGGATGGAAAACCGACAGGTCCAGCTTGTGTTCGATCAGGTAGTGGACGGCGTGCTCGAAAGTGCCGGGCTGAAGCTGGTCCTGGTAGTTGAGCACTACCATGGCGCTCTGATCATGGTTGTAGGGCTTGAAGCGGGGCATGTTGACCACTCCTCGGCTGTTTTCCTGATCCTACCAAAACGGCGTGGGCTGCGGGCTTTTTCTACAGCCTCAACGC
>NZ_PNRF01000006.1 GCF_002879615.1 Billgrantia endophytica
TAAGTGGCTTTTCAAAATTAATCGCGTACTCAGATCCGTAGCCACCGAGTAGGCGATCGACCTCGTTGCAGAGCCGATCAAACGAGAGATAGGCACTCAACGGCAACCATGCGTACTTCATCTGCCGCCACAGAATCTCAATCAGATTCAGCTCCGGCGAGTAAGCCGATAGGTAGACCAGGTGTACACGATGCGACATCCACTCCACTATCTTCCGTCTGAAGGCTTTGGAACGATGCATGCTGGCATTGTCGAGCACCACGACGGCGAAGGTATCGGGGTCTTTCTGGGCCACAAACTGGTCAAACGCTTCGATGACCGTCTCGGTGGTCACCGCTTTGGTGGCGGTGTGGTAGATCAGCTTCCCGGCACGGCTGAGGAACCCCAGTACGTTCAGCCTTCGGCTATGAGAGTAAGCGGTCACCTCGCAGGGCTTGCCGATGGGGCTCCATGCATATGGGACCGATGACGATTGTGAGAAGCCCGATTCATCAAAGTAGTAGAGCTCATGTTCCCCTTGGTCTTCACGCTCCTGGAGCGCTTTCAGCAGGCCCTGAGTGTTGCGGAAATCCGTCTCGTCACGCCGCGCCTTGAGGGAGTGCCGAATGCGCTTGAAGCTGAAGTCATTTTTTTTTCAATGCCCGGCGAAGGGTCACCGTGCTGACCGTCTTGCCGGTCTCTTCTTGCAGACGTGCCTGCAAAGATCGAATCTGATGAGGTTGCTCGGCGACCAGCTCCTGCAGCCGCTGGTGATCGCACTCATCCAGGATCGGCGTGCGTCCACTGCGTGGCTTATCGATGAGCCCGTCGAGGCCCGACGTCTCCCACTGTTTGAGCCATCGAGATACGGCATCGCGGCGGACCTGCAGTATCTCACTGATCTGGTCGATGGTATGGCCTTGATCACTCAGCAGGATGGCATGCGCACGCCGACGTGAGGCGCGCTTCTCACCGTGGTGATAGGCGGAGGTCAGCGTCTGCTGCTCAGATTCAGTGAGAGGGGCAACGAAGCGCCTAGCCATGGTTCCATCCGTGTTAGAGATCCTAGCATGGATTCTACACGAAAATTTTTGATCAGGTACTTATGTTGTGTGGAGGAATCCTGACTGGGTGCCTGCGGCCAAAGACTTTGATAAAAAGGCGGCGATTGAGTCAATTAAGCCAGTTTGGCCTGTTTTTCTGCTTATTGGAATAGTTGTATTCGCTCTTTATGGCGGTGTGGCAACTACCAGTGAAATCGGTGCGCTGGGTGCCTTTTTTGCCTTTATAATTGTTGTATCTCTAAGACGTCTTAATAGGGAGCGTTTCATTGAATCCCTTGCTTCAACTATAAAGACAATATCTATGATTATTGCCATTTTGACCGGGGCAATGATTTTTGGGTACTTCTTGACTTTCTCCCAGGCGACAGAGTCTCTCATTTCATATGTAAACTCCTTAGGCCTTAGTCCAATGCAAGTGATGCTGTTGGTAGTTCTAATGTATCTTGTCCTTGGGCTATTTATGGATCAGTTGGCTATTTTAGTGCTGACGGTTCCTACAACATATGCTTTAATTAGTACATTCGGGTTTGATGGAGTATGGTTTGGCATCGTTATAACCAAAACGGTAGAAATCGGACTTGTAACTCCACCTTTGGGGCTGAACGTGTTTGTAGCCTCTGGAGTTACTGGTGTAAAAAGCTCTGAGTGCTTTAAAGGTGCTATGCCATTTATTTTTATTGATTTGATAATCTTGGCCGTAATTATTGCTTTTCCAAGCCTCGTGCTTTGGATACCCAATATGTCTGGCTGGTAGGGAAGGGTGAGATTTTAGCTGTTCATGGTGTGTTGTTAGGCCGGCTAAAGTCGGCCTTTTTTAAGGTTCTTCGACGTTTCATGTGGATTTGGCTTGACTCTCAGGCGTCGAGATACCAGCAAATCTTCTCCCCCAGCAATAGAAAGAGCGACACGCTGACTGCAATATATGCTCTATCGGAAAGATATCAGGCATCTTTAGCCTCGATTTCATTTTTTTAGCAAATATCTTGCGAAGACGGGCGGCAGGAAGAGCGAACTGCTGAACGCCAAGTGGGAGGATATCGACCTGAAAGAGGGCGACTGCGCAGAACCTCGGCGACCGTGGCCGAGATGTTTAACATCGTGCTGACGGATACCGCCGACAGCGGCTTTTCACTCTGTCGGAGCGCCTGGTTCGACGCCTCGATTCTGCGTCGCGACGGGCTACACGTGGATCAGTGTTTGAGTTCCTCGCGCGGTACTGTCTGGCCATCGAACGCTAGTTCGTCCACTCCACTATCTCATGACTACATGCCATAGTCATATGCCCGCACTACCTTGGTGACTAGGCATGATGACTAGAGGCATGACGATGCCAGCCGAACAGGTATCCAAATCGCAGTTCAAGGCCAAAGCGCTTGAGATTTTTCGCCAGGTAGAGACCTCTGGCGAATCGATCATTGTGACAGATAAAGGCCGACCCACGATTGAAGTGCGTCGATACAAGGCCGATAAACGCTCACCCCTGGAGAGGTTGAGGGGAAGTGTCATTGAGTTGAGCGATCCTTTCGAGCTGGTAGGTGAGGAGGAATGGGAGATTCTGGATTGATCGTTCTGGATACGCATGCACTCCTGTGGTGGGTGAGCGGGGATTCCCAACTATCCCGACGTGCACTCGAAGCCGTTGAGCGTGAGTTGCAAGCGGATGACGGAGAAATTCTGGTTTCTGCCATCTCGGCGTGGGAGATAGCCCTTTTGGTCGATAAGGGATGGTTATCTCTCTCCATGAGCATTGACGATTGGCTCGATACGGTACAGGAAATTGACGGCGTCCATTTCGTTGCCGTTGACCCCGCCACGGCCGTTGCGTCAACCCGGCTGCCAGGAGAGTTTCATAAAGACCCGGCAGACCGGATGATCGTGGCGTTAACGCGCCGCTTCAATGCCGAACTGGTCACCGCCGATGAAAAAATGACGGCGTATCGGCACGTTCGAACGATTTGGTGACGCGGGCCGAGGGTGGGCCACGCGCCATCATGAAAAGTCATCAACGCAAGCGCATGCAGTTGTCATAGAACGCCACGGTGGCCGGCCAGTCGGAGAATACGCCGATGACGCCGACATCCTGCGCCAGCACGTCCAGCGAGATCAACATGTCGCCGTCCCGGCGGATCACGTCTTCGGTGGTGCTGTGATACCACTCGCCGCCCTCGGCCAGAGGGCCGGAACGTTCCAGCGTCCAGGCAATCAGGTCGAGGCCGGCGTCCTTGGCGCGCTCGGCGTAGATAGATGGCACCACTCGGCTGTCGTCCTCGCCAAAGTCGGGGTTGGAGGCCAGCAGTTTCCAGGTCGGTGGAGCGAGTATCTTCACGCCTTGCTCGGCAAGTTCCTCCATACTCGGTGACCAGGTATCCGGGTCGTCGTGCACGAAGTCCTCGTCGTCGTAGCGACCGTCCAGGTAGACCGCCTGTTCGCCGAACTCGGGTTCGTGCTCGATCCAGTAGAGCACGTCGTCGAGCAGGAAAGACTGTACGTAGACGTCGCCGGCGGGTACGTCGGCGGCCTTGTACTCGTCGATCATCTTCTGCGCGTAGTCCTCCTGGGACATGCCGTCGAACGGCATCTCCACCTCGGGCTCCTTGAGTTCCGGGGTCATCTTCGCGCCCAGTGCCTTGAACAGTTCGATGCTCTCGGCGTGGGTCATCAATGTGCCCCGAGTGGCGTAGAGATCGGTGCGCCAGTTGGGCGTGCCGTCGAGATACTCCTCGATGCTACGCGCCTCATTGTTGATGCCTTCCATCGTACCCTCCAGCGTGCGGAACTCGGCCAGGGTGATGTCGCTGGTGCAGCACTGGATGTCGGCGGCGTTCAGCAGTTCGCCGCTCTCCGGGTCGAATTCTGGCGGCACGCTGCATTTCTCGGCGAGCTCGGTTTCGACGATGTTGGTGGTGTAGTGCAGATCGCACTGAGAGTGTCGGCAGACGAGTTCGTGATCGGCGGTGAAGGTCACGTCGCATTCCAGAATGCCGGCACCCATTTGTGCACCAACCAGATAGGACTCGAGGGTATGTTCGGGAAACTGTAGCGGCGCACCGCGATGAGCGATGGTGAAGTCGGTACGCTGCCAGTCGCGATGGTCGGCGGCGCAACTCAGCAACTCGGACTTGAGCTCGCGTTCGCGGGCGGTTTCTTCGCTCATGTCGTTGACCAGAAAAAGCGGGCGTGGACCCATGGTCACGTTATTGGTCGCTTCGATCAGGGCATCGCTGTAATCGGCCTGCACGCTGGGGGCGAGCACTGCCGTGGTGAGCAGGCCGAGGGCGAGAAGAGGGGGCCGAAGAGAGTTCTTGTTCATGGCGTGTCTCGCTGTCTTCCTTGTTGGCGTGAGAGCTGGCGTGAGATGAGCCTTCACTGTGGCCGTCGTGTATGACAGGCGTGCAATGTCGCTGTTACAGCTTGACTCACCTGTAACAGCGTAGAAGCTTCTCATCGTGATCGGCACGCAGCGCAACATCTATCGACAAGACGGCTGGACCTGGGGGTAAAACATGCTCTATCCCGTCTACATTCACAAAGACCCTGACAGTGCTTGCGGCGTCACCTTCCCCGACTTCCCGGGCTGTTTTTCCGCTGCAGACGAGTTGTCCGACCTGCCGCGTATGGCCCAGGAAGCCGTCGAAGTCTATTTCGAAGGCGAGAATATCCCTATCCCCGCGCCCTCGGTGCTTGACTCCCAATTTGGGAGGATCTATTGCTTCTCCCAAATCGGGAGGGGGTATGCGAGTCATCGCCAAGCGCACATTGAGAGAGTTCTGGGAGCATCGGATCATCGTGTCCATCCGGTACACCCAGCAGACTGCCTGGGTGCGCTTCGTTGGCACGCACACTCAGTATGATCAGGCCATAATGATGCTGACCTGGATCGCGCCTTTGCTCGCCTGGAAGAACTGTGGGCGGCAGAGGACGGTACCCCGGAAGCGGACGAGTTGGAAGGGCTCTCTATCCTGATCGAGAAATACGAGGATGAGCACTATCCCGTCGGGCCATCAGATCCTATCGAGGCCATCAAATTCCGTATGGAGCAGCAGGGCCTTACCCAGCGCGACCGGGATAGATGAGTCGATCAGCGCCATCACGTCCCAGGATGTGCTGGCGGTGTACACCGTGGCTACTCTCCGACAGCTGTTTGCTCCTCTCCCACACTGCTTTTCCACCCTGGGCGAGCGATCTAGCTTTCGCGAGAGATGCCCATCTCCTTGGCAAGGCTCGGCAAACGCTGCGCCAGGAAGTCGATGAGGTGCCTGACTGCGGGGCGCAGGCCGCGGCGGTATGGG
Source organism: Billgrantia endophytica (assembly GCF_002879615.1). Classification (GTDB taxonomy): domain Bacteria; phylum Pseudomonadota; class Gammaproteobacteria; order Pseudomonadales; family Halomonadaceae; genus Halomonas; species Halomonas endophytica. The sequence continues at coordinate 5,333 of NZ_PNRF01000006.1, forward strand.
TATACTGCGTGTACCTGCCCGTGGGGCAACTGCCAGCTTGGCAGCACCACCTGCAGTTCGCCGGCCGCCACGGCCTCGTGGCAGACGAATCCCGGCAGCGCCACGATACCGATGCCGGCAATGGCCGCTTCGCGCAGTATCTGCATGTCGTCGGTCAGCAGCCGGGGTGAGAGCGAAACGGACCGGCTCGTGCCGCTCGGTTCGGTAAGAGTCAGGCTGTAGCGGCCATCGGCGAAGCGCATGGAAAGGCTGGGGAAGCGCTCCAGGTCGGCCGGCGCTTGCGGCGGGCCGTGGCTTGCGATCAGTGAGGGGCTGGTCACCAGCACGCCGGGGCTGATGGCGAACTGACGCGACACCAAAGACGAGTCCTCCAAGCGTGGCCGAACGCGAAGGGCGAGATCCACGCCCTCGGCGATGAGGTCCACTCGACGATTGGTAGCGTCCAGTTCCACTTCCACGCGAGGAAAGCGCAGCATGAACTCGGGCAGGGTGCGGGCGAGCAGCGTCTGCGAGAGGGAGATGGGGCTGCTTATCACCACGCGGCCGCGTGGCTCTCCCTGGACCTGTTCAATGACCCCCTCTGCCGCTTCTGCCGCTGCGAGCAGATCGTGACAGTGGGCCAGGTAGGCACGGCCGGTGTCCGTCAGCGTCAGGCGTCGCGTGGTCCGGTGCAGCAGGCGCACCTCCAGCCGCTCCTCCAGCTGGGCGATGCGCCGGCTCAAGGTGGACTTTGGCATGCCCAAGGCATGGGCCGCAGCGGTGAAGCTGCCGTGCTCGGCTACCTGAGCGAAGTAGTAGAGGTCGTTGAGGTCTTGCACGGGGGATTCTCGAGAACGAAAAGCCTATTGTTCCATTTTCGGAACAATGAATTCAACGATTTCAGACTAGTCTCACATGTGGGTGAACCCTAAGGTGGAGCACATGGCGCGAAGCGCCTCCAACCGACTCAAGGAGACACCCGCAATGAAACTACTGCACCTGGATTCCGGCCTGTTCGAGAATCAATCCGTCACTCGCCAGCTTTCCGCTCGCATCGTCGAACAGCTGCGTGCCACCACGCCTGCTCTCGATATCGTATATCGCGACCTGATAAGGAACGCACCCAGCCATCTTTCTGGCGAGATATTGGCAGGTGGCGGTCTGACCGAGGAAGAGCGCAACGTGCACCAGCGCGAGGAAGCGGCAACGACGGAAACGTTGCTGGAAGAGTTTCTGACGGCTGAGGTAATCGTCGTCGGTGCGCCCATGTATAACTTCGCCATTCCAAGCCAGCTCAAGGCCTGGCTGGATCGTATTCTCCAAGCCGGCAAAACCTTCCGCTACACTGAGAGCGGTCCGGTGGGGCTGGCCGGGGGGCGCAAGGTAATCGTCGTATCCTCACGCGGCGGCATCTATTCGCAAGGGCCGGACGCCGAGAACGACTTCCAGGAGCGCTACCTGCGCGCCGTGTTTGGCTTCATCGGCATCGACGACGTCACGATAATTCGCGCCGAGGGCGTGGCCATGGGCGATGAGATGAGACAGAGCGCACTGAACGCTGCCCATGAAGCCATTGCCCGGCAGGCAACGCCGCGCCAGGTGGCGTAACTCTGCCCACCTGGACCCTGGGCAACTGCGCAGAACTTCAGCGACCGTGGTGTTCGACATCAAGCTGGCACTACCTCCAACAGCGGCTTTTCACCCTGTGGGAGCGCCCGGTTCGACGCCTCGACTTTGCGTCGCGACTGGCGCCGCCAGGCGCCTTGGCGGCGGCCGCTGTGCTGGCAGCTATCGCTAACGCAGGCAACACCGCGGTCGCGAGCTAAAGCTGTCTCCTACAGTGCGGTAGTCGCCGACCTTGTTGGAGCGCCACTCTGCGTCGCGACTGGCGCCGTCAGGCGACTCGGCGGAGGCCGCTTCGTGACGATGATTGTCTGCCCGGGCATTGCTGTTGTCGTGTCGCTCTTTCTGCTGCTGGGGAAGAAGATCTGTCGGTATCTCGATGCCTGAGGGTCATGACCCCTCATGAAGGGTGATGCCCGACGCATACGACTGACTCGCGAGCTCGAGTCCACTATCATTGAGCGCTATCGGCTCTGGCCCCGAGGTGACCCATGACAGAGGCAGAACATCGGCGAATCATCGAGGAACTGGAGTCCTTGATTCGAGATACCCGGCACACCCTCGAGCGTTTCGAGGCCACCGGCATGGACGAACGGATGCCGGCCGATTACGACAAGCTTCTGGTGATTCTGGACAGGGCAGTAAAGGACCAGCGTGCCCATACGCTGGAGATGCTGTCTTAGGAAATGGGCTCCGCGATCGCGAGCTGAAGCGACTTCACACGCCCTGTTTTTCACCTTGTCGGAGCGCCCGGTTCGACGCCTCGACTTTGCGTCGCGACTGGCGCCGCAGGCAGGCGCCCTGGCGGAGGCCAACGGCGTGGCGCATGCCCGTACGAACCAGGCCGTGAAGAAGACGCAATGTCGATCAAGCGGTTGACTGGGTCCGATTCATCAAAAAACTCAAGAATTTCCTGCGCATGCCGAAAACATATCGTATCAGGCATGCGACGCTAATGGTTATCGCGCATCTCGTCGGCCAGACCATGCCGTCATCGCATGGCAATCCGCTAGAGGGAGCCAATGCGTGGGTCGCCAGGGCGCCATCGCCGCGAGGGTGGAAGACGGGCCTGATGGGGGGGGGGGAGCGTTGTTGCTTCGCTGTCGGCATATGAATCCCGAAGAGGCTGTAGTGGTGGCGATGGACATTCTTGAGATACTCAGAACCAGGCAGGCCGATATCTATCTACCACTTTTCATGACCCTGTTGGGGTTGATGCTTGGCTTGATTCTCTACGCCGTTCTCCACAGGAGGTATCACTACGCTTGCCAGGAAAATGAGGCCATCGTCTCCATCACGGTTGCCAATGTCATAAACCCAAGGTTGACGTGCAGGTCACGCTATTCGAAAGATGAAGGGTTAATGCTTTTCATAGGCCTTGCTGCCTTGGTTTCAAGCGGAATATATCTTTTCAACAGAGTCGCAGTGCTTAACCTGTTCTACTATTGCACAGTATTCATCATGTCGTTGTGGACTGGAGGGTTTTTATACAGCCTACTGAAAGGCCAGTATTCTGGCTGGCACTGGGCCGCTAACATCACTTTCTACGCGATATTCTTCATTGTTCTGTTCATGGCGATGGGAAAGGCGATTACGCCTAACTATGCTCCAGCGAATTTTCAATATAGCCAGCAAATCGTCAACCAGCATGGCATTTTAGGTCTAGGTAATTATTTTTCGGCCCTGGATATCAGGTGGTTCATTTTTCACTTGCTTGGCGTATTGCTGCTCTTCATTGCGATGTTCAGGCTATGCCTGTCGGCCACGTACTTTGCCGTCATGGGGCGCTATATCCTCTCCGAGGAAAGCCGGGAGCCCTGGTTGGCTAGAAAAACCAGGAAGTACGCAAAATTTTGGGAAAACATCATTTTCGTTTCTCTGCTGCTGTTCGCCGCTTACTACCTCATTGCAGGCGATTTTTTCATGTGGTTCGAGTATGAGATGCCCAATAGAGTCGACTCATTCATGAATGCGCTATTGCATGGCTTATGAAGCGAGTTTTTTCCCGAGGTGGCTCACGCCTCGCGCTGGGTTGCTCGCCCGTGTTATTCATGTCGTCGCAGCCCCAGGTACAGCCCGGTACACATCAGCAGTAGCAGAATGGCGAAGGGCAGGCCGGATATGATGGCGACGGCTTGAAGGGCTTCCAGGCCGCCGGCCATGAGGAGTATGCCGGCTACCGTACCTTCCAGGAGAGCCCAGAAGATCCGCGTCGACTTGGGCGGGTTCGTGTCGCCCCCGGAGGTGATGATATCGATGATCAGCGAGCCGGAATCCGATGAGGTGACAAAGAAGATGGTCACGGCGGCCACCATCATGGTCATGCTGGCGAGTATGATCCATTCCGGCAACTGGAAATTGTCGAGGAAGAGGAAGTAGCCAAGCGCGGGGTCATCCTGCACGACGTCGGTCAAGCCGGCACCTTCGTACAGTTCGGCATATAGTGCAGAACCGCCCATTACCGTGAGCCACAGGATGGAGACGGCAGTAGGCACCAGCAGGACGCCGATCAGGTATTCGCGAATGGTGCGGCCCTTGGATATCCGGGCGATGAACATGCCCACGAAGGGCGACCAGGATATCCACCAGGCGAAATAGAACAGGGTCCACTCTTCCTGCCACTTTTCGTCGTCTGGCGGGTTGAAAGCCTCGGTGTACGTGCCGAGAGCGGGAAACCGTTGTAGGTAACTTCCCACGCTTTCCAGTAGAGAGTGGAAGAGAAACCGGGTCGGCCCGACGACCAGCACGAAGACCAGAATGATGGCCCCAATCACCATGGCGAGTTTCGAGAGCTGCTGGATTCCCTTGGAAAGGCCCGATAGTACCGAAAGCGTGGCCACTAGGGTGATGCCGGCAATCAAGGTGAGTTGGATGCCCAGGTTGTCGGGCAGGTCATAAGCCTGTTCCAGACCGGTGTTGATTTGCTGAACGCCCAGGCCGAGCGACACGGCGACTCCCACGAGGGTGCCCGCTGCGGCCAGCGTATCGATGGCGTTACCCAGGGGGCCGTGTACCTTGTCGCCCAGCAGCGGGGCGAAGGCCGAGCGTACGGTGAGCGGCAATTGGCGGTTATAGCAGAAGTAGCCCAGCGCCAGCCCCACCAGGGCATACATGGACCAGCCGTGCAGGCCCCAGTGGAAATAACTGTGTACCAGCGCGTTGCGCGCGGTCTCTTCGGTTTCGGCTTCACCGAACGGTGGGTCCGCAAAGAACGAGACGGGTTCGGCCACACCATAGAACAGCAGGCCGACACCGGTGCCCGCCGCGAACAGCATCGAATACCAGCCCCAGTTCGAGAACTCGGGTTTCTCGTCCTCGCCGCCAAGGCGAACATGGGCGAAGCGACTGAAGACAAGATAGAGGGCCAGCAGGAAAAAGGCGTTCATGGCCAGCAGGTAGAACCAGCCCAAGCCGTTGGCGATGACTGATTGGATCTTGTCGGCACCGGCTTCCAGCTGTTCCGGGTAGTAGGCACCGAAAGCCACCAGCGTGAGGATGATCAGGGCTGCCGGAATGAACACCCCGCTGTGTACCGGCACCCCGAAGAGGTTGTGCCGGGTGGCGCTGCCATAACGTTTCTGCTTCGAAGGGGTGGGCATATCCTTTGCCTCCGTTGGCGCCAGCCTGGCGGGTATCCTCGACTAAACACTAGGGTACGAGCTTGGGCCCGACAAGTCGGGCGGACGCCTATAGGGGGCATGGCTCGGTCATTTCAGATTATTCTGCTATAAAGGATCGTATTATATTGAATAGGTGACGGGATGGCCTTGTCTGGCTGGCTGTCGGTAGCACGGCAGTGCGCGCGCGTGGGGGTACTGGTTGGCCTGCCTTCGGCGGCGGCTGCCGGCACGGCTGGTTGGGTGCCGGCGCCTGTTTTCTGGTGGGTAGTGACAGTGACCGCGATACTCGTTGCGGCCATTGCGGGTGCTGCGTGGCATAAACGCCAGCTGGCACGCCATGTCGCTGATTCGCAGACCGGAAAGGATAAGCTGTCAGCCATTCTCGACAGCGTGGAAGCCTGCATCTATATCAAGTCTCCCGATTTGCACTACCAATATGTCAATCGCAAGACCAGCGAACTGCTGGGCTTGCCCCCGCGAGACATTATCGGCAAGACGGACAGGGATTTTTTCGACACGAATACGGTGGCGAGCCTTCACTTGAACGATCGACGTGTCATCGAGGGCGGGGAAAAGGTGGTCGCCGAGGAGGGGCGTGTATTATGCGCAGGCGGCAGGGAACATACCTTTCTATCGGTCAAGCTACCGCTGCGGAACCCCGATGGCTCGATCCAGTCTCTATGCGGCATCTCCACCGATATCACGGAATATCGCGAGATTCGGGAAAGTAACCACCGCCTGACCTATTTCGACCCGCTTACCGGCTTGCCCAATCGACGGTTACTGCTTGACCGTCTGGAGATGGTGGTCAAGGGAACCCGGCGCTCGAACCGTTACGCCGGTTTGCTGTTCATCGACCTGGACAATTTCAAGGTGGTCAATGATACCCAGGGGCTCCACGAAGGCGACCAGTTGCTTCGCCGTGTCGCCGATCGCCTGAGCCAGGTCGTTCGCGAGAGCGATACCCTGGCCCGGCTGGGAGCCGATGAGTTCGTCCTCTTGCTCCATGATCTCGACAGCAGCATGGAACAAGCCGCCCAAGCCGCCGAGCGGGTGGCGGAAAAGCTGCTTGCCCGAGTACTCGATACGCTTCCGGTGGAGGAGAGGGCGCTGACGCTGCCCATTACGGGTAGCGTCGGTATTGCCTTGTTCGCTGGCGCCCGGGCGAGCGTGGATGGCGCCATGCAGCAGGCCGACATGGCGCTGCAGCAAGCCAAGGGAGCCGGTGGCAATACCCTGCGTTTTTTCAACCCGGAGATGCAAGCTGCCGTGATGGCGCGCGTGCATCTCGAGGCGGACCTGCATCAGGCGCTGGCCCGTGATGAGCTGCGCCTGCATTACCAGATACAGGTCGATTCGCAGTCACGGGTGACGGGTGTCGAAGCCCTGCTTCGATGGCAGCATCCACAGCGTGGCATGGTGGCGCCCGGCCAGTTCATCCCCCTGGCGGAAAGGACGCGCTTGATCCTGCCGATAGGCCATTGGGTGCTGGAGTCCGCGTGTCGGCAACTCGCCACCTGGGCCAAGGAGCCGGCCTTGGAGGCGCTGAGCATTTCGGTCAATGTCAGCTCGATACAGTTCCATCAGCAGGATTTTGTCGCCAGGGTGCGGCAGGTACTGGCGTCGACCGCTGCCAACCCCAATAGATTGATACTGGAAGTGACCGAAAGCCTGCTGATGGAAGAGCCGGAAAGGGTTCGGGAGATCATGCTGCGACTCAACGAGCTGGGTATCCGCTTTGCCCTGGATGATTTCGGCACCGGCTTTTCGTCGCTGAATTATCTGAAGCGCTTGCCGCTGGACGCGCTCAAGATCGACCAGTCCTTCATCAAGGGTGTTCTCACCGATCCGGTCGATGCCGCCATCGTACAGGCCACCATTACTCTGGCGGCAAGCCTTGGACTCGCGGTGACAGCCGAAGGCGTGGAGACCGAGGAACAACATCAATGGCTTCAGGAGCATGACTGCAAAGCGTTTCAGGGTTACCTGTTCGGTAGACCGCTTGCCGTGGGTGACCTCAGGCTGGGGCAGCGGCATGGCTTGATGACGTCCTGATCATCGGCGGGCTTCCCGCCAGCCTTTCCCTATCGATACCCGTCTGGGTTAAGCTGCATTATTCCGTCAACGCTGTCGTTTGAATATTACTGGAGAAACTTCATGCCATTTCGCTCCGTGCTTGCCGTCGTCGCGCTGGTATTGCCTTTGGCCGCCCTGGCAGGCTCCCCCAACATCGTGCCGGGCCAATGGCAGTTTACCAGTACGACGTCCGTTGAAGGTGATGTACCGATTCCCGACCAGACCGATAGCCATCAGGAATGTATCGTGCAGGGCGACCTGGATGACGCGGACTTCCAGTTTCTGGAAGTGGAAGAGGGCTGCGAACTGCTGGAGCACAATGTTTCCGCCGATGGGGTGGACTATCAAATGGTGTGCCATGCCGAAGGTGGCCAGGCCGATATCCAGGGTCGTATGGATTTCCTCGGCGAGCGCGTCGAAGGCAGCGTGAACATCCACACTGACTCGCCAATGGGTGAGATGACCATGGACACCACCATCGAAGGCGAGCGTCTCGGCGATTGCTGATGAGATAACCGATGGAAAGACACGCCCTGGCGTGTCGATACGCCGTACGACCAAGCAGGCCACCCCCCCGGGGTGGCCTTCTGCCTGCTGGAGATGAGATTCGTCCGCACTACGAGCGGCTCATTGCGCCACTGTACTGTCGGCCATTTCCGCTTCCAGGCGGCGCTTCACGGCGCCCGGCGAGCCGGTATGCCGGGCCAGCAGGTCGTATGCCACCGGCACCACGAAGAGGGTGAACAAGGTGGCCGCCGCGACGCCTGCCAGTATGACGGTCCCTATCACCATGCGGGATTCGGAACCGGCTCCGGTGGATACGATCAGGGGAATGGCACCGGCCATGGTGGTAACCGCGGTCATCAGGATAGGACGCAGCCGGGTCACCGATGCGTTGAGCAGGGCGTCATGGAAGGCGAGCCCTTCGTCACGCAGCTGGTTGGCAAACTCCACGATCAGGATACCGTTCTTGGTGGCGAGCCCGATGAGCATGACCAGCCCCACCTGGCTGTAAATGTTCAGCGATTGCCCCGTGACGAACAGCCCCAGCATGGCGCCGCTCATGGCCAGCGGTACCGTCAACATGATCACGAAGGGGTGGACGAAGCTCTCGAACTGCGCTGCCAGTACCAGGAACACCACCAGGGCACCGAGAATCAGCAGGTAGATCGTGGCACCGCTGGCTTGCCGGTAGTCTCGGGATGCGCCGCTGACGTCGGTCTGGGCCTGGCCCGGGAGCACTTCCGCCGCGGCGGCTTCCAGGTATTCGAGAGCCTCGCCCAGCGAGTAGCCGTCGGCGAGGTTGGCCTCGATCGTGATGGAGCGCAGTCGATTGAAGCGATTGAGTGTGCCGGCGCCGGCATCATCGGAGAAATTCACCAGGCTGGCCATGGGAATCAGCTCGCCTGAGCGTGCCGAGCGCACCTGGATGTTGTCCAGTGCCCGCGGGCTCGACTGACTGGCGCGATCCCCCTCCACTATGACATCATATTCCTGGCCGCCTTCGAGATAGCGGGTCACGTTGCGGCCACCCAGCATGACTTCGAGCGTTCGGCCGATCTCCGTCACTGTCACCCCGAGGTCCGCTGCCCGTGCGTAGTCGATGTCGACCCGCAGTTGGGGCTGTGTCTCGCGATAGTTGCTGTCCAGCGCGGTCAGCCTTGGGTTATCGCTACGAATGTGGTTCATCAGCAGGTCGCGCCACTCGGCCAGCTCTTCATAGGTGCCGCCACCCAGCACGAACTCCACCGGTTTGCTGATGCGCTGGCCGAATCCCTGGCGCATGACGGTGAAGGCCTGCACGCCGGGCAAGTCGGCAAGTTCCTTGCCGACTTCGTCCATGATGGTCCAGGCATCCCGGCGCGCTCCCCAATCGGCCATGCTGATGATCGCAAAGCCGTTGTTGAAGATCTCGATATTGCCGAACCCCCGGGGGGCGCGAATGACGACACGTTCCAGTTCACCGCTCTCCCGCATGGGGGCGAGGCGGGTCTCGATCTCGTCCATGTAATCCATGATGTAGTCGAACGTTGCCCCTTCGGGGCCGTTGACCAGGATGATGAAGCTGCCCCTGTCTTCCTGGGGGGTGTATTCGCTGGGCAACAGGTCCGCCAGCCACACGGTGGCGGCGATCAGCGCGACGAAGACCGCCAGCACGGCCATGCGTGCCTTTAGCACGCCAATCAGCAGGGTGCGGTAGATACGCTGGGAGAGTTCCAGTAACCACTGCACGCCACGGGCAATGTGCCCGTCGTGCATCGTGGGCTTGAGAATCTTGGACGCCATCATCGGAGTCAGGGAGAGGGCCAGCACGCTGGAAATGGCCACTGCGGCGGCCATGGTAAGGGCGAATTCGGAGAAGAGCCTCCCCACGTTGCCCTGCAGGAACGCCAGGGGCACGAATACCGCCACCAGGACCAGCGTGGTGGCGATGACCGCGAAGGCTATCTGGCGGGTGCCGCGAAAGGCGGCAACCAGCGGTGTTTCGCCGTAGTCGTGCATGCGGCGGTGGATGTTCTCCAACACCACGATGGCGTCATCCACGATCAGGCCGACGGCCAGCACCAGCGCCAGCAGGGTCAGCAGATTGATCGAGAACCCCATCAAGGCCAGTGCCATGAAGGCGCCGATCATGGCTACCGGTACGGTCACGGCGGGTATCAGGGTCGTTCGGACATTGCCCAGGAACAGGAAGATCACTACCACCACCAGGCCCATGGCGACGCACAGGGTGATCACCACCTCCTTGATGGCGCCGGACACGAACACCGATGCATCGTAGTTGAGGCTCAGCGACATGCCTTCCGGCAGGCTGCCCTGCACGCGAGCCAACTCTCGCTGTACGCCCTCGGAGACTTCCAGCACATTGGCAGTGGATTGCTTCATGATGCCCAGGCCTACCATGGGCGTTCCGTTGGCCCGGAATATCGAGCGGTCCTCGACGGAACCTATCTCCACGCGGGCCACGTCGCCGAGCCTTACCAGGTAACCGTCGCTGCCCTGGTTCAACGCCAGGCGCTTGAAGTCGTCGGGTTCGGCGAAGCTGCGGGGCAGGCGTACCACGAACTGACGCTCGCGCGATTCGATGGACCCGGCGGGGAGTTCCACGTTCTCGGCGCGCAAGGCGTTCTCCACGTCGCTCACGGTCAGATTGCGCGCCGCCAGGGCGTTGCGGTCGAGCCAGACCCGCATGGCATATTCCCTGCCACCTCCCACGCGAACCCGGGCGACACCGGGCTGTACGGAAAAGCCGTCCACCAGGTAGCGGTCCGCATAGTCGGTCAATTCGGGAATGGTGTAGCTGGCACCCGCAAGGCTCAGCCACAGGACCACTTCTTCACTGCTGTCGGCTTTCTGGACCTCGGGGGGATCGGCCTCGTCGGGCAGGTTGCGCAGGGCGCCGGAGATCCGGTCGCGCACGTCGTTGGCGGCTGCATCGATATCCATGTCCAGGCGAAATTCGATGTTGATCTGCGAGCGGCCGTCCTCACTCGATGAGGTGATCAGCTCGATGCCCTCGACCCCGGCGATGCGGTCTTCCAGCACCTGGGTGATCCGGGTTTCCACGACGCTGGCCGAGGCGCCCGGATAGCGGGTGTCGATGCTGACGACCGGCGGGTCGATGGCCGGGTACTCCTGCAACGGAAGGCGTTGCATGGCCAGCAGACCAAACGCCACGATCAGCAGCGCCAGTACCGTGGCCAGCACCGGGCGCTGAACGGAAAGGTCTGACAGCCGCATCAGGTATCACCCTCCGAGCGATTGGCTTCGAGAAGCTCCCGGATCGTGGTGTCATCATCGGTAATGCCAAGCAGCCGGACCTTGTCGCCTTCTTGTGCCCGTTGCAGGCCATGGCTGACCGCCAATTCACCGGCTCCCAGCCCTTCCAGTATCTCGACCTGGCCGGTGCGGCGCTCCCCGACGCTTACCTGACGCCGTTCGAGCCGGTTGTCATCGGCCTCATCGATTACCATGACGAACTGGCGGTCCCCGCTGGGTACCAGGACGGATTCCGGTACCACGACGGTATCCCGGGGGCTCCGCTGCAGTACGACTTCCATCAGCATGCCGGGGCGCAGGCGCAGGTCGGGGTTGGCCAGTTCCGCACGCACCATGACGCTGCGGCTGACCGGGTCGACCCGTGACCCGATGCTGGCCACCTCGCCGTCGAAGGTCTCGTCGGGAAAGGCGACGCTGCGAGCGGCCAACGGCAGCCCCGGTTGGAGTATGGCCAGATAAACCTCGGGTACGCTGAAGTCGAGCTTCATCATGTCGAGCTTGTCCAGGGTCACCAGCTCGGTGCCGGGAGTGACCAGGCTTCCCACACTGATGTCGCGAAAACCTACCCGGCCGGCGAAGGGAGCGCGCAGTTGGTAATTGGTCAATCGTGCCTCGAGCCCCTGGATTTCGGCCTCGACCTGACGCAGTCGTGCCTGGCTGTCTTCCACGTCCGCCCTTGCAGCCAAGTTGCGATCCTGCAATTGGCTGAGTCGGCTGACGGTGCTGCGCCGTTCGTCACGGGTTGCCTGGGCCGCACGCAGTTGGGCCTGTTCCTCTGCGTCCTGTAGCCGAATCAATAGCTGGCCGGCTTCCACCATTTCGCCGTCCTGGAAGTTCAATTCGACAACGATGTCGGTAACGGTGGCGGAGAGGGTCACGCTCTCCTCGGCATGCAGGGTGCCCAGCGCCTCCAGGGGGTCGGACCAGTATTGAAGCATGGCCCTGGCACCGATCACGGCAGAGCGTTCCTGCGCGGCAACCGGCGCGGACAGGCAGAGCATCAGCAGCAGCCACACTGGGTGCAACCGCATGAAAGCACGAAAACGGTTTCTGGTAGTCATGGGGGCTCGGATGTATCAACTGGCGATGAGAGTTCGACGACGGCTACCCATTCCATGGGTAGCCGTTTGATCATACTAGAGACGTGGAAGGGTGAAAGTGTGACAACAATTCACAAATACCCGTTAATCACAGGCTTGATACCCGCTACTCCTCGACTTCGACACCCCCCATCTCGTCGATCAAGGCGGTAAAGGCAGCACGCTGGGCATGGAGCGTGTCGGTCAGTTCCTCCTCGTCCATGTGGTTCACCGGCAGCAGTAGACGCTCTTCCGTCACCTCGATGAAACGTTCGTCCTGGGTGGCCGCTTCCAGGGCCTGGGCCAGCCGTTCGGCACGCTCATCCGGAACGCCCTTGGGTAGGGCGGCCATCAGAATGTCTCCCGGTGTGATGTCGTAACCGGCTTCGACCAGCGTCGGGGCATCCGGGAAGGCCACCAGGCGATCCTCGGCCAGGCTCAGGAGTACCGGCATTTCACCCGAGTCGGCGTAACCCGAGTGGGTACCACCGCTGTAGGCAAAGTCAACATCGCCGGAGAGAATGAGAGGGGCCATGCCGGCGCCGCCCGAGGTCGGCACGATACGCAGGTCCAGTTCTTCCTGCTCGGCGATGTAGTCGATGATCAGGCGGTCCTGGGCCGTCTGGGTGGCATAGCTGACCCCGGGATTTTCACGGGCGTACTCGAGCAGCTCTTCCCAGCTATCGCCGAAGGGGCGGCCCTCGCCGGTGACGATGCCGGCCTGGGCCAGGGAAACCGCCGAGATATAGCGGAAATCATCGATGTCATAATCGACATCGGTGGCCAGCGGGCCGAAGGTGATGGGCGAGGTGGGGCCGTAGAGGAAGGTGTAGCCCGCGTCCTCGTTGTTGACCAGGCGGGTCAGTGCCACCCCCATGCCGGCACCTGGCTGGTTCACCACGTTGACCGGCTGGCCCAGCTCCTCTTCCAGCACATTGGCCAGTACGCGGCCCTGGATGTCGGTGCTGCCCCCCGCGCCGAAACCGATCACCATGGTCAGTGGTTGGCTGGGAAAGTCGTCGGCAAGAGCCACGCCACCACCGGCCATCAGGCTGGTGGCGAGCAGAGCGGTGCCAAGCAGTGCCTTCTTCGGATACGTCATTGTTGAACCTCTTGTCTATTCTTGTGATGTTTCTTCGGTAGGCTTCATGACCCTAGCACAGCTTGATACTGCGTTTCCTGTGGCGCCGCCATGCATGGGCGATGGCGGCAGCGGCTGCTAGAATGCGCGGCCTGACACAGCGGGTGGAGCGGCAGTCGCATGAACTATGACGTGGTGGTGATCGGGGCTGGTGCCGCCGGTTTGATGTGTGCGCTGACCGCTGGCCATGCCGGGCGGCGGGTGCTGGTGCTGGACCATGCCAACCGGGCCGGCAAGAAAATCCTCATGTCGGGTGGCGGGCGCTGCAATTTCACGAACCTGGCCTCTGGCCCGGATAACTTCTTCTCCGCCAACCCGCCGTTCTGTATCTCGGCACTGAAGCGCTACCGTCCCGAGCACTTCGTCGAGCTGGTGGAGCGCCATGGTGTCGACTACGTGGAAAAGGCGCCGGGCCAACTCTTCTGTGCCGACTCGGCCAAGGATCTGCTCGCGGTGCTGCTGACCGAGTGTGAATGGGCCGGCGTCGATATCCGCCTGAAAACCCGCATTGAACGTGTCGAACGGCTCGGGGAAGGGATGCGGCTGGCCACTTCCATCGGGCGAATCGACACCGGAGCGGTGGTGGTGGCCACTGGCGGGCTTTCCATCCCCACCATGGGGGCGACCGGGTTCGGCTACGACATCGCGCGTCAATTTGGTCTGGCGGTTACCGATACGCGCCCGGCGCTGGTGCCTTTCACCTTGACCTCGCAATGGAAGGCACGCGCTGCCGATCTGGCGGGTGTGGCCTGTGAGGCCGGCGTCCAGGCACTGCACGGTGGGGAGAGCCGCGGCGACTATCGTGAGCCCATGTTGTTCACCCATCGCGGCCTGTCGGGGCCGGCCATGTTGCAGATTTCCAGCTACTGGCTGCCAGGCGATGAACTGCTGATCGACCTGCTGCCCGGGGTGGATGCGTTCGAAGCCCTGCTCCAGGCACGCCGTGCGGCACCGAAACGCCGGCTGTCGACCTGGCTCGCCGAGCACCTGCCGAAACGCCTGGCGCAGGCGATGGTGGAGTGGCAGGGCGATGATGGTGTGCTGGCCGATTACTCCAATGCACGTCTCCAACAGTGGGCCGAGGCACTGGGCGCCTGGCGACTCAAGCCCGCCGGGACCGAAGGCTGGCGCACCGCGGAGGTCACCCTGGGTGGTGTCGACACCCAGGCGGTTTCATCCAAGACCTTTGCGGTTCACGACCTGCCGCAGTTGCGCTTCATCGGCGAAGTACTGGATGTCACCGGCGAGCTCGGTGGGCACAACTTCCAGTGGGCATGGGCCTCGGGTGTGGCCTGCGGTTCCGATCTGTAAATCATTACGCTCCGTTACCTGTCCCCTGCAAGGGTGCTGCTACGCTTCATTGGTACCCCAGGGATGTCGATGGACGAGACAGGAGCGCCTCATGCCCCCTTTGACCCAGCAGTTGGAAGAGGAGACCCTCGACTCACGCCATACCAAGGAGTGGCTGAGACGATACCAGCGGATACGCGAAACCTCCGAGTCGCTGTGCGCGCCGCTGCACACGGAGGATTACGTCATCCAGAGCATGGATGACGTCAGTCCGCCGAAATGGCACCTTGCCCACGTCAGCTGGTTCTTCGAAGCCTTTCTGCTCATACCCTTCCTCAAGCATTACCGCCCGCTCGATCCGGCCTACGATTTTCTCTTCAATTCCTACTATGAGACCCACGGCACGCCATTTCCGCGGCCGGAGCGCGGTGCGTTGTCGCGGCCTACCGTGGAGGAAGTCTATCGCTACCGGGCCCATGTGGACCGGTCGATGACGGAACTGCTCGACCACCTGCCGGAGGAGCATGGCGGGGAGATCCTGCGGCGTGTGGAGCTGGGGCTGCACCATGAGCAACAGCACCAGGAGCTGTTGCTCATGGATATCAAGCATATCCTGGCGCAGAACCCGCTGTGCCCCATCTATCGCCACGACCTGGCTCCCGCGCCGCCGCAGGCGGCGGCTGCCCTCGAGTGGCTCGACCATGCAGCCGGAATCCGGCTCGTCGGCCAGAACCCGGATGTCGACCGCTTCGCCTATGACAACGAAATGCCGCGACATCGTGAGTTCGTCGAGGCCTTTCAGCTCGCCAGCCGACCGGTGACGAATGGAGAGTTCCTCCATTTCATCCGGGATGGCGGCTACGAGCGACCTGAGCTGTGGCTCTCCGATGGCTGGCAGCAGGTCAAGCAGGCCCGATGGCATGCTCCACTCTACTGGCTGGAACGGGACGGGGAATGGCGCTACATGACCCTGGGTGGCCAGAAACCCGTGGATCATCACGCGCCCGTGGTCCACGTGAGCTTCCACGAGGCGGATGCCTATGCCCGGTGGGCGGGGGCACGCTTGCCGAGCGAGGCGGAGTGGGAGACGGCAGCGGCAGGGGTGGAGTCGAGCGGTAATTTCGTCGAACGCGACCACCTGCAGCCGGTCGTTGCGGTGCCCTCCAACGCGTTGAAGGCCCCGACCCAGATGCTGGGCGATGTCTGGGAATGGACCGGCAGCGCCTATCGACCCTACCCGGGGTTTCGGACTCTGCCGGGTAGCCTCGGCGAATACAATGGCAAGTTCATGTCGGGCCAGATGGTGCTGCGTGGCGGCTGTTGCGCGACGCCTGCCGACCATGTTCGAACCACCTACCGGAACTTCTTCCCGCCCCATGCGCGCTGGGCGTTTTCCGGTTTCCGGCTTGCCAGGGAGGCATGACATGAACCAACTCGTCCGTTTTCATGACCAACAGCCACAGCTGTCCGACGATTCACTGTGCCGGGAACTGCTGTCGGGCCTGTGCTCGGACCCCAAGTGCTGTTCGCCCAAGTTCTTCTACGATCGGCGTGGCTCGGAGCTGTTCGACCAGATCTGCCGTCAGCCCGAGTATTACCCGACACGTACCGAGGAAGCCATTCTTCGCTCGGCCGCGGCGGATATCGCCGAAGCCGTTGGGCCCGAGGCGACCCTGATCGAACTGGGCAGCGGTGCCAGTCGCAAGATACGCCTGCTTCTCGAGGCCTTGCGCCCCTCTCGCTACATCGGCATCGACATCTCCCGCGACTTCCTGCTGGACAGCACGCGACGGCTGGCGGCCGACTATCCCTGGCTCGACGTGCATGCCACCTGTGCCGACTTTTCCCGGTGCATGGCATGGCCGGTCGGCGTGGCGAACGAACATCCGGTGGCGTTCTTTCCCGGCTCCAGTATCGGCAACTTCACGCCGGAGGAGGCAGAGGCTTTCCTCGGAAGGCTCCACCCGTTACTGCCGGCAGGCGGAGGCCTGCTCATCGGCGTCGACCTGATCAAGGACCCGTCGGTTCTCGAGGCGGCCTACAACGATGCCGCCGGGGTGACGGCAGCCTTCAACCTCAACCTGCTGGAACGGCTACGCCATGAGTTCGGGGCGGACCTGGAGCCGCAACGATTCTCTCACCGGGCCTTCTACAACGGGATGGAGTCGCGCATCGAGATGCATCTGGTGAGCCAGGTAGAACAGGAGATCCACGTGGCGGGGGAGAGTGTCCATTTCGCCGCCGGCGAGACGCTGCATACCGAAAACTCCTACAAATACAGCGTCGAGGGGTTCCGTGAACTGGCCGGGCTGGCCGGCTTCGCGCCGCGGGCCTTGTGGACCGACCCGGAGAGGCTCTTCAGCCTTCACTACCTGGAGCGCGAGGGCTGAGGTGGCGACCTCATCGGATGCAGTCACGAATCCCTTGTCACTGAACTATGCTCCATAGCATGTATCGCCTTCGAGGGAGAGCCTCACATGTCCATGATTGCCATACATGATGCCGCCGATTCCGGTCCGGCGACCTTTACCCACCAGGTCGTCGACGAAGCCGTCCGTCAGGCCGAAGAGCTGGGGTGGCAGGCCGTTCGCCTCACGGAAGTCGCCCGCGGTCTCGAGCTGTCCATGTCGGCGGTACTGGCCGAGTTCCGGGACATGGATGCGGTCGCCAATGCCTGGTTCAAGCGCGGGTGGAAGGCCATGCTGGCCGAGAAGCCCGAGACCTTCGACGACTGGCCCGAGCGAGTCCGCATCGAGCACTGTCTGCTGGCCTGGTTCGACACCTACGCCGCCCATCGCCGGGTGACGGTCCAGATGCTTCGCACCAAGGCACACTTGCCGCACCTGCATACCTGGGTGCCCATGGCGTTCGACCTGTCACGTACGGTGCAGTGGCTGCGTGAGGCGGCACGGTTGGAGGCTCGCTACGGTACTCGTCGAGCCCAGGTCGAGGAGATCGCCCTGACGAGCCTGTTCCTGGCGACCTTGGCCGTCTGGTCGTCGGATTCCAGCGAGGGGCAGAGCCGTACCAGGCGCTTTCTGCAGCGTCGGCTCAAGCGAGGAGAGCGCTGGATGAAGTGGGTGCCGGGCAGGCGGCACCAACGGGCCGGCTCGGCGGAAGCCAGGTTATAGCCGAGCCCGGCTATAGAAAGCGGCCGCCCGAAGCCACCGCCACGGTCAGCAGCCCGATCATCAGGTTGATGCCGATAAAGCGGCGGATTTGCGCCAGTTGATTCCCGCCTTCATGCCATGCATGCCCTTCTACGGCTGCCTTGAGGCGCCGGTAGGGCGCAAACCAGATATGACCGAAGATGGCCATCATGATCAGGCCGGTCAGCAGCATGAGATGAATATGCCAGCGGGCCCCGGCCATGCCGAAGACGGCGAACAGCATCCACAGGCCCGTGGCCAGCAGCACGATGACCGACAGCCAGACCCAAGGGAAGAAACGCTGGAAGACGCCGGTCCACAGGGTCAGGCGCTGAGGCGGTTCCAGCAGGCCCGTCGCTACCGGCCTCAGCACCATCCAGGCGAAGAACATCCCGCCGACCCAGATGACGGCAGCCAGCATATGCAAGGTAATGGCAATGGACATGAATGGTTCCTGTCGTGACTCGCGTGGGCTGGCACCCGGTTGAGATCATGCGTCGACGGGTGGGCGAACTCAACGCAATCGCCGGGTTCAGCGGAATCGCTGTAAAAGCCGCCTGGCCCGATTCAACAGCAAGGCACCGGCGGCAGCTCGCTTGCCCATTCGAATGAGTGAACTGGGATGCCGTGCACTCCGCAGCAGCAGTAGGCCACCGATGGCGAGTAGCGGTGCCTTGTAACGCATCAGATGGCGCCAGCCGTCATCCAGGGGTCGACTGGCCTCTTTCCAGCGGTTTGCTTCGACCAGAATGTCGATGCGCTGCTGTTCGATCGTGGTCAGCAATGTGGCCTTGCGCTCGGTTCTACTGGGCGGAAGCGGCTTCCGGTAGCGGTCAGGGACTTGGCTTGTCACGGGTGCTCTCCACCAGTTGGCGGTCCGTTGCCAATTGGGCAAGGGTGCTTTTCAGCAAGGTGGGCCGACGAGCCAGGCGTAGCGCGATAAGAGCAAGCGAGACACCACCACCCAGTAGCACGATGGCACTGATGCCGATGGCGGTCAGGCGGTGGGTCTCCCAGAAGATGACGGCCACCAGCAGGGTCAGTACGCCCAACCCCAGTAGCAACAACACCAGGCTCAATCCGATGATCAACAGGAGGGTGGTCAGTCGGGCCCGCTCTTCCTCCAGTTCGAGCACGGCGAGACGCAGACGCGTCTCGCCAGTGGCGAGCAGGCTGACGAGCAGACGCTTGCCAGCCCCGAACAACCGTTGTGCCGGTCCTTGGCTCGACTCCATCAGCGCCGCCCGATCAGCATGCCGATGACGATACCCGCGACGGCACCGAGGCCGACACTGGTCCAGGGGTTCTCGTGAACGTAGCGGTCGCAGGCATCGGCCTGTTGATACAGCGAGTCACGCGCCTCGTCGTAGAGCTTTTCGCCGCGGGACTCGAGCCGATCACGGGTATCCTTCAGCCGTTTTTCGGCACGTTCACGGAGCTCCTTGATATTGCTTCGGGAATCGTCGGCGGTTGCGCTGACCAATTCCTCGATGGTGCTCGTCAGATGGTGCAGGTCTTCTTTCAGCTGCCGGGTGGTTTCGTTGGTGTGGGGAGTGCGAGATGCCATGACTGTCTTCCTTTGACGATGAATGACAGGCTCAGCATAGCAGCCGCAGGGACGAGTTCAATGCTGTTTCATCCCAGGTCGGTACGGTTTCCTGCCTTAGTGAACCATTCCGCTGCCGGAAAACAGTGGATTGAGGCTGAAGCCCAGGCTCAAGCGATGATTGCGATGATCATAGTCCACCATGCTCTCGCCGTAGCCGTAGTAATACTGGACATGGCCCCGGACGTTGCCGAACAGCGGCCAGGAGTAGTCAACCTGGGAGCCCATGTTCCCCGCGCTCGGGTTGCCGCGCACCATCAGGCTGGCTTCGTGGTTGCCATTGAAACGCCGGGCCACGGTGACGTCTCCATAGCCTATGTAGCGATCGATGTCCGGGTTGTCGTCATCACCTTCCGACTCGGGAATGCGCCAGTGGGGGGCGATGGCCACGGCCCAGTCCCCCCGCTGGAAGATGCTCTCCAGGTACACCCGGTTCATGCTGCGCGACAACGGGATGGAGCGGCCGTTGGAGAGATGGTTGAGCGAGACGCGGTTGAGGGAGTTGGTCCAGCCGAACAGGCGCCAGTCGTTGTCGAAGTCGATGAAAAATTCCGGCTCGTAATTGGTCTCGCGAAAGGGCGAGGAGGCATCGGTGTTGTAGGCCTGCCACCAGCTACGCTGGGTGTAGGCGAAGTAGAGATCGCCATTATCGCCAAACAGGTCTTCCACCAGGTTGACCTTGGCACTGAACTGGAACTTGACCTCTAGATCGTTGGGGCCGCTATCCAGCACTATGTCGCGAAAGGCAACGTAGTTGGGATTGGCCGTATAGCTCAGTGGGAACAGGTAGTTGCTTCGATGCGTCGTGATGGCGAGCGGGTTGCGGGTCGACTCGCGCTCCAGCTGGCGACGCTGGGCGATCTCTTCACGGACCGGGTCGTCCTCCTGAAGAGCGGCGGCTGTCTCCCCCTCGGGCAGGCTTTCCAATTGGCGCTGAAGGTCTTCCAGTTCGCTGTTCAGGCGCTGGATCCTGGCTTCGATGGCATCTCGCTGGGCGTCACTCTGAGCTAGTGCTGCAAGAGGCAGCGCGCTCCAGAGAGCTGTACTGAGGAAGAGGACGGAACGGATGGTCATGGGCAACTCGAAGAGGGGTATTTGAGGTTCTGTTTCTACCACGACGCCTGCGCAAGTCAACCATAGACGACAATCATTGCCATGTTCTGTCCGTAAGACGAGAATCGTCACGGTTAGTGGCGCCCCTGCAATCGAGGACGGCTGTGAATCCAATGCATCGACCATCTGGCGGTACTGCCCGGCAGGCTGCTGTCCTTGGCCTGCTGTTCTATTGGCTATTCCTGATCGCTACCCCGGCGCTTGCCGATGACTCCCTTCCCGAGCGTGCCGTGGTGGAGGCGCGCCTCGCCGAGCTACAGCCGGAGGAGGGCGAGTCCCCGAGTGCCACCCTGGAGCGCAGCATCGAAGCGCTCGAGTCGACCTTGCAGGGCCTGGAGTCGCTGGTGCAGGTAGAGGAGCGCCTCGAGGCACTCGAAGAAAGGGTGGAGCAGGCCCCCGCGGAACTGCTGAACCTGGAACGGGAGCTGTCGCAGGAAGAGGAGGCCGCTGCCGCCCTGTTGGCGACGGACCTGGATGACGAGCCGTTGAGCGAACTCGAGTACCGGCAGCAGGAGGTGGTATTCGAACTGCAACAGCTGCAGGATCGTCTTGCCGATGTGAATGCCCAGTTGCTTTCCACCCAGACCATGCCCGAGCGGGCTCAGCAGGCCATCGCCGAGTCGATGCGATCCGTCGAGTTGTCGCGCAGGGTGTTGGATGAGCTGGAAGGGCGGGGGCTGTCCTCCGATGACCCCCGGATGTGGCAGGCGCTGGTCGAACGGCGGCTGGCGGAGCGATCCCTTCGTCTTCATCAGCGAGAGCTCGGTACCAATACCCGATTGCGGGAGCTGGCCCAGCAGCGTCGGGATCTGTTGACCCAGCAGATCGCCCGGCAGGAAACCGAGCTTGCCCTGTTGCAGAGCGTCATCGACCGTCAGCGGCGGCTTGCTTCGGAGCAGGCGATTGCCGATGCCGCCCGTGACGACCCGCTCCTGGAGGCCGGCCACCCGGTGCTGGAGCGGGCCCAGCAGGTCAACCGGGACCTCAGTCTGGAATTGCTACGGGCCAATGACCGCAATAACAGTCTGGTGCGCGAGAGCCTGGCGATCCGCAGCCAGCTCGACCACGTCCGCCAGCTCCAGCGCAGCCTGAACGAACAGATAGAAGCCATCCGGGGCAGTTTGCTGCTGTCGCGTATTCTGCGCGAGCAGCGACGCTCCTTGCCCCAGGTGGATGCGCGGCGCGACCTGCAGGACGAGATAGCCGACCTGCGTCTGCGCCAGTTCGATCTGGTTCGCCAGCGTGATGTATTGCGCCAGGGCGAGCGGCTGGCGAATCAGCGTCTGGAAGAAGCGGGTGTGGAGGTGACGCCGGCTCTGGTGGACTCCCTGCAGGGCCTCTACCAGTCACGTCGGGAGCTGGTCGATCAGTTGGAGCAGACCTATGGCACTCTGCTGAGTGCTGCCATCGAACTCCAGCTCAATCAGAACCAGTTGTTGACGACCTCCCGCGAACTGCGCATTACCATCGACGAACAGCTCTTCTGGATTGCCAATACGCGCCCACTCGATATCGGCTGGTTACGTCACTTGCCCTCCAACCTGCTGGCCGAATGGCAGGTCGGGGAATGGCGGGAAGTCTTGCCGGTACATTGGCAGAGGCCGCGACTCGAGGCACTGCTTGGCGTGCCGTTCCTGCTGTTGGCGGGGGCGCTGCTGTGGAGTCGTCGACGTATAAAGACGCGGCTTGCGCGGCTGCATGAACAGATCGGCCGGCTGCGCAGCGATACCCAGGCCCACACCCCCCAGGCGGTAGCCCTCAATGCACTGCTGGCCGTACCCGGGCCATTGGCGCTTGCCGGCGCCGGCACGGCGCTCGTGGCCGGAGGGCAGGGTATCGCGATCGGGCTGGGCCATGCCTTCTGGCACCTGGCCCTGGCCTGGGCGGTCATCGCCTGGTCACGACGTCTGCTGGTGCGTGATGGCGTCGCGACAAAGCACTTCTATTGGCCGGCCGCCTACGTGGCCCGGTTGCGCTGGCTGCTGTTCTGGCTGGGGATTGCCGTGGTGCCTGTCCTGTTGATCGCCACCCTGGTTCGCGATGGTGAGATCGGCTTGAGCACACGCCCCTTGGCCCTTGGGCTGCTGCTCGCCGGCCTGGTCGCAATGAGCGTGTGCCAGGCACGCCTGATTCTTGCCCACGTTCCCTTTTTCGGAGTCAAGCTGTTTCGCCTGATGCTCGGCCTGGCGCTGGCTGCCGTGCCGCTGTTGCTTCTGGGGCTGATCGTCTCCGGCTACGAGTACACGGCACTCAGCCTGATCGCCCGCTTTGTCATCACCCTCTACCTGCTGGGGCTATGGATACTGGTCGAGGCTTCGGTGGTGCGGGGACTGGCGGTAGCGGCCCGGCGGCTTGCCTTCCGGCGTGCGCTGACGCGCCGCCGGGCCCAGGTCCAGGAGGGAGCCGAAGGCGGTCTCGAGGTGGTCGAGGAGCCGCCACTGGACATGGAGCAGATCAACCAGCAGTCGCTGCGGCTTTCCAAGCTGATTCTGCTGATCGGCTTTACTGTGCTTCTCTACCTGGTCTGGTCGGATCTGCTGACGGTGCTGGGCTATCTGGAGCAAGTGGCGATCTGGGAGGCCGATGAGGGCGATAGCGACCTGGTAACCAGTACGCTATCGGTAGCGGATATCTTTACCGCCCTGCTGATCTTTGGTCTCACGCTGATGATGGCGCGTAATCTTCCCGGCCTGCTTGAAGTGATGGTGCTGTCGCGCATGGAGCTGAAGCAGGGGAGTGCCTACGCCATTACGTCGCTGCTTTCCTATACCATCGTCGGTACCGGCTTTATCGTCGCGCTGGCCACCCTGGGCGTGGCCTGGAACCAGCTGCAGTGGCTGATAGCGGCGCTGGGCGTGGGGCTGGGCTTCGGCCTGCAGGAAATCTTTGCCAACTTCGTATCGGGGCTGATCATCCTCTTCGAGCGCCCGGTACGCATCGGCGACACCATCACCCTGGGCAATCTCACCGGCACGGTGAGCAAGATCCGCATTCGTGCCACCACGGTGACCGATTTCGATCGCAAGGAAATCATCATCCCCAACAAGACCTTCGTCACCGACCAACTGATCAACTGGTCACTGTCGGATACGATCACGCGGGTGGTGCTGACGTTCGGCGTGGCCCACGGTTCGGACCAGCGGCTGGTCCATAATCTGCTGCGCCAGGCCGCCGACGAGAACCCACGGGTGCTGAGTGACCCCGAACCTCAGGTCTTCTTCATGGATTATGGCGAGAACGCCCTGGACTTCGAGCTTCGCGTCTTCGTCAACGCGCTGGGGGATCGGCTCTATGCCACCGACGAGATCAACTGCCGTATCGGTGAGCTGTTTTCGGAGTACGACATCCACATCGCCTTCAATCAACTCGATGTCTGGTTGCATCGTGCAGAGGGAGAAACGAAGAAAATCCGAAGCGTGATCCCGACGACCACTCATGCCCCGCATCATCCGCCTCCCGGTGCAGGAGGCGACCCGGGGGACATCGAGATCGGTGACAGCGATGGGGGAGACGGGGGCGATGGAGGGCGTTAGGGTATCTGGGCATGAAGCAGGAATTCGCGATTTCCATCGCCACCCAGCAGGGGGCTCTCCTGCCAGTGCAGTATCCGGAAGCCGTTCCGGGTGCACTCGGCTCGAATTTTCGCTTCCACGTCCGCATGAAGAGCTGGCTCGACGACGATGCCCCGGTCATTGACGCCCCCAGGCCCTACCTCGAACTGGGGCTTGACCAGGGAGAGCAGTTGGCCACCGGGGCGGAGCAGGGCGGCAAGCTCGGGCAGGACCAGCGTCTGGGAGATGAAGGAGACGTCCATGACCGCCAGGTCGGGGCCTTCGGCTCCCTGGGCCGTGAAGGCCTCGCGCAGACGAGGCTCGGTGGCCATTGTCCGTGCATTGAGACCTTCCAGGCAGGAGATTCGAGGGTCGCCCCGAAGCTCTCTATCGAGCTGGCCGTGGCCCACTTCCACGCCGACCACGTGTCGGGCGCCGAAGCGCAGCGCACAGTCGCTGAAACCGCCGGTAGACTGACCCACATCCAGCACCAGCCTGTCCTCGAGGTCGAGGCCCAGCGCATCGATGAGCGCCTCCAGTTTCAGCCCTGCCCTGGATACGTAGCGCTCTTCGGGGTCCTCCGCTACGCTCAGCCGCACCTCTTCGGCCCACTTTTCGCTGGGCTTGGTCAACACGCGGCCGCTATTCGTCAGGCTGACGCAGCCTTTGCGAATCAACCGCTGCGCCCGGGTGCGTGACCGGGCCAGGCCCTGGGTGACGAGTAGCTGGTCGAGGCGAAGCATGTCGGGTTCCTGGCAAGAAGGACGAGCGACATTATGACATAATCCAGTCGTTAGCCAGTTAACAGAAGGGTGAGGCGTGGGGCGAACGGCAGTCAGGGCATTGGCAAGATCGCTGGGTATCGGCGCGGTGGGTGGGGTGCTGTTTCACCTGACCGGCTTGCCGCTGGCCTGGATGCTGGGACCCCTGGTCGCCAACCTGCTGGTATCGGCCCGGGGCCTGGATGTGCGCGTGCCGGATGGTCTACGCGAGCTGTTCCTCGGCATGCTGGGGTTGGTGCTGGGCAGCCAGGTAACGCCCCAACTGGCGCAGCGGGTGCTCGACTGGCCATTGTCGGCGGCGTTGCTGCTGCTGGGCGTGGGCGTATCCACCGCCGCTGCGGCCGCCTGGTACCGGCGTTGCGGATTCGATTCGGTAAGCGCCTGGTTCTCCTCGGCGCCTGGCGCCATGACGGCGATGATCCTCATAGGGGAAAAGTGTGGCGGTGACCCGCAGCGTATCGCCATTGCCCAGTCGCTGCGCATCATTCTGGTGATTCTGTGGCTTCCGCCGCTGTTCTGGCTTTGGGAAGGCGGCGCGGCGTCGGAGTTCAATGACGTGACGCCGCCCGTGGCCCACCTGTGGATGCTGCTGGCCCTTCCGGCACTGATTCCCCTGGGATACCGCCTCAAGCTACCCAGCGCATCGCTGATGGCGCCTCTGCTGTTCGCGGCGCTGCTTTCCGGGCTCGATATTGCCAGCCTTCAGTTACCGGACTGGGGGTTGAACGGCATGCTCTGGGTGCTCGGCAGTGCCATCGGTTCACGCTTCCAGGGCCTGTCCCGGGCGCGCTTCGGGCGCTATTTGTTCGAGGCATCCATCGCCACGTTGTTGGCGCTCCTCGTGCTGGCCCTGTTCGCGGAATTGATCCATCAGTTGCTCGATGTGCCCCGTGACGTGGCACTGCTGGCGCTGGCGCCGGGTGGGATAGGCGAGATGGCGATCCTCGCCGTGGCGCTGGATATCGATCCGGTCTTCGTGGCGTTCCATCACCTGCTGCGCATGGTGGCGCTGATGATCATCGCGCCCTTCTGGGCGCGATGGCTATCGAGTCAGGCGAGGTCGGAAAAACGCTGATGCCCGCCGGTGTCGGTGAATCCGGCAGAATCACTGCTGCCCAGGGCCTTCGCAGGCCTGAAGGTCGCCAGGGGGGATCCTGTTGGCGCCCCAGCTGCGGTGAATATGGCCGATCACCCGATCCACTTCATCCTGGGCGACCCTGGCCAGATCGCCCCGCTCCAAGGGGTCATAGTGGAAGATGTAGAGCCGCGAGGCGAACTCCTCGAAGGGCAGGGAGGCTTCTCCGAATCGTTCGCCCTGGCCGGCGGTGCTCACCTTGATGCCATCCCCCCAGTCCTGGCCGCTATCATTGTTGGGGTTGAAGAAATACACCCGCATGACATCCGAAGGGTCCAGCGATACGCGCAGTACCGTAATGGCATGCCAGCCGATGAAGCGCGCGGCGCTATCGGTGATGGCGATGCCCGCTGGCTGAGGGTGGATGACGGGCTGATTGCCGTTGTAGTAGGGGTGATAACTGGCATAGAAGTGGCGCAGGAAGTCGTCCAGCTCATGGAGCTGTCCCGTTGCCACGTCGACATTGATGCGAAATCCCCGGCCGGCCCACCAGCCGTGAAACTCCGGATTCACCCAGCGATGCGGATCGCCGTCGCGACCCGCGCAGCGACGGCCCATTTCGGCATAGATCCTGTCGAGATGGGGTACCACCAGCAGCGAGACGGGATCGAGATCGATGGGCAGCTCGGTGGCAACGCCCGAGAGGCTGGCCATGGAAGAAATGGACTGGCCCTCGAAGTGCATCACGATCTCGTCGTCACGGGCCGCCCAGGCCACCATCTGCAGGAGATAGTCCGGATCGTTGTAGGCCCACATCGACAGGGCGCGAGCCGATTGGCAGGTGGGGTTGTTGCCTTGGCCGACACCCAGTGGCAGGCCGAGCATGCACATGACGCCTTCCAATAACCTCGCCCTGGGCGAGACGGCTTCACCGAAGGCCAGGTTGAGCCGTGCCCGGGACCACTCCGACAGCGGCAGCCCCAACTGACGCCACATGGCGGGTGCCACCGGGGGCTGGTAAAGAATGCCCCGCTCGAGCATCAGGGTGAGACCATAGGCCGCCTGGGGCGTGGTTGGGTGCACGCCGCCACGGATCAGCGCATGTACCAGTTCCCGATAGCAGAGCAGGCAGTCGCGCCCGGTAGAGGAGAGCCCCAGCCCTTCGGCCAGCAGGTGGTCACCATGATCCAGTAAATGACGCAACAGTACCGGATGGTAGGGCGACACCAGGCCGGTATCATGCATGGCACGGGCAAAGCCGGTGGCTTCGCTCTGGAGGGCGGCGCTATCCATGCTCGAGAGTCGGTCCCGATAGATATCCAGCCCCGGGTCTTCACGACACGCCTGGGTGGGGCCGAACAGGGAGCTGACCAGCCGGTCGGCTCCCTGGCCACTGACGCCCAGGTCGATTTCCGGGTTGGCCTGGCAGATGGCGATCTGGGTGATCATCTGCTTGACCGGCTCTACCTGGATCGGGCGCTGCTGCAGGATGCGCCAGATCTCCTCGATCAGCTTGTCGATGATGTGCTCATAGCCGATGCGCTTGGCCAGATGGAGGAACAAGTGGCGCGGTATCTCGGCAAGCCTTCCCTGGGTTTCCCGTTCGGCTTCGCTGGGGGCACCGAACAGCAACCAGAGGTTGAGCGCCATGACCTGGGTGAGGTAGTGGTGCGCCTGTTCCGCCGAGATCAGCGAATGCTGGTAGTCGCCCTTGGCAATGGCGAGCAGGCGCAGCTCGCTGAGTGACTCGATGACGACGGTATTGGGATTGGCGCTCTTGAGCGCATGGGTGGTCAACGAGGGCACCAGATACTGCGGCGTCTCCCAGTCCGAGCCGTGAAAGATTCCGGCTTCCTCCAGGATTTTGGCGCGCCGCTCCACCTCCGCGGCCCCGCCTTCCTGATGCAGCACACGGCGCGCCGTATCCATCACCCGCGGCAGCTTGCCCGGCTTGGCGAAATCACGGGATTCAGCCAGCAGGTCAATGGCTTCGTCGAGTCTCGCCAGCAGTCCCGCGAGCTTGTCGCTGGGTGCCGGCGGTTCACTCGTGTCTTGCGTGTGTCGGTGCGTCGTCACGCCGACTCCTTGTCGTCAGGCTGTCATTCGCCCATGACGCCTTGCCTAGACATAGAAATCAAGTTCTTCCTGATGCTTCAGCAGGTCGCGCAGGATATGGGGGTCCTCGCCCTTGAAGTAGATCAGGCCCCAGTGAGTACCGAAGGCGGTGCGCTTGGTCACCGTCTCCGCCATGGGAGGGGTCAGCTCGTGGGACTCGAAGTAAGGGTGGTCCTCGACCTCCTCGGGGATCTCCAGGCGGCTGACGACCCGGCGGCGGGGGTAAACGCCGAAACAACCGGCATAGCACGTGGCATCGACCACTTCCCGTGGGAAGAACGCCTCGACCTCTTCGGGTTTGGTCTTGGGGTCGAAGACCATCATGCTGGCCTGATAGGCATTGAAGCCGTAGACCCGTTCGAGCAGTTCGAACACCTTGAAACCCGGCGGGCGGTAGGCCACCTCGCCAAAGTACATTTCACCATCGCTGGTCACGAAGTACTCGGGGTGGATCAGCCCGAACTCGATGTCGAAGGTCTTGATCAGTTTTTCGATCTGGGCCGTGATCTGGGGTCGGTAGCGCTCGATCTCGGGGGAGCCCGGCACGAAGACCGAATAGCCCAGTGTCACGTACTCGGAAATGTTGAGAAACGCGACCTTGCCGTTATGGACCCAGGCCTCTACGGCGAATTCCCACCCGTCCAGGTGCGACTCCATCAGCACGGGAAATTCTTCGTCGGGGATGGAGTCGACTTCATCGGGGGTACGGATCACCCGGTGGCCCAGGCAGCCGGCCTTGTCGAAGGCCTTGAGATGGATCGGGTCGTTGGGGTCGCCGTCGAGCTTCAGCAGGGTCTGGTTGACCCGCTTGAGGAAGCGGATGACATCGGCCTTGTCATGGGCTTCCTCGAAGATGCCCACGCGGATGCCGCCAAGCTGGGCTCGGCGCTTCATCAGGGCCTTGTCGCGCAGCAATAGCGACTGGCCGTAGAGGCGGGGGTTGTCGAGCAGCAGCGAGTTGATGGCGCCGGCCCACTCCACGGTTTCCTCGAACATCGGAATCGCCACGTCGACGCCCATTTCCTTGAGGGTCTCGGCGATTTCCATGGATCGGTCGTTGAGCCGCTCGAAGTTCCAGGAAACGTAGGGGATGTCATGCTGCTGGCAATACTTTTCCGCCCAATCCGGTGCTACCACCACGTAGCGTCGATCAAAGTTTTCGGCGGCTTCGACAGCGTTCAGGCTCCAGCCGAGCAAAGCGATATAGCCCTTGTTGGGGTCCTTTTTCATGGTGCGCCTCCTGAGCGGGTAACACGACTGTTCTCGTGGCTATGTCTCTTTAACCCTACACGACAAATCAACGCGTCACACACACGATCACGCCGAGCGCCGGAACGCCCTTGCTGGCCTGCCTGCCCGCTGGTATAGTGCACCCGCACTCGGCAAGCCATTGATGTGGCGCCGGGTTCGATGCCTGCATCCAGCATGCGGACATCATGTCGTGGTGGCCCCGTCGGTCCTCCCGCAACGCTAAACCGCAAACCCCGCCAGGCCCGGAAGGGAGCAACGGTAGTGGTGGTCGCGTGTGCCGGGATGTGGCTGTCGGGGCCGCCTCCATCTCTCTATAAAGGTTTTTAGGCCGCTGGGTTCGTCAAAAGCACAATCCGTTAATCCGCGCCAAAACGCCTGCAAGCGTTGCTCGACGTGGTGGGCGTGCTGTTGAGCGAGCGCCGTCTTGGTGTGACGGCCTTGGGGCGTGCCTTGCCGGTATCAGCGACACCCAAGCATATCATCAAACGGGTTGATCGGTTTCTGACTAACCATCATCTACATTAGGGACGGGCACTTGTCTTATTGGCTCGTGGCGTCGCTGCTGATCGGCCACACTACCCGTCACTGATTCTGGTGGACTGGTGACCCGATCGATGACCCTGGCCAGCGATTCTTGTTGCGAGCCATTGTCGGGTGCTCACTACCGATTTTCGAAAAGGTCAACCATAAGAATGGTTGCCAGCGCTGTGAAGCGTACTTGCTCGCGGCCTTGGCCGAGCGAGTCCTGCCTGCCGATTCAACGCCGATCCTCATCACCGATGCGGGCTTTCGCGACCCTTGGTTCAAGGCGGTCGAGGCGCGTGGTTGGTACTACATGAACCGGGTTCGCAGCCCCACTAGGTGCCTGGCTCCGCGTGGCGGCCTGTGACAGCCTTGTTCAACAAGCAACCTCGGCAAGCACCGGGTTCCGTTCATATCTCTGAGAACAACCCGCTGAGATTGCCCTACCCGCATGGTGCTCTAGCATCGGCCGCCGAAGGGATGTCAACATCGCAATAAGCAAGGCCAAGTCTCTTAAGACGGCTGCAGTCGGGCGATTGCCCAGCGCCAGAAGGAACCCTGGGTGCTGGTCAGCAACTTGTGGGAGCGCTCAACGCTGGCGGACAAGCTGATGGCTATTTACCGGCAGCGCATGCAGATTGAAGAAGTCTTTCTTCATATCAAAAACACCTTGTTTGGACTGGGCTTCGGCATGTACCAGTCTTGCCAGGGCAAACGCATCGAAATCCTGCTGCTGACCGCGATGCTGGCCAGTGTCATCGTGATGGTCGCCAGCCTGCATGTCCGTGAGTGCGGTCAACAGTGGTGCTACCAGAGCAACAGTATCCGGCACCGGGACGAGCTCTCCGTGTGGCGGTTGAGCCCGGAATGGTTACGGCGCCATCTTGTTCGGTGCTGCCCCTTAGCTCTCCTGAAAAAACGCTTCAAGCAAGCCTTGCTAGGCCTGGAGAGCGCCGGTGGTGAGTGGCGACTGGTCGCTATGGCATGGAACATCAAGCGGATGCACCGTCTGGTGACAGGCTGAAGGGGCCCCCTGAGAGGGCTTTCTTACAGGCGATCAGGCCCCCAGTAGTGCTTCGAGAGTGGCTGATGGCGCTTCGTGACCTGAGCTGTGGGCGCCAACAGAAAGGGGCGTCGTTACCATGAGAGACGCCCATCACCCGACAGCTTGCTAGGGCTTATCAGCATGCGCCGATTAGATCGGCATCATAGTCGACATTATGGGCAACGAACTTGTTGACAAAATCGGCGATGTCACTGACTATTTGAAATGTGGGGTGCGTGAAGCCCAATCAGGCAGATCACCTCTGAGCTCACAAATAAATACAATTGGAGTGTAAGTTAATGAAAAAATTAGTAACTGTCACCGCATCTGCGATCCTCGCTACATCCTTGTGCACCACCGCGCAAGCATCCCAGGATGTCACCATTGGTGCAGCATCCGTTGGCGGCACTTTTTATGTTTGGGCAAGTGGTATGGCAAGCGTCCTGAACAAGATTGGTATGAACACCAATGTGGAGGTAACTGGGGGACCGTTGCACAATATTCAGCTCGTCCATGGCGGTGAGCTGGAACTTGGCCTAGTGACGGCGGCGCCTGCCTATGAAGGTTTGCTCGGCATCGAGTGGGCGGATGGACAAAAATACGATAATATTCGCGCCGTGCTGCCTATGTATCCTAGCTACTTCACTTGGTGGTCAGTGAAGGACTCTGACATCAAAACCTTTGAGGACCTTGAGGGCAAAGTAGTGGCTATGGGACCGGCCGGTGGCACGCCGGATGCTTACGGTCGAAAGGTTTACGATCATACAGGCATCCAGCCGTCCCAGATCGTTAATGCGGGTTTCTCGGACATCGTTAATCAGTTGCGTGATGGCCAGGTAGATGCCGCTCTCACCACTGCGGGTCTACCTCATCCGGCAGTCGCCGAGACCGAATCCACCCATGGTATAAACCTGATCACCCTGCCGAAGGAAATCAGTCAATCCTTCATTGGGGAATACCCCTACTTTGGTACCGATGTGGTTCCTGCGGGCACCTATGACGCCGTGACAGAAGACCAGCCGACACTCACCGTGTGGAACTTTTTAATCACGAACAAGGAACAGTCCGATGATTTAGTTTATGAGATGGTCAAGGCAGCTTTCGAACACCACGATACCCTGATGGAGACCCACCGGGCCTCAGAGCATGTCATTCTGGAGAATATTGCTGAAATAACGGTTCCTCTACATCCGGGTGCCATCCGGTACTACGAAGAGCAAGGTGTTGATATCCCCGACCGACTCATTCCAGAGGACTGATCTACAAGCTCTACAGGTTTGAGCGATGCCATGAGGCCCGCAGCGCCGAGCGTGGTGTCCTTGTCTATACAAAGTCAATAAAATAAATGTAAGTCGAGGTTATCATGTCATTCCTGCGTGACAGCACCGGATGGTCCCTGCGGGCACTAATTGCCATTACTGCCTTGGCGATTCTAGGCTTCCATTTTTACGCCTTAATCATTCAGCCGCTGGATCCGCTGATTTTCCGTGTTTGGCATATCACGGGTCTTGTGGTCTTTGGTTCGCTGGTCAGTCTGACTATGGATAGTCCTTGGCTGCGTTATACCGCTCCGGCTCTAGCACTTGCAGTACTGAGTGGTGCAATTTACATGACAATGGATATGCAAGGCATCGCCATGCGGGCGGGTGTACTCCCATCGGATACGGATGTGATAATTGCCGTACTGATGGTGGGTGCGGTTCTAGAGGTTACACGTCGTACCACTGGCAACGCTATTTTTATCCTTGCTGTCCTGGCGATTCTATATGGGCTTTATGGTAATTATCTTCCAAACTTTGTTGGTCATCGCGGCTACAGTTTTGAGAGGTTGGTGACTTATCTATACACTACAAATGGTTTGTTAAATATTCCACTGGGATCCTCTGCGACCTATATATACCTTTTTGTCCTCTTTGGTTCACTGATGATGGCCTCTGGAGCCGGTGAATACCTGATCAAGTTAGCGATTGCGATGTCCGGGCGAGCGCGAGGCGGTCCTGCCAAGGTGGCGATTACAGCCAGTGGCTTCTTTGGCATGATCAACGGCACCTCGGCTGGCAACGTGGTGGCCACGGGTTCGATGACGATTCCCATGATGAAACGGGCTGGCTATACGCCCACGGTCGCCGCTTCTGTCGAAGCCACATCATCAAGCGGCGGGCAGATCCTTCCGCCTGTCATGGGCGCTGCCGCTTTCCTGATGGTCGACATGACCGGGATGTCTTATACCAGTATTATCATGGCGGCCACGATTCCTGCGGTGCTCTATTTTCTTTCCGTGTTTATGATGTCGCACTATGAGGCAGTTAATCGCGGCATCGGCGGCGTATCGAATGAAGAGCAGCGTCTGGATAAAAAGTCTTTGCTTACGGGGCTGTATTTCTTGCTTCCACCGCTGGTATTAATTTTCTCCCTACTGGTGCTTAACGTTTCAATTATTCTCTCCGGCTTGTATGCAGTCGCAGCTACCTTGCTTGTGAGCTGGATCCGCAAGGTGACGCGTATCGGTCCGAAAGTCGCCACTAAGGCCAGCATCGATGCTGCAAGTAGTATTCTACCAATTGCCGCGACCTGTGCGACAGCCGGGATTATCATGGGGGTACTTAATCTCACTGGCATGGGCCTGAAATTGGCAATGGTGATCATCACAATCACTGGTGGTAGCCTGTTCCTGACGCTGCTCCTGGCGA
The DNA here is from genome assembly GCF_002879615.1 of Billgrantia endophytica. Lineage (GTDB taxonomy): Bacteria > Pseudomonadota > Gammaproteobacteria > Pseudomonadales > Halomonadaceae > Halomonas > Halomonas endophytica. Next base: position 38,820 of record NZ_PNRF01000006.1, read on the forward strand.
TGGTAGTCACAATTGTCCTGGGTATGGGGTTGCCGACGGTGGCCGCCTACGCGATCACCGGGGCAGTGGTGGCGCCCGCACTCACGCGCTTAGGCGTCGAACCGATGGCGGCACACCTTTTCGTGCTCTACTTTGCCTCCATGTCGGCCATCACACCGCCAGTTTCACTGGCTAGTTTCGCTGCGGCAGCTGTGGCGAGGGCACCGGTCTGGCCAGTGGCCATGACCGCACTCAAGCTGGGCACTGCCGGGTTCATCGTTCCATACTTATTCGTCTACCGTCCAGAGATCCTGATGGCTGGGAGCTTTGGCAGCATCGTCTTTGAAACAGTGATTGCCGTGATTGCGATTATTAGTCTGGCAGCCGCACTTCAGCTGCGTACTGATACTTGGTGGCCAAGGGTTGCCTGGTTTGCCGGCGCCATTTTGCTACTGACACCAGATCTGCTGCTCACAGCTGTGGGATTGGCCATTGCTGGGCTCGCAACTGCTTGGGAGCTTCATCATCGCCGACAGCATCCAGTGGCTGGTCGAGCGGCTAGGTGATGAAAAGCAACGGGAAGAAATCTATCATTGACGAGCCAGCTAGAGGTATGTAATGAACAGCACGTTCCTTGAATACTCCACGATCAACGTGGAGCGACGTGATAACGGCGTTGCAATCCTGACCCTTAACCGCCCTGATGCACTCCATGCCTTGAATAGCGTGATGGCCAATGAGCTGATTCGACAGTTCAGCGATTGGGCAGTGGATACCCGCCTGCGCTGTATCGTGATCACGGCCAGTGGACTCCGGGCTTTTTGCGTGGGTGCCGATCTCAAGGAGCGTAATTGCCTGGACGAAGATGGTATCCGACGTCAGCATGCGCTTTTCAGGTTGTTCCTGATGATTCGACTGAGCTTGGACATTCCGGTGATAGCTGCAGTTCAGGGGGTGGCGCTCGGAGGCGGCGCGGAAATAGCGCTAGCCTCTGATATCGTGCTTGCTACTGAGGAAGCAGAGTTTGGGCTGCCGGAAATCGGCCTTGGCATTATGCCGGGACTGGGTGGAACTCAGCTCCTCCCTCGAATTACCGGACGTGGCAGGGCACTGGAGATGCTGCTGACTGGCGAGCGGATCAATGCGGAAGAGGCTCAGGAGTACGGTATCGTTTCCCGGATTTTTCCTCAGAAAGAGATGCTCAGCCGAGCCTTGGAAAAGGCTGAGCAGGTTGCTAGGATGCCGCCGCTGGCGGTTCGCTCGATACGCCGGGCTGTGCATATCGGTGGCGAGCTCGACCTCAATAGTGGGCTCGCCTACGAACTTGCTTTGCATCAACGACTGATGGCCAGCGAGGACCGGACGGAGGGGGTGCGCGCCTTCATCGAAAAACGTACTCCCACATGGCGTGGTCGATAACGTGCGGTGGATATAGTATACGATCTACATGACGAAATCTTGGTAGCGCACTAGCCATTCCTTGGCGCTGCGGATGATTCGTTTTTTCATATCCTCAGCTGCAGCAGCTTCACCCGCCCGCATGTGCTTGAGCATTTCCAAATGCATCTCGCGTCCGATGGCTGCGCGCCCGTTCAATAGCGTGACTCTGCGCTTGATAAGTCTAGCTTTGTCATAAACCAGATCCAGGAAATTGGTGGCATGCGTGTTGTCTGCCCAACAAATGATCTCACGGCGGAGTTCTTCCAAGGCATCGATGTAACGCTCTATCTCGCCGTCGGAAATAGCCTTTTCCATCACCGAGCCGAAGAGTTCGATATAGAAGTCCCACGTCTCGGGGGGAGCGTTGATCGTTGCCTGGTGAGTGCACATGCCCTCCAAGACCTCTCGAACATCGAATATTTCATAGACCTCCTTGGGATCGAGCCTAGCTACGACTGCCCCCCGGTTGTGGATGCGGTTGACAAGTCCGCGCTGTTCGAGAATCCCAAAGGCTTCCCTAACAACAGACCTGGATGTGCTGAACTGGTGAGCGAGTTCGAGTTCGTGGAGGCGTGTGCCGGGGGGGAGATCATGTTCTGCGATCATATATCGCAATTCTAGAAGCACTTCTTCGGTACGTTGCTTCTGGCCGCGCCGTTTTTCCTTACCTGTCTTTTCCTGTGTGATACCGACTTTCATAACTTACATGCTCTTAACATTCGGTTGATTGTCTTGGAAATCGTGGGGGATCGCACAAGTTCTGCAGTTAAACGTCTACCCACGTCCGGGGGCGCGCTGCAAGGCTTCGGAACGCGTCAGCCCCCTGCTGTTTGTTACCCCCCACATACTGGGGGTTTCACCATAAAACCAGAATGGACGGATCAGTTCCACTGTATACCATACCCGTTTGATGACAATTATGTCTACGAAAAAAAGAAAATCTAGGGATCTTACGGATTGGAGTGCCGATGCCTACGAGGAGTGAGCCACGAAACGTAAGAATTCGCTCATGATGTGACAACACATAGATAGACAAGAATGTTGACAAAAGTGTCAATGGTCCGGTACTTTCAGGATTCTTGGGGAGGCTGGGGGCTCAGCGGATAATTTTCGCCGTCACGGACTAGGGTGATCAAGACGGCGCCAATCCTGATGAGGAAAGGAGCAAGGAAATGACAAGAATGAGTGGTGGACGAGCGGCAGTCGAAGCGCTGCGAGCAAATGGAGTTGATACGGTGTTCGGACTGATTGGTTCGGCCACTATGGAAATGTTCGATGCTCTGTATGATGCTGAGGAGATTCGCTTCATCGGGGTTCGAGATGAACGCTCTGGTACTCACATGGCGGATGGCTATGCACGCGCCAGCGGTAAAGCTGGGGTCTTCTTAGCCGGACAGAATGGCCCGGGCGCCACTAACCTCGTTACGCCCTTAGCCCAGGCTCGGGCGGCTTACTCCCCCGTTATCGCACTAGCGGGTTCGCTGGCCACCGGTCATGTCCATCGAGATGCCTTCCAGGAGGTGGACCAACAGCACCTGTTTATGCCTATCACCAAGAAGACCTACATGGTCAATAGTGCCGGTCGGGTTCCTGAATTCATCAATGAAGGTTTCCGCAATGCTCTGTCGCCCCGCCAGGGTCCGGTACTCCTCAACTTGCCTCGCGATGTACTGGCCGCCGAAGCCGAGTTCGAAGCTATCCGGGGTGCGATGGGAGATGGCATGCACACTGCTGTGCGGGCCAATCCGGAGCAAGTCAAGAAGGCGGCGAAACTCCTGATTGGCGCCAGTCGCCCGCTGATCATTGCGGGTGGAGGAATCAAGAACAGTAGGGCTCACGAGGTGGTCATCGAACTAGCCGAGTCTCTAGGCGTACCGGTGGCGACATCACCTGGGCATGGTGATGGGATGCCGTTCGACCATCCCCTGAATGCCGGTCAAGTGGGCCCGCGGGGCAACGACGTGGCCTCGTATCTGGCTCGTGAGGCGGATGTCATTCTCGCACTGGGTACGCGACTTGGCTTCAATTCAACCTTCTATACCTATGACAATCTCAATCAAAAGGCCGCCATTATTCAAGTGGAGATTGAGCCTACCGCGCTTGGGCGCTTTTTCCCCGTGGAAGTGGCTATCTGGGGCGATGCTTCGTCGGTAGTGCAGGATATTCGTGAGGCGATCCGGGGTAGTGAGCGCGACGGTGGCGCCTGGGTTGCTCAGTTCAAGGAACAACGCAAGCGTCACCTGGTGGCGCTGGATGAGACCAATGACGAGCAGTCACCAATCAGTCCGGAGACGCTGTTCAAGGCCCTACGTGAGGTGGCTCCTCGAGACACTATGTATACCATGGATGCCGGGACACTGTGCCTGCAGGCCACCGACAGGCTGGCCTATTGGCAGCCGCCGGCACTGTTCACGCCGCTAGACTTCGGGTTAGTCGGCTTCTCCTTCTCTTGCGGCCTTGGTGTCAAGCTGGCTTGCCCAGAACGCACGGTCATTAGCCTGATGGGGGATGGAGGATTTGGCATGACCGTCTCTGAGCTCTCCACGGCAGTCGAACATGGTATCAATACCGTCACGGTGGTAATGAATAACCAGTGCTGGGGAGCCGAGAAGGCTTATCAGCGCGACTTCTTCGGAGAGCGTTACATTGGAGCGAACCTGCAGAATCCACCCTATGACAAGCTTGCCGAACTCTATGGCGCCCGTGGATTCAGGGTAGACCAGCCGGGTGACCTGAGAAAGACCCTGGAGGCGGCCTTGGCTTGTGGCAAACCTGCTGTAGTTGATGTTCAGGTAGACCCGGCTGCCCTCTACAGCTTCCGTCGTGACTCTTTCAAGCATCGGGCAGGAGACAAGGCATGACGGGTGTCAGGAGCAGCGAAGAGACTTTCGATTACATCGTGATTGGCGCCGGGTCGGCAGGCTGTGCCCTAGCTGGAAGACTATCGGAGGATCACAAGCACTCGGTGCTCCTGCTGGAGGCCGGTGGTTGGCCGAACAATCCGTGGATTCGAGTACCGCTGGGCGTCGGTAAGCTACTGCAGAATCCGAAATATGCCTGGCCGTTTCATACAGCCCCCGAGCCTGCCTTGAATGACAAGTCCATCTATTGGCCCCGGGGCAAGGTAGTCGGTGGTTCCAGTGCCATCAATGGGATGGTCTATGTGCGCGGCGATCCTATCGAATATGACGAGTGGCAACGCTTGGGCAACGAGGGGTGGAGCTACCGGGATGTGGCAGCCTACTTCAAGCGCATGGAGTGCTACCCAGAAGGAGACCCTGCGCTGCGCGGCCATGATGGGCCGATGCATGTTATCAACCGTGGCAGTTGGGATCCCGATCCCCTATCCACTGCTTTCCAGGATGCCTGTGCCGAAGCTGGTGTGCCGCGTGCGGAAGACTACAATAATGGTACCTTCGAGGGTGTCAGCTACCTTCAGCAGACAGGGTATCGCGGCCGTCGCTGGAGTGCGGCGGATGGCTATATCATGGGTGCTCGCAGCCGCGCCAATCTCACCGTCAGGACTCATGCCCTGACTGCGAAGGTCCTCTTTGAAGGCAAGCGTGCCGTGGGGGTCGAATATCTCAAGGATGACAAGCGCTACCAGGTTCGCGCCCAAGGTGAGGTTCTGCTCTGTGCGGGGGCGATTCAGTCCTCTCAGCTCCTGGAGCGCTCTGGGGTGGGCGACGAGAATCGCCTCGCCAAGCTAGGGGTGCCGGTGGTTGCCCATCTCCCCGGGGTTGGTGAGGGCCTGCAAGACCACCTCCAGGTTCGCTTAACCTACGAATGCACTCAGCCGCTGACGATCAACGACATTATTGGCAGCAAATGGCGCGGCATGCAGCACGGGCTTAATTACATTTTGAGGCGGCGGGGCCTGATGAGTACAACCTCGTCGACGGTGCACGCTATTGCCAAGACCCACCCAGAACTGGAGCGCCCGGACGTCAAGATCCAATTGGCGCTGATCAGTGGCCAAGACCGCTACTCGCGCAGTAAAGAGATGGGGATTGACAGGTTTTCGGGCTTTTCCCTGGGGGCATTCATGCTTCGACCACTATCGCGCGGATCCGTTCACGCCACCAGCGCTGATCCACAGTGCCCGCCCAGCATGGTCGCCAACTATCTCTCACACGAAGAGGAGCGCCGGACCTATCTTGATGCCCTCAAGTTTATCCGCGAGATAGCTTCGCAGCCAGCACTCAGCAAACTGCTACGTCGAGAGATCCGCCCGGGTCCCGAGGTTACCGATGAAGAGGAGCTGATGGACTACATGCGCAAGACTGGGCAAACCTCTTGGCACCCCATCGGAAGCTGTCGGATGGGCAACGATGACCTGTCTGTGGTGGACAGCGAGCTGCGAGTGCATGGCGTCGAGTGTCTAAGGGTGGTCGATGCTTCCATTATGCCCACCATGGCATCGTCAAATACCAACGCACCGGCCATCATGATTGGTGAGAAGGGCGCGGATCTGGTACGTGGCATCAAGGGAGTTAATAATTATGGTTGAAGTGGGCAGTGTCGGCATAATAGGTACTGGCCAGATTGGCTCGCGTATGGCCAGACGGCTTCTTCGGGCCGGTTACAGGGTGGTCACTCATGACATCGACACAAAGGCCATGGAAGGAATTGCCGGCGCAATAAAAGTAGAGTCGGCAGCGGATGTAGCCCGTGACTGTGATCTGGTAATCACCTGTGTCACCGATCACCATGCTGTGCGTGACGTGGTAATGGGGCCAGGGGGAATTCTTGAAGTCGTTCGGCCGCATCACCTTGTGATTGAGACTACCACCTCCACTCCGGTGATCACTAGGGAAGTTGCCGCAGCCTTGCGTGAACATGGCGCAGACTTGGTGGATGCCCCGGTGAGCCGTGGTGTTCCTGCAGCAGAAAACGGCACCCTGTCAATCATGCTGGGTGGGTATGCAGCTTCCCGAGAACGGGCGCGGCCGGTGCTCGATCAGTTGGGTACCGACATCATCCTCACCGGCGAAGTTGGCACTGGTCACATCGCTAAGGCGATGAACATGATGGTGATGGCAGTCAATTTCACTGCCACCATGGAGTTCATGCATATGGCACATTCCCTTGGCATCCCGAGGGAGGAGTCTATCGCCCATTTCGCGGCAGGGCCTGGCAGGACTTTTCTGCTGGAACACCACTGGCCTCGCTATATTCTCCCAGCAACATACAACTCGGGGTTTACCCTGGGTCTAATGTGGAAGGATCTGCGAATCGCAAGCGAAATTGCCGTAGACAGTGGCCAAGTGCCTTTATTGGGGGAGCGGGTGACCTCACTGTATCGTTGGGCGGCCATTACCGGGATGGCTGAGGCGGACAATACACGGCTGGTTGAGTTTACCGATCAGGCCCGTGGGTCACCGTCCTCGGTGCGTCCAAGAGTGCCATCTAAGGATGTGCTCAAGCGACTCGACCAGGCCCTTTTCGCAGCTGTCCATCTAGGTACACTTGAGGCCCTTGCAGTGTCCAGAGCCGCAGGACTGGAGCCTGAACAACTGCTTGCAGTACTCAATGTAAGCAGTGGTGGTAGTGCAGTTAGCAATGGAGAGCATGGAGGTTATGAGAACCTAGAGCTACTCTACGCTAATACCAAGCAGGTTGGCTTGATAGCAGCAGAGAACGGAGATTTCTGCTTCCTTACGAGCCTGGTCCTTCAGATTCTAGCAATGGAGTTGCGTGAGTTGCCCCGCATCGCCACGGATGAAGTCATCATAGACTTTATGCAGCGGAGGATGGGAAGGGGTGCTGGCGGCCAGGGTTCCGGCTCTTGACGCTGTTGTCAATAGCAATTAATGTTATCGTTTGTAGACATTTGTGGTAACAAAAATGTATGATTGGCGGCTATTAAGGTAGCCGATACAAGAGAGTGGTGTAACGTGTCTGAGAAGCGCAAGCAATCCAAGGTTCGTGGCATGACCTCCGATGAGTTGGTGGAGGTGCTTCGCAAGCGTATCGTGGGCCATGACCTGCCCCCTGGGTCAAAACTTCGAGAGGTGGAGCTCACCAGTGAGTTCGATGTCTCTCGAGCCCGTATGCGTGAAGCGTTCGGAGTGCTGGAGGAACGTGGTCTCATAGAGCGGATCCCAAACCGTGGCGCTGTGGTCACTCGGCTAGATGTTGAGCAGATTTACGAGCTCTATGAACTCCGTGAGGTGCTTGAGGGCTTGGCAGTTCGTCTTGCGACAAAAAAGGCGCCTCCGGGCTCTTGGAACGATCTCGTGGAACTTTTCGGTCAACCGGCCGAGGAGGCTATTGGTCGCAATGATCTGGAATTCTATATCGATTGCATTATCCAGTTCCGTGAGCGTTGTGCTGAGGCCGCCGACAATGCCATGTTGAATGCCCAGCTCGATGGGCTCTATGACCGGACTGGGGTGCTGATTCGCCGCTTGGTTCTGGTGCCTGGCAGGGCCATGGAGGGCGTTCGTCAGCACCAGTTGGTTTTGGAAGCCATGTGCAAGGGCGACGCATCACGAGCCGAGGAGTTGAAGCGCGAGAATATCCGCAATGCTGCAGCGGCCTTTGCTAAGTACCAAAAATATCTTCTGTAACTCAGTAATTTTGTTTCAAGAGGCTTCGGGCATCCCTCAGGGTCCACTCCTAACCCTGATCCGGCGCTGACATACATACGTGTGTAACTGTCATACGTGTGTAACTGTCCGCTGATCGTATCTGTCTAGTGAACCCATCTTTCTCTGACTCCGAAACTCCGTGACAGTAGGTGCCCCATTTATTATTAAGAGTATAAGCGACCGGTGAACACATCTCCCACTGAGCCCTGACTTTGATGGTAAGCGACCGGGCATCACCCTTCGCGAGTGATCAGTCGCCCGGCTTCCAGTGCAGAGGTAAGAGTTCGTGGATCCGGCTGGCCTTGTGCGTCGGCAGTCGAGCCAGCACGTCTTTCAGGTAGGCATGCGGTTCATGGCCATTCAGTTTGGCAGTCTGGATCAGGCTCATGATGTTGGCGGCGCGCTGGCCGCTGCGCAGTGGCCCGGCGAATAGCCAGTTGCGGCGACCCAGCGCCCAGGGGCGAATCAGGTTCTCCACCCTATTGTTGTCGATCGGCAATCCGCCGTCATCCAGGTAGCGCGTCAGCGCCGCCCAGTGTTTCAGGCTATAGTCCAGTGCCTTGGCCGTAGCCGGTATCCGGCCGGTGAACACACCTTCCGCTGAGCCCCGACTTCGATGACGGTAGGTGTCCACCTATTGCTTAGTGGACACCTATTATGAGTGAGTTAAGTGTATTGGAGGCGCCTCGAAAGCGCCGTCGCTATACGGCCGAGTTCAAGACCAGGATCGTCGAAGCGTGCCAGCAACCTGACGCCTCGATAGCTGGCATCGCGTTAGAGCATGCCCTGAACACCTGGTGCACAAGTGGATCGGTCTCGCCCTAGATACCATCTCTCCTAACCAGTCACAAACAACCCATTAGGTGGTTTGCGACCGATATTCGGTTTGGGTCTTGAGGATGCCATAGGCGATGTGGATTAGCTTCCGCATCGCCGCCCCCAAGGCCGCCATTGTGCTCTTGCCGTTTCCTGTCAGCCGCCGGTAGAGCGCCGAGATATCTGGGTTTCGCCTCAGCCCTACGACGGCCGCCATGTACAGGCTCTGGCGCAGCTTCGGGTTGCCAGCTTTCGAAAGACGGGGCCGCATGCGCACGGAACTACCCGACTCCCAACTAACGGGCACAAGTCCCGCAAAAGCAGCAGCCTGCCGAGCGCTCTGGAACGCGCGGCTACGTAGCATCGCCAACAACCTGAGTGACACGGCGGGACCAACCCCCGGGATCGTTTGCAACAAGACCCGGTCCCGCTTTAAGCCAGGGTGCTGATCGAGATGATCATCGATCTGTTGCTGGAGGCGATCCCGCTCGCGCGTCAATGCCAGCAGGATGTCATCAATCGAGCGGAGAATATCGGTTGCCATGATGAACTCGGCTTTTTCCCGCCGGTTTCGCTCACGGTGAATGTCTTTGTCCATTGCATCGAGTCGCGCCGCCAGCGCCTTGAGCTTGCGCACTTCCTCAGGCTCTGGCTGCCAGCATTCAGGCTGTTGAGTTGCGCCATACCGTGCCAACACCACGCTGTCCTTCTTGTCCGTTTTGCCGCGTACCCCCAGGCTACGAGAGAAGTCACGTACCTGCGCAGGA
>NZ_PNRF01000014.1 GCF_002879615.1 Billgrantia endophytica
TGGCGGGGGAAGGCGGGTATTGGACGCCGATTGGCAATGCCAGCAACCGCTTCACCGGCACCTTCGACGGCTCGGGCCATGTCATCGGCGATCTGATCGTCCATCACCCCGATATGAGCTATGTCGGCCTGTTCGGCGCCACGGGCAGCGCCAGTGTCATCCGCGATATCGGCCTGCAAGGCGGTCGCGTCGAGGGCGATGAGCATGTCGGCGCCCTGGTGGGCGCCAACGGGGGCACGATCGAGCGCAGCTACGCCACCGGAGGTGTCAGGGGAAACAACTGGGATATCGGGTATATCGGCGGTCTGGTGGGCGCCAACAGCGGCACGATCACACAGAGTTATGCCACGGGCAATGTATGGGGCTACGGCAACCATGCCGGCGGTCTGGTGGGCTGGAACGACGCTGGCGAGATCACCCAGAGCTACGCCACCGGTCTGGTGACGGGCCATGAGAAGAATGTCGGCGGTCTGGTGGGTGCCAACAACGGCACGATCACGCAGAGCTACGCCACCAGCAGTGTGCTGGGCAACGACCATGTCGGCGGTCTGGTGGGCAGGAACAACGGCCTGATCACCCAGAGCTATGCCACCGGCAGTGTGATGGGCCTTAGGAATGTCGGCGGCCTGGTGGGGGGCACTGACGCATCTCCCTCGTCTGTCGTCGATAGCTTCTGGGATATCGAACGCACCGGGCAGCACACCAGTGCCGGGGGAGAGGGCAGAATCACCGCCGAACTTCAGCAGATGTCGACCTTCGCTGGCTGGAGCATTTCCCGCCAGGGGGGGGAGGACAGCGTCTGGCGTATCTATGATGGCCATACCGCGCCACTGCTGCGCGCCTTCCTTGGCGAACTGACACTGAACGTGGCGGATGCCAGCGTCACCTACGATGGCACCGAGCAGAGCGGTGACGCCGGCTGGAGCATCGACGGCCCCTACGACGCCAGTCGGCTTCTCGGTAGCGGCGTCGTCACCGGCAGTGGCAGGAATGCGGGCATCCATACGCTGGGCATGGAGGGGCTGTACAGCCATCAGCAGGGCTACGATCTGATCGTCAACGAGGGCACGCTGACCATAGACAGGGCCCAGGCCACCGTGACCGCCAATAGCGATACCGTGGTCTACGATGGCGAAAGCCACCATGTCACCGGCTTCATCGTCGAGGGCCTGGTGGATGGCGAGGACGCGTCCGTACTGACGGATATCACCACCAGCGGTGGCAGTGGCACCAATGCCGGCAGCTACACCCATGTCGTCGGTGGCACGGCGGACAACTACGAACTGATTTTCGTCGACGGTGTACTGACCGTTACCCCCCGCTCGGTGACGGTGACGGTCGACGATCAGCAAAAGCGCGAGGGTGAGGCCGATCCGGCGCTGACCTGGCAGGCCGGCTGTGGAAGCTCGTTGTCGGATTGCGGCCTGGTGGCCGGTGAGTCTCTGCTCGGTGAGCCGAGCCGTGAAGCCGGGGAGGGGGCGGGCCGCTACATCATCGGGCAAGGCTCGCTCACGCAGGAGGCCAACCCCAACTACGCCATCGCGCTCATCGAGGGAGAATTGACCATCGTGGCCATTCCGCCCGCGCCGACACCCGAGCCCGAGCCAGAACCCGAGCCTGGGCCTGGGCTCGACCCCAGCCCCGAGCCATTCTCTGGCGACATGGCCGACTATCCCGCCCAGGTCAGTCGCGCCGTTCTGCAACGACAGTCGGTCGTGGAGATCGGCGATCCCCCGCCGGATAGCCACGAGCATTCCGCACCGGCCAATGGCCAGGTAGTGGTCGATGTGGAGGACGGCGGTATCCGTCTGCCGGCCAACGCCGTTACCGCTTCCGCGAACTGACGACCACAGGGAAAACCACGATCATGTCGCATACGATGTTTTCTCGTCCCGCCGTGCGCTGGGGTTTCGGTATCGCCCTGCTGGTGTGGCTGGGCAGCGCTTCCGCGCTGGCCCAGGCACCGCCGGATGCCGGACAGATCCTGCAACAGAGCCAGCCGGAAACTATTGCTCCGCGGGCCCCCTCCGTGGAACTCGACCTGCGGGGCGAGCCGCTGATCGAAGAGAGTGCCGGGGGGCAGCGGATCACGCTGACGGGAGTTCGCTTCGAGGGCAATACCCGCTTTACTTCCGGCGAGTTGACGCAACGGATCGGCGACCACCTGGATGAGCCCCAGGATCTGGCCGGGCTGCGTCATCTGGCCAATGAGGTCAGCCGCTTCTACCACGATCATGGCTATCCCTTCGCCCGCGCCCTTCTGCCGGCGCAGTCGCTGGACGACGGGGTGCTGCTCATCCAGGTGGTCGAAGGACGCTATGGCCGGGTGGACGCCACCGGCGACGATGCCGAACTGGTCGCGGCGGCGCGGCCCTATCTGACGCCTTTGAGCACCGGGCGCCTGATCGAGTCCGCCACGCTGGAGCGGCGGATGCTGCTGCTGGGCGACCTGCCCGGCGTGGCCGTCATCCCGGTGATGCGTCCGGGCGATGAGATGGGGCGGGGCGATCTGGAGGTGCGGGTGAGCGAGGCCGAGCGGATGACGCTGCAGGTGGGTGCCGACAACCACGGTAGCCGCTATTCGGGAGAGTATCGTGGCCGGGTAGGCGTCGCGGGCCGTCGCCTGCTGAGCGTGGGCGATGAGCTGAGCCTGAGTGCGCTTTACTCCAACGAAGCGACCTGGCTGGGCAGCGTTCGCTACTCGCTGCCGCTGGGCGCCAGCGGCCTGCGTGGCGCGCTGAGCTATGCCCATACCGACTACAGCCTGGGCAGAGGCTTCGAGGGCTATCGCGGTACGGCGGCCATCTATTCGGCGGAGCTGAGCTACCCGCTGGTGCGCCGTCAGCGGGCCAACGTGGCGCTGAGCGCTCGCTACCAGTACAAGGACTTGGACGATACGGTCGACTTCGCCGACTATCGCAAGGCTACCGAAAGCCATGGCCTGCCGCTCGGCGTGCAGTTCGATGCCAGGGACTCGGTGGGCCGGGGCGGAGTGACCTACGGTCGCCTGACCCTGACCCCGGGGACGCTGAAGCAGTCGCAACGGCTATCGCGGATCGAGCTGCCCGATGCCGACTACGGCTTCGCCAAGGCAAACCTGGACGTGGCCCGCTTGCAGGCGCTGGGACGCGGCATCGACCTGCATGGCCGTTTCGAGGCCCAATGGGCCGACCGCGGTGACCTGGACGGCTCGGAAAGCTTCGATCTGGGCGGCCCCCATGGGGTGCGGGCCTTTCCCGTTGGCGAGGGGCTGGACAGCCGTGGCTGGCTGGCGCAACTGGAGCTGCGCTACCGTGCCGGGCATGGCTTGGCGCCCTATCTGTTCTATGACCTGGGCCGCACGCCGGACGGCGGTATCGACAGCGGCGACGCCCGCTCCCTGGCCGGCGCCGGGGTGGGGCTGCGCTACCGGCGCGCCGGGCTCGACCTGGACGTCGCCAGCGCCTGGGAGGTCCGCGGTGGCGATGCGCTGTCGGACGATCGCCAGCGAGACCCACGGCTGTGGGCCACGGCGGCGTATCGGTTTTGAGCGCGGGGCTGACGCGTATCGTGGAGTCTTTGTTACACTGCAACCCATGAAAGGCTCCAAGAGACGCGCCACGCGTGAGCGATACGCCAACCACCGTTGCCAGCGAGACTCCCCCCGTGGTCCAGGGGGAGCTGTTCGCGCGGGTACTCGACGAGCCGATGGCGGTACCGCTGCGGAATGGTCGGACCTGGGTCTTCAGTCGAGGCGTCGAACCGGGGTGGAAAAAGCAGGTTGTGGGAGATAGCCTCAGCTCGCGAACGCGGAGTTGCCCAGGCAGGCATCATCGCCCCGGCGGCTGCCTCCGCCGGGGCAACGTTCGTGTGGCGTTTCTGACCGTCGCCTCGTGGCCTAGGAAGGTGCGGCATGGCATTTCCTAGCCCTTGGAATCGCGTCCGATGGCACTGGGCTCAGCACCTGGGTGCGTTGGCCATTCTGGGTGCGGTCCTGCTTGAGACACTGGGTGTCACACCCGTGTCATTGCTGGAGCGGCTGGAATGGCAAGCCTACGACATGCGCGTGCGCCACTTCCTGCCCGACGATGCGGACCCCGCGTTGGTGATCGTCGATATCGATGAGCGGAGCCTGCACGCGCTGGGGCAGTGGCCGTGGCCGCGAACGCTATTGGCCGATCTGGTGACGGCACTGTTCGAGGACCATGACGCCGCCCTGCTGGGCCTTGACGTGGTCTTCGCCGAGCCAGAGCGCTTACCGCCCCCCGCCGATGGGGATCGGCGGCTTGCCGATGCCCTGTCGGCTTACCCCGTGGTGCTTGGCTACTATTTTCAGTCCCGGTGCGGTGAAGGGGACCCGCCTTCGGTGGGCAACCTGCCGTGGCCGGTGACGGTGGAGAGCGACGCGACACTGCCCGTGCCGCATCCCGAGCGCTATACGGGCAATCTTCCCGTGCTGCAGGACGCCGCCATGGGCGCGGGATTCTTCGACAATCCACGGGTCGATGACGACGGCGTGTTCCGGCGTGTGCCCATGTTGCAGGCATGGCAAGGCGACTACTATCCGTCATTGCCGCTGGCCATGCTGATGGCCATGCTGGGGCAGCCGCCGGTCACGCCGGTGATCCATGAAGCGGGGGGTATCCGGCAACTCGAAGCACTGGACGTGGGCGGCTTCGAAATTCCGGTCGATGGCCAGGGGGCGGCACTGGTGCCCTGGTATGGGCCACGCGGCCATTTCCGTTCGGTGTCGGCGGTGGATGTCCTCGAAGGACGTGTCGAACGCGATGAGCTGGCAGGCGCCACGCTGATACTGGGTGCTTCGGCACCGGGACTGATGGATCTGCGCTCGACCCCGGTGGGTGCGGTCTATCCCGGGGTCGAGATCAACCTGAGCCTGCTGGCGGGAATGCTGCACCAGCGCTTCATGGCCGAGCCACCCTGGGTGGCCGGCGCCGAACTGGTGGGGCTGTTGCTGCTCGGTTTGTTGATGAGCGTGCTGTATCCGCGGCTCGGTGCGCCGTTACTGCTGGGATTCAGCCTGGCACTGGCGGCGCTTGCCGTGGGCGGCAATCTATGGGCCTGGGATGGCGGGCTGGCGCTGCCCATTGCCGGTATGCTGGTGCTGGTACTGGCACAGACGATCTGGCACCTGGCATTGAACCTGCTGCGCGAAGGCCAGCAGAAGCGGTGGGTTGCCGAGCGCTTTGGCCAGTATGTGCCCCCCGCGCTGGTCAAGGAGATGGTGGATAGCGGGGAGAGCTTTGGCCTCGAGGGGGAGGATCGCGAACTGACGGTGCTGTTTTCCGACGTGCGGGGGTTTACCTCGTTCGCCGAGTCGATTCCGCCCGCCGAGCTGACCTCGGTGATGAACCGCCTGCTGACACCGCTGACCCACGCCATCCACCAGCATGGCGGCACCATCGATAAATACATGGGCGATGCCGTCATGGCTTTCTGGGGCGCGCCGCTCGCCGATGCGAATCACGCTGAACGCGCCCTGGAAGGGGCCTGGGCGATGCTCGCGGCGCTGGAGGAGGTGAACCAGGAGTTCGAAGCCGAGGGCAAGCCGCCCCTGGCCATGGGCGTGGGGCTCAATAGCGGCATGATGAGCGTGGGCAACATGGGTTCGAGCTTTCGCATGGCGTATACCGTGATGGGCGACCAGGTGAATCTCGGCTCGCGCCTGGAGGGGCTGACCAAGGTCTATGGCGTCAATCTGATCGTCAGTGAGTCCACTGCCGAACGCGCGCCCGGCTGGGCGTTCCGGCGCCTGGACCGGGTGCAGGTGAAAGGACGGGATGCACCGCTGTGGATTCTGGAACCGCTGGGCAGGAAACCGACGCTCTCCGCACGGCAGCAGGCGTGGCTGCGGGCTTACGAGGCGGCGGTGGCGCGCTATCAGCAGGGGGACGTCGAGGCGGCCCAGGCGGCATTCCAGGCGCTGCCCGACGATGACCCGCCGACCCGCCTGTATCTCGCGCGGTTGGCCGAACTCCATGATCGGCCAACCGCGATGTGGGACGGCGTATGGCGCCATCGTGACAAGTGATCAATATCCGATAAGACGCTCGAAGAGGCCGGTGCCGCTATGTAACGCGTCCTCGTTCCAGGCTTCGATCAGGCTCATGATCGCCTCCGCGTCGTCGCCGATATAGTGACCGACAAGAGAGCCGCCATCGAACGTGCCATCGCCTTCGAGTGGAATGCTCCAATTCATGCCGAATTCCTCGGACGTTTCTCCCATCCCCATCTCGATGGATAGCGTCCCATGCTCTCCATCCAATTCCAGGAATATGCCGATCTGATACTCCTCGAACCCTGACCCTGAATCGAGTGTCGAAAGCGTGATCGCCCCATCGACGATATCGATGCTTTCGTGCTCTCCGTCGATGTCGATGAGCGGTGTGCCATCTCGCCAGGCGAAGACGAACACCTCGCCCACTGCCGGTGGATCCACCGGGAGGATGTCGGATACCAGCAATTCGGGAGAGGCGCTGATAAAGGCCAGTGACTGGTCGAGGGGGCCGAAATCGCTGTCGGGAACCTCGGTGCCGGCCTCCCAGTAGCCCCAGGTGACCTCGCCCTCTCCAATGGCGAAGGTGCCCAGCCCCTGTGGTTCGACCTCCCGCTCGTAGAGATCGGTGAACATGCTCGCGAAATCGTCTTCCGTCAGCAGGGTGTGGCCATCCTCTGGATGATGGCCCAGCCATGGCTCCGGCTCCGGTTCGGGGTCGGGGTCGGGGTCCGGGTCGGGGTCGGGGTCGGGGTCGGGCGCTGGTATGTCATTCTCAGGGACGTCGATATCCTGCTCATGCAGGCTTTCGATGACCGCCTCCGGCAGCTCATCGCTCGTTTCCACGGCGAGCAGGGTGGCGCGCTCGAAAAAGCTGCCGCCGGTATCGTCACTCGGTCCCGGCGCTGGCGTTTCCCACCCGCCGAACAGTGAGCGGGCATCGGGGCGCGGCTCGGGCATCTGTCCATGGCTTGCGGCAAAGAACACCTCCCCCGGGCGGGCCAGGCGTGTTCCCGCCTCTGTGATGATGGCCACCAGGCCACTCTCGACCATGAGGTAGCTTCCCTGTGTGGCATCGGGTAGCGGTGCATAGCCCTCCTCCGGGATATGCAGGATCTGGAAACTGGTACCGCGGATGCCCATCGTTGCCACGGGCGTGGCGTGGTTGACGTTGTCGGGCGCGGCCTGGCCAATGGCACCGGTGATCACTCTCAGGCCACCGCGCAGCAGTTCGGTGCTTTGCTGCGAGTTCCGTGGCTCCTCGGCGTCATAGCGATGACGTTCGAGGGTGAAGGTGCTGTTGGGCTTGATGGCCATGCTGCCGCCGTCGTCATAGCGAATCTGTACGCTGCTGGCCGCGGCTGTTTCGATGGTGTCGCCGGCATGCAGCTCATCACCCCGTTCGACGGGGGTCTCTTCGCCATCACGCTGGAGAACGGCGTTTCCGTGAACGAACATCACCCGGCCGGCGGGTGACCCGGCAAGGACGGGAAAGGTCGTCAATGCCAGGATCAACAGGCTCCAGTGAGCATTGTCCTTTACCCGATGCCACCATAACGCGATATGAGCCATGATGATTTACCTGTAAAAGAGAGGAAGGTCCGCGCTAAAACAAATAATTGATGCCCAGGCGGGCCTGATGGCGGTGCATGTCGAAGAAGGCGATATTGGAATCGCGCTTTTCGTAGTGGGCCGAGGCCTGCAGCAGCCAGGACGAACCGAGCTGGTAGAGCCATTCGACACTGGCTTCCCAACTGCCATCGCGACGCACGGCGGGCTCGAACTCGTTGTAAATCGCGAAGCCTTCATCCCGATACTCTCGCCAGCGATGATCGAGGTCGAGACGCCACTGCTGACGGGCGCCGACGGGAATGTCGGCTCCCAGCCCCACCAGGTAGTGATTCAGATCCCCACCATCGCGTGCTGCGGCGCCATCGGCGCGGGTCCACTCGCGTTCGACGAGGGCGCGGGCACGCAGTGCCCAGCCCGCCTGGGGCATATGCAGTTCGACGCCCAGGCGTCCGCTGTCGTGGTCGTGACGCGGCGCCTGGTCGAAACGGTTGTCCCGCCACTGGGCATGCCAGCGCAAGCGACTGTCCTCCCCCACCGGGTGGCGATATTCGGCACCGATGCCCCAGCGCATCAGCAGGCTGGAGAAGTCGGTGTCGTGCCAGGCCTTCAGAGTCTGCAGGGTGAAGCGCCACGAGCGCTCGGCACTCAGCGCATGGCGCCAACCCAGTTGACCCTGCAGAGCACTCAGGTTGTAGGGCTGGGCCTCGTCCTCCAGGTAGTGGCGGGACTGCAATGCCGTGTCCAGCTCGATGCGTTGATGATCGGTGATGGGATAGTGCCCCTGGTAGCGCGCACCAAGCTGCTGGAACAGGCTGCCCTGGCGTGACAGCTCGATGAGCTCGATCTCTTCCACCAGCGGGCGCAAGGCCTCGGGAATGAGCTGGTTGGGGTCGATGAAGAACTGGCCGGGAAAGCGCTGGGCATTGCTGTCGTAACCGCTTTCCAGCGTCAGCCGCGCACGATGTCGGGGGCCATGTTCTCTACGCTGGTGCGCTTCGATGGCGTCACGGTAGCGGCGCATCGCCACCTCAGCATCCGGGGGGGCGTCCAGCGCTTCGAGTCGGGCCAGTTCCCGGCTGGCGGCATCGATCTGGCCCAGACGCAGATGCGTGGCCACCAACTCCAATCTGGCCCCGGCGTGACGGGGCTGATTGAACAGAACTCGCTGCAGGGCCAACATGGCATCGCTCAGGTGGCCCGCCCTGAGGGCCGAGACACCCAGCCAGTAATCGTACTCCACGGTACCGGCATGCTCTTGATCGAGCTGACGCAGTCGTTGGTAAGCGGCGTCCGGCTGGTTGGTTTCCAACTGCCGCTGGGCATTGGTCAGCGTGTCTTCCAGCGCCATCGTGGTGCCCTGCCAGAGCAGTGCCGTCGCCAGGCAGGTGAGCAATAGTGCCTGCCGTATGGCGCCGCCGCAGCGAGCTTGCGTAGAACCTGTCAAGAAATACAGCATCTCAGAGTGCACTATTTGTCGTTGGATGAAGTTACAAGCATGTCCACTGGTAGTCGTGGAGCACTGGTATGAGTTCCGCCTCGATCTCGCCGCGGTAGGCAGGCTTCAGGTGGCTGATCCACAGCCTTTCGGGCGGGTGGGCCAACTGCCCGAGCAATTGCCTGACGAGTGCCGGTGTCATGTGGCCGGACTGCTTCGCCAGGCTGGCATGCCGGTCGGGGAAGGCACACTCCAGCATCAGGGTGTCGATCTCGCCCAGCCGCTGGAAGGCGACCACCAGTTCGGCATCCAGCGTGGTATCGCCACTGAACACGAAGGGCGGGAGATCCGCCGATGCGACCCGATAGCCAAGGGCGGGTACGCGATGGCTGACCGGAAATGGCGTAATCCCTAGCCCACCTGCACCGCCAATGTCGACGCGTTGCCAGGGCGCCAGTGGCACGAAGCGCATCACCGGATACCGGCGGCTGGGGAGTACGCTGAAATCGGGCCAGACCTTCCGGTTGAACATATGGCGTTGCAGCGTACCGATGACCTCGGGCAGCGCCATGACCTCCAGGCAGCCCTGGTTGGCCACCAGGTGGTCGAACAGGCTGTCGATGAGAAACGGCAGATAGACGGTATGATCGAGGTGGGCGTGGGTGAGAAAGACATGGCGGATCTGCCGCATCTCTTCGAGCGTCAGCTCACCCAGCCCGCTCCCGGCATCGATCAGCACGTTGCCGGCGCGCAGGGCCGTCGTCCCTTGCCCCCTGCCGATGCCACCACTGGCTCCCAGGACCTCGATCAGCATGGCGATTTCCTTGTGGTCATTCCCATGAGCATTTCCACGTCAATGCGGGGCCAGATACGGTGTAAAGGCGACGACGATCATCGCGCCAGTTTGCGTGCCATATCGGCACCGATGATGCTCTGCATGGCATCCTTCAAGTGCGGCATGCGTTTGTATATCGACTCGAGGTCGCCGCGACGCCAGATGAGATAGTCGAGCGGCTCGCTGGCGACGACATCCGCGCTGGAAGGCTTGCCGGTAATGAAACTCATCTCTCCAACGAAGTCACCAGACCGCAGTGTGGCGCGCTCGGTGTCACTGGTGTGAACGTGCACCGCGCCATCGAGAATGAGAATGAGCCGATTCGGCTGCTCGCCCTGCCGAACCAGTGTCTCACCCGCTTCGCAGCGCCGAATGACACTGGGTTGAAGAATCTTGAGCATTTCCCGTGGCGACAGCATTTGGAAAGTATGCTGATGCAGCCAGGATTGCCTTTGGTCGAGCGAAACAGCGCGGCGTTGCAGCAGTAATACGGTGAGATTGAAGGCATTGATGACGATGAAGGCAATGACGATGAATATCATCGGCCAGCCCAGGGCCGAGTAAAGGGAATCGATCTGAAAATAGAAGTAGGGCAGCGTAAAAAAAGCGGCAACGATGGTGATCACTCGCAGATAGGCCATGTCCCGCATCATGTACGAGAGGCAGAACAACATGTTCGCGACTAGCAGCAGTCCAGCGCTCATGGGCTCATGTTCCGATGGAAAGAATGGGATATTCCATGATTGAGGCATTCATTTTTCTCTGCGTCCCGATTTCCATCTCGTGTCCTCTATATCAGAGTAAAAGGGAGGGTACCGTGTCAGTTTTTGCGCCATATCGGCGCCGATGACGTTCTGCATCGCGTCCTTCAGGCCGGGGGAGCGCTCGTATAACGTCTCGAGATCTCGGCGATACCAGATGAGATAGTCGAGCGGCTCGCTGGCGATGACATCCGCACTGGCAGGGTCACCCGTGACGAAGCTCATTTCTCCGACAAGGTCGCCAGGCTGCAATGATGCACGGTGGACACCGTCGGCGTGAACCTGCGCCGCGCCATCGAGGATGAGAATGAGACGGTCCAGTTGCTCGCCTTGCTGAACCAGTGTTTCGCCGGCCTCGCAGTGCTGGCTGATGCTGAGATGAAGAATCTTGAGCATTTCCCGTGGCGGCAGCATGCGGAAAGTGTGCTGGTGCAGCCAGGATTGTCTCTGGTCGAGCAAGACGGGGCGGCGCTGCAGCAGTAGCACGGTGAGGTTGAACGCATTGATGGCGATGAACATCCCTTGCCAGCCCATGGCCGAGTAGAGCGGTGTGGCTTGGAAATAGAAGTAAGGCAGCGTACAGAAAGCGGCGATGATGGTGATCGCCCGTAAACAGGCCATGTCTCGCACCACATATGCGAGGCAGAATAGCAAGTTCGCGGCAAAAAAAAGACCTGTGGTCATGGACTCGTGTCTCGACGAGATTTCCATCATGGTATCTGGAACGGAACCCCGAGACAAAACTTGTCTCTGCGTCCCTGATTGGGGCGCTTTTTTGCCTCTGCGTCCTTTTTTTCGGCGCTTCTTTGCCTGTGCGTCCCGATTTTCCTGTCGTCGGTTGTGACCCCTCTCATGCCTTGGTACCACTGTCCTGATACCACAAGGGCATACAACCGCCTTCTCGGCCCTGGTGTGCTATCGCCACCGGCGAGCCTGGGTGGGTGAATAACGCTCGAACGATCGACGATAAAAGGAAGCGCTGAACATGTTCAGTGTTTCCAGAACGCAGGGGAACAGCATGAACCGCACCTACCGCACCTTCTTCAACCGGGCGCTGGGCGCCTGGCAAGTCGTTGGCGAAACCGCCCGCCGCCGGGGCAAGGCATCGCGGGGGTGCGGCAGCGCCCTGCTTGCTGGCAGCGCCGCCGTGGCGCTGCTTGTGGCACCCCCGGCGTGGGCAACGGCCACGTTCGATGAAACCGATGACGCCGGCCCAGGCACCTTCCGCGACGCGGTAGACACGGCCAATGCCGATTCCAGTATTGCCACGGTGTATTCGGAACTTGCGGCGGGCTCCGAGGTAGCACTGACCGGCGGCGCGGTGGCGATATCGACCGACCTGACCCTCGGCGGCGCAGCGCCTTTTACGCTGTATAGCGACGACTCCAATGTGCTGGAGCTATCCGGTAGTGGCCGCACGCTGACGCTCGGCGATCAGGTGACCGTCTTATCCACGCGTAACGAGAGTTTCGGCATCCTTGCCGAGGGCGGCGGGAACACGATCAACGTTCTGGGGCTAATCGAGACGGAGGGGCGTGGCGGCTCCCACGCCATCTATGCCCAGGGGGGCAATAATACGATTGAGGTACCGGGGGAGATAGAAACACGGGGCGGGGGTAGTGCTATCCGGGCTGAGGGCGGCGGCAATACCATCGATGTCTCGGGCAGGGTCTTTGCCTTAGGCGTAAGGACTACTGTCGCTGCCTACGATGGCAATAACACGATCAATGTGTCGGGCGAGGTTTTGGCGCCTGGGGGCCAAGGGACTCATCTTAACGATGCTCATCGCGCTATTTCGGTCTCTGGCGGCAATAACACGATCAACGTTTCGGGGACGGTCAAGGCAGCTGGGGCCCGTGAGCCCTCCCGAGGCATCCAAGTTCGCGATGACGACAATACCGTTGATGTCTCGGGCAGCGTCGAGTCGGTCAACTCCGCCGGTATCTATGTCAGTGGTGAGGGCAATACGGTGACGGTGACCACCTCGGGCAGGGTCGAGTCGGTCAACGCCGAAGGCATCGGCGTCTGGGGTGAGGACAATACGGTGATCGTCTCGGGCAGGGTAGCGTCCAGTTCCGACGAGGGGGTGGCGATCTCACTCAGAGGTAGTCAAGGTAGCCGCTATAACCGCCTGGAGTTGCATGACGGCTACGAGATTGTCGGCGACGTGGTGGCCAATGACGCATCGTTTCACGAAGGCTTCAACAACACTCTCGCCCTGGGTGGTGACGGCCATGGCAGCTTCGATGTCGGCGAGATCGGCGACCTGGACTCGGAGGTCAAGTACCAGGGCTTCGACCGCTTCGAGACGCTCGGCGAGAGCACCTGGACGCTGACCGGCAGCATCACCGAAACCACCCCATGGACGCTTACGGGCGGCACCTTGTCCGTCTCGTCCGACGGACAGCTTGGCGCCACCTCGGGCAGCCTGACCTTCGACGGCGGCACCCTGCGGGTAACGGGGACGGACTTCGCCTCGACCGATCGCAATATCGTCTGGGGCAACGATGGCGGCGGTTTCGATATCGCCGAGGCCGGGCATACCTTCACCCTGTACCAGGAGATCGATGGCGACGGCGGGCTGACCAAGCGCGGCGCCGGTACCCTGCAAGCCGGCCACGCTAACGCTTTCGTCGACGATACGGCCTACACCGTCGATGGCGGCATCCTCGACCTGAACGGCAATGACCTGACGATGTCGTCGCTGCGCGGCGGCAAGGATGGCGAGATCACCCTGGGCTCGGCCAGACTGACCATCGATCAGGACGCCAATACCGAGTATGCCGGCGATATCACCAGCGACGTTGACAACAGTGGCTTCATCAAGCGCGGCGATGGCACCCTGACGCTGATGGGCGAGGTCGATCTACATGGCAACGCCGCTACCATCGTTGACGGTGGGGAGCTACGTATCGCCGACGGCGGCGGCGTTTCAAGCCAAGGCGGCATGATCGGCAGTGCCACCAACACCAACACCAACGGCGCGGTAACGGTCAAGGGCAACGGCTCGCAATGGAATAGCGGGAGTTACCTCGATGTCGGCTATTCCGGCAGCGGCGAATTGAACATCGAGGCGGGGGGAACCGTCTCCAATGCTTCATTCGGTATCATTGGCCATGAGAGCGAGGGCGAAGGCACGCTGACGGTGACCGGCACGGGCTCGCGCTGGGACAACGGGTGGGATATCGAGGTTGGCCGGCACGGCCGCGGCACGCTGACCATCGCCGATGGCGGTGAGGTCGCCGTGGATAGAGGCGGGAATGGGGTGGGGGGTGTCACCATCGCCAATCATGACGGCTCCACCGGCACCCTGAATATCGGCACCGCCGCCGGCGAAGGCGCCACCGCGCCGGGGGTGCTGGAGACGGATACGCTCACCTTCGGCGATGGCAGCGGTCGCCTCGTCTTCAACCATGACGACACCGACGGCCATGACTTCGATGCCGATCTGCTCAGCGGTGGCGATGGCACTCACACCATCGACCACCACGCCGGCACCACCATCCTGAGCGGTGACAACGAGGGCTTTAGCGGCGACACCACCCTCTCGGGCGGCACGCTGCGTGCCGGCCAGACGAACGCCTTCGCCGACGATACGGCTTATATCCTCGATGGCGGCACCCTCGACCTCAATGGCCATGACCTGACGATGTCATCGTTATCCGGCGGCGGTGGCTTGGTGAGCCTGGGCTCGGCCAACCTCACCATCGACCAGGGCGGCGTTACCGAGTATGCCGGCGATATCTCCGGTGGCGGTAGTCTGATTCATCAGGGCGACGGCACTCTGACGCTGATGGGCGAGATCGAGTTCAACGGCAATGTCACCGTCGCCGATGGGGAGCTACGCATCGCCGAGGGTGGCAGCGTCACGAACGACGAAGCCACCATCGCCGATGGCAAGGTGACCGTGACCGGCGAGGGCTCGCGATGGACGAATAACGGTTTCCAATTCTATGTCGGTCGCGAAGGCAGTGGCGAATTGACCATCGCCGACGGTGGCCACGTCAGCAGCCCTGTGTTCAGCTATATTGGCATGGCTGGCGGCACCGGTACGGTGACGGTGACCGGCACGGGCTCGACCTGGGCAGGCAACGAGTTCGAGGTGGGTGGGCATGGCATTGGCGAATTGACCATCGCCGACGGTGGTGCTGTCACTGGTAAACATATGGGTATCGGCGCCGACGGCACCCTGAATATCGGTGCGGCCGCCGACGAAGGCGCCACCGCACCGGGTGTGCTGGAGACGGATACGCTCACCTTCGGAAGTGGCGATGGCAACCTCGTCTTCAATCATACCGCCGACGACTACGGCTTCGAGGCCGACCTGGCCAGTGAGAGTGGTGCCGATGGCAACCACACCATCGACCACCACGCCGGCACCACTACGCTAAGCGGTGACAGCCAAGGCTTTATCGGCACCGCCACGGTCTCGGGCGGCACCCTGATCGTCGAAAATACGCTGGGTGGCTCGGTCGGTGTCGAGAGTGGCGGTACCCTGGGTGGCTCGGGCAGCGTAGGCGACACCACGGTGGCCGATGGTGGCACCCTGGCTCCCGGTAACTCCATCGGCACGCTGACGGTCGACGGCGATCTGGCGCTCTCCTC
Source organism: Billgrantia endophytica (assembly GCF_002879615.1). Classification (GTDB taxonomy): domain Bacteria; phylum Pseudomonadota; class Gammaproteobacteria; order Pseudomonadales; family Halomonadaceae; genus Halomonas; species Halomonas endophytica. Next base: position 15,204 of record NZ_PNRF01000014.1, read on the forward strand.
GGGCTCGATCCTCGCTTATGAACTGGGCGTGCCGGGGAGCAGCGACCGTATCGACGTGACCGGCGACCTGACCCTCGATGGCACGCTCGACCTGGCCCAGAGTGGCGACGAGGACGACGGGGAGGTTGGGCTGGGTTACTACCGGCTGATGACCTTCGGCACACTGAACGATGACAGCGATGACCTGGCGATTGGCAAGACGCCCGATCTCACCGGTGTCGGCGCCTATCAGGTTCACACCGGCAATGGCTACGTCGACCTGTTCATCGCCGCGCTCGGCGATGACGACATGCAGCACTGGCAGGGCGGCGATGGTCTCTGGAACGATGATCAGTGGCGAAACCAGAATGGCGATATCGATGTCGCTTGGGCCGGCAATACCGCTATCTTCGAGGACGCCGGCGGCCATCAGGGCGGCACGATTACCGTCATCGACATGGAAACGTTGTTCCAGGGCCTGCAATTCCGCGACGAAGGCTATACCTTGGTTTCCGGGATAGATGGTGCCCTTCAGACCGCTGATGACGGCAGCGAGATCCGCGTACTGGCCGACAGTGCCGAGATCGCCGCCAGGATTCACGGCGATGGCGGCATCACCAAGACCGAGGCCGGCACTCTGATCCTCTCCGGTCACAACCGCTACACCGGCGGCACCGTCGTCCAGGCCGGCACCCTGCAAGCCAGCCATGAGAACGCCTTCGTCGACGAGACGGCCTACACCGTCGATGGCGGCACCCTCGACCTCAACGGCCATGACCTCGTCATGTCATCGCTGCGCGGCGGCGATGATGGCGAGATAGCCCTGGGCTCGGCCAGACTTACCATCGATCAGGACGTCGATACCGCGTATGCCGGCGATATCTCGGGTGGTGGTAGCCTGATTCATCAGGGTGGCGGCACCCTGACGCTGATGGGCGAGATCGAGCTCGGCGGCGATGTTACCGTCGACGACGGGGAGCTACGCATCGCCGACGGTGGCAGAGTCACGAACGATGAAGCCACCATCGCCGATGGCAAGGTGACCGTGACCGGCGAGGGCTCGGAGTGGATCAATGAAGGCTCCCAGTTCACTGTCGGTCGCGAAGGCAGTGGCGAATTGACCATCGCCGACGGTGGCCACGTCAGCAGCCCTGTGTTCAGCTATATTGGCATGGCTGGCGGCACCGGTACGGTGACGGTGACCGGCACGGGCTCGACCTGGGCAGGCAACGAGTTAGGGGTGGGGAGGACTGGCACTGGCGAATTGACCATCGCCGACGGTGGTGCTGTCACTGGTAAATATATGGGTATCGGCGCCGACGGCACCCTGAATATCGGTGCCGGCACGGGGGAAGATGCCACCGCGCCGGGCGTGCTCGATGTGGATACGGTTTATTTCGGCGATGGCATGAGTCGCCTCGTCTTCAATCACTCCGATACCGATGGTGATTACACTTTCGCTCCCCGCCTCTCGAACGACGACATCATCGACCATCAGGCCGGCACCATCGACCACCAGGCTGGCACCACCACATTGAATGGTGACAACTCAGGCTTTAGCGGCGAGACCACAGTGAGCGGCGGCATACTGGTCGTCGACACCACCCTGGGCGGCACGGTGACCGTCAACGCCGGCGGCACCCTGGGCGGTGGCGGCACGGTGGGCCGCACCACGGTGACCGATGGCGGCACCCTGGCGCCGGGGTCGCGGAACGGCAGCGGCGGTACGCTGACGGTGGCGGGGGATTTGACCCTCTCCTCCGGCTCGATCCTCGCCTATGAACTGGGCGTGCCGGGAAGCGATAGCGACCCTGGCACCAGCGGCCATATCGACGTGGAAGACGACCTGACCCTCGATGGCACCCTCATGCTGTCCGATGCCGGCGAGGCCGGCCCCGGCTACTACCGGCTGATGACCTACGGTGGCAGTCTGTTCGACCACGGCCTGGCGGTCGACGATACCCGCTGGGACGACTACGACATCCTGACCGGCAGCGATGGCGTAATCGACCTGTTCATCACCGCCGTCGGCGACGACGAGGTGCAGCACTGGCAGGGTGGCGATGGCACCTGGCGCGCGGATGGCGAAACCTGGCTGAACCGGGGCGGCAACCTGCCCGCCACCTGGGCCGGTCACCATGCGGCCTTCAAGCATGAGCCAGGCGGCTTCGACGGCGGCGAGATCAGCGTCGAAGGCACCCAGCATTTCAAGAGCCTGCAATTCGTCGACGAAGGCTACCGGCTGGAAGGCCCAGGCGTATTGCACACCAGCGGCGATGGCAGCGAGATCCGCGTACTGGCCGACAGCGCCGAGATCGCCACCGAGATCACCGGCAGTGGCGGCATCACCAAGACCGAGGCCGGCACGCTGATTCTCAGTGGCGACAACAGTTACCAGGGCGGCACCACCGTGCTGGCCGGCATCCTGCAAGCCGGCCATGAGAACGCCTTCGTCGACGAGACGGCCTACACCGTCGATGGCGGCACCCTCGATCTCAACGATCATGACCTCGTCATGTCATCGCTCTCCGGCGACGGTGGCGAACTGGCCCTGGGCAACGCGACGCTGACCGTGGATCAGCAGACCGACACCCGCTATGCCGGCACGATCAGCGGCGACGGCAAGCTGCGCTTCAGCGGCGGTGGCAGCGTCGAGCTGACCGGCGACAGCAGCGGCTATGCGGGAACGACCGCGGTCGACGGCACCACCCTGACCGTCAACGATCACTTCGGTGGCTCGCTGGCCGTGGGCAACGACGGCCGGCTGCAGGGCGATGGCACAGTGGGTGCCACCACCCTGGCCAACGATGCCACCATCGCCCCCGGCAACTCCATCGGCGAACTGACCGTCGACGGCGATCTGACCTTCGACGCTGGCTCCAGCTACGAGGTGGAAGTCGATCCTACTGGCAGCGACAGCGATCATATCCATGTCACCGGCACCGCTTATCTCGACGGCTCGGTGGCGCATATCGGCGAATCGGGTGACTACGATCCCGAGAGCACCTATCGCATCCTCAGCGCCGAGGGTGGGCTGGACGGCGAGTTCGATGACGTGAGTTCCACCTTCGCCTTCCTCGACGCCGCGCTGGAATATGACACCGAGAGCAGCCTTCACGGCGTCGACCTGACCCTGACGCGTAAC
>NZ_PNRF01000020.1 GCF_002879615.1 Billgrantia endophytica
TTGAATCCTAACGTTTTCGTGGATGAGATATGCCGTCACTAGAAACCGCCATTGTCGACCGCTTCGATGACCTGGCCCAACGACTTGGACCGCTCTTTCCTCGCTCGGAAACCCGCGAGCGGGCCATGGGATATATCAAAGGATTGCTCAGCCGATGTGAGCGCAAGAATGGCTGGCAACTCGCCGAATGGTTGGGCGATGTGTCTCCTGATGGCGTCCAATACCTGCTGGATCGGGCGCGCTGGGATGCGGATGACGCGCGGGATAGGCTTCGCCAATGGGTCATCGAGTTGCTGGGCGATCCTGAGAGTGTGCTGGTGCTGGACGAGACCGGCTTCATCAAGAAAGGCCAGCACTCCGTCGGCGTACAGCGCCAGTACAGTGGCACGGCCGGGCGTGTCGAAAACAGCCAAATTGGGGTCTTTCTTCTCTACGCCAGTCCTGCTGGGCATGCGTTCCTGGATCGCGCCCTGTACGTGCCCAAGTCCTGGACCGAGGATCGCCATCGTTGCCGGCGTGCCGGGATTCCCGATGACGTCGAATTTGCCAGCAAACCGGAGCTTGCTCGTCGCATGCTGGAGCGTGCCCTGGATCACGGCACGCCGGCCTCCTGGGTAACAGGAGACAGCATCTACGGAGGCAATCGCCGCCTGCGCTTCTGGCTCGAGCAGCGATCGCAACCCTTTGTTCTGGAAGTGGCTTGCAATGAACCCTTGTGGTGGAAGAGCTTCCAGTACACCCGGGCTGATGAGAGCATGGCGGCCCTGCCTGATGATGCGTGGCAGACCTTGTCTGCCGGCGCTGGCAGCAAGGGAGAACGATGGTACGAGTGGGCGTTGACACCGTTGATGCGCCTCCAACTCAACGAGGAGGATCGTCGTTGGGGGCATTATCTGCTGATCCGACGCAGCCGCTCATAGCCGGACGAGCGGGCCTACTATGTGGTCTTTGCCCCGCGAGAGCAGGCATCGATTCATACCTTGGTGCGGGTTGCCGGTCAGCGTTGGAAAATCGAGCAAGGCTTCCAGATAGCCAAGGGGGAATGTGGGCTGGATGACTATGAAGTTCGGCGTTGGGGCAGTTGGCATCGCCATATCACCCTGGCGCTTCTGGCGCACGCTTTGCTGGTCGCCATGCGGCAGGCCATTCCGCAGGAAAAAAAACACCGTGACGCGTATCGCCTGGACCTTACCTGAACTCCGGCGATTGATGAATCGCTGGTTCATGCGGGGAAACCAGACTTTATCACACATGCTGCTCTGGTCGAACTGGCGACGACGGCATCAGTACCGCGCCTGGCAATGCCATTGTCGCCACCAGTACCTACGGATGATGAAGGCTCGATCACCATGATAACTACGGCTGTAGTACTAGGTACTGTTTCCAATACGTCGAGAAGGCACAAGCTGCGAGGCAGCTCACGCAAATAGAACGGATGAATGTTCTGCAGGCTCTCCGACTCCGGTGTCTCGATATATGGCATAGCATGAAAGCGTTGCTGAAAAAGGTCCAGAGGCTGCGTGCTCCTTGATACGTTCTCGGCGGCGCTCGTAGGATTACAGGCCATACAGCCTTTCCTGACTTCCCGGAGGTATGATGTAGATGAGCAATACCAGGTTCAGTTAAGGATGCCGGATAGGGATCACCCAAATTCCGATGCAGGAACACTGGATTACGTCCTCGGGATTTTGTGGGACGTGGTAGATGCTGAGACTAATGAAATTCTGAAGACCTTTCATGACCAGCGAGATGTCGATACTTATGCGCACATGCTCAACTACAGGTAGGGCGCCTCAAGCTCGCGGCGGAGCGGGCATTCAAGTTCCTCAAGCTCTTGCCGATAAAACGAGTTCACAGCTTTACTCCAGAAGGAAGGAATGATGAAGAAATCTGCTTTCGCGCTGTCGCTGGTGGCACTGTCTTTAACTGTGAGCTCTGCAGTCTCCGCCGATTCAAGCTCTATCGATGATGTGCTGGCCGGCGCACTTGCATGCACGGATTCCATTCTCGAGCAGTCGCGAGCAGAGCAAGAACAGCAGACGCGCGGCGAAATGCATCTCTATTCAGTCCCTTATGAGCACGCTATAGCAGTCCAGGTTGGAACCTCTTACTCACGAGACGCCAGGATCCAGTACATTCCTGTTATTGAAACTTCGTATCTGGATGGCACCACGCCAGGCTCTGCTTGGAGCGAGTGCATGCAGGCCCGGGGGCTCCCGACTCCCACTCTCCCCTCAGAATGATCGCCAGTGCTGCTGGCACCCCAGCAGCATCAGAAAATCTTTGAGAGACACGAAGCTGTGCTTCCGCATAGATGGCGATGCGCGGGCAGGAAGGATCCGCACTCTTAGCGCTTGATCCTATCCATGAACGTGGCAGCCACGCCGTGGCCGGTTACCGTGCAGGTGACAACCGACACTACGAGCGGGACAGTACGATCCTGACGTCCAGTAAGAGCTTCTCTACAGAAAAGCGTGAATATAGTACACGCCACGGCTCACGGATTTCGTCTGCGAGCCGTGTCGTGTAGTCCGATCTCGATAGACTGGAAAAGATCAACGAGAACTACGTCGCCAAGCGCTACCACGCCAGCAAAGCACTGCCGGTAAAGCGGAGGGCAGGCACTCCCCATTGTTTGCTGTATAGCTCCTAGTGACCCCGCACTATCGTGCCATTCGCCTCAACGGAGAGTGGCACGATGGCACGGTCTCATAGCTCGACGCTTGCATGGCAGCGGCTCCCGATCGCCCTGCTGCTGATCGCCAGCGTATCGCTCCTCCAACATGCTGCCGTTGCTGATGACGGTAACGAGCGAGAGCAGTTGACCGCCGTTATCCGTCAGCTCGACATGATCGAACGGCTCGTCGAAGTGGGCGTCGATCGCCCTCACGGCGAGCGTACCCGCTACCACTTCGACTACGCGCGCCTGCGCGCCGACCTGCAGCGCATCCGCACCGGCATCGACGACTACCTGACACCTCAACGGGCACAGCCCCGTGATCCAGCCATGCTGCTCGGCGACTATCGCCGCGAGAACGACATGGAGGTCGCGCCATGACCGCCGCCCAGTTGAGCGCCTTCCAGGCCAACGGCGGGTTTACGCCATCGACCGTCTCCGCCGCACTGATAGGCACCGTGCTCACGGCCCTGCTGCTGTGGGGGGCATGGGCCTTGCGCACGGCTTACGTCGGCTGGGCCGAACAGCGTATTTCCCAGCGTCAGTTCCTCGGTGTCGCGATGCGTTTCTTCGCGATGTATCTGGTGCTGACGTTTTTCCTGCTCTCGTGACCAACCAGGGCTCGCTATCATGAAACGCCTCCCTATCCCCTACCCACTCATGCATCCCCTAATGCGTCGCATGGCATTTGCCACACTGGCCGTCGTCGCATCGGCCCCGCCATCCCTAGTGCTGGCCCAGGGCCTGCCAACGCTGGAAGACCCCTCGCGCGGTACCGGCAGCGGCATCATGGAGACGCTGCGTAACTACGGTTACGACATCGTGATGCTGATCGCCTTGCTGATCGTCGCCTCGATGTTCGTCGGCGTCTGCTACCACGCCTATACCCGCTACTCGGAGATCCACACCGGACGCGCTACCTGGGGCCAGTTCGGCCTGTCCGTCGCGGTCGGCGCCGTGCTGTTGGTGGTGGGGATCTGGTTGCTCACCGAAGCCACCGGCGTCCTCTAGGGAGGCGGAGAGATGCTCGAGCGCCAGGACACCGACACCCTGCCGGATGGCACCGTGGCCTTCCTGCCCCATCGGCTGAACCGCCAGCCGGTGGTGGTACGCGGCCTGACTGCCGACGAGCTGTGGATCTGCGCCGGGTTGTCGGCGGTGGTCGGGTTGCTGCTGGGCATCCCGCTGGCCTGGCTGATATCGTCCATTGCCGTGGTCCCTACCCTCATCGTCGCGGCCGTCACCCTGGGCATCTTCGTTGGGGGTGGCCTGTTACGCCGCCACAAGCGCGGCCGCCCCAACACCTGGCTGTATCGCGAGCTGCAATGGCGGATCGCCCGGTGCTACCCAGCGCTGGTGCCGTTCGTCGGTGCCACCGCACTGGTAACCCGCTCAGGCGACTGGACCACACGCAGGAGTACGGCGTCGTGAGCCGGTTCAAGAACGAGGTGCTGCGTCTGGAGGCCCACATCAAGACGCTGCGTCTGGGCACGACCGCCCTGCTCTGCCTGGCACTGGTGCTGGGTGTCGGCTGGTGGAGCGCGCCGCGCGATTTGACCATCCATGTGCCACCGGACCTACGCTCCGGTAGCACGCGGTCGTGGTGGGAGGTGCCCCCCGAGAACGTGTATGCCTTCACGCTGTATATCTGGCAGCAGTTGCATCGCTGGCCGACGAACGGCGACGAGGATTACGCACGTAATATCCGCACCCTCGCCGCCTACCTGACCCCTGGCTGTCAGACCTTCCTGCGTCACGACTACGACCACCGCCGCGCCGCCGGCGAATTGCGTCAGCGGGTCCGTGGCATCTATGAGATTCCCGGACGCGGCTACGGTGACGATCCAGTCACCCGCGTGCGCGTGCTCTCCGAACACGACTGGCTCGTCACGCTCGACATGACCGCCGACGAGTATGTCGGCTCGGAACGGGTCAAGCGCGCCCTGGTCCGCTATCCGCTCAAGGTGGTGCGAATGGACGTCGATCCCGAGCGCAATCCGTACGGGCTGGCACTGGACTGCTACCGCGGTACGCCGCAACGCATCGCACCCTCCGAGCCGTCCACGACGGATGACGATGCGGGAGGCACGCTGCCATGAAACGTCTCATCACCCGCTCCGCTGTCTCCCTCGTCCTGTGTGCCTGCCTGGGCCTTATGTTGATGCCGATCGGCAGTGCCCACGCTATCGAGATCCTGCGCTGGGAGCGCATGCCCCTGGCCGTGCCGTTGGTGGTCGGCGAGGAGCGTGTGGTGTTCGTCGACCGCCATGTCCGCGTCGGCGTGCCCGCCTCACTGGACGATCGCCTGCGCGTGCAGAGCGCAGGCGGTGCCCTCTACCTGCGCGCCAGCGAGACCATCGAGCCCACCCGACTGCAGGTGCAGGACGTCGAGACCGGCGAGTTGATCCTGCTGGACATCGCCGCCGAGCCGGCCGATGGCAGCGAGCCACCGCTGGAGCCGGTGCGCATCGTCGAGGGCGAGGCCGCAGCCACGCGCTATGGCACCTCACCGTCGTCCCCACCCGTCGAGCCGGCAGCAGCCGAGCCCCCTCGGCGCGAAACGCCCCTTCCGGTGGTGCTGACGCGCTACGCGGCACAGAACCTGTACGCGCCACTGCGTACCGTGGAGCCCGTGCCCGGTATCACCCGCGTCAACCTACCACGCGATCTGGCCCTGGATAGCCTGCTGCCCAGCGTGCCGGTAAACGCCACGCCGCTGGCAGCCTGGCGGCTGGACGACCGATGGGTCACCGCCGTACGTCTCACCAACACGTCCAGCGGCTGGCTCGATCTGGATCCACGCGCGCTGCAAGGCGACATCATGACCGCGACCTTCCAGCATGCCGATCTCGGCCCGGCGGGCCGGCCGTCCGACACCACGGTGGTCTATCTGGTGACCCGTGGCCGTGGGCTGGCTGGATCGCTGTTGCCCACGATCAGCCCCATCGACGCCTCGATGAACCTGCCGCCAGTGACACCAACCAGGGGAGGCACCGATGAAGAGTAACGGCCTGCTCAAGTGGCTGATGATCCCGTTGGCGCTGCTGCTAGTGGTGGTCGTGGTGAGGCTGCTCTCCGGTAACGGCCCGGCGGACGATGCCACACCGATCGAGGCCGCGGGCCAACTCACGCCCGATGAAATGGAGGCCCTCGGCATCGAGGGTGATACCCCGCACGATACCGTCGCCACCCTGGTCGGCCAGGTCAGGCAGCTACGTGGTGAGTTGGAAAGCGCGCTCACCGACAACCAGGCACAGCAAGCCGAGAACGAGCGGCTGCGTCAGCGCGAAGGCGCCATCGACCAGCGCATCAACAGCGCCCTGGAGAGTGAACGCCGCCAGTTGCAACAGGACCGCGAGCGGCTAACCCGCGAACGGCAGCAGAGCGAGACACTGCTGCAGGATCTGCAACGCCGCCTGGACGGTCTCGGCGACGCGGATGAGCAGGCCGACCTGCCCATCGGCCTGGGCCTGCAGGAAGGCGACGGTGTGGAGTTCGGCGACGATGACGTGCGCTGGGTCGAGCCTGACGATGCCAGATCGGCCGAGGACGACGAGGCCTCCGGCGGCTTCGACTTCCCAACCGCCTTCGGTCCGGCCCGGACGTCCCTGGAAACGACCGCCGGACAGGTAACCGATAGCGCCGCCGAGGCGGTGGGCAGCTCGACAGCGCAGGCGGTCTATACCGTGCCGTCGAACTCGACGCTGATGGGCTCCATCGCGATGACCGCTCTGATTGGTCGGGTACCGGTCGACGGCACGGTCAATGACCCTTACCCGTTCAAGGTCCTGATCGGCCCGGACAACCTCACCGCCAACGGTATCGAGATCCCCGACGTCGCTGGCGCAGTGGTCAGCGGCACCGCCTCGGGCGACTGGACGCTCTCCTGCGTACGCGGGCAGATCAGGAGCGTCACCTTCGTGTTCCAGGACGGCACCCTCCGCACGGTGCCCGAGGACGGCGAACGCAGCGGCAGCCGCCAGCAGAGCGGCGACAACCTCCAGGATGGTCTGGGCTGGATCAGCGATCCGCACGGTATCCCCTGCGTCAGCGGCGAGCGCCGCAGCAACGCCCAGCAGTACCTCGGGACCCAGGCCCTGATCACCGCCGCCGGTGCCGGCGCGGCGTCCTTGATCGACGCCGACAGCGGCCGGGCGTCCTACGTCGGCAGCGACGGCGCCATCGGCACCGTGGGTATCAGTGGCAATGAAGCCGTGGGCCGCATCCTCGCTGGCGGCGTTGAAGACATGTCGCAGTGGGTCAACCGGCTCTACGGCGAAGCCTTCGCCGCCGTCTATGTCGAACCGGGCGCCCGGGTTGCCGTGCATATCGAGGAGACACTGGCCATCGACTACGACACCGAGGCACGCCGGGTCAATCACACCCTCAGCACGGGAGCTCCCCATGCATTGGACCTCGATTGAACGTACCCCCCTGGTGCTGGCCATCGGGTTGGCGATCCTGGCGTTGGCGGGCTGCACGACCAGCAAGGAGCAACTGCTGAGCCATGGCGACCAGACCATGCTCGATATCTGGCAGGCCGAGACCGGCGGCGGCGTTCAGGGCGACCAGGCCTCGCACCAGTTGCTCGATACCCGACAGTCGCTACGCCGCCCCCTCACCGATACCGAGGTAGAAGCAGCGCCCACGATACAGGCGACCTACACCCGCACGGCGGCGAACGAGATCCACCGGCAGTTCCCTCGCCTGCCGAATCCCGATCTCGTCATGTACGTGTTTCCCCATCTGGCCGGCAGCGACCCGGTGCCGGTGCCCGGCTACAGCACGGTCTTTCCGCTGTACCAGCGCGTGCAGTACGCGATGCCCGGCGAGCGCGTGGAGGATGACTGATGGCTTGGTCGCTGCCGTGGTCACGCAAGGCGGATGCCTCTCCCACTGAGAGTGCCGACACCGCTCCCGACGCCTGGGAACGCCATGTGGCCGATCTGCGCGACCATGGCATTGCCGAGCCCGGTGCCGCGCGCCACGCGAAGGCCAAGCCAGCCACGCGGGCCGATGAACAGGCACTCTACGACGTCGCGCCGTCGTTCGTCGATCTGCTGCCCTGGGTGGAATACCTGCCCGAGACCCGCTGCATGCTCCTGGAAGACGGTCGGTCGGTGGCGGCCTTCTTCGAGCTTACCCCCATCGGCACCGAAGGCCGTGAGGCCGGCTGGCTGGCCCAGGCACGCGACGCATTGGAAAACGCCTTGCAGGACAGCCTCGACGAGTGGGACGACCACCCCTGGGTGGTACAGCTCTATGCCCAGGACGACGCCAGTTTCGACGACTACCTGCAAACCTTGCGTAATTACCTGCAACCGCGCGCCCAAGGCAGCGCATTCAGTGATTTCTATCTGTGCTTTTTCGAGCACCATCTACGCGCCATCGCCAAGCCGGGTGGGCTGTTCGAGGACCGCACGGTCACCCGTCTACCCTGGCGTGGCCAGTCGCGGCGGATACGGATGGTGGTCTATCGCCGGGCCAGAGCGACGACGACGCGCCGTGGCCAGTCGCCCGAGCAAGCGTTGGCTACCATTTGCGACCGCCTTGTCGGCGGCCTGACCAATGCCGGCATCCGGGCCCAGCGCCTGGACGCGGCGGGCATCCATGCCTGGCTGCTGCGCTGGTTCAACCCGCAGCCGACGTGCCTCGGTCCCGCGCCGGAGGACCGCGAACGCTTCTACCGGCTGGCCGCCTACCCACCGGAGACCGAGCCGGGCGAGATCGAACTGGCCAGCGGCACCGACTTCTCGCAGCGGCTGTTCTTCGGCCAGCCACACTCGGATGCCGAGCAAGGCCTCTGGTATTTCGATGGCCTGCCGCATCGGGTGATCGTCACGGACCGGCTGCGCAGCCCTCCGACCATCGGCCACCTGACCGGCGAGACGCGCAAGGGAGGCGATGCGATCAACGCGCTGTTCGATCAGATGCCGGAAGACACGGTGATGTGCCTGACCCTGGTCGCCATGCCCCAGGACGTGCTGGAGGCGCACCTCAACCACCTGGGCAGGAAGTCGGTGGGCGACACCCTGGACTCCGAGCAAACGCGACAGGACGTGCAGCAGGCACGCGGACTGATCGGCAGTGCGCACAAGCTCTATCGCGGCGCGCTGGCGTTCTACCTGCGCGGGCACGATCTCGACCAACTCGATGCCCGTGGCGTGCAGCTCGCCAACGTCATGCTCAACGCCGGGCTGCAGCCGGTGCGGGAAGACGACGAAGTGGCACCGCTGAACAGCTATCTGCGCTGGTTGCCATGTCTGTTCGACCCGGCCAAGGACCGCCGCCAGTGGTACACCCAACTGATGTTCGCCCAGCACGCCGCCCACCTGGCCCCGGTCTGGGGCCGCACTCAGGGCACTGGCCGCCCGGCTATCACCTTCTTCAATCGCGGCGGTGCGCCCATCAGTTTCGATCCGCTCAACCGCCTCGATCGCCAGATGAACGCGCATCTGTTCCTGTTCGGACCGACCGGCTCGGGCAAGTCGGCCACACTCAACAATATCCTCAACCAGGTCGTGGCGATCTACCGCCCCCGGTTGTTCATCGTCGAGGCCGGCAACAGCTTCGGCCTGTTCGGCGAGTTCGCCCAGCGCCTGGGCCTGACCGTGCACCGAGTCACGCTCGCCCCCGGCGCCGGGGTCAGCCTGGCACCCTTTGCCGACGCACGCCGCCTGGTCGACACCCCCGGCCAGGTGCACACGCTGGATGCCGATGACCTCGACGACCCCACTCCCCTCGACAACCAGCAGGAGAGCACCGCTTCCAGCGCGGATGCCGACGAGCAGCGCGACGTGCTGGGCGAGCTGGAGATTACTGCCCGACTGATGATCACCGGCGGAGAAGACAAGGAAGAGACACGGATGACCCGTGCCGACCGCAGCCTGATCCGCCAGTGCATCCTCGATGCGGCGCGTCAGTGTACGCAGCACGAACGCACCGTGCTGACCCGCGACGTGCGCGAGGCGCTGCGCGAGCGTGGACGGGATGCGAGTTTACCGGAAACACGCCGCACGCGGTTGCTGGAGATGGCCGACGCCATGGACATGTTCTGCCAGGGCGTCGACGGCGTGATGTTCGACCGACCCGGCACACCGTGGCCGGAGGCCGACATCACCCTCGTGGACTTGGCCACCTTTGCCCGCGAGGGCTACAACGCGCAACTCTCGATCGCCTATATCTCGCTGATCAACACGGTCAACAACATCGCCGAGCGCGACCAGTTCCTGGGGCGGCCGATCATCAACGTCACCGATGAAGGCCACATCATCACCAAGAACCCGCTGCTCGCGCCCTACGTGGTCAAGGTCACCAAGATGTGGCGCAAGCTGGGCGCCTGGTTCTGGCTGGCGACACAGAACCTCGACGATCTGCCCAAGGCCGCCGAGCCGATGCTCAATATGATCGAGTGGTGGATCTGCCTGTCGATGCCGCCCGACGAGGTGGAGAAGATCGCGCGCTTCCGCGAACTCAACGCCTCACAGAAAGCCTTGATGCTCTCGGCACGCAAGGAGACCGGGAAGTTCTCGGAGGGCGTGGTGCTATCCAAGACCATGGAGCTGCTGTTCCGCGCCGTGCCACCGAGCCTGTACCTGGCGCTGGCCATGACCGAGCCCGAGGAGAAAGCCGAGCGCTACCGACTGATGCGCCAGCACGGTATCGGCGAACTGGACGCGGCATTCAAGATGGCCGAGGAGATCGACCGCGCACGCGGGATCGAGCCTTTGCCGCTCGATCTGCCAGGGTAAGCCCAAGGAGATGATGCATGGCGACTCCCCGAGCGGTATGGCAATCCTGGCGCTGCCTAGCACTACCAATGGCGGTGACCATGGTGCTGGCCATGTTCATGCTGCTCGCCTGGACAGGGACGATGCTCAATAGCGGAGCGCGGCCGGCGAGTGAAGTGGAAAACGATCATTCGCCGAGGCCGCCGTGGCGCTATGGCAACGCGGAGGCTCGTTTCACCGTGATCGCATACGCCGACCTGGAGTGTCCACACTGTCAGACCTATACGCCGATGCTGATGGGCTGGATCGACCAACACCCCGGCGTCGACCTGCAATGGCATCACCTGCCGCTAGCAATGCACGAGCCGGCAGCGACCCAACACGCCCGGCTGGCCGAGTGTGTTGGGGAAACCGAGGGTCACGCAGGATTCTGGCGCGCTGTCGTCTGGCTCTACCGCCACACTCGGGGCGACGGCCAGGGGCTGCCGTCGGGCGTCGAGTATCCCGGTATGGATGATGCACTGCGTGCCTGCCTGGACAGCTCCCGGCCAGACGCCATCATCCACACTCAACGCGACGCCGCTCAGCGCGACGGCATCACGGCGACGCCGACCTTGCGCCTGGTGGATCAACAGACCGACCACACACTGACCCTGCTCGGTCCGGTCGAGGGCGATGCGCTGCTGTCGGCCTTGGACCTACTGACGGACCCGCCGCAAGACGACACGGCATCGACACCCGAAATGCCTGCCGACACTATCGGCGACATGCCCAGGCAGCCATGACCTTCAAGGCTGCGACGCGGCTTGCCCGCGTTGATCATTCCCGTTCGCACCGCATCCCACGCGCGAACGTCCATCGCTAAGCCGTGGTGGATGCCCATCGCCCGTTATCGAGCACTCTTGTCGTCACCACCCAATCGTCAAAAATTCTTATAACACATTGTTTATAAAAAATTATCCGTAATCAACATGAGTGATTCCGTCGCTTTTACCGTCAACCGCGCAAAGCTTTTACTGGCGCGGGAGATGGAGCAATTTACGGCGCGATAACTCTTGCAACACGATTGTCAATCAACATACAAGATACATGAAGCTGAAGACTCTGTTCTCTCCCGGTGCCCTGCTGCTACCTATGCTGACCTCACGAGTTTCTCCACAGCGCTGGCTTACCGCTCCCAAAGCATTGATGACCCCATCCATGACGAAATCGAGCGCTATTCCATAGCCTGCGTTGACGGTCGCAGTGTCGAAACCGAGTCGTTGCAGGGTCGAGAGGCACTGTTCCACAGTCTCAAACGCCCAGTCCGCAGGCCCTACTATTATAGGATACCTCTTCATCCAGGCCCGAACTGAGGGGGTTGAGCTGGGCTAGAGTGCCTCGGTGTCGACCGCTTCAATGCGGAGCACGACAGCGAGACCGGCCTCGCCTTTTGGCCGGGGACGCCCGAATCCTTAACGTATTAGCTGCGGACGCCACCATAGTAACTTGTCGTTACGGTAAGCTAGACGCAAAGCCGCCAATAAATGGAGGGGGTATGGCGTCTGCTAGACAGGATTTCGAGCGTTTTGTGCGATGGCTTTATCAGCCGAACAAACAAGTTCCGATTGATGTACGCCGCCTAGCCACTCTTGCACTGGCCAATTTCGATGGGCTGGCAGGAACCTCACGGCAGCGTAATCAGCGATCCATCTATCTCGTCGGTCTGATTCGTCGAGAGCTAGTGCACACAGCTGACGCTGCACCAGCCGTCGCGGCTGACGCTGATGCTGGTGCATGGCCGTGGGCGCGGCTTCGGCATTTGACGCTCGGTCCATTCCGAGGCTTCCGGGCACCCGAGCCGTTCGACCTCACAAAGCAGGTCATCCTCTTCTATGGCCCCAATGGCAGCGGCAAGACCAGTCTGTGCGAAGGGCTGGAATACGCTCTCCTGGGCGATGTCGAAGAAGCAGGAATCAAGCGCATCGCAGCCCGGACTTATCTCACTAATGTCCACGATAGACGATTCGATGCACCAATACTGAAAGCGACCGATCACCATGGTCGGGAAGTCGATGTTGTTGCCAATCCCGATACTTACCGCTTCTGTTTCATCGAAAAGAACCGCATAGACGCCTTTTCTAGAATCGCCGCACGCCCTAACGCCCAGCGTGCTGAACTGATTGCCACTCTATTCGGCATGGACCAGTTCAATGAGTTCGTGAGCCATTTCAATGAGAGCATCGATGGGCAGCTCACCCTACTCGGTGAACGACAGGCCACTTTGACTCTGCGCCGGAATGCATTAGCTGCTGATCGAGCAACGGTTGACGGAGAACCGGCATCCGAGCAAGTCTTGGCCGAAGAGGAAGCTTCTCTGGCGCAGGCATACGCAGCCGGGACAACGTATGAGGCCCTCAAACAGCTGATCGGCACCGCCGAAGCCCCAGGCCACCTTCAAGAGCTTGAAGCTATTCTGGAGGAGGTACCGCCCAATGTAGTCGGTGTGACGCGTCAAGGGTTTCTAGATGCCTTTGAGAAGGCGTATCAATGCGGTGAGGAGCTCGACGCTATCGTCGCGACGCTCCAAGCCAAGAGCGACCAAGTCTCTTTCAAGGCACTGTATGACTCCGTTCTCGCGCTACAGGAGGTAGTGGGAGAACGCTGCCCTGCATGCGACACCCCAATGAACGGCACGATTCACGTGGCGACAAATCCATACGAGAAGGCGACCGAAGGACTGAGGCAGCTTGAAGAGCTTGGCCTACTTCAGGAACAGCAGCGGACCGCGCAGGCCAGACTTGAGCAAGCGTCACGCGAGTTGCGTCAGATGCTCGGTCCCGTTGCAACGTTCATCGGCGCTCAGAACGAAGAAGGTACACCGATAAGCTGGTATCTTCTGCAGCTTCCAGACGAACCAACTGGGCGTTGGTGGTCAGACATTTACCCCCAAGCGCCGGAAGTTCAAGCAGGGATGCCATCGCTCGAACAAATCCTGACTCTGGTGGATCGCATTGCAGTCCAAGACGATGCCTCACAACGCGCACAGCAGGACCGGCAGCCGCATATCGCCGAGCGCCGGCGGCTTAGCGAGTTCCAGCTTAGAGTGCAGGCACAGGATCTGAAGCGGCAGCAGTTGCAGGAGAGCATTGTGGTCGCGAACAACCGTATCAAGGCATTCGACGAAACGAATGCAGGATTGATTGCCCAAGCGGACCAGGAAAAGTGCGACATAGAGCGCGACACCCCGTTCAAGGCCACGTATGACCGATTCCTCGAAGAGCTGAGGTCTTACAGGGACCAGCTCCCTAGTCAGTTGATGGCGGGACTCAATGAAGCTGCCATGGATATTTACAACGCATTCAATCGCAACGATCGAGATGAGGACAAGCTGTCCGCACTGCATCTTCCACTAGGCGGTGACGGGAAGATTGAGATCTGTTTTCGCGGCAATCCAGGTGCTCGGGTCGATGCACTTCACGTACTTAGCGAAGGGCACATTCGCTGCCTTGGGTTGGCAATCCTAATGGCCAAGGCGAAGAGCATAGAATGCCCTATCATCGTCTTCGACGACGCCATCAATGCGATCGACCACGACCATCGAGGCGGCATCCGTGAAACGGTCTTTGAGAGCGAACACTTCGCGCAAACCCAGTTAATCGTCACCTGCCACAGCAATGAGTTCATCAAGGACATCCAGCAACATCTTCCTGCCCAGCGACGTAATGGATGCCAAGTCTATCTGTTCCGCCATCATGACGGCAATTACCAGCCCAGAGTGACGGGCAACACCCCTAGTGCGAACTACATTGTAAAAGCCAGGGCCGCACGGGAGGCCCTAAATGATAGAGAGGCCCTTGCTGCGTCACGTCAAGCCTTGGAAATGCTGTCCGAGAAGGTATGGCGTTGGCTCGGCAGCCACAATCAAGGTGTCTTGAATCTGATGCTCGCAGGCGTCGGTGCCGGGCCCGCGTTAAGGAATCTTTGTGAAGCGCTGGTTAAGAAGTTGAGGGAGGCACAGACCTTTGACCACGCCAACAAGGTACCGCTCCTAGCTGCTTATGGCCGCATTCTGGGCATTCCGGTTAACAACCTGGTGTGGACCTACCTCAACAAGGGCACGCACGAAGAAGCCGGGCGTGATGATTTTGATGGTGAGCTGGTCGAATCGGTCGTCCAAACGCTAGAAGACCTTGATCGCCTTGATCTCCGGCCCGAGCGATAGAGATCCAGCCCTACCCGGCACAGCCGGGTGAGCGGCGCAGCGCCCGACTATGGAAGAAGCCGAATGAATACGGATAACGAAAAGAAGTTTGAGCTTGATGAACCTGCAGCACGGAGCCACACCCCTCCAGGCTGGCCCATTCAGACGATTGAAATCACTCCAAGTGGCAAGGCACCCAAGAAGTACGGCCCGACGACCTATCGATTTGGCGCTTCACTGACGCTGAGCGTCATCCTCCCTCGAAGAGACTGGACGCTCGTAAAGGAGACCAAAAACTACGCCTATATGACACCTCCCCCCGGTCAGTCATCGCCACCATTTTTCATTACTATTGCCCTCCCTCCTGCAGAGGAGTGTCTTGCGCTTGCTCGCAGAAGCTACGCACGAGGCCATTCATGGGTAGGGCAATTGGGAGAATGGCCAGCCTGGTACCTCCATGAGCGTAATACTGACATGCAGGAGATGTGGTGCGATCCGAAAACTGGACAAATGGCATCACGCCTTCACAAGCACCCACCTAAGTCTAGCCTCACCATTGGTGAACGGGGCGCATGGGAAACGACCGTTACAGGCGTCGCGGGCGAGTTTGTTATCGGAGTGCTGCCCCCGTCCCTCGTACGTGAGCCCGCATCTAACACCGCTCCACAAGCGCTGGCGCTCATTGAAGGGGCATTGAAAACGGTCGAGTTGACGCTCTACGAGAGAAACGCTGAAGCACGCAAGCTTTGCATTGCGCACTATGGGGCAACGTGCCAAGCGTGCGGCTTGGTCTATGAAGATAAGTACGGCCCAATAGGCGCGGATCTCATTCATGTCCACCATGTCACTCCACTGTCGGCGATAGGAGAGGCTTACCAAGTAGACCCGATACGAGATCTGGTACCTCTTTGCGCGACATGCCATCACGTCGTACATAGAAAAAGCCCACCATACTCCGTTGCTGAAATACGGGCTGCGATAGCAGCGCAATCCGCTCTCAGTCTTGAATGACCTGGGGTAGGGTCTAGACCTCACTGGCCAGACCATACAGATATTTGTTGAAACCAACAGAGACCGTTATGAACTCGACACCAACAATCGCGCCTGAAAAATCCGAGGTAGCCGCAAGAGCTAACCAATCCAGCGAGAGAGTATTGCAATACATAGAGGTCGATGACGCCGGCGATCCGACAGGGCGCAGAGCATCCTTTGTTGGCGTTGAGTTTCAGGGCCTTCAATACTCCGATCTCATCGACCAAAAGCTCGGCACTAAAGTCGCCATTCCCCTAAACTGGAAGAATGCCCGCGTTATTGAGAGCACTATCGACGGCATATCTGTCGAGACGATAGCCTCTGGGAACACCAAGCTAGAGAGCATCTATTCGTCTAGGACAATCGGTCTGGTGAAGGATGGTTGGCTTCCATCTGGACTGGCCTTGCAGGAAAACATGGTCGTCATGCCGGATCGCTGCACCATCAGCGAATTGGCCGGGCGCTTTCGTAACGGCGCAAAAACGGACGATGCAGACAAGGACTTTCTTGACTTGTTCGCGGATCACCGCGTTCGCATCAATCCGCTTCTCTATGCCCTGGAAGGAAACCTAAGGGCAAATCCTTCCCCTGAGACCGTCGAGCAGCAGTTTGATGAGGTGTGCGCCAAAATCAGTGCTGCCTTACCTATGGCGGAATTGGCCCCTTCTGGAAAAGGCGGGCTGCAAGGTGTCGTGGGCATCATTAACGACACACAAGCCGGCATGGCACTCAAGCAGGACTTCTTGATCCGCCTTGCCCCTAAGCTCCGCGCACCGGTGAGCGCACGCCGGCTCCAGCAGTTCTGGGACGAAGTGCTGACGACGGCTGATGAATGCTCCGTGCCGAGGCGTTCGCTCGTGGTCCTTGCCGCTCTCAGCGCTGTATGCGTTCCGAATGGGAAAAGCCCAGGGAAGGCACTTCTGAAGCTGAACGAAGCTAACTACTCGGCGGAGCTTGCGTATAACGCGCTCGCTGACCTCCGCTCCCTGGAGGTCCTAATGCAGCTGTTCGCGCTACTCCCGAACGAAAAGATTTTGCTATGCACGGGCGATAAGGATTTGGCTCTCTTTTGGGCCGGCATCAGAGCATCGGATTTCATTTGGAACAACAATCATTTTGAGTGCAAGTTCTATCCCGTCGAAGCCCTTCTCCCCAATGTCACGGCTGAGCGCAAGGCGTCCTACTTTGGGACGGGCGGCGGCACCGACGACTGAGGCAACTATAGCTTTGCCAGTGCTTCCGACGATAGCGCCAGACCTACTCAGTTAATGCGATAGCTCACCCCTGCTAAGCCTCTCCACGCAGGCATTAGCACTTTGGACTCTCCCCCTCCCGCCAGCAATCCGGTGCCCTTCGTTGTCGCATTCATGATCGCTCTATCGCCACGGGTCGGTTCGACTACCACCGTATCCGACCGATCCGGTGGCGCGACATGCTCAACCTCCTATCCCACAGTGTTTTCCCCTGGGCACGATGGCTACGCGTCGGCGTGTGCGCGGTGCTGCTGGCTACAACGACGGTCGCGGCCGCCGAGACCTGGGTCGTCACCGACCGGCATCATTCGGTGTCAGGAACGCCTGATCGGCTGATCGAGCTGGACGCGCCAGCGCGCATTGAGGCCGAGTTGTCCGACCGGCTGCCCAACGATCCGGAGCAGGCTGCGGCGCTCGTCCAACAGCGCCTGGATCGGAACGATTCCGTGCTCCAGCAGCGTTTGTCGCTCGCTTATCAGGACGTCGCCGATGCTCAGCGCCTGGGCATCACCCAGGTCCCCGCGGTCGTCGTCGACCAGCGCTATGTGGTTTATGGCGAGCACGACCTTGCACGTGCGGTGGCCCGTATCAAGCAGTATCGCGAGACGCCGCCATGAAGCCCCGTATCACGCGTCTTCGTCGTCTGCGCAGGGGGCTGACGGCCGCACTGCTGGGCGCCGCGACCTCCGCCGCTGCCCTGGATACCGCCACGCTTACCGCCTCAGCGTTGTCGCCGGACTGCCTCTCCTATCGCGTGACGGGCGTCTGCTACTGGCTCTATTGCAGCGCTTTCGGTTGCTCGGTACGTGCCTCGGTCAAGGTACAGCACTACGTGCCCGATGCCGTGGTAGCGAGCTACGCCAACACCGGGGAGAACCCGTGGGTGGAGATGCGCCCGATGAGCCAGCCCATCCCAAGCGCGCAGGCTGGCGGCGACGGCACCACAAGCGAAGTCCACGAGAACGACCTGGCGAAGTTCAAGAACGCCGATGTCATCGGCCACCCAACAGGGTCGGTGTTCAACGACTTCGCCGCCGACTTCGGTCCCGCCTGTCAGGGGGCCGGCATCGCTTTTATGCCCTATCTGCTCAGCATCCTCGACACGCTGGCCTGGCGCCACAACCTGCCGGAAACCGTCTATCCCGAGGCGCTAACGCCCGGCATGCGCGAGATCGGCACACGCGACGGCCTCGACCTGTGGGGCAGTGTCTACCCCCGTGGGGGCTTCCTGCATCAGACGGACGACCACAAAGCCGCCGCGGTCGTCGCTCAACGCGCCGGCGATATCGTCACGCGCGAGGGTCAGCCGCATGTCTATCAGCCCCTGCTTGCCGAATCCCGCGACGGCTACTGGCCGGCGGAGGCGCTAATAGAGAGCGACGCCTCGACGGGCAAGTGGCAGGAGCTGACGCCTCACCTGTCGAGCACCTGCATGACCTTCCCGCATGACAATCCCCGGGCGCAGGCCCAACGGGGCGACTACGCCTGGGCCTTGTGGCGGCCCTACGAATGCTGTCAGCGGCGCGGCCAGGTGTTCCTGGGCAGCGTTGATATCGACTAAGCGGAGCACTGGCATGAAGCGCCTGGGACACCCCCCTGCCCTATCCACCCTGCACCGTTGCTGTGGCGTCCTTCTGGCGTGCGGTCTGGCGCTCGCCAGCGGGCCCACACTGGAGGCGCAGACCCGCGACGACTACGGCGTCCACCAGAGCGGCAGCGTTATCGGTGACGAGGTGCTCTACAGCATCGGCGGTGGCCGGGCGGTGTCGATGGGCCCCGTGGGGCCGATGCGCAGTCTCGGGGCCGGCATGGGCTGGAACAGCAACCTGATCTGCGGCGACATGAGCCTGACTACCACGCTGAAGAATCAGCTCAACGGCGTGACCGACGGCTTCCAGTCGATCATGAGCGACGTGATCCAGAACGCCACCAGTGCGGTGGCGTCGCTGCCGGCACTGATCATCCAGCGCGCCGACCCGGGTCTGTACAACCTGCTGACCAACGGCATTCTGCAGGCGCGGCTGGATTTCGACCGCTCGAAGATGACCTGTCGCGCCATCGCCGAGCGAATGGCCGACACGGCGGGCGGTCAGACGGGGTGGAACCAGCTCGCCGAGGGCATGACGCTGACCCAGGCCGTTGCCAGTACCGACGCGGTGTCGGCCATCGAACAGGCCGAGACGAATCGCGGCAACGACGGCGTGCCGTGGGTGGGGGGCGACAACGCCGGCGGCGCCGGGCAGCGCCCGGTGCGAATCGTCGGCGACGTCACCCGTGCCGGCTACAACCTGCTCAACGACCGCGACGTCACCGACACCAGCGCGATCGACCCGGGCACCTGCGACGGTAATCTGAGTTGCCAGACCTGGGACTCGCCCGACGCCGTCGAGGCCTGGGCGATTCGCGTGCTCGGCGAACGCGAGCAGCGTACCTGCGAGGCCTGCACCAAGACCGAGACCACACCGGGCGTGGGCCTCACACCGCTGATCCAGGAGGAGTACGAGCAAACGCTGGACGCCCTTCGGGAGCTGATCGCCGGCAGCCAGCCCACCACCTTCGACAATCTCCAGGCGGCCAGCAGCGCCTCGCTGCCGATCACCCGTGGCGTCATCGAAGCACTACGCGACGAACCGGACCAGGAGGTACTCGCCCGCCGTCTGGCCTCCGAGGTCGCCTTGTCCAGCGTGCTGGAGAAGGCACTGCTGCTGCAACGCACGCTGTTGACCGGCATCAAGGAACCCAATATCGCCGCCAATCAGCTGGCTCAGCAGGCCGTTACCCAAGAGAGCGACATCCTCGATCGTGAGATCCACAACCTCAAGACCGAGATGGAGCTGCGCCGCGAGTTGGCCAACAACTCGCCGATGGCGATCATCCAGCGCCACGGCGCACGTGCCGCCGGGTCGCGTGGTATCTATGACGGCGACCCCACCCGTGATCGTCTCGAGGAGATCCAGCGGCTGCCGGAGGCCGGGAGCGAGCCATGAACCTCGGCGTATTGCGTAGTGCACTCACCCACCGCCTAGCGATGATCTTGCTGTGGACCGGGTTGGTCGTGCTGGCGGCGATAGCGGTCAATCTGGTGGGGATTCGCGTCGTCGGCGATGCGCAGGACTGGCGCCTTTGGCTCGACCGCCATGCCGGCGTGTTCCTGGTCTGGCGGCTGTGCCTCTACGGTGTGACCGCCTGGGGCTGGTGGTGGATGCGACAGCGCCTGCGTCGGCGTGACGGGTCCCCCGAGACCCATGCGCGCCTGATGCGTACCGAGGTCGCTGCGGTGCTGGCCATCGTGCTGCTGGAAGGCAGTGTGCTGCTGCCAGCGCCGTAGCCGGAGGCGAATCGCAATGACGCTCTATACCACGGACTACCTGGAGTACTACCTGACCCTGGTAGGCTGGATCATCAACAATGGTCTGTGGGCAACGCTGGTGGCCAGCGGCGTCTTCGCGCTGCCGTTCCTCGCCATCGTCGTGCAGGAGTGGCTCAAGGCGCGCGCCGAAGGCGCCGACGAGGGCAACAAGGGAGTGCTCTCCGCCGCGCGGATCGAGAATCGGGTGTGGGTTGCGATCGTGGTCATCCTGTTCGCCGGCGTGCCCTTCATCGACGTGGATCTGTCCAGCCTCGAATTCGACCCGTCGCGCTCGAGCCAGTGCCAGGTGAGTGTACCCCAGCCCTCGGAGACCGGCTGGGAGCGCTCCTTCACCATCCTCAACGACCAGAGTGCCAAGGTGCCGGTGTGGTGGTTCTTCATGCACGCCATCTCCAAGGCATTGACCGGAGCCACCGTGGCCGCGATCCCCTGCGGCACCGACCTGCGTCAGATACGTATGGAGATCGACAGCACGCGCATCGACGATCCGATGCTGGCCCAGGAGGTCGCCGACTTCACCCACGACTGCTATGGCCCGGCCCGCGCCAAGCTGTTCATGAGCCGGCCGGCACTCTCCGACGAGCAGAGGAATGACGTGGCCTGGATCGGCTCGAATGTTTTTGTCACTACCACTGGCTACTACGACACCTACCGCTCGAGTACGCCGCGCACCGCCTGGCCCTACGATGACACCCGCGACGCGGGCCTGGCCCAGGTGGACAGCGGCGGTGGCTACCCGACCTGCCGGCAGTGGTGGTCGGATGATGGCGATGGCCTACGTGACCGCCTGCTGGCCCAGGTCGATCCGAGTCTATTGTCACGCCTGGGGAACTGGGCGGGGTTTCTGTCGCAGACCGAGATCGATAACTCGGTGATCCGTGCCATTGCCTCGCCCCGGCAGCAGACCATGAACCAGGGCCAGGTCTACACCGATTACGGCGGCCAGATCGACAAGACGCTGCCCAACGTCATTACCCGCGGCGCCTCGGATATTGGCTTGACCGTGGGCTCGCTGAGCTTCTTTCCGGCAATGGACGTGGTGCGCCAGGCGCTGCCGATCGTGCTGTCGTTTCTCAAGATGGCGCTGGTGATCTGCCTCCCGCTGGTGCTATTGATCGGCACCTACGATCTGAAGTCGGTGGTGACGGCAAGCTGCGTACAGTTCGCGCTGTTCTTCGTCGACTTCTGGTTCCAGCTCGCCCGCTGGATCGACAGTACCATCCTCGATGCGCTCTATGGCTGGCACTCGCCACACTCGAACTTCAATCCGCTGATGGGCTTGAACAACGCCTTCGGGGACATGTTGCTGAACTTCGTGATGGCGACGATGTTTATCTTGTTGCCCACATTTTGGGTTGGGACTCTTGCTTGGGCCGGACTGCGTACTGGCGGTGTTCTTCAAGGGTTGTCAGAAGGAACGAAATCTGCCGGGCAAGCCGGTTCTAAGGGGCCAGGAATGGTGTCCAACAAGCTCAGATGAGACATGGCAACCATTTGTGGCCTCAAGGATCAATCGTCGTCGAAGCGTGGATCAGCAAAACGTGGATCAGGGGTATCGTCGTAGTTGATGGGATCATAGCCGGGATTCTGCTTGTACTCGGCTTGTTCACCAATGGCCCACTCTTCCGCTTCGACGCCTGCGTCGCGAACACTCCAAGCCACAACGACAACAAATAGAAGCAGCAAAGCCAACCAGAACGCGGCGTATAGCAGCCCACCCAGCAGCACGAGTTTGACGAGCCACAGCAATGCCTTGGCACCACCGGTAGGCACACCATGCGCCACCAGCCAGCGTTCCGCCTGGCGGTCACGCAGCACGAGCCAGCGCCAGCCATGCCCTGCACGTCGGCCCAGCCGATGAGTCCATGTGTTTGGTTGCGTTGTCATCGTCATGCTCCCGCTCGCTCGGCGAGGCCCGTTACCTCGCGAATGGATTTCGCAGCGTCAGGCTATCCTCGATGATCAGTCCGTGATGCATGTCTTCTGTAAACAGTACCTGACAGCCTTCGATCGAGGCGGTCGCCACGATGCAGGCGTCGTAGAATGATAGGCGATGTCGCTCGGCAAGCTGACGAGCACGGTCGTGCATCTCGACCGTCAACGGCACGACCTTGCAGAAGCTGCGCACCAGGTCGAGAAACTGTCCGATCTCGTCCCAGGCCATCCCCAGCTTGCGCACGCATACGTTCGTGACCTCGTTGAGCACCTGAACGCTGATGATTGGCTTGCGCTTGAGCAGGGCCTCGGCGGCGTCGGCCTTGGCGACATCCTCCGACAGCAGATAGAGCACCACGTTGCTGTCGATGAATACCTTGATTTTAGTCACGCGCATTGGCCTCGTCGCGGCTGAACGTGAAGTCCGCCGGCAACTTGCCCCGGAA
This sequence comes from Billgrantia endophytica, assembly GCF_002879615.1. Classification (GTDB taxonomy): domain Bacteria; phylum Pseudomonadota; class Gammaproteobacteria; order Pseudomonadales; family Halomonadaceae; genus Halomonas; species Halomonas endophytica. Next base: position 22,627 of record NZ_PNRF01000020.1, read on the forward strand.
CGCCCGCAACCGCGCAAGCCTGTCCTCGACGCCCGGTTTCTTGCGCACCGCGAAGGTCCTCGGATCGTCGATCACAATCTCGATGTCATCCCCCTCGCGCAGCTCCAGCGCTTCGACCAGGCGCGCCGGCAGGCGCACCGCCAGGCTGTTACCCCACTTCGCTACTTGCATGGCATCACCTCTTGGATACACATCTTAATTGTATATCCATGCTTACTGAAATCAAGCCCAGAATCCGCACGGCTCCTTCCCTCATTGTGGCTAGACACCATGGACACAAAAAGGACAGAAAAGAGGAAACGCCAAGGGAATAGGACCAAGGGGAAAGGCCCTACCCCAAAAGGCGAAAAGACAAAAGGCTCCGCTGACAACCTCACGACAGGGTTCGCCATGTTCCCGCTGTTCCAGCTCAAAACGGCACCACCGGCCAGGGGCTCCCGGCTCGAGGCTACACCCAACGGGCTGACACGGCCCGAATCCGCCGCGTTACTGCTGGCCACGCCTCGTCGGCAACGATTGCTGGAACACATCTGGCAGCGCACATCGCTCTCGCGCAAGCAGTTCGCAATGCTCTACCACGCGCCACTGGAACGCTACGCAGAGTTGGTCCAACAGTTCCCCGCCTCCGAAAGCCATCACCATGCGTATCCCGGCGGCATGCTGGACCACGGCCTGGAAATCGTCGCCTATGCCCTCAAGCTGCGGCAGTCACACCTGCTCCCTGTGGGCGCAGCGCCGGAAACGCAGGCGGCTCAAGCCGAGGCCTGGACCGCTGGTATCGCCTACGCCGCCCTGCTCCACGACATCGGCAAGATCGCCGTGGACCTGCATGTCGAGTACGCGGATGGCGCTATCTGGCACCCCTGGCACGGCCCGCTGCTACAGCCGTACCGCTTCCGCTATCGCAAAGACCGTCAGTACCGGCTGCATGGTGCCGCCACCGGGTTGCTCTATACCGATGTGCTCGATCGCGAGATCCTCGACTGGCTCAGTGACTATCCTGCGCTATGGTCAGCACTGCTCTATGTCTTGGCCGGTCAATACGAGCACGCTGGCGTGTTGGGCGAACTGGTCGTGCAGGCCGACCAAGCGTCGGTGGCTCAGGCACTCGGCGGCGACCCTAGCAAGGCCCTGACCGCGCCCAAGCACGCGCTGCAACGTAAACTCCTGGACGGTCTGCGCTACCTGCTCAGGGAAACGTTCAAGCTGAACCAGCCCGAGGCGTCGGACGGTTGGCTGACCCAAGATGCACTCTGGTTGGTGAGCAAGACCGTCTCGGACAAACTGCGCGCGCACTTGCTGTCACAGGGCATCGAGGGCATCCCCAGCAGCAATACGGCAGTGTTCGATGTGCTCCAGGATCACAGCATCGCTCAGGCGACCCCGGACGGCAAGGCTATCTGGCGAGCCACCGTCACCAGCCCCGGCGGCTGGTCCAATACCTTCACCTTTCTCAAACTGGCGCCATCGCTGGTTTGGGCGTCGATGGAACGGCCAGAGCCATTCACCGGCACGGTCGAGGTTGAACAGGAGCCCAGCAAAGCGTCCCAGGCAGCACCGGCAAGCGATTCAAAGATGGCCGACGCCACACCGACCAGGGACACGGAGCCATCCACACAGCCCGCCTCTGACGCCGGGGATAGCGTGGACGACCTGCTTGATCTGCTGGGCATGCCAGCGACCGCCCCAACTGAACCAATAGCCACCAACACCACAAGCCTTGAGGTGCCCCCCAATCACCAGGACGATCCGCCTGACGCTTCGCACGTTACGTGCTCGATACCTACGACACTAGAGACTGCCGCCACCGCCAAGCCATCAGGCCAGCACTTCCTCGAGTGGCTGCGACAAGGCATCCAGACCCGCAAGCTCATCATCAACGACGCCAAGGCATTGGTGCATACCATCGCGGACACCGTCTACCTGGTCAGTCCAGGCGTGTTTCAGCGTTATGCGCAGGAGCATCCGCAGATCGCACCGCTTGCCAAGCAGCAACAGGTGCAGGACTGGCAATGGGTGCAGAAGCAATTCGAGCGGCTACATCTACACCGCAAGCAACCCAACGGACTCAACATCTGGACGTGCGAAGTCACGGGGCCAAGAAAGTCGCGGCAGCTGCATGGGTACCTGCTCCGCGAGCCCACGGGATTGTTTGAGGAACCACCGATCAATAATCCATATCTTACGGTGAAGAAATAAACAAGCGTCTCCTTGATTCGCGAGACCCTCAAGACCCTCTCTAGGTAAAACTTAGTTAAACGAACCCACCTGTACTTTAGGCCAGTAAACAACGCAGCCAAATGTGATATATTAAAGTTATCGATAAACATACAACATATGGTGACATAAAGCTATAGAGATCATGAGCGGCTTCAATGAAAATTTTCTATCACTCAGGTTATTCCATCTTACAAGCTGGACAGACTAGCACTAAGCCACTGTTTTATTCATTTAATAGATTGGCCAATAAAAATTCCTCATCAATATCGCCATTCTTTATACTTGACAGAGGAAAACAATCACTTATAAACATCAGCATAATACTTATTTCGTAAGTTATTTCACCCTTGCAGGTATAAGATTCATTGACATAGATTTAGCTATTAACTGTTTGGCATTCACAACGTTCAGCTTTTTGGCCATGCTATTCATATGAAACTTTACTGTCCTCTCCGTAATTCCCATTATAATGGCAGCTTCCCCGTATGTTTTCCCTTGTGACACCCAGTAAAGACACTCCTCTTCTCTTCCACTGAAACATATACTGCAGCTCATCATTCCATCCAAAGAAAGGTAATGGTGAGCCATTATAGAAAGCAACCTTAACGCATATAAATTATCTTTTATTCTGCTTTCGAATTTTGCATCATTTAACTCTGCTGCAACATGAATTGACCCAAACCCACTCCCCGGATCATGTATAGGTATTGAATAACCTTTTTCAATTCCATAATCATGAGCAAGGTCGAAGATATTAGAATCTTTTTCTGTTTCACCCGAGAGCTTGCTCCAGTAAAACGGAAGCGAAGTCCTCGATGACTCAATAATTACCGGATCTTTTCGATAAAACCTTTCCTTTTTATAAATATCAACCCAGTTTATATCATAGTTTCCAAAAATATAGACATCACTTGCTTGGCTAGGGGATATAGGAAAGTAAACGTACGAATACCTTTCCACCCCACAGGAAAAAAGCATATCTTCAATGCATGATTCAAACTCATCTTTCGACGCTATTTCTTTTATCCTATCCTCAACAATATTTAACATACCCCCCCTATACCACATCCATTAAACCATACCCTTAGGCAGCAACTTTATTAAAACAATATGCTATATATTAAGTCGCCTTTAGAAATACAATCTACACAGATGGTGTACTTACCATTGTAGCTGATCTCAGGCTGAGCGTCATCAGCCGCGGCGCAACCCGGTCGTGCTCTTCGGCGGTACGGTGCCGGAAGCTCCCCATCTATACAGCTGCATATATCTACGCATAGTTACATTTCTATAACGAAGCAATAACTTACCTCATCTCGGGCGTTCAGCAGAGTAAGGCCAATGTATAAAAATTAAGAACACCAGGCTTGATGTAAATCAACGTACTGTAAATTTCCTTCTAGCATTTATGAAAAGAACATTGCGTTCTGACCTCTCAGAAGGTGGGCAGGGGAAGGTCACCTCAATTTTCTACTGCACTACTCGCTGCCCTGTTGTTTGTGATATTACAACAGTGAACCGTACCGGGATTCCCGGAGGCTCCAAACCTTGAGAGGACGCTCCTATTGTCTGTCAAGCAGTTTTTTCCAGCACTCGGAATAGATCGCGCGCGATGTAGCGCTTCAAGCAACGTCGGATCTCACGATCGCTTTTGCCTTCGGCACGCCGCTTCTCGAAGTAGGCTTGCGTTCGCGCATCGTGACGCTGGCGCTGTATCGCGACGACGTGTAGTGCGGCATTGAGTTGCCGATCGCCTCGGCGGTTCAGCCGATGGCGGGTAATGAGACCGGAAGATGCCGGCAGCGGCGCCACGCCGGCGAGCATGGCGAAGGCCGCCTCATTACGGAACCGACCGCGATGGGACCACGTCATTAGCAACTGCGCGGCTGTAATCGGACCGACACCAACGAGATCAAGTAGATCGGGCCGGCAGACTCTAACCCAGGCTTCGATTCGCTGCTTATAAGCGAACGCTTCGGCCCGCAGTTCAAGAATGCGTCGCGCCATCCTGCGCATGGTTTGCGCGATACTTTGAGTCACGTTATCGCCCGTGGGGCGCCACTGGGCACATAGCGTGACAAGCCGATGTGTTTTAAGTCCTCGAAGGCGGCGAGCCAACGGCTCAGGGCATGTGGCAGCGGCCGCATGCAGTTGTCGCTCGGTGTCGCCGGTCATTTGTACCGCCGAGCGGCGGGCGCTCATGAGCATCGCCAGCGCCTGGCGATCTCCAAGTCCTCGCGGCTCAGCTAGATTGTTGCGCCCTATGGCTTCACGGGCAGCCCGCAACGCATCGATCGTATCGTCTTTCTTACCCATGCGGCGCGCCGCGCGACGCGGGCTGTCGATTTCACGCACGGTCTCATCACGAGCCATCAACCAGGCGGCGAGACCGCGACCCCATTGGCCACAACCCTCGATTACCCAGCATCGCGTCCCACTGTAGCGCTGGACTGTTGTCATAAGCGATTCGAAGCCATCGGGATCCGCCGACACGGTTAAATCGGTGAGCAGTCCCCCCGTCGAGGCGACGATGATCGCGGCCGTGTGCGTGTGTTTATGGGGATCGACACCGACCACCAGTTCAGTAGTCTGGGTTAATGCGACCATAACTCGGCTCCTGCAACAGTTTGGATTCAAGGTCGGCGATCGCGGGACCAAGCTGCGGCATATCTGCGATGGGACACGCTGCACTCGCGTGCAGCGGTCAAGCTCCTGATCAAGCCAGCTCCACTTGGCGCGAGCCGGGACGAATACGGGCATCGACATGTCCTCTCGAAGGCATCTCGCCAGTGGAGGTAAGAGTCAGACGTCCCGCATCCGCCCCAACTCAACACGACCGGATCGGCCGTACAAAAAGCATCACAGATGGAGCCATGAGCACATCAAAACGTTACTCCCTCCGAAGTCCGTCAGCGGGCGATTCGCATGGTCTTCGAGCACGAGGCTGACTACCCCTCGCAGTGGGCGGCCATCGACGCCATTGCCCCCAAGATCGGCTGCACACCGGAAACCCTGCGGAGTTGGGTCCGGCAGGCAGAGTGTGATGCGGGTCGTCGTGAAGGCACTACGACCTCAGAGCGTGAGCGGATCAAGGCGCTGGAGCGCGAGAACCGGGAGTTGAAGCAGGCCAACGAGATCCTGCGTAAGGCGTCCGCGTATTTTGCCCAGACGGAGTGCGACGGGCAAGCCGCCTGCGCCGCGGCAAGTGATGATCGAGTTCATCGACGATCACCGGGCGTCGTACGGGGTCGAGCCGATCTGCCGCGTGCTGCCGATCGCCCCGGCGACCTACTACGAGCACAAGGCCCGTGACGCCCAGCCTGATCGCGCGCCACCCCGCATCCAGCGTGATCGCTGGCTGTGCGCTGGAATCCAGCGCGTCTGGGACGAGAACTTCGGTGTCTATGGCATTCGCAAGGTCTGGCGCCAATTGCATCGAGAAGCGATCCCTTCCGCTCGCTGCACCGTCGAGCGCCTGATGCGCCTGATGGGGCTACGTGGCGTGGTGAGAGGCAGGCCGGTCCGAACGACCGTGCCAGATCCCAACCAGGCCTCTCCAGCGGACCTGGTGCGGCGGCAGTTTCAGCCGACTCAGCCAAATGCACTATGGGTATCGGATTTTACGTATGTCGCGACCTGGCAGGGCTTCGTCTATGTCGCCTTCGTCATCGATGCCTTTGCCCGCCGGATCATCGGCTGGCGAGTCTCCCGCTCACCTCGCACCGATATGGTGTTAGATGCGCTGGAGCAGGCGCTCCATGAGCGTCCTCAGCGACCTGACCGCGACTTGATCCACCATAGCGACAGGGGCGTTCAATATAATCTCGATTCGATATACAGAGCGCTTAGAGGACGCCAGCATCGCCCCGTCTGTCGGGAGTGTCGGCGACTCATATGACAACGCGCTGGCCGAGACAGTGATCGGGTTGTTCAAGACGGAGGTGATCCGACGAAGCGGGCCATGGCGGCACCTGGAGGCCGTTGAGTTCGCCACCCTGGAGTGGGTCGACTGGTTCAATCATCGGCGGCTCTTGGAGCCGATCGGTAACATGCCGCCGGCCGAACGAGAAGCGCTGTATTATGAGCAACAGGGTCAGGCCAAGAAGGCGGCCTGACTCAAACCAACGGGTCTCCGAGAAAGCCGGTACGGTTCAACAGTCATTCATCAAATCATTTTCATAGGACAAATTTTGTGAGTTATTTCATATTATCGCTAAAACTGTCTAGTTGATTCAACCTCTCTTGATTGTATACCACCGCCCCAATCGACCCGAATTATTGAGCACCCCATATTAGGCTAAGCATATGAAACATGACAACTTTATCGCCCGTATCTTACTCCTATCATGAAACAAGGGTTATTTCACTCCAGAAGCTCTAAATTTTCGGCACCCTACCGAGAATTTTTTTCGTCGAAAGGAGGCTTGGCGTTAATGGTTGAGGGACTTCATTAAAGAAAGGGGGGCTGTAGTAGCTCATATACATCGTTACGACCATCCTCACTCTGCTACCAAACTAGCACTGTCGACGCTACGTCCAACTTCGGCAATAGCATGACGACGTCCGAACCAAGAGGACTCAGTTATATTGAAATGGTTAGACAGGGGGCCGGAAATGCGCAAAGATAACCGTCACTACTATTCCAAAGTCTACTATCGTCCCATTGAAGCAGCCATCCGCTGGAGTGGACTGGTTAGGTTCGAGTCACACATTCTCAATGTCGTAGGAAACAATACTATTCCTGCTTGTGGTGAGTTATCACAGTGGCCATTGCTACGATTGAATATCGAACGCATTCTGGATGCCTCACGTAATGGTGAACTACCATATGGGAAGTACGGTATCACATGCAATGATCCATCATTGCTAGACGATCCAGACCTCACAATACGACATGTCGATCTTCGTCGCTGGATGCAACGCTATTACCCCAACCAAAAACCGTCCTTCCTCTTCGACGATCTCGAGCGGCAACTTCATCCGGCTATTACCTTGCAATCCGTTCAGGCATTACTGATTGAGCGTGACGTCTGGCGAGATAAGTTTAACCATGCCGATCGGCGACTGCAGAGCCTGAAGGACACGCATCAGGCGCTGACCCAGCAGCATGCCAGTCTACTGGGAAAAATCTCCCAGCCCAATGAAATGAGTCACCGGGCAGAGGCCACCTACCTGCATATCATCGGCGGCCTCGTGCACCTCATGTTGAGCACGTCGCCATCGGGGATTCCGTACTCCAACTTCAAGACACAAGACGCCATCATCAGTGCCTTGGTCGCCCATCATGGGAACCTACTGGGCATCTCTCAAAGTACACTGGAAAACAAGTTCGCGGAGGCAAAGCGGCGACTGTAATTGCATGGATTGGCAAGACCCTATCCGGGGCTGCGAAAACCCCATTTAGGGTGTCCATTACCGCCAGGCCATATTTAATTGGAGTCACATCTGAATAACGCCAATGAGCGTTCAGGAGTGACCATCATGTTTGATCAAAGTGCAACACATCCCCCAGTGCCCATTGAGCGCCGTATCCTGCGCCGCACCGAAGTCGAAGCCAAGACCGGCTTCAAGCGCGCCCATATCTACGCCTTGATGAAGGAGGGCAAGTTTCCTCAAGCCATGCGCCTGGGGGTACGCGCCGTCGGCTGGGATTCCGTGGAGATCGACCAGTGGATCGCCGATCGTCTCAAGGAGCGCGGTTGATACCGCCCGTTCAGGTGCTCACCCGATACGGAGCGACGTCATGCAGGTGATTTCGATCATTTCCACCAAGGGCGGCGTCGGCAAGACCACGACGACCGCCAACCTCGGCGGCTTCATGGCCGACGCGGGCCTTCGCGTGCTGCTGCTGGATCTGGATATCCAGCCCACACTGTCGAGCTACTTCGCATTGAACAGCCGTGCGCCCAACGGCATCTACGAACTGCTGACCTTCAACGAGGGAAACATCGCGCGTCTGGCGTCACGCACCGTCATCGAGGGGCTGGACGTGGTGCTCTCAAACGACACCAGTGGCCTGAACACCCTGTTGCTGCACGCTCCGGACGGACGACTGCGATTGCGCAATCTGCTACCGGTGTTCCAGCCCCACTATGACCTGCTGCTGATCGACACCCAAGGCGCACGCAGCGTGCTGTTGGAGATGGCAGTGCTGGTGTCGGACCTGGCGCTCTCTCCGGTCACGCCCGAGATACTGGCGGCGCGGGAACTGCGGCGTGGCACGCTGCAACTCATCGAGGAGATCGCCCCCTACCGCCACCTCGGCATCCCACCTCCACCGCTGCATCTGCTCCTCAACCGGGTGCCTTCGGTGTCAGCGAATGCGCGGCTGATCCAGCAGACACTGCGCCAGATCTTCCACGATCGCGCCGATGTCCGGGTCCTGCGTACCGAGGTGCCGGCGATCGAAGCATTCCCCCGCGCCGCGACACAGGGCCTGCCGGTCCATCGCGTCGAGCATCGGCGCCCCTCGGGCCGGGTGGCGCCGGCCGCGCTGGAGATCGTCCGCGCCCTGGCGAGCGAGCTGTTCCCGCCATGGCGGGAGACATTCGCCCAAGTCTCCGGAAAACCCGATGGGAGGGTGCCCCATGCCCAACACCCGTAATCTGGCCCGGGGCCACAAGCGGCTGCAACCGCTGATCGACTTTGCCCAGAGCGAGGGCTGGCAGGTGATGCGCACCTCGGGCGGACATCTGAAATTCGTCAAGCCGGGGCTGCCGGCCATCTACACCAGCTCGACCGCCAGCGACCACCGAACCATACGCAACGCCCGTGCCCAACTACGCCGAGCGCAGCGACAGGCCGACGAGCCGCAGGCGTCACCAACGGAGGGAGGGCCATCGCATGGCTGAGAGCTCCCCCCAAGACATGACTGCCAAGCTGCTGGTCGATGGCTTTCAGCGCGATGAGACGACAGCGACAACACTCAGCGACCCGCTCGCGGATACGCCGATGGTGGTGACACTGGACCAGCTTCATCCCTACGAGCACGATCCACGCATCACCCGCAATCCACGCTACGACGAAATCAGGGCCTCGATCCGCGAACGCGGCCTGGACGCCCCACCCGCGATCACCCGCCGTCCCGGCCAGGACGTCTACATCATCCGCAACGGCGGCAACACACGGCTCGCCATCCTCAAGGAGTTGTGGACGGAAACCAAGGACGCGCGCTTCTTCCGCATCCCCTGCCTGTTCCGGCCCTGGTCAGAACGCGGCGAGATCATTGCGCTGACCGGCCATCTGGCCGAGAACGAGCTACATGGCGGCCTGTCTTTTATCGAGCGAGCCCTCGCCGTCGAGAAAGTCCGCGAACTCTATGAGCAGGAAGACGGTAAGTCGCTGTCGCAGTCCGAACTGGCCCGGCGTCTGAAGGTGGACGGCTACCCCGTGCCCCAACCTCACATCAGCCGCATGCAGGACGCCGTGCGCTACCTGTTACCGGCCATTCCGAGCGTGCTGTATGGCGGCTTGGGACGGCACCAGGTCGAGCAACTGACCGCCCTGCGGCGCGCCGGCGAACGCACGTGGTCCGCCCGCGTCGCGGCCAACCGGCTGGAGGTCGATTTTCCCACGCTGTTTCAGGACGTGCTGGCGACGTTCGACGGCGATCCCGATAGCTTCTCCGTCACGCGGGTCCAGGATGAGTTGATCGGCCAGATGGTCGACCTGCTGGGAACGGGTTACGACGTGCTCGCCCTGGAGATCGACGATTCCGACCAACGCTGGCGTCTGCTGAGCACGGAACCCACCGATGCCGGGCAAAGCACGCCCGCATGTCCTGCTATCCCGTCCTCGCTCTCACCATCAGCCGCATCGGAGGATAGCGATGCGGCAACGTCAGCGTCCCCGCCCTCCGATACGTCGCCTCAGTGCCAGGCTCAGTCCAAACTCGCCCGGTCACCCAGTGCGCAGGCTAAGCCAGTACCACCGTCGCCGTCCCTCGAGGACAATCCAGGCGCGAGCGATCAATCGGAACACGAGAACGATCAGGACGATCAAGACGAGCGCAGCGCACTGCTTCAGGAGCATATCGTCTCACCCGTGCCTACCACCGAGCGTCTGCAATCGATTCAGCGCCTGGTGGCCGAGCATACCGGCGACACGCCGCCCGATTTCGAGGGCAATGTCCTGCAAGCCATCCCTGTGCAGGCGGGGGGCCTCTACCCGATCTCCGATGTCTGGTACATCGATCCCAGTCTGGGTACGCCTGAGCGGCTACGTATCCACATCGCGCAGTTCGCCAGCGAGATCGCCGCCGAGGCCGAGCTGGCGACACATATCGAGGCGATCGACGATGGCATCGGCTTTCGTTGCTATACGGACGATGATGGCGTTCAGATGCCACCGCGCCGCGTGCTGTTGGCCCTGCTCCACGCCTTGACGTTGAGCTATCCCGCCTCAGCTTCGGCGCCACTCCCTAGCACCTCGGCGTTGGCCGCTGACTTGGCCGCCCTACTGCAAGGCACGCTGGCGACAGATCCGGCCCTGCCCCGGCTCAGCGACGACGGCCTGGTCAAGCTCTTCCGTTTGATTCGATTGGCCCGTTACCTGCTCGATATCGAAGCGGGCATGGCGGATGGCGGCGACGCCATGCCGGGCACATGAGGCGGAACACGTCATGTCTGGCCCCCATCCGCTCAATCAGGCCGTGATCGCCCAGGCACTGCACGACCTGCGCAACGGCCAGTTGCGTCGCTGCAAGGCAATAGGATTCGATGACGAAGACCTGGAGGCGCTCAAGCACCCGGCGCTGATCAGCGTGCTGGTCAACGCCAGGGTGTCGTGGTGCTCAGTGACGGTCAACCGCGAGGTGCTACAGCGCCTGCTACGCCAAGTGGACAATGCCACCCAAGAGATCGAAGAGATCGATCGCCTGCTGCGCCTGGGCGCCAGCACGGAGATGATCAGTCGTTTTTATGGGTTATCGCACCAGGAGATCGCGTTGCGTCGCAGTGTGCTCGGCTTGCCCAAGCGCAAGGGCCGCCACCCCGTGCTTACCGAAGAGCAGGACGCGGAGCTGTGGCGGCAATGGTCGGCCATCGTCAAGCAACGCGACGTCGCCCACGATGACGACATGACGATGCTCGCCGTTACGGCAGAGCTGGCCGAGCGCATGGACCTGCCGATCTCGGTGATCTGGGGCGCTATCCACGGATGGATCGATGCAGGGCTAGTCTGACCATGAGCGCGCCCTCCTTCACCGAGCCGGTATCGCTGAACACGCTGTTCGACCAGGCCCAGCAACGGCTGTCGCCGCCAGAAGTTACGCAGCGCGATGGTATCCTCTTCAGCGGCAACCGCCATGACAGTGTGCCACGCACGCTGCTGCTTGACCCACGGCTGACGCCGCTGGAACGCAACGCCTGGCAAGTGTGCTGGCTGCTGCTCAACGACGACGGCATCACCACCTTCCCCACCTACGAGCAACTCAGTCCCTACCTGGCGTCGAAGCCCTGCGCGGGCAGGGCTTCGCACGAAACCGTGGCGCGAGCGCTGATCCTGCTGCGGCTGACGCGCTGGATCAGCTTGGTGCGTCGTCGGCGTGACCCAACGAGCGGCCGGATACAGGGCAACCTGTACGTACTGCACGACGAACCACTGACACCCTTTGAAGCGATGCAGCTCGACCCGGACTACCTGGGCCTGGTCAGCCAGGCACTGGCTCACGCCAGCAAGGCCGTGCAGCGGGTCGGTGTGCATACGCTCAAGGAGATGGCCGACGATCCAATGTTGAGCGGCCGGCTACTGCCCACCCGGCTGCAGGTGCTGTCGCAGCGACTGGCGGCCCAGGATTGGGCGGGCACCGCCGGTTATCCACAGGATGAAGCGGGTCACGAATCCGAAGACGGCCAGGACGACCTTCTTCGAAATTTACCGCCGCCCTCTTCGGCATCCGAAGCAGGAGGAAAACCCAGCAAAACCGGCGTTCTTCGGTATCCGAAGACGGACCGTACCGTACGTAGTAATAGAAAAGACGTACGTACGGTACCGCGCGCGCAAAGCGACCTGCGCTTGCCCGCGCGCTTCAAGGCGCTGAAGGCAGAACAGCAATCGGGCGCTCTGGCAGCATTGCAATCGGTGGAACCGGCAATGCACCAGGCGATTCTCGACGAGTGGGAGGCCCGCTGCCGGGCCAGCACGGTACGCAACCCGGCTGGCTATCTGTTCGGGCTTATCCAGAAGGCCATGCGCGGCGAGTTCCACCCCTGGGCGGGACAGCAAACACCAGGGGCCGGCCCGACACCAGAGCCACGACCACCCCCGCAACCACCTGTCGACCCCGCGGTGGCTCAGGAACATATCGCCCGATTGCGCTCGTCCCTGGGACTGCCCTGAACAACCAAGCAGAAATGGCGAGCTATACCCGTGGTATAGCGGAACAGGCAGCCTTCCGGGTTATCGTTCTCACTAGACAAGGGTGCCACTAAGTGGCATATTTCATATGGATCGAGTGTTCAAGACACGCTACTTTCAGCGCTGGATGCGCAAGACGGAGCTGACCGACCACGCGCTCTGCGCTGCCGTCAGCGAAATGCGCCAGGGCCTGATCGATGCCGATCTGGGTGGTGGCGTTGTCAAGAAGCGCGTCGGCCTGGCCGGTCGCGGCAAACGTGGCGGCGTGCGAACCCTCGTCGCCACCAACCAGCACGACCGCTGGTTCTTCGTCTTCGGCTTTGCGAAGAATCACCGTGCCAATATCACGGCGTCCGAGCGAGAAGCGTTGCAGTCCATCGCCGCCGAGTTGCTGATGCGCACATCCCGTCAGCTTGATGAGGCCGTGCAGGACGGATCGTTACAGGAGATTTGTCATGAACACCAATGCCAATAGCCCTATTCTCGATGCCGTGCATAAAACCGCCCAGGATCTGCACCGCCTGGGATTCATCGACAAGCGCAAGATGGCGCGATTTGACGCCCTGTGCATCGAGCCAGTGCCGGCTTACGACAGCGAGAAGATTCGTGCCCTGCGCGAAGAGCTCAAACTCAGCCAGGCAGTACTGGCCGCAGTGCTCAACACCAGCGTATCCACGGTCAGGAAGTGGGAGCAAGGCGACAAGCACCCCAGCGGGCCATCGCTGAAGCTATTGAACCTGCTTGACCGCAAAGGCCTGGAGGCTGTTCTGTAGATTGGATGCACGCTAGCGAATGGCATGGCAATAGTCGTCTAGTAGCGGCCAAAAGCGGTCATTTCGCAAATTCATTTAACGCTCCGCTGCAGCCGGCTCCACAGGCAACTGTGTGGTGGCGTGGTCACCGCTTCCTTCCGGCGACTTTCGCATTCTGTTTGAGGTCTGCATCGGTCAGCACCTCGCACCATGCGTTTTCCTGTTGCCGGCTCGCCTCCAGAAGCCATTCTGGTTGCGACGATGGATATGGTCGTAGCTCCCGCTCGCCAAACACAAACCAAACGATGGTGCGCTCGCCTACGTACTGCTCGAGCAGGTCCTCTCGAACATAGAGAATGTCAGCATCAAATCCATCGACTCCGCCGAGTGTGATCGTGGCTCGAGTTCCGTCGGGTAAGAACTGGTCAAAGGACTGTGGAGCGCTGCGAAGGTCGAACCGAGCGGAGAAGGGATTCGATGGAACTCGGGTGCTGCCCGCACGATTCATTTCACTATGGTAGCTCTCCCACGCGTACTCGTGCGCTAGCACCTCGACGTTCACCGTATCGGTACCGATGAGAACATTCTCTCGGTACGCGTCCTCGTCGAGGGCTAAGAAGGCAAAGTTTGGGTGCCAGGGGATCTCGTCAGCAAAAACGTAGTGGTCGTTAGGGACGTTCCCAGCCCGCCGCGGTCGCGTCCCGGCTTCTAGAGCGGCGCACAAAGACGGCGCGTTCATCTTGTCCGTTACAAAGGCCGAGATAAAAGCCCAGGCTTCGCGCCCAAGGACATGATCGGCGGCCTTGACGAAGCCGTGGACAGCAAACCATGGACCGGCGAACTCGCCGATACTATCCCGTCGAAGGAGGCTAAGCGGCATTGACGTGGTGGTCGTACGTATCCAGTTCTCGTGTCTTTTCACGTTTGGCAATAGCCATGCCTCGGGAACCGAGGTGTCCCCGTCAGTGGGCGGCGTCTCTGGGAAAGATGGATCGATATCGACATCGGAGAAGGGGTGATTCTCACGCGGAAACTGCCCGCGCTCCTCCAATACGCCAGCGTACGTGAAATAGCCGATCCAGCCATATTTCTTCCCGTAGCGCTCCGCAGGCGGCTGGTTTCCTCGGCCATACCGATAGGCATCCTCATCAATTCTACTGTCCAGCCTCTCGAAGGTTGCCTTTCGCCATCCGAGAGCCCGCACGACTCCGCGCACATGAGCCACCGCTGCTTGGTGCCCTGTGTGGTTCATGTCGTAGTTCCTGCGATCGTCGAACAACTTCCCCAGCGTGTAGTTCTCGAAGTCCATGTGGAGCGTCTGTCCTGCTTCGTCAGCCCCCGGAGCGCCTTTTACGAGGGGTTGAACAGGTGCAGGCGTTGCGAACGACCATGTGGCACTCAGGGAGGGTGGAAGACTGGATGTGTAGAACTTCGCAGCGAAGACGACGATTCCTCTCACGTAGAGTCGCGCAAGGTAATGGTGTGTGGGGGCGGTTGCCGACGTCCCCACGAGCGAGGATGCGAGCTGTTCGAGAAACGTTTTCAGGATGAGCGCAAACTGCGCGTCTGTGCGCTGGTGACTCATCACAACGCCGTACGAGGCTGCGAGCATGCGCTCACCCACGTAGGCGTCGTTTACCGTCAGGGAGTCGATGGTCAGCGTGAAAAGCCCTTCGGGGTCGACGCGTCCGAACCAGTAAAGCGCGCATGTCGCCTGATCCCGCAGTCGTCGGACCGTGCTCGTTAGCGTCCACATAACCCAGCGAACACGCAGGCGATCGCCTGTACGCACTTGCTCGCTTCGCCAACGCTCCTCGAGGTACTTTAGGTCACGGATCACACTGTGGCCTCTCGCCAGGACGTCGTCTGCGTTCCTCCGAAGCCACTCCGTCCACCGAAGGTCGCGGTCTGAGACCGTCATCGTCCGCAGTGCTCGGTCCAGAGCCTCGGCATTAAGCGGATGGCCTTGCATCCCTCGTACTTCCCACAGGCGCTCAAGGAGCCCAGCGTCTCCTTCGCATACAAGTTCAAGCAGTGCGTCGACTGTCAACGCATCCAGAGACGCTGGTTCAAGGTATGCCGCCAACCGCAGAGCATGCCCCCGCAGAGGCACATCCACCATCTGCCAGAGCTGCTCCGCGGGAAACCGTCGAGGAACCTGCCCAACCAACGATAGGACGATATCCTCGGCGAGCGGGTGTCGGACCTCGTAGTCACCAGCCAACGAGGTCGTTGCGTCGGGCGTGTTGATCCAACTCCCGAAGGAGATCTGACCATGTGTCGCAAGCAGCGCGTTGGCGATGATGTGCCCACCCAGGAGGTCGTAGACGGGTACGAACGCATCGTTCCCGTTCGAAGGCATACGGAGGAGGACGCCTTCATGCTCCAGTGCCCGCACGAGGCTCTGGTCCCACGGGCGTTGTGCGTCACCGAGAAGGTTTCGTAGCTCGTCGAACTCTACGACGCGGGTTCTCGACTCCCACATTTTGTTCGCGATCTTCGAAAGTGCCGCGTTCACGTCCTGCCCGTAAAAGCGGTGTGCACGAGAGGCCAACTCGACCACCCGAACGCTTACTTGCTCCAGATAGCGTTCGAAGAGCGCAGTTAAAGAGCCCGGCATCGCGCTGACGCCGACAACCTTCTTCCGCGTCGGGTTCGTCACCTCGCAGAAGAGTCTTAGGGTCAGCGGGTGTTCGAGGAGCTCAACCGGCAACGACACGTCCGTGGCGTCGATCTTCCAGTGGCGGAAGTGCTCACGAATTGCCTCGATGGTCTCAGATCCATATCCTATGATCTCGACGCGGCGTGTCTCATGGGGAAGCGCATCGTCCACAAACTCGGGGCGCAGCGTGCAGACCAACAGCACGTAGGGGTACTTCGCGAGCGTGGTCTCCAAGGAGGCAAGGAGAGGCTTCCATATCCGTGGCTCTTCCGACTCGTTTAGCCCGTCGATGAGGATGGGCAGCCGGTGACGCGCGCGCTGACCAGCGGCATCTACCGCTGCCAGCAGAGACTCCATGCTCGGAACGGGCTGAGCCGCGATCGACACTCGGCGAGCCAAGTCGTCGAGGGTGTGGTTCGCGTGCAGGTCTCGGCCATGCAGTAGCACGCCATGGGGACGCGCAGGTGCTCCTGCGGTGAGTTGAGCTGCGAGGTGCGTCTTCCCGCAACCTGCCGGTGCCAGAACCGCGACGATTCGAGATGAAAAGGCGCTTTCGACGTCTCCGAGGGCCCGTACGGTATCGTGGCATCCAGCGACAGCGTTCGTCGCGTAGAGGCCCGCTCGGTGGTTTCCGGCTCGAAGTCGCCGAGGGGTTGTCGCCACGATTTCAGGAAGCACATGGGGCCTGGCTCTGAGTTCGTCGCGAAGCAGATCAAGGTCGCCGCTGCTGATGCCTTCCGCGACCCTGTCCAGTGTGTCTGCTGATTGCCTTGCCGTTGCTACGACGTCCGACACGAGCGGTGCGAGCAGAGGGGGCACTGGTGGCGAGTTTTCTACCGTCTGTGTAGTCGCGCGCAGATCGCGCGACAACACTCGCAGTACGTCCCACGACTCTGATTCACCGAGCATTCGACACAGCTCCCGCTCCGCCTCGCCTACGTGGTGCACGTTTGGCTGCCACCTTGCTCGAATCGGAGCGACAGCCTGCTCGTGGAGTTCACGCAGAATGTCCGGCGTCAGCACCAGCTCGCCGAAGTAGGTGTTACGGAGAACGGTGGCCTGACCGCTGAGGAGGTTGTCAATCTCGTCTCCGGTCCATAGGTGGAGGTTCATCCTCGATGAGAGCCCATTGAACCACTCTTGGTCTTTCTTGGTCAGCGTACGGCGCGTCCACAAGACCCAATCCGTAAGGCCAGGAAGATGGGCCTCTGTCTTTCGGATGCCTTCCTCGATCTTTGCTCGCCTTGTCGCGCCCAACGCACCGTTGGCAGCGAGGTCGTACCACTTGCACTGCCAACCCCACCAACGGCCCGGGTCGCCGAGCGATTCGCATCGTTCGTCGAGCTTGAGATGGAACTCAACACCTGGTTGGTTCGCGAGGGCGCGAAAGACACCGAATCTGCCGAATTTTAGGCGTACGATGCCTCGGCAGAGCAGTTCGAAGTTGTTCTCGGCGCTCGCTGGCAATCCCTTGAAGATCTCCCAGTTTAGTGCTGGCATTGCGGCTCCACGCTCACTTTCCTCTCCCGTAAGCAGTGTCCGGGTAGTCGTGGGCCGAATAGACTTCGATCCGCGCGCCCTTCAGAAACATCACCTTGAGGAATGCTGAGATGTCGAGTTCCTCCGTCGACAGGACGATATCACTCTCATCGACCTCGACAGTGACCTCGTATGCGAACTGCTCTACCTCCTGCGGTCCAATGGAGACGTTCAAGCGTGCGATCAAATCGAGCATCTCATTGCTGTACCGATCCGAAGGGCTGCCCAAAGTGAGAGTGCCATTGGAATGATCCTTGTCGACCTGTTTCATCAACGCATCAATGATCTCTTTGGCCCTAGTAGCCTCAGCGGCGCTCTCGAAGCGCCCGATCATCACCAAGTTCGCAGAATGCTCGGAGCCATATTGGTACCAGATCTTCATGTGTCGTTCTCCGCGAGGTCGTGGGCGAGTTGGTCGAGCCCCGGCAGCAAACTGCCCTCACCAAGTGGAATGCCGGTCTCAGCATAGGAGGAGTGCTTGAGCACGCCCATCGCGTCAATGTGCGCGTAAGCGCGAAGACCTCGTTCCTCGATCAAGGGATTGCAAGTCGGAAACCCTTCGGCGCTCGCCTCGTTAATGCAGAGTTTAAGCGCCCCCCTGTAATCATCGACCCAACGTCGAAGTCCGTGCAATATGTACGGCGTGATCCCTGGGACGCCGCTCACGGGAATCTGTGGCAGCAGCAGCAGCTCGCAGGCGCCAGCATCCTCGGCAACGATGGCGGCTTCATTTAGGTCGGGCAATGTGCGCTCATTGATCACGACGTTGACGCCGAAACGGCAGATGGATCGGATGTGCTTCAGACGAGCGAGAAGCGCGGGGAAGGATCGCCGGCGGATTGACTCGTAGGTCTCTCCTACGCCGTCCATACTTACGCGAACAAAGTTGACGCTGCCGCTGAGGCCCTCGGCGAGACCTTCATCGATATGGTGCCCGTGGGTCGTGAACGATACTGAAAGCCCGGTTTCCCGCGCCACGTGCTGACAGAGCCTCTCAAACTCAGGGTAGAGCGTCGGCTCGCCGCCGCCGAAACCGACGCCGAAGGCACCAAGCGAGTCGAGCTCGGCCAGCCATTGGGTGACGATGTCGAACCGAAGTGCGTCACGGGACTTCGGCGCGTAGCAATGAGCGCAGGCTAAATCGCAGCGGTTCGTGAGCGCAATAGAGACCTGTCGTGGTGCTCGGGAATAGAGCGACGCAGGAACAGTGATCTCATCAATAAGGGCGTTCAGGCCCGTGGTGCGGTTGAATAGGTGGAGTCCCGCTGGGCCACCGCGCAACTTCCAACCGTTAGCTTGGTGGGTTTTCGTCAAGGGTATCACTGGATTCAACTTCTCTTGTTGCTGGGTCTGCTTTCAAAGGTTACATATCCTTGCTTAATGGCTCACTTCCGGAATAAACGTCACGACCTTAGTACGGCCTGATGACTTTGCCGGAATGTCCCCTTAAGGGTCCTGGCCGTGTGAAAACAGATAAAATCTGGCCTGACTCAAGAATCTGCCCCCTCAGCTTCCTGTTGAGCCCACACAAGCCATTGCTTGGATGGTTGGCGACTGATGCTGTTGTGAGATATGGAAATCATGAAACCATCAGAAAGCTCATATCTCGCCCTTATGGTCTTTGAAAACATGAGAAAAAGGGCTGTTACACCCTCGCAGCCCTCATCAGCCCATTGACTCCCAAGATCTTTATGACACGCTTCAGGTTGTACGCCAACATATGAAGACTCATTTCCGTGCTCCCAACGCTTGATCCGTCGTTGCTTTCCAGTCGTGCATTTTTCTTTCATGGCGCAGGTTGCACATGCCGAACTCCAGTAAGCATGCAGCTTCATCCTTTTATCTATTGTTTCATACCGCCATGTGAGCCGCTGTCCAGCGGGGCAGGAATATTCATCACTTTCAGGGAGATACCGAAATGCGTCTCTTGGGAAAAAGCCCTTTGCCTGGCTTGGCGATGTCAGCGGCTTGGGGAGATAGGTAGTGATCCCTTCCTTGTGACAGGCCAGAATCTCCTCGCCCTTGAAGTAGCCTCTGTCAGCCACGACCTTCAGCTCCTTGATGCCAGTGGCCTCCCGCGCTTGCTTGGCCATGTTAGAGAGCTGCCCCCGGTCATGCCCGATGTTGGTCACCTCATGCGCCACAATCAAATGGTGCTGGCTATCGACCGCAGCCTGTACGTTGTAGCCCACACTTCCGATACCTCTGCCATTGGTGGCCATCGCTCTGGCATCCGGATCCGTCAAAGACACTTGCTGATCGGGAGACTTCAGCCTCTCTTCCTCAACTGCTTGTAATCGTGCAGTTTCTTCCCGGAGCTTCATGATTTTTTCCTTCAGGTGCGCTGTCTTGGCTTCGACCAGAGCAGGCTCGTCTCGGTCGGCTGCATCAAGCTGACCAAGGTACCGGTTGAAGCTTTCTTCGATCTGCTCAAGGCGACGTTTCATCTTGGTCGCCGTGAAATTTCGGTTGCGGTTGTTGACGGCTTTGAACTTGCTGCCATCGATGGCCACGATGGCTTGTGAGAACAGATCTAACCGCCGGCAAAGCACAATGAACTCTCGACAGACACGGCGGATGGCCTCGCCGTTATCCTTTCGGAAGTCTGCGATCGTCTTGAAATTCGGTGTCAGGCGCTCCGTTAGCCACATCAGCTCGATATTACGCTGCGTCTCGCGCTCCAGGCGGCGACTCGACTGGATGCGATTGAGGTAGCCGTAGATATAGAGCTTTAGTAGTACAGCGGGATGATAGGCGGGCCTTCCTGTCGCATGCGGATCGACGCCCTTGAAACCAAGCCCTCTGAGATCGAGGCCCTCCACGAACGCCTCAATAGCACGGACCGGGTTATCGTCTGCGATGAAGTCGTCCAAAAGCGCGGGGAACAACGTGCTTTGACCTCGGGCTTCTCCTACCACGAATCGCTTCATCACCATTTCCTCAGCGGACCTTGGCAAAGTATAACGGCCGGTGCGTTTTCACACAGCCTCGATCGCAAGCAGTCACCAAGCCCGTTAATGTGACAACCATAGCCCTTAATAGATCTATACCCGTGGTATAGCGGCACACACTCCCTTCCGGGCCATCGTAAACAGGCCGACGCCGGATACGCTTTGTTCACTGATGGCCTTCCGGCATTTTCCTAGGCTGGCGATTCGTTCATCACCGACGAGTAGTCTCCATGGCCAACGAACTGCAATTGAATCTCGGATCGCTGCGCAGTGCGATCTCGCTGACACTGCACACCCACCACGCCTCGCGCATCTGGCATGGTCGTGCCCTCGCCGAAGGCAAGCCGGGCATCGTTGGCCTCAATGGCTTCATCAGCATCATGAACAAGATGAAGCGCGGCGCCGAGCAGGACGATCCGTATTCCGATTGGTGGATGCTACGCATCGAAGAGAAGCTCGGTACCACCAAGGAGCAGCTCCAGGCCCTACGCGAGCAGGTCGACCAGGCCCTGGCCGATGTCCCATCAGCGCTCAGCCTGGGAGAAAATCTCAACGTCCAGCCCGTCAAGCTTCCCCTATTCATCAATGCCCAGCTCGGCTACCTGGCGGTCTACCTGCTGGCCGATTATGACGACCTGGCTCGGCGCCTGATCCTGGCGCACCACACCGCCCTGATCGATCGCAGCACCCTGGAACGCTGGCTCGACGAAGGCGCTCATGAGTTGCGCAGCCTGTTCTCGCTGGCTCAGCAGTATAAGTACTCAGGTACCCAGCGCGATGACTTTGCCGCGAATAACGCTGCGGCACGCGCGGCACTGGAGAAGTACGGGCCGTTGCCGCAGGAGGTGCTGGAAGGCACCCGGCGCTCGCGCTTCGCACCGCCACTCGTTCGCCACTCATCACTGGCCGCGCCGGCGAAGATCGATACGACGGCCGCCGAGTCCCATGAAGAAGCCTCCGTCGAATCCAGTGAGGCATCGGTCGCAGAGGCATCGTCACTGGACGACGGGGATGCACCGACATGACCTCCCTCAACCGCTTCACGGCGCTGGAACAGCCGGACTTCCAGCGGCTGGAACACGCAGCCTACCTAAAAGGCCTTTTACGACCTTTTAAAGGTAATGGGGAGCTTGCGACCTGGGCCAGCCACTGCGAGGCGCTGCGCGACGACCTGATTACCCTGGCACAGCGGCGAGTCCTGGTGCAGGCACGTGGCTACCCCTTCAGTCTGCTGCCCGTGCGACTGACTCAGCAGACCACGGGGGCAGGCACGACCTTCCTGCGCTGGCGCAACCTCGACCGATCGTCGATGGGTGTGGCGCTGTGGGAGGAATTGATCAGAAGCGCCGCGACACCGGGCACCTTGATCGACGATTTGCATGCGATGGAGCAACAGCGCATCACCTTGAACATGCAGATCAGCCTGATGCACAGCATCGCCCGCCACGCCCAGGAGTGCGCCAGCAGGATGGCGCAGGCCGAGGCAATCCACCAGCGACGTGTCCATGGCCACGTCCCCATCACTCCGAAGGAGTCCACATGAGCACGCATTTCTTTGGCGAGGGCAATATCGGTTCCTCGCCCGACTACCGGGAGTTCCCGCAAGACAACGACGAGCCGCGCCGGTTGCTGCGCCTGAACGTCTACTTCGATAATCCGGTCCCGGCCAAGGATGGCGGCTATGAAGACCGTGGCGGTTTCTGGGCACCGGTCGAGCTGTGGCATCCCGACGCCGAACACTGGCGGACGCTGTATCAGAAAGGCATGCGCGTCGTTGTCAGCGGTCGCCAGGAGCGCGACGAGTGGAAGGACAGCGAGGAGAATCCCCGCGTCACATACAAGATCAACGCGCGTAGTGTCGGCATCCTGCCCTATCGCCTGGAGCAGGTCACCCTGAGCGCCAAACCCTCGGGGTCCGAGCCCGAGCCACCGAGCGAGTCGTGACCGTGCCGCGAGGGCGGCAGTAGCCACTTACTGTCGCCCTCGTTGCGCCAGTGCTTACCCACTACATTCTCCTGGTCCCACCGATGGCAGTACCGATCCTCTATCGCTATACCCGGGGTATAGGGTCAAGGAAGTCCACCGAGTTCCGGTCACCCTCCCGATACGACGTGTCTGTACAACGATCTGCGGTCAGCGCAGAACACTACTGTCGCAGCGCTGCTCTCTCCCGCCAATAAGCCGGTGGTCACGGCGTCCCCCTTCCTTGCTGCCTGTCGCCGCTCCCACGGACATGCTGGTGCTCATTCGACGAACACCACGCTATTTCGAGGAGGCGACATGCGGCTGTATCTCTGCGAGAAGCCCTCCCAAGGCAAGGATATCGCGCGTGTGCTGGGGGCCAAGCAACGCGGCAACGGCTGCTACAACGGCCCCGGTATCGTCGTCACCTGGTGCATCGGTCATCTGATCGAAGCCGCGCCACCGGAAGCCTATGGTGAACAGTACAAGTACTGGTCCATCGAGCAGCTTCCCATTATTCCCGAACGCTGGCGCAGCGAGGTCAAGGCCTCCACCGCCAAGCAATTCAAGATCGTCAAGGGACTGCTGGCCCAGGCGACCAACCTGGTCATCGCGACGGATGCCGACCGTGAGGGTGAGATGATCGCCCGCGAGCTCCTCGAGCTATGCGGCTACCAAGGCGCGATACAACGGCTATGGCTATCGGCGCTTAACGATGCTTCGATCCGCAAGGCACTGGACTCGCTCAAGCCGTCCGCTGAGACGCTGCCACTTTACGACTCGGCCCTGGCACGTTCGCGCGCCGATTGGTTGATCGGTATGAACTTGAGTCGGCTATTCACCGTGCTCGGCCGCCAGGCCGGCTACGACGGTGTGCTGTCGGTGGGCCGCGTTCAGACGCCGACGCTGCGCCTCGTCGTGGATCGCGACCGTGAGATCGCATGTTTCGTTTCTGTGCCGTATTGGACCGTCGAGGTCAATCTGTCGACCGCCGGCCAGTCCTTCAGCACGAGTTGGGTGCCTCCGGACGACAGCGCGGACGCAGCGGGCCGCTGCCTGCAACAGACAGTAGCGCAGCAGGCCGCCGAGCGCATCCGCAGCGCCCACGAGGCGCAGGTGCTGTCGGTGGAAACCGAGCGTGTGCGTGAGGCACCACCACTGCCCTTCAGCCTGAGTACCCTGCAGGAAGTGTGTTCCCGGCAGTTGGGCCTGGATGTGCAGGAGACGCTGGATATCGCGCAGTCGCTCTACGAGACGCACAAGGCGACCACCTACCCCCGCAGCGACTCAGGCTACCTGCCCGAGAGCATGCTGGCCGACGTACCCACAGTCCTCGATGCCCTGCTCGCTACCGACCCAGACCTGCGCCCGCTGTTTAATCGGCTGGATCGTACTCAACGTTCACGTGCCTGGGACGACGCGAAAGTGAGCGCTCACCACGGCATCATCCCCACGCTGGAGCCGGCGAATCTTGCGGCCATGTCCGAGAAGGCGTTGGCGGTGTATCGGTTGATCCGGGCGCATTATCTGGCGCAGTTCCTGCCGCATCACGAGTTCGACCGCACCGCGGTACGCCTGTCGTGCGCAGACGAGAGACTGCACGCCACCGGCAAGCAGATCGCAGTACCCGGCTGGCATCAGGCACTGCCGCGTCACGATGCCGATGCGGATGACGAACCGGCCAAGCGTCGTCAAGTCTTGCCGCCACTGGCAGAGGGAACACGCTGCCTCATCGGCGACGTCGAGTTGAAGGCACTCAAGACCCTGCCGCCCAAGCCCTACACCCAGGGCGAACTGATCAAGGCCATGAAGGGCGTCGCCAAGCTCGTCACCGATCCGCGCTTGAAGCAGACGCTCAAGGAGACGACAGGCATCGGTACCGAGGCCACACGTGCCGGCACCATCAACGGCCTGTTGACGCGCGGCTACCTGATCAAGAATGGTCGTGCCATCCGAGCCTCGGAGGCGGCCTTCACGTTGATCGACGCCGTGCCGACCACGATCACCGACCCAGGTACGACGGCCATCTGGGAACAGGCCTTGGACATGATCGAGACGGGACAGATGACCCTGGAGACCTTCGTCGGCAAGCAGGCGGCCTGGGTCACACAACTGGTGCAGTGCGCGAGCCTGGCGATCAAGGTGCCTGAAGGCCCGCCCTGCCCGCTCTGCGGTGAGACGACTCGCCAACGCCGCGGCAAGACCGGGCCGTTCTGGTCGTGCCGCCGCTACCCCGACTGCAAGGGCAGCGTGGCCATCACGCCCGCCGGTCGTCGCAAACGCTTGACATCGCGCAAGCTCCGTCGATCAGCGCCCAAGGCGTTTTGACCTGGCACTTGCCTCGCACATGCGAGGCCTCCCAAGCACACGATCCCTTCTTGCAACGGTGTGCGTGTTCCGCCTGGCCGAAGAGCTGGCAGGACGAGAAGGCAACTGCTCCTAGTATCGCCTCATGCGATGCCGCTGATCGGCCATGCTTTTGTCCGTTCCGCCGGGTCTCCTGACGCCTTGCTCACGCGAGCCGCCAGGAGACCCTCCGGGGTGGACGGTACTCGGTGCCGGTGCCCGCCGGTGAAACAACAGGCTCCCTTTGTGCGCGGATGTGTGCCGAACGATACCGACCTCAGCCACGATACGGGTCGGGTGCGATTGCTGGTGCAGTGGGCGGCTCTGACGACGGCCAGTTCCCTGCGACAGCCCACGGGTGGTTTCCTCATCTCTCGCTGGAGGCTCACGGCCTCCAGTTCCTTGGTCTTCTCCTTCGTCACGCTGCACGCCGCCAACCTTCGGAACAGGCAGCCAAGAGCGTTTGCGCTCTCATCCGAACAGGAGATGACACATGCGCCATCCCTCTCTTCAGTACGGTAGGGGTGCAGCGGGCTTTACGGTAAGCGGGTTGCGCCACGTAGCGCATTGTCGGCTGACACAATGACAAGGCATCGCCAATGTCTCGCTATGCGTTGCTGATGCGTCAGCACCATGCCCAGGCAGTCCCGGTCTTCAAGACTGCGCCGTGGGCCTTCCACGTTGACCATTCCAGTCCGCTTCGCATCGCTTGCGCGGACGCCGCCAGGACCTGGCGCCGATGCCTTTTATATCCACGGGAAGCATTCATCCCGCCGGGATCGGGTGCTTCCGATCTTCTACGAACAGGAGCGCACCATGTCCTTCGACTCCTCAGCAGACGAGCCCTGGCAACGGGTGCCTGAACGCAACGCCTCGCTCCGTAATCCCCTTCCCAACTCAAGGAGACCTTGTCATGAAAACGATCACGAAAGATGTGCTTTTCGATAAGATCGCGCGCAATGATCGGCACTTCTCGAAAGCACCACACGCCTTCTTCCATGCCTGGGCACGCGGTGTCGAGCTGGCCGGCCCCAAACTGTTCGGCGACGGTACCCAGCAAGGCCTGCAAGAGGCCGTCAGCAAATGGGATCTGTGCCCGAATCTTGAGGCCATCCACCAGACCATCGGCGTCATGAGTTCCGGCGAGAAGGTCTTTCTCGCCGCCATGGTGAGCTTCTACAACGTCGGGGACGGCGGAGCGCTACTCAAGCGTGTCGGCGTTCACGGGCTGGCTGACTTGGGCGGGCTCGATCTCGAACGTCGGCGAGTCATCGGCGCACTGATCCTCAACTACAGCGGTTGGTAGACGACCCTTACGAAACGGCCGGCCACCATTCCTGATGATCGAACTTCGCACCTTCTCCACCCACTGGGCTCTTGCCCAGCAGGAGAAGGGCTCCGCCTTTCCTCTAACGGGAGAATTCCCATGCCTCATTCACGAAACCCGCTCATCCGTGGCTATCGGATCTGACCACCTAGCGTCTGCTGGCAATCAGCTACGAGGATGACTGCCCGATGTCTTATCTTCCTTTGCACCTTGCAAGTCCATTTATGTGACGAACAGGTCCAGCGGCATCTCTGCATTTTCTGCGACGACTTCGCGCTGATCATCGAGGGCCAGTTCGTCCCGGATGACCTGGATGCACTCTCCAAGACAGACTTTGAAAAACAATCTTAACCCTGGACCTACTCAGAATCGCTTGATATCGACTACATAACCAATGATGGGGTAACTCGCTTTCCTGGCAACCCTCTCGGCCTCTATCTGTGCCTCTAGCTTGGAGATACTGGATGAGTGATACTCGAACACAGAGTCCATCTCAAGCTGCTTGGTCCGGACCGCCAGCTTGACAATGTGGCCCGTCTTCATCGCCTTGGCATCTTGCTTTTCGGGCTTGAAGGTGGGGATAGACGTTGAGCGTTGAGCTGACTTGCCTCGTTGAGAACTTGGCTCAAAGAAGGCATAGAGTTCTTTCTGCATCCGTTTTTCGAAATCGGCTAATTCTGTATCCATATGGGGCCCTTCGGTGGCTTATGAACACAAGAATGATACCTGAATTGTGTAGGTTCCTACTATCGGGCCAAGAGCGAACGTTTGAAAGCGCCTCCGGGTCAACTCCATCCCGGGGTTTGGCTAGCCAACAACGGGATTCGGGCTACACACAACGAGCTTCATAGAGCCCCTGGTCATGGCCACATATAGGTGCTGTGCGCTCATCCCCTCTGTATTCACTAGCACCGCCACCTCAGCTTCCAACCCTTTGAGCAGCAACGTGCTTCCAACAGCACGTTTGGGAAGCGGGCGTCCCAGCAGCCGATTCTCTTCCCGCACGCGCCTGGCTGCTTCCGCCAATGGGATGGTTCCCGGCGAGGCGTCCCGGAGCGCCTTGAGAACACCGTAGAGGATGGCCGGCCGGTGCACGCGCACGTTCGGCTGCGCACGCAGGGCCAACAACAACTCTGTAGCACCGGTGAGCGATGGCGATTGAGCGAAAGCCAGGGCACGACTCTCCGCCACGCTTGGGGGATTTCTTGCGGTTCCTCTTTGCAGGGATCCCAGATGCCGCGTCAATTCCGGCACACCCAGATTGGTCATGACGCTCTGCGCCAGTGCCAGCAGTTGTCCCAGCGCATCAGCTGATTTCTCATCAAACCCGTTGGCGAAGGCAATGAGGTCTCGTAGGTCAACTGCCTCGACCGTCGAAGCTCCTGGTATCTGGCTCGCAAAGTTCTGTTGAGCTGCCCGGTTGCGGCTGTCGGCAATGATGAGCACTCGCCCATCAGCGGTAGGTGGCACTGCCCTCGCCGCGGCTAGGCGCTGGGTGTGATCGTTGGGCGGCACGGCCTGGATCCAGGTTACGTGCTCCGGTGGCCCACTGCGCAGATCCACCGACTGGCCCGTAACCAACCTCCCGCGGGCCTCCAGCAACCATTGCCCAAGTGCTTCCGCACCGGCGTTGCGCCATCGCCAGGGCGTTGCCAATTCCCCGACGACTGGGAAATGTGTGCACACCTGCTGGTTCCAGTCGACCAGCGTATTGCCACGGAACCCGAAGATCGCCTGCATCGGGTCGCCCAGCACGCAGGTCGGGAGGATCAGCGAGAGGAAGTAGACGATGTGGTGCTGAGGTACCGAACAGTCCTGATACTCATCAACGATGAGGTGCGCATACGAGGCTTTCAGCACCTCGCTAATATGCTCGGTTTGCAGCAACCTCCATGCGGCGTCACGGATTGCCGGGTAGTCGTGTGCAGGTGCTGCTAACTGCAGTATTTCTGGATTGTGGGCACTGCGCCCAGGGAAGGACGAGATAAGCCGGATGGCCCAGCCATCGATGGTACTCAACCTATAGGCGCTCGTTGGCACCCCAGCGCGGTCCAGTCGGCCGCGCAAGGCCGCAACCCCGGCGTTCGTGTGTGTTAGCACAAGGATGGGCTTGCTGCCCTGATGGCCGGCAAGCGTGTGGGCGATCAATTGCGTCTTGCCGCAGCCAGCCGGTGCGGTGACGGTACCGCGACTGATCACACGAAGATCGATTTCAGCGGGGCGCATTTGCGGCCCACCCGAATACTTGGTCTATCAGCTCACGAAAGCCCGGATCACAATGAGGCAGGTCTGGCGCGACGATGGTCCTGGCCACATCCTCCATCCAGGAAATGGACTTAAACCAGCCAGCCTTTCGGATGCGCGCTGCCTGACCGAGGGTAGCCCTGTGCTCCGCTGCCAGCGCACCGGTGTTATGAATCTCGTCCCAGACCTGCTGAAAGGTTAGCGTGTTGTTCGAGGCTGTACGCAGGTGTTCGATAATCAGGTCGCCATGCAGCTCATTGGCATAGGTGATCAATTGTTTGCACGCCTCTGGCGTGAGGCTGCCGAATAGCTCGTCCTCCAGCGCACGGCCCAATCGGTAGGCGACGATGGCGCCGCCGCTCTCGATAAATGCCTGCTCGATTGCCGGCGTGGGTTTCTTGTCGTCGTCGCGCAGCACCATGACCCGATAGCCTAGGATCTGGAAGGCCACAGCGCGAGTGTACGGTCGATCAGGATCCCCGCCACCGCAGTCGATGAGAGCGACCCCCAACGCCGCCAGCGACACGCCTCCTTGCTCGAGATTGAACAGATCCAAGCCGCGTAGCAAACCGATCTCACTGGCACCCTCGCACACGACTACAGACCCTGCCAAGAAGGCCTCAGGATAAAGGCGGATCGTGCTCTGGATGCCATTGTCGGTCCCAACCGGGTAGGCCTCGTGGCCTTGAGGACTACGGCGCAGCACGAAGAGCTGGTCGCCCGACAGTTCTCTCAGCGCCACGGGGGAGTGAGTGGTGAGGAACACCTGCAGCGGAGCAGCGTCGTCCTTCGCACCGAGGGAGCCCAGGAACCGGGCAATCCGGTGCGGCTCCAGCCCATACTCCAACTCATCCGAGAGCACAATCGACGCTTTGCCAGCCGCCTGGCGCTGCAGGCCGGCGACGAGCAGGCGCGTGGAGCCGACACCAAGACTGCGAAGCGGGATGCCACTTTCGTTGTGCAGGGAGATGGTGCCGCCACCGAACGACACCGAATGCGAATCCAGGAGCGCTTTGGCCTTAGCGCCGATGTTGACGCCCAGTTCCTGAGCGGTGTCTGTGACAATCCCCAGCGCTTCTCCCAACTGTTGTTCGGCCTGGTCTCCGAAGGCGCTACGTGCATCCCTGGCTGCCTTGACAAGGGCGGCTGATGCGTCAGCTCGCTCCTCCGAGACGCGGTTCAGAACGGAGCCACGCTGCCATCCCAGGTTGACGTTTGCGAACGCGCCGATACGTGTGGGAGCCAGGGCGACGCGATCCTTCCACGCGAGCGTCTTGACGATGCCTTGCTGTGCCGCGCGCTCGGAAACCAAGGTCCAAGAGGGCTCCAGATCACTCGCGACGGTCAGGTTCAGACAAAGCACGACCTCCGCGTCGACCAATGGTTCATCTTCGACGGCGCCGGTGGTGGCGTTGAAAGCACGCAGGAAAGCGCCGTAGCTCTCCAGTGTCCTCATGGCATCGTCAAGGCAACCGAGCGTTAGGGTGATACTGATCGGGGACGTGATGTCCAGGTCGAAGAAGTCCGCATCCGAGAACTGGACATTGCGCCTGGCCCCAAGGCACAGGTCGATTGCATCCAGCACTGAAGACTTACCGCTGTCACCCGGACCGATCAAGCAGTTGATGCCCGGTGCCGGACACCAGGCTAGTCGCTGGATGCCGCGAAAGTTGGCGATCTCGATTTTCCTGATTCGTGCCATGTAGTTCCTCCCTGCTGGTATGCGTCCGTGGCAGCTTCACGTGGGTTTCGTGCCGAAGTGCTTGGCGAAGTAGTCGATCATTTCCGCCGCCTGCGCACCTTCACGGAATTGCTTCTGTTCATCGAAGTTGATCGATGGCACCAAGTGAATGAACTGCTCATCGGCGTACAGAGATAGCACGGCCTGTGGGTTCAATAGTGGCGGGCGCAGGCCGGTCAGTCCGTTGGCGGCCTCGATGGCGGCGCCGATCATAACGTCGGCGATCTGCACGGCTGGACTGGTCTTCGAATCGACCTGGGTCACGGAAGATAGCTTGAGCGGGAAACGGATGCTCGCGATCTGCGTCTGCCTGAATTCGACTTCATCCTGATGGCCGATGTAGCGCTGCAGGAGCTCGTGATACCTGAGCAGGTTCTTCGACTGATCGTGCATGACCAAGTAAGGACCTGATGCCATCACCTCCATCCGGGTGATCAGGGACTGGAGCACCACCATCGCCGCATCGGTCGAGACCCCCGGCGTGGCGATCGCGGACAGGCACACAGGCGCCCTAAACGCAAGCGGCCCCAGTGCTTCGGGGATTTCACTCCAGTTGAGCTTCCTGGCCGCCTTTACCAACGCCTCCAGGGCCTGCGGGGTCTTTTCCTTCATCGCCCTCTGAAAGGCCGCAAGCAGATCATTGAAGGCCGACTTGCCGAGCAAAGTGGGACCGACAGTGTACAGAAGCGAAGCCAGGGCATAGTTTTGCCCATCCTTGTAGAAGTCCTGACCAAGCTCGTAGTAGAACGGCTCGACAGCGTAGTCCAGAAACATAAGGAGCAGCAGGAACCGCTTGTCGCAAACGTAGGTCACGCACTTGTGCTGGGAGAGCACGGCGCGCTGCAAGTCGATCAGCGGCTGCCGGTAGCCCGGTCGGCGTGCCAGCGCGCGGTACTTAAGTTCGGCCGCCTGAAGCTTTGGGAAATACTCTCGGATCAACTGTGCCGCTTCGTCATCGCTGATGGCCACCGCCGCAGCACCTTGGAAGCGCTGCTCCGGATTCAATAGGTCGAACCCTGTGTAGCCGCTCTCATCGATGTAGAAACACTCCATCATCGTCTTCCCAAGTTGCGTATTTCCTGAGTGGGAAAAAATCTTGAAACTACTTATTAAACAAATATATTAGAAATTTCTCTTAACAGGCACTCAGCCAAATATACTGGCGTTCCTATGCAAGCGGCAGAGCCGTATCTATCAAAGGATGCATGAACGCTTCGGCATGTTCATCGGCAACAAGGACGTGACTCTGACCACAGCAGAGCGCCCTTTTCTCCGTGATTGTTCTAATGGCCGCTCTGGCCCGATATCAGCCGTCAGCACCCGATGCCCCACCACCACATGTTAATCTTTTTATCCTCAAAGTATCTCTGCTTCCAGCACCTTACTATTTGCGCTACGTCAACGCTACAGATAGTGGGATGCCTCTACGCTATCCATAGCCCTGCTCCCGGAAAGGGACTCAGCCGGCAATGAGGCACTTCAACGCCGTGATGGTGCGATTTTCCACGCGGACTTCCAGGACTTGTCGGCGGTGTGTGCGCTGAGGTCGAGTATCTGGCAGATCTTGCTGGTTAGCCTAGCCCTAGACAATACCAGGGCTTCTCAGCGGAGAGCGCTGTTGGATCTGGAGCAATCAGCTTTCGTCGTCTCGACCTCGGCACCGAAATGCGTATTGAATCGTGCAGCGCCCTTGGCCGTCAATTGCAAGGCCCGGGAGTCCAGTGACTTAACCAACCAACCTTTCTCGTTCATCAGCGTCAATAGCGCGGCGGCCAATGCCCCACCCAGATGAGGACGTCGTTCGCTCCAATCCAGACACGGGTAGGCGAAGCGCCGGCGCTTTTTGCGGGTTTCAAGGAGATCCACGCCAAGCCTGACGAACCCTTCCTCACCTTTTTCCGTCAGGAGGTAATCCGTACCCTCCAGCAGTAGCCAGCCGCTCTGCACCAATGCGTCGTGCAGTATGACCGCGACTTCACCAGCCATATGGTCGTAGCAGGTGCGTGCATGTCTCAATCCAAGGGGCGTGGAGGGTTCGAACGTTGCCAGGGAGGCGCCGGCGACCCTCAGCAAGGCTTCCAGCGCCGTTGCCACTTCCTTATTAGCCAACCGGTAATAGCGATGTCTGCCCTGCGCGGTGACCTCGACCCACCCTTGCTCGCGGAGCCTTGCGAAATGGCCGCTGGCCGTAGAGGCACCGATATCGGCCAGGGCCGCTAACTCCGTCGCGGTTCGTGCCCGGCCATCCAACAGGCTGCAAAGCATACGGGCTCGCGCTGGATCGGCAACGGCCGCAGCGGTGCCGGAAAGCCTGAGATCGACCGCTTCCGCATCCATGGTTCGATATATCCCGAAGTGTCGATTGTCCGTCTTGAGCATACTGCATTTTTCGATATGCCACGTGGATTCCGAGCCATGCAACGGACGAGGTTCTTTGGCTGGACGGTGGTGGGAGCCACCTTCGTACTGGCGACCTGCGGTTGGGGCGTGGGCTTCTATGGGCCACCGATCTTCATGCATGCAGTCGTCCAGCGAACGGGATGGCCGGTCTCCTGGGTATCGGCTGCCGTAACGCTGCATTTCTTGTGTGGCGCCCTGGTGGTGGCCAACCTCCCTCGACTCTATCGCTGTTTCGGCATTCCCATCATCACGGTGCTGGGTGCAGCGCTGCTCGCGATTGGCGTGCTCGGTTGGGCCTCGGCTCGCTTGCCCTGGCAATTGTTCACTGCGGCGCTATTCAGTGGATTTGGCTGGGCAGCGCTCGGCGCCGCGGCGGTCAATGCGATCATCGCGCCGTGGTTCATCAGCGCACGGCCCGCGGCGCTAGGCATGGCGTATAACGGGGCCAGCCTAGGCGGGTTGATCTTTTCACCGCTCTGGGTCTGGCTGATCGGTGCCTTCGGCTTCGTCACCGCCGCCTGGGGAGTTGGCCTGCTGCTGGTCGCCATCGTCAGTTCGCTGGCGACCCTGGTATTCTCGCGCACGCCCGAACAGCTCGGTCAGCATGTGGATGGTGGCGGTGCCGACACGTCGACCAGGAGGGCCGCCTCGGCAGCTATGTCGCTTCCAGGGAATTTGTTGTTCATGAGTCGGCGATTCCTAACTCTGGCGACGGGGATGTCGCTGGGACTGTTCGCCCAGATCGGCCTGATCGCACACCTGTTCTCGCTGCTGGCACCCCGGCTTGGTGAGCAATGGGCCGGCTGGGCAATGGGACTCGCCACCCTCTGCGCGATTATCGGCCGAACGTTGGTCGGTTGGCTGCTGAAGCCGAATACAGACCGGCGTCTGGTAGCCGGCATGGGCTATGCGACACAGCTCGGGGGTTCGATCGTGCTGATGCTGGCGGGCGATCACTTGGTCCTGGTCTGGCTTGGCGTGGTCCTGTTCGGCTCGGGCATCGGTAACTCCACCTCCTTACCCCCCCTCATCGCACAGGTCGAGTTTACCAGCGAGGATGCCCGGCGAGCCGTTCCGATGATCGTCGCGATCTCACAGGCAAGCTATGCGTTCGCCCCGGTAATGTTCGGCCTGCTGCGCGAGTCGACAGGCCCCCCGATGAACTCGTCGATGCTTTTCTTCGCTGTGGTGGCTCTGGTCCAGGCGGTGGCAATGTTCTGCTTCATGCGAGGACGAAAGCTGAAGAATCGTTGAATTGGCAGAAAGCCATCACTTCGTGTGTCCGGTAAAGCACCCGCTTCCAAAACAAGGACACTACGAAACAACGGCGCTGGTGCTGATACGTGACCATCGTGTACCTTGAAGTATGATGCAGCCTATAGGCTCAAGATGCCAAGGCCTTCTGTAGAGTAAAAATCATGAATAAATATCGAGCCTTGTCACTGCTTGTCCTGGTTGCCTTTTGCTGGGGACTGAATTGGCCTGTCGGAAAGTTATTGTTGCAAGACATTCCGCCTCTCTGGATCGTGTTCTTGAGGTCAGCCGTTGGCACAGTGGCACTGTTAGTCGTGTGTTTTGCTTGTAGACGCTTGGTCGTGCCTAAGCGAGAAGACCTCCCGGTAGTGCTATCCGTCGGGTTACTGCATATGACAGCCTTTTCCGCATTCGTCAGCTTGGGTCTACAATACGTCACAGCGGGCCGCTCGGTGGTCCTGGCCTATACGACGCCGATCTGGGTAATACCTGCCGCCTATTTATTACTAGGTGAAAGGCTTTCACGCCCACGGGCAGTGGGATCTTTTTTGGGCCTAGTTGGTTTGCTCGTCTTGTTCAATCCCGGTGATTTTTCATGGGCTGATATCGATTCTATTTATGGCAACGGCCTTATCCTGATTGCTGCACTCTTTTGGGCCGCTAGTATATTATATATCCGCATTCATAAATGGGTTACTCCGCCCTTCGAGCTGACATTCTGGCAAGCATTGGTTGCGACATTTGTGCTGTTTCCCATCGCTGTCTATTTTGAAGGCGTGCCATCGATTACCTTCAATCTTCGTGTGGTACTACTCCTTCTTTACGGTGGTGTATTTGGCATAGCGGTCGCCTATTGGGCCATGACTACCGTGAATCGGGCCATACCTTCGGCAGCGACGTCGGTGGGCTTGCTGCTTGTTCCTATCTTTGGCATTGCTTGTTCATGGATTCTTTTATATGAAACACCAGATTTGGCCTTGATCATCTCGGCAGTGCTGATCATTTCAGGTGCTCTGCTAGGCATACTGTCGCGAGGAAGTGACAAGAACACCTCCGACTCAACAAGCCTTGAATCCCG
The DNA here is from genome assembly GCF_002879615.1 of Billgrantia endophytica. Classification (GTDB taxonomy): domain Bacteria; phylum Pseudomonadota; class Gammaproteobacteria; order Pseudomonadales; family Halomonadaceae; genus Halomonas; species Halomonas endophytica. The sequence continues at coordinate 57,459 of NZ_PNRF01000020.1, forward strand.
ACCAGAACCAAAAGACTGACACTATGAAATCCTCTATTTCAAAAAACAACATCTCCACATTAAGCTTACCAGCATCGTACAAGGCGACCGTACCCGAAAAAGTTAACTGGCTAGCAGCATCCGAATATCCCGCTACGACTATTCCGGGAATTGGCCTGGAGACATTCTCCCAGATGGCAAGTAAATACTCTTGGGGGAAGCTACTGATCAGTAATCGATTCGATTTTCCTGTTGGTGCAATTGAAATTTTCGACTACGTAAGAGAAGACAGGGTTCAAGTTGCTGATATTCATGGGGGACCTCTAGGCTCCATCGAGCCAGTTTTCAACCTGGTCTCTCTGCCTTTTTTGACATCCTCTATAGACGATACAAAGTGCCTTCAGGCAGCAACTCGGAAGGTATACGGACAGCGATTCGAAAGAAATGGATTGCATCTCTTATATTCGGCACCGTGGCCGGCAACTGGCTTGTGGTCCTCCTCTCCGGTAGCATCCATGGATGATCTAAGAAAGCTCCGTATCAGAACCTACGATACCACCTCCGCGGCATTGCTCGCATCAGCCGGAGTCACGGGAGTGAACATGCCATTTGGTCAAGCCATGCCGCTCATCGCCAACAGCGAAATTTCTGGCGTCATGTCTTCAGGCGATGGTGGTGCTGGCTGGCAGTTATGGCAGCACCTTAGATACTTTACGGCGTTGAATTATGCGGCGCCACTCTCCTTTTCTGTAGTAAATAAGTTGGCCTATGACAGCTTGCCCAGGCAATTGCGAGACGCCGTCGACCGGGCTGCTGAAGATACCGAGGCTAAGCTTTGGGATATTATGCAGAAGAGACAGGAAGAAAATTACCAATCCATGAAAGAACATGGTGTTTCCGTACAACTGATAGTCGCTGATGATGTAAAAATCGAGCTACAGAGAAATGCAAGAAATATAATTGATGCTTGGGTTGATAAAACTGGGCCTGATGCTACGATGCTCTTGGAGGATTTCGAATATCTCAAGAGAGTAGGAATTGGTTAATTCGGCCATGGCCAATATTTTCACCAATGTATCACTTTATAGAGCGCCTTACATTAACCCTACCCTGGGTTTCAGAAAGACATAATTTATCTTTCCAAATGCGTAGATAAGTGGCAACATTCGGCCAGAAGCGGTCGTTCAGCATGGCCTGATATAAGACGTAATTCAGCCGGAGCGAAACCGTTTGCTGCAACTTTAAGTTAGGCCTAAGTCTCCGTCGTTCACCAAACTATGCGTCCGCCATTGCCGACCTTGGCTTGCCTAGCCATGCTCTCAAGTACGCTAGCTTGCTCATCTGTAACCTTGAGGGGCGAAAAGCTAAACTCAGCATAATTTCCAGTATGATCAGAAAAATATCCGGTGTAAAACCACACTTCAGGAAATGGGACAGCATCCAAATATGGCTGTAGCGCCTGGGCCGCTTCCACATACTCATGGGCATCGTAAACACTGGTTCTATTATCGATAATTATAACGGTGTTGAGCTTACCGCCATGCCGCTTCTTAACTTTCTTGTCGATGACTGCATATAACTGGTCCTTAAGATGCTCTTGCGGATCGTGCAGGGCACTTACAAAAATTCGAAGATGGTCATCCTTCAAAGGGTTGTCCACCATCTGCGCCGCTTGGACGCCTTCGGCCTCGTACTCTTTAATGAGGGCTGCGAGGTATGGCTCAGGGAAGACCTTTGCCAACCAACGTAGCTCATGTAATGGGAGAGTTTCGCAAGCAACGCAGGCACTCAGTCTTTCCTCGCGTTTATTGATCTCAAAGTGAGCAGGACTGTCCGCTATGGATGTCACCTCTATATTGAGACACAGCCCAGTACTCAACTCTAGGGTAAAATCCCAAGGGTTGTCTCGAGCCACCTCCCTTACGCCGACATCCTTGTTCCAAAAATGCATTACCATATGGCGTAGGTAATGAGTGGAGATAAGGCGCTCTCGCTCGAACACATCAGGAACGTCAAGGAATGCCCTACTGGTAATCGAGCCGTCCCTCTCGATCCTGTAGAACACCTTGCAATTCGGCTTCCCAGTAGGTTCTTCGGTCGGGAAGAAGGCAGCTTTCTTAATGACAATCACAACTAAAACTCCTAGTAACTTTCTCGCTAATACTCTCACTCCCAAATGCAATCAATACTTATACACCAAGTGATCATAATTGCCATCAATAAGTCCAGCCTCAACACCAAATAGCTCACCAACTTCCTTTATCGCAGAGAGAACATCATGTTGAATTTTCTGCATGCTTTTTTCTGAGAAATCGTGCTGAAACTTAGCTGCAAAACTGAACCCGATGTAAACAACTTCATCCTTGTAATGCACAAGATAGTTTCGCATATCAAAAAGATATTGAACACCAGCTCTCCAACTCGAACTTCCATAATTCAGCCCGCTGAGCCTGTATAGCTTCTTTAGCTTCGCTATTGTACTCCCATAGCTTCTCTCGTCCTCTTCTTTAGCTATTGGGTGAGAATTCCACGCCAAGTTTACAAACGCCTCAAATGAAACAGCCCAGCCAAGGAAAGCCTCAATACAAAGAGCTATGGTTTCATCATCTTCAAACCCTGGACCTTTAAAGAAGTAAGTCTCTCCAGACTCGGGTACAGAATCAGGAACCTCAACCATTCTCTTCTTTGCCTCATCAAACTTAGTGTTTGCTCTCCTAAGCATGAGATGCTCAACATTCAGTCTGTAGCCATATGTCATATATATTCCTGCACTTCAAAATTTCATCAAGGAGGTCTTTTGTCGGCCAGAAGCGGTCCTTCATCATGTGCTGATATAATGATCCGCTCACCGGCAAATTGAAGCGAGGCGCAGATTTGTCCGTGTGGAGCGGCTTTTTCGGTTCATAGCAGAACCTTCCCAATCTCCATAAGTACTTGGGCCGCGGCCCCACCACCTGCGCCTTCAAGCACAGCACGTATACTTTTCAATGATTCCTTTATTATAGGGGGCTTTGGCTTCGGTGAATTTAGTTGCGCTTCGATGGTTTGAAGGTCCGACCCTATCTCGGATATCCTCTCCTCGTCGATACCAAGATTGTTTAGATTGTCCCTTATGATGCTAACCACATTTTGGATCTTCCCGATATTCAAAGCAGCTTCAATATACTGGCGATTCGCGTGACCGCTAGCCTGCTGAAGATTCGAGCCAGAGACATCTCCAAAGAAATTGTTTATGTTATAGCTATGGCTGGCTGCTGCCTCCTTTTCTGACTCGGAAAAGCTTAACCCGTCTCCAAGAATCCCATTATCCTCTAGCTCAAGAGCCCAATTTAGGATTGCATTTCGCACAGAGTCCACAATTCTTGACAGGCGCGACAACGGGACAAAAAGGGTAAATTCTGTATTGTTATTGACGAGACTACGCAGAGCCTGTTGTTGACTTGGAGAAAATGGCATATGCAGTCTTGAATCTGATCCACCCTGGCCAAGAATATTTTCTATTTCGGAGATTGACTGCCCCGTGTATTGAGTTGAAAGTGTCTCCATAATTTCTGCGTCATTTATGATAACTGGAATCCAGCCATTATAAGGATTCCAGCCTTTTACTTGTCCGACCAGCTCACGATATTCCGGGATATCAATATCGCCTTGGTAACCGGACAGCTCACTTTCGATCCATGACAGGAACTCTTGCTGTTTGAGCTTTCTAGCTACCACGAGCGCCTTTCGTAGTAGATCTGTTATGGCAACCGCCCTGTCTAAGGCATCTCTCTGAAGTTCAATTACAATTGATGACATGTCAGTCTCCAAGGAGCCGAACAGTGATTAGACTGTGCGCTCAGATATTGGATGGACGTGCATGCAGAATTTGCAGGCTTCTCCGCTGCGGGTCGTCAACCGCCCCATCAGCATAAGCTAAAATTCCTCACTCGGCCAGAAGCGGACTTCCATCAATCGAAGACCAAATCAGAAGAATACAAGACTGCTACAAAAACCTCTAGGAAAGATTAATATGAAGCAACCTCGGATTTCCAAATTGTTTGAAAATCTGGTCCATCTGACAAAGGTGGAGTAATTGGCTTATCTATTTGAATAGTCATCGGTATTGGGAAATCAACACCAATCACAGCAACCTCTCCCTGCTTTAAGTTCGGCAAAAAAGATGCTGCTGAACGATCGATTTCGCCGCAAGCTCGTTCGACTACCTCGCGATCTCTATCATTGGTTAATCGATGCACTAGGAGTGTTCCCATTTGACTAAGGACACCTTCCGTTATATCTCGGGGGCGTTGAGTTGTCAGGCATATATTCAGGCCGTACTTCCTGCCCTCCTTTGCGATAAGCTCGAAAGCATCCAACTTTGTAGAGTGATCTTCTGCACCTACTCGCTTACCAAGAAAGTTATGCGCCTCGTCTACTACGGTCAAAAGTGGCATAATACGAAACCGTTCTTCCCTTGCAAACATTAACAGCTTTCGACCAATTACATTAGCCAAGACTTCTCTCGCGTAGAATTCGTAGCTTACATCACTCAGGCAAAGTCTAAAGACTCTCATGTCATTTGAAAAAAACTCCTCTAGGGCCTCTGTGAGAGTTTTTAGCTGTTCGTCGCTTTGAAATACAGCCTTCAGAGACGGAGTGTAAGTGACAGCTTGTATTCTAGTTAGCAATGAAGAGCAATATCCAAGATCGTTATTTGCCGCTCCCCATCTATCATCATTATCCCAGCAACACTCTTCTACAATTTGACGGGCTAGCTTGCTAACATCAAACGGCTGTGAAGGATCATCGACAAGTTTTGAATTATCTCCTGCATTCATAGCCTGCCTATACAAACTCTTAGTTTGCCCAATCTTACGAATCAAACCTTCCGGGAATTTGTCTGGAGCTAGAGAAGCCAGCCGAAGGCTTTTAATCGCTTCCTTCAACTTTGGACCTTGCACCTTACCTGATGGGTCAAACATTGCAATAAAATCCGACTCAAAAAAATCAGTCGGAGGGATTTTTATTTCTGAAGAATTATAGCTTTTATGTAGTGGGCTCCCAAGATGATAATGTACTATCGAAGCACTATTTAATGAGCGATATTCACTTGTTGCATCAATTATTATAACCTTAGCGCCTGAAAACTTTTCACATTCCTCTATAACTTTCGCTGTAGTCCAACTCTTCCCGCCACCAGTTGAACCAAGAATCGCACAATGTCTACCAAAAAGTTTCTCAGGAGTAACATAGATACTACTTCCTTCCCCTCCGGCAGCCTTACCCAAATTAATAGTGACATTAGCCGTTGTCACGGAATCAACACCATCATTCATCAACTGTGGCAATGCTGACAACAGTTCAGTAGGGGCAGAGAATACGCGGTCACCTAGTCGCGGGTATGCAGATATTCCAGCTTGAATTCTGAGGTTTTCTATATTTATAGAACCCAGCAACTTTACATACCCAATAGCATCAAGCTGGCTTGAACCTTGATAATCTTGAGAGAGTTCCGTTCTATCTCGATCTGGCAATCGAACCTCTGTAACCCGACCAAGAACTATTGCCTGCTGCCCCTCGATGAGAACTAACTCTCCCACTTCACCCCTGCCATATCTCGCCCCTTTTATATAACTACCGCTTACATCACCGGCATGTGCAAGGTTGATTTTTACCAATTGAGCCGTAACGGTCGATACGACACCAACTTTTAGCTCATTATGCAATATGCCAGAGCCCGTAAAAAGAGCATCCAATTCCATATTATTTTCCCGCCTTTTTTATTGCTTTTGCTAATTGCTCAGCAGGGCTCAGCGCTCTAAGATTTGGAATATACTTAACAAAATCGCTGAACGAAGAGTTAACAAAGTGAATATCATATCCACTAGACGACAACTCGGATAGCTCTACCCAGTATTGGCTGGAGCCATTTTTTCCTAAATTATCTATATGATTTTTAGCCTTATAATCAGCAACGATGAGCTTCAAGCTTGGGTTTGATTTAATAGCGGACACGATAGGCTCGGACAGATGATCATCGTTAAACCCAAAGCCGGACATCAATAGACAGTTATTGGGTGTGCGCAATGTCTCGAAGAATCGAGAGAGCAACTCAAGGTGAGGCTGAATAAATGCTTGCTGGTATTTCCCCTTTGCCGGATATATAAGTGCCGCGCTCTCAGGAGACGGAAGAGAACACTCGAATATATCATTGCCAGACCGCTCCCAGCTTACCGATCCATGAAGTTTGAACAGTTGCAAGACGCCTTCCACAAATTCATGATTATCGTTTTCTCTACGAACCACGTCATAGTTAAAATAACGACCGTCAAATCGACGATGTCTGGTATAAGAAAAGCCATCAACTATCATCATCCCCAAATCAGACCCAGCCGTCTCAAAACACATGTCATAGTTTGTTGTAAATACTTTTAGACGAGGATCACGAACCCTGCGGCGAGCCAATTTTTGCAGCAAACCACTGTAAGAAGAAATATCACTACCTTGCTGACCGATAAATGCAGAACAAGATTCTAGTATTATCCCTTTAACTTTTATCAAAAAATCTCTGACCTCTTCATCTTCTCTGAATAGTAAAAAGGCATCGCACTGAGAAAGAAAATGCTCGATATTAGGATTTTTTCTTTCAGAGTAATTGACTTTATCACATATGACAGAAGCAAGTTCCGTCAATTGTCCATATTCCGGCTCATCTTTGTGAGCGCTGGGTTTGACCCACATGGATCTACACCACAAATCCCACATGCTAGGGCCAGCCACTTCTCCCAAAGAAGTACCACTGCCCGCAAAAAAGGCTAGATTTGGTAGTTGCAATGCAGAAGAGAGCATATCATTTAGGGACTGCTTGCTCTCAGCCAACCATTTCTTCTGTTCAGAGTTAAGCGGAGCTTCCGGATCTAACTCCTGATGTTCACCATAAAGAATATTAAATGAGGATTCATCTAATGGAGCCCATTTGGTAGCGCCCGGTTTCAAGTAGGCTAAAACTCCTTCCACGCCGTCAGCATCTTTATCAGCCATACCCCTCCCTCAACAACAAGAAATTAGATGGAATGTTATAGCATTTTTTCGAGCGGCCCGTTTAATGATCATGCCCGCTCTGGGTCGAGAGCCGTCTATCAGGCCACACAGCGAAGCCCAACTGTTGGACGTTAAAATACGGGGTCATTGACGACATCCAGCCATATGGCGACCTGCCAAACAAGTAGTATTGAAGCAGGCCAACGAAGGCCGTGCGGGACGCGCAGATCTGTGACATGACTCCCCGTACCTAATTCTCATTTTTCTTCCCGCTGCTCTAGGGCGCGGTGTGGTCGAGATCCAGCTTGCCACGAGTTGAGGGCGACTTCCAGTAGAGAGGTATGACGACTGCTGTCTCCCAGGGGATTGCTACGGGTTCACCGACATCAGCACAACTCGTTCGACTCCCAACAGCCAAGCCCGAGATTCGCACGGGTTGGCTAGCCGAAACTTACGCCAGCACAAGCCTGCCGGTCTGGGTACTGCGCAGTGCCGCTGGTTATTACATCGGCACGTTTGATCACGATGGCGCTGTCCCGCGAGATGGCCATGTGCTCTTATAGCCATTTTATGCAAAAAATTATTCAACCTGTACTTTAATGCAGGGCAACAAACGTAAAAAAATACTAAAGTAAAACTCCTATTTAGAATAACACACCATGAAATCAAAGGGGAAACCCAATGAGCACGAATATAAGGAAAGTTGCTATCATGAAGAAAAATTATCTAGGTCTCATCGTGGGGTTCATGGTGCTGATTTTTGGCGCCAGCGCGCTCGCTCAGGACGGTGATGAGGAACAGGAGGGGCGGCCAGTCGTTCCGGCTATAGTAGCAATTGAGGAGCTGGAATCCGAAGGCGTACAAGCGGAATTCGATGCAGTGGCAGATACGGATGAATCCGCTCCACGACAGCCAGCATCGCCGCTGACCGAAATGTGGGTCTTCGCTGTGTACTCCTCAGATTGCGGAGACTGGGAAATCTTTCCCTCGCCAGGCACGTTGTCAACGAGCTGCGGCCACGGCGGGGCAAGCCTTCGGGCAGCAGTACTGGAGGTAGGTTACGGCAGCAATCCCATTGCCTGGTACCAAGGCGGCCAATTGCCTTCTTCCGCTAACTATGAGACTGAGCTGTGGTGTGATCAAGGCGGCGGTGTTCTCGCCCCTTGCTCTCCAGGCCAAACCGTTGCTGCCTTCTTGCGGTATTACAATCTTGACGGCAGCTCTGTTTCTGGCATTTTCGCTTATCAAAACACCTCCACCAACTCGCCGTGGAACACCCTCAGCACGAGCATAAACATTTTGCCGTGAAGGGCCGTGTCAAAACACCGCCCGCTTTGGCACACTGCCCATCAGGTTTTCCCTGATGGGCAGTTTTCATCATGGCATGCTACCACTGGCGACTCCCTCGAGCAGCTTGACCTGCTGTCGCCTTTCCTAGATGAGCCGATTTCCGAGGGTCACCTCGTCCGTGTCATGGATCTCTAACTCAAGTCCCTCGACCTCGAAAAAGCTCGAGGAAAACTGAGCCTAACGGTGCTGGCGTACAACCTGAAGCGGCCGATGCTGCATGTTGGCGCCAACGTATTGATGCAGCGGCTGACGATGGCACTGGCCTGAGGCCAACCCACCTATCGGTACAGCATTCGTTGCCGCTCAACGAAGTCGCCCCGCATGGCGGGGCAATTGGAGAGGCCGCTGGCTGTTTTTACACAGCCTGGAGACCGCCCTCTCATCATATGCGAGCATCGAAGCGCGTTATCTGATCTTGGGAACGCTCCATCAAGTCCAACGCATCCTGAATCTTGCTAGCGGCGTGCGCGTCGCCACGTTGCTGATAAAAGTCCCTGTTGCCCTGCAACAACTCGAAGAAGTTAAGGCGTTCAGTTGAGAGTCCGTCACCGCCGCCGCTAATGGCGCGACCGTGCTGATCAATCCGCACTTCGGCAACCCAGCCCAGGAACGGTTGCGATTCATCGACAGTCATTTGCCCACTGCGAAGCTGGTCACCCATCCACTCGCGCAGCTCTTGGCGGGTCATATCCGTGAAATCGGCCTGCTCGATCTTAGCTGACCCCGCCTGGGTTGCAGTGCGCTCACTGCGCTCGGTTTTCTCGGCTAACAGCGCTTCAAACGACGCCTTGGCGTCCATGCGGGTCGCGTTTGCGTTCGCGTGCTGGCTGGCGAACGGATAGCCTGACCCTCCGTCGATTTTCATCAGTGCCTCCTCGTACATTTCAAACATCTGATCCCATACTGGGCAAGACTTGTACCAAGCTTTTGATGGCATCGGACAGTTTGGCCCACGTGGCCCGTAAACCAGCCAACGAGCAGCCGGCGGATCAGGCTCTATTTCGGAGCATTGAGTCCGACACTCATCCTGGCACCGGGGCACCGTCCAACATCACCCATGCTGGATCACATATACATCTCAGCTCAATGTCGATTGCTACGATAGCCAGACCCGGTTCGCCGCCAACCAGCACAACACGTTCGACGCCGACGGGAAGCCCAGTCGCTTGTTTCTTCCACGAGTGAAAATAGGGGAGATCGTGCGTACCGTTTTCCGATGGCCGATCGGCTAGGCTGGTGCCATGCTGCCACCATGTTCCGCCGACTGAGTGTCGGCAACATACCCAGGTAGCCACAATCCTTGAGGCTACGGCGCGGTTGCGACTGCGTTGATCGATCCAGTTCGCGAAGCATCCCCCGCGCGAACGCTCATCAGCGTGCTGATGAGGGATGCACCATAGTTCCCACTGGGTCATCCGACCCAATCGGCCCATGCGGAGGCTCCCCCTCCGCAGGACGGGTGTGCCTCCGCTTTCCGCTTCTCAAGTCTGGAGACTCATCATGGCTACCTCATACCCTGATACATCGTTTTTCGACCTGCATACCACGGGTCTGGGCTATCTCAATCGCATCCGCGAGGTCAAGCCCAGGAAAGGTGAAGCGTTCCTCGCCTGTGATATCGCCGCACTCAATGGTCCCAGTGATGCACCTGAGTATCGCCGCTTCGATGTGAAGGTTGCAGGGAGCGAGGCGCAACACTTGGTCCGCCGCTGCGAAGAAGCCGTCAACGCTGAACGTAAAGTGCTGATCGGATTCCGCCTCGGCGACATGTGGACCGACATCTTCACCTATTCCAAGGGAAAGCGTGCCGGCGAATTGGGCGTCAGCCTAAAGGCCCGCTTGCTCTTCGTGAGCTGGATCAAGGTCGATGGCAAGCTAGTGTACAAAGCCGCGCCCAATTTGCCCCGTCCTTCCGAGCGTGAAGAGACATCCCCTGTCACGCCCAATACGGCAGCCACCCAGGACTCACCGGCTACCGACGGCGGTGCCTCTGAAGGCGAAGCCGTCGACGGGCAAGCGCCAGCCCTGGCGGAATCGTCCTGACCTACAAGGCCCCAGAGCCTTGTCACTCATCTCACGCATCCATACTGCCGGCACCTCGGTGCTGACAGCATGTGATCGCCCTTATTTCAACCTCTGAAGCCTACCAGCCCAGCATCATGGGCCCTTTTTAATCCTATGCAACCGGCTACTCCGGGTGTTCCGTCTCGGTGTGCCGCTTGCAGCAATCGTCTAGGAGACAACCATGAAACTCTCTTCTCGTTTTGCATCTCAGTCCCCGATACTACGTGCGAACCTTCCCTTGTCGGATGATCAAATCCGTGCCGTGGCCCCGTCCATTTTCGCGGAAGCCCCGCACGAAAGTCGGTCCGAGCGGTACAGCTATATTCCCACGGCCACCGTGCTGGCTAATCTTCGTAAGGAAGGGTTCCAGCCCTTCATGGTGTGCCAGACCCGCGTGCGCAAGGACGACCGTCGCGACTACACCAAGCATCTGCTCCGCCTTCGCCACGCCAGCCAGATCAGTGGCAACGAAGCCAACGAGATCATCCTGCTAAACTCCCATGACGGAACAAGCAGCTACCAGATGTTGGCCGGCATGTTCCGATTCGTCTGCCACAATGGCCTGGTCTGCGGCGATACGCTCGCCGATGTCCGCGTCCCCCACAAGGGTGACGTGACTGGCCAGGTCATCGAAGGCGCTTACGAAGTCCTGCAGGGTTTCGAGCAGATGCAGGAAGCGCGCGATTCCATGCGTGCGATCATGCTGAAGGCCGGAGAAGAGAATGTTTTCGCTCACTCCGCACTGGCGCTCAAGTATGACGATCCCAGCAAGCCCGCGCCTGTCACTGAGAGTCAGTTGCTCATGCCCAGGCGCTTCGATGACCGCAAGACCGATCTGTGGTCGACCTTCAATCGGGTGCAGGAAAACCTCGTCAAGGGAGGGCTGTCCGGACGCACCGCCAATGGCCGGCCTCAGCGTACCCGCCCTGTACAGGGTATCGATCAGAACCTGCGCCTAAACCGCGCCCTCTGGATGCTCGCCGAAGGCATGCGCCAACTGAAAGCCTAAGCCACACACGGACCTCGCCCACCTCGGGCAGGTCCGTTCTTCTATTTACCCGCCGCGCCTTGATGCACGAGAACGCCATCTTCCTGCTCGACGAACCGCTCCTTCTTTGCGTGGCTGGGTGATTCCCGGCAGCAGATCCAAGCCGTTGCCACGGATATGAACTCGGCCTTCGATCGCGAAGTGAAGGCCCAACAATCCATATCTTTCTATTTTCCGGCGCGAAAATCACCCGCGAGAGCCGTGATGCCACCTGGACCGGCCATGGCACGTCACCGGACATGATGATGGCGCTGGATGATGGCGCTGATGGCAGCTACGGGCAGGAACTCGCCACCGCATGGCTGTCGGTAGCTGAGAACGGCTTGCAGTGGATGCCTGAAATTGCCTGCCACAGACTGCCGGGTTAAACTAGTCCATGATTCTGTCCATTCGCATATCACGGACCAGAAGAATTCATTTATAGTCAATAAGTTATGGGTCGGATTCGATTCCCTTCACCCGCTCCATTTCGCTGCAGGCTTCCATCCGCGTTGGTGGTACCTCTCGCCCTCCTGCATCGAGCCCTGGCTCCCCGACGTGGCTTCCGCATGGCGCTTTTTCTGCTCATCTTCGTTGTCTGCACCCTCATTATAGGCAGTGTGCTCCTGGTCCTGCTGTTCTCTCGCACCCCACGCTATCGCACCGAGCCGGAACATATGCTGGAACTTTTCGATAAAGCACTGGAGAGTCGGATCAGCCAGACTGAGTGGAACACCGTCATTGGCTACCCGATTCGCCATGATGACTACCTGGATGGCGTGAGACGCCGGGCACAGCGGTTGATGGATGACCATGGCCGTCATTGGAAGGTCGCACAGGGCAAGCCCCTGCTCGACCACACAGGACAGGAGGAGCTGGCAGCACTGCGTGATCACCTGGCCGCTCATACCAGGCTGAGGAATCAGCAGCACGATGGAACCGAGCGTTGAAGACTCGTCCAAGGAAGGGTAGGGGCGCGAATATGATAGGCTGCAACGAGACGTTATCCAGGCCGGGAGTCGCCCATGCCTAGCGCCATTCGCCAGATTCCACTCGACACCGCCAGCCAGCACCATGCTCACGACTTCCATCAGATCGTCATCGGTCTGAAGGGAAAGGCAGAGTTCGAAATCGAAGGATTGGGCGGCACCATCTCGGCACTGTCCGGATGCATCGTTCCGGCGAATCACGTTCACTACTACATGGGGCAGGGTGAGAACCGTCAGCTGATACTCGACCTGCCTGCCGATGCACCCTCGCTCACCGGCTATCATCACGAGCTGTCGCGGCTGTTCGACGCCCCCCGCTTCTTCGCGCTCGACGATCCCTTGAAGCGCTACCTCGACTTCCTCCTGCATGAACTGGCGGCCACCCACGATGGCTGGAACGCCCCGGCTCAGAGCGACCGCCTCGCTGCGACCCTGCTTGGATGCCTTCATGCCCGCCTGGGCGGTGACACACCGCCGCCGACAACCCGGCGTCTGGACCTGAACACGCTTGACCGCTTCATCGATCAGCACCTCGCCTGTTCGCTGACCGTTGGTGATCTTGCCGAGCAAGCCTGTCTGAGCGAAGCGCATTTCCGCAGCCGTTTTCGTGACCAGACCGGCCTCTCTCCCTGGCAATATGTTCGCCGCCGCCGTCTGGAAGCGGCACGCCGCCTGCTCGAGGAGAGCCGCCTGCCCCTGTCGGAAATCGCTGCCAACACCGGCTTTGCTCACCAAAGCGCGCTCTCCCACGCGTTTCGCAACACGTTCGGCTGCCCTCCCAGCCAAGTTCGACAGCGTCTCGACAAACTGCACTCACTGGCCATATCCACCGCACCCAACATGCTACTTAAGTCTAAACTCCAGCCCGCCAGCAACCTTTAGCCGCGAAATCCACAAACATTCCCGCGAAATCGACAAGCGATCTGGCACGGAGCGCCCTACCCTCAAGGTAATTCACCGGCTACGGGCGAGATGCCCGTGCGTGGCCGTGGACTCGCTGTTCGTAGACGGGTGAACCCCGGAGGACCTCCCATGCTCAACGCCAACAACATGCTGGACGCTGCCACCTGGCAGCAGGATCTCGACGCTCTTTTCGCGAGGATAAGCGAGCACTATGCGATCGACGAGAACGCTTTCGTCGATGAGCTAGTGAATGTGCTGAGTGCCGATACCGATGATTTCCGGCGCATCGCTGGCAAGACCGCTGAGCTCGTGCGTGAGGTTCGTGAAATGGACACCGCCGTGGATACCATCGACGAACTGCTGCAACAGTACAGCCTGGATACCCACGAAGGCTTGATGTTGATGTGCCTGGCCGAGGCCATGCTACGGATACCCGACAAGGCCACAGCCGACGCCCTGATCGAGGACAAGCTGGGCCCCGCCGACTGGAAGGCCCACATGGGCCAGAGCGAATCCTGGCTGGTCAATGCCTCCACCTGGGGCCTGCTGATGACCGGCCGCGTCGTGACCCTCGACAAACCCCGCGATGGCAAGCCCAGCAGTTTCATCAACAGGCTCGTCAACCGCATGGGTGAGCCGGTCATCCGCCGCGCCATGGTCGAAGCGATGAAAGTGATGGGCAAGCAGTTCGTGCTTGGCCGTGACATCGACGAAGCCCTCAAGCGCTCCAGGCCGCTTTTCAACAAGGGGTACACCTACTCCTATGACATGCTGGGCGAAGCGGCACGCACCCGAGCCGATGCCAAGCGCTACTTCGACGACTATGCCCTGGCCATCGAGCAGGTTGGCAAGACCAGCCAGTCACTGCCCGACAGGACGCCTTCCCCTTCGGTATCGATCAAGCTGTCGGCGCTGCACCCCCGCTATGAATTCGGCCGTCGCAAGCAGATCCTTCGCGAGCTGGTGGAAAGCGTACGCAAGCTGGCGGCCATGGCCCGCGAGCGGGACGTGGCACTGACCATCGACGCCGAGGAGGTAGACCGCCTCGAACTATCGCTGGAGGTCTTCCGAGCCATCTACGAGAGCGACACCTGCAAGGGCTGGGGCCACTTCGGCCTGGTCGTGCAGGCCTACTCCAAGCGCGCACTGCCGGTGTTGCATTATCTCAATCGACTGGCCGAACGCCAGGGCGACGAGATCCCCGTGCGTCTGGTCAAGGGTGCCTACTGGGACAGCGAGATCAAGGAGTCACAGCAGCTCGGCGTCGAGGGCTATCCCGTCTTCACACGCAAGGCCAGCACCGATGTGGCCTACCTGGTCTGCGCACGTTTCCTGCTCTCGGCCCAGGCACGTGGACGCATCTTTCCGCAATTTGCCACGCACAACGCCCATACCATCAGCGCCATCCTCGAAGTTGCCAACGATGCGCAGCGCGCGTTCGAATTCCAGCGCCTGCACGGCATGGGCGAGGCCCTCTACGATGCCGCCCTGAAGCGAGCGCCGAAAGGCACCTACTGTCGCATCTACGCTCCCGTGGGCGCCCACAAGGATTTGCTTCCCTACCTGGTACGCCGACTGCTGGAGAACGGCGCCAACTCCTCATTCGTGCACCAGTTGGTCGATCCCAAGGTGCCGGTGGAGTCGCTGTGCGTGCACCCGGTGGAAAGCCTCCGCCAATACCGGAGCCATGCCAACCCCCACATCCCTCTTCCCAAGGACATCTACGGGGAGAAACGCCGCAACTCGAAAGGCGTAAACCTGAACGTACGCAGCCACTACCAACCTCTGATGGATGCCATGGCGCGTTTCATGGACAAGACGTACACCACCGGCCCTCTTCTGGCCTTCGAGGTGTCGAAGGATGTCGACACGACCCACGTCGTCACCAGCCCTTACGATCACAATCAGCGCGTGGGCAGCGTGCAGTGGACGACCAGGGAGCAGGCCTCACGCGCCGTGGATGCCGCCTGGGCCGCCTTCCCACGCTGGGAAGCCACCCCCGTCGGAGAGCGTGCCACCATCATTCGGCGCCTGGCCGACCTGATGGAGGAGAACCTGGCCGAGCTGATGGCGCTCTGCTCCCGAGAAGGGGGGAAGCTACTGACCGACGGCGTCGATGAAATCCGTGAAGCGGTGGACTTCTGCCATTACTACGCCATGCGGGCGGAAGAGCTGTTCGACGCACCGACCGAACTGCCCGGCCCCACCGGTGAGTCAAACGAGCTGATGCTCGGCGGCAAGGGCGTCTTCGCTGCCATCAGCCCGTGGAACTTCCCCGTGGCAATCTTCTGCGGACAGGTCGTCGCGGCAGCGGTATCGGGCAATACCGTGCTGGCCAAGCCCGCCGAGCAGACCTCCATCGTCGCCCATCGGGTAATCGAGCTGCTGCACGAGGCCGGCATGCCGCGGGATGTCGTGCAATTACTGCCCGGAGATGGCCCCACCGTAGGCAGCGTGCTGACATCGGACCCTCGAATCACCGGCGTGGTCTTCACCGGCGGCACGGATACCGCCCAGATCATCAATCGCGCGCTTGCGGCCAGAGATAACGTTCCCCTCCCCACGCTGATCGCCGAAACCGGTGGCATGAATGCCTTGATCGTCGATTCCACCGCCCTGCCCGAGCAGGTGGTCGCCGATGTCATTCAGTCGGCCTTCCAGAGCGCCGGCCAGCGCTGCTCGGCGCTACGCGTGCTCTACCTGCAGGATGATGTGGCCGACCGCGTCATCGAGATACTCAAGGGAGCCATGGATGAGCTGCATGTCGGCGATCCCCGCGACCTGGGCACCGACGTGGGTCCCGTCATCGACGAGGAGGCCCGCCAGGGCCTCATGGCGCACATCGACAAGCTCAAGGCCGAGGGCCGCCTGCTGGCCGAAACCAGGCTGGATCCGGCACACACGGCTCACGGCACCTTCGTGCCACCGACAGCCTTCCGCATCGACGGTATCGATGCCCTGGAGCGGGAGCAATTCGGCCCCGTACTCCATATCGTCCGTTACAAGGCCAGTGAGATCGACAAGGTGATCGACACCATAAATGACAAGGGATATGGACTGACTTTCGGCGTTCATAGCCGAAACGAGTCCTTCGCCGAGCTGATCGCACAAAAGATACGTGTTGGAAATGTGTATATAAACCGGAATATCATCGGCGCCGTCGTGGGTGTGCAGCCCTTCGGCGGCCAGGGGCTTTCCGGTACCGGACCCAAGGCTGGCGGACCGCACTACCTGCTGCGCTTTGCCACCGAAAAGACCGTGACCGTCAATACCGCCGCGCTGGGCGGCAACGCCTCGCTATTGGCCCTCGGCGACGACTGACACACCCAGGCTGACCACCTCAACGGGGCGTCGGCCTGAGTGACGCATGGCGGGATGCCCGTACCTACGCAGGGAATGGCGCCACCGCCTTGAATCGAGCGTTCAGCGCTCACAACATGCTCCTTCAAAGGACGAGCTCATGGCAAGAATAATAGCAACGCCCCCAGTCGAACCAGCGCCTTTCGCGAACCTGTCAAGCCTGCCAATGCCACGCCGGCATCCGCGCCTGAACCTGAGCCAACCATCCTGAGTTGAGGGAACTCCCATGTCAGATCAAACTTTTCAGTTGATCGCCATCGGTCTCTACTTCGTATCGATGCTGGCCATCGGCTTTTACGCCTACCGCCAGACCAGCGACCTGGACGATTACATGCTGGCCGGCCGCAAGCTGCATCCAGGCGTCGCCGCGCTTTCCGCCGGGGCCTCGGACATGTCCGGCTGGCTGCTGATGGGCCTGCCGGGCGCCATCTACGCCGCAGGTCTGGTGGAAGCCTGGATTGCCATCGGCCTGACCATCGGTGCCTACTTGAACTGGAAATTCGTGGCACCACGGCTGCGTTCCTATACCGAGGTATCCAACAATTCCATCACCCTGCCAAGCTTTCTGGAGAATCGTTTCAAGGACAACACTCGCCTGCTGCGTATTGTCTCCGGCATCATCATCCTGATCTTCTTCACCTTCTACGTCTCGTCGGGCATGGTGGCCGGCGGTGTGTTCTTCGAGGCCTCCTTCGGTACCCACTACCTGTTCGGCATGATACTCGTCGCCGGTATCACCCTGACCTATACCCTGTTCGGCGGCTTTCTCGGCGCCTCCTTGACCGATGTCGCCCAGGGGCTGCTGATGCTCGCCGCCCTGATCTTGGTGCCCATCATCACCATCGCCACCATGGGAGGCCTGGATGAGGTCACCGCCGCCATCCATGCCGCCGATGCCGCACACAATACCGCCAACCCGGGTGACGAAGTGCGCCGCACCTCGCTCCTGTTCGGAGGCAGCCTGATGGCCGTCATCTCCGCCGCGGCCTGGGGCCTGGGCTACTTCGGCCAGCCCCACATCATCGTGCGCTTCATGGCACTGCGTTCGGCCGCCGACGCCAAGGCCGGTCGCCGGATCGGCATCAGCTGGATGGTTCTGGTCGCCGCCGGTGCCGTCTTCACCGGCCTGATCGGTGTCGGCTACTTCCACGGAAGCGGCGAAGAACTGGCCAACCCGGAGACCGTCTTCCTGCGCCTGTCCCAGATCCTGTTCCACCCGTTCGTGGCCGGTCTGGTGCTTGCCGCGGTGCTCGCGGCCATCATGTCCACCGTGTCCTCTCAACTGATCGTTTGCTCATCGGCCCTGGTCGAGGACATCTACAAGATCTTCGGCAAGAAGGCATCCACCGAAAAGCAGGTCATGATGGGCCGCATGGGCGTGCTGGTCGTGGCGATCGTCGCGGGCCTGCTGGCCATTGACCCACGCTCGAACATCCTGGGGCTGGTCGGATTCGCCTGGGCCGGCTTCGGCGCCGCCTTCGGCCCAGTCATTCTGCTGTCACTGTTCTGGCGCAAACTCACGGCCATGGGTGCCCTGTCGGGCATGATCGTCGGTGCCGCGGTAGTCGGTGTGTGGGGCAATGTCGATGCGTTGCAGGCGCAGATGTACGAGATCGTTCCTGGCTTCATCGCCTGCACACTCGCCGTGATCACGGTTTCACTGATCACCGTGCGTCACCAGGACAAGGTCCAGGCGGAATTCACCGAGATGGAGTCCCACCTCTAACGGCGGACTCACTCGCCAACGCGGCGGCACCTGATCGGGTGCCGTCGCATGTTTCGTCGCTCTTGCGAATGGCGGCTCCTTTGTCATCCCATCATGCCCATAGCGCGCGTGCCACCACCAACAACGTGAAGCTCCCCAGTAGCCACCAGCATAGCGGCGGCCCTAGGTAGCGTTTCAACCGGCCGCTATCAGGCACCAGGCCAGCTCCCAGACTGAAGCCGGCCCCCAGCGCCCAGCAGCCCAGTGCGATCACGGGCAGGCGGACTGCCATCGGAAAGCCGCTGACCAACTCGGGCCGAAACAGCAACCACAGCGCCAACATTGCGGCCAACAACATGGCGCTCAGTGTGAGCCATGCAGGCTGTACAGGTGTCTCAGTCCTCATCGTTTCTCCTTTCGCTCTCCCCGCTACCCTTAGTGAAGACGATAGGCGGCCCGTTTGCGAATACGCCAATATTGCGCCGCGGAAAAACTTATACAACAAAAGATACTTTCTGTTTCGATCGAAATTTCCATCGTGCACAATTCCTGCATGATTTCGCGATTCCCTGCCTCCATCCTGTCTATCGACGCCATAATAAATTTTTACAAGACTTTTAGAAACACTGTTCCTATACTAGCATCAGTGTCAGAAAGCCGGCTCCCCCGGCACTCAGCTTCTGCTGTTTTTCAACCGTGAGGACTTGTCTGATGAAATCGATCCCCATGATCCCCGCAGTAGCCATTGCCGCCAGCTTCGCCTTTGTCAGCCAGGCCGCCGTGGCCTACAGCGCTGGCGACACCTTCGTTCGCGGTGGCTTCGCCCAATCCGATACGCGCTCCGATAACGGCAACGTGTCTGACCAGGAACTGGATATCAGCAATAACGAGCGCGGCTTCACTGTCGGTGCTGGTTACCTGTTCCATGACAATATCGGCGTTGAGCTCAATACCTCCGAAAAGATTGAACATGACTTGAGCCTTGGTGGCAGCGGACTGGGCTCCGTCGATCGCATGCCGGTCAACCTGCTGGTCAACTACTATCCGCTGGGCGGACTCGACTCACGGGTCCAGCCCTACGCCGGTGCCGGCCTCAACTACACTCGCTTCTCCGGCGAGCCGGAGGGAATCGATGCCCGCCGCTCCTATGGCGCCGTAGGCCAGGTGGGTATCGACCTGGCCGTGACCGAGAACTTCATGCTCAACGGCTTTGCCAATTACGCCGACGTGGATTCCCGCATTTCGGTGGACGGCGATCGCGCTGGCACCGCCAAGGTGGATCCCGTAACCATTGGCGGCGGTGTGACTTTCCGCTTCTGATCATTCAATCTTGTGACGCGATACCAAGAACGCCGGGCTCAGAGCCCGGCGTTCTTGTATTGCAAGGCTTCACAGACAGACATCGTTAAAAGCACCATATTAAATATTTCTTATTGATTTCAATAAAAACTATTGCCTTGAGTCAAGAAAAGCTTCTGGTGTGCTGAGTAGACTACCAACGTTGCCTCAATGCGGCCCAGGCTGCTCAAGCACCTATAACAGGAGTCACTCATGCAAAAGATCGCCCTGCCCACACTGCTCGCCGCCGGCCTGGCTGCCGCCGCCGTCACCACCAGCACCCAGGCCTTTGCCTATGGCGAAGGCGACTTCTTCACCCGCATCGGCATGGCCCACGTCAATCCCAAGAGCGACAACGGCAGCCTGGTCGACGGCGCCCTAGACGTCGACGTCCGCAGCGATACCACGCTCGGCTTCACCCTGGGTTACCGCTTCCACGACAAAGTGGGCGTGGAGCTGCTGGCTGCCCTGCCCTTCGAGCACGACATCCGGCTCAACGGCGACACCCTGGCGTCCACCAAGCACCTGCCGCCGACCGTGACCGTGCAATACTATCCGCTGGGCGGCAGCGGTTCACAGATCCAGCCCTACGCAGGCGTCGGCCTCAACTACACCACTTTCTTCAGCGAAAAGCTGGACATCGAGGGCATCGACCTCGACCTCAGCAGCTCCTGGGGCGCCGCGGGCCAACTGGGCCTGGACGTGCTGCTCGATGACAACTGGGCCATCAACGCCGCCGCCTGGTATATCGACATCGACACCGATGCCAGCCTGAATGGCGAAGACGCCGGGAAAGTGAGCATCGACCCCTGGGTATTCATGGCGGGTATCAGCTACCGCTTCTGACGGTTTCCGCAAGACAGGCAAGCCCACCGGATTGGTGGGCTTGTGCATTGATAGCTCTCGACGTCTCAGGCCTCGTTGATGATGCGATCCACCTCCTCGAGGGACTTGACCAGCAGCAGGAAATTACTGGTCCGAATGCCGGCCTGCTTGAGATAGACCTCCGCGGCCGGAGCGACTTGGCAGCTTTCCGGCAAGGGGGCCCGGCTCTCCACCATCGCGTCGAGCCTGGCGATGAAGACGAAGCGCAACCACTGCGGCATCTCCATGGTATCGACGCAGAACGGCTGCCCACTGTCGAAGGCCTCCGGCTCAGGCCTTGGCACTCGCCATAGATCGGCGGCCTTCAGGGTAGCCTCGAGGCGGCGCAATGCCACGTCGAGTTCCTCATGAACGGTCATCTCGAATACCTCGCTTGCATTGGCCTATAGTATCCCGTTCCTGCGAAGCACTGGCCATCCCCACCGGCTGGTCCTGTTCACAGATTCACTGCAAGAGCCTGTGGATAAACTATGGAAAGCGTCCCCCGTCCCCGATGAGCCGCGGCCCTCGGTGCAATGGTCACTTCTTGATCAGCCAGGCCGGGTCGACGTCCCCCGGGAGTTGGCTGACAAGCCCTTGCCCTGCAAGGTAGAGTGCACGCTCCAAGAGAGGAGTCGTCATGCAGCCGATCCACACGCTTCACGATTTCTTCGTGCGCACTGGCGCCGAGGTACGGGCCTATCACCTGGGGCGCCGCGTCGAACCCTGCAACCTCGAGGTCCTGGAAAGCTTCGAGGCCGGCAATACGCCGTGGCCCCAGCCATGGCAGGGACAGGCCAGGCTGGGGCTGGTCTTTCGCCTGGGCGATGCGCCCGATCCACTGATCTGGTTTCTTGCCCTTCCGATAGATGAGCAGGGTCTACTGGTGCCCGCCCCCCGGGACGCCTTCCTGCAGCGGCTGCTGGAAACCCTGGGGCGCAGCGTTCAGCACGCTGGCGGCAAAGGCGATGGCAGGATCGATAACCTGATGCAGGACAACCCCCTGGCCTATACGCCCTCGCTGCCCTTTCAGGCAATGCTGCATGCCCGGGCAAGCCATGACATGGACATGCCGGCCAGCCCGCACCTGGAGCCGGTGGAAGCCTACCTGAGCGGACAACAGGCACTGGACTGGCAAGCGCTGGGGCTCCAGGGCCTAGCCGACTACGTGGTGCGCCTGGACGACGACACCAGCCAGCTATTGTCGGCTCGATTGACCGACCTGCCCAACGAAGTGCTCACTTCGCTATGCTACTGTCTGGAGCACAGGCAGGTGCCTGATGCGTTGACCCGGGCGTTGCGTCACAGGGGTGAGCGGGCCGCGGCCGAGGGTGACATCGAACGCTTCTGCGCCTGTGTGCGCGCCGTGAGCGGAGGATCGCCGGCCTTGGTAGGCGACTGGTTCGACACGCTGCTCGCCGACCCGGACGCCTGTGGCCCCGATCTGTTGGCGGCTCTCGCCGGCCGTGGATGGGCACACCTGGAGGATGCCGAGCGCCTGCCGCGCTTTCTCGCTCGACTTGCCGAGGAGCCGCGTGCAGACTTCGCCGCCGTGGCCCGGGACCTGGCCCTGATTCCGCGCTTGCGGCTACCGGTCTTGATGGCATTGCGGGAAGCCGGACCGGACACCGTCATCGGCCAACGACTCGCCGGACTCGGCCACTGAGTATGGATATGTGGAAGTGATACGATGAAGGAACTGCCCTATACCCCAAAGGCCGTCATTGGTCGCCGCGAGATGGTGACCCTGCCGGAGATAGGCATGACGGTGTGCGCCAAGGTCGATACCGGTGCGCGCACGTCGGCCCTGCACGCAGAGGATATCGAACTCTACGAGGAGGATGGCCACCTCTGGGTCAGCTTCACCACGCGCAGCGGAGGACCTGTCACACCGCCCCACATGATTCGTATGCACCTGCACGACAGGCGACGGGTAACCAGCTCCAACGGGCAGGCGGAATGGCGCTACGTGATTAGAACACCCGTGCAACTCGGCAAGCTCGAAATGATGGTGGAACTGACCCTTACCGACCGCCGCAACATGCGCCACCCCATGCTTCTGGGCCGCCGCGCCCTGCGCCGCCTGCTGGTGGCGTCGGGTGTCACGTTTCTGCATGGCGAACCCTGAGCCAATCTCTGCCATTCGACTTCGGAGCCCTCGATGCATATCGCGATATTGTCCCGCAATCGTAATCTCTACTCCACGCGTCGACTGGTGGAGGCCGCCGAGAGTCGCGGCCACAGCATCCGGGTGATCGATACCCTGCGCTGCTACATGAGTATTGCCGCTCACCACCCATCGATCCATCTCAAGGGGCAAGAGCTCGAACACTTCGATGCGGTCATACCCCGGATCGGCGCCTCGGTGACATTCTATGGCTGTGCCGTACTTCGCCAGTTCGAGATGATGGGCACCTATGTCGTCAACGACTCGGTCGGCATCACCCGGTCACGGGATAAGCTGCGCTCGCTGCAGCTGCTGTCGCGCAAGGGGCTGGGCCTGCCAATTACCGGCTTCGCCCACTCGCCAGACGATATCCCCGACCTGATCACGATGGTCAAGGGGGCGCCCCTGGTCATCAAGCTGCTCGAGGGAACCCAGGGCATTGGCGTCGTGCTGGCCGAGACCAACCAGGCTGCCGAGTCGGTGATCCAGGCCTTCATGGGCATGAAGGCGAATATCATGGTGCAGGAGTACATCAAGGAGGCCCGTGGGGCCGATATCCGCTGCTTCGTGATCGGCGACAAGGTCGTCGCTTCCATGAAGCGTCAGGCTGCCGATGGCGAGTTCCGCTCCAATCTTCACCGCGGCGGTACTGCCAGCCTGATCCGGATCACACCGGAGGAGCGCTCCACGGCCATTCGCGCGGCCAAGGCCATGGGGCTTCGCGTTGCCGGCGTCGACCTGTTGCGCGCCAACCACGGCCCGGTAATCATGGAGGTCAATTCGTCGCCCGGGCTACAGGGCATCGAAACCGCAACCGGCAAGGACATCGCCGGTTTGATCATCGAGCATCTGGAGAAGCACGCCAGCACGCCACGCAAGGTACCACCCAAGCCGAAGGGTTGAGCGTGTAATAAATTCACCATGGGGGTGGCAAAAGAACGGCGAGCCCCCCACAATCTGCGTCACCGGAGGAGGTGACCGCTCATGTTTCTCGACAATCGCCAAGTGGCGATGGACAGCGTACTCGAAGCGCTGGCCGACAGTATCGATTATTTTCAGGACAACCTGGAGCGCCTGCGCCCGTCGCTGCGCGAAACCCTCAAGCCTCACTACGAGGCCAGGGCCAAGGCCATGCGCCGCCTGCAGGAACTCGCCAGACATCACCTGAACCTGCTTCCCCGGGATGCCGATGTCGAGCGTGATGACTACCTGTGGCTATGGAGCCGCCTGAAGAGCTTCGTGGGCAACGAGAGCCAGGTCGTCATCGGCGAGCTGCTCGAACAGGAGCGCGTGCTGATGCAGGCGCTGTCCACTCTGTTCACGCACCCCCTGCCCGACCCCCTGGAACCCGTGGTGGAAGAATGCTGGCAGCAGTGCCGAGCGTTGATACGCGAACTCTATCGCCTGCAGAAGCAGCGTCAGCGCTGACGCTGCTGCCTGCCCGGCTCGTCCCGTTCTGCCTCCAGCGCCGCTTCGATCACGACAGCGTTCCAGACCTGCGGCGCAATTTCCAATGGCTCCAGCGGGCCCAGGAAATAGGGCTCGCGTCCCCACAGATAGAGATCCCCCAGCGTCGCCGCACGCGCCACCCATTCTCGGGCCTGCAGTCGCCATAGTCCGGCTACCGGCCTTGCAGGTGCCGCACAGCCGGTCACGTCGAGTCCCAGCGAATCGGCAATGAAGAGCGCCCTAGGCAAGTGCCAGGACTGAGTGACCAATAGCGCCTGCTCCACACCGAACACGTCCCGGGCACGAACCAGGGTGTCGAAGGTGCTGAAGCCTGCGTAATCCAGTGTCATGTCCTCGTCGCGAACAAAGCGGCCACGCAAGTCTCGCCACATGGTGACGGGCTCATTGTAGTAGCGAGTCCTGTTGTCGCCTGACAGCAGAAGATGCTCGACCCTGCCCAGGCGTACCAGGCGTGCCGAAGCACTCATGCGCGCATCGAAGTGTGGGTTGCGCACGCCGCTACGGGTCCAGTGCGAGGTGCCGAAAACGATACCGACCCGCTCGGGGCCACACAAAGGCAGGTCGTGCTCGATACGCGCATGGGTCTGGCTCAGCACCCAGAGGTTGGCCCCCACAAAGAGCAGTGACGCCAGGAGCAACGAAGCTCCCAGCGTCATCAGCAATACCTTGAAGACCTTCCACAGCAGCGCGACCATCGATATCCCCGGCCCTCAGGAGGCGACATGAGTCGAGGCTTCCGCTCAGAACATTCCGAGTTCCAGCTTTGCCTCGTCACTCATCATCTCACGGCTCCAGGGTGGATCGAAGACGATTTCGGTATGGACCTTGCTGATCTGCGGCGCGCCGAGAATCTTGTTGCGGGCATCGGCGGCGATCACATCCCCCATTCCGCAGCCTGGCGCCGTCAGGGTCATGCGGATGGTGACGATGCGTTCACCGCTGATCAGGCGCTCGATACGGCAACCGTAGACCAGCCCCAAGTCGACGATATTGACCGGAATCTCGGGGTCGAAGCAGGTGCGAAGCTGATCCCAGACGAACTGTTCGATCTCCTCGTCCGAGGCATCGTCAGGCAATGTCGGCCGAGGCAGGGCCTCCAGGCCCAGTGCATCGAGATTGGCTCCTTCGATCAGGTAGAGCCGCCCCTCGAAGCCGACGCTGATCGAGCTGCCCTTGGCCTGCATCACGCTGACGATACTGTCCTCGGCCAGGGTCACGGTCTTGCCGAAGGGAATGGAAATCGCCGCCACGTCGCGTTGCAGTGGCAGCGTCTGTCCTCTTTCCAGACTGGCGATCTGTTCGATGTCCGACATGCTCAGCGCACCATCCCGATGACCCGCTCCAGGGCAGCGGCGAAGACATCGACTTCTTCCAGCGTATTGTAGGCGGCAAACGAGGCACGACAGGTCGCCTCCACACCGAAGTGCGCCAACAACGGCTGGGCACAGTGATTGCCGGTTCGAATGGCCACCCCCAGTTGGTCGATCAGCAGCGCGATATCCTGGGAGTGCGCCCCATCCACCACGAACGATAGCACTCCCGCCTTGTCAGGCGCCGTACCCAGCAGGTGTAGCCCGTCGATGCGCGACACTCCTGCCGTGGCACGCGCCAGCAGTTCCGCCTCCCAGCCCCCTATACGCGCCAGCCCCACGCCACTGACCCAGTCGAGCGCTACGCCCAGGGCAATGACTTCGGCGATGGCCGGCGTGCCGGCCTCGAACTTGTGGGGTATATCGGCAAAGATCGTTGGCACGTCGAACGAGACGCTCTTGATCATCTCGCCACCGCCCTGCCAGGGCGGCATGGCATCAAGCAGCTCGGCCTTGCCATAGAGAACCCCGGCACCGGTGGGCCCGTAGACCTTGTGACCCGAGAAAGCGTAAAAATCGGCATCGATGTCGCGAACGTCCACCGTCTGGTGGGGCGCGGCCTGGGCGCCGTCCACCAGGATTCGTGCACCGTGGCGGTGTGCGATGGACGCCATCTCGCGTACCGGGTTGATGGTACCGAAGGCATTGGAGACATGGTTGACGGCCACCAGCTTCGTACGCTCGGTGAACAACGCACGATAGGCGGCCATGTCCAGCACCCCGCGCTCGTCGACCGGGATCACCTTGACCACGATACCGAGCTGACCGGCCAGCAGTTGCCAGGGCACGATATTGGAGTGATGCTCGAGCAGCGACACCAGGACTTCGTCCCCAGCCTCAAGGTTGGTCCGGCCCCAGCTGTTGGCCACCAGGTTGATCGCCTCGGTGGTACCGCGGGTGAATACGATTTCGCGCCTGTCCGCCGCGCCGAGGAAGGCGCGTACCGTTTCGCGCGTGCCCTCGTACGCCGCCGTCGCCTCGTCGGCCAGCGTGTGCAGTCCGCGGTGAATGTTGGCGTTGTAGCGACTGTAGTAGTCACGGAACGTGTCGATCACCGGCAGCGGCGTCTGGCTGGTAGCGGCATTGTCGAGATAGACCAGCGACCTGCCATGCACCTGCCGCTCGAGGATGGGAAAGTCGGCACGAATCCCGGCCACATCGAAGGGCGGGGTGTCAAACACGCGATCAGTGGCCAGGTCATTCATCGTTGCCTCCTCG
Source organism: Billgrantia endophytica (assembly GCF_002879615.1). Taxonomy (GTDB): domain Bacteria; phylum Pseudomonadota; class Gammaproteobacteria; order Pseudomonadales; family Halomonadaceae; genus Halomonas; species Halomonas endophytica. Next base: position 84,286 of record NZ_PNRF01000020.1, read on the forward strand.
GCTCAGTCGTCATGCAGCGACATGGCGGATTCCACCAGCCCGGACAGGTTGAAACGCTCCGGCAGCTTGCCGGCCACCGCCAACTCGACACGCTCGGCCACGGCCTCCAGCTCGACACGCTCCATGACTTCACCGGCAAAGGCGAGCGTCAGCAGGCCACGGGCGGTCTGTTCATCGATGCCACGGGTGCGCAGGGTGAACACCGCCTCCTCGTCGAGCTGGCCGGTAGTGGCGCCATGGGAGCACTTGACATCGTCGGCATAGATCTCGAGCTCGGGCTTGGTGTCGATCTCGGCCCGGTCGGAAAGCAGCAGATTGGCGTTGCTCTGATGCGCCTCGATCTTCTGGCTGTCGCGCTTGACCACCACCTTGCCATTGAACACGCCACGGGCACGGTCATCGAGAATGCCCTTGTAATTCTCGTTGGAGAACGTGTGCGGGGCGTTATGGTTGGCCAGGGTGTGGTTGTCCACGTGCTGGCGACCCTGCGCGTAGAAGAGGCCGTTGAAGTTGGCCTCGGCACCCTGGCCGTTGAGGTCGGTCACCAGGTCGTTGCGCACCAGGCTGCCACCCAGGTTCAGGTTGAACGAGGTGTAGCGGCTGTCACGACCCTGATCCACGTGGATGCTGGCCACGTGCAGGTCACCCAGCGGAGCCTCCTGAAGCTTGTAGTGGGTCAGGACAGCCCCCCGGTCGAGCATGATCTCGCCCACCAGGTTGGTGAAATTGGCGGCCTCGGCCTCGCCGACATGATGCTCGATCACCGTGGCCTGGCTACGGGCTCCCGCTTCGATCAGTACCCGCGGGTGACACATGATCGGCCGCGGATTGGCACGGGAGAGGAACTGCAGCAGGACCGGCTTTTCCACCACGCTGCCCGGCGCCAGCCGAACGATGGCCCCCTCTTCGGTGAAGGCCGTGTTCAGTGCGGAAAAAGGCGAGAACTCCACCCCGGTCAAACGCCCCAGCGGGCCACCCACGGCTTCGTGGTTGTCAGCCAATGCCTGGCTGAGCGGCAAGATCGCCACGCCAGCCGGCAGCTCACCGAGGTCGGACAGTGCCGCGGAGAAGACGCCGTCGACAAAGGTCAGCCGGTGGGCATCCAGAGGCAGCGTCAGTGCCGCGGCGGACGCCGGGGAAAACTCGGCGCTATCGGTAAGGGAAAAATCCCCCCTGGCAATGGCGCGCACGTCCGTGTATTTCCATGCCTCGACGCGTCGATCGGGAAAGCCCAGCGCCTCGAAACGGGCAGCCCCCGCCTGGCGGCGCGCAGCGATCCAGGTCGGCTCCGGGCCATTGGCCTGTCGGCGTACCCCGGTACGCTCGGTCAACCGGTCGATAAAGCGCTTAACATCGCTCTGGACGTCACTCATGCAGCGGACTCCTCCAGGACCCAGTCGTAACCGCGTGACTCGAGTTCCTTGGCCAGTTCCTTGTCGCCGCTCTTGGCGATGCGGCCATCGACCAGCACGTGCACGTGGTCGGGAATGATATAGTCGAGCAGCCGCTGGTAGTGGGTGACCAGCAGGATGCCGCGGTCGGCGGCACGCAGGCTATTGACACCGTCGGCGACGACGCGCATGGCGTCGATATCCAGGCCGGAATCGATCTCGTCGAGCATGGCCAGCTTGGGCTGAAGCACCAGCATCTGCAGGATCTCGTTACGCTTCTTCTCGCCGCCGGAGAAACCTTCGTTGACGGCCCGTTGCAGGAAGCTGGCGTCCATCTTCATCTCGGCGATCTTCGCCTTGATCAGCTTCATGAATTCCGGCGCCGGGATGTCGCCCTCGCCGTGTGCCGCACGCTGGGCGTTGAGCGCCGCCTTGAGCAGGTAGATATTCTTGACCCCCGGGATCTCCACCGGATACTGGAAGCCAAGCAGCATGCCGGCCAGAGCACGCTCCTCGATTTCCATTTCCAGCACGTCCTGGCCCTCGAAGGTGACCGAACCGGAGGTCACTTCGTAACCTTCCTTGCCGGCGATCACGGCCGACAGCGTCGACTTGCCCGCCCCGTTGGGGCCCATGATGGCGTGAACCTCACCGGCGTTGACGGTCAGGCTGAGGCCCTTGAGGATTTCCTTGCCTTCGACCGTGACGTGCAGATCCTTGACTTCGAGCATCTTGAGTACCTTATCTATTCTGGCGAGCCGCCAACGCGACCCGAAAAATTTGTTTCCACCCAACCAACAAGCGCGTCATGGGCGAAGGTCAATCAAGGCGGAAGCCCGACGAGTGCAGCGGAGTTGACTGTTGCTCAATGAGCATGCCGAGTCGGGCTTCCAACACAGAGTGACCGAGCGCAATAGCGCTTTAACCCACGGCGCCTTCCAGGGTGACGTTAAGGAGCGCCTCGGCCTCCACCGCAAATTCCATCGGCAGTTCCTGGAACACATCCTTGCAGAAGCCGTTGACGATCATGCTCACGGCATCCTCTTCGGAGATACCGCGGCTCTGGCAATAGAACAACTGGTCCTCGCCGATCTTCGACGTGGTCGCCTCGTGCTCGACCGTGGCGGTGCTGTTGCCGATCTCCTGGTAGGGGAAGGTATGGGCGCCACACTTGTCGCCGATCAGCAGCGAGTCGCACTGGGTGAAGTTGCGAGCCCCCTTGGCCCTCGGTCCGATCTTCACCAGGCCCCGATAGGACTGGTCGCTTTTTCCGGCGGAGATCCCCTTGGAGACGATATAGGAGCGTGTCCCTTCGCCGATGTGGATCATCTTGGTACCGGTATCGGCCTGCTGGCGGCCGTTGGTCACCGCCACCGAATAGAACTCACCGATGCTGTCCTTGCCGCGCAGCACGCAGGAAGGGTATTTCCAGGTAATGGCGGAACCGGTCTCGACCTGGGTCCAGCTGATCCGTGAACGATCGCCACGACAGTCGCCACGCTTGGTCACGAAGTTGTAGATGCCGCCCCTGCCCTCCTCATCGCCCGGATACCAGTTCTGCACCGTCGAGTACTTGATGTAGGCGTCCTCGAGGGCCACCAGCTCGACCACGGCCGCATGGAGCTGGTTCTCGTCGCGCATCGGCGCGGTACAGCCCTCCAGGTAGGAGACCTGGGCGCGGCTCTCGCAAATGATCAGGGTGCGTTCGAACTGCCCCGTGTTGGCGGCATTGATGCGGAAGTAGGTGGAGAGTTCCATCGGGCAGGTCACGCCTTCCGGCACGAAGACGAATGAGCCGTCGGTGAAGACCGCCGAATTGAGAGCCGCGAAATAGTTGTCGGCCACCGGCACCACGGTGCCCAGGTACTGCTTGATCAGCTCCGGATAATCACGGATGGCTTCCGAGATCGGGCAGAAGATCACCCCCGCCTCGTGCAGCTTCTCCTTGAAGGTGGTCGTCACCGAAACGGAGTCGAACACCGCGTCCACTGCCACCCCGGCCAGAGCGGCACGCTCATGCAACGGGATGCCCAGCTTCTCGTAGGTCTCGAGGAGCTTGGGGTCGACCTCATCAAGGCTCTGCGGACGATCTTCGGGCCGCTTGGGTGCACTGTAGTAGGAGATCGCCTGGTAATCGATAGGCGGATACTTCAGGTGCGCCCAGGAAGGCGGCGTCATTTTCAGCCACTGATGGTAGGCCTTCAGGCGCCATTCGAGCATCCACTCGGGTTCACCCTTCTTCTGGGAAATGAAGGCGATGGTACTCTCGTCGAGCCCCGGTGGTACGGTGTCGCTCTCGATGTCGGTCACGAAGCCTTGCGTGTATTCGCGACGGACAAGCTGTTCCATTTCCTGACTTGCCATGATCAATCCCCTCCCGGGCGGTTGGGTCGGCGAACTGCGAGTCCGCCTGGGTAATGGTGTTTCGAAGAAGCGCAGTCCGGTGGGCCGTGATGAACACACCGTGTTCGCTTTAACGCGTCAGGCCATGTCGATGGCCAGACTGACACTCTGAATGGGCAGCTGTACCGGCAACTTGATGGGCGACGTGTCGGCCAGGTGCGCCAGGGTCACGCTGTCGAGCAGGGTACGGACAGCCAGTGAAACCCGCTGCCAGTTGTCGGAAACCCCGCAGGTGGCAAGCAGGTCACAGTCGCCTTCCGCATGGCTGCACTCCGTCATCGCGACCGGCCCCTCGATGGCAGTGATGATATCGATGGCCGTGATGCGCGAAGCCGGCCTGGCCAGGGAGTAGCCGCCCTGAGAACCGCGCCTGGACTCCAACAGGCCTGCACGCACCAGCATCTTCAGTGTCTTGCTGACGGTGGGGTGCGGCAGTTGCACCGCCTCGGCGAGCTCCGCTGCGGCATGCGATTGCTCCGGATGGCGTGCAATCTGCGCCATCACCACCGCGGCATAATCGGTCAGCCGTGAAAGCTTGAGCATGCCTGACTCCTCTGATTCGCAGCCGTGTCATATTCACCCGCACCCTATTGGGGACCATTTTAGTCCTGTATGGATTCGATGTGAAGCCCTGGAGCCGTTTCCGTCTGTCAGACGGCACGTTGCCGGCATGATCGATGCCGATGGCATCAAAAAATACAATCATTCTCATCTAAAGAATGAATCGATCGACTTACGCCTTCTTGACGAAGTCCGACTTCAGCTTCATCGGCCCGATGCCGTCGATCTTGCAGTCGATGTCATGATCGCCTTCGACCAGGCGGATGTTCTTGACCTTGGTACCGACCTTGACCACGGAGGAAGAACCCTTGACCTTGAGATCCTTGATCACGGTGACGGTATCCCCGTCATTCAGCACGTTGCCGTTGGCATCGCGCACCGCCGTTTCCTCCGGGGCTGAGGCGGGCCCTTCTTCCTTCGACCACTCATGGCCACACTCCGGGCAGACGAACTGAATGCCGTCATCGTAGGTAAATTCGGATGCACAGGCTGGGCAGTTGGGTAACGCACTCATGGGAGGGGTCCTTTATAAAGACGTCGTGTGACAAGAAACGAAGCCGGTCAGCCTACACCGCTTGCCCTACCGCCTCCAGTGGCGCCGCCCCGGGGAAGCTTTAGCTAGTAGAGTGCGCTACTTCAGTTGGCTAAAACGGGCATGATTTGCCAGACTTCAAGTTGAAGTTAGCCGCAAAAACCAAGAAGTCACGCAATGTCACCATGACAAGGCACAGCCATGCGCCCCATGAAGCTCGACCGAATTGACCACAAGCTGTTGGAAGCCCTGCAGTTGGATGCTCGTCTGACGACAGCCGAACTGGCCGAGCGGGTCAGCCTGTCGCCCTCCCCCTGCGCTCGGCGTATCCGTCGTCTCGAGCACGAAGGCCTGATCACCCGCTATCGAGCCGAGCTGGACAAGGGGAAGCTCGGCCTGGATATCACCATCTTTGTACAGGTACGCCTGAGTCAACATCAGGATACCCTGGTCGAACAGTTCGAGGAGACGGTCAGAAGCATGCCGGAGGTGATCAACTGCCATACCGTTTCCGGCGCCTTCGATTACCTGCTTCACGTCATCACCGCCGACCTGGGAAATTATGAGCAATGGGTGCGTCGCCTGCAAAAGTTGCCCATGGTCAATATCGTGGACAGCAGCTTCGCCATACGAACCATCAAGGAAAACGGCTCCCTGCCACTACCCGGGGAATAAGCGGTCGTTCTTTCCACTACCTTGACGACCCGCCCGCCTTCCGCACTGGATACCGGTAGCCGTTATTCGCGAGCATGGCATGCCATGACCTTGCTTACGAGTCACAGGGGGAATGCGTCATGTCTGGGCCCATTGCGGTATTTGGCGGTACCGGTTTCCTCGGCAGCATGCTCGTTCACGAGCTGGTGGATGCTGGCCGGCCAGTCCGCATTGCCGCTCGCAAGCCATCCCTGCCCGAATGGGCTGAGCCGGGAGACAAACTGGAACTGGCCAGCGTGGATATCCGCGACGAGACCTCTGTCGTCAACGCCTTGTCGGGAGTCGCCGGGGTGGTGAATGCGGTCAGTCTGTATGTGGAAAGTCGCGGGAAGCGCTTCGCCGACATCCATGTGGAAGCCGCTGGTCGCCTGGCTCGCCTGGCACATGGGGCAGGTATCGAACGACTGGTGCATATCTCCGGCATCGGAGTCGATGTGCGGTCGCGCTCGGCCTATGTGCGCGCACGTGCCGAGGGCGAGTTGGCGGTCATCGCCGAATTCTCCAAAGCCGTCATCCTGCGCCCCAGTGTCATGTTCGGTCCCGACGATGCCTTTCTGAGCGCCCTGTCGCGATTGACGCGACTACCCGTCATTCCTCTGTTTGGCCGTGGCGAGACCCGCCTGCAGCCGGTGCATGTGCTGGATGTGGCACGAGCCATCCTGAGGCTGATGGGCAATGCGCCTCCGGAGCGGCGACTGTTCGAACTGGGTGGCCCCGATATCCTGCGCTACCGTGACATCGTCAAGCTGATAGCGGCCTATCGGGAGCGCGAACGCCCCCTGGTGCCGATCCCTTTTCCGCTGTGGCACCTGATGGCCCTTCTGGCGTCTCCACTACCCAATCCGCCGCTGACCCGTGACCAGGTCATCATGATGGCGCAGGAGAACGTCGCCAACGAGGGTGTCGGCACGCTGCAAGACCTCGATATCCTGCCTCGCTCGCTGCGTGACAACCTGCCGATGTGCCTTGGCCCTGACCGGGATTAATCCTTGGTGGCCTCATCATCCGAGTAGAAATCCAGATCCTCCAGTCGCCCAAGCACGGCAGTGGCGATATTGGCCAGGTGGGAGGCGACGCGCTTGTAGTGGCGAGCGAGCAGCGAGTAGGCCACGGCCTCGTGGAAGGCGACCTGCTGATCATCCTTGAACAGCTCCTCGATCAGGTGATCACTTTGGGCACGGATGCCTCGCGCCATGGACAGCACCTGGCGGGCCTTGACTTCATTGGAGTCACGGGTAGCGCTGACCATCATGCCGAACATACGGCTCATCTGCTCGGCCATGCCGTCCAGCGGTCCCTGGTAGCGCGGCACGTGGAAGCCCTCGCTATAGAAGCTGCCAACCTCGAAAACGTTCTTGCAGTAGTCGCCGATGCGCTCGGCGTCCTTGGCCACGCTCATCAGCGCCAGGCAGACGGCGACGTCGTGGCCCGGGTTGACGGTAAGGTGACGCAGCACCTTGCGGCGGATCGAGCGCTCGAGATCATTGATCGCCTGGTCGCGGTCGTAGAGAGGCTGGCGAACTTCGTCGACCGGCACGGTGCTGTAGAGCACCTCATTGGCACGCGCGAACATCCACTCGCCATGCTCGAGCATGGCCGTCAGATCCTCAAATGCCTTGTCGAGGGTATTTTCCGAGGTCAGAGCGCTATAGAGCTGTCGAAACATGGGAAGAAAACTCCGGATACGCCGCGCTCAGCGCAGGCTCATGAACAGTTCGGTGGCAGTGATGCCGACGAGGGGCACCACCAGGAATACACCAATCAGGAACAGGAAGGCATAGCGTGTTCGCTTGGCCGCCAGATTGCCGTACCAACTGGCCATTCGCAGCGGGATATGGCGCAGTGGATACCAGATGGCGGTGCCGGTCAGGTTGAAGATGACATGGAACAAGGCGACCGTCATGGCGGCGGCGACGGGATTGGCGGTGGCAGCCAGCACGCTGGTGAAGGTGGTGCCAAGGTTGGCACCCATCATGAATGGCAATACGCGGCGAATGCGCACCACACCGGCTCCGGCCAATGGCACCATCAGGCTGCTGGTGATGGAACTCGACTGCACCAATACGGTAGAGACCAAGCCGATGCCATAGGCGCGCAGGTCGGTACGAAAGAAGTAGGTACTGAACAGGCCATCCATATGACGCAGCAGGGCGCCACGCAGGTTCTGCACCATGAAGATCAGCGCGGTGAACATCAGCAGCATACCCATCCCGGCGACCAACAGCCCCTGCGCGGCCAGGCTCGTGCCCAGGCTGCCACCCAGCCAGTTGGCGGCGTCCACCACCGGGGCGGTGATGACCTTGATCGGACTATCGGGCCTGGCCACCTCTTCAAGGCCGATCAGTTCGGCCACCCAGCCGGCCAGGAGAGTGAAAACGCCACGTCCAGTATCATGGAGCATGCCGCTGAACCACTCGATGGGGAATACCACCGCCACGGTGAGAATATTGAAGAAGTCGTGCATCAGCGCCGCGGTGAAGGAGCGGCGGAAGTTACTCTTGATGCGCACGTTGGCCAAGGCCACGATGACTCCGGTCACCGCGGTGCCGATATTGGCGCCCATGATCGCGAACACGGCAGTGCCCAGGGTCATCTCACCGCTGGCTACCAGGGTGACGATCAGCGCCGTCGTGAAAGACGAACTCTGCACCACCATGGTGACCAGCACACCGGCGAGCAGGGCGATAAAAGGGTTTGCCCCGTAGGCGAAGGCGCGCACCAGGAAGTCACTGTCGTCGCCGAAGGTACCCAACCCGGAACCGAGCACGTTGAGTGCGGCAAGGAACAGGTAGAGGCACAAGCCGGCATAGATGCCCCGCAGCCAGGCCGGAACCTCACGTTTCTGCTCACGCGTGAGTGCCGCCTGGGTGAGGTTGGAAGTAGAGGGGTCGATTTTCGACATGAAAAAGGCCGTTATGAGGATAAGCGTACTTGATGACGGGCGTGTGACACCCACGTTTCAGTCCGCGCACGGTAACCGCTGCAGATGACAGTTTGATGACAGCCGGCAAGACCGCTGCTATTCGCCGATATCTTCGTTCCACAACTCGGGGGATGCCTCGATGAAGCCGGTCATCAGCTCGATACACTCCTCTGACTGGATGATCTCCACTTCGACCCCACGCGAGCGCAACAGCTCTTCTTCCCCCATGAAGGTCCGATTCTCGCCAACCACTACCTTGGGAATGCCGTAGAGCAGGATCGCCCCGCTACACATCGGACATGGCGAAAGCGTGGTATAGAGAACGCAGTCGCGATAGACCGACGCGGCTTGACGTCCGGCATTTTCCAGGGCGTCCATTTCGCCGTGCAAGACCGTACTGCCCGACTGTACGCGGCGGTTATGTCCACGGCCGAGTATGCGCCCCCGGTGAACCAGAACCGAGCCGATGGGTATCCCTCCCTCCGTGAGACCCTGCCGGGCCTCCTCCAGGGCAGCCTGCATGTACTTGTCCATTGGCGATGACTCCGAATCCGCTATAGCGGAAAAATACGTGGTGACCCCGACGTGACCATAGCAAACCCCGCCCCTGCTTGCCCGCGAAAAGGGCTGACCAAAACAGGCGACCCTGACGAGAGAACCGTCGCCCGCAATGCCGACCTGGTGGCCCGTTACGGTGGTGAGGGGTTTGCGATTATTCTGCCGGATGCCGATCTGGGGAAGGCCAGGCACAATGGCCGTAATCAGGTCGCCGCCTGAGCTGACGGCACGGGCGGGGCCCTATAACGCGTTCTGCCTCAACTCATCCAAGGCGTCTTTCGACAGCACCTGACGATCCGCATCCAGGATCTGCCCCCCGATGGAGGCCACCGACTCCGTGAAGCGAATGAGGGTATCGGGGTTTCTGGCCACGCGGCGCTTGCTGATGAAGTGGACCAGTATGGAAACGCCGTTGACAATGGGCTGGTCGCCGCCCTCATGCAAAGGTGGAAGGGTGCCGGGCGGGGACGAGTTGGCGATGGTGAGTTTGTAGCCAGCTTGAGGGTCCCGGACACGATACACGCCCAGCCTGGAATCGTATTGGGCATTGTTTTCTGCCAACAGCTTGGCCAACCGGCGGTTGGTGTCCAGACCCGGCCAGTCGAGCACCACGAACATGCACTGCTGAACATCCTTGCCCGTCACCGTCTTGAACTGATGTGTCGCTGGCGTACCCGGCTGTTGGAATGGCGCTCCGGACGGCTTCTCGGGCGGATCCGATGGCGCTTCCGGCACGCCTTCCGCCGCATCGAGCCTCGTCTTCTGGTGGGATGAGTTTCTGGAGTAACGCACGATGAAATACGCCAGGCACACCAAGGCGAAAAACAATGTCACGCCAGCAAGCAGTAAAGAGCCGATTACCGGATCCATTCTGGTCTAGCCTCTTGACGAATCGATAATGTCATCCGTATTCATAAACATTCATTGTGCTTCGGCTGATGATGCCAGCGCGCGTCTTCGGGAAAAGACTACCGCAGGGCCGATGGAAGCGCTAGACAACCACGTTCCACGATACCCTCTTAATCCGCGACACATCATGACGTCGAGCATAAAAGCCAGAAAAGCCGCTTTGAGAACAGCTCAGTGATTCAATCGACAGACAAACGACGGGCGGTTAGCGCCAGTGCCGGCCATGACGTTCCCACCACGTCAGCGCAATGCTTCGATTCTCTCGATTGGTCTCCTCTGACAGCACCGTGCCTAACTGAATGTACTCCCCACCGGTCTGAGCCAGAACCGCCGGGTCCTGGGAGGCCAGTTGCAGGGCATAAAGTACAAGCATCAGTTCATGGGAACTGGTGGTGTCGATCAGGCCAAACAGCAGCGGGATGGCCGGCTCGCCAAGCTGCCCGAGCTGCTCCGCCGCGGTGTACCAGACCCGTGGATGCTCAGCCGCGCCATAGGTATCGACAAAGCGTCGGTCCGCCAATCGGCTGGCGTAGTAATGCGCCTGGTCCTCCGCCGTCACGAACAGGGGCGGCAGCCAATAGCGATCTTCCGGCGTTGCCTGTGCCTCCGCTACGGCGGGAGCCGGGGATTCCACCGGAATATCTGAAGGTAGCGACTCCAGGGGCGGCTCCGGCGAGCGCGTCGCGCAGCCACTGAGCAGCAAGGTAACCAGCAGGGCCGAGGAAAGACGCAATACTCGTGTTGTCACCTGGAGCACTCCTGTGAACGACGTATCTTCCAGCTTAGCGGTTATGGCGCATCTGTCCTGCTCTCTACCTGGCGCCATGAACGACCTGGTCGTCGAGCCGGGTAAGGCTCGGGTACGATAGCACTGTCATTCAACTGACATGATATCGTGCTGTTATCGTCATCGACCCGCTATAAACCAGAGGCCCCGCAATGACAGCCAAGACCGTCCTGATCGTCGATGATGAAGCGCCAATCCGCGAGATGATTGCCGTGGCACTGGAAATGGCCGACTATCGCGTGCTCGAGGCCGATAACGCGCTGACCGCCCACGCCATGATCGTCGATCACCAACCAGATCTGTTGTTGCTCGACTGGATGATGCCCGGCACCAGCGGCATCGAACTGGCGCGACGCCTCAAGCGAGAGACCGCCACCAGCGAACTGCCGATCATCCTGCTCACCGCCAAGGGCGAGGAGGACAACAAGATCCTGGGGCTCGAAGCAGGCGCCGACGACTACATCACCAAGCCCTTCTCGCCGCGGGAACTGGTGGCCCGGCTCAAGGCCGTGCTGCGACGCTCCACCCCGAAAGGCGTGGAAGACCTGGTCGAGATCGAGGGACTGCAGCTCGACCCGGTCAGTCACCGGGTCAGCGCCAATGGCAAGTCCCTGGAGATAGGCCCCACCGAGTACCGCCTGCTGCAGTTCTTCATGACCCACCAGGAGCGCGCCTATACGCGCAGCCAGTTGCTCGACCAGGTGTGGGGCGGCAATGTCTATGTCGAGGAACGTACCGTGGACGTGCATATCCGCCGCCTGCGCAAGGCGCTGGGCGATGATCATCAGCATCTGGTCCAGACAGTGCGTGGCACCGGTTACCGATTCTCCAACAAGGTCTGACATGCGTCCCTGGAGCCGCGAACTCTGGCGCCTGGGGCTATTGGCCTGTGCCGGTGGCCTGGTCGGCTGGCTGTTCTCGGCCTTCGAACTGGGCCTCGCTGCCGGCCTGGGTGTCTTCATCTTTCTTCACCTGCGCCAGCTCCGTGCCCTTCACCGCTGGCTGACACGCAGCCCCCAGGCCGAGCCACCCGCCGCCAACGGCCTCTGGGGAGAACTCTTCGACCGCCTCTATCGCTACCAGAAGGGGCAGCGCCATACCCAGGAGCGCCTTCGTACTACCCTCAAGCGCATCCAGGAGTCCTCCGAAGCCATGCGAGACAGCGTGGTAATGCTCGATGAGCACGGCGACCTGGAGTGGTGGAACGGTGCCGCCGAACGCATGCTCGGCCTGCGGACCAGCCAGGACCGGGGTCAGCACATCACCAACCTGGTGCGGGACCCGCGCTTCGTGGCCTACTTCACTGCCCGCGACTACCGCGAACCCCTGACGCTACCCTCCCCCATCGACGAACGGATCATCCTGCAAGCCCAGATCACCCTGTACGGCAATGACGAGCGCCTGTTGATGGCGCGGGATATCACGCGCCTGCACCGGCTGGAACAGATGCGTCGCGACTTCGTCGCCAATGTCTCTCATGAGCTGAGGACACCGCTGACCGTGCTGACCGGATATCTCGAAACCTACGCCGACAACGCCGACCAGTTGCCGCCACGCCTTGCCCGTGGCCTCTCCCAGATGCAGGGACAAACCACCCGCATGCAGAATCTGGTCAATGACCTGTTGCTGCTGTCACGCCTGGAACTCGAACAGAGCGGCGACGACCATTTGCCTCTGGATATAGGGGCGCTGCTCGAGAACGTCTGCCGCGACGCCGACGCACTCTCAGCGGGCCGCCAGCAGGTGACGGTGGAGATCGCCGAGGAGCGAACGCTTCTTGGCAGCGAACAGGAAGTTCGCAGTGCCGTGTCGAACCTGGCCTTCAATGCCGTACGTTACACCCCGGAAGGTAGCCATATCACCCTGCGCTGGAAGCGCCATGAGCACGGCGCCTGCGTGGAAGTGGAGGACGATGGGGACGGCATCGACCCGGAGCACGTCCCGCGATTGACCGAGCGCTTCTACCGGGTCGACAAGGGCAGGAGTACCACCACCGGCGGTACCGGCCTGGGCCTGGCCATCGTCAAGCATGTGCTGCTGCGCCATGACGCTCGTCTTGAGATCGATACCCGCCCCGGCCATGGCGCGCTGTTCCGCTGCGTGTTTCCCGCCACTCGGCTGGCCGCGGCGAATGAGCAGGGCTCCCGGGTACGGCGGGCCTGATCAATCGTCAAAGCGAGGGGCTGAGCCAGCGCCGCAAAGGTGTCGGCAGGTTTTCCGTTCCCATGGCCAAAATAGCGCCGCACAAGCCCGGCATGGGAAAGTTCGTATTCTCGACTAGGTTAGGGGAGGAACGACATCAGGGCCAAAAGCCCATCGAACGCTTGAAAGAGGAATAACAAGATGTTCAAGAAGACCCTACTTGTCACCACCATGATCGGCGCGATGGTGGCATCCGCCGCCCATGCCGAGACCCTGCGCTGGACCCGCTCCGCCGATAGCCTGACCCTGGACCCGCATTCCAGGAATGAAGGACCGACGCACTCGGTCAGTCACCAGATCTTCGATACCCTGCTCTACCAGGATATGAACCTCGAGCAGCAGCCCGGTCTGGCCACCGACTGGTACGTGAAGGAGGACGATCCCGAGGTCTGGGTATTCGACATCCGCGAGGGGGTGACCTTCCATGAAGGACAGGCGCTAACCGCCGACGACGTGGTCTTTTCCCTGAACCGTGCGCGTCACTCGAACTCCGACATGCGCGGCCTGCTGACCGCCATCGTCGAGGTGCGCGCAACGGACGAGCATACCGTCGAAATACAGACCGACGGCCCCAATCCGCTGGTACCCAACAACCTCACCAATCTGTTCATCATGAGCCAGGAATGGGCCGAGGAACACGGCGTCGAGGAACCGCAGGACTATGCCGCCGGCGAGGAAACCTACGCGGTGCGCAATGCCAACGGCACGGGGCCGTTCCGCCTCGAGAGTCGTGAACCCGACGTGCGCACGGTGCTCGTACGTAACGACAACCATTGGGGCATCGATCACTATCCGATGGAGATCTCGCAGTTGATCTACACGCCCATCGAATCGGCCTCGACCCGCGTCGCCGCACTGCTCTCAGGCGAAGTCGACCTGCTTCAGGAGACCCCGGTACAGGACATCGAGCGCCTGGCCGGTGCCGATGGCATCAAGAATGAGCAAGGCGCCGAGAACCGTACCATCTTTCTCGGCATGCGCAGGGATCACGATACGCTGGACAGCATCGATGTCGACAGCAACCCGTTCGCCGACCGCCGCGTGCGCGAAGCCATCAATCTGGCGGTGGATGCCACGACCATCCAGCGCTCGGTGATGCGCGGCAACTCCGAACCCGCCGGGATGATCGCGCCTCCCTTCGTCAATGGCTACTCCGAAGCACTCGACGAGGTGCTGCCAGCGGACGTCGAGCGTGCCCAGGCGCTGATGGACGAAGCCGGCTATGGTGACGGCTTCCGCATCACTCTCAACTGCTCCAACGACCGTTACGTCAACGACGAACAGATCTGCCAGGCAGTGGTGAGTATGCTGGCGCGTATCGGCATCACCGTGGACCTGGTGGCCCAGCCCATGTCGGTGCATTCCGCCGAGATGTCCCGCGAGGAATACGACTTCTACATGCTCGGCTGGGGCGTGCCTCCCATGGACTCCGAATACATCTTCAACTTCCTCTACCATACCAAGGAAGACAACCGTGGCACCTGGAACTTCACCGGCTACAGCGACGCGCGGGTCGACGAGCTGACCGTGGCCATGAGCCAGGAAGTGGACGAGAACGCGCGTAACGAGATGATCGCCGAGGCCTGGCAGATCGTTCACGACGAAATCCTCTACATTCCCATCCACCATCAGATGCTGACCTGGTCGATGCGCGACGACATCGACTTTCCCGTGCAGAGCGAAAACACGCCTCACTTCAAGTATCTACGGTTCAATAACTAAGCTATCGATACCTCTGCCCCCCGGCCGCCGCAAGCGGCCGGGGGGGCATTATTTCCCAGACTTTCATCCGAAGCGGCCGGTGATATAGTCGTGGGTTCGCTGGTCCCTGGGGTTGGTGAATATCTTGTCGGTATCGCCCACCTCGACCATGTCGCCCATGTGGAAGAAGGCCGTCTTGTGCGCGACCCGGGCCGCCTGCTGCATGTTATGGGTGACCATGGCAATGGTATAGCTGGCGCTCAGTTCGTCGATCAACTGCTCGATCTTGGCGGTGGCGATGGGATCGAGTGCCGAGCAAGGTTCATCCATCAGGATCACTTCGGGGCTGACCGCAATCGTTCTGGCAATGCACAGGCGCTGCTGCTGCCCCCCCGACAAGCTGGTACCCGGCTGGTCGAGGCGATCCTTGACTTCGCCCCACAGCCCCGCACGTTGCAGGCTACTCTCCACGACCTCATCGAGCTCGGCGCGACGCTTGGCCAAACCGTGCAGCCGCGGTCCGTAGGCGATGTTTTCATAGATCGACTTGGGAAAGGGATTGGGCTTCTGGAACACGATGCCCACCTGGGCCCGCAGCAGTACCACGTCCAGCGATGGCGCATAGATATCGTTGCCATCGAGGGTCACATCGCCCTCTACCCGGCAGCCGGTGATGGTATCGTTCATGCGGTTGAGACAACGCAGAAAGGTCGACTTGCCGCAGCCAGATGGCCCGATGAAGGCGATGACCTCATTCTCGATGATATCGAGGTCGATGCCATACAGCGCCTGGCTGTCGCCGTAGAACACCTTGACGCCGCGTGTACTCATCTTGACTTGACTGCTGTGGGTCTCGCGCTTCGGCGCGGCCTTGGGAACGGCAACGGTTGCAGTTGTCATTTACCACCTCGTCTCGAATTTCTTGCGTAGCCAGATGGCCAGCGCATTAAGGCTCAGCATCAAGGCCAGCAGCACGATGATGGCCGCTGACGTTCGCGCCTCGAAGAAGTTGCGTAGCTCGTTGCCCTGCCATAGATAGATCTGCACGGGCAGCGCAGTGGCCTGGTCCAGCGGGGAACCAGGCACATTGGATACAAAGGCATTCATTCCGATCAGCAGCAGTGGCGCGGTCTCGCCCAGCGCCTGGGCGACGCCGAGGATCGACCCGGTGAGAATACCCGGCAGTGCCAGCGGCAACACATGATGAAACACCGTCTGTATGCGCGAGGCACCAATTCCCAGCGCCGCCTGACGGATGGATGGCGGAATCGAACGCAGTGAGGCACGAGTGGCGATGATGATCGTCGGTAGCGTCATCAAGGTCAGCACCAGCCCGCCCACCAGCGGCGCCGATAAAGGCAGGCGCAGGTAGCCGATGAAGATTGCGGCACCGAGCAGGCCAAATACGATGGACGGCACCGCCGCCAGGTTGTTGATGTTGATTTCGATCAGATCGGTGAGACGGTTCTTGGGCGCGAATTCCTCCAGATAGACAGCACTCGCCACGCCGATCGGTACCGATAGCACGATCACGATCAACATCATGAACAGTGAGCCCATGAAGGCGCCGGCCAGGCCAGCAGAGGCCAGCGAACTGCGCGAGTCGGGATTGAGGAACAGCGCCGTGCTGAACGCATTGCGGATCACTCCACGTTCATGGAGTGCATCGGCCCACTCCCGGGTCTGAGCACTCAACTGTTGCTGAGCATCGGGCAGGTCGCGGTCGATATTGCCCTTGATCCAGACATCGACATTGGCGCTCGCCAGCAGCTTGAGCCGTTTCGTTTCACCCAGCAGGGAAGGGTCGTCGATGAACCGGTCACGGAGCGCACGCCGCTCACCCGAAGTGACCAGCGCACGGAGATCGCGGGTCTGCCGCGCTTCGATCTCCTCACCCAACTCGGCTTCAAGGGCATCGTCAATCAGCTGCTGCCAGTTGACCAGGCCTACCTGACTCTGCCAGGCCAGATCACGATCACGGAAATCCGCAGCCCTCTCTCCTGCTTCCTGTACCGGTCGCGCCTCGACTTGAACCACCTCGGGATCGAAATGGATATCGAGATAGAAGGTTGCCTGCCAGAAGGCCGGCAAACCACGCATCAGGATACTGGAGAAGAGGATCACCACCAGTACCATGCCGGTGGTCACCGCGGCCAGCCCCATTCGCCGGAAGCGACGCTCTTTGGCATGCCGCCTGTCGAGCGACTTCTCGATGGTTTCCAACCGTTCGCGGCGGCGCACTTCTCGAGCTTCAATGGTCAGCGTAGTCACGAGGCATTACTCATATTGCTGGCGATATCGGCGCACCACGACCAGTGCAATGACGTTCAAGCCAAGAGTGATCACGAACAGTGTCAAGCCCAGGGCAAAGGCAACCAGCGACTGCGGGCTGGCAAAGTCCATGTCACCGGTCAGCTGATTGACGATGGTCACGGTAATGGTCGACACCGCCTCGAAGGGGTTGGCGTGGAGGACCGGGTTGTTGCCCGCCGCCAGCACCACGATCATGGTTTCCCCGATGGCGCGACTCGCGGCCAGCAGAAAGGCGCCGACGATGCCGGGAAGCGCCGCTGGCAACACCACCTGGCGGATGGTTTCCGACTTGGTCGCGCCCAGCCCGAGGGCGCCGTCGCGCAACGCCTTGGGCACCTGGGTGATGATGTCGTCGGAGAGCGATGAGACAAAGGGGATGATCATGATACCCATCACCAAGCCGGCGGTCAGGGCACTGGTGGTACGGATGTTGAGACCGACCAGTTCGCCAAACCCGGAAAGGAAGGGACCAATGACGATGAGGGCGAAAAAGCCATAAACGATGGTGGGAATCCCGGCAAGCACCTCGATCACCGGCTTGGCGACGCTGCGTAGCCAAGCCGGTGCGTACTCGGCCATGTAGATGGCGGTCATCAGTCCCAGGGGGATCGCCACCAGCAGGGCGATGATGCTGACCATCAGCGTGCCCCATAGCAGTGGAAGCAGGCCATACTCGCCCTGCCCCCCCGCCCCGGAGGAACTGAACCGGGGATTCCAGGTGGTGCCGAAGAAGAATTCGACAGGGCTGACGAAACGGAAGAAATTCATCGCCTCGCCGATCATCGACAATATGATACCCACCGTGGTGAGAATCGCGACGCCTGAACATGTCGCCAGCAGAGCCGTGATCGCTTTCTCGACATGGTTCCTGGCTCGCAGCCGGGGCGTGACATGACGCCGGGCCACGACCAGTCCAACCACCGCCACGATTGACATGGTAGCCAACATGCTGAGGTGGCCAAGCATTTCGAGGCGCGCCTGTTGGCTGGCTGCCAGGCGTTCGAAATCCTGCGGATCAGCCACATTCTGCCCTGCGGCAAGCGCCGCAATACGGCGCATCACTAGCTGCTGCTCACGCTCGGAAAACGCCGCCACTTCCGGTGGCAGTTGCTGAAAAACCAGCAGATCGATGATCCCCGGCTCGAAAACACTCCACAGGATAAACAACAGCAGTGCCGGCAAGCCGCACCAGAGGGCGACCAGCACACCATAATAACCGGGTCGAGAATGCAGCCGCTCCCCACTGCCAGCCACCGCTTTGCTGCGTGTCAGACCCAGCTGATAGGCAAGGGCCATGACGATCAGTACGGTGGCGATCAAGGCAAGATTGTTCATCCTGTCTCCAGCTTCTTCCCCAACAGCCAATGACGAGAGCCGATAGAGATGCCGGCTCTCGTCGCATGGCACGCGCTACATTCGTTCTTATTCGCCGGTGGCGACGGTACGGGCCTGGAACTGCTCCAGGGCGCTGGCACGCTCGTCATCGTCCATCGGTATCAGGCCGGCGTCTTCCAGCGGACTGCCATAGCCCGAGATCATCTCGTTGAGGAAGAACTCGGTATACTCTGCCAGGCCGGGGATCACATCGAGGTGCTCGCCCTTGACATAGAAGAACAGCGGGCGTGATACCGGATACTCGCCGGAGCCGATGGTATCGAGGCTAGGCGTTACGCCATCAACGGTGGCCACCTGCAGGCGATCGCGGTTCTGATCGTAGAAGCTCAACCCGAAGACGCCCACGGCATCGGCCTGGGCGTCCAGGCGAGCCAGTGTCTCGGTGTAGTCGCCGGCAATCTCGATGATACGGCCATCGCCACGCAACGCGTTGCAGAACTCGCCCCTAGCGTCGTCGTCGAGCTGCTGGACCTCGTCGTAAGTGTCACAGCCGGGATGAATCACTCTTTCCTCGAAGACTTCACGTGTGCCGTGATTGGATGCCGGGATAACCAGCACGATCTCTTGATCGGGCAGGTCGCTATCGATGTCGGACCAACGAGTGTAGGGGTTTTCGACCATCTCGCCATCGACCGGCACTTCGGCAGCGGCGGCGGCGAAGAGATGGCGCGGCGTCAAGGCAAAGGAGTCGCGATCGGCCCGTGAGGCGAACACGATGCCATCGTAGCCGAACATCACCTCGAGCACTTCTTCAACGCCGTTGGCCTTGCAGTTCTCGACCTCGCCGCTGCGAATGGCGCGGGAGGCATTGGCGATATCGATGGTGTTCTCGCCGACACCCTGACAAAACTGGCGCAGGCCGCCACCAGAGCCGCCAGAGCCCACGACCGGCGTGTTGAACTGAGGGAAGGAGCCACCGAACTCTTCCGCGACGATGCTGGCAAACGGCAACACGGTGGAAGAACCGGCGATCTGGATGGTTTCACGGGCCATGGCCGAGGTGGAAAAACCGACCGCCAAAGAGGCGGCAACCGTGATACCAAGCGTGCTCTTGCTGAAACTCATCTTCACTCTCCTCGCTGCGTATGGGGACTGGCCGTGGCAGTGATGCCGGCCAGCTCATGTCGGCCATGTGCCGATCGCGAGATTGAGGATGCGCGTATTTGGTTGCAGAAATATGACAGGGAGCGAGGTGGTATCGAAGTTTGGGATGCTCCCCGTCCCGGAATACGTCAATCACGGCCCTTGAGGGCGGCCTCGTCCAACTCATCGAGATCGATGTGGCGGATATCCAGGCCCTTCACCAGGTAAACCACGTACTCGGCCAGGTTGTCGGCATGGTCGCCAACCCGTTCCAGGGCACGCAGTATCCACATCACACTGAGCACCGGACCAATGGCGCGGTTGTCCTCCATCATGAAGGTCATCAGCGAGCGCATGGCACTGCCGTACTCATCGTCCACCGCCTCGTCCTCGCGCACCACCTGCAGCGCCAGCTCGGTGTCGAAGCGGGCAAAGGCGGTCAGCGCATCGCGCAGCATCTTGCGCACGTGTTCGCTGATATGGCGCACTTCCACCAGCCCACGCACGGCGGTGCCGCTCTCGATCAGGCTCAGCGCGTTGCGGGCGATCTTGCTGGCTTCATCGCCGATTCGCTCCAGGTCGGCAGTGGCGCGGATTACCGCCAGCACCAGGCGCAGGTCCGAGGCCGCCGGCTGGCGCCGCGCCAGCACCCGGGTGCATTCGTCATCTATCCTGAGCTGCATGTCGTTGACCTGACGGTCGTTGTCACGGACCTTCTCGGCCAGTCGGCTATCGCCTTCAAGCAACGCCTTGACCGCCTCCTGGATCTGGTTCTCGACCAGCCCACCCATGGTCATCAGGTGGGTCTTGAGCTCTTCCAGCTCTTGATTGAACTGCCGGGAGATATGCTGGCTATGGGTATCGCTGGTGATGTCCATGTGACTCTCCTGGGGGCCGCCTAGGTCAGGCCATGCGGCCGGTGATGTAATTTTCGGTGCGCGCCAGGCGCGGGTTGGTGAAGAGGCTGGCCGTGGGGGCGTACTCCACCAGCTCACCGTCGTGCAGGAAAGCGGTGTAGTCCGACACGCGCGCCGCCTGCTGCATGTTATGAGTGACCAGCACCAGGGTCAGCTGCGATTTCAGGCTACGGATCAACTCCTCGATCTTCAGCGTCGATATCGGATCCAGCGCCGAGGCCGGCTCGTCGAGCAGCAGCACCTCGGGGCGAACCGCCAGGGTACGGGCGATCACCAGACGTTGCTGCTGGCCGATGGAAAGCGACCAGGCCGAGGCACGCAGGCGATCCTTCACCTCACCCCACAGCGCCGCCGCTTCCAGCGCCCACTCGACGATATCGTTCATTCGCCGTCGTGACATGCCGCCCTGCAGACGCAACCCGAATGCCACGTTCTCGTAGATCGACATGGGGAACGGGTTGGGCGCCTGGAAGACCATGCCCACCCGGCGCCGCAGCTCGTCCACCGCCACCTCGGGAGCGTGAATTTCCTGCCCCTCCAGACGAATGCTGCCCTGGCGGCTGACCGTTTCATCGAGATCATGCAGCCGGTTCAATGCGCGCAGCAGGGTCGACTTGCCGCACCCCGAGGGGCCAATGAAGGCCGTCACCCGTTGCCGCGGCACACGCAGGGTCAGATCGCGAAGCGCCGGCTTGCCGCCGTAGGCCAGGCTCAGCCCCTCGACGTCCAGGCAGCTGGCATCGGGCGCGAAGTCGATGATCGGTCCTGTCGAATTCGACAAGGCCGAACCCGGTCGATCCAGGCTCAGCAGAGAGGGCGGCAGTTCGGGCATCGCGTGGTCCTATCCTCGATCAGTGGCGTGACAGTGCCCCGTGACGCGCCCTGAGATAGTGGCGCAGAAATATGGCAGTCAGGTTAAGCACCAGCACTACCAGCACCAGCAACAGTGCCGTGGCGTAGACCATCGGCATGGCCGCCTGGATGTCATCGCCGTGGAAGGCGGTATCGTAGACATGATAGCCGAGGTGCATGAACTTCCGGTCAAGATGCAGGAAGGGAAATTCGCCATCCACCGGTACCTGGGGCGCCAGCTTGGCCACACCCACCAGCATCAGCGGCGCCACCTCGCCCGCGGCCCGCGCAATGGCCAGGATCACACCGGTCAACATGGCCGGCACCGCCATGGGCAGCACCACCCGGGTCAGCATTTCAAGGCGTGTGGCCCCCAGCGCCAGCGCCCCTTCTCGTTGATGATCGGGTATCCGCGCCAGCCCCTCCTCGGTAGCGACGATCACCACTGGCAGGGTCAGCAGCGCCAGGGTGAGCGAGGCCCACAAAAGGCCCCCGGTACCAAAAGTGGGCGACGGTAGCTGGTCGCTGAAGAACCACTCGTCGATGGAGCCGCCGATCCCGTAGACGAAGACCCCGAGGCCGAACACACCGTAAACGATGGAAGGCACACCCGCCAGGTTGCGCACCGCGATGCGCACCCAGTGTGTCAGGTGGCCCTGGTGAGCCACCTCGTTGAGGTAGACCGCCGCCAGCACGCCGAACGGGGTGACCAGCACCGACATCAGCAACACCATCAGCACGGTGCCGAAGATCGCCGGCCATACGCCGCCTGCCGTATTCGCCACCCGCGGCCCTTCGGAAAGAAAGCGCCATACCCCCTGCACCCAGGCGCCCATCTTTTCCGGCAGCGACATGGCATTGGGCCGCCAGGCGCGCAGCACCTCGGCCAGGGTCAGGACCAGACGCCGGCCATCGACGCTCTGCAGTACCACCACCTCCGCCTGCATGGCGTCCTGCAGGCCGCGAATCCGATCGTTGGCGACAGCCAGCCCACGTCGTGCCGCCGTATCCCCGGGGTCTTTCTCGAGCTGTCGTACCAGCGGCTGGATCACGTTGCGTTGCAGGTCATCGCGTTCATCACGCAGCGCATCGACGGCGGCCAGGCGCGCCTGAAGCGCCGCCCAGGCGACCTCGCCGCCACCGACCCCCTGGACATGGCTCCCCGCCGGCCTCACGTCGACGAGGCGGCCGATGAAATCGCCGTACCGGACACGCTCCAGCACCACCAGCTCACGGGGCTGCTCGCTGGCAACGATGCGATCCACCGCCACCCACTGCCAGACATGACCGTCGATATCCCGATTGCCGGTGAAGTAAAGTCTCTCCCTGCCCTGGCCGGTCGCCAGCGGCAGTTCCCTCACCGCACGACCCGCCAGCAGTTGGCCGTCATCGAGTTCCACCAGCGACACCGACGCCGGCCAGAAATGGCCCAGACCGCGCACGGCGATCAGCGTCAGCAGCCCCCCGAGCATCAGCAGCGACAACGCCACGCTGCCGGCAGCCAGCCAGGCCCAGGGCCCCTCCCCCCGTGGCAGCCGGGCCCGAAAACCGGCCACCTCGGCCAGGCTCACGACCGGTCTCCCAGCCGACGATAGCGACGCCGCAGCCGGCTGCGTACCAGTTCGGCCAGGGTATTGACCAGAAAAGTGAACAGGAAGAGCAGCAACGCGGCCAATATCAGTAGTCGGTAGGCGTCGCTACCCGGCACCGCCTCGGGCATCTCGATGGCGATACCCGCCGCCATGGAGCGCATCCCCTCCAGCGGACTGAGGCTCATCAATGCGGTGTTGCCGCTGGCCATCAACACGATCATGGTCTCGCCCACGGCCCGGCCAGCGCCGATCATCACGGCCGCAAAGACGCCGGGCGCCGCCGCCGGCAGCACCACCTTCCACAGGCTCTGCCAGCGGGTCGCCCCCATGGCCTGGGCGCCTTCCCCCAAGCTGGTCGGCACACCCGACAGGGCATCCTCCGCCAGGGCATAGACGCTGGGCATGACCGCGAACCCCATCGCCAGTCCGACGATGAGGGCGTTGCGGCTGGCATAGTCGATGCCCAGCTCGGTATCCAGCCAACCACGCAGATCACCACCGAACAGCCACGCCTCGAGCCATGGCGACACTTCCAGCGCCAACAGCCCCAGCACGGCCAGCCAGGGCACCAACCACAGCCCGGCCCAGGCCAACGGCAGCCGTTTTCGCATGGACGACGACAGGCTCCACCGCAGCCCGCCGGCAAGCAGTATGCCCAGCGGCATGACCAGCAGCAGGGCAAAAGCCCCGGCAAGGTGCCGTTCCACCCAGGGCGCCAGCACCAGGCCCGCCACGAAGCCGATCACCACCCCGGGCAGGGCCTCCATCAGTTCCAGGGTAGGCTTGATCCGGCTGCGCAGCCGCGACGACATGTAGACAGCGGAGTGAATGGCGGCGCCCAGTGCCATCGGAATGGCGAACACCAGCGCCCAGAAGGCCGCCTTCAACGTGCCCCAGGCCAGTGGCGTCAGCGACAGGGTGATCCGCTCCTTGTCCAGCACACCGCTGAACAGCGCCGGTATCACTTCTACCGCCAGGAAGGCACCAATGGCCAGCACCGCCAGGATCACACCGATGCCCCCCGCCGCGATCAGCCCGGTCGCCAGGCGATCGAACAGATGGCGCCGTGGAGACTGGGTCGAGGACGAAACGGGAAAGAGCTTGATCATGAGCAGAAGCGTATAACAGCTTGATGACAGTTGGATGACAGCATCACGGCACCAGGCCCAGCTCACGCCGCTGGCGCGACAGTGTCTCCTCGGGCAGGGCCACGAAACCCAACTCCGTGACCGTACCCTGGCCCTGGGGCGAAAACACCAGGTCGAGGAAGGCCCGTTCGGGCGCCGGCAGCACCTCGCCCGGGGGTAGGTTGAGGTAGAGATAGAGCGAGCGTCCCAGCGGATAATCACCGCGTCGCACGCTGTCGGCATCCGGCATATGCACGACGCCCTCCGCGTCCACCAGGGCCAGGGCCTTCACCCCCGGAGCCAGGTGGTTCAGGCCCGCATAGCCGATGGCGTCGAGACTCTCGGTCACCGCCGCCACCACGGCCGCCGCACCGGGATGCTCGTTGAGCCGGTGGTGGTACTCGCCGTCGCACAGCGCCCGCTGGCGAAACAGCCCGTAGCTTCCCGAGGCCAGGTTGCGGCCATGCAGCTCGATCCGCCGGGAGGGTGCGTCAAGGTTCAACTGCTCCCAGCGAGTAATGTCGTGCTCGGCGCCACAGCGACGGGTACGCGAGAAGATCGCATCGAGCGCTTCGAGCGTGATGGTGTCGAGCGGGTGATGGCGATGCACCACCACCGCCAGGGCGTCGCGAGCCACCTCGACCTCCAGTGGTGGATAGCCGCGACGCGCAATGAACGCCTCGCGTTCCTCGTTGGTCATGGGACGCGACATGGGGCCCAGACGGGTGGTGCCGGCGGTCAGTGCCGGAGGCGCACTGGCCGAACCGCTGGCCTGCAACTGGAGGCGTACGCCCGGGTACTGGTGGGTCAGCTGTTCGCCCCAGCGCAGCATCAGCCCGGCCAGGGTATCGGAGCCCACCGTCCCCAACGTTCCCGATGGAACATCGGCATGGGCCTGGGGCAACAGGAACCCGACAAGCAGACAGGTCATCAGACAGGTGCGCAGCCATCGCACCGATGACGGGGCCGCCGATGGCCTCTTCAGGCTCACCTGCTGGCCGCCGTCGTTTTTTTCGATCAGGCTCGCATCGAACATGAGTCTCCTCCCAATTCGTCTGGGCATCAGGCAATACCAGCATGCTCATTTTCGGCATCAGCGCCAGCCATGCCTTCCCGGCCACCTGACGACGCAGTCGTGGGCGGAAGCGTCCTCCTGGCATGGATCGACCTGTCAAGGGTTCGGTTGTCCCTGATGTATGCGGTTGCCCTCACTGTCTACAGGAACCGGTGCTGCAGTTACCCGCTCGGTTCATTCCAGTTTGGTCAAGAGCTGTTCCAGTGCATCGGCCAGGACAGGCGCCATGGCGATGGCGTTGCTTTCATGGGGGATGCAGTCGGTACTCCAGATATTGCCTACTCCCGCGTCCTGGATCACGTCCATCGCATCGCTGGCGAATAGTGCGTGGGTAACGGCGACATCCACCGAGGCGGCACCGGCTTCCAGCAGCAGCCTGGCGGCCAGGGCGATGGTGTGGCCGGAGCTGGCCACGTCGTCCATCAGCACCACGTGGCGGCCGTCCACATCGAGTTCGGGCAGCGCAATGTCCACTTCCCGGTCGCCATGGCGAATCTTGCGACATATGCCGTAGCCGAAGCCGGTCACCTTCGCGGCGCTTTCCACCCACTGGGAGGATTCGGCATCCGGGCCGACCAGCAGGGCATCGCCGTGCTTTTCCCGGATCAATTCGGCCAGTCGCGGAGCGCCCGAGAGTGCAATCGCGTGGTCGATGGGTATCGCCTGGTCGAGCCGGTCGATGCGGTGCAGGTGTGGGTCGACGGTGATCACGGCATCGAACAGGTCGGCAAGGAATTCGCCGATGAGTTGCTGGCTGACGAGTTCGCCGGGATGGAAGGCGATATCCTGGCGCATGTAGGCGAGGTAGGGGGCCACCAGTACCAGGCGCTTCACACCGTGCTTGCGGGCATGCCGGGCAATCAACAACAGTTCGACCAGCTTCTCGTTGGGCCGGTCGAGGCTGCGGTAGACCACCAGAGGGTCGGGAAAGGTACCGGCACGGGCGAAGGGAAGCGAAAGGCGCAGCTCGTCATCGGGGAAGCGATGGCAGCCGATCTCGTAGGCTGCGATACCCACGGTGGCGGCGAGACGCCCGGCGGAAGAGGCCTCTTCCTGGCAGTAGAGCATCCCTGCGGTCATCAGAACTCCACGTTAAGTCGGTTGATCTCGTCAGCCTTGCCGATACTGTAGCCTCTGTTGCGCTCGCTGCACTGGTGAGCGAAGCCGCTTTCGCTGCGAAAGGCGGCATATACCCGGTAGAGCGGCTGCCCCCGTTCGACGCGATCGCCTATCTGGGCATACAAATCGACGCCGGCGCCCTTGGCCTTGGGCGCCCCCGCCAGGCGGGCGATGCGAGCCAATCGCAGGTTGTCGATGGCAGTGACCACCCCATCGGTTGGCGCCAGCACATCGAAGCCATGGGGGGCCAGCTCTAGATTGTCGAGATCGAACGGCCTTGCCCCCTGGGCCTGGATGATCGCCTGCATTTTCTCCAGGGCGCGCCCGGAGTCGAGGATGTCCCGGGCGATGCTGAAGCCGTCGCCACCCCGAATATCGGGATCGAACTCCAGCATGCGTCCCGCCAGGCGCAGCGACTTCTGGCGCAGGTCCATCGGCGCATCGGGATGGTTGGTGAGCACCTGCATCACATCGCGGGCTTCCAGCACGGGGCCGATGCCCCGCCCCACCGGCTGGCTGCCGTCGGTGATCACCACATCCAGCGTCAGCCCCATGCGTCCGGCCACGAACTCGAACATCTTGCGAAGCCGCCGTGCCTCTGGCATGGAGCGCACCTTGGCGTGACGGCCTACGGGGATATCGAGCACCAGGTGAGTCGAGCCGGCAGCGACCTTCTTGGACAGGATCGAGGCGATCATCTGGCCCGGCGAGTCGATGGAGAGCGGCCGCTCCACCGCGATCAGCACATCATCCGCCGGAGACAGTTCACTGGTGCCGCCCCAGGCGAGGCACCCCCGGTGAGTGCGCACCAACTCACTCAGCTCATCAAAAGGGACTTCCACCTTGGCCAGCACTTCCATGGTATCGGCAGTACCCGAGGGCGAGGTGATCGCCCGCGAGGAGGTCTTGGGACAGAGCAGGCCGTGGGCGGCAACGATGGGTACCACCAGCATGGAGGTGCGGTTGCCGGGGATGCCACCGATGCAGTGCTTGTCCACTACCGGATGCTCATGCCAGTCGAGCCGGCGCCCTACCCGGCTCATGGCATCGCTGAGGTAGAAGACCTCCTCGCGGTCGAGCTCGCCGATGTCACAGGCGACCACGAAGGCGGTCAGCTCGATCTTGGAGTAGCGCAGCTCGGCGATGTCCTGGACGATCTCGCGGAAATCCTGACGGGTGAGACGCTCACCGGCAATCTTGCGATGCAGGGCCGGAATGGAGGGCGGTGGCTCCGCCTGGGAAACACTGACCGGATGCCCCTCCTCCACCCCGAGTGAGGCAAAGGCGTCTTCGGAGAGACCCAACTGGTCGTGGCCGACGATGGCGATGTCATCCACCACATTGAGGCTGGCCAGGATGCGCCGGCCATTGGCACGCACTTCGACCTTGGAGAGCGCCTGGAAGCCCTCGGCGCGGTAGAGGTCGCACTCGCGATGCAGATAAGCGACGTTCTCCCGGTAGGTATCGACGGCGACACGACGCAACGCCAGCGGCAGGCCGGTGTCTTCGATGCTCTCGTCGATGGCGTCAACCACCGCCTCTTTTACCTTCTTGTTCATCCAGACCTGCCAGTTTCAATCGAGTCGGGGTTCATTCCTCGAGTCTGCCTCAATTCCTGCCGTATGGGCAGCGCAATGCCTGGCTGGCGTGATCTCGGACAAGTCACCTCGACCCTGATGGCAACAAGCCCCGGACACATCCGGGGGTACACCAGTTGACTTTGCCACTATCCTCCAAAGAGGGACAGCCATGTGAAGGAGGCAGGATGAGATTTGCAATCGTGGGCAGTGGTGGCGTTGGCGGGTACTTCGGTGGACGACTGGCCGAGGCCGGAGAGGACGTCACCTTTATCGCGCGGGGGGAGCACCTGGCCGCCATGCTCCGGGACGGGCTCAAGGTCTCGAGCATCAAGGGGGACATCGTCATCGACCCTGTCCAGGCCACCGACGACCCGGCAAGCGTCGGCGTAGTGGACTGCATCATCGTGGCAGTGAAGGCGTGGCAGGTACGTGAAGCGGCGGAGTCGATGCGTCCCATGGTTGGCCCCGACACCTTCGTGCTGCCATTGGAGAACGGAGTGGAAGCCGCCGATACGCTGACCGATGTGCTGGGGGGCGACCCGGTACTGGATGGCCTGTGCGGTATTCTCGCCTGGCGCGAGGCGCCGGGACATATCAAGCATGCCGGAGTGGATCCCTTCATTCGCTTCGGGGAACGTGACAACCACAACAGTGAACGCACTGCCCGGCTCAAGTCCGTCTTCGACAACGTGAAGGGGGTGAGTGCCGAGATACCCGACGACATCAAGGTCGCGCAGTGGAGCAAGTTCCTGTTCATCTGCGCCATGAGCGGTATCGGCAGCGTCACGCGCGCTCCTATCGGTGTGACACGCCAGCTATCCGAAACACGGGCGTTGACGGAACGGCTTCTGGAGGAAATCGAGGCGGTCGCCAAGGCCCATGGCGTGATCTTTCCGGGGGATGCCGTTTCCCGGGCCATGCAATTCATCGATGCCATGCCGGCCGAGAGCACCTCCTCCATGCAGCGCAACATCATGTCGGGAGAGCCCTCGGAACTGGAGTCGCAGAATGGCGCCGTGGTACGGCTGGGCCGGGCCGTCGGCATCGAAACGCCGACCCATGCGATGATCCATGCCGCCCTGCTGCCCCAGGAGATGGCGGCTCGGGGGGAAGGCCCCCCGTAGCCAGGAGAGGCCGCGGGAGGAGGCCATCCGGAAACCGCTCTATGATGGATAATAGATGGATAATAGAAACCGACGTTGACTTCGGAGCCGCCTGATGACCCACTCACCGTACAATGCTCCCGGGCAGACATGGCGCGCCAGCAGTTATGCGCACCATGCTGGCTTCGTCCCGGCCCTGGGCAGGGATGTCGCCACCCTTCTGGCACCCCGGCCCGGCGAACGGATTCTCGACCTGGGCTGTGGTGACGGCACCTTGACCACGGAGCTGGCCAAATCCGGCGCCACGCTTGTCGGGGTGGATGCATCGACCGACATGGTCGATGCCGCCCGGACCCGTGGCCTGGATGCCCGAGTGGCGGATGCCCACCATCTTCCCTTCGACCATGAGTTCGATGCGGTTTTCAGCAATGCCGCCCTACACTGGATGTTCAATCACGAAGCCGTGGTCGCCAGCATACACCGGGCCTTGAAACCGGGTGGACGCTTCGTGGCCGAGTTCGGGGGGCATGGCAATGTAGCGGCGATCTGTACCGCCATGCTGGCGGCGCTGCGGGCCCGTGGCATCAGCGGCAAGGCTCGCTTTCCCTGGTTCTTCCCCACCGTGGAGGAATACCGTGAGTGTCTGGAGTCGGCCGGCTTCACGGTCGCATCCATCCAGCTGATCCCTCGACCCACACCACTGCCAACCGGCATGGGCGGCTGGCTAGCCACCTTCGCCAATCCCTTCCTGCACGGCCTGTCGGACGATATTCGCGAGGTGATACTGGACGACGCTATCGGCCTATTGGCGCCCAGCCTGTGCGACAGTCACGGAAACTGGACCGCGGATTACGTGCGCCTGCGGGTCAAGGCTCACACCTGACCATGAGTGCCACAGCGCCCAGCGCTGGATGACACTCATGCTTGCAGGCAGCCAGCACGCATCCTGTCAGGTAACAGGCGTCAGCGGGCTCCAGTCCTTGCGGTTGGCCAGGAAATCGGGGCGTGGTCGGTTACCGCAGAAGGGGTTGACCAGACCGTTCTCGACGCTGTTGTAGACGAAGAACAGGTTGCTCCTCGGCCAGCAGGACATGTTCATGTTCGAGCCATGCAGGGTGTTGCACTCGAACAGCAACAGGGTACCGGCGTCGCCCTTGGGGGCTTCGATATCGCCCTCGAGCATCAGCGTGCGCAGACTGACCTTGTCCGGCACGCCCACTTCCTGGCTCTTGAGGGATTCCTTGTAGTTATTCTCCGGGGTGCGCCCGACACAGGGTACGAAGTATCTGTGGGAGCCCGGCACCAGCATCAGGGGGCCGTTGAACTCGCCATTGTCCGTCAGGATGATCGAACAGCTCAGCGAACGCATTCGTGGCATGCCATCCTCGCTGTGCCAGGTCTCGAAATCGGAATGCCAGTTGAAGCCCTTGCCGGTAAAGCCGGGTTTGTAGTTGATCCGGGACTGGTGGATGTAGACATCGCTGCCCAGCAACTGCTGAACCATCTCCAGCAAGCGGGGGTCACGGGTCAACTGGCTGAATCGCCCGGAGACTTCATGAATGCCGAAAATCGAGCGAATTTCCTGACGGCCCGGCTCCAGCACGGTGCCTTCGGAAAGCTTCAGATCCTCGTCCTCTTCGTAATCGCTGAGCTCCTGCAAGAAGGCCTCCATCTCCTCCTTCTCGAAGAAGTTCTCGAATGAGAGAAACCCCTTCTGCTCATACTCATGCAGTTGGTCCTCGTTCAGCGGGCCATTGCTTCGTTGCGCTCCCTCACTGTGAACGACAGGATCAAAGCGCTCGAACATTCCCAGTTTGCGCTCCAGCCGTGTAGGGAAAAGATCCTGGATGTCATTCATTGCATGCTCCTTTGCACCGACTCGAAACACCAGTCACAAGACTGGTAGTTTCTTACCCTAGTTCCCAAGGGTTCCGCATGCAAAGCGACTTTGTTTCACGATATTGTGGTTGTGAAAGCACTTTGTGAGGCCTGGAAAAAAGTCATACCGAAACTCGCACGCAAGGCAGAACATGACCACGCCGACACCGTCTCATGGCCGGGTTCCGGAAGATGGCGTTGCGGACCCGATATCGTTTCCCCACTGTTCTTGAGGTGGATAGGCCGTATCGCTCCACCGCGATAACCGCCGTTCAGCAGTTGGTACCTACGTGGGCGCATGGGAAGCGCAGAGATCAGCCTCGACGTTGACGCCGAAGTTGACGGCGCCGGAATCGAAGACGCGACAAGGCGTTGCGAAATCCACGCCAGGCACCGCCAAACAGCTTGGCAAAGAGTCCGGCGCGCAACCGGGCATTGCGCTGCTCGATTTCACGGATTTTCGGATCCGGGTTATGGAAGGCCATGAGTGTCACCCTGCTGTAGCAAGCACACTGGATGCATATCACGAGGTCATAGCGCCTGTCGAGACACCCCGCTCACAGGATGCAGATGCCCCGGACTCCCGGTGCTGTGTCGCCGCCGAGCGCATTGCCATCAAGAAGATGGAAGGCAGCCCCATGAAAACGCTGCTGCTGGCGATCGAGAAGGCCAAGGCCAGCATCCGCACCAAGCTGAAGTGGTCATGTCATGGCCGCTGAGACAATGATCTGGCCACGCTGAACGTTTCAGCCGACTAGAAACGAATTGCTCAGCGGTTCCCTAGGCGTTCGCACTTAACTGCCGTATGTACTTGCGCAGCTTGTATCGCTGCCACCTGGATGCCAGCCGCCGAGTGTCCCAGGTAGAGGGGACAAGGCCGCATTCGCCTTCCTGGTCATGGATATCGAAGCACCGCTCGGCACCAACCGGATGGTCTTCCGAACCATAGATGCAGATCAGGCGTACAGTGAGCGAATGGAGAGTCGCTTCCCCCTTGGGACGGATGCCTTCCAGCTCGATTCCCTTCTCGCAGGCAAGACGCTGAATCAGATCGCTGAAGCTATCGATATGCACGAAACTTCCCGGGTTCAGCGGGCCCTGATAGGTACTGTCCTTCAGCGTGGGGGTAGAGCGGGACGGGGCGTCATCCTCATCGTATGCCTCCTGCCGATCCGTGACATCCATGATGATGGAGCCATCGGATGTCTTCAGTTCGGCAATGATGTGCTGGATGAAGATGGGTTCGGCGCTCATGTTGCTGATGATGCACAGCGCGTGGATGTCCTTCTTCTTGCCGCGATTGATAATCAGCCGCGGTCGGCGCTGACGGCGAAAACTGAAATAGAGAAGCTGGGCATAGACCAGCCAGATGACCAGGGTCCCGACATTGGTCAGCACGGTGATCTCAGCATCGTACCGAGAGAGCCACTCAAACATCGCAATCGCTCCTTGACTGCCATGAGGCCGGCGGGTGCTGGTTAGCTGTTACCTGAAGCCAAGCCGCTAACGCCAGAACAGGCCGCTGAAGCTCGTGGCCGATCCACCGCTCCAGCCAAGAGCGGTGGATCGCAATGGCGTAGAACCCAGGCGGCAGGTTCACCCTCGCCGGTAGGTACCCACCAGCCGGTTCATGCCCAGAAGGTATGGCTCGACCTGCTTGAGCAACTCGGGGAGATCGAGCCCTTCCGGCAGGTCGGTGGGCTTATCCAGAGCCAGGATCCAGAAATAGTAGTGATGCTGGCCATGGCCCTCCGGCGGCATGGGTCCACCATAGCCCAGGTTACCGAAATCATTCTTGCCCCGGGTGCCTTCACCGGTGTTTTCCGCCAGGGAGGTGGTGGAACCAGGCAGGTTGTAGAGCAGCCAGTGGGCGAAACCGTAGCTGCCGTTCTGCACCAGTGGCGCATCGGGATCATGGCAGATCACCGCATACGCCTTGGTTCCCTCCGGGGCATCGTGCCAGCTCAATGCCGGTGAAAGGTCGCTCCCCTCGCCGGTGTAGGTTTTGGGGATCGCGTCATGCGCGCTGAAAGCGGAACTTTCCAGCCGTATGCTTGAAAGAGCGAAGGCCATAGCCGTCATCCTCCTCGGGTTCGAAAAAAGGTGGGTGCCGAAACAGCGTCGGAAAAAGCCGTTAGACTGTCAAACATGAAACAGCTGCTGATAGTGGCCCATGCGCCTTCTCCCAACACCCTGACACTCCGCGACGCCGCCGAACGAGGTGCCCGCCATCCCGATATCGAAGGGGTCGGGGTAGTGGTCAGGCCACCCTTGGAAGCAGGCCCCGATGACGTCATGGCCTGCGATGCGCTCCTGCTCGGCACCACCGAGAACCTCGGCTACATGAGCGGTGCCCTGAAGGATTTCTTCGACCGCAGTTACTATCCTGTGCTGGAAGCGAAACAAGGGCTGGCCTGCGCGCTCTACGTGCGGGCCGGGCACGACGGCACCGGCACGCGCCGGGCGGTGGAGAGCATCGTCACCGGGCTACGCTGGCGCTGGGCACAGGAGCCGCTGATCCTGCGTGGCGAGTGGCAGGAGGGCTTCGTCGAGCAGGTGGAGGAACTGGGGCTTTATCTGGTAGCCGGACTCGACAGCGGCATCATCTGAGCATCTCCTGCCACTCCGAAAAACGGCACCCCGAGAGGTGCCGTTAGAGACGTTTCTCTACCCTTACGCGCAGGAGTCAGCGTTTCACTTCAGGCGCTCGAAGACCGTCGCCACGCCCTGCCCCATGCCAATGCACATGGTGGCCAGGCCAAGACTGGTCTGCTGCTGCTGCATCACGTTGAGCAGCGTGGTGCAGATGCGCGAGCCGGAGCAGCCCAGCGGGTGGCCCAGCGCGATGGCGCCACCGTTGAGATTGACCTTCTCGTCCATGGCATCGAGGAAACCGAGGTCCTTGAGCACCGGCAGGCCCTGGGCGGCGAAGGCTTCGTTGAGTTCGACGGTCTGGATATCGGCAGCAGAGAGACCGGCAGCCTTGAGTGCCTTCTTGGAAGCCGGTACGGGGCCATAGCCCATGATCGAGGCGTCGCAGCCGGCCACGCCGGTCGACAGCACCCTGGCGATCGGCTCGAGTCCCAGTGCCTTGGCCCTCTCGTAGCTCATCACCGCCATCGCCGAGGCGCCCACCGAGAGCGCCGAGGAGGTCCCGGCGGTGACGGTGCCATTGCGCGGATCGAACACCGGCTTGAGGCCGGCCATCGATTCGAGGCTGGCATCGGCGCGGATCACCTCGTCGCGATCGACCCGGACCCGGAAGCCGTTGGCATCGTGCCCTTCGACGCCAATGATCTCGTTATCGAAGCGACCGCCATCCAGCGCCGCCTGGGCACGCTGGTGGGAGCGCACGCCGAACTTGTCCTGCTCCTCGCGGCTGATACCGTGCATCTTGCCCAGCAACTCCGCGGTGAGACCCATCATCATGGCAGCCTTCGCGGCGTACTTGCTGGCTGCCGGGTTGACGTCGACGCCGTGGGCCATGGGCACATGCTCCATGTGTTCGACGCCGCCGATGACGTAGAAGTCGCCCATGCCGGCCTTGATGTTGGCCGCCGCAATATGCAGCGCGGTCATGGAGGAGCCGCACAGGCGGTTCACGGTCTGAGCCGGTACGCTGCGCGGAATGCCGGTCATGATCGCCGCGTTACGGGCGATGTTCATGGACTGTTCCAGGGTCTGGTTGACGCAGCCCCAGATCACATCGTCGACTTCGGACGGGTCCAGACCAGGGCTGCGATCGAACAGCGCCTGCATCACCGCGGCGGACAGATTCTCGGCACGCACGTTGCGGAAAGCGCCATTCCTGGCCTTGGCCATGGCAGTGCGGACGCCGTCGACCACCACGATATCTCTCGGATTCAAACTCATGTCTCGCTACTCCTTTTCGTGGTGGGTCAGCTGTAGAAGCGCTCGCCGGCTTCAGCCATCTTGCGCAGCTTGTCGGTGGGGGCGTAGAGCGGCCCCAGCTCCTCGGCCAGGCCCTCGGCCAGCTTGACGAACTCAGCCACACCCATGGCATCGATGTAACGCAGGGCACCGCCGCGGAACGGCGGGAAGCCGATGCCGTAGATCAATGCCATGTCGGCTTCGGCCGGCGTCTCGACAATACCGTCCTCCAGACAGCGCACGGTCTCCAGGCACAGCGGCACCATCATGCGGGCGACGATATCCTCGTCGGAGAATGTCTTCTGCCCCTTGACCACCTGCTTGACCAGGTCATGGGCAGCATCGTCGCTGACCTTCTTCGGCTTGCCTTTCCTGTCTTCCTCGTAGGCGTAGAAACCCTTGTCGTTCTTCTGGCCCAGGCGCTCGTTCTCGACCATCACCTGGATGGCCGTCTTGCTCTCT
This sequence comes from Billgrantia endophytica, assembly GCF_002879615.1. GTDB lineage: Bacteria > Pseudomonadota > Gammaproteobacteria > Pseudomonadales > Halomonadaceae > Halomonas > Halomonas endophytica. Next base: position 119,354 of record NZ_PNRF01000020.1, read on the forward strand.
TTGCCATCCATCTGCGCCATGCGCTCGGGAAAGCCTTCGGCCATCACTTCGCCGGCGTGTACTGCGGTGTCCATGCCCACCACGTCGAGCAGGTAGGCCGGGCCCATGGGCCAGCCGAACGTCTCCATGACCTTGTCGATGCGCTGGAAGTCCGCTCCCTGTTCGACCAGGAAATTGAAGCCGCCGAAATAGGGGAACAGCACGCGGTTGACCAGGAACCCCGGGCAGTCGTTGACCACGATGGGGGTCTTGCCCATGGCGCGGGCGTAGGCCACGGTGGCGGCCACGGCGGCGTCACTGCTCTTCTCGCCGCGGATCACTTCGACCAACGGCATGCGGTGCACCGGGTTGAAGAAGTGCATGCCGCAGAAATTCTCGGGGCGCTTGAGATTCTCGGCCAGGCGATTGATCGAGATGGTGGAGGTATTGGAGGTCAGGATCGTGTTTTCGCCGATCAGGCCTTCCACCTCGGCCAGCACCGCGTCCTTGACCTTGGGGTTCTCGACGACGGCTTCGACCACCAGGTCGACGTGGCCGAAGTCGCCATAGGAAAGGGTCGGACGAATGTTGGCCAGCTTCTCGGCCATCTGCTCGGTCGTCAGCTTGCCGCGCTCGGTCTGCTTGGCGAACAGCTTGCGGGCTTCCTTGAGACCGAGCTCGATGGCTTCTTCCTTGATGTCCTTCATCAGGATCGGGATGCCCTTCGAAGCGCTCTGGTAGGCGATGCCGCCACCCATGATGCCGGCGCCCAGCACGGCGGTCTGCTTGACCGGCTGCGCCTGCTTTTCGTACTTGCTGCCCTTCTTCTTGACTACCTGGTCGTTCAGGAACAGGCCCACCAGGTTGAAGGCGACGCTGCTCAGCGCCAGCTTGGCAAACGCCTTGGCCTCGATGGCCTGGGCGCGGCCACGCTCCTCTCCGGCGCCCTTCTGGATGACCTTGATGGCATCGATGGGTGCCGGGTAGTGCGGTCCCGCCTTGCCGGCCACGTAGCCCTTGGCGGTCTCGAAGGCCATCATCTGTTCGATGGCGTTGAGCTTCAGCGGCCCCTTCTTCTCGTCACGCCGCGCCTGGTAATCCAGTTCACCGCGATTGGCGCGGGCCAGGATGTCCAGCGCCGCCGCCTCGAGCTGGTCCGTTGGAACGACGGCATCCACGGCACCGACCTTGAGGGCGGCATCGGCCCGGTTCTCGGAGCCACCGGCGATCCATTCGATGGCGTTGTCGGCGCCGATCAGGCGCGGCAGACGCACGCAGCCACCCCAGCCCGGCAGAATGCCCAGCTTGGTCTCGGGCAGGCCGATCTTCGCTTTCTCGCCCATGACACGGAAATCGGTAGTGAGCACGACTTCGCAGCCGCCGCCGAGTGCGAGGCCGTTGATGGCCGTCACCGTGGGGAACGGCAGATCCTCGATGACATTGAAGATGTCATGGACCTTGAGATTCATTTCGACCAGGTATTCCTCGCCCTTGTCGAACAGACCATGGAATTCGGTGATATCGGCGCCTACGATGAAGACATCCTTTCCGCTACCGATCACCAGCCCCTTGAGGCCACTCTGGTCCGAGATCGCCTTGACGGCTTCATCCAGTTCGGCCACTACCGCGCTGGACAGCTTGTTGATGGACTCATCCTTCAGGTCGAAGGTGAGCATGGCGATGTCGTCGCCGTTGCGTGCCACCGTGATGGCATTGCCTTGATAAATCATCCACGAATCTCCACACAGAGGTTGGCGTTGGAGGAGTGCCCGGTTTCATACGGCCGTTTGATTTCTGGAAGCTTGGTGCACTCCAGCCGGTACGTCAAGCCCCAGCTTCCACACCAATGGTCTAGCATGGGCAGCGCATCGATGCTCGAGGCGGCAGGTACTGATAGGATAGCCCCGTACCGTTTTACGGCGTTCCCGTCTCCATGGTCCTCTCGACTCCACGGTATTGCTGATGCGCATGCCCGCCGCGGCTCCCCCGCCGGCTTCCAGCCCCTCGCTTCGAGTCCAGCGTTTCCACACCCGTATCGTACGGATAGTGGAGCGCGTTCGCCCGTGGAGCTGGCTGTGGCCCCCCATTGCCTTTGCTGCGGGAGTAGGCAGTTTTTTCCTGGTGGAGCGTCAGCAATGGCTGGGGGCAGTGCTCGCCCTGAGCATGCTGCTGGCCTGGGTGCTGCTGCTCTCCGAGAGCTTGATTGGACGGTTACTGGCCCGCCGTGGCCATCCCGACCTGCCGCGGGGGGTGGCTACCTTCATTGCCCAGATGGTGCACCAGGAGACGCTGTTCTTCTGTCTCCCGTTCGTGCTCGCCACCACCGTATGGGCCAGCGGTCAGGGGCTCTTCGCCCTGCTGGTATTGGGCATGGCGGTGTTTTCCATTCTCGACCCGCTTTACTACAAGCTGGCCGAGCGAGCACGCTGGCTCTACTTCGCCTTTCACGCCCAGTGCGTCTTCCTGGTGGTACTGGTCACCCTTCCGCTGATGCTGCAATTGACCACCGGCCAAAGCCTGAAGTTGGCGTTGGCGGCCATGGTGATCTTCAGCCTGCCTAGCCTGTGGCAGCTGCTTCGGCCAATGTCAGCACGGCGCTGTGCAGCCGTTCTGACGTTACTGCCACTGCTGGCAGCCCTGGCCTGGGCAGGCCGCGTCTGGGTCCCGCCAGCCAACCTGTGGATTTCGGCCAGCGCACTGTCGCCAGGCTTCGATGCCTCGGCTCGTAGCCCTCAGGGTAGCGCCCGCCTGACCCCGGATGCGCTCGGTACCCAGGGGCTTTACGCCTATACGGCCATCCGTGCACCCCGAGGGCTACGCGAGGAAATCGTGCATGAGTGGCGCCACGAAGGAGAATTGATCGACCGGGTGCCACTTTCCATCCATGGCGGTCGACAGGAGGGCTATCGTGCCTGGTCGCACAAGCTCAATTTTCCGCAGCACCCCGCCGGCAACTGGCGGATCGATGTCATGACAGACAGTGGACAGCGTATCGGAGTACTGCGCTTCACGGTATCGGATGATGCCGAGCAAGCCACCCTGGCCGATGGACGGGTCGCTCCACCGACAGGGCTGGCCGGACTGGACCTGCGATGGCTGGTGCCGGGTAACCGACCTGGCCAGCGCGACACGGAACCGGGACAGCCCTTGCCGGGCACACAGCCACAGCCGGAACCGACCCCGGCTGAAAGCCGGGAATCGAGTGAGGAAACGTCACATCCGGCAGCAGAAGAGATACCTGCGAGTGAACCTCAGTAACAGAGCGAGCCAACGGTCTTCCAACCTTTTGGGTTGCATTACACGGCAGGCCTCCGGACAATTCGGCAAATTCAACGCAATTGCGGAGTCCCATGCACCAGAACATCGGCTTCCGACTGTCCCGCCTGCCACGACTATGGCGGGCCATCATCGATCAGCGACTGGCTCCCCTGGGTCTGACCCAGACACGCTGGGTCACGCTCTACCACCTCTGGCATCTCGGCGATGGCCAACCCCAGTGCGACCTGGCTCGCGCTATCGGTGTCGAGGCGCCATCACTGGTGCGTACGCTGGACCAACTCTCCGAACAGGGCCTGATCGAGAGGCGTCCCAGCGAGCAGGATCGTCGAACCAAGCGGGTCTTCCTGACCCCAGAGGCCACACCGCTCCTGGAACAGATCGATGAGGTGGTGACCCAGGCGAGACGCGAGATGCTGTCAGGGCTGAGCGACGAGGACATCAAGCACCTCGACTCCCTGCTGGCCCATATCGAAGACAATGGACTGGCGATTCAGGCTCGCGAAAGCGATAGCTGAGGGTGGACATGACAAGCGGCGCTGACGAGCCTCAGTCAGGCGCCGGCCTTTCGCCGCCACCGAAGGCTCGAGTGGCCGGAGGCCGGTCGGCACGTCCGGCGAGAGCATCACGGACCTGTCGGAAATCCTCCACATAGGTCAAGAACCGCTCCGCGCCCTGCGATTCCCACCACCAGAGGGTAATGCCGTACTCGTTCGACTCGACCACCAGCGCATCCTGAGGCAACCGCATCAGCAACGCTTCCAGTGGCTCACGGGCCTCCTCCGGCAGCGGCCGCAGCGGCTCGACTCTCCAACGCCAGCCAGCGACACAGGGCTTCAGGGCCTGGCTGGCGTCGCTGTCCCTTACCAGCAGGAAATGCGGGCCGGGACATTCGCGGGGATAGTGCCAACGATAACCCGGCATGGCGGTATCGATACCGTGCAGCGGCGGCTTCTCCAGCTTCACCTTTACCCCCGCCTTGGCGGCCGCATTGCGCAGTGGCGCGATACGTCGCTGTCGCGTACTCGGCTTGAGCCACATCACCGGTGCGACCATCAGCAGCAGCACGGCCACTATCATTGCCCAAACCATCGGTGCCTCCTGACTAAATCTTGACGCAAGTCGTTGTCTTGGCTCGGCAGCCGTCCTAGAGTGAAGGCATGTTCATCACAACCGTGCCGTTTCGCAGGAGCCTGCCATGAGCAATGAATATCGTCATATCCTGGTCGCCGTCGATCTGACCAAGGATTCGCACAGGGTGCTCGAGCGTGCCATACAGATCGCCGAGCGCAACCAGGCGAAGCTGTCGATCATGCATACGCTGGAACCGCTGGGCTTTGCCTATGGCGGTGATATCCCCATGGATCTCACCAGTATCCAGGATCAGCTCGACGAGCATGCCAAGCAGCGCCTGGCCGAAATCGCCGATTCCCATATCGCCAAGGAAAACCAGCATGTGGTGGTCGGCATGCCCGACACCGAGATCCACCGCTTCGCCGAAGAGCACAGCGTGGACCTGATCGTCGTCGGCTCCCATGGCCGTCATGGCTTTGCCCTGCTGCTGGGCTCCACCTCTACCGGCGTCCTGCATGGCGCCCAGTGCGACGTGCTGGCCGTACGCGTCGGCAGGAAGGGCGAAAGCAGCGAGGAGTGACCGTCGAAGGACATCCTGGTGCCGCCGCCAAGGTCGGCGACACCGTTCTCACTCCCCTGCCGCCATCGCCTCCAATTCCATCCATCGCTCCATGGCGGTTTCCAGCTCGGCCTGCTTGTCGCTGAGCGCCTGCAGGGTGGTAGCAACGCTGTCGGCAGCCTGCTGATAGAAACCCGGGTCGCCTACCTGGTCTTCGAGCCGGGCCACGTCGGCCTCGAGGGTCTCGATCAGCGCCGGCAGGCCATCGAGCTCACGCTGGAGCTTGTAGGAAAGCTTGACGGGCTTCTTCGCCGCCGCGGCCTGGGGCTTGTCGACGCCCCTGGTCCGATCGGGGGCTTCGCTCACGGGTTCGATACCCTGGCGAGCCGCCCCTTCCCAGGGGGCCGGCGGCAGCGTGCCGCCCTGACGCACCCAGTCGGTGTAGCCACCCACGTATTCGCGCACCCGGCCCTCCCCCTCGAAGGCCAGCACCCCGGTCACCACGTTGTCCATGAAGGCCCGGTCGTGGGAAACCAGCAGCAGGGTGCCCTCGAAGTTGAGCAGCAGTTCTTCCAGTAGCTCCAGCGTCTCGACATCGAGGTCATTGGTCGGCTCGTCGAGCACCAGTACGTTGGCAGGCTGGGTGAACAGCTTGGCCAGCAGCAGGCGGTTGGACTCCCCGCCGGAGAGCGCCTTGACCGGCTGGCGGGCACGCTCGGGGGTGAACAGGAAATCCTGCAGATAGCTGATGACGTGCTTGTCCTTGCCACCCACGGTGACCCGATCGCTGCCCTGGGCCACGTTGTCGTAAACGCTCTTGGCCGGCTCGAGCCCGGCGCGCAGCTGATCGAAATAGGCCACCTGGAGGTTGGTGCCGAGACGCACTTCCCCCTCGCTCGGCTCGAGCTCGCCGAGCAGGATCTTGAGCAGGGTGGTCTTGCCGGCCCCGTTGCGGCCGATCAGGCCGATGCGATCGCCGCGCTGGATCTCCAGGCTGAGATCGCGAATCACCACTTCGTCGTCGAAACGATGGGTGACGTTCTTGAGTTCGACGACACGCTTGCCACTGCGCTCGCCGCTATCCACGCTGAGGCTGGCCTTGCCCTGGCGCTCACGGCGCTGGCTGCGATCCCGACGCAACTGCTCGAGGGCTCGTACCCGGCCTTCGTTACGGGTCCGTCGGGCCTTGATCCCCTGGCGAATCCACGCTTCCTCCTGGGCAAGTTTCTTGTCGAACTCGGCGTGCTCCCTCGCTTCGACTTCCAGCTCGTGGGACTTCTGCTCCTGATATTTCGCATAGTCGCCGGGATACCGGCCCAGGTGGCCACGGTCGAGTTCGAGAATCGCGGTGGCCAACTTCGACAGAAAGGCCCGGTCGTGGGTAATGAACAGCACTGAACCGCTGAAGACGGCAAGCTGCTCTTCCAGCCAGGCGATGGTGTCCAGGTCCAGGTGGTTGGTGGGCTCGTCGAGCAGCAGCAGGTCGGGGTCCGCGACCAGGGCGCGAGCCAGGGCCACGCGACGGCGCCAACCACCCGAAAGCGACGCCATTTCATCGTCGGCAGGCAACCCGAGGCGGGTCAGCACCACATCGATGCGCTGATGGAAGGACCAGCCGTCGATGGCCTCCAGCCGGGTTTGGAGCTGGGCCATACGGTTCATGTCGGGATCGGGATCCTGGACCAGGTGGTGATACTCGGCGAGCAGCTTGCCGGCCTGCGGCAACCCTTCCGCCACCACGTCGAAGATGGTTTCGCCGGAAGCCGATGGCAGGTCCTGGGCCAGCACGCCGATCTTCAGCCCCGGCGCGCGCCATATGCTGCCTCCGTCGGGTAGGATCTCGCCGGCCACCAGCTTGAGCAGCGTCGACTTGCCGGTGCCGTTGCGACCCACCAATGCCAGTCGTTCTCCCCTCTCCAGTACCAGATCGGCGCCATCGAGCAGGACATGGTTGCCATAGGCCAATTGCAGCCTTTCCAGACGTAGCAGGGTCACGCGATCACCTCATCCAGTCATCAAGGCGGCTAGTGTAACGCATGGCCGGCTCGGCGTGGTCCTGTACAATACGGCGCACCCTGAGGAAAGGGGCCTGTTGCCCCGATGACACGAGGAGTTCTGCCTTGGTTGACCCGGCCGAGACCTGCGATGATTTTCTGCCCGAGGCGCTGCGCTTTCGCTCCCCCGCCCCGCTGGTGGATATCGGCGCCAATCTGACCCATGAAAGCTTCGCCCGTGATCTCGACGCGGTGCTGGCACGTGCCCGCATGGCCGGCGTGACCCACCTGATCCTGACCGGCACCGACCGCGAGCATGCCGAGCAGGCCGTGGAACTGGCGCGGCGCCATACCGGCCTCTATGCCACCGCCGGGGTCCATCCTCACGATGCCAGCCGCTGGGACCCTGCCTTGCAAGGGGCCATGCGCGACCTGCACCAGCAGCCCGAAGTCGTGGCGGTGGGTGAGTGCGGACTGGATTTCAACCGCAACCTCTCGACTCCCGCGGAGCAGGAAAGGGCCTTCGAGGCGCAGCTGGGTCTGGCGGTGGAGAGCGGCAAGCCGCTTTTCGTGCATGAGCGCGACGCGGGAAAGCGCATGCGGGAGATCCTCCATGCCTGGCGTGACGACATCGGTGATGCCGTCATCCACTGCTTCACCGCCGATCGCGACACCCTCTATGGCTACCTCGACCTCGACCTGCACATCGGCCTGACTGGCTGGCTCTGCGACGAGCGTCGCGGCCACCACCTGCGCGAGCTGGTCGGCGAGATTCCCCTCGATCGTCTGATGGTGGAAACCGACTGCCCCTACCTGCTACCTCGCAACTTACCTGCCAAACTCAAGGGCAGACGACACGAGCCGGCCCTGCTGCCCTGGATCGTACGAGAGATCGCCCACTGGCGTAATATCGGTGAAGCCGAGCTGGCCCGCGCCACTACCGATACCGCTCGGGCCTTTTTCCGCCTGGCAGCCGCCGACGGCCTACCTGACGCTGGCGCTCATCAGCAGGAGAACGATTGATATGGCCGACATTCCCGGATTCATCGCCGTGGAAACCGGTGACGACAGCGACCTGCCCCTGGCAATTGCCTGGGTGCTTCCCGACGGACGCATCAAGCACACCCTGATCCAGCCCGATGACGACTGGCTCAGCGATGAGATGAACGCCTTGAATGGCTACAGCATGGAAGAGCTGACCAGCTTCGGTGCCAGCCCCCTGGATGTGATCCGCGAGCTGGAGAACGACCACTTCAATGCCACGCTGTTCACCGCCGGTATCAGCGATGACGAGGCCGCCTTGGCCCGGCTGTTCGACACCTACGGCCTGGATCCCTTCGTCGAACTGGCACCGGCCGACAGCCTCTATCCCGGCCTGGCCAATGGTGAGTGGAGCCGTGCACGCAACGACCTGTTCGGCGAGATGGGGCTCGAACCGATGCGGCCCGAACACGAGGTCGAAGTCATGCTGCGGCTCCACCAGCGTCTGGGCCTCGTGGAATAGCGGCCGGCGGAATATCCTTCACCGCAACAGCCACTCCCGCTGTGCCGGAATGCCCATGCTGATCAAGCAGGGATCTTCGGCCTGGCGAGCCTGGAAGGTTTTCTTGCTGTCCAGTCCCTTCCAGCCCAGTTGGATCAGCGCCTGGGCCGTGGCGCCGCCCAGCGTGGCGCCCGGGCCGGGAATGACGATACGATCCGGCGCAAACTCCCTCACCCCGACCCGAAGCGCCGTGGTGAAATCATAGGGGGCGACAAGCTGTTCACCGAGGGTATAGTCCCATAGCGCATGAGGATCACTGCTCCATGGCGACCAGATATGTCCGCGCCCATCGATCAGAGGCAGCCTCGGTGCCTGGAAGGGGCCATCGGTGAGTCGCTTGCGGGCAGCCTCCCTCACTTCCTGCTGCAGCGGCGTGTGAAAGGCCGAATGCTGATGCAGGCGCATGGGAAAGCGTTCCTGAGGCGGCAAGGCTTCGGCCAGCCTTGCCAGCCCGGCTTCGTTGCCGCCAAACACCAGCATGCCGCCCAGGTCGATGGAAAGGAAAAGCTGCGCTCCCTGCTCGCCGTGCAGTTGATCGACCAGCGCCAGCAGGTCACGGCGAAGCGACCACTGCGGCCGCCACTGCTCGTCTACCCAGGGGTAGAGCACCTGCCCTCCGACAAGGGTTTCCTGCATCATCTGGCCCATGGTGCCGATCAGGTGGTGGGCATCCTCGTACCCCAGGGCGCCACCGCCGGCGAGCGCGATGTACCAGCCCATGGAGTTGCCGGTGACAGCGACCACCTCGTAGCGTTCTGGGTCGATGGCCAGCATGTCCGCCAGGGCGCAGGCATAGATCAGCGGCGAGGCATGTTCGCCCCTTCCATGCAGGCTCTGGCGAAAGGGTATTTCGCCGTCCAGCTCGCTCAGGCTCGGCATGCCCGCCTTCCGACGCTGCGCATCGAAGCGTGCCAGCCACTCGGTACCTGCCGCATGACGCGCCAGGGTGCCCCACTCGGGCGCATTGTAGGTGCCGCGCCCGGGGCAGACGATCAGTAGTCGTTCCCGAGCCGATGTGGCATTCGATGCGGTACTGGCCTGGCTCATTCGCTGTCGCTCCCTGCCGAAACCTTGCCGGCCGGCTCTACCGTTGCCGGGTCATCGGCCACATTCCGGCCATTGGTGCCAGCCCTGGCGACGGCACGCCGCGCCCGTTCGGCAATGGCGTCTACCGAGGGCAGGGTCACCGTCGCGGCCCGGCCCAGCGGAATGAAGCTGTCCTCGGCCGTGAGCCGGTGGAGACGACTCCCGTCCACGCCCCGTTCGATCAGGGCGGTGATCAACTCCTCGCTGAGCGAGCCGCTGCGCCGGCATTCGTCCACCACCAGAACCTGGTCGCAGCCTGCTATGTGGCGATACACGGCGTCATGGTCGATGGCGGTCAGCCAGCGCAAATCGACGATACGCAGGGCAATCCCCTCGGCCTCCAGGCGCAAGGCGGCCTGACGGGAGAGATAGACCCCGTTGCCATAGGTGATGATAGCGAGCTCACGCCCTGCCCCCCACTGGCCCAGCTCGCCTACCGGCAGGCGATGATTCGGTCCCGGATCGGCGAAGCACCACTGCTGGTCGCCCTCTTCGAGCAGGTCACGGTTATGATAGAGCGCGATGGGCTCCAGCATGACCACGACACGTTGTTCCTCGTCGGCCAGGCGCACCGCCTCCTGCAGCAGGCCCACCGCATCGGCGGCGTTGGAAGGACAGGCGACCAGCAACCCCGGGATATCGCGCAGCACGGCGATGGCATTATCGTTGTGGAAGTGACCGCCGAAGCCCTTCTGGTAGCCCAGCCCGGCAATACGAACCACCATGGGATTGGTGTATTGGCCGTTGGAGAAGAAGCTCAGGGTGGCGGCCTCGCCACGCAACTGGTCTTCGGCGTTGTGCAGGTAAGCGAGGAACTGGATCTCCAGTATCGGCACCAGTCCATTGTGGCCAAGCCCGATGCCAAGCCCCAGAATGCTCTGTTCGTCGAGCAGGGTGTCGATCACCCGATGAGGTCCGAACTGTGCCTGAAGCTTCTGGGTAACACCGTAGACGCCCCCCTTGCGCCCGATATCCTCGCCGGCCATCACCAGATGGGGGTAGCAGCTCATCAGCCGCTGCAGCGACTGGTTGAGCAGCTTCGCCATGGGCGCCGGCGATGACTCGACCTCCCCTTCCCAGGTCCGCTGACGCCCGGGACGCGACGGCGGCACGATGCTGGCCATGACCTGCGAGGCGGTTTCCAGCTTGGGGCGCCGTATCGCCTCTTCGGCGACATGGGCCACACGCTCGCCCACCGCCCGATAGAGGGCGCCGATCTCTGCATTGTCGAGCACGCCATGGCGCTGGAGCAGTCCGGCGCTGACCAGTAGCGGATCGCGAGCCTCGTCGGCCTTGATGCGTTGCGGCGTCATATAGGCCTGCTGGGCATCGGAGCCTGCATGGCCGAACAATCGCACACAGTGCATGTGCAGGAATACCGGCTGCTTGCGGCTGCGGGCAATGCGTGCCGCCTCGCGGGCCGCACGCCAGGTATCAAGCAGGTCGAGGCCGTCGCAGCTCAGGTAATGGAAGCCGGGGCGCGAACGCATGCTGGCTGCTATCCAGCCATCGGGCGTGGGAGTGGAAATGCCGATGCCGTTGTCCTCGCAGACCATGACGAGCGGCATTGGCGCCCCCTGGTAGGCGGCCCAGCCGGCGGCATTCAAGGCGCCCTGCGCGGTTGAATGGTTGAAGGAGGCATCGCCGAAGCTGCAGACCGCCACGCTGTCGGCTGGCCACTCCCCGCCACCGCCCAGGCGCCGCCAGAGGCCGAGGCTGTAGCCCGCTCCGACCGCCTTGGGGAGATGCGAGGCGATGGTACTGGTCTGGGGCGGAACATGGAGCGCCTTCGAACCCAGTACCTTGTGGCGACCACCGGAAACCGGATCGTCCGCCGAGGCGGCAAAGCTCAGCAGCAGGTCCCAGAGCGGCGTCTGGCCCGGCACGCTCCGGCTGCGCTGCAGCAGGAAGGCCGCATCGCGATAGTGCAGGAAGGCGGGATCGGTGGGACGAAACGCCCGGGCGATGGCGGCGTTGCCCTCGTGACCGGCGCTGCCGATGGTATAGAAGGCTTCGCCCCTGGCCTGCAATCGACGGGCATGCAGGTCGAGGTGCCGGCTCATCAGTTGGGTCTCGAACAACTCGGCCAGCTCGCCAGGATCGAGCCCGACGTCGTCGAGCGTCCAGGCCTGTCGTGGCTCGGGCCAGTCGCCGGAGTGCAGGGCGGAGAAGAAGCGTTTCTCCTGGGGCAGGGGTTCGACCACGATAGATGGCTCCCGTCGCAGTAGTCGGATAGGACAAAAAGAGACGCGAAGGACGACATGCGCCTGTCCCGCGAATGCTCATAGCCTAGCGCGCCCGCCTGCCGAAGGGATAATATTGTTATCCTGCACCAGGTATAGGAATGCCCTATGGATGTGCGCAGCCTGCGCTACTTTATCGCGGCCTATGAGAGCGGATCGATCAGCGCTGCCGCCCGCCGCTGTCATGTGGCACAGCCTTCGATTTCCACCGCGCTGCTTCAACTCGAGGAGCGACTGGGCACGCCGCTGTTCGAACGACATCGTCGCGGTATCACGCCTACCGAAGAGGGACAACGGCTCTATCCCCTGGCGCGCCAGGTCAGCGAGGATCTGGATGCCATCGGCCGACTGTTTCACACCCCGTCGCCGCCCACACCGATTCGTCTGGGGCTGATGCGCTCGCTGGGCGCCCATCGCATGACCGATCTGCTGAAGGAATACATCAACCGAGGCGACAATCTGGCACTGACCCTGGTCAACCCCGAAGAACGATGCGACGCCCGCATCATCGGCGAGCAGGACCTGGTCACCACCGAATGCTTTCAGCCCATCTGGCACGACAGCTATCGCCTGGCATTGCCGGAAGGGCATCCCCTGGCGTCGCAAGCGACGGTCTCACTGAATGAACTGGATGGCTTGCCCTTCATCTGGCGTCACCCCTGCGCCGCCATGGAGCAGTTGGCCCTCGCGCTCAACGAGGCGGGGTTGCGTTGTCAGGTGCGGGCACGCCTGAGAACCATCGAATATACCCTGGGACTGGTTGCCGCCGGGGTCGGGGCCTCCCTGGTACCGGCCTGGCCGGACATCCTGGCCCGCCCGGACGTCCAGTGCCGACCCGTGGAGGGCCTGCCGATCCACCAGATCATCGGGGTGGCCTATCCGGCACGCCACGCCTCTCCAGCGCTGGCTCCGCTCCTGGCGCTGGGAAGGGAGGCCTGGGCTCAGGCCGGGCTCGGCGCCACCGGTTGATGCCGCCCCAGCACGATGGATTCTTCCAGGCTCAGGCCTTCACGATAGTACGCCGCCAGCGCGACCCGGAACGCCTCCGCCCGGGCCGGCAGACCTTCACGGTCGTAGCGTGCGGCCCTCGCCTCGACCCGTGCACGGAAGGCATCACGATCCACCTCCACCTCGCCACCCAGGTTGTCGACACTGACGTGGAACTGTCGTCCACAGGCCTGCGAGAACAGCATCTCGAGGGCCTGGGGGGAGATTTCTGCCGCTTCGAAGGCCCGCTGCTGATCGGCATCGCGACCGTCAGGCAGATACCAGTAGCCATAGTCCACCAGCGTCCGGCGGTACTCACCGGCTATGCACCAATGGCTTACCTCGTGCAGGGTGCTGGCAAAGAAACCCCGGGCAAAGATCACCCGGTGAAAGGGGCAGCCAGCGTCAGCCGGCCGATACAGGGGCTCGTCGCCCCCGCGCACCAGTCGAGTATTGAACGTGTCGTGGAAGAGGCCATCGAACAGCGCGATCACGTCATCGAGTCGGTGGGTCACGTTGACTCCGGGTGATTGAGAAGGGTCCATTGCAAGCAAGCGACACACCGGGCGAAAACCACCGGCAGTTGCTAACATAACCGATCCCCTCGGTTGTGGCGACGCAGCTTCGCCACGTCATGACGGCCTGTGTATTGCTTGCATGGAGCATCACCTTTGGCAACCTTCTTTACCGATCTCGTCAGTGCCAGCCGCAAGGAAACGCGGCCGCTGATCGCCCTGGCCCTACCGATCTGTGGCGCCCAACTGGCCCAGGCCGGCATGAGCGTCGCCGATGTCATGATGACAGGCCGTCTCAGCGCCACCGACCTGGCCGCGGTCTCCGTGGGCGCCAGCCTTTGGCTGCCCCTGATGCTGTTCATGACCGGCACCCTGATGGGGCTGACCCCCATCGTTGCCCAGCTGCTGGGCGGCGGTACCACTGGTCGTATCCGTCCCAACGTACACCAGGCACTGTGGGTCGCCCTCGCCCTCGGCCTGGTGGCCGCCCTGCTGCTGCGGTACTCGGTAATGCCGATCTTCCGCCTGATGGAGGTGCCCGACGAAGTGGCAAGGCGGTCGGCCGCCTACCTTTCCGCCGTGGCCTTCGGCATGCCCGGCGTGGCCTTGTTTCAGGCTCTGCGCGCCTTCTCGGATGGCATGAATCATACGCGCCCTTCCCTGTGGATCAGCCTGGTGGGGCTGGCCGTGAACATACCCAGCAATTATCTGCTGATCTATGGCGGCGAAGGGCTCACCAACCTGTTCGGGGATTGGCTGCCCGCCTGGGTGCAGATGCTCCCTGCGCTAGGCGCCTTCGGGTGCGGCATCGCCACCGCGATCTCCATGTGGGTGATGAGCCTGGCGATGATTGCCTACACCCGCCGTTCACGGGCCTACGGAGACGTCGAGCTGTGGCATTCTCCCTCTCCTCCCCGCTGGAAGATGATCGCCGAGTTGCTCTACGTCGGCGTACCCATCGGCGTGGCGATATTCGTCGAAGTCACTCTGTTTACGCTGATCTCGCTATTCATCGCCAGCCTGGGTGAGGTGACGGTAGCCGCCCATCAGGTGGCACTGAACTACACCTCACTCCTGTTCATGCTGCCGCTTTCGCTCAGCATGGCGCTGACGGTCCGCGTCGGAAATACCCTGGGACAGGGCCGCCCCGCCTTCGCGCGCCTGGTGGCCTGGAACGGCATCGCCATCTGCCTGTTGATAGCCGGTATCAACAGCCTGCTGCTGTGGTTTACTGCCGAGCCAGTCATCGCTCTTTATACCCACGACGTATCGGTGCAACGCCTGGCGCTTTCGCTGGTCATACTGGCGATGATCTATCAGGTTTCCGACTCACTGCAGGTCAACCTGGCCGGGGCTCTACGCGGCTACAAGGATACCCGGGTGATCATGATGATCACCCTGGTCGCCTACTGGCTGGTAGGCCTGGGTGGTGGACACTGGCTTGGCATGCAAGGCCTGTTCGGCTGGACCGAACCCCTCGGAGTGCATGGCTACTGGATCGGCCTGATAGCCGGGCTCACCGTAGCGGCATTGCTGCTGGGCGAGCGATTGAGGCGCATGGCGAACGGAGTGGCGCATGGAGAGAACGAGGTTTCCAGCAGTTGAAGCCGCCCGTGCGCTCATGCTGGCGGCGCTGCTGGCTGGCTGTGATGGTCGTGGTGGAGGGGACACTCTGCTGATCCGCTACCAGAACGATCTTGCCGAAGCACTGGGGACGTCAGAACCACAGCCCTCCGATCCCATCAATATCGGCGCCTTTCCCGAGCGACGTGAACGCCTGCATGATATCCCCGAGACCCGTGACGGCATGCTCAATATCTATGCGCTGCGCGAATGCCGGATCACCTCCCTGGTCGCCGAACGCAACAGTCAGCTTGGCCGGGTCGCACAGCCCAGCCAGCGCTGGATCTATGAGCTGGAGCTCTGGAAACGCCTGCATGCCTGCTGGCACAGCGAGGTACCGGACGCGCTCTCCGACGCCAGCCGCGAACGCCTCGAATGGCTCACCAGGACCAAGACGGAGCAGTTGCCCCTGGTAAGCTGGAACAGTCTGTTCGATTCCGACGAGTGGACCGGCAGCTTTTCCCGGGCCAGCGCCCCCCTCGATCCCACGGAAGCCGATCCCATTGGCAACCAGCTCGAAGCCATCGAGTGGCTGCGCGATGCCACCCTCAACCAGTTCAGTCAGGAGTGGCGGCATGATTCGTCAACGCTCGAGGGACATCTCGACAACCTGCGTCGCCGGCCGCTGACCGCGGAGATATTACGAGCCCTCCTGCTGGCCGAGCAGCGCCTTGGCGAGGCCAATACGCTACTCGAAGCCAGTCTCTCAGATCCGGAAATCTGCCACAGACTGGAGGCATCAGGCACCGAACTGCAGGCGGCCTTTGCCATAGGGCCCGCCATCGAGTGGCTGGACAGTCTCGACGGGATGGCCAGCCGCTGGCTGATTGCCATCGAAGAGTTGCTGGAAAGCCATGTCGGTCCTCCCCAAGCCTTCGCGGAGTATCGCAACCGCTGGCTATCGTTGGATAACCCCGATGCGCCACTGCCCTCTTTTCGTGACGCTCACGACGAGCACCTGCGACATTGGCAAGCGTTGACCCAACGCTGCCCATGAAATCGCGCTTCAGGCTTAACTTGTGTGGCATGTCTGTGCTATTGGTGGAACGAGAAGGTAGGTGTCGATCCCGTCAGCCTTGCCGCAGCCGTGACCATGCAGCTCGGCCCATGCGAAATCTGGAGGGAGAACATGGGTATGTCACCCCGCCCTGCCCGGGTCATCGACCTGGAAACGATGCGCCAGAAGCAACAGGCCAAGCGACGCCTGGTGCGCCTTTCACCGGAGCTGGATGGCCTGGAAATGGTCTACAGCCTCGCTTCCGATCCCGAGTCCCTCTACGGCATGCCGATTCTGGCCTGGGGCCTTCGCGAGAATGGCGAAGTCGTCGGCCTGGTTCCCTGGATGGAGGCGCTTACCCCATGCCATCTGCTGGACGATTCCGAACATGGTTGCTTCATCGGCTACCGAGATCCGGAAACGGAAGAGCTGATGGACATGGCGCCACCACACAAGGAATCCGAGCTGGAACATGCCGCCGCCTATTTTGATTACGAGGAGACTCGCGAGATCACACTGATCCAGCAACTCCCGGATACACTCGGCACCCACGCCCTTTGCATAGACGATGACCAGAGCCCCTGGCAGCTCAAGCAGGTATTTGGCTGGCGCCTCTACAGCGATGGCACCATTGAAGCCTTACTGGTCGACGAGACCCTCATCGACTCCACACCGGTTCTTCCCGGGGATCCCTGCCTGTACCCCGGCCACAGCCGGCACCGCATGGTCTACTTCTTCCAGCGAAGCATCGCCAATCGCATCCGCGAACAGGACCCGGCCACCCTGGAGGCCTTGGCGCTCATGGTCATTCCCGGCGGTTCCCCGACGTCCCACTGATGGTGTCGGGCTTGACCGTCGATCCGGTCAGGCCCGCCCGGCTCCCCGGGACTGGCGGTACATCAGCCTAAGCGGATAAAGTAGAGATAATGACCATCCGACTCCTGCTGGGAAAGCAGCTCATGACCCAGAAAGCTGCAAAACTTCGGCACGTCACGGGTGGTGGCCGGATCGGTGGCCACCACCTTGAGAACGTCCCCGGCTCGCATGTCCCTGACCTTGTTGTGCATGAGCATGATGGGCTCCGGACAGTAGAGCCCGGTGGTGTCCAGTTCAGCCTGGTAGTCGGGTAGAGAGTTGGCAGTGTTTACCATCGATCGACCTCGGTGTAGGGGAGCAGCTAGATGATCAAGATCATTATCGAACGTCGTATCATGCCCGGGCTAGAGGAGGAATACGAGGAGGCGGCCCGCGAGGCCATTCGCTGGTCACTGGGCGCCAGGGGATTCGTGGCCGGCGAGACGCTGATGGAGCTGGGCCATAGCGACCGACGGTTGATGATCACCAAGTGGCGGGATCTACGAGCCTGGAAGGAATGGTACAACAGCGAGGAACGTACTCGCGTCATGCAGCGTATCTGGCCACTGCTGACCGAGGACGAAAGCATTCGTGTCTATGAGCCTTCCTATTAGGCCGGTTGGCATGGCTGACCCGACTGGGCAACATCAGTCCAGCAGCCGGACATGCACCGTGACCTCCTCACGGTCATGGTAGAGATGTCGGCAGCGGATCCTGGCCCGCACGCCGGCACCGCCCAGGGCATTCTCCAATCCCGAGAGGCAACGCTCCACCTCTTCCCAGCGTCGCTTCATGGGCAACTTCAGGTTGAATACCGCTTCACGACACCAACGCCTCTCCAGCCAGCGCTGCACCATCGACGCGACCCGTGACGGCTGGTCGACGATATCGCACACAAGCCAGTCCAACCGGCACGGTGGTTTCCAGGCGAAGCCATCCTCGCGCAGATGCTCCACCATCCCTGTCGCCATCAGCCCCTTGTCCATCGGGCCGTTATCGATGGCGAATACGTGCATCCCACGCTGGACCAGCTGCCAGGTCCAACCGCCCGGCGCCGCCCCCAGGTCGGCAGCCTGCATGCCCTCGGCCAACCTGTCATCCCATTCCTCCCGAGGAACGAATTCATGCCAGGCCTCCTCCAGCTTGAGGGTAGAGCGACTCGGCGCACCGTGAGGAAAGCGCAATCGACGAATACCGCCGGGGAGCTCACTGCGGTTACCGGGAAAGCTCATCCCCATCTGGACGCGATCACCGTCGCTCCAGAGCAGATGCAACCGCCTGCCCGCCGCCTTTCGGCGCAGCGCGCCCTTCTTCTTCAGGCTTGACTCGAGCGGGCGCGTCAGCGCCTTGATCAGCCCCGACAGCGCTTTTCCATCGTTGGTGTCCGGCGTTTCATGCCAGATCGAGTCAAAGCTCCAGCCACTGCTCACCACCTGCTCGACCACCGCCGCCAACCTGTTCTCCCGGGAAAGCGTCAAAGGCGGCAACGCGACCAGGTTCTGTCGGGCGAAGACCAGTCGCTCAAGCGGCAGGGCTCGATGCAATTGATTGACAGGCCGATCATCGTCCACCCGAAGACCGACATGGCCACCCAAACGGGTGAACTCGGCTTCCCCTCGCCAGTCCAGTGCTTCTGCATGCGAGACGATTTCCGCCGCCAGGTCAGCTTCGAAGCCAGGACGACAGTAGAAAAGCAGCCGGTCCATGGGCTGTGAGATGCCCTTCGCCGCTTTCGTGGATGTCATGGCGCCTCCCCTGGCTTTATCTCGGCCCCGGTTTGGGCCAGGGCCAAGCGATTGGTGTATGCCAGCAACAGCAATGAAATGGCAGGAAACAACAGGGCCGGTCTCGTCAGGGTCAAGTGCCATCGCTCCAAGGATGCAGAGACTTTCATGATATCAGCCTCGTGCCAGGCTGTGTTTTCATGACACATCGTTTTTTTATCGTTTATTAAATAAAACAAATGCGTTTATTTGGTGCACAACTTTCGCCACTTTTGAAGCAATTTCGCCTCATATCAATGTCTAATCCAAACATGGGCCATGCATTTGCTGCATAATGGTGCATTTGATTATAGTGGCGCCCACACGCTTTCTTTCAGGAAATCCATCATGACCTACGTGCACGACACCCTAGAGGGGCTCAGAAAGAGCAGTCCGGCCCAGAGCGAGTTCTATCAGGCTGCCGAGGAAGTGCTCGAGTGTTTGCGTCCATTACTCGATACGGTGCCCCGCTATCATCAGCACAGCATCATCGAGCGCATCGTCGAACCCGAGCGCCAAATCATGTTTCGGGTCAGCTGGACCGATGACGCCGGCCGGGTACAGGTCAACAAGGGCTATCGCATCCAGTTCAACTCGGCACTGGGTCCCTACAAGGGCGGCCTGCGCTTCCATCCCAGCGTCAATGCCAGCATCGTCAAGTTCCTCGGCTTCGAACAGATATTCAAGAACGCCTTGACCGGCCTGCCCATTGGCGGCGGCAAGGGCGGCTCGAACTTCGACCCAAAGGGCAAGTCCGACGGCGAGATCATGCGCTTCTGCCAGTCCTTCATGACCGAGCTCTATCGCCACATCGGCCCCACCACCGACGTTCCGGCCGGCGACATCGGCGCAGGGGCCCGCGAGATCGGCTACCTGTATGGTCAATACAAACGCCTCACCGGACGCTACGAAGGGGTACTCACCGGCAAGGGCCTTAACTGGGGTGGCTCTCTCGGCCGCAAGGAAGCCACCGGCTATGGCTCGGTCTACTTCGCCCAGAACATGCTCGAGGCCCGCGACGACAGCATCCAAGGCAAGACCTGCCTGGTGTCGGGCGCCGGCAACGTGGCCATCTACACCATCGAGAAGCTCTACCAACTCGGTGGTCGGCCGGTCACCTGCTCCGATTCTCGCGGCACCATCCACCATCCGGAAGGCATCGACCTCGGGACACTAAAGCTGCTCAAGGAGGTCAAGCGGGCCTCACTGCGCCAGTATGTCGAACACCATCCGGACGCCACCTATATCGATGCCCAGGATTATCCGGCGGACGGCCATGCGGTATGGCGCATTCGCGGTGATATCGCCTTCCCCAGCGCGACTCAGAACGAGGTAACGGAAGCCGATGCCCGGGCATTGCTGGAGAACGGAATCCACTGCATCAGCGAAGGCTCCAACATGTCCTCTACCGCCGACGCCGTGGACCGCTTCCTGGAAGCCAGGATCGCCTATGGCCCCGGCAAGGCCGCCAATGCCGGCGGTGTCGCCACCAGCCAGCTCGAGATGGCCCAGAACAGCAGCATGCAGCAGTGGACATTGGAAGAGGTCGACACCAAGCTGAAGGCCGTCATGGCCGATATTCACAAGCAGTGTGCCGACACCGCCGAGGAGTTTGGCGAGCCTGCGAACCTGGTGCTCGGTGCCAATATCGCCGGCTTCCGCAAGGTAGCCGATGCCATGATCGAGCAAGGCGTGGTGTAAGCACCGCTCCCGCCCTTCTTCAGCCCAGCCATGTAGCCGGGCTTTCTTCACATTTCCCCCTGCGGAAGACGACGCCCTTGCCATTGGTTAGCACTTCCCCTTGCCGGGCGTGCAGGGGATCACCCCCAAGCCATCCCGAGGCACCACCCTCGTATCCGGTCGGTGAACCCATCTTTCTCTGACGTCGAAACCCCGTGACAGTAGGTGCCCATCTATTACTAAGCAGGCACCTATTCCGCGCCGAATAGATCTGCCGCTTGATCCGCTCCCGCTTGAGAAGCTGGAAGACGCCATGGAGTCAAGGACCTGACCTCGTAGGGGAGGCGCTGCCTATTCGCTTCTGGAAGCGCGGAGAGGAATTTAACGGACGGCAGCCTGTGTTGACCTTTGCGAGCAGGCGACACGGCGAGCGGTTGCTCACCTATGCACGATATTTCACCGAGGAACACGAATTGTCACGCAGTGTCACACGACGCCCCGTGCCTTGCCCTTTTCCCCGATAATAACGCCCACAGATTTACAGGAGCGGCAGTGGCACGAGAGTGCTGTTAGCGATGAGTTCATCGGAAGCATGTACGGCATGTTGCGCACTGTCATCGGTGCCGAGGAGGCCCATGAGGAGACCTTCCTGGCCTTCTCCCATACATAAGTAGTTATTAATTTATTCAGTGGATTAAAGTTTCGGTTGCATTCTGCCAATACGCGGACCATGGCGGCATAGCATCAACATCAAAAACGAACAACGCAGGGAAACTTCCATTCATGGCTTCTTCACTCCGTACCCGCATCCTGGGTGCCACCCTGCTGGTGGTGGCGCTCGCCCTGGTGATCAACAGCCTTGCCAGCTATTTCACCGTCAAGTCGTTCAGCGACGAGGGGATCGAGCAGCAGCTCGCCTTCACCTCGCAGAGCAATGCCCGCACCATCGGCCAGTGGGTGGAGGCGCGCATGCAGATGACCGAGGCCGCCGCCGAGGCGCTGCGCGATGCCGAAGAGCCGCTGCCCTTCCTGCGCCAGTGGATGGAATCCGGCGGCTTCCATGCCACCTACATCGCCGAGCCGGCCGATGGCGGCTTCGTCATCACCACGCCGGGCTGGACCCGCCCGGACGGCTACGACCCCCGCGAGCGGCCCTGGTACCTGCACGCGGTGGAGGAGCGCGGCACCATCGTCACCCGACCCTACGCCAGCGCCAGCACCGGCGCGCTGATGGTCACCATTGCCACCCCCGTGTTCGACGGCGACACGCTGGTCGCGGTGGTGGGCGGCGACATCGTCATCGACGAACTGGCCGAGAGCGTGGGCGAGATCGCGCCCACGCCGGCGAGCTTCGCCTTCCTGCTGGCCATGGCCGACGGCACCCTGGTGGCGCACCCCGATCAGCGCCTGAGCCTGGAGCCCACCACCGAACTGGCCCCGGAGCTGGACGCCGCCTACATCACCGCATTGCTGGCCACCGACACTCCCCAGGCGCTGGAGATCGACGGCCGCACCCGCCTTCTGGAGGCCGCCGAGGTGGGCGCCGGCACCGGCTGGACGCTGGTGGTGGCGCTGGACCACACCGAGGCCACCGCCGAGCTGCGCGGCATCCTGATCAGCGCGCTGATCACCCTGGCCCTGGTGGGGGCGATCACCGCCCTGGTCATCGGCGTGCTGCTCAAGCGCATCTTCGCCCCGCTGCTGGCCATGCGCGGCGCCATCGATGGTATCGCCGAGGGCATCGCCGCCGGCAACGGCGACTTGACCCGGCGGCTGCCGGAGCGTGGCCGCGATGAAGTCTCGCGCATCGCCTCGGCCTTCAACCGCTGCGTGGCCAAGATGGAGGAGGTGCTGAGCAAGGTGCGCGACAGCAGTGGCCAGATACGCGTCACCTCCAGCGAGATCGCCGATGGCAGCGGGCACCTCGCCGCGCGTACCGACACCACCGCCGCCAGCCTGCAACAGACCTCCTCGGCCATGGAGCAGATCACCAGCACCGTGGCGCAGACGGCGGATTCCGCCCAGGAGGCGGATCAGCTCTCCAAGACCGCCTCCCAGGTCGCCAATCGCGGCGGCGAGGTGGTCGGGCAGGTGGTGGCGACCATGGACGAGATCGCCGCCTCCTCGAAGAAGATCGGCGAGATCGTCGAAGTGGTGGACGGCATCGCCTTCCAGACCAACCTGCTGGCACTCAACGCCTCCGTCGAGGCGGCCCGGGCCGGCGTGCAGGGTCGCGGCTTCGCCGTGGTCGCCAGCGAGGTGCGCAACCTCGCCGGGCGCAGCGCCGAGGCCGCCCGCGAGATCAAGGTGCTGATCGAGGATTCCGGCACGCGGGTCGATGCCGGCACCCAACTGGCCCGCGCCGCCGGCAAGACCATGGACGAGATCGTCGCCAGCATCGCTCGCGTCACCGAAGTACTGGGCGAGATCAGCCTGGCGGCCCACGAGCAGAGCGACGGCATCAACCAGGTCAATATCGCCGTGGCCGACCTCGACCGCATGACCCAGCAGAACGTGGCGCTGGTGGCGGAGTCCACCGGGGCCGCCGGCCGCCTGGAGGAGCAGGCCAACCTGCTCACCGACCTGGTGGCCGGCTACACCCTGGCAACCCAAGAACGACAAGGGCGTGAAGTCGCGCGGGACGACACGCCATCGCGCCATACCGCACCCGTACCATCCGCGGCCTCGCGCTCGTCTACCCGCGATACGACCGACGAGGCCGCAGAGTGGGATTCCTTTTGACCGTGACCGAATGTCACTTGAGAGAAACATGCAATGAGAGACACAGGGCCAGTCACCAACGTCAACCACCCACTGTCGGATGACGACGTACTCATCTCCAAGACCGATACCGAAAGTTACATCACCTACGCCAACCACCGCTTCATCGAGATCAGCGGTTTCGACTATGAAGAGTTGTATGGCGAACCGCACAACCTGGTGCGTCACCCCGACATTCCCGAGTCGGTGTTCGCCGACCTGTGGGCCACGCTGAAGCGCGGCAGACCCTGGAGCGGGGTGCTCAAGAACCGGCGCAAGAACGGCGATCACTACTGGGTGCGCGCCAACGTCACGCCGTTGCGCGAGGGAGATCGCGTCATCGGCTACGCCTCGATCCGCGTCAAGCCGAGCGAGGAGGAAGTGCGCTTCGCCGAGCAGGTCTACGCCGACATCCGCGAAGGTGGCGGTCGCTATGCCGTGCGTGGCGGCCAGGTGGTGCGGCGCGCCCTGTGGCGCCGGCTGCTGCGGCGCAACCGCCACAGCCTGGGTTTCCCGCTGGGCGCCATCGCCGTGCTGGGGCTGGCGGTGCCGGTGGTGGTCGGCGGCTGGGCCAGTTGGGCGCTGCGCCAGGCCGGAGTGGAGTCGGCGCTAAGCTGGGGGATTCCACTGGCGGGCATACTGGGCGGCCTGCTGGTGGTTGTGCTGGCGTGGCGCTTGAAGCGGCGTCTGGTCCGGCGCCTGACCGAGGCCCGGGACTATGCCCTGCAGGTGGCCGCGGGCAATCTCGAGGCGCGACTGCCCAGGGAGGGGCGCGACGAACTGGGCCGGGCCATGGCCGCCCTGGGCTTCATGGGCCGCTCGCTGAAGTTCCTGATCCACGAACTCGAGGAGCGCGTCGGCGCCGTCACCCCCACGGTAAACGGCCTGGTGCGCAGCAACCAGGAGATGGGCGAGCGCATCGAACGCCAGGCCTCGGCGGCCCAGCAAACCGCCGCCACCACCGAGCAGATCGCCTCCACCGTGGCGCAGACCGCCGATCATGCCGCCCAGGCGAGCCTGGCGGCCCAGGGCAACAGCGACGAGGTCACCCGGGCCAGTGAGGTAATGCGGCAACTGAGCGCCGCCATGCATGCCCTGGCCGAGCAAGCCAGGGACATGTCTAGCATGGTCGGCACCATCGATGGCATCGCCTTCCAGACCAACATTCTGGCGCTCAACGCCTCGGTGGAAGCGGCCCGGGCCGGCGAGCACGGACGCGGCTTCGCCGTGGTGGCGGGCGAAGTGCGCAAGCTGGCCCAGCAATCCGCCGACGCCGCCCATCGTGTGCAGACGATGATCAAGCGCTCACGCCAGGCCATCGGTGAGAGCGAGGCCCAGGCCGGTCAGGCGGACGATGCCATGCAGCGCATCCGCGAGGCCAGCCAGCGGCTGAACGATCTGATCGCCGAGATCAGCGCGGCGGCGCGGGAGCAGAACGACGGCGTGCAGCAGATCAGCCAGGCCGTGGCCGAGATCGACCGTGGTATCCAGGCCAACGCCTCCGCCATGCAGACCTATCAAGCCTCCACCCGCGAGCTGGGTCACGAAGTCGCCTCGCTGGGGCATAGCGCCCGAGCCTTCGCCCCGCCATGGGTCGCAATGCGCGGCGAGCCGGTCGGTACGCCGGCTGGGCCTCGCGCCGCCATGTGGACGCCAGCCGCGTCGGCTCCGGCGCGCGATGCATCACACAGCCCATCGCACGACCCGTTGCCCAAGGGCCGGCAAGCCGCCGTGCGCAGTGGCCTCAGCAAGAAGTGCAACCATGAACAGCGATAACCCTGACCACAGTGCATCGACCAACGACAACCATGCTCCGGTGATGGTGCGACGATATGCGCAAGCCGCACGGAAAATCCAGGATTTGATTGGCGCCGTTGCCCTCAACGCGCCGTCATGCGGATCTTGAGGTTGACGTAAGCCGCCAGTCCCTCGGCACCATGCTCGACACCCAGGCCCGACAGCTTGTGCCCGCCGAAGGGGAAATCCACGCCGTGGACATAGACCTCGTTGATCCACACCGTGCCGGCCTCGAGCCGGTCGGCCAGCGTTTGGGCGAATGCCGTATCGCGGCCCCAGATGGATGCGCCGAGGCCGTACTCGGTGTCATTGGCGCGGCGCACCACGTCATCGAAATCCCGGTAGCGCAACACGGGAAGGACGGGACCAAAGGCTTCCTCCACGACGACGCGGCTAGCGTCCGGCGGGTTGTCGACCAGCGTGACGGGCACGAAATAGCCCGCCTGGTCGAGGAGCCTCTTGCCGCCGTGGGCGAAGCGCAGGCCCCGCCGGGGGCAATCGTCGAGGATATCCAGCACCTTCGCGTACTGCCTGGCGTTTTGCAGCGGCCCGAGCAGGTTGGCGGGCTCCATGCCATCGCCCATGGGCACGCTGCGCGCATAGGTAACCAGGGCATCGAGCAGTTGCGGATAAATGTCGTCATGCACGTAGAGCCGCTTGATACCGACACACCACTGCCCGGAATTGCCGAAGGCGCCCCAGAACAACTGGGGAACACAGGCATCGAGATCGGCATCGGGCAGTACGATGGCCGGGTCATTGCCACCCAGTTCCAGCGTCACCCGCTTGAGATGGGCGGCTGCGCCAGCCATGACCTTGCGGCCGGTGGCGGCCGAGCCGGTGAAGCTGATCTTGGCGATGCCGGGATGATCCACCATCCACTGGCCCAGCGCATCGTCTCCGGTCAGCACGCTGAGCACACCGGGCGGCAGGATGTCCTCGGCCAGTTCCGCCAGCCGGAGGGCGGTCAGCGGCGTGTACGGAGACGGTTTGAGAATGACGCTGTTGCCGGTCATCAGGGCGGGTGCCAGTTTCCAGACGGCCAGGCACAGCGGGAAGTTCCAGGGCACGATCAAGCCGACCACGCCAAGCGGGGCGTAGGACTGCTCGACATGATGATGCGGTGCGTCTTCGAGAATCCTGCCACTCAGACGTTGCCCGGCGATGCCCCTGAGCCAGCCAACGGCGTAATCGACCTCGCCGATCGCCGCCGAATGACGCGGTTTGCCCTGCTCCAGCGTCATCAGGTCGGCAAGCTCATCGCGCGCCCGTGCCATGCGATCGGCCAGGGCCTCGATACGGGTCTGGCGTTCCGCCCAGGACAGTGCGCGCCAACCGAGGAAGGCATCCCGGGCCGCGGTGACAGCGCGCTCCAGATGTTCCGGGTCGGCTCGCGGGACGCTGGCGAATACGGTGCCGTGGGCGGGATTGATGACAGGCCGGTGCCGTACCGTGTGGACCCGCGCATCGCCGAGGCGCAGGGTCGAGAAGCGGTCCTCCGGAAGAATTCGATGGGGGTTCATCGGTACTCTTCCTATGTCGAAGAGAAATTTTGTTTCAGAATGTATAGCACATATACCATATTTTACTGACATTGAGATCGCGCTAGGACAAGGGATACGTCATCTGCACTCGCTCATTGATTGAAAGAGAAAAGGGCAAAAAAGATGTCAGGCAATGAGGCCTCGGAAAGGGTACGGGACATGCAACACTGGCAACGGGATGCGCTGCACGAAGCGGCCGACCGGCACGCCATCATCAGCATGACCGACGTTACCGGCCGGATTACCTATGTCAACGACAAGTTTTGCACGCTGAGCGGATACCGCCGCGAAGAGCTGCTTGGCGCGACCCACGGCCTCATCAAATCCGGCAGACATTCCCGCGAGTTCTACGCCGACCTGTGGCGTACCATCACTGGCGGCGGAACATGGCACGGCGAAGTCTGCAACCGCAAGAAGACCGGCGACATCTACTGGGTCAGCGCCACTATCATGCCGATGACGGATGAGGCTGGAAACCCGGCCGGCTACGTCTCCATCCGCACCGACATCACCTTGTTCAAGCGGACCCAGGAGAAGCTGCAGGAAAGCACGCAGCGCTACAAGTTCTTCATCGACAATGTCGAGGAAGGCATCGTGGTGTGCGACCGGGGCATCATCGTCGATGCCAGCGAGCGCTGGTTCGAATTGTTCCGCTGCCGACGCGAGGACGCCATCGGCCAGCCGGTGATGTCCTTCACCGCTGACCGTGTCGTGCCAATGGCATTGCAACTGATCGAGTCGAAGTGGGCCGAACCGTATGAGTCCGTCATGTTGCGTCACGACGGCACGACGTTTCCGGCCATCGTGCGGGGGCGCAATCAGATGGTCGGCGAGCGAGAACTGCGCTTGACGACGGTGCTCGATATTTCGCGCCAGAAAGAGAACGAGCAGGCCGTGCAGGCCTCGAAACTCGAAGCCGAGCGCGCCAACCAGGCGAAAACCGAGTTCCTCTCGAGCATGAGCCATGAGCTGCGCACGCCGCTGAATGCCATCTTCGGTTTTGCCCAGCTCCTCGAATTCGACGAGTCGCTGGACAGGGACCAGCAGGACAGCGCACAGGAGATCCTCAAGGCGGCGGGCCATCTGCTGGGACTCATCAATGAGGTGCTCGACCTGGCCAAGATCGAATCCGGCCACATGACCCTGTCCATCGAGACCGTTCTGCTGGCTCCAGTGTTCGACGAATGCGAGCAACTGCTGCGACCGCTGGTGTCCGAGCGGAAGATCTCGCTGCACATGCCTGCCGCCTCCACGGCAGCGGTATGGGCCGATAGAGTGCGGCTCAAGCAGGTCTTGCTCAATCTGCTCTCCAACGCCATCAAGTACAACCGGCCGCAAGGCGAAGTCCGGCTGACAGTGGAGGCGGGCGGCGGACATTTCCGCATCGCTGTCGCGGATACGGGCAATGGAATCGCCCCCGAGGATCTAGCCCGGCTATTCCAACCCTTCAACCGTCTCGATGCCGAACACAGCAAGATAGAAGGCACCGGCATCGGCCTGGTGATCTCCCGCCGCCTGGTCGAGGCCATGGATGGCGCGATCGGTGTCGACAGCACGCTCGGCCAGGGGAGCCGGTTCTGGATCGATCTGCCGCGAGCAGACCCGGCAATGGCCACTCTCCAGCTCCCGGAACTGCCGCGGAAAATCAAACGCGAAGCCTATGGGCAGGAACACGTGCTGTATATCGACGACAATCCCGTCAACCTGAAACTGGTCACCCAGATGCTTGGCAAGCTGCGCAATATTCTCCTGGTAACGGCGCATACGCCTGAGTTGGGTATCGAGCTGGCACAGTCTCGCGAGCCTTGCCTGATCCTGCTCGACATCAACATGCCCAGGATGGACGGCTATGAGGTATTGCAGGTGCTCAAGGCCGATCTCAAGCTGCGGCATGTCCCGGTCATCGCGGTGTCGGCCAATGCCATGCCCAAGGACATCGAACGCGGTATCGCGGCCGGATTCGCCGACTATCTGACCAAACCGATCGATGTCGGCCGTTTCCTGGAAAGCATCGATCGCCACCGTCTCAAGGGGGAGCGTTCATGAACACACAGGGCGATTCGCACATCCTGATCGTTGACGACGAACCGGCCAACCTCAAGCTGCTGGACAAACTGCTGGGGAGCCAGGGCTATGGTCGGCGCACCTGCATAGAGGATCCACGGAAGGTGCTGTCCGCCTATGAGCGGCTGCGCCCGGACCTGATCCTGCTGGACCTCAAGATGCCGCACCTCGACGGCTATCAGGTAATGGAGCAACTGCGCGCGCTCAACGATCCGCTGCTGCCTCCGATCCTCGTCCTGACCGTCGAACATGGCCATGGTTTTTTGCTCAAGGCACTCACCATGGGAGCTCGCGATTACCTGAGCAAACCGTTCGATCGCACCGAACTGCTGATGCGCGTGCGCAACCTGCTCGACGCCCGGCGCGCGCACCGTATTACCCACGAACAGAACGTCGTGCTTGAGGAAATGATTCGATTACGCACAGAAGAAGTCGTTGCCACCCGTCTGCAGATCGTCCAGCGTTTGGGGCGTGCCGCCGAATACCGAGACAACGAGACCGGCCAGCACGTCATGCGTATGAGCCACATCGCTGCGCTGCTCGCGCAACGACTGGGTTGGACGCCGGCCGACGTCGAACTGATGCTGCATGCCAGTCCGATGCACGACATCGGCAAGATCGGTATCCCCGACGCCATCCTGCTCAAGCCGGGAAAACTCGATGACGAAGAATGGCAGATCATGAAACGACATGTCGAGATCGGCGCCGAACTGCTTGGCGGCGACGATTTTCCCTTGCTCAACCTGGCCAGGGAAATCGCACTGAACCACCATGAGAAATGGGACGGCAGCGGCTACCCCTACGGACGGGCTGGCACCGACATCCCGCAGTCAGCGAGGATCGCGGCCGTGGCCGATGTTTTCGATGCACTGACCTCCGCGCGTCCCTACAAACCGGCCTGGAGCATTGACCGGGCCGTCGCCTTCGTGCAGGAGCAATCCGGCTGGCATTTCGATCCCGAGGTCATCGAGGTGTTTCTGGCCAGCCTGGAGGACATCCAGCGCATCAGGGAGCGCTACAGAGAACCTGATTGAAGGCGGCTCAAGTCCGGTTGCGTAACGTGACCTCCGCCGCCAGCAGGTAACCTCCGCCCCGCACGGTGAGGATCAGCCGAGGAGGCTTGGCGGTATCGCGTAGACGCTGACGTAGTCGATACACGGCCGTGTCGATGCCGCGCTCATGCGGCAGCATATCGCGGCCACGGATGGCATTGCCGATGGTGTCGCGACCAAGAATCTGTTGCGGGTGATCAAGGAAAAGTTTTAACAAGGCAAAGTCGGTGCCAGTGAGTATCACCTCGTCACCGTTCAGGTGAGTCAGACGGCGACTCACGGTGTCCAGGTGCCATTCGGAGAAGGCCAGCACCTGACCGCCGACAGTTGCCGACTTCGGGCTAATACTTGTACGTCGTAAAAGTGCATTGATTCGAGCCAGCAATTCGCGAAGGCTGAATGGCTTGCACAGGTAGTCGTCAGCGCCGAGTTCCAGTCCAAGGACGCGGTTGCCTTCATCAACACGAGCCGTCAGCATGATGATGGGTATCTGGAAGAAGTCCGGGTGCTCGTGCATCCATTGGCAGAGCTTGAACCCGTTTTCATCGGGAAGTGTGACATCCAGGATGGCCAAGTCCGCCCCCGCCTTTTCCAGTGCCCGACGAAAATCCTTGCCGTTGGCGACAGCCTGCACCCGGAAGCCGACGTTGTTCAGGTAAGTCTGCAGCAGTTTCCGGGTTTGCGGATCGTCGTCAACGACCAAGATAGACCTTCCTGCGTGCATCACATGCAATTCCTCATGGCCTTTTAAAGAATGGGTATGTCTTCAAGGTAAAATTTCGAGAAAATACACGCAATCTTATATTACAAAAGTATCCGTCCGGTTGGCGGTAAGCGGCTCTCCCCGCTTCGTTGGAAGCTGGGGTGTCTGAATAAGTGCCTGTCGATGTTCGGGCCGCCCATGCCCATGAAAAAAACCCGAGCTCTTTCGAACCCGGGGTTTTTGGGATAAGTGCCTGACGATGACTCGGGCGGCGCTCCGCTACTCTCCATGGGAGGCCCCCAAACGACGAAACCCAGCCTCTGTCAAAGCTGGGTTTCTGAATAAGTGCCTGACGATGACTCGGGCGGCGCTCCGCTACTCTCGCATGGGGGTGAGAGCGCCCGGCCCTTCGCGGCATCGCCGCGAGGGCGCTCGAACGCCCCGAGCCGGCGAGGGGCCGGTCCGCGAAGCGGCCCCACGAAATAAAGAGCGGGCCGACCCATGCCCCATGAAAAAACCCCGAGCGCTGTCGCACTCGGGGTTTTTGGGATAAGTGCCTGACGATGACTCGGGCGGCGCTCCGCTACTCTCCATGG